>CAVSCF010000016.1:0-73329 GCA_963726405.1 uncultured beta proteobacterium | reverse complement strand
CAGAATCGAACTGAAGAGTTTGATCCTGGCTCAGATTGAACGCTGGCGGCATGCCTTACACATGCAAGTCGAACGGCAGCACGGGGGCAACCCTGGTGGCGAGTGGCGAACGGGTGAGTAATGCATCGGAACGTGCCCAGTAGTGGGGGATAACCCGGCGAAAGCCGGGCTAATACCGCATACGACCTAAGGGTGAAAGCGGGGGACCGTAAGGCCTCGCGCTATTGGAGCGGCCGATGTCTGATTAGCTAGTTGGCGGGGTAAAAGCCCACCAAGGCGACGATCAGTAGCTGGTCTGAGAGGACGACCAGCCACACTGGGACTGAGACACGGCCCAGACTCCTACGGGAGGCAGCAGTGGGGAATTTTGGACAATGGGCGCAAGCCTGATCCAGCCATGCCGCGTGCGGGAAGAAGGCCTTCGGGTTGTAAACCGCTTTTGGCAGGAACGAAACGGCGCAAGCCAATACCTTGCGCTAATGACGGTACCTGCAGAATAAGCACCGGCTAACTACGTGCCAGCAGCCGCGGTAATACGTAGGGTGCAAGCGTTAATCGGAATTACTGGGCGTAAAGCGTGCGCAGGCGGCTTTGCAAGACAGGTGTGAAATCCCCGGGCCTAACCTGGGAACTGCATTTGTGACTGCATGGCTAGAGTCTGTCAGAGGGGGGTGGAATTCCACGTGTAGCAGTGAAATGCGTAGAGATGTGGAAGAACACCGATGGCGAAGGCAGCCCCCTGGGATGAGACTGACGCTCATGCACGAAAGCGTGGGGAGCAAACAGGATTAGATACCCTGGTAGTCCACGCCCTAAACGATGTCTACTAGTTGTCGGAGGGTAACTCCTTCGGTAACGCAGCTAACGCGTGAAGTAGACCGCCTGGGGAGTACGGTCGCAAGATTAAAACTCAAAGGAATTGACGGGGACCCGCACAAGCGGTGGATGATGTGGATTAATTCGATGCAACGCGAAAAACCTTACCTACCCTTGACATGCCACTAACGAAGCAGAGATGCATTAGGTGCCCGAAAGGGAAAGTGGACACAGGTGCTGCATGGCTGTCGTCAGCTCGTGTCGTGAGATGTTGGGTTAAGTCCCGCAACGAGCGCAACCCTTGCCGATAGTTGCTACGAAAGGGCACTCTATCGGGACTGCCGGTGACAAACCGGAGGAAGGTGGGGATGACGTCAAGTCCTCATGGCCCTTATGGGTAGGGCTTCACACGTCATACAATGGTCGGTACAGAGGGCTGCCAACCCGCGAGGGGGAGCTAATCCCAGAAAACCGATCGTAGTCCGGATTGGAGTCTGCAACTCGACTCCATGAAGTCGGAATCGCTAGTAATCGCGGATCAGCATGTCGCGGTGAATACGTTCCCGGGTCTTGTACACACCGCCCGTCACACCATGGGAGTGGGGTCCACCAGAAGCCGTTTGCCTAACCGCAAGGAGGGCGGCGACCACGGTGAGCTTCATGACTGGGGTGAAGTCGTAACAAGGTAGCCGTACCGGAAGGTGCGGCTGGATCACCTCCTTTCTAGAGATAGCGCTTCGAATTTCGCGTCCACACTTATCGGTTAGTTTCTTGCGGCAGCGAGTGGCGCAGGGTGGCGAGGTGTCGTTTTTCAATGGCGTCGCGCAGCGCCGGACCCTGACGATGGATATGCGGAGGGTCTGTAGCTCAGCTGGTTAGAGCACCGTCTTGATAAGGCGGGGGTCGTTGGTTCGAGTCCAACCAGACCCACCACACTCGGTGTGAGTGCAGAACCGGGGGTGTAGCTCAGTTGGGAGAGCGCCTGCTTTGCAAGCAGGAGGTCATCGGTTCGATCCCGTTCACCTCCACCAGTCTCCTGAGTCCAAACGAAAGCGCATGACGTGCGTTTCCGTTTGGCTTCGGCCCGCGAGGGCTAGAGCCAAATCGCTGTTTCGATCTTTAACAATTCGGAAGAAGCAAAGCGTTTCAATCCTGCGCCTGGTGATGAGCCAGGAGAGGGTTGATAACGGGTTGTGATTGCATTCGAGCTCTCAGCAACAACTGAGAACAGCAACATGGTCACTTGAAATAACGTGGCAGGCCGAAAGGCAGCACCGTTATAGGATCAAGCGACTAAGTGCATGTGGTGGATGCCTTGGCGATCATAGGCGATGAAGGACGTGGCAGCCTGCGTAAAGCTGCGGTGAGCTGGCAAACAAGCGTTATTAGCCGCAGATGTCCGAATGGGGAAACCCACCCGCAAGGGTATCCCGCGCTGAATACATAGGCGCGTGGAGGCGAACCTGCTGAACTGAAACATCTAAGTAGGCAGAGGAACAGAAATCAACCGAGATTCCGAAAGTAGCGGCGAGCGAAATCGGACTAGCCTGTGCGTTTTAGCTGTTGTTCTAACAAAACGTTCTGGAAAGTACGGCCATAGTGGGTGATAGCCCCGTATGTGAAAGAACAGCAGTGGAACTAAGCGCACGACAAGTAGGGCGGGGCACGTGAAACCCTGTCTGAACATGGGGGGACCATCCTCCAAGGCTAAATACTCATGATCGACCGATAGTGAACCAGTACCGTGAGGGAAAGGCGAAAAGAACCCCGGAAGGGGAGTGAAATAGATCCTGAAACCGCATGCATACAAACAGTAGGAGCCCGCAAGGGTGACTGCGTACCTTTTGCATAATGGGTCAGCGACTTACATTCTGTGGCGAGCTTAACCGGATAGGGAAGGCGTAGCGAAAGCGAGTCCGAATAGGGCGTCCAGTCGCAGGGTGTAGACCCGAAACCAGATGATCTATCCATGGCCAGGCTGAAGGTGGGGTAACACTCACTGGAGGGCCGAACCGACTACTGTTGCAAAAGTAGCGGATGAGCTGTGGATAGGGGTGAAAGGCCAAACAAATCTGGAAATAGCTGGTTCTCCCCGAAAACTATTGAGGTAGTGCCTCGCGTATCACTCCAGGGGGTAGAGCACTGTTATGGCTAGGGGGGCATGGCGCCTTACCAAACCATGGCAAACTCCGAATACTTGGAAGTGTCAGCGCGGGAGACAGTGCACCGGGTGCTAACGTCCGGACACGAAAGGGAAACAACCCAGACCGCCAGCTAAGGTCCCTAATATCGGCTAAGTGGGAAACGAAGTGGGAAGGCTAAGACAGTCAGGAAGTTGGCTTAGAAGCAGCCATCCTTCAAAGAAAGCGTAATAGCTCACTGATCGAGTCTTCCTGCGCGGAAGATGTAACGGGGCTAAGCCGGTAACCGAAGCTGCGGATGTGCCGCAAGGCACGTGGTAGGGGAGCGTTCTGTAAGCCTGCGAAGGTGGCTCGAGAGGGCTGCTGGAGGTATCAGAAGTGCGAATGCTGACATGAGTAGCGTTAAAGAGGGTGAAAAGCCCTCTCGCCGTAAGCCCAAGGTTTCCTGCTCTACGTTCATCGGAGCAGGGTGAGTCGGCCCCTAAGATGAGGGCGAAAGCCGTAGTCGATGGGAAGCAGGTCAATATTCCTGCACCGATTTCCAATGCGATGGGGGGACGGACTGTTGAAGATCATCCGGGTGTTGGATGTCCCGGTTTCCGATCGTAGGTGGCCAGTAGGCAAATCCGCTGGCGTATCACCGAGGAAAAGGATCGAGTGGCGTTAAGCCGCGAAGTGATTGGATGTGGTTCCAGGAAAAGCCTCTAAGCTTCAGTTGGAAACGACCGTACCGAAAACCGACACTGGTGGGCGAGCTGAATATGCTCAGGCGCTTGAGAGAACTCGGGAGAAGGAACTCGGCAAATTGACACCGTAACTTCGGAAGAAGGTGTGCCTTTGTAGCGTGATGGGAGAGACGCCCAAAGCGTGAAGAGGTCTCAGAGAATCGGTGGCTGCGACTGTTTATTAAAAACACAGCACTCTGCAAAGACGAGAGTCGACGTATAGGGTGTGATGCCTGCCCGGTGCTGGAAGGTTAAGTGATGGAGTGCAAGCTCTTGATCGAAGCCCCAGTAAACGGCGGCCGTAACTATAACGGTCCTAAGGTAGCGAAATTCCTTGTCGGGTAAGTTCCGACCTGCACGAATGGCATAACGATGGCCACACTGTCTCCTCCCGAGACTCAGCGAAGTTGAAATGTTTGTGATGATGCAATCTACCCGCGGCTAGACGGAAAGACCCCATGAACCTTTACTGTAGCTTTGCATTGGACTGTGAACCGATCTGTGTAGGATAGGTGGGAGGCTTTGAAGCGGGGCCGCTAGGTCTCGTGGAGCCAACCTTGAAATACCACCCTGATTTGTTTGCGGTTCTAACCTGCGCCCGTCATCCGGGCGGGGAACAGTGCATGGTAGGCAGTTTGACTGGGGCGGTCTCCTCCCAAAGGGTAACGGAGGAGTACGAAGGTACGCTAGGCACGGTCGGAAATCGTGCTGATAGTGCATAGGCATAAGCGTGCTTGACTGCGAGACTGACAAGTCGAGCAGGTACGAAAGTAGGTCTAAGTGATCCGGTGGTTCTGTATGGAAGGGCCATCGCTCAACGGATAAAAGGTACTCTGGGGATAACAGGCTGATACCGCCCAAGAGTTCATATCGACGGCGGTGTTTGGCACCTCGATGTCGGCTCATCTCATCCTGGGGCTGTAGCCGGTCCCAAGGGTATGGCTGTTCGCCATTTAAAGAGGTACGTGAGCTGGGTTTAAAACGTCGTGAGACAGTTTGGTCCCTATCTGCCGTGGGCGCTGGAAGATTGACGGGGGCTGCTCCTAGTACGAGAGGACCGGAGTGGACGCACCTCTGGTGTACCGGTTGTCACGCCAGTGGCATCGCCGGGTAGCTATGTGCGGAAGAGATAACCGCTGAAAGCATCTAAGCGGGAAACTTGCCTGAAGATTAGTCTTCCCGGAGGCTTGACCTCCCTGAAGGGTCGTTCAAGACCAGGACGTTGATAGGTCGGGTGTGGAAGCGCGGTAACGCGTTAAGCTAACCGATACTAATTGCCCGTGAGGCTTGATCCTATAACCGTGCTGCCTCCTCAGTGAGTCGAGGCGCGAACGCAACCACGATCGCTACACGAAACGTAGCCTTTGCTTCTTCCGATTGGATCTCTTGATGGCCGCTGCCTGGCAGTGGTTACGCAAGAGGTCGACCCAATTGCCTGATGACCATAGCGAGTTGGAACCACTCCTTCCCATCCCGAACAGGACCGTGAAACGACTCAGCGCCGATGATAGTGGGATGTATTTCCTGCGAAAGTAGGACATCGTCAGGCTAGCTCTTCCGAACGCCCCGGTGCACTTGCATCGGGGCGTTTGTCTTTGCGGCGCCGTACCGTTCTGCGTGCGCAACTCGCCGAGCGCAACCGGGAACCTATACTCGGCGCACCACACTGCCGGGACGTGCCATGGAGCGTTTCACGATTTCCCTCGACGACGAGCTCGCGCACGAGTTCGACCGCCTGATCGAACAGCGTGGTTACAGCAACCGCTCCGAGGCCGTCCGCGACATCCTGCGCGCTCACCTGGATCGCCTGCGCGAGGAAAGCGACGCGCGCGCGCACTGCGTCGCCAATCTCTCCTACGTCTACAACCATCACGAGCGGGACCTCGCCGAGCGGCTCACGCGCCTTCAGCACGAGCACCACGACCTGACGGTGTCGACGATGCACGCGCACCTCGACCACGAACATTGCATCGAGAGCGTCATCCTGAAGGGAGGCGCGAGCGCCGTGCGCCGCTTCGCCGATGCGATGACGGCCGAGCGCGGAGTCCACCACGGCCAGCTCAACCTGGTGATGGTCGAAGTCGCCTCGAGCGCAGCGCATACCCACGATCACCTGAAGCCGCGCCACTAGCCGGGGACGTCCGCCGCGCGACTGACTTCCGTCAAGCGCGGTTATGAAGATTTCTGGAATATTCATAACCAGAGGACGGAGCCCGAAATGCACGATCTGCCAACCGAGTGGACAGCGCTTTGCGCGCTGGTCTTTCTGCTGGGACTGAAGCACGGGTTCGACGCCGATCACCTGGCCACCATCGACGGTCTCACCCGGTTCAATGCGCGCGACAGGCGCCCGTTCGCGCGCTATTGCGGCGCTCTGTTTTCGCTGGGCCATGGAGTCGTCGTGATGGCCATCGCGGTTGCGGTTGGTGTCGCGAGCGAGAAGTGGACCGCGCCCGGTTGGCTGGAACTCAGCGGCGCGTGGATCTCCATCGGGTTCCTCGCGGTGCTCGGCATCGTCAATCTCACGGCCGTGCTGGCTGCCGCACCGGACGAAGTCGTTGCGCCCGTCGGGTTGAAAGGGAAACTGCTCGGTGGCCTCGGCACCGCCCGTCGTCCCTGGACGGTGGCACTCGTCGGCGGGCTCTTCGCGCTTTCGTTCGACACCGTCAGCCAGGCGGCCCTCTTCGCCCTGACGGCCACTCAGTTTGGCGGGGTCTGGCACGCCGTCTTTCTCGGCCTGCTGTTCGTCCTGGGCATGCTGGTGACCGACGGCGTCAACGGGCTGTGGATTTCCCGCCTGATCGCCCGCGCTGATCAACTCGCTTGCATCGCTTCCCGCGTGATGAGCCTGGCGGTTTCCACCGTCAGCCTGCTCGTCGCCGCGCTCGGCACGGCCAAGCTGCTCTCGCCGGCTTTCGACCAGTGGGCCGAAGGCCGCGAAGTGGTTTTCGGAGGACTGGTTGTCGGCGTCATCGCGAGCAGCTTTCTTGCCGCGGTGCTGATGGCCCGAACCCGGCTGCGCACGACTTAGCCGACGCGGCCACCTGCTTCACTTCTGGAGTCCGCTCCCGCGAATCGGGGAGAGGGAGGCGGGAGCCGGGTGCTGCCGGGGGGTGCAGCACCCGGTCCCTGGGGGAGACAACCTTCGAGCGCGCCTCAGTAGAAGGCGCCGTAATAACGTTTCCGGGGCGGCGAGAGTTCGTCAAGCCATTCGGTTCGAGCCGGTTCGGCCCGCAGGGCGTCGATCACTTGCGCGAACGCGCCGATCGTCCAATCCGCGGCGGTCTTCGCTCGCATCAACTTCAACTCTTCCTTGTAATGCACAGGCCCGACGAGGGCGGTCGTGGCAGACATCGTCAACTCCGTTTCCTTTTCCGTGGCGCTCAGGCTGATGCCCGAAGCCATGCGCGCCGGATCGCCAGCGCGTCGCTCTCTTGTGCCGCCGGGATACGCCGGGCGAACAACCCGGCAACGGCGTCATATATTTCGGAAAACGCATTCACTACCGCTTCCGCCCGCTCGAGCTTCATCTGCGCCTTGTAAGCGGCGTAGCGCGGGACTGTGATCGTTTCTGCCATCGACTCAACTCCTGGTTCTGGCCGGGCTCTTTCTGCGAGCCCCATGAAGCGAACAGTAATTCCGCGCGAATGAACATACAATCTGTCTGCACGGAACAACATCTGTGAACGCTAGGACAAAATGAACGGTGAACGCGCTGAGGAAATGACGGTCTTCGTGCGGGCGGTGGAACTCGGCGGTTTCTCCGCGGCGGCCCGTGCGCTCGGGCTCACCCCGTCAGGAGTTTCGAAGAGCGTCTCGCGCCTCGAGGACCGCCTCGGCGTCCGGTTGCTGAACCGCACGACACGGAGCCTGACGACGACGCCGGAGGGCGAGACCTTCCTCGAGCGCAGCCGGCGCATCCTCGCGGACATCGAGGAAGCCGAGCAGGAGATCACGCGCTTCCGCAGTGCGCCGCGCGGGCTGCTGCGCCTGCACGTGAGCGTGGCTTTCGGCCTGCATCAGTTGCCGCCGGTCCTGCCCGATTTCCTCAAGCGCTATCCCGAGGTTCAGCTGGACATCACCATGAGCGATCGCGATCCGGACTTTGCCGAAGAGGGCATCGACATCGCCGTGCGCAGTGGCGAGGCCAGCGACGAGAACCTGATCGCGCGCCGCATCTGCTTCATGGAGCGTGTGATCTGCGCCGCGCCGTCGTACCTCAGGAACCACGGCCTGCCGCGCACGCCGGACGACCTTCTGAATCACAACTGCATTCTCGTTTCGTCGCAGCCCAATCTCGCCTTCTGGCCTTTCGACTCGCCCGAGGGGCCGCGCAGCGTGAAGGTGCACGGCACCGTCACGGCGAACAACGCGGAGACCGCAGTCCAGCTGGCGATCCTCGGCCTGGGGGTCATCCGGCTCGGCGACATCATCGTCGGCGAACCATTGCGCCGCAAGCAACTCGTTCCGCTTCTGGTCGGCGCGCATCACGTCGAACCCGTGCCCATCCACGCGCTGTACCTGCCGGGCAGACACCGCTCGCCGAAGGTTGCGGCCATGGCCGACTTCCTGCTGGAACACTTCAGTCACTCGCCGTGGCGGTTGCCGTCGCGGCGGGGTCGAACGCCGCGGTCACGCTCGGCGATGGCATGAGTACGCGAGGAGCGCCGCGGCGTCCCGGCTCGCGCCGGGGCGGTGCCGCGCGTGCGCTGCGCATCATCGGCTTTGCCATGGTGCCGCTGCTCGTCGGCATCCTGGGGCTGTTCCTCTGGTTTCGGCAGGCCAGCCAGCCGGTCCACGAAGGGACCGTGCGCGTACCGATGCTGCGCCAGTCCGTGCGCATCGAGCGCGACGAGTACGGCATTCCCCACGTGATTGCCGCGAGCGAACACGATGCCGCGTTCGGACTCGGCTATGCACACGCCCAGGACCGGCTATGGCAGATGGAAATGAACCGGCGCATCGCCGGCGGCCGGCTGTCCGAAATCCTGGGCCCCGCCGCGCTCGACACCGACCGTTTCCTGCGCACGCTAGGCATCCGTCGCGCGGCGGAGCGCATCTACGCGGGTCTCGACGAGGAGGACCGGGCGCTGGCGGATGCCTATGCCGCCGGCGTGAACGGGTTCCTGGCCGTTCGCAGCGGTCCTCTGCCCGTGGAGTTTCTACTGACGCGGGCACCTGCCCCCGAACCCTGGACGGCGATCGATTCGATCGGTTGGTCGCTGATCATGGCGTGGGACCTCGCGCGCTACAGCCACACCATGGAGTTGCGTCGATTGGAACTCGCGCAGCGGTTCTCGCTTGCCGAACTGAACGACATTCATCCGCCATACCCCGGGGCTGCGCCGCCCGCCACGGCGGACTACACGGAGATGTACCGGCTGATGGGATTGCGGCAGGCTGGTGTGATCGAAGGCGCACGCCGGCTTGCGGCCCTGGAAACCGGCCTTGGCTTCGGTGACGCGGACGACATCGGGTCCAACAACTGGGCGGTTGCCGGCAGTCGCACCGTGAGCGGGAAGCCGCTCCTCGCCAACGATCCCCATCTTGGCCTCAGCACCCCATCGCTCTGGTACTTCGCGGCGATGAGCGCTCCCGGCCTGAAGGTGATCGGCGCGACTCTTCCCGGCGTTCCGGGCGTGCTCGTCGGTCGCAACGATCGCGTCGCGTGGTCCTTCACCAACACCGGGGTCGATCAGCAGGACATCTACATCGAGCGGATCAATCCGGAGAACGTTGCGGAGTACGCGACCCCCGAGGGTTGGGCCGCCTTCACGGAGCGCACCGAGACGATCCGCGTCAAGGGGTCCGAGGACGTGCAGTTGACGGTGCGCGAGTCCCGCCACGGACCGGTACTCAGCGGGCTAGCGTCCATCGACAAGCGGTTTGCGCATCCGAGCTATGTCCTCGCGCTCCGCTGGTCCGCGCTGGAGCCGGACGACACCTCGTTCGCGGCCGTGCGCGCGCTCAACAAGGCGCGTTCCGCGGCGGAGGCGGAAGCGGCTCTCGGCCGGTTCCAGCTGGTCACGCAGTCGGCCGTCTACGCGGACGTCGAAGGCGAGATCGGCATGATCGTCACCGGGCGCATTCCGGTTCGCCGCACGGATAACGACCTCCGCGGGATCGCGCCCGCACCCGGCTGGGACGCCCGGTATGACTGGACGGGTTATCTCCCGTTCGAGCAGGTCCCCCGCCTGCGCAACCCGCCGACCGGGGTGATCGTCACCGCCAACCACCGCATCGTCGGCGACGACTACCCGCACCATCTCACGTACGACTGGTTCCTGCCGTATCGCGCCGCGCGCATCGAGCAACTGCTCGACGAGCGGGCCCGCCACGACACGACGACATTCAAGGCGATCCAGGCCGACCATCGTTCGCAGGCCGCGCTCGACCTCATGGAGCGCCTCCGGGACACGCGCCCCCTCACCGAGGCCGGGCGCGACGCGATGGCGCGCCTTCTGCGCTGGGACGGCGCGATGGATCCGAAGCGCCCCGAGCCGCTGGTGTTCCATGCATGGATGCGCGAACTGAAGCACCGCGTGTTCGACGACGACTTCGGGCCGCTGGCCGCGGAGTACATCGACGCGGCGGAGCGCACGCGGTTCTTGCTGAACGTCCTGGCCGGCCGCGCGCAGGCCCGCGACTGGTGCGATGACCGCCGCACGGAGCACAGGGTGGAGAGCTGCGCGTCCATGGCGACCGAGGCGCTCGACGCCGCGGTCGCGCAACTGACGTCGGAAAGCGGGCGCGATGTCGCCGGCCTGCGCTGGGGCGAGGCGCACCTTGCAATCGGAGAGCACCGCCCGCTGTCCGGCGTCGGTTGGTTGTCCCGCTTCGTCGAACTGAGAACGCCGTTTCCCGGGGATACCTACACCGTGAACGTCGGCGCACTGACGCATCGTCCCGACGCGCCCTTCACCACTCGCCACGCGGCAAGCCTGCGCGCGATCTACGACCTCGCCGCGCTCGACGGCAATTCGTTCTGGGTGCAATCGACCGGTCAGTCAGGCTCGCCGTTCTCCGAGCACTACGCGAGCATGCTGCCGCTGTGGCGCGACGTGAAGTACCTGCCGATGCGACCGGCGGCCGGCCGCGACACACGGGTGCTCGAGTTGCATCCAAAGTAACGGCGGAACTTCACTCCGTTCCCGCTGCACCCTGCATGGCCGAGGAATCGATCACCGCGGCAGGCGCATCGGCGAGTGCTGCGTTCAACATCGACTGCGCCACATCGGCGGCCGCGATCGGGCGTACGCCCGCCGGCAACAGGGCGCGAAGCGGCCTCGTCGCGATCAACGCCAGCCGCTCTCCCAGGCGGAACTCCTCGCGATCGCCTGACAGCAGGCTGGGGCGGACGATGACGAGCGACGACAGCCCGAGTGCCGCGAGATCCCGCTCGGTCTCCCCTTTCACCCGGTTGTAGAAGACGCGACTGTCGGCATCGGCGCCCAGCGCACTGACGACCACCATGCGATGCGCGCGCGCGTCGCGTGCCCAGCGGCCGAGCGCCACCGCGTAATCGTGGTCGACGCGGCGGAATGCCGCTTCGGACCCCGCTTTGCGGATCGTCGTTCCCAGGCAGCAGAAGACGTCGAGCGGAACGTCCTCGCCGGTCACGCCACGCAAGACCTCGGCGAGGCGATCGAAGGCCGCGTCGACCACTTCGAGCCGGGAGTCCCGCGCCGGCAATGCCCGGCGTGACAGGGCGAGCACGCGCCCGTAGCGCGGTTCGCGGAGCAGCCGGTCGATGAGCTCGCTGCCGACGAGTCCGGTCGCGCCGGCGACGACCGCGCTGCGCTGTGCCCCGCGCGGCTTCGCCGCCGTCATCGATGTGCCTGCGCCAGTTGCACCGCGAGGTGCTGGCCGAGTTCCGCGAGATGCTGCCAGTGAGCCATGCCGTCGGGCATGTGCTGCACGATGATCGACAGCCCCCGCGGCCCCAGGTTGACCTCCAAATCATCCTCCGGCTTGAAGGGCTTCGACCCGCGGCCTTCCGGCCACCGCGTCAATTGCCGCTGCAGGTCCTCGTCCAGCCATCCACGCGGCATATCCGGTGCGACCGCAACGGCAAATTGCTGGGTGAAGGCGGCGCTCGCGTGCTCGAGGACTACGGCCGACTCGTAGAACTCGACCTTGTCCGGCGCGCTTTCCCGGCCGCTTGCGGCGGCCGCGATGCCTGACACGACGCCCATCAGGAGCCGGCCGAACATTCCGCTCTCCATCGCGTGGCGGCGGCGCCCGAGTATGACGAGGGACAGCCGTGGAGTGCGCAGATTGTCCGTGGACCAATGCGCCTTCGGCGTCGGCGTATCGTCGCCGCGTTCGCTGTCGTACCACATGGTCCAGGCGACGCCGCCTTCTTCACCCGCGAAGCGGTACTCGATTTGACCGTCGCGCGTTCCGTCATAGCTCCAGCCGAGCTTGCGGGCGCGGACCGAGCGGTCGAAGTCCGCCTGCTTCTCGAGTTGGCGGTTCCTGATCACGAGCCAGGCGATACCGCCCGCGACGGCGGCGAATACGGCGAAGAAGGCGAGACCGCTCAATTGCATCAGCCCGGATGGACCGGCAGGCGCCGGCACGGCGCGAGTGTGGTCAGGCATGCGACCTGCGTCAAACCCGAATTGAAGGAGCGCAGGACGATACGTAGCATCGTGGCGGCTGTATCGACCTCATGCGTCCTTTCCTTTCCCTTCTGATCCTGCTGCTCGCCGGTTGTGCCTCGGGGCCTCCCGAGGGCACGCCGTGGCCAGACATCCAGCCGTTCTCCGACAATGCGCCGGGGCCCGGCCTGCCCCGCGGCTGGCAGCCATGGATCATCAACCGCGCGAAGACCCCCACGGTCTATCAGATGGTCACCGACGCTTCGACCGGGCGCGTCGTGTTGCACGCCGTCGCTGAAAGCTCGGCAAGCGGGCTGAGCCAGCGCCTCGACGTCAAGCCACCCGAGCGCCCCGTCATAGCGTGGAGCTGGCGCGTGGTCGACCTGATCGCGGCCGCCGACAACCAGGACCGCTACTCCGAGGATGCGCCCGCGCGCCTGATGCTGTTCTTCGACGGCGACCGCAGCCAGCTGTCGATGAAGGAACAGATGCTGAGGGAGACCGCGCACCTGCTCACGGGCCAGGAACCGCCCTTCGCGACGCTGATGTACGTGTGGGAGAACCGCTTCGCGCCGGAGACCGTGTTGCGCAACACCTTCACCGACCAGGTGAAGATGATCGTGGTGGGCACCGGCCGCGATCGGATCGGCACCTGGAAGTCCTTCCAGCGCGACTATGTCGAGGACTACCGTCGCGCGTTCGGCCACGATCCGGGCCGCCTCGTGGGGATCGGCATCATGACCGACACCGACAACACCGGCGAGTCGGTCGAAGCGTTCTACGGCGACATCGTGCTCAGGACCCGTGCACCCTAGGGAATCCCCTGCGTGTCGCCCGGTTTGACGCTGGGTGGTCCGCTTATGCATGATGGCCGGTCTTTTTCGCATCCAAACCAACCAGGAGAATGTTGATGCGTCGTTTTGTCATTGCCGCGCTGCTGGTCGCGGGGGTGTTCGCGGCCGGGCCGGCCGCGTACGCCAAGACCCTGCGCTGGGCCAGCCAGGGCGACTTCCTCACGATGGATCCGCACGCGCAGAACGAGAGCCTGAACAACACGGCCGCCGCGTACATCTACGAGCCGCTCATCACGTACAACGAGAAGTTCGAGCTGGTGCCCGCGCTGGCGACGAGCTGGACGCGCGACGGCAACCTGCTGTGGAAATTCAACCTGCGCAAGGGCGTGAAGTTCCACGACGGCACGCCGTTCACCGCGGACGACGTGGTGTTCACGATCGAGCGCGCGATGGCGCCCACGTCGAACTTCC
Source organism: uncultured beta proteobacterium (assembly GCA_963726405.1). Classification (GTDB taxonomy): domain Bacteria; phylum Pseudomonadota; class Gammaproteobacteria; order Burkholderiales; family Burkholderiaceae_F; genus JAOUJD01. Next base: position 59,779 of record CAVSCF010000016.1, on the reverse strand, counting down.
GCGTCTACACGACCGGGATCCAGGGCACGCGCAAGATCGACGATCACACGGTCCTGATCTATACGACGGTGCCGAATCCCGTCCTGCTGCGCCAGTTGACCGAGCTGCGGATCATGAGCAAGGCGTGGTCGGAGAAGAACAAGGTCACGAAGCCGCAGGACTACGTGAAGAAGGAAGAGACCCACGCCGCGCGCAACGCCAACGGAACCGGGCCGTACATGCTGAAGTCGCGCGAGGTCGACGTGCGGACCGTCTTTGTCGAGAACCCGAACTGGTGGAACAAGGCTGGCCGGAAGGGGAACGTCACCGAGATCGTCTACACGCCGGTGAAGTCGGAGTCGACGCGGACCGCCGCGCTGCTGTCGGGCGAGCTCGATTTCGTGCTCGACCCCGCGCCGCAGGACATCGCGCGGATGAAGCAGAACCCGGCGATCAAGGTGGTCGAGGGCTCCGAAACGCGCACCATCTTCATCGGGCTGGACCAGAACCGGGACGAGCTGCAGTACTCGAACGTGAAAGGCAAGAACCCGTTCAAGGACCTGCGCGTCCGCCAGGCGCTGTACTACGCCATCGACATCGAGGGCATCAAGCGCGCCGTGATGCGCGGGCTCTCGGACCCCACCGGGGCCATCATCGCGCCTCAGGTGAACGGCTGGACCAAGGAAGCCAACCAGCGCCTGCCCTACAGCGTCGATACCGCGAAGAAGCTCCTGGCCGAGGCCGGGTATCCCAATGGTTTCGAGTTCACGCTCGACTGCCCCAACAACCGCTACATCAACGACGAAGACATCTGCAAGGCGGTCGTGGCGATGTGGGCGCGGGTCGGGCTGAAGGTGAACCTCAACACGATGCCGCGTGCCACGTACTTCGCGAAGATCCAGAAGTACGACACCTCGGCCTACCTGCTCGGCTGGGGCGTTCCGACGTTCGACGCGCTCTATTCGCTGCAGTCGCTCGCGACCACGATCGGCAAGGAGGGCGACGGCAACTTCAACCTGGGGCGGGTCAGCAATCCCGAGTTCGACGCGCTCGTGACCGCAATGAAGAGCGAGATCGACCCGAAGAAGCGAAACGACATCATCGCCCGGGCGCTGATGCTGCATAACCAGCAGGTGATGCACATTCCGCTGCACAACCAGGTCATTCCGTGGGCGATGCGGAAGAACGTCACCGTGGTGCACCGCGCGGACAACCGGCTCGAAGCGAGCTGGGTGCGCATCGACTGACGCGCCGACGGCCCGGCATAAAAGCCGCGGGCGCCCATGGGCGCCCGCGGCTTTCTTGACTCCAGTGCGCCTGCTCAGTGCCCGGCGCGGTCGCCCCACAGTTCCTTGAGCCGAGCGTCGCGCCCGCAGCCCGCGCGGTAGTAGCGGTAACGAACGGGGTTCTTCAGGTAGTAGTCCTGGTGGTATTCCTCGGCCGGGTAGAACGCCCCCGCATTCGTGATCTCGGTGACGATCGCGCCCTGGAAGGGCTTGGTGCGCTCCAGGCCGGCCTTGGACGCTTCGGCGAGCCGGCGCTGCTCCGCGTCATGCACGAAGATTCCGCTGCGGTACTGCGATCCGATGTCGCAGAACTGGCGGTCCTTCACCGTCGGATCGATGTTGTGCCAGAAGACGTCGAGCAGCTTCTCGTACGTGACTTTCGAGGGGTCGTACGTGACCTGGACCGCCTCGGCATGCCCGGTGCGGCCCGCCGAGACCTGTTCGTACGTGGGGTTTTGCACCGTCCCCCCGGTGTATCCGGAAATGGTGGAGAGCACGCCGTCGAGCTTGTCGAAGGGCGGTTCCATGCACCAGAAGCAGCCACCGGCGAAGGTGGCCACCGCGACGCGCGGACCGGCCATCGACTTCGGCGGCGGCGTCGTCGCCTGACCGAGGGCGGCGCCGACCGCAAGGGCCATGGCGACGCCAGCCAGCCAGCGCGCGAGCGGGATTGCGTTCATCGTCACGCTCCCTGGGGTTCGAAGGCGAGCGCGACGCCGTTGTTGCAGTAGCGCTTCCCGGTCGGCTTCGGACCATCGTTGAACACGTGGCCCTGATGACCGCCGCACCGGGCGCAATGGTATTCCGTGCGCGGCAGCAGCAGCTTGTAGTCCGTTCGCGTCGAGACCGCATCCGGAAGCGCGGTCGTGAAGCTGGGCCAGCCGGTGCCGCTGTCGAACTTCATCTCGGAGGTGAACAGCGCGAGCTCGCAGCCGGCGCAGCGGTAAATGCCGCGCCGCTTCTCGCCGTTCAGGGGGCTTGCGAACGGCGGCTCCGTTCCTTCGCGTCGCAGCACGTCGTACTGAGCCGAGGTCAGCCGCTTGCGCCATTCTTCGTCAGAGCGGTGAACGGCATCGGCGCGTTCGGCAGCGGCGGCGACACCGGCCCCGGTTCTGGCCAGTCCGATGGCGGCGAGTGCGGACAGCAGTTGACGGCGGGTCATGGGAAAGCTCCTGAAGAGTGAGACGGTTGGTCGGCGCAGGCCCGCGAACCTGACACCGGTGTGAAGAAGACCTGTCGGGCAGGCAGGTGGTTCCGGGTATATTCATCGCCTGCCCCACGACCCGGCGACGACCGGGCCGCCCGCTGCCCGATGCTCGCGTTTATCGTCCGCCGGTTGCTGCAAGCCATCCTCGTCATGCTGACGGTGGCTTTCGTGGCATTTCTTCTGTTCCAGTATGTCGGCGACCCGGTGTCGCAGATGCTCGGTCAGGACGCGACGCCGGAGGATCGCGCGCGGCTGCGCGCGGACCTCGGGCTCGACCAGCCTTTCTACATCCAGTTCGGCCACTTCGTCGGCAACGTGTCGCAGGGGGATTTCGGTCTCAGCCTGCGGCAGGGACGCTCGGTGTCCTCGCTGATCAAGGAGCGGCTGCCCGCCACGCTGGAGTTGTCGTTCGTTGCAGCGATCATCGCGCTGGTGGTCGGCATTCCGATGGGCGTGTACACCGCGTTGCGACGGAGTTCCTGGTTCGCCCAGTTCCTGCTCGCCGTCTCGCTCGTCGGGATCTCGCTGCCGACCTTCCTCATCGGCATCCTGCTGATCCTGGTGTTTGCCGTGCAGCTCGGCTGGCTGCCCTCGTATGGCCGGGGCGAAGTCGTCCACCTTGGCTGGTGGACCACGGGCCTGCTCACGGGGGCCGGCTGGAAGCACCTCATCCTGCCTTCGATCGCGCTGGCGCTCTTCCAGCTCACGCTGATCATGCGCCTGGTGCGCGCGGAGATGCTGGAGGTGCTGCGCACCGACTACATCAAGTTCGCACGCGCGCGCGGGCTGACCGACCGCGCCGTCCACTTCGGCCATGCGCTGAAGAACACACTCGTGCCGGTCATCACCATCACCGGCCTGCAGCTCGGCGGCATCATTGCGTTCGCCATCGTCACTGAAACCGTCTTCCAGTGGCCGGGCATGGGGCTGCTCTTCATCCAGTCCGTCCAGTTCGCGGACATCCCGGTCATGGCGGCTTACCTCTGCCTGATCGCGGTCGTGTTCGTGGTCATCAACCTGGTCGTCGACCTGCTCTACTTCGTGGTCGACCCGCGCCTGCGCATCGATCGCGCGGTGGCGGCTCACTGATGGGCACCTACCTCGGCGCGTCACTGCGCGGCCCGCTGGCGGCGATCCTGCCGCATCACGAAGGGCTGACCGAGTTCCGGCGCGACCTTCACGCCAATCCGGAGATCGGCTTCGAGGAGCACCGCACCGCGGCGCTGGTGGCCGAGCGGCTGAAGGGATTCGGCATCGAAGTGCACACGGGGATCGGCCGGACCGGTGTGGTGGGCGTCATCCGTGGCAAGGGGCAGCGGACCGCGCGCTCGATCGCCCTGCGCGCCGACATGGATGCGCTGCCGATGGTCGAGGAGAACGAGTTCGCGCACCGATCGACGAAACCGGAACTGATGCACGGGTGCGGCCACGACGGCCACGTCACGATCCTGCTCGGCGCGGCCCGGTACCTGGCGGAGACCCGCGACTTCGACGGCACCGCCTACCTGATCTTCCAGCCGGGCGAGGAAGGTTTCGCCGGCGCCAAGGCGATGATCGACGACGGGTTGTTCGTTCGCTTCCCGGCGGACGAGGTTTACGCCCTGCACAACTGGCCGGGCCTGCCCGCCGGAAAGATCGGACTGAACAGCGGACCGATGATGGCGGCCGCGGACCGGGTGGAAATCAGCGTATGCGGAAAGGGGGGGCACGGCGCCCATCCGCACCTGCTCTTCGACCCGGTGCTGGCGGCCGCGCACATCGTCACCGCCGCGCAGTCGATCGTGGCGCGCAACGTGGCGCCCATCGACAGCGCCGTGCTCAGCCTGTGCGCCATACACGCCGGCAACCTCGCGGCCTTTTCCGTCGTCCCGCGGGAGGCCAAGCTGACCGGTACCGTGCGCACCTTCAAGGCCGACGTACAGGAACTCATCGAGCAGCGCCTGTCGGAGCTGGTGGAATCCACCGCGCGCGCGTTCGGCGCCGAGGGCAAGACGACGTACGAACGCATCTATCCGGCGACGATCAATCACGCGGCGCAGGCCCGCTTCGCCGGCGACGTCGCCGTGAAGCTGGTAGGCCAGGACAACGTGATTCGCGACCTGCCGCCGAGCATGGGTGCGGAAGACTTCGCGTTCATGCTGCAGGAGAAACCCGGCTGCTACGTTCGCCTGGGGCAGGGCGGCGGTCCCTCGAACTGCTTCCTGCACAACAGCCGATATGATTTCAACGACGCCGTGATCCCGCTCGGCGCCGCGTACTTTGCGGCGCTGGTCGAGCACCGACTGCCGCTCCAGACCCTCTCACAGGAGAAACGACCATGATCCTTGGAATCCGAACCGCCCGAGTCGCGCTGGGGCTGGCGGCGGCTCTGCTGATCGGCCTGGCGCCCGCCCAGGCCAAGACATTGCGGATGGCCAACCAGGGCGATCCGCTGTCGCTCGATCCGCACTCCCTGAATGAAACGCTGCAACTCACCTTCCTCAGCAACGTCTACGAGGGCCTGCTCGGATACGGGAAGGACCTGAAGATCGTTCCGTTGCTCGCCACGGAATGGAAGCAGACCGCTCCCACCGTGTGGCGCTTCAATCTGCGCAAGAACGTCAAGTTCCACGACGGGTCGCCCTTCACGGCGGACGACGTGATCTTCTCCTATGAACGCGCGAAGGCCGACGGCTCCGACATGAAGGCGTACGTCGGCTCCGTCAAGGAGGTCCGCAAGATCGACGATCACACCGTCGACTTCGTGACCGACGCACCGAACCCGATCCTGCCGAACGTGTTCGTGCGCTGGATGATCATGCCCAAGAAGTGGTGCATCGATAACAAGGCCGAGCGGCCGGTCGACAAGCGCAAGGGCATCGAGAACGCCGCCTCGTTCAAGGCGAACGGCACCGGCCCGTTCCGCGTCAAGTCGCGCGACCCGGGCAACCGCACCGTGCTGGTCCTCAACACGGCGTACTGGGACAAGCTCGAGACCAACATCGACGAAGTCGTCTTCACGCCCATCGGCAACGCGTCGACACGCGTGGCCGCGCTGATGTCCGGCGAGATCGACATGATGGAGCCGGTGCCGGTGCAGGACGTCGCCCGGATCAATTCGTCGGCTTCGGCCACCGTGATGCAGGGCCCGGAACTGCGCACGATCTTCCTCGGCATGGACCAGAAGCGCGACGAACTGCAGTTCTCCAGCGTCAAGGGCAAGAACCCGTTCAAGGACAAGCGGGTGCGGCAGGCCTTCTACCAGGCGATCGACGTCGAGGCGATCAAGACCACGGTGATGCGCGGTGCCGCCACGCCGACCGCGCTGATGGAGGCACCGGGTGTCGCGGGCTTCCCCGCCGACCTGAACAAGCGGATGCCGTACGACGTCGAGGCGGCGAAGAAGCTGATGGCCGAAGCCGGGTACCCGCAGGGCTTCGAGGTCGGCATGAACTGCCCGAACGATCGGTATGTCAACGATGCGGCCATCTGCCAGGCGGTTTCCGCGATGCTCGCGCGCATCGGCGTGAAGGTGAACCTGGTCGCCGAGAGCAAGGCGACCTATTTCCCGAAGATCCTGTCGCGCAACACGTCGTTCTATCTGCTCGGGTGGACGCCATCGACGGTCGATTCGCATGATCCGCTGTACTCGCTGATGGCCACTCCGGGCGCGGGCGGGCAAGGGCAATTCAACCTCGGCAGTTACAGCAATCCCAAGCTCGACGAGCTGACGGCGAAGATCCAGTCGGAAACGGATCAGGCCAAGCGCAACGCCATGATTCGCGAGGCGATGAAGCTGCATCAGGACGACGTCGGGCACATCCCGCTGCACCAGCAGGCGCTGGCGTGGGGCCTGAAGAAGAACCTGACCCTGGTTCAACTGCCCTCCAACGACATCTTCGTGAAGTGGATGGTGCTGAAGTAACTCCTTCCGGCTGATCGGTCCGGGGCCGCCGACGCGGTCCCGGCCCCGATCCACGAATCACCACTCACCGCGCAGGCCATCGATGCAGGCCCTTGCCCGCTTCTGGGACTCGGACGTCGCCTACAGCTTCCGCCAATCGCCTGTGGCGATCGGCGCGACCGTGGTCGCGATATTGATGGTCTTCTCGGCGGTGTTTGCGGCGTGGGTCGCGCCACACAATCCGTTCGACCTCGCGACGCTGAACCTCCTCGATGCGTCGCTGCCCCCGGCGTGGGAGGAAGGCGGCCAGCCGAAGTTCCTGCTCGGCACCGACGACCAGGGCCGGGATGTCTACTCGGCGATTCTCTACGGGATGCGGATCTCGCTCGCGATCGGCGCGGCGTCGGTGGTGCTGTCGATCGTCCTGGGTGTCGGCCTCGGCCTGCTGTCCGGCTATGTCGGCGGGCGCGTTGACGCCTTCATCATGCGCATCTGTGACGTCATGCTGTCGTTCCCGGCGATCCTCGTGGCCCTGCTGATCGACGGCGTGGCGCGTGCCGCGTTGCCGCGCGAATCGCACAGCGAAGTCGCCTACCTCGTTCTGGTCCTCGCGATCGCGCTGTCCGGATGGGTCCAGTACGCGCGCACGGTGCGCGGTTCGACCCTGGTCGAGAAGAACAAGGAGTACGTGCAGGCCGCGCGGGTGATCGGTGTATCGCCGATGGCGATCATGGGCAGGCACGTGCTGCCGAACGTCCTTGGCCCGGTGCTCGTGCTGGGCACGGTGCACATCGCGACGGCCGTGCTCACGGAGGCGACGCTGTCCTTTCTCGGCGTCGGCGTGCCGCCCACCACGCCGTCGCTCGGAACCCTGATCCGCATCGGGCAGGAGTTCCTGTTTTCCGGGGAGTGGTGGATCACAATCTTCCCGGGGCTCGCCCTGGTGCTCTTCGTGCTGTCCGTCAACCTGCTGGGCGACTGGCTGCGCGACGCACTGAACCCGAAGCTGCAGTGAGGAGTCGAACGGCTGGCGACATCGACGCGCATCGCGCCACGGGCCGCCCAGCCGGCGGCTCGTTGACGGAAGGAGCCGGTCGCGCAGTGTCCAATCAGAAAGGGGAAGAAATGATGCTTCGAATCGGGATGTTGGTGGTGGCCGGACTGGTCCTTGCGCAGCCGGCCGTGGCGGGCCAGTTCGACGAGCCGTACGGGAGGATCGAACCGGGCGACCGGTCGGTGAACCGGCGGCAGGAGCCGGTCTCGATCAACCGGATCGACGGCGTGAGTACGCGCAATACCCGGAGGCCGGACCCGGTGGCGCCGGGCAAGCGCTCGGTCGAGGTCAGCTTCGCCTCGGCGGGCGTGCCGACGAACAGCCAGCTGCAGACGATGGAGATCGACGTCGAGCCGTGCAAACGCTACCGCGTGGTCGCGCACGTTCCGAACCGCGCCGCGAGCGGCAACTGGGAACCGGTCGTGCAGGCCGTGGAGGACATCGGCGAGTGCCGGAAGAAGTTCATGTCGGGCGCGCCGAAGAAGTGACCGGGTGAGTCAGGCCCCGCTCCTCGAAGTCCGCAACCTCCGCGTCGAGTTCCCGACGCGGCGCGGCACGCTCGTCGCCGTCGACGACATCTCGTTCTCGATCCAGCCGGGGGAGGTGCTCGGCGTGGTCGGCGAATCGGGCGCGGGCAAGTCGATGACCGGGGCCGCGGTCATCGGCCTGCTCGAACCGCCGGGCCGCATCGCCGGCGGCGAGGTGAAGCTCAACGGGCTGCGCATCGACAACCTGCCCTACGAGGAGATGCGCAAGATCCGTGGCCGTGAAATCGGAGCGATCTTCCAGGACCCGCTGACGTCGCTGAATCCGCTGTACACCGTGGGCCAGCAACTCGTGGAGACGATCACCACCCATCTGAACATGTCCGGCGCCAAGGCGCGCGCCCGGGCGATCGAGCTGCTGGCATCGACCGGCATCCCGGCGCCGGAGCGTCGCATCGATCACTTTCCGCACCAGTTCTCGGGCGGCATGCGCCAGCGCGTGGTCATCGCGCTCGCCCTCGCGGCCGAGCCGAAACTCGTGATCGCCGACGAGCCGACCACCGCGCTCGACGTGTCGATCCAGGCGCAGATCATCGCGCTGCTGAAGAAGCTGTGTCGCGAGCACGGCACCGCCGTCATGCTGGTGACGCACGACATGGGGGTGATCGCCGAGACGGCCGATCGGGTGGCCGTGATGTACGCAGGCCGCATTGCGGAGATCGGTCCGGTGGCCGACGTGATCCACCGACCGCAGCATCCGTACACCGTCGGACTCATGGGTTCGATCCCGACGTTCGCGGAGGGCAGCGACCGGCTCGCGCAGATCGACGGTTCGATGCCACGGCTCACCGAGATTCCTTCCGGCTGCGCCTTCCATCCGCGCTGCGCCCATGCCTTCGATCGCTGCAGGCGCGAGCGGCCCGAACTGCTCAACGCCGGAACCTCGCTCGCCTCGTGCTGGCTGCACGACGCGGCCGGCCGAAAGGCGGCGGCATGAGCGCGCACGGCCGCTCCGAAGCGCTCACCCCGGAGCGCGCAGCGCGGAGGGTAAGTCCCATCAGCGCGCACGGCCGCTCCGAAGCGCTCGCCCCGGAGCGCGCAGCGCGGAGGTTCGTCCCATGAGCGCGGTGCTCAAGGACGACGCGATGCCCGCTTCGCCGGGGTCGAGCGCGATCGTGCAGGCCGAGGGCCTGTCGAAGAGCTTCGACGTGTCATTGCCATGGCTGAACCGCGTGCTCGAGCGCAAGGGCCGCTCGGTGCTGCACGCGGTCGACGGTGTCACCTTCGACATCCAGCGCGGAGAAACGCTTTCGCTCGTCGGCGAGTCGGGCTGCGGCAAGTCGACGGTGGCGCGGTTGCTGGTGGGCCTGTACACGCCGACAGCCGGCCGCGCCCGCTTCTTCGGGCATGACCTCGCGGAACTGAACACGCCGGGCGGTCGAAGCCTGCGGCAGAAGCTGCAGATGATCTTTCAGGACCCGTACGCGAGCCTGAACCCGCGCTGGCGCGTGGTGGACATCATCGCCGAGCCGCTGAATGCGCACGGGCTGATGAGCGATCGCGACGAGAGGATGGCGCGCGTCGACGAGGTGCTGCAGCAGGTGCGACTGTCGCCGGCGGACAAGGACAAGTATCCCCACCAGTTTTCGGGCGGGCAGCGTCAGCGGCTGTCGATCGCCCGTGCGTTGACCACCAAGCCCGAGTTCCTGGTGTGCGACGAGCCCACGTCGGCGCTCGACGTCTCCGTGCAGGCGCAGGTGCTCAACCTGATGAAGGACCTGCAGCGCGAGATGGGCCTCACGTACCTGTTCATCTCGCACAACCTCGCGGTGGTCCATCACATCTCCGACCGGGTCGGCGTCATGTACCTCGGCCGCATCGTCGAACTCGCGCCCCGGCGAACGCTGTTCGCGACGCCGCGTCATCCGTACACGCGGCTGCTGCTCGACGCCATACCGGACCTCGACATGACCGGCCGGGCGCGCACGCCCGTCGGCGGCGAGGTGCCCAACCCGCTCAACCCTCCCAGCGGCTGCACCTTCCATCCGCGGTGTCCGCACGCGAACGAACGCTGCAGGCGCGAGGCCCCGGTGTTGAAGGTCTACCGGCACGCCGGCGGCGAAAGCCAGGCCGCCTGCCATGCCGTGGAGGAAGGCCGCATCTAGGCGCCGCTCCTCATTCAGCGCACTTATCCATCGGCATCGTCGTTGCTGCGTTCTTCCCGGTGACTCCCGCTTCCGCTCTCGCGCTCCTCCTGCTCGCGACCGCGCCGCTCGTCGCGACGGCGCAGGTAGCCACGCAGGAACACCGGATTCGGCTCGTGACAGTGGCCTCGGGCCTGGAACACCCGTGGTCGCTTGCCTTCCTCCCCGACGGCCGCATGCTCGTCACGGAAAGGCCCGGCCGCCTTCGCGTGCTGACGAAGGACGGACGACTCGAACCGAAGCCGGTGGAGGGCCTGCCGCGCGTCGACGCGCAGGGGCAGGGCGGGCTGCTGGACGTCGTGCCGCATCCCGACTTCGCGAAGAACGGATGGGTCTACTGGACGTACGCGCAGCGGGACGACACCGGCAGGAACGGAACGGAGCTCGCGCGCGGCAAGCTCGCCGGCAGCCCGGGCAACTACCGGATGGAGCAGGTGCAGGTGCTGTTCCGGATGCAGCCCAAATCGACGGCCAGTATCCACTTCGGATCCCGCCTTGTTTTCGATCGGGACGGGACGCTCTACATGACGCTCGGCGAGCGCGGTGAGAAGAACAGTGCGCAGGATCTCGCTGACCATCGCGGCAAGATCCTTCGACTGACCGAGGAAGGCAGGCCGGCGCCGCGCAACCCCTTCCTCGATCGTCCCAACGCACGGCCGGAGATCTTCAGCTTCGGCCATCGGAACGTCCAGGGCGCGGCGCTGCATCCCGTGACCGGCGAACTCTGGGCGGTCGAGCACGGGCCGCAGGGCGGCGACGAGCTGAACCTGGTGCGGGCAGGTGTCAACTACGGTTGGCCGGTGATCACGTACGGCGTGAACTACGGGATCGGCACGAAGATCGGGGAAGGCACGTCGAAGCCGGGCATGGCCCAGCCACAGAAGTACTGGATTCCGTCGCCCGCCCTCTCGGGCATGGCGTTCTATCAAGGCGACAAGTTTCCGCGCTGGCGGGGAGACGCGCTCATCGGCGCGCTCCGCGGGCAGGCACTCATTCGCGTGCGACTGGACGGCGAGCGCGTGGTCGCCGACGAGTTCCTGCTGAAGGGAACGTTGCCGCGCGTTCGGGACGTTCGAGTGGGGCCTGACGGCTACGTCTATCTGCTCGGCGACGCGTCCGACGGATCGCTGCTGCGACTCGAACCTGCCGATTGAGAGTCCTTCACCGCGGGCTTGACCCTGCCATGGGTGAAACGTAGCCTGCAACGACCCTCACTGGACGGGCGGGACCATGGACACGATCGAGCGGATGCTCGCCTTCAACCGGCGATGGGCCGCCGACAAGAAGGCGCACGACCCGGAGTTCTTCGTGCGTCACGCAGGCGGACAGCGGCCGTCGGTCCTGCTGATCGGCTGCTCGGACAGCCGGGTGCCGATCACGAACATCACCGGCGCCGATCCGGGCGAAATGTTCGTGTACCGGAACATCGCGAACCAGATGCACGGCGTCGATCTCGGTGCGCAATCGGTGCTGGCCTACGCGGTCGACGCGCTCGATGTGCAGCACGTCCTCGTCACCGGTCATACGAACTGCGGTGGCGTGGCCGCCGCCATGGCGGAGCCGAGCCACGGCATCGTGGATCACTGGCTCGCCAACGTGCGCCTGCTCTACCTGCGCTATCAGAAGCAGATGGAGGCGCTGCCCGACGATCGCGCGCGTCTGGCGCACCTGGTGCGTCTGAACGTCGTCCTGCAGATCTATCAGCTGACGCTGAACCCCACGGTGCGCGACGCATGGAAGCAGGGCCGGCGGTTGATTCTGCACGGGATGGTCTACGACATCGCGACCGGCCTGCTCGACAGCGTCATCGGCGATGTGGATGGCCTGCCATCGGCGCAAGAAAAGCTCGCCGAGTTCCGGCCGGACTAGCGAATCACGGCGTCGCGCGCAGCAGCCGCGATGGCGTGATCGTGTCGAAGAACACCAGCACGTCGAAGGCGTGGCCCAGCGCCGTCGGCGGCGCACGCTCGCCGCCGATCGCCAGACCGACCCAGCCGCGCTCGTAGGGATGCGCCAGCCATCGCTGCGCCCACGCCGCCCGCGGTAACGCCGACAGATCGAACCAGGCGCGCGGCTGCCCGGTCCTTGCCAGCAATGCGCCGAGGGAATCGGCCGGCAGCGTCGCGGTGTGCGCTGTGAAGTTGGCGGATACCTCGACATCGCCGGTGGCGTCGCTCGAAAGCGTGTGGAAGACGCCTCGCCGCCACGCGTAACCGACGGTCCGGTAACCCGACCCGAGACGATCGAGCAGCAGGTCCCCGGTCGAGTACGCGGTCGCCTGTCCCGCGACTCCGCGGGCGATCTGCGCATCGTGGGCCCACAGGACGGCGCGGGCCGGCGGGCCGACGATCGCGAGCAGCTGCTCGCCGACCGCGAGGTCGCGCGCGAGTTCGGAATCTGCCGAGGGTCCGCCGGAGGACGTGCCGGTGTCGGGCACCTCGTAGGCGAGCAACCCGAGCCGTGCCGCGCGCGCCGAGTGCCGCGCGTCCGAGTAGCCGGGCGACTGGCTCAGGCGGGTCGTCGGGTTCGCGAGGATGTCTTCCATGACCTGCGCTGCCACGAACAACGATTCCCACTGCGAACGCGTCCAGGTGCGCGCCACCTGCGGGAACGGGCGCCGCAGCTGCTCGAGCGTCAGGTGTTCTTTCCATCGCTCCTGCAGCGGACCGGCCGCCTCGGGCTCGACCGCGGCGAGCAGCTCGAGGGCCGTGCGCGTATCGCGGAGCACGTCCTGCACGTCGACCCCGACCACCCGGATGCGGTCCTTGCGGGCCGCGTTCCATTGGCGCAGCCAGTCGAGCAGGCCGGCGAGATCCTCGGTGATCCACGCCGGCGACAGACCCGATTCGCGCAGCGCTTCGGCGGCCGTGCCTGTTCCTCCGGCGACGTAGGCGTCGAGTCGCTTGCCCGCCTGGTAGCCCGTGATGAACGCCACGGCGTTGATGCGACCGGCGCTCGCGATTGCCTTGATCAGCGCCACCTTGAATGCGACGTCTTCGTGCGAGCCGTGCGTCGCTTCGCCGATCCCGACGATGCGCGCCCCCTCCAGGCGAACGAGCAGCGGTTTCAGTTCGACGGCGGTCGGGCTCTCCGAGGACAGCGGCCGTGCCGACTTCCTGAGCCATGCGAGTGCGGCCGCTTCATCGGCGCTCGCCAGGCGTGGCGGCGGAAGCTGCGCATGGGCCGCGCATGAAAGCGCTGCGCCAAGCAGGACGATCAAGACCAGTTGCAGCAGGTGACGGCGCGGCACGGGGCACTCCGGAGACGGGTGGCGCGATCCTAACCAACCCGGCACGGCGGGCAGTCCCGCAAATAACGCCGTTCCCCGCCACGCGGCGGGGGTTCCGTTCAGCGCAGCAGGCGCAGCAGACCGGGCTCGATCGCGACGGCCGCCATCAGCCCGCCCATCAGGGCGCCGGTGACCCCGGGGCAGCAGACATCCTGCCCCGCGAGGAACAATCCTCCGATCGGGGTGCGCGGCCGCAGGGCGTCGTTGAGGAAACGGTTGGGGGAGGTCGATAGTCCATACATCGCGCCGCTTTCCGCCCCGGTGTACGTGGCGACCGACACGGGCGTCGAACTCGCCATGAAATTCACCATCGGGGCCAGCCGCGGGTAGTGGCGCCCGAACTGCGCCAGCAGATGGTGCTCGACCTTCTCCTTCATCTCGAGATAGGCGGGATCGCGGGCTTCGCCGCGGTGCATGCCTTCGTGCTCCCAGGCCTTGAAGGCGTCCGGATCCACGAAGGTGACGATCTCGCAGGTGTGCTTGTGCTTCGGACCCGGATCGTGGCTGGGGTCCTTCAGCGACGGGAAGGACACGAACATCAGCGGCGCATCCGGTTCGGCGAGCGGGCTGCGCCACAGCGCATCGACGTTCCAGGTCTCGTAAATCCAGTCGTTCGCGGTCGTCGCGCCGTTGCTCGCGATGTCGCCTTCGAGGCCGAGGTAAAGCCCGACATAGCCAAGCGAGGGCTCGACCGAAAGCGCGTCCCGCGCCCACTCGTAGCTGACTTCCTCGGACGGCAGCATGTGCAGCGTGTTGCGGATGCCGGCGTCGGAGACGACGCACGGCGCGTCGATGTGCACGCCGTTGCTGAGCGTGACGCCGAGCACGCGGCGGTCCTCGACCCGCACCTTCTCGACCTCCGCCTTGGCGCGCAACTCGCCGCCTGCGGCGGTGATCGTCCGCGCGAACTCGGTGGCGAACACCCTGGATCCGCCCACGGGATACCAGGCGCCGTCGAGGTAGCTGCTCATGACGACCGCGTGGATCGCGAACGACGCTTCGCTCGGCCGGCCGCCGTGGTCTCCCCACTGCGCCGCGAGCACGGCCTGCAGTTTCGGATCCGCGACGCACTCCGCGATCACTTCGTTGATGGTGCGGCCGACCCAGCGCTCGATCTCTTCGTCCTTCCACCACATCAGGCCGCGCGCGACGATCTGCGGCATCGAGTGCGCGGCGAACACTGCCTCGATCGCCTTGCGGGCTGCCCGCATGGCCGCGAAGTACCGGTCGATGCCTTCCGCTTCCTGCGGGAAATGCAGTTTGAGCGAGGCGATCAGTCGCTCGGCCGGCCGTTCGAAGTCGACGACCAGGCCGGGGAAATGGACGCGGTCGTACACCCGGCCCATCGACGCCATCGGAATGCCTTCCGGCGTCAGTGCGTCGAAGACCTTCTTCGTCGGCCCCGGAGCCCCCTCGATGTCGCCGGCCCCGCCGATGTAGTGCACGCCGACGTTGAAGTGGTACCCGTGGCGCTCGAAGGACTGCGTCAGCCCGCCGAGCTGATCGTGCCTTTCCAGCACCAGGACTCGCTTGTTGTCCTTCGCCAGTGCGGCGGCGGCTGCCAGCCCGCCGATGCCCGACCCGATGACGATCACGTCCCAATGCGCCACGATGACACCTCCGCCCGTATGACACCTCGCAAGGGCGGAGCCGGGTTGACATCAGTCAATGCACGCCCGGTCCGGGTCCGGAAAGCGCAGGCCGGCCCGCGGCGCGCGGCCCCTTTCAGCGGAGCTTGTGCACCGAGCCCGTACCGCGGATGCGCTGCGTGACGCGGGCGTTGCCGCGGTAGGCGATGTCTCCGGTGCCTGAGATCGCGGCTTCGAGCGTTTCGGACGCGTTCACCACGGCGTCGCCGCTGCCGGAGATCGAGACCTGCACGCGGCGGCCCTCCACGCGGCCCGCACTGACGTCGCCGGAGCCGGACAGGCGGTACGCCTGGTCGTCCGCGCGACCGCCGCTCACGATCAGGTCTCCGCTGCCGGACAGCACTGCCGCCAATCGGGTTGCCTGCAGCGTGTCGATGCGCAGATCGCCGCTCCCGCTCATCGACAGCGCGAAATCCTCGGCGGTGATCCGGTCGGCGCGGATGTCGCCGGAGCCCCGCATCACCAGCTCCGAGAGCGCAGCGAAACTCGACGACGACGACCGGCGTACGCGCCGTGCGGAACGACGCACCGGAGGTCAGCCCGATCTCCAGTGCCGGCCGCTCCCCGCCGGTCACCCGCGTTTCGATCAGCGGGGCGATGTTGTCGTCGGTGCGCACCATGACGCCATCGCGATCCGACGCCTTCAATTCGACGTTGATCGGTCCGTTCAGATGCACCGCGACGAAGCCCGCGAGCGCGCGACGGTCCTCGACGATCCGCCCCGAGCCCTTGATCCGTTCGCCGCTTGCCGGACGTCGCGGCGGCGACCGTGGGCGGTGGGTCGGCCGCCGAGGCAGCCGGTGCGGCGACGAGGGGACCGATGATGGCGACGACGGCGGCGATGGATATCTTCACGGAGTCCTCCAGCGAACCGGGCCAATGTGACAGAGCGCGTGCGCCGCGTCCCGCCCGATGCGACAGGCCGCACACCGGGCGGGTCGCAATGCGCGTGGCGGCGATGGGCGTCAGCGCTTCGTGGGGGCCGGCTCGGCCTTCCGCGCCCCGCTGAGCATCTCCTGCGCCTCCTTCTGCCCGCGGAACGCCGCGCGCTGGATCCACAGTGCCGCCTCGCGGCTGTTGGCGGCGATGCCGTCGGCGCCTGACAGCTGGGACAGGCCGAGCTGGAACGCCGCGCCGGGGTTGCCCCGGTCAGCGGCGCGTCGCAACAGGGCCTCGGCCCTGGCCGGATCCTTGGCCAGGCCCGGAGCGCCGCGCAGGTAGAGGCGACCGAGCGCCCACTGCGCATCCGCGAGGCCGCGTTCCGCCGCGGGCTCGAGCAGGGCCTGCAGTCGAGCGCCCACGTTGTCGGGCGGCGGAGCGGCGCGCTCGAGGATCTGCGCCATGAAATAGCCCGCCCAGGCGGCGTTTGCGTCGAGATACGGCTTCAATACCGTTTCCGCGGCGGACAGGCTCGAGCGGGCCGCTTCCGCCGATTTCTGCAGCGCGTCCTCGGTGTAACGGTGGAACGCCAGGCTCGCGATGACCGCCTCGGCGTCCCTGCGGATCTCGGGCGTCATTGCCGCTTCACGCGAGCGCTCGGACACCCCGACTTCGACGAGCACGGTCGCGTCGTTCGGATGCATGCACGACAGGCCGATGACATGGAGTGACGTGCGACGCGCGTTGACCTTGTCGGCGTCCTTGCGCGGCGAACGGTCTGCCGGCTCCCGGGCTTCGATGGCATGGCGTGCACAGCGCGTTCCCGCGTGCCGGACGACCGTCTCGTCGTGCTGCTGCACGCTCCAGCGCTCGCCGATCTTCGCGTGGCGGGCGCGGGCCACCTCGAGCAGCGCCGCGTCGGAATCGACTGCCTTCCCGATCGATTCGCTCGACAGGACAAGCACGGCGGTGTGCGGCATCGCTGGCGGACAGCTGCCGGCCCATCGTGCCCCCCCGCGGCGTGCCGTTCGCCACGAACCAGTTGGCGCTCGCGGGGGTCGTGATCGCATAACCGATGAAGGCCCACGGCGCGCCCGGTGCGGTCTGCGCGATCTGCGCGACGCGTTCGTCGACGCGCGGCGGGGTGGCTGGCGTCTGCTGGGCGCGCAAGGCGCCAGGCCAGGCCATCGGCAGCCAGATCAGGATGAACGGGAGCAGTTGCATGGTGGAGGCGCCGAAGGGATGTCCGCGATCATAGCCACGAGCACGCGGGGGCCGATGATTCGCAATGCCGCGAGTTGCGGCGTTCCATCGACCGATTTCATGGCCCTGCGCGCGTTCCTCGTCTGGTGTCTGATCCTCGTACTCGAATTCGCGCATGGCGTGGCCCGGACGGTGTGGCTGGTGCCGCTGGTCGGCGATCTCCCGGCGCGTCAGATCGGCGTCGGCGTGGGGTCCGCGCTGATACTTCTGGTGGCGTGGCTCACCGCCCGCTGGATCGGCGCGCGGACCCGTCGCGAACGTCTCGCGATCGGCTTCGGCTGGGCGGTCCTGATGCTCGGCGCCGAAGCGGCGATCGGCCGCTGGCTGTTTGGATATCCGTGGTCGCGCATCCTCGAAGACTTCGATCTGTCCAGAGGTGGCTTGCTGGGCCTGGGGATCGTCGTGCTCGCGGCGGCGCCCTCGCTCACGAGCCACCGTGGCCGCGGCGGCTGATTCGAGTGCCGGCCTCCTGACTTCAGTACCGGCAGTGGGCGGCGGAGCGCGATGCTCCGCCTGTCATGCGCCAACCGGCAGTCTGGTCAGGAACTGCTCCAGTTCGCGTCCGGTCGGCGTCGATTTCTTCCTCAGTTCGGCCGGCGGGCATTGCGCAATCACGCGCCCGCCGCCCGCGCCGCCTTCCGGCCCGAGGTCGACGATCCAGTCGGCTTCCGCGATGACGTCGAGGTTGTGCTCGATGACCACGACCGTGTTGCCGGCATCCACCAGTCGGTGCAGCACGCGGATCAACTTGTCGACATCGGCCATGTGCAGTCCGACGGTCGGTTCGTCCAGCACGTAGAGCGTCGACGGCGCCTTCTGCCCGCGGCGCGTGACGTCGTCGCGCACTTTCGACAACTCGGCGACGAGCTTGATGCGCTGCGCCTCGCCGCCCGACAGCGTCGGCGAGGGCTGGCCGAGGGTCAGGTAGCCGAGGCCGACGTCCTGCAGCAGGCGCAGGCAGTGCGAAATCGAGCGGTGCGCGGCAAAGAACTCCGATGCCTCGTCGATCTCCATCCGCAGCACGTCGCCGATGGACTTGTCGCGCCACTTCACCGCCAGCGTCTCCTCGTTGAAGCGCGCGCCTGCGCAGACGTCGCAGAGAACCTTCACGTCGGGCAGGAAACTCATCTCGATGGTCCGCACGCCCTGGCCCTCGCACGCCTCGCATCGGCCGCCGGCGGTGTTGAACGAGAAGCGGCTGGCGGCGTAGCCGCGCGCGCGTGCCTCGAGCGTGTCGGCGAACAATTTTCGAATCGCGTCCCAGAAGCCCACGTACGTTGCCGGGCAGGACCGCGGCGTCTTGCCGATCGGCGTCTGGTCGACCTCGAGCACGCGGTCGAGCGACTGCCAGCCCTCGATCGCTTCGCAGCCCACCCACGCTTCCTGGCGGCCGCGCTGCCCGACGCGGCCCTGCAGGTTCGTGAGCAGCACGTCGCGGGCGAGCGACGATTTGCCGCTGCCCGAGACGCCGGTGACGACCGTCAGGCGATCGCGCGGAAACGCGGCGTCGACCTTGCGCAGGTTGTGCAGTCGCGCGCCGTGCACCACGATCCGCTCGCCGCGGCCGTTCGTTTCGCGCGGCGCCTGCATGGGATGCTGCAAGGGCGTCTTGAGCCACCGGCCCGTGGTCGACTCGGGCGCGTTGATCAGGTCCGCCAGGCTGCCCTGGGCCACCACCCGCCCGCCGCGGATGCCGGCGGCGGGGCCGATGTCGATCAGGTGCGCGGCGCGGCGAATCGTGTCTTCGTCGTGCTCGACGACGACCAGCGTGTTGCCCTTGTCTCCGAGCTTCTGCAGCGCGTCGAGCAGGATCCGGTTGTCGCGCGGGTGCAGTCCGATGGTCGGTTCGTCCAGGATGTAGGCGACGCCCTGCAGGTTGGACCCGAGTTGCGCGGCCAGCCGGATGCGCTGCGCCTCGCCGCCCGAGAGTGTCGGCGCCGCGCGGTCGAGGGCAAGGTAGCCGAGACCGACCTCCTCGAGGAACGACAGCCGCGTGCGGATTTCGGCGAGTGCGTCGCGTGCGATCTCCGCTCCGCGTCCGGTCAGTTCGAGCTGCTGGAAGAACTCGCGGCCGTCGCTCACCGGCATCTCGGCGAGTTGCGCGATGGAGCGATCGGCGAAGCGCACGGCGAGGGCGGTCGGGTTCAACCGCTGTCCGTTGCACGTCCCGCACGGCGTCGTCTCACCCTCGTACCAGGCGTTCCACCACACCTCTTCGCCGGACTGCTCGGCGTCGAAGCCGGCCAGGGTGAGGCCGGTGCCGAAGCAGTCGGGGCACCAGCCGTGCTTGGAGTTGTACGAGAACAGCCGCGGATCGGGCTCGGGGAAGGAGGTGCCGCACGCGGGGCAGGCGCGCTTCGTCGAGAAGCTCCGGTGCTCGAGGTCCGCGTCCAGCGTGCCGCGCGCGGCGCCGTCCTGCAGTCGCTCCAGCGGCCACAGGAGCGTGACCACGCCGTGGCCGTGCTCGAGCGCGAGCTTCAGCGCGGCGCGCAGCGCCTCCTCGCGCTCCGGCCGCACGACGATGTCCGCGACCGGCAACTCGATCGTGTGCTCCTTGAAACGCTCGATGCGCGGGAACTTCGACGTCGGCAGGAAAGCTCCGTCGACACGCAGGTGCGAGTGGCCGCGTGCCGCGGCCCACTTCGCAAGGTCCGTGTACACGCCCTTGCGGTTGACCACCATCGGCGCGAGGACGCCGACGTGCTGGCCCTTCAGGTCGCGCATCACCTGGCTGACGATCGCGTCGAACGACTGTGGCGTCACCGCCACCTTGCAAGCCGGACAGTGCTGCACGCCCAGCTTCACGTAGAGCAGGCGCAGGAAGTGATAGATCTCGGTGAGTGTCGCCACCGTCGACTTGCGCCCGCCGCGAGACGTCCGCTGCTCGATCGCCACCGTCGGAGGAATGCCGTAGATGGCATCGACGTCGGGCCGGCCGGCGGGCTGGACGATCGAGCGCGCGTAGGCGTTCAGCGATTCGAGATACCGGCGCTGACCCTCGTTGAAGAGGATGTCGAAGGCGAGCGTCGACTTGCCCGAACCCGACACACCGGTGATCACCGTGAAGGTCTCGCGCGGGATTTCGACGTTGATCGACTTCAGGTTGTGCTCGCGCGCATTGACGATCTCGATCACATCCCGGAATCCGCGCCGGCGTGCCTGCAGCGGCCGCCCCAAATCGGGGGCAGACCCCGACTTCGCATACGGGGGAAGCGCTTCGTTCACGCGCGGCCCCTGGTGCGCCAGCGCCGCGCGATACGCCTTCAGTTCGCGGCCCGTGTGCGATCGCTCGTTGCGGATCACGTCGTCGGGCGTGCCGATCGCGACGACCTCTCCTCCGCCATCGCCACCTTCCGGGCCGAGGTCGATCAGCCAGTCCGACGCCGAAACGACGTCCATGTTGTGCTCGATGATCACCAGCGAATGCCCGGCCGTCAGCAGCTTGCGGAACGCGCGCATCAGCTTGGCGACGTCGTCGAAGTGCAGTCCCGTGGTCGGCTCGTCGAACAGGAACAGCGTGCCGCGCGTCGGCGGCTTGCCGCTGGCGGCCTCGGCGAGGAAGCCCGCCAGCTTCAGTCGCTGGGCCTCGCCGCCCGACAGCGTGGGCACGGGTTGTCCGAGCTTCACGTACTCGAGGCCGACGTCGGCGAGCGGAGCGAGCACGCGCGCGACCTCGCGATCATCGACGAAGTAGGCCAGCGCTTCGCTGACGGTCATCTCGAGCACGTCGGCGACGCTGGCGCTGCGGCCCTGGCGCTCGACCGTCACCTCGAGGGTCTCGGGACGGAAGCGCTTGCCGTCGCAATCCGGGCAGCGGAGGTACACGTCGGACAGGAACTGCATCTCGACGTGTTCGAAGCCGTTGCCGCCGCACGTCGGGCAGCGGCCGTCGCCGGAGTTGAACGAGAACGTGCCCGCCGTGTAGTTGCGTTCCTTCGACAGCCGCGCCTTCGCGAAGATCGCGCGGATGCAATCGAACGCTCCGACGTAGCTCGCCGGATTGCTGCGCGTGGTCCGGCCGATGGACGACTGGTCGACGAACACGGCGTCGTCGAGCCAGTCGTCGCCGAGCAGGCGGTCGAAGGCGCCCGGGGTCTCGGTCGCCTTGCCCTTCGCCTTCGCGATGGCGGGGTAGAGCACGTCCTGGATCAGCGTCGACTTGCCGCTGCCCGACACGCCGGTGACGCACACGAGCCGCTTCAGCGGAATCTCGACGTCGATCGACTTCAGGTTGTGCTCGCGCGCTCCCTGGAGCACGAGCCTGGGGGCGTTCGGCGGCACGCCGAGCGGACGCGCCGCGTCGACGCTGAGTCGGCCGCCGAGATAGCGCCCAGTCAGCGTGGACGCCTGCCGCAGTTCGTCAGGAGAGCCGTTGAAGACGATGCTGCCGCCGCGTTCTCCTGGACCGGGCCCCATGTCGATCACGCGGTCGGCGGCCAGCATCACCTGCGGGTCGTGCTCGACGACGACCAGCGAGTTGCCGGCGTTGCGCAGACGGTGCATCACCTGCACGACGCGGTGCATGTCGCGCGGATGCAGTCCGATCGACGGTTCGTCGAGAACGAACAGCGTGTTCACGAGCGACGTGCCGAGCGCCGTCGTGAGGTTGATCCGCTGCACTTCCCCTCCGGAAAGGGTGCGGCTCTGGCGGTCGAGCGTGAGGTATCCCAGGCCGACGTCGACGAGAAACGCGAGCCGCGCACGCAGCTCGTCGAGCAGCATTTCGGTCGCCTCGTCGAGCGGCGGCGGTAGCGTGACGCCGTCGAAGAAGCGCTTGACGCGCTCGATCGGCAGCAGCATCAGGTCGTGCAGCGACAGGCCCGGCAGCCCATCGAGCTGGCCGTCCGTCCAGTTCGCGCCGACCGGTCGATAGCGCCGGTAGCGACCGCCTTCGAGGGCCTGGCCGGCCTCGGCCGCCTCGCCGACGCGCCACAGCAGCGCTTCCGGCTTCAGCCGGGCGCCGGCGCACGCCGGGCAGGGCGTGTACGAGCGATAGCGCGACAGCAGCACACGGATGTGCATCTTGTACGCCTTGCTCTCGAGCCACTCGAAGAAGCGCTTCGCGCCGTACCACACGCCGGGCCAGCTCTTGTTCCAGCTCTTCCAGCCCGCGCCGCCTTCGATCACCCAGCGTTTCTGTTCGTCGGTCAGGTCGCGGAACGGCACGTCGAGCGGGATGCCGTCCTTCGCCGCGCTCTTCTCCAGGTCGCGCTGGCTCTCGATGAAGGACTTCGACTGGAAGGGCTTGATCGCGCCCGCGCCGAGCGTCTTGCGCTCGTCGGGAATCACAAGACCGTAGTCGACCCCGATGACGCGCCCGAACCCGCGGCACGTGTCGCACGCACCGAGGGGGGAGTTGAACGAGAACGTGCTGGGGTGCGGCGTCTCGTAATGGATGTCGCAGGCGGCGCAGTGCAGGTCCGTGCTGTATTTCCAGCAAGCGGTCTCCGAGCCCGGTCTTTCGACATGCACGTCGACCCGGCCGCCGCCGACGCGCAGCGCCCGCTCCAGCGCATCGACGATCCGCGAACGCTCCGTACCGTCCCAGCGGAAGCGGTCGGCGACGACGTCCAGCGTCTTCCCGCCGGCGCCTGCGCGTTCGGCATGAATCCGGGCATAGCCCTGGGCCTCGAGTTGCGCTCGAACTTCATCCTCCGCGAAGTTCTTCGGGATCTTCACGGGGAATGTCACGGTGAGCCGGTCATCGCTCCCGCGTGCGTGTGCGTCGAGGCTCGCGAAGATCGACGCCGGGGTGTCGCGCCGCACCGGCCGGGAGCAGTTGCGGCAGTACAGGCGCGACGCGCGGGCGAACAGCAGCTTCAGGTGATCGTTGAGCTCGGTCATCGTGCCGACCGTGCTGCGCGAGGTCCGCACCGGATTGGTCTGGTCGATCGCGATCGCGGGCGGCACGCCGTCGATGCGGTCCACCGCGGGCCGGTCCATGCGGTCGAGAAACTGGCGCGCGTACGGCGAGAACGTCTCGACGTAGCGCCGCTGGCCTTCCGCGTAGAGCGTGTCGAAGACGAGCGAGCTCTTGCCGGAACCCGACACGCCCGTGACGACGATCAGCTCGCCGGTCGGGAGATCGAGATCCAGGTTGCGAAGATTGTTCTGGCGCGCTCCGCGAATGCGGATCGCGCGATTCGATTCTGAGGACATGCGGGGATCGGGCAGGACCGCGGATGCGGCGAAGGAGCGGCAAGTCTAGGCGAACTGCCAGACCATCGTTTTCGACCCCCGGGGGCCGCCTTCGTTCCCCCGAAGCTGATCCGTCCGGCTTCCGCGTCCGACTTCGCGCGCTCCTCCTCGCGTCGGTCGGCGCTTCGACCTCGCGGATGTGTTCCGCAGGCCCACGCTCGGCAAGGCGCGAGCGCAGTCGCTAGTCGATATTGGAAGCGCCGCCCGCGAAGCGCACGAGGTCGTCGAACTGGCGCGTCACCAGCCCGGGAGTGGGATCGCGACCGCGTTCGTCGCGACGGTCGAACACCATGTCTGCACCGGCTTGCAGGCGGACCCAGCGCGGGTACGCGTACATGAAGCCGGTCACGTGGTCGATCACCATGAACGACGATCCGCCGGGGAGCAGCAACTGCGACACGACCGCGTTGTCGGCACGCGAGACCAGCACTGCGCGCGCCATCGGACGGCCGTCGCCGCGGCATTCGATCACCAGGGGCATCGACGAGCGTCGCACCTTCAGGTCGAACATCGGACTGTCGCCCAGGTATTGCGCGGAGTCGTTGGCGACGCGGCAGCTCATGCCTTCGATCGCGTGGCCTTCCGCGTCCACGGTCTGGATGCTGATGGGCTGCGTGGCGTTGCCGCTGACCGTCGCGCAGCCGCTCGCCAGCAGTGTCACGAAGGCGAGCAGGGCGGCGCGGAGGACGAGGGGCGTCATGGGATGGCGATGGACTGGAGGGCCCACCCTACCTGCCACCCGAAAGCGCCGCAGTCCGGCAAACGGACTAGCGGCGCGGAATCGCGGTAGACGGCGGCGCCGCGGCGACGCCGCGAGCGACCAGTTCTTCGATCTCCACGCCCGTGAGCCCCGCGCTCTCGAGGATCTCCGCCGTGTGTTCGCCGGTTTTCGGAGGATCGAGGCGCTTTGGCAGCCGCTCACCCTCCCAGGCGAGAGGAAGCAACGGCGCGACCGTCTCCTTGCCGTCCGGCAGGCGCATCGGTGCCAGACCGCCGGACTCGAGCAGGTGGGGGTCGTGCAGCAGGTCCTGCGGCCGGGTGATCGGCGCCCACGGAAGGCCGGCTTTCGTGGCCAGCTCGATCAACTGGTCCGACGTGCGCTGCTGCAGTTCCGCGATCACGAGCGGCATGAGCCAGGATCGTGCCGCCACGCGCATCGGGTTGGTGGCGAGTCGCGCGTCGTCGGCCCAGTCGTTCCGGCCCAGCGCGGCACAGAACGCGCGCCACTGCGTGTCGCTGACGACGCCGAGGAAGAGCTGCGTGCCGTCGACCAGCGTAAAGACATCGTAGATGCCCCAGGCGGAGAGGCGGGCCGGCATCGGTGCCGCCGGTGTTCCTGTCACCGCGTACTGCATCATGTGCTGCGCCATCAGCAGCACGCAGTTCTCGAACAGGCCGCTGTCGATGCGCCGTCCCGCGCCGGTTCGGCCGCGTTCCGCGAGTGCGGCGAGCGCGCCGATGGCGCCGAACATGCCGCCCATGATGTCGTTCACGGAAGAGCCCGCGCGCAGCGGCCGTCCGGGCGGTCCGGTCATGTAGGCGAGGCCGGCCATCATCTGGACCACTTCGTCGAGCGCGGTTCGCTGCTGGTACGGTCCGGCGAGGAATCCCTTGTGCGACACGTAGATGAGGTCCGGCTTGATGCGCACGAGGTCCGCGTAGCCGAGGCGCAGCCTGTCCATCGCGCCCGGACGGAAGTTCTCCGTGACGATGTCCGCCGTGGCGACGAGCTTCAGCACGGCTGCATGCCCGGCGGGATCGGTGACGTCGATCGCGAGGCTCTTCTTGTTGCGGTTGAACGCAGCGAAGAAACCGGCACCGGAGCCCGTGAGACGGCGCGTGTTGTCGCCGTCGACGGGTTCGACCTTGATGACTTCGGCGCCAAGGTCGGCCAGCACCAGCCCGCAGGTCGGCCCCATCACCATGTGGACGAACTCGACGACGCGGATGCCGGCGAGCGGTAACACCGAAGCGCTCATCGGGTTACCCCCGGCGGGGTAGGGCACCAGCGCGGCTGATGCGCGTCAAATCCCGAGTGCGGCCGTGTCCTTAGCGTGCCGTATCGATTCCAGCGAGCTGCCATGCCGTTTGCCCTGTTGGTCCTTCCTTCGCTCGCCGCCATTCTGCTCGCGGCGCACTTCTACCGCTCCGACCAGTTCGTGCTGGCCGCGCTCTCGGTGTTCGCGCTCGTTCTGCTCGCGATTCCGCGCGCATGGGCCGCGCGTGCGCTGCAACTCGTTCTGGTGGCCGGCGCGCTCGAGTGGCTGCGCACGCTGGCGATGTTCGCGTCGGCGCGCATGGCGCTGGGCCAGCCCTATCTCCGGCTGACCCTGATCCTGCTCGCGGTTGCGGCGTTCACCGCGGCTTCGGCGATCGTCTTCCGGCAGTCGGCTCTGCGCCGGCGCTACCGGCTGTAGCCGGCGCGTTCAGCGCGCGAGAAACTTCTCGACCAGTCGCACCCAATAGGTTGCGCCGAGCGGAATCAATTCGTCGTTGAAGTCGTACGACGGGTTGTGCAGCATGCAAGGGCCGAGGCCGTGGCCCGCGCTGCGATGGTTGCCGTCGCCGTTGCCGATGAAGACGTACGCCCCGGGGCGAGCCTTCAGCATGAACGCGAAGTCCTCCGCGCCCATGGTCGGCTCGATCCCGCGCATGACGTTCGCCGGGCCGACGATGTCGTCCATCACCCTGGCCGCGAACTCGGTCTCGCTTGCGTGGTTCACGGTTGGCGGGTAGTTCCAGTGGAAGTCGACCTCGGCCTCCGCGCCATGCGCTGCTGCCGTCATGGCGACGATCCGCTTCATCTGCTCCTCGATCTCCGCGGTCACGGAGTCGCTGAAGGTGCGGACGGTTCCGGCGACGCGAGCCGTCTCCGGAATCACGTTGGTCGCCTCGCCGGCCTGGATCATCGTCACCGACAGCACGGCCGAGTCGATCGGCTTCTTCACGCGGGTGATGATCGCCTGCAGGCCGTTGACGATCTGCACCGTGACGAACACCGGGTCGACGCCAAGGTGCGGCATGGCCGCATGCGCGCCGCGGCCGCGGATGCGGATCTCGAACTCGTTCGACGACGCCAGCATCGGCCCCGCCGCCAGTCCGAACTCGCCGACCTTCAGGTTCGGCCAGTTGTGCATGCCGAAGACCGCGTCGCACGGGAAGCGGTCGAACAGGCCGTCGTCGATCATCCTCTGTGCCCCGGCGCCGCCTTCCTCGCCCGGCTGGAAGATCAGGTGCACCGTGCCGTCGAAGGGCCGGGTCTCGGCGAGGTACTTCGCCGCGGCGAGAAGCATGGCGGTGTGCCCGTCATGCCCGCACGCATGCATCTTGCCGGCATGCCGGGACCTGTGCGGAAACTCGTTGAGTTCGGTCATCGGCAGGGCGTCCATGTCGGCGCGCAGGCCGACGGAGCGCGTCGACGTTCCGTTGGTGAGCGTGCCCACGACGCCGGTGCCGCCGAGTCCGCGGGTCACCGCGATGCCCCACTCGGCGAGTTTCTGCGCGACGATGTCCGAGGTGCGCTGTTCCTCGAAGCGCAGTTCCGGGTGCGCATGCAGATCGCGCCGGATCTGCTGGATTTCGGTGCGGAACTGAACCACGCGGTCGATCAGTTGCATGGGATCGTGTCTGGTGATGCGAAAGGAACATCCATCGTACTGAAGCCCGCGTGACCGCGCATTGGGGGTCTACTGACCCTGGGATCGCGCATGCGTGAGCCGGGCGTTTACAGCCCTAAAATGGCCGTCCGCACTGCAGGTGCCGCAAAACCCTCCCTCGCACAGGTGTTTCCATGAACAAGCCGGTTGAATCCGCTGTCGCTGCCGTCCCCTCGGCCGAGGCACTGGCGAACATCGATCGCCTGATCGCCTTCCCCACCGTCAGCCGCGACTCCAACCTCGGGCTGATCGAATCGGTGCGGGACGAACTCGCCAGGCTCGGTGTGCGTTCGCACCTCGTGTACGACGCGAGCGGCCGCAAGGCGAACCTGTTCGCGACGCTGTCGGCCGAGCCCGACCGCGTGAAGACCGGCGGGCTGGTGCTCTCGGGGCACACGGACACCGTGCCCGTGGAGGGCCAGGACTGGTCGAGCGATCCGTTCCGCGCGACGCACCGCGACGGCCGGATTCACGGTCGCGGCACCGCGGACATGAAGGGATTCATCGCGATCGCGCTGGCCTGGGCGCCGCGCTTCCTCGCCGCGCAGGAGCGCCTGCCGCTGCACCTGTCGCTGACGTACGACGAGGAGACGACCTTCCTCGGCGTGAAGGGCCTGGTCGCCGATCTCGCGGAGCGCGGCATCCGCCCGGCGGGCTGCATCATCGGCGAGCCGACCGACATGCAGGCGATCGTCGCCCACAAGGGCAAGCGGGACTTCTGCTGCAAGGTGCGCGGACGCGAGGCGCACTCCGCGTTGACGCCCCAGGGCGTGAACGCGATCGAGTTCGCGGCGCGACTGATCGCCTATATCCGCGGCGTGGCCGACCGCCTCGCGCGCGAAGAGCCGCGCGACGCGCGCTTCGCGGTGCCCCACAGCACCCTGCAGACCGGCGTCATCAAGGGCGGCATCGCGACCAACGTCGTGCCGCGCGACTGCGAGTTCTTCTGGGAAATGCGCAACCTGCCTTCGATGTCCCACGACACGATGGAAGACGAGATCGTCGGCTACGCCAGGCGCGAACTCGTGCCCGAGATGCTGCGCGTGGACCGTGAGGCCGGCATCGTTTTCGAACGCGGCCTCGACCTGCCCGCGTTCGGCATCGCACCCGACGCCCCGCTCGTCCGGTGGGCGCAGGACGTCGCCCGCACGGCGCACCTGGGCACGGGCGCAGTGAGCTTCGCGACCGAGGCGAGCGTCTTCATGGATGCCGGCATCCCGACCGTCGTGCTCGGCCCCGGCAGCATCGAACAGGCGCACAAGCCCGACGAGTTCATCAGCTACGAACAGGTCGCCGCCTGCGAAGCCTTCTTCGCGCGGATGATCGAGCTGCCTCTCTCGGGCGCGTAGTGGTGAACGATCCGGGGCCGGTGGAAACGGTCGTACGGGCCGCCTGTCCGCACGACTGCCCGGACACCTGCGCAATGCTGGTCACCGTGCGCGAGCAGGACGGTCGACGCGTTGCCGTGAAGATCGCCGGTGACCCGGAGCATCCGACCACGGCCGGCGTCCTGTGCACCAAGGTCAGCCGTTATCTCGAGCGCACCTATCACCCGGACCGCGTGCTGCACCCGCTGCGCCGTGTCGGCCGCAAGGGCGAGGGTCGCTTCGAGCGGGTGAGCTGGGATGTGGCGCTGTCCGACATCGCGGGACAACTGCAGGACATCGCGGCCCGCGACCCGCAGCGCATCGTGCCGTACAGCTATGCGGGCACCATGGGGCTCGTGCAGGGCGAGGCGATGGCGAGCCGCTTCTTCCACAAGCTCGGCGCCAGCTTCCTCGACCGCACGATCTGTGCGACCGCCGGCGGCGAAGCGCTGGCGGCGACCCTCGGGCACGCGGCTCGGCACCGACATCGAGCAGTTCCAGGACGCCAGGCTCATCGTGTTCTGGGGTACGAACGCGATCGCGTCGAACCTGCACCTGTGGAGCCGGGCGCAGGAAGCCAAGCGCCGCGGCGCGAAGCTCATCGCGATCGACCCGTATCGCTCCCTGACGGCGGAGAAATGCCATCAGCACATCGCGCTGATGCCCGGCACCGACGGCGCGTTCGCGCTTGGCGTCATTCACGTGCTGGTGCGCGAAGGCTGGCTGGACCGCGATTACATCGCGCGCTACACGCTGGGCTTCGAGGCACTGGCCGAACGCGCGCGCGCCTTCGATCCCGACCGTGTCGCGGCGCTGTGCGGCATCCGGGCGGACGAAGTCACCCGCTTCGCGCGCGACTACTGGGAGACTCGGCCGGCGGCGATCCGCCTGAACTACGGGATGCAGCGCACGCATGGCGGCGGCAACGCGGTGCGCGCGGTGGCCAGCCTGCCGGCACTCGCCGGTCACTGGCGCGATCCGGCCGGAGGCCTGCTGCTGTCGACCAGCGGCGCGTACAAGGTGGACGAGGCGGCGCTCTATCGCCCGGAACTGCTCGCCGGCCGCCGTCCGCGCACGATCAACATGTCGACGATCGGCCGTGACCTCCTCGCAGCCGACCCTCCGATCGAGGCGCTGATCGTGTACGACAGCAACCCGGTCGCGGTGGCACCGCAGTCGTCCGAGGTGGCGCGAGGATTCGCGCGCGACGACCTGTTCACCGTCGTCCTCGAGCACTTCCAGACCGACACGGCGGACTACGCGGACTATGTGCTGCCGGCCACGACTCAGCTCGAGCACATCGACGTGCACAAGTCCTACGGGCACTACTACATGCTCGCCAACAATCCGGCAATCGAACCGCTCGGCGAAGCGCTGCCGAACAGCGAGATCTTCCGCCGCCTGGCTGCGCGCATGGGTTTCGACGATCCATGCTTCTCCGAAAGCGACGACGCACTCGCGGCACAGGCGTTCGTGCGCGCCGGTACCACGGCGCGGTTCGACTGGGCCGAGTTGAAGCGGCGCGGATGGCAACGCCTCGACTTGCCGCCGCGGTACGCGCCGTTCGCCGAGGGCCGGTTCCCGACGCCGTCCGGGCGCTGCGAATTCGCCGCCGAGGGCCTTGCCGCGGTCGGCGCCGATCCCGTCCCCGACTACCTGCCGCCGCGTGAGAACCCGATCAGCAGTCCCGACCTGGCCCGCCGCTTTCCGCTGACGATCATCTCGCCGCCGGCCCGCAACTTCCTGAACTCGACCTTCGTGAACGTCGCCTCGCTGCGCGATACCGAGGGCGAGCCGATGCTCGAGATCCATCCGCACGATGCGGCCCCTCGCGGCATTGCCGAGGGGATGCGCGTGCGCGTGTTCAACGACCGCGGCAGTTTCGAGCTGCAGGCGCGGGTCACCGACCGCGCGCGGCCGGGGTGCGTGGTCGCGCTGTCGATCTGGTGGAAGAAACTGGCGCGCGATCACCGGAACGCGAACGAGGTCACCAGCCAGGCGCTGACCGACATCGGCCGCGGCCCGACGTTCTACGACTGCCTCGTCGAGGTCGAGAAGTCGGCCGCTTGACCTGCGTGCCGGTCCGTACCTCCGTCGAGGGATAGCGGTGACCGCCACGCGGTCGACAATGAAAGTAGAAACGGCGGCCGTTGCCGCGTGCCCGACTTTCGTCCGATGCCGAATTCCCTCGACTTTCCCTTCGCTGCCGGACTGGAGGCGGCCCGTTGGGCCGACGCCGGCCTGAAGGTCTGGGAGGCCTGGCGGATGACGCCGGTGCAACTGGCTGCCTGCCGGCAGCGCCGCCTGGCGTCCCTCCTCGCGTATGCGCGCGCCGCCTCGCCGTTCTACCGGCACCTGCACGCGGGACTTCCGCTCGACGCGGCCGCGCTCCCCGAGTTCCCGGTCGTCGACAAGCGCACGCTGATGCGTGAGTTCGACCGGGTCAGCACGCGACCGGAAGTGAACCTCCGCGCGGTCGAACGTTTCCTGTCCGATCCCGGCCGGCACGGAACGCGGTTCGCGCAAGACTGCGCCGTGTGGACCAGTTCCGGATCCACCGGCCAACCCGGGTGGTTCGTGCACGACGCGGACGCGCTTGCCATTTACGACGCGCTGGAGGCGCAGCGCTTTCGCGGCGTCGGCCTCGCGCGTTCGTGGGGGCCCGGCGAACGCTATGCGATGGTCGCGGCAACCGGCGGCCATTTCGCCGGGGTGTCGTCGGTGGAGCGGCTGCGGCGCGGCCTGCCGTGGCTCGCACCGTTCATGCGTTCGTGCTCCCTGATGCAGCCCCTTCCGCGGCTGGTGGCCGAACTCAACGCCTATGCGCCGGCCATTCTCGCCACCTATCCGACCGCGGCCTTGATGCTCGCCGAGGAGCAGGCCGGCGGGCGGCTGCGGCTGCGCCTGCGCGAACTGTGGGCCGGCGGCGAATGCCTCGACCCGGCCACCCGCGCCCGTCTGCAGGCGGTCTTCGGCTGCCCGGTCCGCAACTCGTACGGCGCCTCCGAGTTCCTGCCGCTCGCCTGGGAGTGCGAGCACAGGAACCTGCACCTCAACACGGACTGGGCGATCCTCGAGCCGGTCGATGAGGCGCGCCGGCCGGTTGCGCCCGGGACGCGCTCCCACTCGGTGCTGCTGACCAATCTCGCCAATCGGGTGCAGCCGCTGATCCGGTACGACCTCGGGGATGCCGTCACCATGCACGCGGCGCCGTGCTCCTGCGGCTCGGCCTTCCCGGCGGTCTCGGTCGAAGGGCGGTGTGACGACACGCTGATGATGCCTCTGGCACGCGGTGGGAAGGCGGCCGTGGTTCCCCTCGCGCTGGCGACCGTGCTCGAGGAAGAGGCGAACGTTCACGACTTCCAGGTCGTGCAGACGACCTCCGGCGCATTGAAGGTTCGGTTGGGCAGTGAGGAAGCGGCGGCGGCGGGGGCCGTCCGGCGCGCGCTGGTCGCCTACTTCCGGGCGATGGGTTTCGCCGACGTCCGACTTCAGGTCGGCGGCCAGGAGCCGCGCCGGGACCGCGTGAGCGGCAAACTGCGCCGCGTGATTCGCGAGGTCGACGCGGCTCCCCACTAGCGCCGGCGGCGACTGCAATCCGCGTCGTGCTTCGGCACAATGCCGCCGATGCCATTCGCTTCACGTTCCCTTTTCTCCCGTCTTCGCTCCCGGCGTGCACTGATCGTCGTGGCCGCGGCGCTGGTGGTCGCCGGCTTCGCGGGCTGTTCGACGGCCGGCTATTACGCGCAGTCGATCAGCGGGCATCTGTCGATGCTGCGGTCGGCGCGGCCGATTCCCGAGGTCGTGGCCGATCCGGCGACGCCGGAGGAATTGCGCAAGCGGCTTCTGCGGGCCCAGCAGATCCGCGCCTTCGCCTCGAGTGACCTGGGGCTGCCCAAGAACACGAGCTACACCGAGTACGCAGACCTTCACCGTCCGTACGTGGTGTGGAACGTGTTCGCCACCCGCGAGTTCTCGCTCGACCTGAAGCAGTGGTGCTATCCGGTCGTCGGCTGCGCGGGGTACCGGGGCTACTTTGACAAGGACGCCGCCGACGGCGCGGCCGCCGCGCTGCGAGCCGAGGGATACGAGGTCAACGTCGCCGGCGTGCCGGCGTACTCGACCCTTGGATGGCTCCCCGATCCCCTGCTGAACACCTTCATAGGCGGATCGGAGGGCCAACTGGCGTCGATGGTGTTCCACGAACTCGCCCATCAGGTGGTCTTCGTCGGCGGCGACACGACCTTCAACGAATCGTTCGCGACCGCCGTCGAGCGCGAGGGCGTGCGCCGCTGGCTGGCCGTCAGCGACGATCCCGCGTTGCGGAAGTCGTATGCGGAGTTCGACCGGCGCAGGCGGGATTTCGTCGACCTTCTGCTGAAGTATCGGGACCGTCTGGATGCGCTGTACAGGAGCGGGGAACCGGACGACGCCAAACGGGCCGGCAAGCGGCGCCTGTTCGCCGAGCTGCGGGCCGAGTACGCCGCGTTGCGCGCTTCGTGGGGCGGCTTCACGGGCTATGACCGCTACTTCGCCCAGGAACTGACCAACGCGCATCTCGCGTCCGTCGGCGCCTACAACACGCTCGTCCCGGCGTTCGACGCGCTCCTCGACCGCGAGGGCGGGGATTTCCCTCGTTTCTACGCCGAGGTGCGCCGCCTGGCCCGGCTCTCGCGCAGCGACCGCGAAGCGGAATTGAACGGACTCGTAGTTACCCGGTAATGCCCCGCCGAGGAGGCGGGCTATCATCATCGGCTGTGCCGAGTGCACCGCTGCCTCGCATCGAATCCGCCTCACATCCAAAAAACGAAAAGACAGCCAAGGAGAAAGACATGGATCGGTTCTGGCTCAAGAACTATCCGAAAGGGGTGCCTGCCGACATCGACTGCAACCAGTACAAATCACTGGTGCAGTTGATCGAAGAGGCCTTCCGCAAGCACGGCACGCAGGCCGCGTACGATTTCATGGGGGCGCAGCTGACCTACCGGCAACTCGACCAGTACTCCTCGGCCGTTGCCGCCTGGCTGCAGAGTCGCGGCTTCGGCAAGGGCAAGCGGGTCGCGATCATGATGCCCAACGTGATGCAGTACCCGATCGCGCTCGCCGGCATCCTTCGGGCGGGGTGCACGGTGGTCAACGTCAACCCGCTGTACACGCCCCGCGAGCTTGAGCACCAGTTGAAGGACTCGGGCGCCGAGGCGATCTTCATCCTCGAGAACTTCGCCCACGTGTTCCAGGATGTCGCCGACAAGGTGCCGACGAAGGTCGCGGTGGTGTGTGCGATGGGCGACACGCTCGGCTTCCTGAAGGGCCTGCTCGTCAACTTCGTCGTGCGCAACGTCAAGAAGATGGTGCCGGAATACTCGCTGCCCAACGCGGTCCGGTGGAGCGAGATGCTGGCCGACGGGCTCAAGCAGAACCTCAAGCCGGTCGATGTCGGCCACAACGACGTCGCCTTCCTGCAATACACGGGCGGCACGACCGGCGTGTCGAAGGGCGCGACGCTGACGCACAGGAACATCATCGCCAACATGCTGCAGTCGGAGGCCTGGTACCAGCCCGCGCTTTCCAAGCTGAAGCCGGGCGAGAACCCGGTCACGATCACGGCGCTGCCGCTGTATCACATCTTCGCGCTGACGGTCTGCGCGATGATGTCGATGCGGATCGGTGGCAAGTGCGTGCTGATCGCCAACCCGCGCGACATTCCAGGCTTCGTGAAGGAACTGTCGAAGCACACCTTCCACGTCTTCCCCGCCGTCAACACGCTCTTCAACGGCCTGCTGAACAACGAGGAGTTCAAGAAGCTCAACTTCTCCCGGCTGATCCTCTCGGCCGGCGGTGGCATGGCCGTGCAACAGGCCGTCGCAGAGCGGTGGCTCAAGGTCACGGGATGCCCGATCGCCGAAGGTTACGGCCTGTCCGAAACCTCCCCGGTGGCCACGGCGAACCGGACGGACACCGACAAGTTCACGGGCACCATCGGCCTGCCGGTGCCGTCGACGGAGATCGCGATCCTCGACGACGACGGCAACGCGCTGCCGGTCGGCTCGGTCGGGGAGATCGCCATCCGCGGGCCGCAGGTGATGGCGGGCTACTGGAACCGGCCGGACGAGACGGCGAAGGTGATGACCGCCGACGGTTTCTTCCGCAGCGGTGACGTCGGCATCATGGATGCCGAGGGCTATACCAAGATCGTCGACCGCAAGAAGGACATGATCCTGGTCTCGGGCTTCAACGTGTACCCGAACGAAGTCGAGGGCGTGGTCGCGTCGCATCCGGGCGTTCTGGAGTGCGCCGTGGTCGGCGTGCCGGACGACAACTCCGGCGAAGCGGTGAAGCTGTTCGTCGTGAAGAAGGACCCCGCGCTGACCGAGAAGGAACTGATGGAGTTCTGCAAGGAACAACTGACCGGCTACAAGAAGCCGAAGTACATCGAGTTCCGGGCCGACCTGCCGAAGACCAACGTCGGCAAGATCCTGCGGCGCGAACTGCGGGACGAGAAGAAAGCGGCCTAAACTGCGGGCCGCAACCCGGAAGGCCGCCGCGTGCGGCCTTTCTTATTTCTGCACCGCACGGCGGCGCAGTGAGGAGCAGCCATGAAGAAATTCGAGAAGCGCCCCCGCCCGACCGAGTCGACCAGCACGCGCACCGGTCCGCGGGCGCGGGCCGCACAGGAGCGCAAGTTCACCGATCCCTTTTCGAAGGCGGAACGCCCGGCGCGTGCGCCACGCGCGGCAGGCTTCGACCGCAGCGAAGGCGAGGGCGAGCGGCGGCCGGCGGCACGCTCGGCGGTCATCACGCTCGATCCGGATGTCGCGCGCGTATTCCGCGATTCGGAGACCGTCAACGAGGCACTGCGCATCGTGATGCGACTCGCGCGGTTCGGCGGCAGCCGGCCGGCGTTCAATCGCGACCGGCCCGCGCCGGCGTTTGGCGATCGCCGCGGCCCGCCGCGCGGGGATCGGCCGCAGGAGCGTCGCGGGCCGTCGGCTCCGCGCGCACCGCGCACGCCGCGATTCAAGGCAGAGTAATCGGCGGGCGGGCTACGCGTCCGCAAGGACCGGCCGGATGTTTCGCTGTATGGCCTGCGGGTCAGCCCGGAGGGGCCGAGCTAAAGACCTGGAGTGCGGGGCTGCCGCCAAGCGGCGAAGCTCGCCAACGTCAGAGCCGAGCTGAACCTCTAGACGGCGAGGTCGGCGGGCGCGGTGACCACCGGAGGCGCGTGCTCGACCAGGGTACGTCGCAGGCAGCGGTAGATCTCGCTGACGTCGAGCTGCTGCCCTTCGACCGGCCGCAACCGCACCTGCAGTTCGTCGCCGCGGGCCCGGACCGAGAGCGCGGCGCTCGACGCACCGAGACCGCCAATGCAGCTGCACGACTTGCGGCACGCGGTCAGAGCGGCCAGCACGCTGTCCTGCCGACCCGCCACGCGGCTCAGTTCGATCCGGACTTCGTTCTGCCTTTCAGACACACGCATGCGCATTTGTCGCCTCCTGGCGGCAGTATCACTTCGTTTTGTGACAACGCCATTGTGGGCCGACGAACGCACCCGCCGAACGGCGGATTACGTTGTATGGATGCCGACTATTCGACAGCGGCGGCCGGACCAAGAGCGGAATTCGTGCCCAGGTCCCGCAGCTGGCGGTCGTGGATGCGGCCGAGTGTCGTCATCGCGACAGTCGAACCGATCAGCGCGAGGAACATGTCCGACTGCGTGTCCCAGGGGTCGCCCTGCGTGCCGAGGAATTCGTCGGCGCCCTGGCCGAGCGCGAGCGCGGCCCACCATTCGATCAGTTCGTAGACTGCGCTGATCGCCATTGCGACGCAGACGCACAGGAACGCCGTCATCCGCACCCCGCGGACGAACCCGCCGCGCAGCAGGATCTCCCGGGCGACCAGCGCCGGGACGAAGCCCTGCATGAAATGGCCGAGCTTGTCGTACGGGTTGCGCGCCAGGCCCAGCCATTCCTGCACCCAGAAGCCGACTGGCACGCGGGCGTAGGAGTACGCGCCGCCGCCGATCAGGACCAGGGCGTGCAGGAAGATCAGCACGTAGAGCAGGGTCGTCAGCGGATAGCGTTCGCGCGTTCCGATCAGCAGCGGCACGGCGATCAGCACGGGCGCGACTTCCATCAGCCATGTCAACCGGTCGTATGGCTGCCATCCCGAAACCACCAGTGCGATGATGGTTCCGCCGAGCAAGGTCAGGAGCAGCGGCAGGCGATCGTTGGAGGGCGACATGGCAGTCAGGCGATGGACGGCAGCGATTATCGGACTCTTCTGCGGACCGCTGGCGGCCGCCGATAAATTGCCGCGTCTGCACGCGCTCACTGACGAGTGGACGGTGTCCGGGCTGTCGTCCGGCGGGTACATGGCGAGCCAGATCGCGGTGGCCCATTCGCGCGTCGTGCGCGGCGTAGGCGTGTTCGCTGGCGGCCCGTATTACTGCGTCGGCATCGATCCGCGGCGCGCCGAGGGCGAATGCATGAAAGGCGCGCCGGACCCGGCCGCTTCACGCCGCGAAGCGGAGCGACTGGCTGCCCTGACGCTGGTCGATCCCGTCGACAACCTGAAGCGGACCCGGTCGTGGGTGCTGGCCGGAGCGGCCGACCCGGTGGTTGCCGAGCCGGTGGTCCATGCCACGTCGCGGTTCTTCGCCGCGTACAACGGCGCCGGGGCGGTGTACGCCGTGCAGCCCGGCCTGGGCCACGGCCTTCCGACCAGTGGCTTCGGCGTGGCGTGCGGACTCAGCGCGCCGCCTTTCCTGAACGATTGCGGTGCCGCTTCGGTCGAGTCCATGCTGGCTCACCTGCTGCCGTCTGTCGCGCCGGTCGCGAGCACCAAGGGACGCCTGCTGACATTCGACCAGAACGAGTTCGTGCCGATGCTACGGCGCCTGTGGGGGACGGCCTCGCTCGACGCGGTCGGGTACGTCTACGTTCCCGAGCAGTGCACGGGTCGCCGCTGTCGCGTGCACGTCGCGTTGCACGGGTGCCGGCAGGGTGCCGCGCAGGTCGGCGACGTCTTTGCGCGTCATGCCGGTTACAACGCCTGGGCTGAAGCGCACGATCTCATCGTGCTGTATCCGCAGGTGCGGCCGAGCGAGCCTTCGTTCTACGCGTGGTGGCAGCCGTTCAACCCGCGCGGCTGCTGGGACTGGTGGGGCTACACGGGCACCGACTACGCGACGAAGAGCGGCGTGCAGATCGCGACCGTCGTCGCCATGGTCGCGCGCCTCGGCCAGCCGCGCTGACGGCGTTCTCTTCAGGGGGCGCTGCCGCGCAGGCGCTGCAGCAGTTCGGCCGCGAGTTCCGGCGCGCGCTCGCGAAGCGCTTCCGGATCGCCGACGAACGCAAAGCGCGCCAACTGCTGGAGCTCTTCTTCCGGTAGCTGCGTCTCGACGTAGCGCCAGCCGAAGTCGAACCGGTCGGGGCGATGGGCCATGCCGAGCACCTCCAGCAGCGCGCGCAGGAGCGCCTGGTAGAACCCCAGGGCCTCCAGCGGCCGGCCACGCGCAAGTTCCTTCTCGACGAGCATCGCGTAGAGCGGCACGGCGCCCTGCAACTGCTTCCAGCGACGCGCGCGGCGCTCCGCGAGGGCGGAACGATCGGCCGGGCGGGCGCGGATCTTCGCGGTGCGGTCGAAGTACACCAGCGGCGTGCCATGCCTCTCGAGTTCGAGGAACTGCACGGCCGCCGCTTCGGCCACGACGACGCAGTCGACCGCGAAGAACCGCGGCGCATCGGCAAGGAAGTAGAAGCGCTGCGCCGTATCGGGAAAGGGCGGCGGATCGACGCGCCACACGTGCGAGATGCGGTGCGGTGCCAGGGCGGCTTCCACGGCGTCGAACGCTTCGTCCGCGACATCGAGCGGCGCGACGATGACCAGGTCGATGTCCGAGTAGTCGTCGAGCCGGCCGGTCGCGGCCGAGCCGCCCTCGAAGCACGCGCGTACGGCACTGATCGGCAGCAACCGCGCGATCACCGCTTCGATGACGGTACCGCGGTAATGGGTTGCGTTCATCGCGCCGCCCGCCCCGATCGTCTCCAGTGGAGTCCTCGCCGCCGCGCGGGAAGCATCTGCGGCTTAGCCGCTAGTCCACCTTCGCATTCGAAACCTTCACGACGCGCGCCCACTTCTCGATCTCGCCCTTGATGAAGGCACTGAACTGGTCCGGCGTATTGCCACCCGGCTCGGCGCCCTGGGAGACAAAGCGCTCCCGCACTTCGGGCACCGACATCGCCTTGGCCACATCGCCCTGGATCTTGTCCACGATGGCGCGCGGCGTGCCCGCGGGCGCGAAGAGCCCGAACCAGGAACTGGCGTCGAAGTCCTTGAGGCCGGCCGCCTGCTCGATCGTCGGAACACCGGGCAGCGCGGCGGAGGGATTTTTCGAGGTGACCGCCAGTGCCTTGAGCCGGCCGCTCTTGATGTGGGGAAGCGCCGAGGGCAGGTTGTCGAACATCACGTTGACGTTGCCTGCGATCAGGTCGGTCAGCGCCGGCGCGGACCCTCGGTAGGGCAGGTGAACCATGTAGATGCCGGTGACCGTCTTGAACAGTTCGCCGGTCAGGTGGATCGACGTGCCGTTGCCGCTCGACGCCATATTGACCTTGCCCGGATTGTTCTTGGCGTACTGGATGAACTCGGGCACCGAATTCACCGGCAGCTTGGGATTGATCACCATCACGTTCGGCACCGCCGCACACAGCGTGACCGGAACGAAATCCTTCACCGGATCGAAGGGCATTTTCTGGCCGTTCTGGGCGAACAAGGAACTGTTGATGGCGTGGGTGCCGACCGTCCCCATCAGCAGCGTGTAGCCGTCCGGTGCGCTCTTGGCGACCGCGTCCGCGCCGATGTTGCCGCCTGCTCCGGGCCGGTTGTCGATGATGACCGACTGGCCCCAAATCTTCTGCAATTCGGCGCCGATCGAGCGCGCGACGATGTCGGTCGTGCCGCCTGCGGGGAACGGAACGACGATACGAACCGGCTTGGTCGGCCACGATTGCGCGTGGGCCGGAACGATGGCGGCGAAGGCACAGGCCGCCGCCAGTGCTGCGAGTACGCGGCGCTTCGGATTCATGATGTCTCCCAATGTTCTGTTCTTTCGGTCGGCCCAAGTCTGCCTACGGGGCAGGCGTTCGTCTATGCTGCCCGCAGCAAAGGCACAGCACTCCAGAGAGGACTATGTCGAAGTACGTGCTGGCGCTGGATCAGGGCACGACCAGTTCCCGCGCCATCGTGTTTGACCGTCGTGGGACGTTGATCGCGACGGCACAGAAGGAATTTCGGCAGATCTTTCCGCAGCCCGGCTGGGTCGAGCACGACGCCTCCGAGATCTGGTCCACGCAACTGGAATGTGCGCAGTCGGCGCTCCGCCAGGCCGGCGCGACGGCGGCCGACATCGCGGCCATCGGGGTGACCAACCAGCGGGAGACCGTGGTCCTGTGGGACCGCCAGAGCGGTGCCCCGCTGTCCAACGCGATCGTCTGGCAGGACCGTCGAACCGCCGAACGCTGCGCGGAACTGGCCGCCGACGGGATGGAAGAGACGGTGCGAAGCAGGACCGGCCTTGTGCTGGATCCGTACTTCTCCGCGACGAAGCTCGGCTGGCTGCTCGATCACGTGCCGGGGGCGCGTGCGCGCGCCGAGCGCGGCGAACTCGCGTTCGGGACGGTGGACAGCTGGCTGATCTGGAACCTGACGGGCGGCGCGCATGCACGTCACCGACGTCAGCAACGCGTCGCGCACGCTCCTGTTCAATCTTGCCTCCCTCGACTGGGATGACCACCTGCTCGAACTGTTCGGCATTCCGCGCGCGGTCCTGCCGCGGGTGACGGGCTCGAGCGCGATGGTGGGAGTGACCACCCTCTTCGGCGGCGCGATTCCGATTGCGGGCAACGCGGGCGATCAGCAGGCGGCGACCTTCGGACAGGCGTGCTTTTCTCCCGGCATGGCCAAGAACACGTACGGGACGGGCGCCTTCATGCTGATGAATGTCGGCTCGTCGCCGCAGGCGTCGGCCAATCGGCTGTTGTCGACGGCAGGCTGGACCCTCGGCAACGGCGTGCCGGCCTACATGCTCGAAGGCAGCGTGTTCGTCGCCGGCGCCGTCGTCCAATGGCTGCGCGATGGCCTGTCGCTGTTCGCGAGTTCCGATGACGTCGAGGCGCTCGCCCGGCAGGTGCCAGACGCGGGCGGCGTGTTCCTCGTGCCCGCCTTCGTCGGCCTCGGCGCGCCGCACTGGGACCCCGAGGCGCGCGGCACGATCCTCGGCCTGACGCGCGGCACATCGAAGGCGCACGTGGCGCGCGCGGCGCTCGAATCGATCGCATTCCAGTCCCACGACGTGCTCGAGGCGATGCAGGCGGATGCCGCGCAACCGATCACCGAACTGCGGGTGGACGGCGGCGCGGCGCGCAACAACCTGTTGATGCAGTTCCAGGCGGATGTGATGGGCGTGCCCGTTGTCCGACCCGTGGTGACTGAAACAACCGCGCTCGGCGCCGCCTACCTCGCGGGGCTGGCCACCGGCTTCTGGTCCGGAACCGACGAGATCGCGGCGCTCTGGAGGGCCGAGCGTCGGTTCGAGCCATCGATGAGCGGCGATCGGCGCGACGCGATGGTCGACCAGTGGCGACGAGCAGTCGAACGCTCCAGGAGGTGGGCATCATGAACGGCCCCGGCGTGATCGAGCGGCGCCATCTGCTCGGGCAGCTGCGCGACGCACGCCCGTGGGACGTGCTCGTGATCGGCGGCGGCGCCACCGGACTCGGCATCGCGGTGGATGCCGCGTCGCGCGGCTACCGCACGGCGCTGATCGAAGCGCGTGATTTCTCCAGTGGAACGTCGAGCCGCAGCACCAAGCTCGTCCACGGCGGCGTCCGTTATCTCGCGCAAGGCAACGTGAAACTCGTGCGCGAAGCGCTGGCGGAGCGCGCGCTGCTGCTTGCCAACGCGCCCGAGCTCGTGCACCCGCTCGAGTTCATCGTTCCGTGCTACCGGATCTTCGAGCGCGAGTTCATGCGCATCGGACTGGGGATGTACGACGCCCTGGCGGGGCGGCGGGGGATCGGCGC
Source organism: uncultured beta proteobacterium (assembly GCA_963726405.1). Lineage (GTDB taxonomy): Bacteria > Pseudomonadota > Gammaproteobacteria > Burkholderiales > Burkholderiaceae_F > JAOUJD01. Next base: position 18,298 of record CAVSCF010000016.1, on the reverse strand, counting down.
GACGAAGTGGCTGTCGACCGCGAGCACGCACCGGCAGTTGCCCGGTGTGCGGACCGAGGGGCTGAAGGGCGGCGTCGCCTACTGGGACGGGCAGTTCGACGATGCCCGCCTGGCCATTGCGCTGATGCGCACCGCCATCGGCCTGGGCGCGACGGTGCTGAACTACGTGCGCGTCGAGCAGATCGAAGCCGATGGCGATGGCGTCCGGCGCGTCGTGGCGGTGGACGATGAATCGGGCGAACAGTTCGAGCTTCACGCCAGGGCGGTATTCAACGCGGCGGGCGTGTGGGTCGACGCGGTTCGACGCCTCGCTGATGAAAAGGCCGCGCCTCTGGTGACGGTCAGCCGCGGATCGCACATCGTCCTCGACCGGCGCTTCATGCCCGGCGAGTGCGGGCTGATGATTCCGAAGACTCCGGATGGCCGCGTCCTGTTCGGCATTCCATGGCACGGCCGACTGATCGTCGGCACGACCGATGTTCCCGTGGACGGTCCCGCCTGGGACCCGAAGCCCGCCGAGAGCGAGATCGAGTTCATTCTCGAGACCGCGCGCGGGTACCTGTCGGCGCCGCCCGTCGCGTTCCGATGTGCTTGCGGCCTTCGCCGGCCTGCGCCCCTTGTTCTCGCCTGGGGCGCACGGAGCCACCAAGACGATCTCGCGCGAGCACGCCATCGTGATCGAGCACGGCAACCTGCTGACGGTGACCGGCGGCAAGTGGACCACCTATCGCCGCATGGCGCTCGATGCGCTCGCGCAGGCGACGCGCCGCGGACTGCTCGACGAGCGGCCCTGCTCGACCGAGAACCTGCGGCTGTCGATCGATCCCGTGCTCGAAACCGCGCATCGTGCCGCGGAGTCATCGGCCGCGCGCGGGGACGCGCAGGGCGTGCAGTCGTATTTCCGCCTCGCGGTGGAGCGCGAACAGGCGCGCCGCCCGGAGGACCTGCTGGCGCGGCGCCTGCGTGTCGGCCTGCTGCAGGACGGGCTGATGGAGAGGCTCGCGCCGGCCGCCACGGCAGCCCTCGCGGCGCGCTAGGGACGAAAAAAAGGCCGCTCCGAAGAGCGGCCTTTCACAGTACAGCTGACTGTTCTTTTTGCTTAGAACAGGTGACGGACGCCGATCGCGAGCTGCTTGGCATTGGCCGAGTTTTCCAGCAGCGTGCCATCCGCGTTGCGCGAGGCGTAGCTCGTGTACAGGTTGGTGCGGCGCGACAGGTTGTACGTTGCGCCGAGCGCCCAGATGTTGAAGTCCGGCTCGAAGTTGGTCGTCCCGACTGTCTTGCCCTTGGCGTCGAACACCTGATACGACCCGAACACCTTGATCGCCGAAGTGGCGGTCCAGGTGGCGCCGAGCAGCCAGGAGTTGGCGTCGAAGTTCTGCAGTCCGGTCGGCAGCACGATGAACGTACCGGCGGTGCCGCCGACCGGCACTGCAGCGATGTTCGACTGATCGGCCCACGCGGCGTGCAGGCGGAACGAAGCGATGTCCCACGTGCCGCCAATCTGCAGGTGTTTCTGGTCCGGCGCGCCGCTGATGTTGTTCACCACGTCGTACGTCACCGCCGCGAAGAACGGGCCGGCCGACCAGTTGATGCCGGAGATGAACGCGCTGACGTTGTTGCCCGACGGGGTCACTTCCTGGCCGTCGATGCGCGTCGTGTAGCCGACGCCGCCTTGAAGCCGGCGAATGTCGGCGACACGTAGGCGATGGCGTTGTCCACGCGCAGCGAGTTCATCGAGATGAACGTGTTGCCGGCGTTGGCCAGGCCGAACCCGGTCAGGAACGGGTCAACGCGGCCGATCATGTCGAAGTCACCGGTGCCCGACGAGAACGTGGCCAGACGGCCGGCCACCACGGAGCCCCAGCCACCGGACAGGCCGGCGTAGGCCTGACGGCCGAACAGACGGCCACCTTGCGCGCTGGTGCCAGTGTCGATGTTGAAGCCGGCTTCGAGCGCGAAGATCGCGCTCAGGCCGCCGCCCAGCGCCTCGGTTCCGCGCACGCCCCAGCGGTTGCCCGACTGGTGGCTGCCGTCGATCATGCTGACGCTCTCCTGCTGGACCCGTGCAGCGGTCCCGGTGCCGACGACGGTCGGCTGCTCTTGCCACGTGTAGTTCACGTCGAGAATGCCGTACATCGTCACGTTCGATTGCGCGAAGGCGGCGCCCGAGAAGGCACCCATCAGCGCGAGTGCGATCAGACTTTTTTTCATTCCAAGCTCTCCTAGCTAGTGTTGGGAATTCTTGTTCGCGGCGGCCGCCGCGTTCTTGAATCACTTCCCCGGAGGAAGCTGACAGGATTGTTCCACCCGCCCTCCGACAAGGCAAAGAATCAGAGCGAAATCACCGTCAAAGGGTCAAAAGCGTGTTGCAGTGAGGCAACAAAGAAAACGGGGCGCCAAGGCGCCCCGTTTTCATGATGCGAAACGATTAGAACGTGTGGCGAACTCCAAATTGGAGCGCCGTGGCGTCCTCGCCGGCGGCGGTCGTCCAGCCCGTGGTGTAACCGGCCGACGACAAGCTCATGCGCGACTGGTCGCCGTTCTTCATCATCGCCGCGACACCGTACAGGGCCGTGCGGCGCGAGAAGTTGTAGAAGTACGCGACACCGAAGTGAGACGCCGTGGCGTCCTGCGTCGCCCACACGCTGCGCGCCTTGTCCTTGCCGTAGTTGTAGACGCCGTACAGCACGTGCGGTCCGATCGTCCACGAGGCGCCGAGGTGATAGGCGTCCGAATCCGTCGGACCGGCGAAGCCGCGCATCAGGTCCATGTCGGTCGGATGGATCTGCAGGCCAAGGAGGGTCTGCTGCACTTGGGCGGCTCCCGCCGGCGTTGCGGCCAGGATCGCGAGGCTCTGGAGGTCCTGTGGCGTCAGGATCGGATTGTCGTTCTGGCGGCCCATCCACTGTGCGTAGAACTTGAAGGGGCCGAAGCCGACCCAGCCGCCGAGGTTGATGGTCTCGAGACCGGTCCTCTTGGTCGGCGTGCCGGCCGCCTGCGTGGCGTAGGGCACGACGTTGGTCCGGTTGTACCCGGCACCGACACCCCAGTTCGCGGTCGTGTACTGCACGTTGCCGCCCATGAAGTCATCGCCGTCGGTCGGCGGGGCCGCGCGCTCGTTGCGCTGGCCCTCGGAACCGCCGAAGCCGTACATCAGCGACAGCGTGAAGCCCTTCAACTCAGCCCGGTACTGCAGCGCATTGTTCGCGCGAATCTGCGGTGTCGTGAACCCCTGGCCGAACTGCAGCGCTGTCTGGTCACCCAACACGCTGTACTTGTTGATGATCTCGTAGCCCGGCGTGTACTGGCGACCGGCGATTACCGCACCGTACGGCGTGACCAGCCCGGCGTAGGCCTGGCGGTCGAACAGGGCGCCGGCGGAATTCACCGTCGTGACGGATTGCAGCAGGAGGTCGTTGATAAAGTTCATCCCGCCGACGACCGCGGCGGACGGGATCGTCACCACACCGATGCCCGGGCACACCGCCGCCGCGGTGGAGCCGGTCGGCTTGCAGAAGTACAGCGAGTTGTTGTTCGTCACGCTGCCGGTATCGATGTTGATCCGGCTCTCCAATGTGAAGATGGCGCTGTAGCCGCCGCCCAGGTTTTCACTGCCGCGGATGCCCCAGCGCGAGCCCTGTGAAATGCCGCTGTTGATGCGCGTGGAGGACAGGTTCCCGACGTCGACGTACTCGACACCGATATCCACGAGGCCGTAGAGGGTCACGCTCGACTGTGCGAAAGCCGCCGGAAACGCGAACGCGAGCGCAACTGCTACCAGACTTTTACGCATGGGGAGTCTCTCCTGGTTCTTATAGGTCTTCGGCCGCGGGTTTGCCCCGCGAATGGTGCGAGAATAGCTCCGACATTCGGGCGTGCGCTCGGGTGCATTCAACTGCGTATTCCACGCGTCAGTTTTCCGCAACATGGACCTGTCATCCCGCAGTCCCCTTGACCAACTGCTCGCGGCCGCCGATCGCGCATTACGAACGCTCGCGGCCAGTCCCACGGCCCTGCGACCCTCGCCGACCGCGGGTCTTGCCGCCAATCAAGACCTGAGTGCCGAAGAAGCGCGCGAAGCGGCCGCGTTGATGCGCGTGAACCATGTCGGCGAGGTGTGCGCACAAGCGCTGTACGACGCGCAGGCGCTGGCCGCCAGCAATCCCGAGTTGCGGGCGACCTTCGAGCAGGCCGCGCGTGAAGAGACCGACCATCTGGCGTGGACGGAACAGCGCATCCGGGAGCTTGGCGGCCGTACGAGCCTGCTCAACCCGCTCTGGTACGGCGGCGCGTTCACGATCGGCCTGGTGGCGGCGCGCATCGGCGACCATGCGAGCCTCGGGTTCATGGCCGAAACCGAACGACAGGTCGAGCAGCATCTCCAGGGCCACCTCGAGCGCTTGCCCGAAGCGGATACTGCCTCCCGCGCGATCGTCGCGCAGATGAAGGACGACGAGGTGCGCCACGCGGAGGCAGCAACGGACCTTGGGGGGAGGGAGTTGCCGTTCCCGATTCGAATGGCCATGCGACTGGCCGCGCGCGTGATGACGCGGACAGCGCACTACATCTGACGCCCGTCAGTCGTCGACAATCTCCACGCTGTGGCTGATCTCGGCAGTCTTCGCCAGCATGGCGGTGGCCGAGCAGTACTTCTCATGCGACAGTTGCACGGCCCGCTCCACGGCATCGCGCTTGAGATTGCGTCCCCGGACCACGAACTTCAGCTCGATCCGCGTGAAGACCTTGGGATCGTGTTCGGCGCGTTCCGCGACGACCTGGACCTCGCATCCGCGGACGTCGTGTCGTCCCCGCTTGAGGATCAGGACGACGTCGTAGGCAGTGCAGCCCCCGGTGCCCACCAGCACCATCTCCATGGGTCGTGGCGCGAGGTCGTTGCCCCCGCCGGCGGCGGCGCCGTCCATGGTGACCAGGTGACCGCTCCCGGTCCGCGCGATGAAGCTCATTCCGTCGCCTGTCCAGCGAACATTGCATTCCATGGCAAGTTGCCTCCGTCTGTTGCATTTCGGTCCGCATTTTGGCCTGCGACGTGTTGCCGAGTACTGGCTCTAGACCGAAGATCAGAATGCTAAGCAATTGAACATAAAGGGAAAGCGCTTAAGTCTCGCGGATGGACTGCAAATCGATCGGTTTTTCGACCTTGCAACGCAGCATGCTCGCTTTCATACTGGCTTCAACGGGCGTTTCGGTGCCCGACCCTTGTCTCCTCCACCCTCCTTTAGGTGGATTCGGCCCGGCCTCTAGGTCCGGGCCAATTTTTTTGCGGCTTGCGTCGCAACCCCTTGAGCGAATAGAATTTAAGGCTTTCCGCGCGCTTGGTTGCCGGCCGGGTCGGCTTTGAACGACCGTTGAACGACCGTCAATTTTGCTTCGGGCACATGAGGCTTCTGGCCATACAGGCTCGGCGCGGGTTCGGTTCCGAAAGATGCGCGTCAAGGATGCGGCGGTGCAAGGCAGCAAGCACCGCGGTGGATTGACGGCGCGGCGCACAGCGCCATTGCCTGGATGAATGCCATGAAGACCTTTTCTGCGAAACACCACGAAGTGAAGCGCGACTGGCTGGTCGTCGACGCCAGCGACAAGGTGGTGGGGCGCCTTGCGAGCCAGATCGCGCTTCGTCTGCGCGGCAAGCACAAGCCCGAGTACACCCCGCACGTCGACACCGGCGACTTCATCGTCGTCGTCAACGCAGCCAAGCTGCGCGTCACCGGGGCGAAGGACGAGAACAAGATGTACTACCGCCACAGCGGCTATCCCGGCGGCGTGTACGAGACCAACTTCCGGAAGATGCAGGAGCGTTTCCCGGGTCGCGCGCTGCAGATCGCGGTCAAGGGCATGCTGCCCAAGGGCCCGCTCGGCTACGCGATGATCAAGAAACTGAAGATCTACGCGGACGGCCAGCACCCGCATACCGCGCAGCAACCCAAATCGCTCGAGATCTGAGAGACGACATGATCGGCAATTACAACTACGGAACGGGTCGGCGCAAGAGCTCGGTCGCGCGCGTCTTCATCAAGCGCGGCAAGGGCGAGATCCTCATCAACGGCCGTTCGATCGATACCTACTTCCAGCGCGAGACCGGCCGCATGATTGCGCGCCAGCCGCTCGAACTGACGAACCACAAGGACACGTTCGACGTCCTGGTCAACGTGCATGGTGGCGGCGAGTCCGGCCAGGCCGGCGCGGTGCGCCACGGCATCACGCGCGCCCTGATCGACTACGACGCGACGCTGAAACCCGCCCTGTCGAACGCGGGCCTGGTGACGCGCGATGCGCGCGAGGTCGAGCGCAAGAAGGTCGGCTTCCGCAAGGCGCGCCGCCGCAAGCAGTTCTCGAAGCGCTGACGCACGAGGCAGGCGGCGCGGTCTCCGCGCCACCTGCTGTTTTCTGCCGCGCTTCGGCCGTCCGGTGTGCCCCTTTTCAGGGGATGCAGCGGGCGGCACGGCTGTCGATGAAACACACATCGCACGCCTATACTCGCCGCAAAACAAGAGGCCGCTCCGTAAGGCTTGCACGAGCGGCCTTTTCATTTGGGCTGTAACGGAAGTGCCGAGGCCCCTGGAAGACGAATCCCGATGAAGTGGAAGTTGTGGGTGCGGAATCTTTCGGTCAGCGGCCCACGCGTCGCCGTCCGCACTCAGCTTCCGTGGCCGTTGCGCGCGCTGATCGGCTTTGTCGGACTGTCGCTCGCGGTCGCGGCGGGTTTCGCGATTTACGAAAATGGCCGCAGATTCGGCGGGCCGGATCTCGGTGAATTGCGTGACGAGTTGAGCCGGGCCAGGTCGCTGCTCGCGCAGGCGACCGCGGAACGCGACCGCCAGGCCGCCGCCGCCGTGAGTTGGGAAAACCAGTTGAAGGTGGAGCGCTCCGCGCAGGAGCAGGTCCGCGTTCAGGTGAAGCTGCTCGAAGACGAGAACGCGCGCCTCAAGGGGGACCTGGCGTTCTTCGAAAGCCTGCTGCCGATGCCGGCCAACGCCAAGGGCGTCGTCATCCGCAGCTTCAAGGTCCAGGCCGATGGCGAGCCCAATTCGCTGCGCTATCGTCTGCTGGTGCAGCAGAGCGGTCGCCCGGCGCGCGATTTCGTCGGAGCCGTAAGCCTGACAGTGAGCCTGCAGCAGGGCGGAAGGCCGTGGGTTCTGCAACTGCCTGATCCCGCGCTGCCCAATGCGGGCCCCGCACCGCTTGCGTTCCGTCACTATCAGCGGGTGGAGGGCAGCTTCTCGATCCCGGCCGGCGCAACGGTGCGATCGGTCCTCGTGCGGATCCAGGCGGATGGCGAGACCCGCGCGCAGCAAACATTCACGATGTAGGAGGTGGCATGTTCGGCAACAAGACGACTCCCACGCAGAAGACGATCGGCACGCTCATCGGTGCCGGGACGACGATCGAGGGGACGCTGACATACACCGGCGGATTGCGCATCGATGGCGCCGTGGTCGGCGACGTGCGCTGTGGCTCGGGCGACGCCTGCATGGTCATCATCAGCGAGCAGGGCAAGGTGGATGGCGAAGTCCACGCCGCGCATCTGGTCGTATCGGGCACGGTGAACGGCCCGCTCCACGCATCCCAGTTGCTGGAACTTCAGCCCAAAGCGAGGATCACAGGCGATGTCTACTACAGGGCGCTCGAAATCCATCATGGCGCCGTGGTTGAAGGCCGGCTGATCTACACGGCCGGCGCCGAGGGCCGGCCGGCATTGAAATTGGCCGCCGGCGGTACCACCTCGGAGACTTGACGGGAATTCGCCGCGGGCGCGCTCCTTACCTATAATCGCTGACAGAATTCTTCTGGAGAAAACCGACATGAACGCTGCAGTCGAGATGCCGGCGCCCCTGAACTTCACCGACGCCGCGGCGGCCAAGGTCAAGGCGCTGATCGACGAGGAAGGCAACCCGGAACTCAAGCTGCGCGTCTTCGTGCAGGGCGGCGGCTGCTCCGGCTTCCAGTACGGTTTCACGTTCGACGAAGTCGTCAACGACGACGACGCCACGATGGTCAAGAACGGCGTCACGCTGCTCATAGACTCCATGAGCTATCAGTACCTGACGGGTGCCGAGATCGACTACAAGGAAGACCTCGAGGGCGCGCAGTTCGTGATCAAGAATCCGAACGCGACCACCACGTGCGGGTGCGGTTCCTCGTTCTCGGCCTGATCCGGGACTGAAAGAAAAAGGGGCGCCTTGGCGCCCCTTTTGCTGTCCGCTCTCCCCGCAGTTCTCCACTCAACCCGCCGGGTACAGCGCTCCGAGTACTCGCGCTCCCGTTGCGCCGGTCGCCTCCGGAAGGTTGCCCGTAATTCGTTGCACATGGCACTTCGCGAGCCACGCGAACGCCAGCGCCTCTACCTGATCCGAGGGCACGCCGACTGAGTCCGTGAGGCGCACCGCCCGCGTGCCTGCGCGACGCTGCAAAGCGCGGATCAGCGTCGCGTTTCGCGCACCGCCGCCGCAGACCAGCACCTCCGCGGCGTTCGGCGCCCACTGCAGGAGGGCATCGCCGATTGCGCGTGCGGTCAGTTCGGTGAGAGTAGCCAGGACCGTTTTCGCATCCAACTCCCGGTTGCCCAGCGCCCGCAGCACCCAATCGAGGGTAAAGAGATCGCGTCCGGTGCTCTTCGGTGGCGCGGCCGTGAAGTACGGCTCCGTCATCAGCGCGTGGATCAGGTCCTCGTCCGGCGTGGCCGTCGCAGCCAGCGCGCCGTCGGCATCGAAGGGCGCATCGAACCGCGCGGACATCCAGCCGTCGATCAGCACGTTGCCCGGCCCGGCATCGAACCCCAGGACCTTTTCGCCGTCGAGGAAGGTGATGTTGCTGATGCCGCCGATGTTCACCACGGCCCGCGGCTTGTCGCCGCTGAACGCAATGCGATGGAACGCCGGCACCAGCGGCGCTCCTTGCCCGCCCGCGGCAATGTCCCGGCTGCGGAAGTCCGCGACGACGTCGATGCCGCAGAGTTCGGCGAGCAGCGCAGGCGCGTTGAGCTGGACCGTGTAGCCGAGATCCGGGCGGTGGCGGACTGTCTGTCCATGGGCTCCGATGGCTCGCACTGCGCGCGCTTGAACTCCGCTTTCGTGCAGCAGTGCCGTCACCGCATCGGCGTAGCAGCGCGCCAGTTCCTGCGAAGCGATGTGGCTGCGATGGATTTCGTCGTTGCCTGGCCCATTGAGCGCGAGCAACTCGGCGCGCAACGCGGGCGGAAGCGCCCGATGTACGTGGGCCATGGACCGCGGAACGCGCTGCGCGCAATCGGCGAGCACGGCGTCCACGCCATCGAGGCTGGTGCCCGTCATCAGACCGATGAACAGTTCGGAAGCGCCGCTGGCGGAGCCGCTCGGCGCAGGCATGCGGGGAGTCAGCGCGGCGTCGACTGCGCCACGTTCACGCGCTCGAGCAAGGCGAGTTGTTCGCGCAGCGGCGTCGCCGCTTCCCGGAATGAGCCGAGCTGCGCGGGTGCCAGTGGGTCGGCCCCGGGCAGCAACGCCGTCATCGGGTTGACCTGGCCGCCGTTCCTCTTCAGTTCGAAGTGAAGGTGCGGTCCGGTGGCCCAGCCCGTCATGCCGACCTGACCCACCAGGTCACCCTGTCCCATCCGGGCGCCGACACGCACGCCGGGCGCGATCCTCTGCAAATGGGCGTACAGGGTCGCGTGCTTGACGTCGTGCTGGATCTCGACCATGTTGCCGTAGCCGTTCTGCCACCCGGCGAATGTCACCGTACCGGCAGCCACGGAACGGATCTTGGTGCCCGCAGGGGCGGAGTAGTCGACGCCGCGATGCGCGGCGTCGTACCCGAAAACCGGGTGCGTGCGGCTGCCGCTGAACCCGGAGCTGACACGGGTGTACTCCAGCGGCGAACGCAGGAATCCGCGCCTCGTGCTGCGCCCGTCGAGGGCGTAGTAGCCGCCGCTCTTGCTGCCGTCCGCGTACCAGTACGCCTCGAAGCGCTTGCCGGCGTTGATGAACTCCACGGCCAGCAGGCGCCCGGGGCGCACGTATTCGCCGGATGCGTAGAGCGCCTCATAGATGACGCGGAAGGAGTCGCCGCGCTGCAGGTCGCGGTGGAAATCGAATTCGCTTTCGAGCGCGTCGACCATTTGCTGCGCGATCGAGTCCGGCACGCCGGCCTCGTCGCTTGCACCGTAGAGCGAGACCTTCACCTCACCGCTGCGCAACTCGACGCGGCGCTCGAGCGCGAGGTCGGCCTCGGACACCCGGAAGGCGTCGCCAGCGCGCTCGACGGTCATCACCCGCGTGGCGCCCGGCGCTGCGTCGGCGTCGCTGCCGAGATAGACCTTGAGCCAGTTCAGTTCGCCGTCCGCCGTCGCGTTGACCTGCACGAACCGGCCGGGCACCAGCCGCACCAGCGCTCGCGCGCTCGGGTCGCTGCGCAGGAACGTGAGCGCGGCGTCGTCGCGCACATCGAGGCGGGCGAGCAGCGTGGCCAGGGTGTCGCCGCGCTCGACGCGTGCTTCGCGCACGAACCCATCCTGGCGCCGCAACAGTTCTTCGACCTGGTCGACGATCGAAGGCGTCGCCACCGCATGGACGATGGGCTGCGGCTGCAGCTGGTCGAGGTCCAGCGCGGCCGGTGCGGCAGCGAGCGCCGCGATGGCGGCCGACAACGGCAGCAGCGAGAGAACCGCACCGAATTCGATCCGCGCGCGGCGCGTCCGATCGATGCGATGCCAGCGACGCGCGAGCACGCGCATGCCCAAGCGGGCATCGGCCGCAAGGGAGCGCAATCGATTGGCTAGAATCGCAATCGGCATCGGGGAAACCGTGGGATGAAAGCGCACCGGAGGTGCGCTTTTTCATGAAGCCGCGATTATATGCTGACCGGGACCCTCTCCTCGATGCCCAGAACCGGGAAAAACATGACCGCCGCGGGCAGCAATTTGACGATTTCACCCGACGTTCAACGGGCTCTCGCCACGGTCAAGCGCGGCTGCGACGAACTGCTGATCGAGGCTGAATTTGCCCAGAAGCTGGCCCGGTCCGCGTCCACCGGTGCCCCTCTGCGCTGCAAGCTGGGGCTGGACCCCACCGCCCCCGACATCCACCTCGGTCACACCGTCGTCCTGAACAAGCTCAGGCAACTTCAGGACCTCGGGCACACCGTCATCTTCCTGATCGGCGATTTCACGTCGATGATCGGCGACCCGTCGGGGCGCAACACGATGAGGCCGCCGCTGTCCCGGGAGGAGATCGAGTCGAACGCGAAGACCTACTTCGAGCAGGCGGCGCTGGTGCTGGACCGCGAGAAGACGGAGATCCGCTACAACTCGGAATGGTCGGAACCGCTCGGTGCGGCCGGAATGATCAAGCTCGCGGCGAAGTACACGCTGGCCCGGCTGCTCGAGCGCGACGATTTCGCCAAGCGGTTCCGGGAGAACACGCCGATCGCGATGCACGAACTGCTGTATCCGCTGATGCAGGGGTACGACTCGGTGGCGCTGAAATCCGACATCGAACTCGGAGGCACCGACCAGAAGTTCAACCTGCTCGTGGGACGCGAACTGCAGCGGCACTACGGCCAGGAGCCGCAGTGCATCCTGACGATGCCGCTGCTCGAGGGGCTCGATGGCGTCGAGAAGATGTCGAAGTCGAAGAACAACTACATCGGCATTACCGAGGCGCCGTTCGAGATGTTCGGGAAGGTGATGTCGATCTCCGACGCGCAGATGTGGCGCTGGTTCGACCTGCTGTCGATGCGAAGCAACGAGGAGATCGCCTCGCTGAAGCGGCAGGCCGAGGAGGGGCGCAATCCGCGCGACATCAAGGTGCTGCTGGCGAAGGAGATCATCACGCGTTTCCATTCCGCGTCGGGTGCCGAGCAGGCCGAGAACGAGTTCCAGTCGCGCTTCAAGTTCCACGCGATTCCGGACGAAATGCCGGAGTGCACGGTGGACGCGGACGCGGACGGTGGCGTCGCCATCGCGGCGCTGCTGAAGCAGGCGGGCCTGGCGCCGTCCACCAGCGAGGCGATCCGCAACGTCGAGCAGGGTGGCGTGAAGGTCGGCGGCGAGAAGGTTGGCGACCGGGGGGCGCGAATCAGTGCGGGCACGCTTCGTGGTGCAGGTGGGCAAACGCAAGTGGGCGCGCGTCACCGTGAAGTGATCCGCCGGAGTGCGAGCGACGGGCAGCCCCGCGGGTCGTTCTGATTCGACGGCGCGGCCCGTTCGCAGGGGCCGGGGCCGCCTTGTCGAGTAATGCAAAGACCGGCCCGTGAGCCACGCGCAGTATGTTCAAAAGGACGTCTGTGCGGATCATCCCGCGGGCGAAGAAGGGACGAGTCACATGAGCGACAACAAGACGGATTTCGGCGCCGGATACTGGTCACACAGCCTGAGTGAAGTGGACAAGGAAGTCGCGCGGCTGGCGACGATCTGCAACGTCCGGTTGCTCGATCCCGGCGTCATCGAGCGCGTACTGGCCAACGACGCGGGCGTCTGCGGCACCAGCAACGCGATGGCCTTCGAGAAACTGCGCAACGTGCTGATGATGCATTACGCCGTGCGCACACGCGCCGTGGATCAGATCGGGCACGCCGGGGCCGACGCCCTGATGAAGGAGATTCTCGAAGACCTGCGGAAGAAGTTCGGCGACCGGTTGGGCGGGCCCCCCGCAGCCAAGTAGCCGGCGAACGCCGTCGAGTTCCCCGCCGGGTGGGGCGCGACCCGGCCGTTAGTGCCCACTTTCTCGCGGCGACTCATTCGGCGCGCCGGACGCTGCGCCAGCGCAAGTCGCGGTCCCACTGTCCAGATTGGATAAGACTGCGCGAAGTGTGCGATGCAACATGGCGGATACGGCGATCCGATCGGGTTCGCCACTTCGGCCCCCGAGTCCGAGTCCGAGTCAGTCGTCTCCGAGGCCGGCCTGGCGCCCGCGCTCCGATCCCCGTTGTGCGGACCGAACCGAATTCAACCAAGGTGCAAGCAATGGACATCGGCCACCAACTGGCACGCAGCCAGGACATTTCCACGAAGGTTTCGCTGGTCTTCCGCAAGCGCGCCGAGGTGGCGCAGCGCAACCTGAACGATGCATTGAGGAAGGCATACGAGGAAAGCGGCGTCGCGCACGTGAAGCCGGACGTACAGTCCGCGACCCACGCGTGGACCGACTGGGTCTCGTACGCGGTCGATGCGGCGCAGCGGTCCGTGCTCTTCCTCGACACGATCCGCCAGCGCGGCAACAACTACCTGCAGCACGTCGCCGAAGGCCAGCCGCCGCTGCTGCACTTCGACTACGAGACCGTGATGGACGGGCGCAAGCTGCCGCGCCCTGTCAACTACGCGCTGCTGAAGATCACGCCGCCGGCAGGCGTGACCATCGATCCGAAGCGGCGTCCCTACATGATCATCGACCCGCGCGCCGGTCACGGCCCGGGCATCGGCGGCTTCAAGGACGACTCGCAGGTGGGCGTCGCGCTGCGCGAGGGCCACCCGGTCTACTTCGTGATCTTCTTCCGCGACCCCGAGCCCGGCCAGACGCTGATCGATGTCTGCGAAGCCGAGAAGCAGTTCGTGCGCAAGGTGCGCGAACTGCACCCGGACAGCCCCAAGCCCGCGATCATCGGCAACTGCCAGGGCGGCTGGGCCGCGATGATGCTGGCCGCGGCCGACCCGGACGACACCGGGCCGATCGTGATCAACGGCGCGCCGATGTCGTACTGGGGCGGCGCGTGGCAGGAGGGCGCGGGCGACAACCCGATGCGCTATGCCGGCGGCAACCTCGGCGGAACCTGGCTCTCATCGCTGACGGCCGACCAGGGCAACGGAGTGTTCGACGGCGCCTACCTCGTCGAGAACTTCGAGAACCTGAACCCTGCCAACACGTTCTGGGACAAGTACTACACCCTGTACGCCAACGTCGACACCGAGCCACCGCGCTTCCTGGAATTCGAGCGCTGGTGGGGCGGCTTCTTCCTGATGAACCGGGAAGAGATCGAGTGGATCACCCAGAACCTGTTCGTCGGCAACAAGCTGTGGACGGGTGAGACGAAGATGAAGGGCGGCAAGGCCTTCGACCTGCGGGACATCAAGGCGCCGATCATCCTGTTCGCGTCGATGGGCGACAACATCACGCCGCCGCAGCAGGCGTTCAACTGGGTCGCGGACGTCTACGGCTCGACGGACGAGATCAAGGCCCGCGGCCAGGTCATCGTCGGCCTGCTGCACGAGGACATCGGCCACCTCGGCATCTTCGTGTCCGGCAAGGTCGCGAAGAAGGAACACGCGCAGATCGTGTCGGTGCTGAAGTCGATCGAGGCGCTCACGCCCGGGCTGTACGCGATGGCCATCAAGGAGCATGTCGGACGCGGCGGCAAGACGGAGTACGAGGTCGAGTTCACGGAGCGATCGCTCGAAGAGGTTGCGGCCCACGCCAACCGCTTCGGGCGCGTCGATGAAAAGCCGTTCGAGGCCGTCGCTGCCATTTCGGAATTCAACCAGCGCGCCTATGAACTGTTCCTGCAGCCATTCGTCGAGGCCACGTCGAACGAGTTCACGGCGAAGCTGCGTCGCCAGTTCCATCCGCTGCGCTGGCAGCGCTGGATGCTGTCGGACCTCAACCCCTGGCTGGGCTGGGTCGCACCGGCCGCCGAAATGGTGCGCGCGCAGCGCCGGCCGGCGGGCAAGGACAACGCGGCGGTGAAGCTCGAGAAGGTCGCAGCCGCCGCCATCAGCGCCTCGCTCGAGTACTACCGCGCGATGCGCGATGCGACCAGCGAAGCGCAGTTCTTCCAGACCTACGGCAACGTGTTCTCGCTCTACATCGCCGACAAGGCGGGGGCAGAGGCGACGGCGGCGCCGGTCGCCGAGGGCCGCGACCTCCCGTTCGTGAAGGAGGCGCTCGCGTCGATCGCCGAAGGCGGCTATCCCGAGGCCCTGGCGCGCGTCGCCTGCCTGCTCGCGCGCAAGGGCGAACCGCTGATGCTGTCCAGGCTGCAGATGAGGCATCAATTGATCAAGGAATACGGTGACCTGCTGCCGAAGATGACGCCGGACGAGTGGCGCCGGGTCCGGGGCGAGCAGGAACTCATCGTGCGCTACGAGCCCGAAACGCGCCCTCGCAACGTTGCCCGAGCTGCTTGAAGGCCCCGGGCGACAGGGAGCGGCTGGCGACGCTGGCGCGCGCGCTGATGGGCGACGAACGCGTGCAGCGCCGTTCCGAAGAGCAACTCGCGATGATCGACCAGATCGGCACCACGCTGAAAGGCAAGCGCGCAAACGGCGGCACCGTGGCGAGGAAGGTGAAGGCGCGCGCGTCCGTGCCGGCCGCGCGCAAGACCGCAGGCAGGCGCAGGGCGCGCAAGTGAGTCCATGATGAGTCAACGAGCACACGAGAAGTACCAGCGCCTGATCGACTTCTGCAAGGCGCTGCCGCCGACACCGACGGCCGTTGCCCACCCCTGCGACGAAAGTTCGCTGCAAGGCGCCGTCGACGCCGCCAAGCTGGGCCTGATCGCGCCGATCCTCGTCGGTCCCAGGGCCAAGATCGAGGCGGTGGCGAAAAAGTGCGGCATCGACATCAGCCCGTATCCGATCGTCGACGCGGAGTACAGCCAGGACTCGGCCTTCAAGGCAGTCGAGCTGGTGCGGCAGGGCAAGGCCGAAGCGCTGATGAAAGGGAGCCTGCACACCGACGAACTGATGGCGGCGGTCGTCAAGCGCGACACCGGATTGCGCACCGCGCGCCGCGTCAGCCACTGCTTCGTGATGGACGTGCCTTCCTACGCCGAGACGCTGATCGTCACCGATGCCGCCGTGAACATTGCGCCGACGATGGAGGACAAGGTCGACATCATCCAGAACGCGATCGATCTCGGCCACGCGCTTCGCTTCCCGGAGGTCCGGGTGGCGATCCTGTCCGCGATGGAAACCGTCAATCCGAAGGTGCCGTCGACCGTCGAGGCCGGAGCCCTGTGCAAGATGGCCGACCGCGGCCAGATCACCGGCGCACTGGTGGACGGTCCGCTCGCACTCGACAACGCCATCAGCCTCGAGTCGGTGAAGATCAAGAAGATCGACTCGCCGGTGGCCGGGCGCGCGAACGTGCTCGTCGTCCCCGATCTCGAGGCCGGCAACATGCTCGCCAAGAGCCTTTCCTTCCTGGCCGGCGCGGACGCAGCGGGCATCGTCCTCGGCGCACGCGTGCCGATCATCCTCACCAGCCGGGCTGACTCGGTGATGACCCGCCTGGCGTCTTGCGGGGTGGCGGTCCTCGTCGCGCACGCGCGCAAGGAGGCCGCGAACAAGGTGGTGCCCGCATGACCGACGCCATCGTTGTCCTGAACGCAGGTTCGTCGAGCTTCAAGTTCTCCCTGTTCGCAACTTCAGGGCAGGACCTCGCGCTCATCGCTCGTGGCCAGGCCGAAGGCCTGTACACCTCGCCGCGCTTCGTCGCGAAGAACGACAGCGGTGACGTGATCGAAGAGAAGAAGTGGGGCGATGGCGCCGCGCTCGGTCACGAGGGCGCGCTCGACCACCTGGTCGGCTTCCTGCGCGGAAGGTCCGACGGCTACAAGCTGGCCGGCGTGGGGCATCGTGTCGTCCACGGCGGTCTCGAGTATTCCCAGCCGGCACGGATGACCGAAGCCGTGCTGAAGGCGCTGGAGAAGTACATCCCGCTGGCGCCGCTGCACCAGCCGCACAATCTCGCGCCGATCCGTGGGCTGATGCAGCGCTCGCCCGACCTGCCGCAGGTGGCGTGCTTCGACACGGCGTTCCATCGCACGCAGCCGCCGGTCGCACAGGCGTTCGCGCTGCCGAAGTCGATCACCGACCGCGGCGTCGTGCGCTACGGCTTCCACGGCCTTTCGTACGAGTACATCGCCAGCGTGCTGCCGCAGGTCGATCCGAAGGCCGCGGCGGGCAGGACCATCGTGCTGCACCTCGGCAACGGTTCGAGCATGTGCGGGATGTCGGCATGCCGCAGCATCGCGAGCACGATGGGCTTCACGGCGGTCGACGGCCTGCCGATGGGCACGCGCTGCGGCAACCTCGACCCGGGCGTCGTCCTGTACCTGATGGACGAACTGAAGATGGACGTCCGGGCCATCGAGAAGCTGATCTACCAGCAGTCCGGCCTGCTCGGCGTGTCGGGCATCTCGAGCGACATGCGTGCGCTGCTGGCCAGCCCGGAGCCGGGCGCGAAGGAGGCGATCGACCTGTACGTCTATCGCATCGGCCGCGAACTCGGCTCGCTCGCGTCCGCGCTGGGCGGCCTCGACGCGGTCGTGTTCACCGCCGGCATCGGCGAGAACAGCGCCGAGCTGCGCGAGCGCGATCTGCCGCGGACGCCGCCTGGCTCGGACTCGAACTTCGATGCCGATGCCAACCGCGCCGGTGCCCAGCGCATCAGCCGGCGCGGGCAGCCGGGTCGAGCGCGTTCGTGGTGCCGACCAACGAGGAACTGATGATCGCCCGTCACACGCGTGACGTGCTGGCGGCGCCGCGCAAGGAGCGGACGCCGTAGCGCGCCGCATCGCCGTCGCGCGGCCCTGCCGGCGCGACAGCCTCACCGAGGACTCAGCATGACCGTCGAACTTCCCCGCCCGATCCTGCAGGGCAAGAAAGCGCTCGTCGTCGGCGTGGCCAACGACTCGTCGATCGCCTACGGCTGCGCGAAGGCGTTCCGCGAGGTCGGCGCCGACGTGGCGATCACCTACCTGAACGAGAAGGCGCGGCCTTATCGTGGAGCCGCTGGCGAAGGAACTCGAGGCGCCGATCTTCATGCCGCTCGACGTCAGCATTCCGGGCCAGCTCGAAGCGGTGTTCGATGCCATGGCGAAGACGTGGGGCCGGCTCGACTGCTCGTCCACTCGATCGCCTTCGCGCCGAAGGAGGACCTGCAGGGCGGGCTGCTGAACTGCTCGGCTGACGGTTTCGCGAAGGCGATGGACGTGTCGTGCCATTCGTTCGTGCGCATGGCGAAGCTGGCGGCGCCGCTGATGAAGGACGGCGGCACGATGTTCGCGATGAGCTACTACGGCGCGAACAAGGTCGTGGCCAACTACAACGTGATGGGTCCGGTGAAGGCGGCGCTCGAGGCGTGCTGCCGCTATCTCGCGTTCGAACTCGGCGGGCAGAACATCCGGGTGCATGCGATTTCGCCGGGGCCGCTGAAGACGCGCGCGGCGTCCGGGCCTGAAGGACTTCGACACGCTGCTCAACGAGGCGGCGCAGCGCGCGCCGCTGGGCGAACTCGTCGACATCATGGACGTCGGCTACACCTGCGCGTTCCTGGCGACGCCTTACGCGAAGCGGCTGTCCGGCTCG
>CAVSCF010000015.1:0-170812 GCA_963726405.1 uncultured beta proteobacterium | reverse complement strand
ATGTACAGCGAATCCGACCACACCTTCATGCTGCGCGCACTCGAACTGGCGCAGAGGGCGGCGTATCACGCCACGCCCAATCCGCGCGTCGGGTGCGTGATCGTGCGCGACGGCCGCATTCTGGGCGAGGGCTGGACGCAACCGCCGGGATCGAACCACGCCGAAATCGAAGCGCTGCTCGACGCCCGTCGCAACGGGCACGACGTGCGGGGATGCACCGTGTACGTGACGCTCGAACCCTGCAGCCACTTCGGCCGCACGCCGCCGTGCGCCACCGCACTGTCCGAAGCGCACGTGGCGCGCGTGATCGCGGCTGTCGAGGATCCCAATCCGCTCGTGGCGGGCAAGGGTCTCGACATGCTCCGCGCCAACGGGGTGGATGTGCGCTGCGGGCTGCTCGAACAGGAGGCGGCGGACGTCAACGTCGGATTCTTCTCGCGGATGACGCGCGGCCGGCCATGGGTGCGGTTGAAGATCGCGGCCAGCCTCGATGGCAAGACCGCGCTCGAAAACGGCGTGTCGCAGTGGATCACGTCGGAGGACGCGCGACGCGACGGCCACGCCTGGCGCGCACGCGCGTGCGCCGTGCTGACAGGCATCGGCACCGTGCAGGCGGACAACCCGCAGATGAACGTGCGCCTGGTGGACACGACGCGGCAGCCGCTGCGTGTGCTGGTCGACAGCCGGCTCGATGTCGATCCGGATGCCCGCTTCTTCGAGGGGGAGGGCAAGGTGCTCGTCGCGTGCGCGATCGAGGACGCCGAGCGCGAGCAGCGTCTGACGGGCAAAGGTATCGAGGTCGTGCGTCTGGCCAACGAACGCGGCAAGGTGGACCTGGCGGCACTGATGAAGCACCTGGCCGGACGAGGCATCAACGAGGTGCATGTCGAGGCGGGTTTCAAGCTGAACGGCTCGCTGGTGAGCGCCGGGATCGTCGACGAGTTGCTCGTCTACCTGGCGCCGATGCTGATCGGGCAGGCGCAGGGCATGGTCCATCTGCCCGCGTTGTCCGATCTCGCGCATGCGCAGCGCCTGACGTTCCGTCAAGTCACGCAGGTGGGCGAGGATGTGCGCATCCTTGCGCGGCTGCAGTAACGCTCTCCAGCAGAACTCTTTCCGGGAATCGCGATGTTCACGGGTCTTGTGCAGGGTGTCGGCAAGGTCGTCGAGGTGCAGCGGCTGGACGTCGACGGCGGTGTGCGACTGACGATCGACGGCAGCGCGGTGACCGGCTTCCGGCCCTCGGTCGGCGACAGCATCGCGCTGAACGGTGCGTGCATGACAGCGACCTCGGTCGACGGTGCGCGCTTCACGGCGGACGTCTCGAAGGAAAGCCTGTCGAAGACGGCCGGGCTCGACGGCGCCGGCGACGTGAACATCGAGACGTCGATGGCGCTGGGCGACAAGCTCGGCGGCCACCTGGTCGCCGGACATGTCGACGGCGTCGGCGAGGTCGTGCGCTTCGTCCCGGTGCACGAATCGTGGGAACTTGTCGTGCGGGCCCCGCGTGAACTGGCGAAGTACTTCGCGTACAAGGGATCGGTGGCGGTGAACGGGGTGAGCCTGACGGTGAATCGCGTCGAGGACACCAGGCAGGGCTGCGAGTTGTCGATCAACATCATTCCCCATACGTACGAAGTGACGACGCTGCGCTCGCTGGGTCCCGGCTCGCGCGTCAACCTCGAAGCCGACCTGATCGCCCGCTACGTCGAGCGCATGCTGTCGCTCGAGCGTGCGGGCTGAGGCCGCCCGGCATGGCGAGTCACGCGGTCATCCTGTTCGCGCACGGCGCCCGCGACGCGCGCTGGTCGACGACCCTGCTCGAACTGCAGCAGCGAGTGCAGGCGCGCAGGCCCGATGCGCACGTCGCCGTCGCGTTCCTCGAGTTCCAGCCGCCGACGCTCGAGGCGGAGATCGATCGCGCGCTCGGCGCCGGTGCCCGCTCGATCGACGTGCTGCCGGTGTTCTGGGCCAACGGCGGGCACATGGCGAACGACGTGCCGCCGCTGCTCGCCGAGTTGCGCCGCCGCCACCCCGGACTGGAGGTTCGACTCTTGCCTGTCCTGTCGGAACTTCCGGGCATGCTCGACTTCATTGCAGACGCCGCGACGCGCGGCCCCGCCTGAACCTTCCATGATCGTCTCGACCGCCGCCGGCTGGGCCGTGGCCCTGGCCGTGCTGATCGCGGCGAGCGTTGCCGCGCACGGCGAGGGACGGATGTGGGCGCGGCGCGCGGTCGCGTTGCTTGCGCTCTACCTGATCGCCCTCGCGCTTGCCGGCTGGCTGCTGCCGCCGCCGTGGGCGCCGTGGGGCGCCGTGCTCGCCGCCTTCGCCGTCCTGCTGACCGCGCAGCCCTTTATCGCGCTGGGCCTGCTCAAGCGCGAAGAGATCGGTTTGAACGCGCCCCGCGCCGGCTCCATGCGGGTGGTGGTGATCGCCATCGGCCTCGCGCTGCTGCTCAACGTCGTCATCATGCTGGTGCGGGGCGCGGCGCCCGTGCGCCTCGGCGCGGGGGCCGTGGCAGCCGTCATGGTGGGTGCCGTGCTGGAGGAGATCGTGTTCCGCGGTGTCCTGCTGGCACTCCTCGACCGCGCACTGCCCCAGCGGTGGCGGCTGGCCGGCGCATACGTCGGCTGGGGCGGAGTGGCGTTGACGGCATCGTTCGTCGCCCTGCACGGCCTGCGGCCGGGCCTGCTGCTCGGTGTGGTCCCCGCCGCGCTGCTATACCTCTGGCTGCGGGAACGCACCGGCAGCCTGCTCGCGCCGATTGCCGCGCATCTCGCCTGGAACCTGTCCGTCCTCCTCGTCCACTGAGGCTCAGCCATGCCACGCCTGTTCGATCCCATCTCATTGCGCGGCCTCACGCTGCCCAACCGCATCCTCGTGTCGCCGATGTGCCAGTACTCGGCGGTCGACGGCAGCGCGACCGACTGGCACATGGCGCACCTCGGTTCGCTGGCGCTCTCGGGGGCCGGATTGCTGTTCGTCGAGGCGACTGCCGTCACACCGGAGGGTCGCATCACGCGGGGCGATCTCGGCCTGTATTCGGACGACAACGAGCGGGCGCTGGGGCGCGTGGTCGAAATGATCCGGTCCGCATCGGCGATCCCGCTCGCGATCCAGCTCGGCCACGCCGGACGGAAAGGCTCGAGCCACGCACCCTGGGACGGCGGCAAGCTCGTTCCGCTCGGGCAGGGCGGCTGGGTGCCGGAGGCGCCCTCGGCCGTGCCGCACTCGGAAGGCGAGCCGCCTCCGCGCGCCTTTGCGCTGGACGAGTTGGCCACGCTCCGCGAGGCTTTTGCCGACTCCGCCCGCCGGGCTGCGCGGCTCGGCTTCGAGGCCGTGGAAATCCATTGCGCGCACGGCTATCTGCTCCATGAATTCCTGTCGCCCGTGAGCAACCGGCGCGACGACGCCTACGGCGGCTCGCTCGCCAACCGGATGCGTTTTCCGCTCGAGGTGTTCGACGCCGTGCGAGCGGCCTTTCCGAGCGACCGCCCGGTCGGCGTGCGGGTGTCGGCCACCGACTGGCTGGACGGGATCGAAGCGGAGAGCTGGACCGTGGAGAGCACGGTCGAGTTCGGGCAGGCGCTGAAGCAGCGCGGTTGCGACTGGCTGGACGTCTCGAGCGGCGGCATCTCGCCCCGGCAGAAGATCGCGCTCGAACCGGGCTACCAGGTGCCGTTTGCCGAGATCGTTCGCACGGAAACCGGACTGCCGACGATCGCGGTCGGGCTCATCACCGAACCGCGCCAGGCCGAGGCGATCGTCGACGCCGGCCGTGCGGACATGGTCGCGATGGCGCGAGCCTTCCTGTACGACCCCCGCTGGCCGTGGCACGCGGCCGCGGCCCTGGGTGGCAAGGTGGATGGTCCGCGCCAGTACTGGCGCGCCCTGCCGCGCGAGGCGGGCCCCATCTTCGGCAACATCTCCTTCGGGCAGCGCTGAGGCGCGCGGAACCGCGGGGCGGCCCACGGAGGCGCCCGGGCGGGGCCCGGGGGCTAGAATCCGGGTCTTCCCACGCGCCTGCCGGCGCGGAGCGTCAACGTCATGTTGTCTGCCGTTCCCAACCCTCAGTCCGCCCGTCCGGGACTGGCCTCGACCGAGGAAATCATCGAGGAAATTCGCCGTGGCCACATCGTCGTGCTGGTGGACGACGAGGACCGCGAGAACGAAGGTGACCTCATCTTCGCGGCGGATTTCGTCACGGCCGAGAAGGTCAACTTCCTGGCCAAGCATGGGCGCGGCCTGATCTGCATGCCGATCACCGCCGAACATGCGGCGCAGCTCGAGCTGACGCCGATGACGAACAACAACAAGACGGTTCACGGCACCAATTTCACGGTGGCCATCGAGGCGGCCGAGGGCGTCACCACCGGCATCTCGGCGGCCGACCGTGCCCAGACGATCCGCGTGGCGTCGCGACCGCATGCGCGGCCGAGCGACATCGTGCAGCCGGGTCACGTTTTTCCGCTGGTGGCCGCGGCCGGCGGCGTGCTGATGCGCGCAGGCCACACCGAGGCGTGCTGCGATCTGGCGCGGCTGGCCGGCCTCAACCCCGCCGCCGTGCTGTGCGAAGTGATGAACGACGACGGCACGATGGCCCGCCTGCCCGACCTCGTGCCCTTCGCGGCCAGGCACGGGCTGAAGGTCGGGACCATCGCCGACCTGATCCACTACCGCGCGGCCCACGAATCGATGGTCGAGCGCATCGGGGCGAAGAAGGTGCAGACCTCGGCCGGGCCGTTCGAACTCGTCGTCTACCGCGACAAGCCGAGCGGCGCCGCCCACCTGGCGCTGGTGCACGGCGAGCTGTCGCCGGAGCGCGAGGCGCTCGTCCGCGTGCACGAACCGCTGTCGGTGCTGGACCTGATCGACACCGAGGAGTCGGTGCACTCGTGGCCCGTGCACAAGGCGCTGGAGAAGATCGCCGGCAACGGCGGCGGCGTCCTGATCATGCTGAACTGTGCCGACACGACCGAGCGGCTGCTCGACAAGTTCAACACGATGCTGAATCCCGACGCCGCCCACCAGTGGGTGGAGCGGACGACGAAGACGGACCTGCGCACCTACGGTGTCGGCGCGCAGATCCTGCGCGACCTGAACGTGAGCCGGATGAAGCTGCTCGCCAAGCCGCGCAAGATGCCCTCGATGACCGGCTTCGGCCTGCAGGTCACCGGTTACCTGGAGAGCTGACATGGCGGTGGATTTCGTTGCACCCGATTTCGACGGCGTCGACCTGCGCATCGGCATCGTGCAGGCTCGCTTCAACGAGTGGGCCGGCCGCGCGCTGGCCGAAGCCTGCATGAACGAACTGGTCACGCTCGGCGTCGACGAGGACGACATCACGCACATCACCGTGCCGGGTGCGCTCGAGGTTCCGCTCGCGCTCGCGCGCCTGGCGGCGACCGAGGACTTCGACGCGCTGGTCGCGATCGGATGCGTGATCCGCGGCGAGACGTATCACTTCGAGATCGTGGCCGAGGAATCGGCGCGCGGCGTGGCGCGGGTGGCCGCCGACTACGGCGTGCCCGTCGCCAACGCGATCCTGACCACGGACAACGACGAGCAGGCCAAGGCGCGGGTCGAGGAGAAGGGGCGCGATGCGGCCCGGGTGGCGGTCGAAATGGCCAACCTGATGCTCGCGCTCGACGAGGACGGCGCAAGCGCCGTCGCCGACCCGGAATAGGACGAGCAGCCCTTGCAGCCGAAGGAATCCGGAACATCGAAGGGCGGCGGCCGCAGCGCCCGCCGCCGCGCGCGCGAACTCGCCTTGCAGGGCCTGTATCAGTGGCTGGTCGGCAGACAGGACGCGGCAGCCATCGAAGCCCACCTGGTGGAAGCCGAGGGACGCGACGGCGCCGACGATGTCGGCAAGAAGGTCGACCTCGGGCATTACCGTGAACTCCTGCACGGGACGATCGACGGCGCCGACGAACTTCGCCGGCAGTTCGCGCCCTACCTCGACCGCAACGTCGAGGCGCTCTCGCCCATCGAGCACGGCATCCTGCTGATCGGCACCTACGAGATGCAGCAGCGGCTCGAGATCCCGTATCGGGTGGTGATCAACGAAGCGGTCGAGCTGGCGAAGAGTTTCGGCGGGACCGACGGCTTCAAGTACGTCAACGGCGTGCTGGACAAGGTCGCCGGACAGTTGCGCCCGGCCGAGGTGGCCGCGCGCGGGTAACGCGCGATGGCCGCGCCGCTCGGCGAATTCGACCTCATCGCGCGTTTCTTCACGCGCCCGGTCCCCGCGGGCCGGTCCGACATCGCGCTTGCGGTGGGCGACGACTGCGCGGTGCTTCAACCCGCGCCCGGCGAGCAGTGGGCGGTGTCGACCGATACGCTCGTCGAAGGCGTCCACTTCCTCCCCGACGTGGACCCCGCCGCGCTGGGCCACAAGTCGCTCGCCGTGAACCTGTCGGACCTCGCCGCCTGCGGCGCCGAGCCGCGCTGCTTCTTCCTCGCGCTCGCGCTGCCGAAGATCGACGAGCGGTGGCTGCAGTCCTTCTCGCAGTCGATGTTCGCGCTCGCCGACGCCCACGGCTGCGTGCTGGCGGGCGGCGACACCACGCGGTCGCCGCACGGCGCGGTCATCACCATCACGGTGATGGGTGTCGTGCCGACGGGGCAGGCGCTGCTGCGATCGGGGGCGCGCGCGGGGGACGACCTCTGGGTTTCGGGGACGCTCGGCGAGGCCGCCTTCGGGCTGGCGGTGCGCAAGGGCGAGTCGGATGCGGCGCACGACGCCATCGCCGGCATCGAGCGCCTGGAGCGGCCCTGTCCACGGGTGGCGCTAGGCCTGGCTCTGCGGGGCCTGGCCACCAGCGCCATCGACGTATCGGATGGGCTGCTGGGCGATCTTGGCCACCTGCTGGAGCGCTCGGCGGTAGGGGCCCGGGTGGACTGGGACCGCGTCCCGCGATCGGCTGAACTGCGGCGTCAGCCGGAGACGGACCAGCGCCGCTGGGCCCTGTCCGGAGGGGATGACTACGAGTTGCTCTTCACGGCCTCGGCGGGGGAGTGGCGGGCCGTGGAGCGGGCCGCGGCGACCGCGGCGACCGCGGTCACCCGGATCGGCGCCATGACATCGACCGGGCGTCTTGAACTGGTGGACGCCGACGGCCGGGCGATGGACACTGCGCCGCGTGCTTTCGACCATTTCCGGCCATGATCCCCGCGCCGACCGCCGGCCCGTCCGCGCCTCCCGCGTCACCGCCGCCGTCCTGGCGGCTGATGATGTCGCATCCGGCGCACCAGCTCTCGTTCGGGTTCGGCAGCGGACTGCTGCGGCCTGCGCCCGGGACCTGGGGAACGCTGTTCGCGTGGCTGGTGTTCGTCGTCCTCGATCCGTGGCTGGGAGACGTCGCGTGGGCGGTCGTGATCGTGGCCACGTTCGTCCTCGGTTCGGTCGCGGCCGACCGTACCGGCAAGGCGCTGGGCCGGCCCGACCACGGCGCGATCGTGATCGACGAGATCGTCGCGTTCTGGCTGGTCCTGTGGCTGCTTCCGTCCGGGCTATTCACGCAGGCGGTGGCCTTTGTCGGCTTCCGCCTGTTCGACATCCTGAAACCTCCGCCCATCGGTGCCCTCGACCGGCGGTTCAAGAACGGGGTGGGCGTGATGCTCGATGACCTGCTCGCCGCCTTCTACACCTTGCTCGTGGCCGCAGCGCTGATGCGGGTCCTCGCATGAACGACGCCGCCGAAACGATCCAGCGCCTCGCCGAACGCCTCGGGGCGGGACTGCGCGCGCAGCACCTCGTGCTCGCGACGGCGGAATCGTGCACGGCCGGCGGCATCGGCTACGCGGTGACGCTCGTCCCCGGGTCGAGCCAGTGGTACGACCGCGGGTTCGTCACGTATTCGAACGAAGCCAAGATGCAGGCGCTCGGCGTGTCCGCGGCATACCTGCGCGATTTCGGCGCGGTGAGCGAACCGGTGGCACGGGCGATGGCCATCGGCGCGCTGTCGCACAGCGCGGCGCAGGTCGCGGTTGCGGTCACCGGGATTGCCGGCCCGGATGGCGGGACGGCGGACAAGCCCATCGGCACGGTGTGCTTTGCCTGGGCGATCCGGCGCGACGTCACCACCGCGCCTTGGGTGAAGACCGAGACGCATCGCTTCGACGGCGACCGGGCCGCCGTGCGGACGACGGCCATCATCCTGGCGCTGCAGACGCTCGTCGGATTGTTGAAGCAGCGACAGGACGTCTAGACTGGATTCGCCGATCCCGTTCCAGCGCAGCGCGCGCTGTCCTGTCGATGAACACTCCCCTTTTTGACGGACGCTTCCGCCTCGAACGGCGAGCGGTCAACGGCATCGAGATCAACGTCCGTCACGGTGGGGAGGGTCCGCCCCTGCTGCTGGTGCACGGCTTCCCGCAGACGCACGCGATCTGGCATCGCGTGGCCCCGGACCTTGCGCGGCACTACACGCTGGTGATGCCCGACCTGCGCGGTTACGGGGACAGTGCGAAGCCGCCGAGCGACGCCGTCCACATGCCGTACAGCAAGCGCGTGATGGCGCAGGACCTGGTCGAACTGATGCGTTCGCTGGGCCACGACCGGTTCTTCCTGTGCGGACACGACCGGGGCGGCCGCGTGGCGCATCGACTCGCCGTCGATCATCCCGAGGCGGTGGCGAAGCTCGTCGTCCTCGACATCTCGCCGACGCTCACGATGTACGAACGGACGAACATGCAGTTCGCCACGCTCTACTACCACTGGTTCTTCCTGATCCAGCCGGAGCCGTTGCCCGAGACGCTGATCGGGGCCGACCCGGCGTTCTACCTGCGCCGCAAGCTCGATCCGTCGGGCACGGCCAGTCCGCACTTCTTCGACCCGCGCGCAATGGCGGAGTACGAACGCTGCTTCACGGGCGAAGCCATCCACGCGATGTGCGAGGACTACCGCGCGGCGGCGTCGATCGACCTCGAGCACGATCGCGCGGATGGCGAGCGTCGCATCGAATGCCCGGTCCATGCGCTGTGGGGCGAGCGGGGCGTGGTTCACAAGCTCTACACGCCGGTGGCCGACTGGCAGGCGAAGTCGCGCGGCCCGGTGACCGGCACGCCGCTGCCGACCGGGCACTACATCCCCGAAGAGGCGCCGGAACTGCTGTCCGAACGCCTCCGGGCGTTCTGCGGCAACGCGTTGTCGTGATGCGCCGCCGACTCTTCCCGCTGGCCGCGCTGGTCGCGCTGCTGTGCTCCGCTGCGGCTCATGCGAAGCCGGAAGGCGCCGCGGCCGTCTGCCTGAACGACGCCGGGGCGTTGCCGGTGGCCGAAGCGCGGGTGCTGTCGATCGGTGCGTACAAGGCGCCCCGCGTTTCGGTGAGCGAGCGCGCGCAGAAGTTGTTCGACCAGGGGATGGTGTTCGGCTGGGGCTTCAACTTCGCCGAAAGCGTGCGGTCCTTTCGTGCCGCCACCCTCGCGGACATCGACTGCGCGCAGTGCCGCTGGGGCATCGCCTGGGCCCTGGGTCCCAGCGTGAATCACGACATGAAGCGCGAGGACGTGCCGATCGCGCTCGACGCGATCGTGCAGGCGCGCGCCTATGCGCCCGACCCGTCCTCGCGCGCGCGTGCGCTGATCGAGGCGCTGGCCAGGCGCTACAGCGACGATCCGAAGGCGGAGGCCGACCAGCTCGCGCGCGACTACGCGGACGCAATGCGCAAGGTCGCGGCACGGTATCCGGACGACGCGGACATCGCGGTGCTGGCGGCCGAAGCGATCATGAACGCCCACCCGTACGACTACTGGCAGCCGGGTGGGGCGCCGCGGCCGTGGACGCCGGAGATCGCCGCGCTGCTCGACCGCGCCATCCGGATTGCGCCGGACCACCCCGGCGCCCATCACTACCGCATTCACCTGTACGAAGCATCGGCCACGCCGGCGAAGGCGCTTGCGTCGGCCGACCGCATCGGCACGCTCGCGCCGGCCGTCGGGCACCTCGTCCACATGCCGTCGCACATCTATCTGCGCGTCGGTCGCTATCACGATGCGGTGCTCGCGAACGCAGCCGCCGTCGAATCGGATCGCACCTATCTCGCCGCGGTGAACGCCAATCCGACCTACGCCGCGGACTACGTCCCGCACAACATGCACTTCCTGTGGGCCTCCGCCCTGTGGAGCGGCGAGAGCAAGGTGGCGATGCAGGCGGCCGAGGACCTGGCGCGCGCGGCCGAGCGCCTGCCGCAGGAGCCGGCGCGGCGCGGGACCCGCCAGCACATGCAGGCCGCGCCATGGCTGACGCTTGCGCGCTACCAGCAGTGGGATGCGCTGCTCGCGCGTCCGCAGCCGAAGATGACCGACGCCCCGTATTTCACCGGCCTGATCCACTTCGCGCGTGGCCTGGCGTACGCGGCGAAGGGCGACGTCGAGGCGGCGCGCGCGCAGTCCGAAGGCCTGCGCTTGATGGAGCGCCGCGCGAGCGAGCAGAAGCTGAAGGTCAAGAACATCAACAGCGCGTCGGCCCTGCTGGGCCTCGCGCGTTCGCTGCTGGCGGCCGAAGTCGCACTGGCCCGTGGCGCCCGCCACGAGGCCGTGAGCCATGCGGTTGCGGCCGTTGCTGCGGAGGACCGCCTGGAACCCGACGAGCCGCCCGCGTGGCAACTGCCGGCGCGCCATGCACTTGGCCGCGCGCTGCTGGCGAGCGGGCGGGCGAAGGAGGCGCGTGTCGTCTTTGCCGACGACCTCGAGCGCAACCCCGAGAACGCGGTGGCGATGACCGGGCTCGCCGCAGCCGAGCGCTGGCTGGGCGAGGATGCCGTCGCCGATGAACTGGAGCGGCGCGTCCGCGTCGCGTGGGCGCGGGCCGACATCGAACTGCCGTCACCGGTGGCCCAGGCTCAGCGCAGGCGGTAGCGGTTGATTTCGTCGCGCGTGGCCATCGCCACGGCGCGCGCCTTTTCGGCGAAGTCCTCGCCCTTGCCCGCGTAGAGGATCGCGCGCGAGGAGTTGACGACCATCCCGAGGCCCGCTGCCGTCTGGCCGGCTTTCACGCTCGCTTCGACGTCGCCGCCCTGCGCACCGATGCCCGGCACCAGCAGCGGAATATCGCCGACCAGTGCGCGCACGCGCGCGAGTTCCTCGGGGAACGTGGCACCGACCACGAGGCCGAGCTGGCCGGTTCGATTCCACGTCGACGCGGTCATGCGCGCCACCCGCTCGAACAGTCGTTCACCGCCGATGTCGAGCATCTGGAGGTCGTTGCCGCCGGCGTTGCTGGTCCGGCAGAGCAGGAACGCGCCACGATCCGGATACGCGAGATACGGCTCGATCGAGTCGAACCCCATGTACGGCGACAAGGTGACCGCGTGCGCGGCGTAGCGCTCGAACGCTTCGCGCGCGTAGTGCTCCGCGGTCGAGCCGATGTCGCCGCGCTTGGCATCGAGGATCACGGGCACGTCCGGATGCCGCGCACGGATGTGCGCGATCAGGCGCTCGAGCTGGTCTTCCGCGCGCGTCGAGGCGAAGTAGGCGATCTGCGGCTTGAACGCGCATGCCAGGTCGGCGGTCGCGTCCACGATGGCACGGCAGAACTCGAAGATCGCGCCCGGTCGGTCGCGCAAGTGCGCCGGGAAGCGCGCGGGGTCGGGGTCGAGTCCAACGGCAAGCAGTGAATCCGCGCCCCGCCAGCGCGAGGTCAGCATGTCGATGAAGTTCATGCGCGCCATTCTAGGTCCACGCGCGTGGTAGCCTGCCGCGCTCCCATGGTTCGACTTTCACGCCGCGACCTCGCGCTGCTCGCGCTGCTCACGATCTTCTGGGGCGTGAACTGGCCGGTGATGAAGTTCGGCATCGCCGAGATGCCGCCGCTCTTTTTCCGTGCAATCTGCATCGCCGGCGGCCTGGTGTTCATCTGGATCTGGGCCCGTGCGACCGGCGTTGCGCTGACGGTGCCGGACGGCGCCTGGCCGTCGATCCTGAAACTCGCCATTCCGAATGTGATGGTGTGGCATCTGATCGCGATCGTCGCGCTCAAGATGCTGCCGTCCGGGCGCGCGGCCATCCTCGGCTACACGATGCCTGTATGGGCGGTCGTGTTCGGCCTGCTGCTGTTCAAAGAGAAGCCGCTGCCGCGGCACTGGATCGGCGTGGCGGCGGCCTTCGTCGGCACGCTGCTGCTGCTGTCGTCCGAATTCACGAAACTCGCCGGCTCCCCGCTCGGCACGCTCCTGATGCTCGGCGCGGCCGCGGCTTGGGGCTATGGCACGCACCTGATGCGGCGCCACCTGACCGCGATGCCGACCATCGCGCTCACGTTCTGGATGCTTGCGCTGACGCTTGTCGCCGTGAGCCTCGCCTCGATCGCGTTCGAGATGAGCCGCTGGCGCTGGCCGCTGCCGCTCGAGTGGGTTTCGATCGTCTACAACATGGCGATTGCGATCGCGTTCTGCCACGTGGTGTGGTCCATGCTTGCCCGCAACCTGCCTCCGGCGGCGAGCGGACTGTCGGTGATGATGATTCCGGTCATCGGCGTCTTCTCCGGCATGCTGATGCTCGGTGAGGAGCCGCACTGGCAGGACTACGGGGCGCTCGCCCTGATTCTCCTCGCGCTGTCGACCGTCCTGCTGCCGAGCCGGACCCGCAGCTGATCCAGCGTACAAAAGAAAACGGCCCGCCGAAGCGGGCCGTCTGATCTTCTGTTTGGTTCGGCGCTGAACCCGGCTGCCGATCCGCGGATGCAGAGCTAGGAGCGCGCGCGCAGACAGTACTGATGGGTACGGCAAGCGCGCGCGACGACGCTATGCGCCGCGGTCGGCGGTCGGAGTTACATGTCCATGCCGCCCATGCCACCCATGCCGCCCATGCCACCCATGCCGCCACCCTGGCCGGCGGGCTTTTCTTCCACCAGCTCGGCGACCATCGCGTCGGTCGTGAGCATCAGGCCGGCCACCGAAGCGGCGTTCTGCAGCGCGGTGCGCGTGACCTTGGTGGGGTCCAGCACGCCCATCTCGACCATGTCGCCGTACTCGTGCGTCGCCGCGTTGTAGCCGTAGTTGCCCTTGCCGTTGGCCACGGCGTTGACGACCACGCTCGGCTCGTCGCCGGAGTTGGCGACGATCATGCGCAGCGGCTCTTCCATCGCGCGCAGCACGATCTTGATGCCGGCGTCCTGGTCGGTGTTGTCGCCTTTGAGCTTGCCGATGGCCTGCTTGGCGCGGATCAGTGCGACGCCGCCACCGGCGACGATGCCTTCTTCCACGGCCGCACGGGTCGCATGCAGCGCGTCCTCGACGCGGGCCTTGCGCTCCTTCATCTCGACTTCGGTCGCGGCACCCACCTTGATGAGCGCCACACCGCCGGCCAGCTTGGCGACGCGCTCCTGCAGCTTCTCGCGGTCGTAGTCGCTGGTGGCTTCCTCGATCTGCGCGCGGATCGCCTTGACGCGGGCCTCGATCGTCTTGTGATCGCCGGCGCCGTCGATGATCGTCGTGTCTTCCTTGGCGATCTCGACGCGCTTGGCCTGGCCGAGGTCATTCAGCGTGGCTTTCTCGAGCGTCAGGCCGACTTCCTCGGCGATCACCGTGCCACCGGTCAGGATGGCGATGTCTTCCAGCATGGCCTTGCGACGGTCGCCGAAGCCCGGGGCCTTGACGGCGCAGGTCTTCAGGATGCCGCGGATGCTGTTGACGACCAGGGTCGCCAGCGCTTCGCCTTCGACTTCCTCGGCGATGATCAGCAGCGGCCGGCCGGCCTTGGCGACTTGCTCGAGCACCGGCAGCAGGTCACGGATGTTGCTGATCTTCTTGTCGTGCAGCAGGACGTACGGGTTCTCGAGAACCGTGTTCTGGCGCTCGGCGTTGTTGATGAAGTAGGGCGACAGGTAGCCGCGGTCGAACTGCATGCCCTCGACCACTTCGAGCTCGGTGTTCAGCGACTTGCCGTCCTCGACGGTGATGACGCCTTCCTTGCCGACCTTGTCCATCGCGTCGGCGATGATCTTGCCGATTTCGGTGTCGGAGTTGGCCGAGATCGACCCGACTTGCGCGATTTCCTTGCTGGTCGTCGTCGGCTTGCTGATCTTCTTCAGCTCGTCGACGGCGGCGATGACCGCCTTGTCGATGCCGCGCTTGAGGTCCATCGGGTTCATGCCGGCGGCCACGTACTTCATGCCTTCGGTCACGATCGACTGCGCCAGCACCGTGGCGGTCGTGGTGCCGTCGCCGGCGAGGTCGGAAGTCTTGGACGCGACCTCCTTGACCATCTGCGCGCCCATGTTCTCGAACTTGTCCTTCAGTTCGATTTCCTTGGCGACGGAGACACCGTCCTTGGTCACGGTCGGCGAGCCGAAGCTGCGCTCGAGCACGACGTTGCGGCCTTTCGGGCCCAGCGTGATCTTGACGGCGTTCGCGAGGATGTTGACGCCGCGAACCATGCGATGACGGGCGTCGTCACCGAAAAACACTTGCTTGGATGCCATAGCGATTCTTCTCCAGAAAATTTAAGTCGCCGAACGCCGAGGGCGGCCGGCGTGACCGGGTTCCTTAAGCAACCACGCCCATGATGTCTTCTTCACGCATGACGAGGAGTTCCTCGCCGTCGACCTTGACCGTCTGGCCCGAGTACTTGCCGAACAGCACCTTGTCCCCGACCTTGACGTCCGGGGTGATCAGCTTGCCGTTCTCGTCGCGCTTGCCGGGTCCGACGGCAACCACCTCGCCCTGGTCGGGTTTCTCGGCCGCGCTGTCGGGGATGACGATGCCCGAGGCGGTCTTGCGCTCGTTGTCCAGGCGCTTGACGATCACGCGATCGTGCAAAGGACGAATCTTCATTGGGTCTCCTAGTTGACTGATCTCTCGACGAAAATCGAGAAACTGAAAAACAAGGGAGGCGAGGCCTCCGGTAGCCGCAGAGAGGTTGTTAGCACTCCCTGCCGACGAGTGCTAATTGTAGGGGCGCCGCCTCCGCTCTTCAAGGGCGGGGGCGCGCTAAATTTGTAGGGTCTTTCCCGGGAGCCACTTCTTGGCCCTTCGGCGCCAGAGTGACCACTAACATCAGGTCATAAGGGCGCTATCCGCCGCCGGAGTAGCCTTTATGTGCGGTTCGACGCGGCGCGGCGAGCGCGAGAATCGGTCCCGTCGAAGGAGAAGGGGTAGCACGTCCATGGAGTTCCCGCTGCGGCTTCCGTCGCACTGGCTCAGAACCGACAAGCCCAAGGGCAAGAGCCCGGGGGCGAAGAGCGGTTTCGACCATTCGGTCATGAGCTACACGAAGATGGACGTCCCGACGGTCGAACTGTTCGAGACCGCGGTGACCTTCGAGCCCGAGCACGCCGATCCGCTCGCGGCCCATGAGGCCCTCACGCGAACGTTCGGCAACAAGGCCGGCGTCGCCTTCGTATTCCGGGCCGACACGGCCACGCCGGGGCGGTACTGGGTGTACTCCGCGGACCCGTGGAACGAGCCGCCGGTGGAAGCGATCAGCGCCCTTGCACCCAAGCGACAGGTGGTCCAGCTGGTCCAGGGATTGCCCTACCGCTTCGCACTCGACGCCTGTGTGGGTCGTGAACGCGTGGTGAATGGCGAAAAGGAAATCGAACCCTTCCGCACCGTGCAGGAAGTCGAGGCATGGCTGAAGATCGCCGGTCCGAAGCTGGGCTTCAAGCCGGATTTCTTCAACGTGACGATGAAGGAACTGCGCTTTCCCTATGGCAGCCGCACGGTGAAGGTCCCCTACGCGTCGGTCGAGGGTGTCCTGCAGGTGCTCGACCACGACCTGCTGACGAAGCCGCTGTTGCGCGGCGTGGGTTCGTACCGGCGCGTCGGTCTCGGCCTGCTGCAGCTATCGAGCTGACGGACCCCGCTTTCAACTCGAACGGCGTCTGCGGGCGCCGTTTTCGTTGGTGGAGCGCGTCCGCTGGCGGCGACCGTGTCCGTGCGGATAATCGCGCGGACGGTGGCGCGCATTGCGTCGTTCACAGGAGGGTTCCGTTGCTGCCCCGCTTTCTCCCCGGCGCGCGTCGAGCGCTTTTGATTTCCTGCATGGCGGCGTTGGCGCTCTTCGCGTTGCCGGTCAGAGGCCAGACGACCGTCCCGCCCGTACTGCCCGAAAGCGTCGCCGCCGAGCTGCGCGCGGCCCGTGTGCCGCTCAACGCCATCGCGATATCGATCGTGCCGCTGTCCGGCACCGGCATCACCGTGGCGATCAACGAGCACCAGCCGATGAACCCGGCCTCGACGATGAAGCTCGCCACGACCATGGCAGGCCTCGAATTGCTGGGACCGCAATACGTTTGGCGAACCGAGGCACTCGCGACGGCGCCGCTGAAGCAGGGTGTTCTCGAGGGCGACCTCTGGCTGCGCGGTGGCGGCGATCCTCGTCTTGTCTTCGAGGACCTGTGGCTGCTGGTGCAGCGCCTGCGCGGCGTCGGGGTGCGCGAGATCCGTGGCGACCTGGTGCTCGACCGCTCGGCGTTCGAGGCCATGCCGCACGACGCCGGCGCCTTCGATGGCGAAGCGCTGCGACCGTACAACGCCGGTCCCGACGCGCTGCTGCTCAACTACAAGGCGGTGAGTTTCCATTTCGTTCCCGACACCGATGCGCGGCAGGTCCGCGTGTTCGCGCTGCCCGCGATCTCGGGAATGACGGTGCCCACGTCCGTGAAGACGAGCGAAGGTCCGTGCAACGACTGGCGCGCCCGGCTCGGCGGGGACTTCACGGAGCCGATGCGCCCGCAGTTCCGCGGCGTGTTCCCGCTGTCGTGCGGGGACAAGGTGTGGCACGTGAACCTGTTCACTCCGGTGCAGTACGCCCAGGGATTGTTCCGCTCGTTGTGGGAAGCGAGCGGAGGCACCTGGGGCGGGCGTGCACGCGACGGCGTGGCGCCGGCCGATGCCCGCCGGATCGCGCAGCACGAATCGCGGCCGCTCGCCGAGGTCATCCGCGACATCAACAAGTTCAGCAACAACGTGATGGCGCGCCAGCTCTTCCTGACGATCGGTGCGGAAACGACCCGCCAGCCGGCAAACATGGAGCGGGCACAGCGCGCCGTTGGCGACTGGCTCGTGAGCCGCGGGCTGGATCGCCGCGAGTTCGTGCTCGAAAACGGTGCCGGCCTGTCGCGGGTCGAGCGCATCACCACCGCGGGGCTCGTCCGCCTGCTCGTCGCTTCGTTCAATTCACCGCTGATGCCGGAACTGATGTCGTCGCTGCCGATCGTCGGCGTGGACGGCACCATGCGCAAGCGCGTGGGCGCCGCGGGTTCGGCCCACATCAAGACGGGACTGCTGGTGGATGCGCGCGCCATTGCCGGCTACGTACTTACCGCAAGCGGTCGGCGCTACGCCATCGTCGCGTTCGTGAATCATCCCAACGCCGGCGCGACGCAGGCCGCCCTTGATGCCCTGCTGAACTGGGTCTACGTACAAGGCTGACTGGTGTTTCCCCGGCAGCCCCGGGGCGATCGTCACCTTTTTACCTTCCGTCAAAGTACGCTTCGGCAGCCCGCCTAGTTTGAAAAGGCGGTAATAGCGAGCCAAGGAGGGTTCATGGAACGAATCACGAAAGAGCGGGTCACGGCCGACGTCAACGCCGTACTGCTGGATGCCGAGGAACTGTTGCGGCAGGCCGGTCATGCGACCGGCGAAGAAGCCAAGGAACTGAGGGGCCGGGCGCAGGCCGCGCTCGTCCGCGCAAAGGACTCGCTTTATGAGTTCGAGCAGCGGGCCGTGGCGCAGACCAAGGCGGCTGCGCATGCGACGGACACCTGGGTCCACGAACACCCGTGGACCGCGATGGGAGTGGCCGCCGGCCTGGCGTTCCTTGTCGGCCTCGCCGTCAACCGTAAGTGAGCGCGTTTCCGGACGAGAGCGGCAGCGGACCGCAGCCGTCGGGACGCCTGCGTGAGACGGCTGCGTTGGCGGCGGCCGCCCTCGTTACGCGCGGTGAACTCGCCGCGCTGGAACTTACCGAGGCCCGCGAGCGCGCGGGCCGGTGGCTCTTGATCGGCCTGCTGGCCGTCTCGCTCGTGCTCGCCGCCCTGCTCGTCGGATCGCTCTGGGTTGTGTCCCTCTTCTGGGATACGCACCGCTCGGCGGCGGCTGGGGTCGTCGCGGTCATCTACGCACTGGCCGGCGGTGGCCTCGTCGCCTGGCTGCGCGCGAGGCTTCACGCGGCTCCGCCGTTGCTGCAAGCGACGCTCGCCGAGCTGAAGCAGGACTGCGACGCCCTCCGTGGCGTGTCCCGGCCGCCCGCATGACACGGCAGCGACGCGAGGACATGGCAATGCGGCGCGACGCACTGCGCACGCGCGCGGCATTGCAGAGACTCCAGATTGCGACCGCCATCGGCCAGGTGCGCTCGGTGGCGATGAGCCCGAAAGGCATCGCCGCGCTGGCGCTGCGCCTCGCCGGCTCGTGGGCGGGTATGCAGGGTCAGGGAACCGGGGGGCGCGGGGTCGGTGCGCGGCCCTGGATGCTTTCGGCCGGGTGGCTGCTCGTGCGTGCACTCCGTGCATCGCCAACGGCCCGCTGGATTGCCGCCGCGGGTGCAACCGGCGCGGCGCTCTGGTGGATCGTCCAGGCCCTGCGCAAGCCCGAGGGCGGGGACGACAGCGGCTGAAGCAGCTCGCTAGTACTTGATCGTGCAACCGTACGCGGTGGTTGCCGCAAGCGTCACCGCTTTGCCCGATCCCAGTTCGCCGAGTGCCGCGGCAACGTGGTTGGTCGACGTCTTCACGTCCGCGGGGTTGGCACTGCGCTTGTCATCGATCGCGCCTGCGTAGACGACCGTCCCCTTGGGGTCGATGACGAACATGTGCGGAGTGACCTTGGCGCCATAGGCGCGACCGATTTCGCCCTTCGGGTCCATCACGACGGCTGTCGGCGCGGCCTTCTGCTCGCCGAACCACGCTGCCAGCTTCGACGGCGCCATGTAGTCGGAGTGCGACTCGGTGGTGGAGTTGATGGCCAGCCAGACGACGCCCGCCGCGGTGTTCTTCTGCTGCAGCGCCTGCATGTTCCCGCTCGTGTAGTGCTTCTGCACGAACGGGCAATTGGGGTTGTTCCATTCGAGCACGACCGTCTTGCCGCGGAAGTCGGCGAGGGAAACCGGCTTCCCGCTGACATCGACAGCGCGGAAGGCGGGGGCGGGCTGGCCCGGCACGGCGGCCGCCCAGGCCGACGAGGAAACGGCGGCAACCGCCGCGATCAGAGCAGCAGTGAATTTCATCGGCGATGAAGAAGAGTCGGCGACGGGAAGTCAGCGAGCGGCCAGCTTAACCTTGTCGAGCGCGGCGAGGACCGTGCCCTCCGTCAGGATTTCCGGCAATACCGTCGGCTTGCCGCTCGTGTCATAGAGCACGTAGAGCGGCACTCCATTGCGGCCGAACTGCGCCAGCGCCTTCGTGATGCGCTCGTCACGGTTGGTCCAGTCGGCCTTCATCCGCACGATGCCCTCCGAAGCGAAGCGGCCGACGACCTTGTCCGTGTTCAACGCAACGCGCTTGTTGACCTGGCAGGTCACGCACCAGGCCGCCGTGAAATCGACGAACACCGCCTTGCCTTCACCCGTCAGTTGCGCGAGTTTTTCGGGCGAGTACTCGACCCAGCCGGTGGCGCTCGATCCCTTGGCCTGCGCGGCCGGCTCGGAGGTTGCGAGTGGGACGAACGTCAATGCCGCCGCCACCGCGCCGGCGAGTGCGACCCAGCGGAACACGTAGGCGCCACGCTGCGAGAGCCCCACTGCCCATACGGTGAAGCCAATGGCGACCAGTACGCCGAGCGCGAGCGCGACCCCGCCGGCGTCGACCTGCTGGGCAAGGACCCACATCAGCCACACGCACGTCGCGAACATCGGGAACGCCATGAACTGCTTGAACAGTTCCATCCAGCGTCCGGGACGCGGAAGCTTCGCGAGCAGCGCGGGGAACAGGGTCAGCAGCAGGTACGGCGTGGCCATGCCGACACCGAGTGCCGCGAACACCGACAGCGAAACGGCCGCCGGCTGCGTGATCGCATAGCCAAGCGCCGCGCTCATGAAGGGCGCCGTGCACGGCGAGGCGACGATGACGGCCAGCACGCCCGTGCCGAAGCTGCCGCGCCAGTCCGATTTCGCCGTGAGGTTGTCCGCCGCGCGGGTATTGGCCACACCGCTGCCGAACGTGAATTCGTAAACGCCGAGCAGGTTGAGGCCGATCAGGAAGAACAGCACCGTCAGGCTGGCGACCACCCACGGCGTCTGCAACTGGAAGCCCCAGCCAAGCGCGCTGCCCGCCTGCTGGAGCGCGATCAACAGGCCGGCCAGCAGCACGAACGACAGCACGACGCCCGCGGCGAAGGCGATGCCATGGGCGGCCATCGGGCCGGAGTGCGTGCGGTGTTGCGCCAGTCCGATCAGCTTCAGCGAAAGCACGGGGAAGACGCACGGCATCAGGTTCAGGATCAAGCCACCGAGGAAGGCGGCCCCGAGGGCTGCGACGAGCGTCATCGTGGGCGCGGTGCTCGTTGCTCCTGCGCCTGATGCCACCGGCGCAACCGCGCCGGGGACCATCGGCATGTCGACACTGGCCACCCAGCCACCCGAGCCCGGGCCGCCGTTGGCCACCAGTACGCCCTTGATGGCCTTGGCATCCGCCTTCACCGGCTGGGCGGCGGTGAGGTACAGCTCGACGGCATCGCCCTCGCGCTTGAGCACCTGCGGCGCCGCCGCTTCGATCCGGCCTTCCTCTACCGGGAAGAATTCGAGCCGAGTCGCCGCCTTGCCAGCCGGCAGCGCAAAGCTGAGCTTGATGCGCGCGCCGTCGATCGTTCCCTGACCCGCGAATCCGGCGAGCGGCTGCGGAACACGGCTTCGCGTGGCGTCGAAAAGACCGGCCGAGGCCGACGGACCGGCCGCCGCCTTCACCGGCAGGGTCAGCGCGATGTCGCTGCTCCCCGGGATGCAGACGTCCTTGCACTCCAGCCATTCCGCCTTGCCGGCGAGGGTCACCTTGCCGCCGACGGGGAGGTCGGCGGGCACCTTGATGGTCGTGAGCAGCAGGGTCTCGCCCTCATACCCGAAGTTCACGAGCGGACCGGCGGGAAGCCGCTTGGGATGCGGCCACTCGATCGGCCCGGCAGTGAAGCCTGCCGGCAGGAGCCACTCGATCCGCGTCGGCAGCCCCGAGTCCCCCGGCACCTGCCAATACGTGTGCCACTCGTGCTCGTGCTTCAGCTTCAGCGCGACGGTGAGCGCCTGGCCGGGAACGACGGCGTCCGTGGCAGCGATCAGTTCCGCGTCCACGTGCTTCTCTGGAGCACCGAAGCGCGGCAGCGACTGCGCAACTGCCGGCTGGGCCACCAAGGCGACGAGCGCGAAAAGAAGGGTCAGCAATGAGTGCATTGTTCTTTGGTCCCGGCCGGAAGCGGCCAAGTTCCCTCTTTAAGGGAGGGGATGGATTGTTCTACCGCAAGTCAGGGCCCCGCAATCGTCCGGAAAGCATCCCGTGCTGCGGTGAGGGTTGCTTCGATCACGGCCTCGTCGTGCGCAATCGAGACGAAACCGGCTTCGAAGGCCGACGGCGCCAGATAGACGCCGCGGTCCAGCATCGCATGAAAGAAGCGGTTGAAGCGCTCCTTGTCGCCCTGCATCACCTCGGCGTAGCTCCCCGGGATTCTGGCAGCGAAATAGAGGCCGAACATCCCTCCAACGGTGTCTCCGGCAAAGGCAATGGCAGGCGCCGCCTCGCGCGCGACGCGCTGCAGTCCCGCGATCAATTGTTCGGTTCGTGCCCCCAGCCGGTCATAGAAACCGGGCTGCTGGATCAGCTTCAGCGTGGCCATCCCGCACGCGACGGCGACCGGGTTGCCGGACAGGGTGCCGGCCTGATACACGCCTCCGAGCGGCGCCAGGTGCTTCATCACGTCGCGCTTGCCGCCGAAAGCCGCGACCGGCATGCCGCCGCCGATCACCTTGCCCAGCACGGTGACGTCCGGGTCGATCCCGTACAGCGACTGCGCGCCGCCGAGCGCGACGCGAAAGCCGGACATCACCTCGTCGAAGATCAGGACGGCACCGTGCCGCGTGCACAGCGTCCGCATCGTGTTCAGGAACTCAGGCGTTGAGCGCACGAGGTTCATGTTGCCCGCGACGGGCTCCACGATCACGCACGCGATGTCATCGCCGTGCTGCCGGAACGCGTCCTCGAGTTGTTGCGGGTCGTTGTAGTCGAGCACGAGCGTGTGCTGCGTGATCTCGGCCGGCACCCCGGCGCTGCTCGGGTTGCCGAACGTCAGCAGGCCCGAGCCCGCCTTCACGAGCAGGCTGTCGGCGTGGCCGTGGTAGCAGCCTTCGAACTTGACGATCTTGCGCCGGCCCTTGCCACCGCCCGCGGCGCCACGTGCGAGGCGAATCGCGCTCATCGCCGCTTCCGTGCCGGACGAGACGAGCCTCAGCTGCTCCATCGACGGCACCAGTTTCAGCAGTTCTTCGGCCATTTCCACTTCGGCCTCGGTCGGCGCGCCGAAGGACAGCCCGCGCGCCGCCGCCTCCTGGACCGCGCGCACGACCTCGGGATGGCCATGGCCGAGGATCATCGGTCCCCACGAGCCGATGTAGTCGATGTAGCGCTTGCCGTCGGCATCCCAGAAGTACGGGCCGTCGGCACGCGCGATGAAGCGCGGAGTGCCGCCCACCGAGCGGAACGCGCGGACGGGAGAGTTCACGCCGCCCGGGATGCATTTCTGTGCGCGTTCAAACAGCTGCTCGTTGCGATTCATGTCGTTGTTGTCCTTCGTTGAACAAGTGCACCAGCTGGCCTGCGGCGCGGCGCGGGTCCTCGGCCTCGAACACGGCGCTGATCAGTGCGGCGGCGTGGGCGCCTGCTTCCGCCACCTCGTGGATGTTGCCACTGTCGATGCCGCCGATCGCGATCACGCGCCGCGTCGGCCATCGGCGGCGCGCGCTCCGCAGCAATTCGAGCGATGCGTGCACAGCGCCGGGTTTCGTGCTCGAGGGGAACATCGAGCCGAATGCGATCGCGTCCGCGCCGTCTGCGACGGCCTGCTCGGCGCGACTGAGCTGGTCGTAACAGGAAACGCCGATCAGCGCCTCCGGCAGCAGGCGGCGCGCTTCGCCGACGTCGCCGTCGTCGCGGCCGAGATGCACGCCGTCGGCGCCGGCGGCGGCGGCAAGGCCCGGCCGGTCGTTGACGATCGCCAGCCCGCCTGCCGACTTGACGAGCTGCACGATCGCGATTGCCTGCCGTTCGCGTTCGCGTTCATCAGCGACCTTGTTGCGGTACTGGACGACTTTCACCCCGGCGGTGAGGGCCGCGTCGACGATCGCGAGCACCCGGTCGAACGCCGCGCCCGTGGCGTCGGGCGTCAACAGGTAGACGCCGGCGATGCGGGAGCGGTCAGTTGGCATCCCTGACGCCTTCGTCCTCATCCTCATCGTCGCCCGCCCAGAAGAGACGATCGGGGACCGCCACGCCGAGCCCGGTGGAAAACGCATGCATCAGCGCCGCGGTCGTGTACTGGGACGCCTCCTGAACCGCCTCCGGCACGTCGATGCCCTGGGCGAGCAGGCCGGCGAGGCCCGCGGACAGGGTGTCGCCGGTGCCGCGGAACTGGCCCCCGGCCGGATGAGCGATGCGCGGCATCGCATCGCGGCGCACGAGACCGGATTCGTCGAAGAGCATGTTCACGAGCACCGTCTGACCCGGTTCGGCGTCGGTGATCAGCGCGTATTCGGCGCCGCCGTCGATGAGGTGGCCCGCGCAGTCGGCGGCTGAAAACGATTCCGCTTCTTCGCCGGGTTCGCCCGCGGCGGCGAACGCGCGCGCCTGCGTGAGGCTGAGAGTGATGACGGTGGTCTGCGGCAGCAGCAGTTCGCGGATCGCATCGACGAGGTCGTCGTCCTCCCACTCTTCGCCGCCGGAGTGGTCGAGCACGGGATCGAGCACGACGGGCACGTCGGAGAAATCGGCAAGCGCCTCCGCGACGGGTTGCACCTGGTCCGCGGTCGCCAGTGCGCCGACCTTGAACGCCGCGACTGGCATGTTCTGCAGCACCGACTTCGCCTGCACCTCGATGAGGTCCGCCTCGATGGCGAGCCAGTCGTCGCCGTCCTCGCGCCCGGTGGTCGCGATCGCCGTCACCACGGTCGCCGGGTGGCAGCCCATGCTGGCGCAGGCGAGCTGGTCCGCCTGCACGCCGGCCGCGCCGGTGGGATCAGACAGACCGAAAGTAAGGACGACGGGCAACGAAGACATGGTCAACGGCATTGCGCTCTGCGCGCGGTGATCCTGCGAGTCAGCATGCTACTCACCTGCAATCCAGGGGTTCCCTGCGCTCCACTGGCTCGCGCACGTCCGCATCGTTGTGTGCGGTCCGGATTCCGTAGCGCGAAGGTGGTAGCGATTACCTTTCGTGCCACGTTATGATGCTGCGCTAAGTGTTTGATTTTAACCGTTGACTTGCTGTTTCCGATGCGATGACGACAAGCGTGGCGACCAAGACCTGGATGTGCCTCATTTGCGGCTGGATCTATGACGAAGCCGCCGGCCTGCCAGACGACGGCATCGCGCCGGGGACCCGATGGGAAGACATTCCTCCGAACTGGACCTGTCCTGAATGCGGCGCCCGCAAGGAAGATTTCGAAATGGTCGAAATCTGACCGGGGAACTGCCGTATTCAAAGCGGTTGCCCATGGCGCCTTCCGGTACAACTCCAGGATCGGTCGATCGTATCGTCCGCGATTCCATGCCCAGCGGGTCCGGCGAGTCCGGTCGGCGTTAGAGGCGGGTCGCGGCGGGGCGGTCGTGTAACGAGGGACGAGACGACATGCCCGCAGACTTCACGGACATCCGCGGAAAGAAGGTGATGGTGATCGATGACTCGAACACCATCCGCCGCAGCGCGGAGATCTTCCTGAACCAGGCCGGTTGCCAGGTCATCCTGGCGCAGGACGGCTTCGAGGCACTCTCGAAGATCAATGACCACCAGCCGAACATCATCTTCTGCGACATCCTGATGCCGCGGCTCGACGGCTACCAGACCTGCGCGCTGATCAAGCGCAGCCCGCGTTTCCACAAGACGCCGGTCGTGATGCTGTCGTCGAAGGATGGCCTGTTCGACCGCGCGCGCGGTCGCATGGTCGGGTCGAGCGAGTACCTGACGAAGCCGTTCACGAAGGACAGCCTGCTGACCGCCGTGCGACAGCATTCGATGAACTGATGAGGAAGTGCGGGGAACACCCATGAGCGTGAAGAAGGTGCTGGTCGTCGACGATTCGCCCACGGAGCGTTTCTTCCTGACGGAGCTGCTGACGAAGAACGGGTTCGCCGTGTCCGCGGCCGAGAACGCGGAGGAAGCGATGATGAAGGTGAAGGCGATCGTGCCGGACCTGATCCTGATGGACGTCGTCATGCCGGGCCAGAACGGGTTCCAGCTCACGCGGGCCCTGTCGAAGGACCCGGCCACGCAAGGCATTCCGATCATCATGTGCACCAGCAAGAACCAGCAGACCGATCGCATCTGGGGCCTGCGGCAGGGCGCGCGCGACTACATCGTCAAGCCCGTCAAGCCGGAAGAACTCCTCGAGAAGATCGCCGCGCTCGGCTGATCGCCACCACCTCCCATGGCCACCGGAACCGAAGCCAGCGCCAGGCAGCTCGTGAAGCTGCGCGAGTTCTCGACGAACCTCGCGCAGAAGCTGAGGGACGCACCGGGTCTTCCGACCGAACCGACGCGGCTCGCCGTACGCGCGGGCGCGGAGAACTTCCTCGTCGACATGGGCATGGCTGGCGAGATCGTGCCCTTGCCGGAAATCGCCCGGGTGCCATGGACCAAGCCGTGGTATCGCGGACTGGCCAACGTGCGCGGCCGGCTCGTCGGCGTGGTGGACCTGCTTCACATGTCCGGTCGCACCCCCTTGCCGCCGGACCAGGGGCAGCAGGTCCTCGTGTTCGGAGAAGGGCTGGGCGTGAACGCCGCCATCCTGATCACGCGCGCATTCGGCATTCGTAACGTGAAGG
Organism: uncultured beta proteobacterium; assembly: GCA_963726405.1. Classification (GTDB taxonomy): domain Bacteria; phylum Pseudomonadota; class Gammaproteobacteria; order Burkholderiales; family Burkholderiaceae_F; genus JAOUJD01. The sequence goes on along the minus strand of CAVSCF010000015.1, from coordinate 144,849 downwards.
ACCTGACCGCACTGCCACCGGCCGGCGAAGCTGCCGCCAACTGGGAGCAGGTGCGTTACCGCGACGCCGATGGCGCCGGCTTCACCGAGCTCGACCTGCGCGAACTGGCGCGCTCGCCCGCGTTTGCGGCGATCGGCGTCTGAGCGTCGGCGAGCGATGACCAGCACACGCATATCCGAAGTACAAGTGTTGCCGCGGCGCGCTGCGGCAACGAGATGGCGCCCGGCATCGTCCGCGGCGCCACGTTGATCACGCGGCGGAGGACGCAATGGCACTGGAAATGGGTGCGATGTTCGGCAGGAAGAAGGCGAAGAACGCGGAGGGAGACGTTGCGCGCGCCAAGCCGGCACCGAAGACCGTGATGATCGACCGGCCGGAGAGCGAAGGCGGGGCGATGCGGCTGATGGACAAGCTGCTGTCGTTCCGTCTGCCGGTGATCGGCGACCGGCCCGTGAACACGCAGGTGCAGGTGCTCCTGATCCTGCTCGGCCTGTCGTTCGCGATCGTGATCGCCGTGCTCGCCCTCGACAACCGCCTCGCGGCGAACGGCACCTTGCAGACGGAGATCGTCGGCGACACGCTGATGCACACGCAGCGACTGGCGAAGGCCGCCCCGAACGCCGTCGGCGGGAACCCCACTGCCTTCGTCGAACTGAAGGAAAGCCGCGACGCCATCGCCGCCAACCTCGATGCCCTTTCGAATGGCGACAACCTGCGCGGGCTGTCGGCCTCGTCGGCGGAGATCCAGCCCACCCTGGCGCGTCTCGTCGATCGCTGGAAGATCAGCCAGTCGTCGGCTTCCGTGATCATGGCGAACGAGAAGGCGCTGCTGGCCTTCGGTGACGTCGTCAAGCGCATCAACGCTGCGACGCCGCGGTTGCAGCAGCTGACCGAGGAAATCGCTGCACTGAAGCTCGCCAACGGGGCTTCGGGACGCGAGATCGCCACTGCGGGCCAGCTCGTGACGCTGACCCAGCGCCTGGGCAAGAGCGCCAACCAGATGGTGGCGGGCACGGTCGCGAACGCGGAGGTCGCGCTGACGCTCGGGCGCGACGTCAACCAGTTCCGCGACCTGACCCAGGGACTGCTCGAGGGCAGCGACGCGCTGCGCCTGCCCGCGGCGAGCGACGGCGAGACCCGCGGCCGGTTGCGCGAACTGCTGAAGCTCTACGGCGAGTTCCAAAGCTCGATCGGGGCGGCCCTCGGCGGGCTGCAGGCGATCGTGCAGTCGAAGGAGGCGGAACTCGCGATCCTTGCCGACTCCGAGCAGCTGCGTCAGATGGTGACCGAGCTCGGCAGCATCTACAACAAGGAGCAGACGACCCGCCGGCTCAACTTCTTCATCATGGGCGTGTTCGCGCTCGGCGTGCTGCTGTCCGCCTTCGCGATCGTCAAGGTGCTGCTCGAGGACACCCGCAGCCGCGCGGCTGAAGCCGAGATGCAGCGGATGCAGGCGGAGCGGCTCGAGCAGGACGCCAAGCGCACCAACGAACAGAACCAGGCCGCCATTTTGCGGTTGATGAACGAACTGCAGGAGGTGGCCGACGGCAACCTCACGGTGCAGGCCACGGTGTCCGAGGACATCACCGGCGCCATCGCCGATTCGGTGAACTACACGGTGGAGGAGCTGCGCGGCCTGGTCGGCCGGATCAACAACACCGCCGAGCAGGTCAACAGCGCGTCCACGCAGGCGCGCGACATCGCCACCCGCCTGCTGACCGCTTCGGAAGCGCAGTCGAAGGAGATCAAGGACACGGGCGACAAGGTGCTGCGCATGGCGGCCCAGATCAACGACGTGTCCAAGGGCGCGGCCGAATCCGCCAAGGTCGCCCGCGCATCGCTCGATGCCGCCGAGCGCGGCCAGCGCGCGGTGTTCAACCAGATCAGCGGCATGAACGAGATTCGCGAGCAGATCCAGGAGACCGCGAAGCGCATCAAGCGCCTCGGCGAGTCGTCGCAGGAAATCGGCGAGATCGTCGAGCTGATCACCGACATCACCGAGCAGACGAACGTGCTGGCCTTGAACGCGGCGATCCAGGCCGCGTCGGCAGGCGAGGCGGGCCGGGGTTTCTCGGTGGTGGCAGAGGAGGTTCAGCGCCTGGCCGATCGCTCGGCCGAAGCCGCGAAGCAGATCGGCGCGCTGGTCCGCACCATTCAGACCGACACGCAGGACGCGGTGGCGGCCATGGAGAAGAGCACCCAGGGCGTGGTCGAGGGTGCGAAGCTGTCCGACTCGGCCGGCAACGCGCTGTCCGACATCGGTCGGGTGTCGCGCCAGCTCGCGGAACTGATCGAACGCATCGCCTCGACCACCAACGACCAGGCGCAGTCCGCCGGCGGCGTGGCGCAGTCGATCGAACGCATTCTTTCGGTCACCGAGCAGACGTCCCAGGGCACACGCCAGGCCGCGCAGTCGATCGGCCAGCTCGCCACGCTCGCGCGTGAACTGAAGGCCTCGGTGGCCCGGTTCCGCGTCGGCTGATCGAGCGCGCGAGCAACGAGCAGGAGCGACGCATGGCCGAAAGACACGACCCCAATCAGCTGGTAGGCGCTGCGCCCGATGTAGCGCCGCTGGCATGGGTCATCGACGAGATCCGGACTTCGCTGAACGAAGCGGTCAACGGGCTGAAGGCGTTCGTCGCCAACAAGCAGGACGTCGACAGCCTGCGCAACGCGCGCAACCAGGTGCACCAGGCCAACGGGGCGCTGCAGTTGCTCGACCTGCGCGGCGTGGCGCTGGTCACCGAGGCCGTCGAACACCTCACGCGTCAGTTCGAGGCGAACCCGAAGGAATGCCTGCCGGCACCGGTTCGCGTGGTCGAGACCGCGCTTTCCGCGGTGATGGCGTACCTGGAAGGCCTGCTGTCCGGCCGTCCGAACCAGCCGTTGCGGCTCTTTCCGTACTACCGGGACGTGCTGCAACTGAACGGCGCGGCGCGCGTGCACCCGGCCGATCTCGTGTTTCCGGACCTGTCTCGCCGTCCCGCGTTTCACCAGATCGAACCGCGCCAGTTCACGCCCCAGCAGTTGCGGGACCGGCGTGCCCGCTTCGAACTCGGCCTGCTCGGCTTCCTGCGCAAGGCGGACGAGCGCGGGCCGCGCTCGGCGATGCGCGAGGCGCTCTCCGACCTCGAACAGATGCCCCAGCGCGGTCTCGCGCGCAGTTTCTGGTGGGTCGCGCGGGGACTGCTCGAGGCGCTCGATGCCAACGCGCTGGCGGTGGACGTCGACCTGAAGCGGGTGCTCGCGCGGCTGAACCTGCAATTGCGCCGGATGATCGACGGCGGCGGCGCCGTCGCCGAGCGCCTGATGATCGACACGCTCTATTACGTCGGCCGCGCGGATGGCGGCGTGCCGCGGGTAGGCGAGGTGAAGCGGTTGTACGGGCTGGAAGCGCTGATTCCGCTCGACTTCGAGAGCGCGACGCTGACCGCCATGGACGCGGACGCGATGCGCACGCTGAAGGAAGCGCTCGGTCAGGCGAAACAGGTGTGGAGCCACGTCGTGGCGGGCGCACCCGAGAACGCGAAGTTCGACCAGGAAATCTCGCTTGCGCGCAGCAGCGCGAGCAAGCTGCGCGGCAATGCGCTGGTCGCGACGCTCGACGCCATCGGGCGGGCGACCAGCGGCTTCGGCAAGCTCGATCCGTCGCTGCGCGAAGGCCTCGGCCTCGAAGTGGCCTCGGCGCTGCTTTTCCTCGACCTCGGCGTCGAGGAGTTGCCGCAGATCGAACCGGAGTACGAGGAACGCGCCCAGCAGGTCATGGACCGCCTCGTCAAGGCGCGCGACGGCAAGCCGTTGCCAGAGACCGGCCCGTGGATGTCGGAACTTGCGCGCCGTGCGCAGGACCGGTTGACGATGGGCACGGTGGTCGCCGAGACGCAGTCCACCCTGCGCGAGATCGAACAGCGCCTCGACCGCTTCTTCCGCAATCCGGCCGAGCGCGCCGACCTCGCCGCGACATCGGGAATGTTCGACCAGGTCTGCGGAGTGCTGTCGCTGCTCGGCTATGACGATCCGGTCGTGGCCCTGCGCAACGTGCAGAAGTCGATCGCCCGTTTCGTCGATCCGGGGGTCGAACCCGACACGCAGGAGTTCGACCGCATCGCGCAGAACCTCGGCGCGATCGGATTCTTCGTCGAGAGCGTCGGCCAGGATGCGGACCGCCCCCGCGGGATGTTCCATTACGACCCGGCGACGGGAGTCTTCAGTGCCGACATCGGCCAGTTGCAGGCCGAGTCGGTCGACGCGCCCGCCGATGACGAATACACCGCGCCGCGCACGATCGACATGCGGATTCCGGAGCCCAAGCGCACGGACAACGTCGAGACCGCCGTCCGCAAGAACCTCGAAACGGCGCACCTGCATGCACAGCGATTGATCGCGGTGGCCGGCGATGCACGCGCGCTCGATGCGCTGGAACGCGTGCTGCCGACGATTTCGAACGAGGCCGACCTGCTCGACGACAGCGCGTTGAAGAGCAAGGCGAGCCGCGCGCTGAACATCGTGGTGCAGCTGAAGGAAGGACACAGCCGCGAGCTCGCCGTCGAACTCGAGCAGTTGCTGGCGCCCCCGAAGGCTCCGGAGGCGCCGCCTCCGACAGCGCCTCTGCCGTCGTCCGACGCGGCCGCCAACAGCGAGCTGTGCGAGATCTTCGTCGAGGAGGCGGGCGAGGTCCTCGACAGCATCAACGAGCAGCTCGCGATGCTGCGCCTGCGCCGCGACGACCAGGCGACCATGACCACCGTGCGGCGAGCGTTCCACACGCTCAAGGGCTCGAGCCGGATGGTCGGCTTCAAGACGATCGGCGAGGGCGCCTGGGGCGTGGAGCAGTGCTTCAACCTGTGGCTGGCCCAGGAACGGCCGGCGAGCGACGATCTCATCGAACTCGGAGCCGGGGCCGAGCGCGTCATCCGGCAGTGGGTTGCGCGGGTCGCGGTGCAGCCCGACGTGCTGCTCGATCCGACGGCGCTCGTGCGGGCGGCGCAGCGCGTACGCGAAGGCGGCGTGTTCGAATACGAGGGCGAACTGCCCGAGGAGGCGCTGGCGCCGAAGGTCGAGAGCAGCGATGTCCCGGCCACCGTCGAGGCGGCCACGACGCTGGCCGAGGAGGAGTTCGAGGACGATTCACCGATCACGATCGCGTTGTATGAGGTCGATGCCGAGGCCGAGCCTGTTCCGGCGACCGAGGAGGTGCTGTTCACCGACGCCGCGGCGCCCAGCGAGCCGGCGCCGCCGGCCGCCGTGCTGGAAGGGATCGAGGAACCGCTATCCGCACCCGCTGAACCCGTCGACATGGCGCCGACGCCTTTCGACACGATCGAGCTTTCGCTGCCCGCCGAGTCGACGAACGACGACATCAAGCGCATCGGCCCGCTCGAGATCAGCCATGGCCTGTATTCGATCTTCCTGAGCGAAGCCGACGAATGCATCCGGGTGCTGGCGAACGAGATCGCCGAGTGGCGCTACGAGCCCGGGCGGCCGGTCAGCCCGAGCCTGGTGCGCCGCGCCCATTCGCTGTGCGGCATCTCGCGCACCGTGGGGCTGGCACCTGTCGTGGCGGTGACCGATCCGCTCGAAGACCTGATGCGCACCTTGTCGTCGCTGTCCGAAGCGCATCAACTCACGCTTTCCCCGGCGCAGTTCGACACGCTTGAACGCGTTCTCGACCGCCTTCGCGGCATGCTGCATCAGTTCGCCGCGGGCTTCTACCCGGACGAGGCGCCGCTCGAGGCCGGTGCAGTCGAGGACCTCGTCTCGGTCGTGCGGGCGCACAGCGCGCTGCATGAGGACGCGAGCACGGTCGTCGTCGACGAGGAACCGCCTGCCGTCGCCGAAGAGCAGGCGGTGGAAGAAGCCGCGCCGCTGCTTGCTCCGGTCGTGGGCGAGATCTCCACGCCGGCCGAACCGCCGCCGCTCGGCCTTCACGATGTCGAGGTGATCGCGCGCGCGACTGCCGAGGCGGACGACGAAGTCGAAGCTCCCGCGGAGCCCGGTCGTCCCGCTCCCGTGAAGGTCCGGGACGAACTCGACCCCGAACTGCTGGAAGTGTTCCTGACCGAGGCCGCCGAGTTGCTGCCGTCGGTGGCCACGAGCCTTCGCGCTCTCGCCGCCAATACCAACGATCGGGAGCTGGCGCGCGACATGATGCGCAAGCTCCACACGATCAAGGGCAGCGCGCGCATGGCCGGAGCGATGCGCCTGGGCGAGCTCGTGCACGAGATGGAAACGCGGATGGAGGCGGCCATGCAGCTGGCCGACGTTCCACCCGAGCTGGTCGACGCCCTGCACGGCCAGTACGACCTGGCGATGGGCCTTTACGACGAGTTGCTGGATCCCGAAGCCGCACGGCGCGCGCAGGAGGCCGCCGCGGCACTTGCGCCGCCGCTTGCGCCGGTGATCGACCTGGCGTCGGCGCGCGAACAGACGCACGCGGCGCGCGGCGAAACGAAGCCGGAGCCGAGCGCTGCGGCGCCCGCCGCGGCAGAACCGGCCCGTCCCGCACCCCACGTCACGCTGCCGGCCGAGGTCAGCGCGACCCTTCCCGCCGCGGCGCCGGGCGCTGCGCCGCAGACGACGTTCATCCGTGTACGCGCCGACGTGCTGGACAAGCTGGTCGACCAGGCCGGCGAGGTGGCGATCGCGCGCTCGAAACTCGAGAACGAGGTCGGCACGATCAAGAGCGCGCTGGCCGACCTGACGGAGAACATCCAGCGCCTGCGCTCGCAGCTGCGCGAGGTGGAAATCCAGGCCGATGCGCAGATCCAGGCGCGCGGCGACCGCCTCTCGCGCGAGTCCGCGAACTTCGATCCGCTCGAGTTCGACCGCTACACGCGCTTGCAGGAACTGACGCGCATGCTCGCGGAGTCGGTCGAGGACGTGGCCATGGTCCAGAGCAACATGCTCAAGGGCCTGCAGTCCGCCGACGTCGACCTGATCTCCCAGTCGCGCCTGACGCGCGACCTCCAGCAGCAGCTGATGCGCGTGCGCCTGGTGCCGTTCTCGAACGTGTCCGAGCGGCTGTACCGGGTGGCGCGGCAGGCGTCCAAGGAACTCGACAAGCGCGTCAACCTCGACCTTCGTGGCGCGGCGACCGAACTCGATCGCGGCGTCCTTGAAAAGATGGCCGGGCCGTTCGAGCACCTGATCCGCAACGCGATCGTGCACGGGCTGGAGTCACCGGCCGAACGTCGGGCGGCCGGCAAGCCCGAGACCGGCGAGCTCGTCGTCGACGTCAAGCCGGAAGGCAACGAGATCGTCATCGTCATCAGCGACGACGGCGTCGGGCTGAACCTGAAGCGGATCCGCGAACGGGCCATCGAGCGCGAACTGATCGCCGCCGACCAGGAACTCGGCGATCGCGAGTTGATGGAACTGATCTTCCAGCCGGGCTTCACGACGGTCAACGAGGTCACGGAGCTCGCCGGACGCGGCGTGGGCATGGACGTGGTGCGCGCGGAGCTCGCCTCGTTCGGCGGCCGCATCTCCATCTCCAGCGAGGCCGGCCGCGGCACGCGCTTCACGCTGTACCTGCCGATGACGCTCGCTGTCGCGCAGGTCGTGCTCGCCAAGATCGGCGGCCGTCGCTATGCGATTCCCGCGGGCATGGTCGAGCAGGTGCGTCGCTACCGCCCGACGACGCTGCTGTCCGCGCTCGCCGAAGGCATCATCGACATGTCCCCGGTGGGTCAGGTCGTGCTGCGCCCGCTGACTCAACTGGTCGGCGAGGAGACCACGCCCCACCTGTCGAAGCAGACGCCCGTCATCCTGCTGAAGTCCGGTGACGACCGCCTCGCCGTGGCGGTGGACGACGTGTCGAGCAACCAGGAGGTGGTGGTCAAGAGCGTCGGCGCGCAGGTCGCGCGACTGGCCGGCATCCTCGGTGCGACCATCCTCGGCAACGGCGACATCGTGCTGATCATCAATCCGGTGCAGCTGATCACGCGCGCGCCGGAGCCCCCGGCCGTCTTCGACGTCGCGCCCGAGGCGCGCGCCGAGGCCAACGCGGCGCAGGGCCAGCTGCAGCAGGCCACCGAACTGTCGACACAGGTCGTGCCGACCATCATGGTCGTCGACGACTCGCTGACGGTTCGACGCGTGACCCAGCGGCTGCTCGAGCGACAGGGCTACAACGTGCTGCTGGCGAAGGACGGCGTCGACGCGCTGCGGCAGATGCAGGACGTCCGGCCCGACGTCATGCTGGTCGACATCGAGATGCCGAAGATGGATGGCTACGACCTGACGCGCAACGTGCGCGGCGCCCGCGCCACCGCCGACATCCCCATCATCATGATCACGTCGCGCACGGCCGAGAAACACCGCAGCACCGCGTTCGAGCTCGGCGTGAACGAGTACCTCGGCAAGCCGTACCAGGAAGACGAACTGCTGCGGCTGCTGAAGCAATACCTGGCGGAGAAGGCGACCGCCTAGGTCGTTGGAAGCGAGATGAACAAGCTGCTGGCAATCGCTCTCGGTGCCCTCCTGCTCGCGGCGGCCGACGCCGCCCTGGCCGAGCGCGTCTACGTGAAAGCGCGCGGCGAAGTCGACCTCGCGCCGTTCAAGTGCGAGGGAGTCGCGCGCAGCCCGAACGTGAAGCGCATCTGCTACGACGAGACGCACCAGTACGCGCTCGTCAGCCTCAACGGCATCTGGTACCACTACTGCGAGGTGCCGGCCTCGACGATCGCGGCGTGGCGCAAGTCGCGCGAGAAGGGCCGCTACTACAACGACACCGTGCGCGGGCACTTCGAGTGCACCGGCGCATCGATGCCGATGTACGGCAAGTAGGCGGCCGCTACTCAGCGGTCCTTCACCACCGCGTAGCGACGCAGCGTGGCCTGGCGCGCTTCGGCGTGGTCCACCAGCGGCGCCGGATAGTCCCTCCCGATCACGGCGCCCGCGGCGCGCTGGCGCTCCGCCGGCGCCAGCCAGGGCGCGTGGATATCCGCGGCGTCGAGGCCCGATATCTCGGGCACGTACCGTCGAATGAAGCGGCCCTCCGCGTCGAACTTCCTCGACTGCGTGACCGGGTTGAAGATGCGGAAGTACGGCTGAGCGTCGCAGCCGGTCGATGCCGCCCACTGCCAGCCGCCGTTGTTGGCCGCCAGGTCGTAGTCGTTGAGGTGCTGCGCGAAGTAGCGCTCGCCGCGGCGCCAGTCGATGCCGAGATCCTTCGTGAGAAAACTCGCCGCGATCATCCTCAGCCGGTTGTGCATGTAGCCGGTCTGGTTCAGCTGCCGCATGCCGGCGTCGACGATCGGATACCCGGTGCGGCCCTCGCACCACGCGCGGAAGTGCTCCTCGGCCTGCGGGCCGGTTTCCCACTCGATGCGGTCGTACTCCGGGCGGAAGGCCCGATCGACGACATGCGGGTGGTGCCACAGGACCATCTGGTAGAACTCCCGCCACACCAGTTCGGAAAGCCAGGTCGAAGCGCCATCCGATGACTGCTCGCGCGCCCGGCGCACGAGTTCCCGGATCGACACCGTGCCGAAGCGCAGGTGCACCGACAGGTAGGACGGCCCGCGCAGCGCCGGAAAATCGCGCGTTGCGCGATAGTCACCGATGCGGCCGACGAAGTCGTCGAGCAGTTGCAGCGCGCCCGCCTCGCCGAGCGGCAGGCTCAGCTCGCCCAGGTTGGATGCCTTGAAACCGAGCTGAGCCAGCGACGGCCGCAGCGGTGGCCCGGCTGGTGGGGGTGCAAGTGTTCCCGCTTCGGTCGCATGCGCGGCGACGTCCGCCTCCTGCAGCCGCTTCAGCCAGGCGTTGCGGTACGGAGTGAACACCGAAAACGGCGTCCCGGCGCCCGTCATCACTTCGCTCTTCTCGAGGATCACCTGGTCCTTGAACAGCAGCAGGCGTCTTCCTTGCTCCCCCAGTTGACGTGCGACGTCCGCGTCGCGAACGGTCGCGTACGGTTCGTAATCCGCATTGGCGAACACGGCGTCGACGCCGAGGCGCCGCGCGAGGTCGACGACCGACTCCGCGGCCCGTCCGTTCGTGACCCTCAGCCCGCCGCCGCGCCGGCGCAACGCCTCGTCGAGGTCCGCGACCGCGGCGTGGATGAATTCGACCCGGCGATCGGCGCGCAGCCCCGCCGCGAGCAACTCGTCGAGGATCGCGCGGTCATAGACGAACACGCAATGAACTTGCCGGCATGACTTCAGCGCCGCGGCCAGCGCGGCGTGGTCGGCCAGCCGCAGGTCCCGCCGGAACCAGACGAGACCAGCGTCAAGGGACATCGAAAAGTCGGGCCACGGGGAGGGACGATGGGAGTGCCGGGGAGTTTACAATCGCGGCCATGCCGAGCGATCCAATGGACCTGAAACATCAGTTCCTGATCGCCATGCCTGCCATGGTCGACCCGAATTTTTCCGGGTCCGTCGTCTACATCTGCGATCACAGCGAGCGTGGCGCGCTCGGCCTCGTCATCAACCGGCCGACCGAACTGACCCTCGAGACCCTGTTCGACCGCATCGACCTCAAGCTCGAGATCGCGCCCTGGAAGAGTTCGCCCGTGTATTTCGGCGGACCGGTCCAGACCGAGCGTGGCTTCGTGCTGCACGGACCCGCGAAGGCGTACAGCTCCACCTTGCCGATCACGCCCGAGGTGTCGCTGACCACCTCCAGGGACGTGCTCGAGGCGGTCGCCGAGGGCTCCGGCCCGGACAAGATGCTGGTGACGCTCGGCTATTCGGGCTGGGGCGCCGGGCAACTCGAGAGCGAGATCGCCCAGAATGCCTGGCTCACGGTGAATGCGCAGTCGGACATCATCTTCGACACGCCCGCCGACGAGAAGTACAACGCCGCACTGAAGCTGCTCGGGTTCGACACGCTGCAGCTGTCGGGACAGGCCGGCCATGCGTGACCTCCATGGTCGCGCAACCTCTCCCGCTCCTTTCCTCGTTTCCTTTCTTTCCCCGATGACCGACAGCGTCGTGCTCGGCTTCGACTTCGGTGCGCGTCGCATCGGCGTCGCGATCGGCAACAGCGTGACGCGCGAAGCGCGGCCGTTGACCACCGTCAATGCCGAGGTGGTCGCGGCGCGGTGGGATGCGGTCGCCGCGCTGGTCGGTGAATGGGAACCGGCGCAACTGGTGGTCGGCATCCCGCGCCATCCGGACGGAACGCCTCACGAAATGACGGCCCGCTGCGAGCGTTTTGCCCGGCAACTGGAAGGCCGGTTCCGGCGGCCGGTCGCGCGCGTGGATGAGCGGTACACATCGGCGGTCAGCGAACGGGCGGAGGACATCGACGCCGCGGCCGCCGCCTTGATCCTGCAACAGTGGTTCGACGAGGAGGGCGACCGAGATGCTTGAACTGGACGCCGAAGCGATCTATCGACACCTGGCACTGCGCGCCCGGGAAATGTTCGTGGGCGAGAAGCTGAAGCTGGTCGGCGTGCACACCGGCGGTGTCTGGCTCGCGGAGCGGCTGAAGCGCGACCTGAACGTGGAGGATCCGGTCGGCATCCTCGACGTCTCCTTCTATCGCGACGACTTCGACCAGTCGGGCCTGAAGCCCGCGGTGCGGCCGTCGCAGATCGCGTTCGACGTCTCCGGCAGCCACATCCTGCTGGTCGACGACGTGCTCAACACCGGGCGCACGGTGCGCGCGGCGATGAACGAAATCTTCGACTACGGCAGGCCGGCGAAGGTCGACCTCGCCGTGCTGATCGACCGCGGCGGGCGCGAACTGCCGATCGCGGCGAGCATCGTCGGCGCGACGATCGAATTGCCGCACGACGTCGCCGTGGTGCTGGTCCGCGACGACGACGCGCAGCTGCACCTCACGATGGAAAAGCGCGGGGACTGAGAACAGGAATCGGGAACGGGGAACGCGAATGGGAACGAGGAACCCGCAGCTCAACTCGAACGGGGAGCTGCATCATCTGCTGTCGACCGAGGGCCTGCCGAAGGCCGTCATCGAGCGCATCCTGTCGACGGCCGACAGCTTCATCAACGTCGCGGAGCGCGAGGTGAAGAGCGTGCCGTTGCTGCGCGGCAAGAGCGTGTTCAACCTGTTCTTCGAGAACAGCACGCGGACGAGAACGACCTTCGAGATCGCCGCGCGGCGCCTGAGCGCCGACGTGTTCAACCTCGACATCATGCGGTCGAGTTCCGCGAAAGGCGAATCGCTGCTCGACACCATCGACAACCTCTCCGCGATGCAGGCGGACATGTTCGTGGTGCGGCACGCGACCAGCGGCGCGCCGTACCTGATCGCGCAGCACGTGAAGCCGCACATCCACGTGATCAACGCCGGCGACGGGCGCCACGCGCACCCGACGCAGGGGTTGCTCGACATGTACACCATCCGCCACTACAAGAAGGAGTTCACCAACCTGACCGTTGCGATCGTGGGCGACATCCTGCACTCGCGGGTGGCGCGCTCCGACATCCACGCGCTGACCACTCTCGGCGTTCCGGAGGTGCGCGCGGTCGGCCCGCTCACGCTGCTGCCGGCGGGGCTGGAAGAGATGGGCGTGCGCGTCTTCACCAAGCTCGACGAGGGCATCAGGGGCGCGGACGTGATCATCATGCTGCGCCTGCAGAACGAGCGCATGAAGGGCGCGCTGCTGCCCTCCGCGCAGGAGTACTTCGCGTACTACGGACTGACGCCGGAGAAGCTGGCGCTGGCCAAGCCGGACGCGATCGTGATGCATCCGGGGCCGATGAACCGCGGCGTCGAGATCGATTCGCGCGTGGCCGACGGCGCCTCGGCCGTGATCCTGCCGCAGGTGACCTTCGGCATCGCGGTGCGCATGGCCGCGCTGTCCATCGCCGCTTCTTCGTCGAGGATGCAATGAAGATCGTCATCACCCAGGGGCGCGTGATCGACCCGGCCTCGGGCCTGGACCGCGTGGCGGATGTCTGCATCACCGACAACCGGCTGACCGCCGTCGGCGAGCGGCCCGCGGGCTTTCAGCCGGACCGCACGATCGACGCCAGCGGCCTGATCGTTGCGCCGGGGCTGGTGGACGTCTGCGCCCGCCTGATGGAACCGGGCTCCGAGGGTGCGCTGAAGGTCGAGATGCAGGCCGCGCTGGCCGGTGGCGTCACCGGCGTGGTGTGCCCGCCCGACACCGACCCTCCGCTCGACGAGCCGGGTCTCGTGCGCATGCTGCGGCAGACCTCGCGGGCCTCGGAGGGCGCGCGGACGTATCCGCTCGGTGCGCTCACCACCGGCCTGAAGGGCGAGGCGCTGGCCGAGATCAAGACCCTCTACGAAACCGGCTGCGTGGCATTCATGCAGACCGGCAGCCTGCCGCACGACAACAGCGTGCTGCTGCAGGCGATGCGCTATGCGAAGACCTTCGACCTGCCTCTGTGGCTGCGGCCGGTCGAGGACACGTTGGCGGGTTCGGGTGTCGCCGCTGCAGGCCCGGTCGCCGGTCGTCTCGGCCTGCCGTCGATCCCGGTCGTCGCCGAAACGGTCGCCCTGCAGACGATCTTCGAACTGCAGCGGGCGTCCGGCGCGCGCGTGCACATCTGCCGCCTGTCGTCACAGGCCGGCATCGAGCTGGTGCGGCGCGCCAAGCAGGAAGGCCTGCCGGTCACCGCCGACGTGGCCATCCACCACGTGCACCTGATCGACGTCGACATCGGCTATTTCGATGCGCGCTTCCGCCTCGATCCGCCGCTGCGCAGCGCGCGCGACCGCGATGCGATCGTCGCCGGGCTCGCGGACGGCACCATCGACGTCATCTGCTCCGACCACGCGCCGGTGGGCGACGACGACAAGCAGTTGCCGTTCGGCGAAGCCACACCCGGCGCCACCGCGCTCGAAACGCTGCTGCCGTTGACGCTCAAGTGGGCAACCGAGAACAAGGTGCCGCTCGTGAAGGCGCTGGCCAAGGTGACGAGCCGTCCCGCGGAAATCCTCGGCGAGGACACCGGCCGACTCACCGTGGGGGCGAAGGCCGACGTCGTCGTGTTCGACCCCGCGGCACCGTGGCGCGTGACTCCGGATGTGCTGAAGAGCGCCGGCAAGAACACGCCGTTCTCGGGTTACGAGTTGCAGGGTCGGGCCCGTTACACCCTTGTCGGCGGCGACATCCGCCTCGGCGGCTAGTGGGGTTCGCGCTCGCACCGCTGCGCGCGGTGCTGTTCGTCCTGCACGTGCTCGCCGGCCTGGCGATCGTGCTCTTCGTCTTCCCGCTTGCCGGGCTGCCGCTGCGCAACCGTATCAACCGCCGTTGGTCGCAGGTGCTCGTCTCGATCTGCGGAGTGCGCATCGCGGTCGACGGCGAGCCGATTCCACCTCAGGTCCGAAGAACAGGCATCGAGCCGACCGGTCTCGGGCGACTGGTGGTGTCCAACCACGTCTCGTGGATCGACGTGTTCGCGATCAACGCGGTGACCCCGTGCCGCTTTGTCGCCAAGTCGGAGATCAGCGAGTGGCCCCTGCTGGGCCCGCTGGTGACACGCTCCGGCACGCTGTACATCGAGCGTGGCCGCCGTCACGCCGTGGCGGTGATGAACCACATCGTGCGCGACCATCTGAAGGCGGGCGAGACCGTCGCCCTCTTCCCCGAGGGCACGACGACCGACGGCGGCATGCTGCTGCGGTTCCACTCGAACCTGCTGGCTCCGGCGGTCGAGATCGGCGCCCCCGTGTGGCCGCTGGCGGTGAGGTACACGCAGGCGGGCGCCCGATCCGAGGCCGCGGCCTTCGTCGGCGAGATGTCGATCCTGGGTTCGCTGGTGCGCATACTCACGGCGCGCGGCCTGACCGTTCACATCACCGTGCTGCCGACCGTCGAAGTGACGCTGCACGAGAACCGGCACGCGGTGGCGCGGGCCGCGCGGGCTGCGATCGCGGAAGCTCTCGGCATCACCGAGGAAGAGCGGGAAACGGCGCCGGCCTGATCAGTCGCCGGGTGCCTGCGACTGGGGGCAGTCGACCTGGAACAGCGCGCGGTCCTCGAGCCGCAGTGCGGTGAGTCGGCCGCCCCACACGCAGCCGGTATCCAGGCCGATCGCATCCTCGCGCATCACGAGACCTTCGGTGGACCAATGACCGAAGACGATGGGCGTGCCGCGCGTCCTGCGTTGCGGATGATCGAACCACGGCACCAATCCCGCCGGCGCGCTCCTGCTCGCGTCCTTGTGCTTCAGGTTCATCGTGCCGTCGGGCGCGAGCATGCGCGCGCGGGTAAGCGCGTTCACCACGCAGCGCAGCCGATCGTGGCCCTGTAGCGCGTCGCTCCAGCGGGCAGGTTCGTTGCCGTACATCTCGCGCAGGAAGGATTCGTGATCGTCCGCGGCGAGGCGATGGCGAACTTCCTCGGAGAGCCGCAGCGTCATGTCGACGTCCCACTCGGGCAGCACGCCGGCGTGGACGAAGAGGACCCCGTGTTCGAAATGTGCGAGCGGCAGGCCGCGCAGCCAATCGAGCAGCGCGGCGCGGTCGGCAGCGTCGAGGACTTCCTGGATCGTGTCGTTGCGGTGCACCGGCCGGATGCCCGCGGCGACGGCGAGCAGGTGCAGGTCATGGTTGCCCAGCACGACGGCGGCTTTGCCGTCCTCGGCAAGCGACTTCACCCGGCGCAGCGTCGCCAGTGACTGCGGTCCCCGATTTACGAGGTCCCCAACGAAGATGAACCGGTCGGCATCCGGCAACTGCCCGACCAGGCGTTCGAAACTGGCGAGGCATCCCTGCAGGTCGCCGATCGCGTACGTGCTCATGTCGAAATACTAGCCTTTGCGCCCGTCCGCCTTGCTGATCGACGCGCTTTGTTAGCATCGGCGCACGCAAGGAAAGAAAGTGCAGACATGAAGCCGGTTCGCAAGGCGGTGTTCCCGGTCGCGGGTCTCGGTACGCGTTTCCTTCCGGCGACCAAGGCGATGCCGAAGGAAATGTTGCCGGTCGTCGACAAGCCGTTGATCCAGTATGCGGTCGAGGAAGCGGCGGCCGCCGGTATCCGCCAGATGATCTTCATCACCGGGCGCCACAAGCGGTCCATCGAGGACCACTTCGACCGCATGCCGGAACTCGAGGCGGAACTCGCCGCGAAGGGCAAGGATGACCTGCTCGCCATCATCCGCGACATCTCGCCGGAAACGGACGTGTTCATCTACATCCGCCAGCCGGAGCCGCTGGGCCTCGGCCACGCCGTGCTGTGCGCGGAGCCGGCGGTGGGGGACGAGCCCTTCGCCGTGATCCTCGCCGACGACCTGATCGACGCGCCGCGGCCCGTCATGGGGCAACTCATGCAGGCGCGGATCGCGCGAGGCGGCGGCAACGTGCTGGCTGTCGAAGACGTGCCTCGCCAGGACACGTCGCGCTACGGCATCGTCAGCGCCGAGCGGATCGACGATCGCGCGTCGCGCGTCACGCACATCGTGGAGAAGCCCGATCCGGCCGACGCGCCGTCCACCCTCGCTGTGTTGGGCCGCTACGTGCTGGAGCCCGGCATATTCGATCACCTGCGCACGATTCCGCGCGGCAGCGGCGGCGAGATCCAACTCACCGACGCGATCGCGCAGATGTTGCCGGAAGGATCGACGTATGCATACCGGTACGAGGGGCGACGGTTCGACTGCGGGTCGAAGCAGGGGTTTCTGGATGCGACGGTGCACTACGGGAGGAAGGGCGGGTATCCGGATCTAGCGCGGTTTACTCGAACGCTCCTGTGGACTTCCAGTCCGGGGGAGGCGGGCAGGAGGTCGTTAGTGGTGCCTTAGAATCGGGCGCTGTAACAATCAGGCAAGAGTTGTATTCGTGATCCTCGTGACGGGCGGTGCAGGCTTCATCGGGTGCAACTTCGTTCTCGAGTGGCTTCGACATGAGGGTGAAGCGGTCGTCAATCCTCGACAAGCTGACCTACGCCGGCAACCTCGAGAATCTAGCTTCCCTGAAGGGAGACGAGCGGCTCGTCTTCGTGCGCGGGGATATCTGCGACGCTTCGCTCGTGCGCGAACTGTTCGTTCAACTTCGGCCGCATGCGGTGGTGCACTTCGCGGCCGAAAGCCACGTCGACCGCAGCATCCATCGGCCGGTCGACTTTATACGAGACCAACATCCAGGGAACGTTCGCCCTGCTGCAGGAGGCCCGCGTGCACTACGCGAGCTTGACCGGAGCGGAGCGGGACGCGTTCCGCTTCCTTCATGTATCGACGGACGAGGTCTACGGGTCACTCGGGGCCGATGACCCGGCGTTTTCCGAGACGACACCCTATGCGCCGAACAGTCCATATTCGGCAAGCAAGGCGGGCAGCGATCATCTCGTGCGCGCCTGGTTTCGCACCTATGGCCTGCCGACGCTGACAACGAACTGTTCAAACAACTATGGACCCTACCAGTTCCCGGAGAAACTGATCCCGCTGGTGATCCTTAAGGCACTCGAGGGGCAGCCGCTGCCCATCTATGGCGACGGGCAGAACGTTCGCGACTGGTTGTTCGTGCACGACCACTGCGCGGCGATCCGCGACGTACTGAAGCGGGGGCGGCTGGGCGAGGTCTATAACGTGGGCGGCAGGAGCGAAAAGAAGAACATCGAAGTGGTCACGATTGTCTGCGGGATCCTCGACGAACTGCGTCCGAAGGGCAGCGGCCGCTATGCCGACCAGATCACGTTCGTGAAGGACCGTCCTGGCCACGACCGGCGCTATGCCATCGACTCGTCGAAGATCGAAATGGAGATCGACTGGCGACCGTCGGTGACTTTCGAGTCCGGACTTCGACAGACAGTCCAGTGGTATCTGGACAA
Organism: uncultured beta proteobacterium; assembly: GCA_963726405.1. Lineage (GTDB taxonomy): Bacteria > Pseudomonadota > Gammaproteobacteria > Burkholderiales > Burkholderiaceae_F > JAOUJD01. The sequence continues at coordinate 127,136 of CAVSCF010000015.1, read as the reverse complement.
TCCGGCGTGGGTCGGCAACGTAAAGAGCGGCGCCTACCGTCAGTGGATCAAGAGGCAGTACGGAGCGACGATTGGATCGGGTCTTCATCCATGACGCGCTTGCCAGGACTCGGGACCCCCAGTTTGAACGTATCGTTCGCGAGCGCCGGCGAGGCAAAGTCCAGGTGAAAGTCGTCCCGACGGCATTGCCTGAAGTCCTGGTCCTCGAGCCGCGCGTCTTCTCCGATGAGCGCGGTTATTCTTTCGAGAGTTGGAATGCGCGGGCGTTTGCCGAGGTCACCGGCCTGAGCGTCGAGTTTGTGCAGGACAACCAGTCCCGTTCGCTTGAAGGCGTCCTGCGTGGCATCCACTATCAGGTCGTCCGGCCGCAGGGAAAGTTGGTGCGTGCCGTGGAGGGAACTGTTCTAGACGTGGCGGTCGACCTGCGCCGCTCGTCGCCGCGCTTCGGCCGCTGGGTAGCGGTGGAGTTGAGCGGCGAGAATCAGAGGCAGTTGTGGGTGCCGCCGGGATTCGGGCACGGATTTCTTGTCAAGAGCGAGGCTGCCACCTTCCTGTACAAGACCACGGACTATTGGTTCGCGGAGCACGAGCGCATCGTTCGCTGGGACGATCCGCAGATTGGCATCGACTGGGAGTTGAGCGATTCGCCGATGCTTGCCGCGAAGGACGCGGCAGCTCCCCTGCTCGCTGACGCCGAGGTCTATCCGTGAAGATTCTCCTGCTCGGAAGGAAAGGACAACTCGGTTGGGAACTGCAGCGTTCACTCGCCCCGCTGGGGCACTTGATCGCCCTGGACCGGAAAGGAGCGGCGGTACGGGGCAGGACGGCACCGAGCCGATCTCTCAATTCGATCTCTCCGCGCTGTGCGGCGACCTTGGCCGGCTGGACGAACTTGGAGCGACGATTCGCCGGCTACGGCCGGACGTACTCGTGAACGCTGCCGCATATACCGACGTGGATCGAGCGGAATTCGAGGTCGCTGCGGCCGAGGCGATCAATGCCCGCGCGCCCGGAGAACTCGGACGGCCTGTGCGCCGAGTTGGGAATCCGGCTGGTTCACTACAGTACCGATCACGTTTTCGACGGCAGTGGAGACAGACCGTGGCAGGAGGAGGACGCGACGGCGCCGTTGAACGCCTACGGACGCACAAAGCTCGCCGGTGAAGAACGGATACGTGCGAGCGGCTGTAAACACCTGATCCTTCGGTCAAGTTGGCTGTACTCGTCAGGCGGAAAAGACTTTCCGGATGCCATCCTTCGTAAGGCCCTTGAGGGGAAAGAACTGCGGGTCGTCGAGGACCAGATCGGTGCGCCAACCGGGGTCGACCTGCTCGCGGACGTCACGGCCCATGCATTGCGTGCGATCGAACAACGTCCGGAACTTGGCGGGACCTATCACGTGGCGGCGGCGGGGGAGACGAGTCGGTTCGACTACGCCCGCTTCGTGGTCGAGCATGGTCTGGCGGCCGAGCAGCAAGCACCGCGGAAGGGAGGTCGCTATCCGGTACGCCCCGTTTCCACTGCGGCGTATCCCCTCGCGGCCAGTCGTCCCCACAACTCGCGCCTGGACTGCAGCAAGCTGGAGCGGTCGTTTTCCCTGCGCATGCCGCCTTGGGAATTCGGTGTCCATCGGATGCTCCGTGAGAAGACGATGCTGCGTGGGCAGGCGGTTCCGTAGCGCGGCAGCGAGACGTCGTTTGCCGTCCATTCCGGAGTTCCTGCAAGGCGCCTTTCATCGGAGCCCGGCCCCTTGAGAGGCGGGCCGCTCGGCGAGGACCCGCTCCGTCGAGTCCCGTAAAATGAAGTGCTTTGTTCGCGTGGTTCGGCAATTGCCGGATGCTACGGGCCGGCGTCGAAGACGTACTTAGAAAAACGAAGGAAAAGGCACAGGTGAACTATTTCCCTCCCCAATCGTCGATCGCAAGATCCGATTCGCGCTGGTCGGATGCGGACGTATCTCGGCGAACCACTTTGAAGCGCTCCGACGGCACCACGAAACGACGGAACTAGTGGCTGTCTGCGACATCGACCGTGCGGCGCTCGACAAGGCGGTGTCGCAGACCGGCGCGACCGGCTACACGAACCTTGGTGACATGCTTGCCCACAGCAACGCGGATGTGGTCGTGCTGGCCACGCCGAGCGGCTTGCATCCCGACCAGGCGATCCAGGTGGCGAACAGCGGATGCCACGTGATGACGGAAAAGCCAATGGCCACGCGGTGGGCGGACGGCAAGCGCATGGTCGCGGCCTGCGACGCCGCGGGCGTTCGTCTGTTCGTGGTGAAGCAGAATCGCCGGAATGCGACGCTGCAGTTGCTCAAGCGCGCGGTCGAGAAGGACCGGTTCGGACGGATCTATCTCGCAACCATCAACGTCTTCTGGTCGCGTCCACAGTCCTATTACGACAGCGCTGCGTGGCGGGGCACGTGGGAGTTTGATGGCGGAGCGTTCATGAACCAGGCCAGCCACTATGTCGACCTGCTCGATTGGCTGATCGGTCCGATCGAAAGCGTGCAGGCGTATACCGGGACGCTCGCCCGGAACATCGAGGTCGAGGACACCGGCGTGATGTCCGTCCGCTGGCGTTCCGGAGCGCTCGGGTCAGTGAACGTCACGATGCTCACCTATCCGAAGAACATGGAGGGCTCGATCACCATCCTCGGGGAGAAGGGAACGGTGCGGGTCGGCGGTGTCGCGGTCAACGAGATCCAGACACTGGGAGTTTGCCGAGCCCGATGCCGACGACGAACAGATCAAGAAAGCGAGCTACGAGACCACGTCGGTGTACGGCTACGGACATCCGCTCTATTACGAGAACGTGATCAGCGTGCTGCGAGGCGAGGCGGAACCGGCCACCGACGGGCGGGAAGGGCTGAAGTCCCTCGAAGTCCTGATCGCGTGCTATCTCGCGGCACGCGACGGTTGTCGGGTTCCGCTTCCACTCGAGTACTGATCGATGGCGGGCTTCGTGCATTCCTCGGCGATCGTTGACGACGGCGCTCTTGTCGGGGACGGAACGCGCATCTGGCACTGGGTGCACGTCAGCAGCGGCGCACAGATCGGCCGGAACTGTTCCCTTGGACAGAATGTGTACGTCGGCAACAAGGTTGTGATCGGCGACCGCGTGAAGATCCAGAACAATGTATCGGTGTACGACAACGTGACGCTGGAGGACGACGTCTTCTGCGGACCCGAGCATGGTGTTCACCAACGTTTACAACCCGCGCAGCGCGGTGGAGCGGAAGAGCGAGTATCGCGACACGCTCGTGCGGCGTGGCGCGACCCTCGGCGCGAACTGCACCATCGTCTGTGGTGTGACGATCGGTGAGTACGCGTTTGTCGGCGCGGGAGTGTTGTTAACCACGATGTCCCTGCGTTCGCCTTGGTCGTCGGTGTCCCTGCGCGCCAGATCGGGTGGATGAGCCGGCACGGCGAGAGGCTTCCTTTCCCGCTGTCCGGAGAGGCCGTCGCCACCTGCCCCCATACCGGAGACCGGTACCGGCTGTCCGGGGTTGCACCCTGGATCACTGAAGAGACCAAATGCAATTCATCGACCTGAAGTCGCAGTACCTTGCGCTCAAACCGCAGATCGACGCACGCATCCAGCGGGTGCTCGACCATGGCCAGTACATCATGGGACCCGAAGTTCGGGAACTCGAGGAGAGACTTGAGGCCTACACGGGCGCAAAGCACTGCATCACGGTGTCCAGCGGTACGGAGGCGCTGCTGATCTCGTTGATGGCGCTGGACATCAAACCTGGCGATGAAGTCATCACGACGCCGTTCACCTTCGCTGCGACGGCAGAGGTGATCGTTCTGCTCGGCGCAAAGCCCGTGTTCGTCGATATCGAACCGGACACCTGCAATATCGACGCGACGGCGATCGAAGCGGCGATCACCCCCCGCACCCGGGCCATCATGCCGGTCAGTCTCTACGGCCAGCTGGCCGACATGGACGAGATCAATGCCATTGCGGCCAGGCACGGCGAACTGGCGGTCATCGAGGATGCCGCACAGAGCTTCGGCGCCCTATACAGCGGAAAGCGGAGCTGCAACCTGAGCACGATCGGTTGCACCAGCTTCTTCCCGAGCAAGCCGCTTGGCTGCTATGGCGACGGCGGGGCGATCTTCACGGGCGACGACCGCTTGCCCAGGCCTGCCGCGAGATCCGCGTCCATGGCCAGAGCAAACGCTACGTGCACACCCGGATCGGAGTCGGCGGCCGGATGGACACCCTGCAATGCGCAGTCGTGCTCGCCAAACTCGAGCGCTTCGAGTGGGAACTCGAGCGACGCGCCGAGATCGGACGGCTCTATCTCGCCAAGCTGGCAGGGTGTGCGACGGCAACGCCGGTCACCGTCCGGTCCAACCGGGATTCGGTTTGGGGTCAGTTCACCGTTCTTGCGAAGGATCGTCCCGCGCTGAAGGCCCGCCTGGATGCGGCAGGAATTCCGACGGCCATCCACTACCCGGTTCCGCTGCATCGCCAGCCCGCGTATGCCGACGCGAGCGCGCAGAATTCCTTCCCGGTCAGTGAAGCGGTGGCTGACCGCGTGCTGAGTCTTCCGATGAGCGCCTACATGGACGAGTCGCAGGTCGACCAGGTCGTGCAGGCCATGACGCGGGAATGAGCCTTCCGGGGCCGAGGGCTGGCGCCCCCGACCCGGTCCGAGCGGGCGCCGCATTCCCGTGAACATCGCCCGGCGCGTCGGTAGGTCGCTCTCGGCACGGCGCTCGGGCAGGGCTCCGTCATTGCCGCGACTCCGTTGCTGGCGCGTCTGTATTCGCCCGCCGAGTTCGGGCAACTGGCCCTCCTGCTGACCGTCGCCGCCTACGCGGCGGCTGCCGGCTGTCTGCGCTACGACCTCGCGTTGTCCAGTAGTCCGAAGGAGGACGCGCCCGGGCTGTTCTGGCTCTGCGTGCTTTCCGCCCTGATCGTCACGGTGGGCGCCGGGCTCGCGGCGCTCCTTCCGTGGAAGCACTGGACCGACTCGGGTCTCGTGTCCATCGCCGAGCACCCCGTTCTGCTCGCTTTGACGGTCGGTGCGGTCGCCCTCGCGCAGGCGGTGTCGAGCGAGTCCGTTCGCGCATCGCAGTTCACCCGGCTGGCCATCATGAAGGCCTCTCAGGGATTGCTATTCGCCGCAGCATCGCTTTTGACCGCGATCGGCCTTGTGGTTCGCCGTACCGGTGTCGTACGCCGCCTCGGCTGCGCTGAGCATTCGGCGGGTTGGTTCGCCCTCATTGCAGGACATTCGTCAGGCGGCTGCCCGCTACAAGTCCTTTCCCCTGCTGTCCCTGCCCGGTGCCCTGTTCGACGTGCTTGCATGCAGTGCCGCGGTGCTGGTCGTGTTGGCAAGCTACGGCATGGAAGAGCTTGGGCACTTTTCTGGCAGGTGCAGCGTTTCGTCGGCGCGCCGCTCCTGCTCGTGAGCGCTTCGCTGTTTCAGGTGTTCTTGCGCCACTCCGCGGATGTCCATCAGCTTGGACGACGGCTGATGCCTCTGATCGTCAATGTCGGAAGCCGGGTTGCAGGACTCGTCGTGGCCCTGATGGCGGCAGTCATTGTTCTCGGCGAGCCGGTCCTCGGCTTCCTTCTGGGCCCGGAATGGCGCGTGGATACGTATTTCCTGTTCGTGGTCGTCGGCGCACTGGCGGTGCGCATTTGCGTCTCGCCGTTCAGTTCGGTGCTGTTCACCGCTGGACGGCTCGGTCACTTGTTCGCCTGGCAGTTTGCCTACTTCGCGACGGCGTTCTCGGTGCTCCCTTTTGCGGCGAGCCGTCTCGGTTTTGATCGGTTCCTGTTCGTCTATCTGCTGCACGAGACCGTTCTTTACACCGTCTACATGGTGCTCATCGTGCGTGCCCGCGCGGAACCCAGGAAAGTCCTAGGCCATGTGTGGAATCTTCGGATTGTTGAACCCGCGTGGCATCGACCTCAGTGTTGCCGCATCCATGGCGTCCATCCTGCGTCATCGCGGTCCGGACGATGAAGGTTATCTCCGGTGCCGTCGAGCGACAGGTGGAGCCGCTTGGAGGCCCTGACACCCCAGCATCGGTGTTCGAGGCAAGACTTAGTATCTGCCACGTGGTATGTCGCCGCACATAGTCAAGCCACCGCGCCTGATTCTTGGGCACAGGCGGCTGTCCATCATCGATCTGTCGGTCGCCGGGCATCAACCGATGTCGTACGAAGACAGATACTGGATCGTATTCAACGGCGAGGTTTACAACTACGTCGAACTGCGTGAGGAACTCCGTAGGCAAGGTTGCGAGTTCCGCACGGACTCCGACACCGAGGTCATCCTGGCCGCTTACCACCACTGGGGAGAAGCGTGCCTTGCGCGCTTCAACGGCATGTGGGGGCTGGCCATCTTCGACTCGGTGAAGCGGACGCTGTTCCTTGCGCGCGATCGCTTCGGCGTCAAGCCGCTCTACTACATCGCGGGCCAGGACGGTTTCGCTTTCGCATCCGAGATCAAGGCTCTCGTCGCCTCCATTGCGGGTGGACCGCGTGTCAATCGTCCACGATTGATGGACTTCCTCGTCTGGAACATTTCCGACCACACCGAGGAGACGATGTTCCTGGACGTCCGGCAGTTGGCCCCCGGAAGCCGGATGACACTCGACGTCGGGCCCTTGCTCGACGGCACTGGGGGCATCCCGCGCGAGTCAGGCGATGTCGACGCGCTGGTACGAGTTGGCGCCGCGCGGGGACGTCACGTCGGACCGCGCCGCAGAAGCCGTGGGCGCGGCGCTTGAGACGGCGGTAAAGCTTCGCCTGCGGGCCGACGTCCCGGTGGGATCCTGCCTGTCGGGTGGGCTCGACTCTTCCTCGATCGTTTGCGTGATGAGCCGCATCCTCCGCGCGGAAGGCGCCGGCGGGATCCAGAAGACGTTCTCGGCCCGTTCGGATGACGCGATGTTCGACGAGTCGTCGTACGCGAGAATGGTCGCGCAGGCGGCAGGGGCGCAGGAGACGTTCGTAACACCACGCCCGGAAGTTCTGCTGGAGCGGCTGGACGACCTGGTCTGGCACCAGGACGAGCCCTTCCTGTCGGCCTCAATCTTCGCGCAATGGTGCGTTTTCGAGGCCGCTCGCAAGGCTGGTGTCATCGTCATGCTAGACGGGCAGGGGGCAGATGAGTCGCTCGGCGGATACAGGGGCTTCTTCGGCGCGTACCTCGCATCCCTGATCCGTGAAGGGTAGCGATAGTCCGATTGGATTCAAGAGGCCGCCGCAATCCGGCGTGAGGCGTCCTTCAGCTGGACACGGCTCGTCGGCCTACTCGGCGGCATACCTCCAGCCGCGGCTGTTCCCACCGCTGGGCGGCTTCGGAGGTCGCGCCTACAGCGATCGGGATGGATCGATCCTTGGCCCGCGGCGCGTTCGAGTACGACCCGTGAGCCGGGGGGTGGAAGCAATGAGCGACGTCGCGGCATGTCCATCGCCCAGTTGTCCGCGACCAACCTGCCGATGCTGCTGCGGTGGGAGGATCGTAATTCGATGGCGTTTTCTTCGAGGCCTGTTCCGTTCCACGACATCGCTTCGTCGAGCTTGCGCTTGGCCCGCCGGATGAGGCCAAGGTCGGCGGAGGTGTGTCGAAGCGGGCACTGCGGCAAGCGATGCGGGGGACGGTTCCCGACCGCGCTGGACCGCAAAGCAGATGGGCTTTCTGACTTCGGAGGCCCCTGGGTACCCGGGCCACGCCCAGCCAGATGAGGCAACTGCTAGCCGAGGCATCGAGGCGCTGGAGGGCGTCGTCGGGCCGTCCGGCCTCCTGCAGCAGTTCGTCGCATGTGCGCCGGACGCGCCCATACGATCACCGGATATGGCGAAGGATTGTTGCAGGGCGGTGGATTCGCTGCTTCGGGCTGACTCTCACGTCATGCAAACAATGACGGAGGAGCCACGAGGGGACAACCGTCGTGAATATGATCACCGTCTCGGGCGCGCGGCCCCAGTTCGTGAAGGCGGCGCCCGTGAGTCGTGCGCTGATACAGCCAGGAATCGAGGAAGTGATCATCCATACGGGACACACTTCGATGCGAACATGTCCAGCGTGTTCTTCGAGGAACTCGATATTCCACCCGAACTAGAACCTGGGGATGTGGAGGGACCCACGCCGAGAATACGGGTGTTCGATGGAGGGTATCGAACCGATCATCGCGACCGAGCGCGCCGATTCGTGCTCGTCTACGGCGACACCGACTCCACGCTCGCGGGAGCGCTCGCCGCGGCCAAGCTCTTCGTCCCCGCGGCGCACGTGGAAGCGGCCTGCGTTCGTTCAACCGGCGCATGCCCCAGAGATGAATCGGATAATGACGGATCACCTACGTCTTCGCTGTTCGCACCCTTGCGGGTGGCCGTCGAGAATTTCTCGCGGGAAGGAATGGAGGGTGACGGAGTCCGGATGGTCGGCGATGTCATGTACGACTCCGTGCTGCGTTCACCGGGATCGGGGAGGCCCGTGCGATCGCGCCAGGCCAGCCCCCGGGCTATCGCGCAACTACGTGCTCGCGACGCTCCACCGGAAAGAGAACACGGACGATACCGACCGCCTGCGGCAAATCCTGGGCGGCCTCGCCTGACAGACTGCGAACTTGTGCTGCCGCTGCATCCCCGGACGCGCCAGCGTTCTGATGATCTTGGCCTGCCGGCGCGCCTCGGCCGCTGCGGTTCGTCGATCCTCTCGGCTACCTGGAAATGCTGGTGCTCGAGAGAATGCCGCCCGACCGCGACCGACAGCGGAGGAGTGCAGAAGGAGGCATTCTTTCACCGGGTCCCGCGCGTGACCTTCCGCGACGAAACCGAGTGGGTGGAACTGGTCGAACTCGGTGTCAACCCGCCGTCGGCGCGACGCCAAAGGATCGGGGCGGCGATCAACAGAAAGGCAGAGCCTGGCCGGCGTTCCAGCCGGTCTCCGGCGACGGGCGCGCGGCGGACGCGATCGCGGCGGCCATTGCAAAACGTTGACATGCCCCCTAACTGTGGCTGGTCACATCGTCTTCATCGTGCACTACTTTCCGCCGATCAACAGCACAGGCGGCAAACGGGTCGAGGCCCTCTCGAAGTACTTTGCTCGCTGGGGGCGAACCGTCTCGGTCGTGACCACGGTGAAGTCAGCAGCCGATGGAGCATTCACCGAAAGTGCTCCTGACGGCGTCACGGTGCTGGAAATGGACCGACTCGGTCGGCTTTGCTTCTTCGTGCCTCGGTCGCGCGTCGCGCCGGGCCCGAGGGAGCCCCGACGGCCGCGCTGGACAGACCGACTCAAGGCGGGCGTTCAACGGGGTGGTTCGGCCAGTTGCCCGATCCGCGCCTGCCCTTCGCCGCCGCCTTTGCCAGCCCATTGCTGGCCCCTCCCGAGATCGTAGACACGCTGAAGCGGGCCGATGTCGTTGTCAGTTCCATGCCGCCCTGGCCGACGCACTTCGCTGCGCTCCTAGTCCGTTGGCGGTTCGGGCGACGGGTGGTGTTGGACTACCGCGACAACTTCAGCGCAAATCACATCATGCCGGGCTCGCCAGCGGCAAAGTATCTCGAAGTGAAACTTGATCGCTGGCTGGTGCGTCACGCCGATGGGGGTCGTCGTGATTTCCGAGCCGATGGCGGAGTACTACCGGCAGTACAGCGACCGGGTGAAGGTCGTCCTCAACGGATACGACAGCGAGATCATTGACTCGGTTCGCAATGACCTTGGGCCAGCGATAGGATGCTGACAGGTCGCCCGGTCACGGTGCGGTACCTCGGTCGTATATCGAGGGACCGGATTCCGCGCACCTTCTATCCGCGGTGGCGGAAGGCTTCGGGCGGGCCAGTTTTCATGGACGAGTTGCGGTTTGAGATGTTCGGGGAAGGCGAGCAACTTCGGCGGTACGTCGCGCAACGGCATCCGCCGCTCATGAAGTACTTTTCGTTCTCTCCGTCGGTTCCTTATCGTGCAGCGCTGGCCTGATGATGACCGCCGACTACCTGCTGTTCGCGGAAACATCGGACCAGTCTTCTCTCAGCGCGCGCGGAGTGCTGACCACGAAGTTCTTCGAATATATTGCATGCGGCCGGCCGATCCTCGCGGAAATCGGAGAGGACACCGAAGCGGGTCGACTGATACGTCGCGCCGGGCCGGGCCACGTTGTGGCGCAGTCGAGGGAGGATTTTGTCCGCTTCCTGGCGGGCGCAATGAGGAAAGTCGCGGTAGCCGGGGGAGATCCGCCGTTTGCAGACACTGTCGCGGCAGAGCCAGGCCGTGGACTACCTGGCCTTCCTCGACCACGAGGTCTGCGGGCGGGCGGCGTGATGGAATCGCTGCTGCGTCGGTTGATCGACCCGGGCGACGCCGGGCCGGTCCTCGCGGCGATGCTGGTCGGCTATTACGGTGGGGCGACGCTGGCCAATGACGACTTCGCCGGTGTTTCCGAGCAGCGGCTGGTCGCCATACTCGCGCTGCTCAGCGGTGTTTTGATCGCGCTGGGCTGGTGCGTCAACGAGCGGCATGATGTCCTGTGGGGGAGTGCCGTCTTTGGCGCGCCACGCTGCTGCTGAAGTGTTCGCTCGCTGCTTTCGGCGCCTTTGTCGCGTTCACTGTGCTGACGGCGCCGAGCGTTCCTGCTCGCCGCCTTGATGGGTCAGGAACCCGCGGACATCGCGCTCGCCCGGGAGGAATTCCTCAAGGCGCGGGAAGGCCTGTTCGCGATACTTCCGTACCTGAATGCAGCGCTGACGTTCACGCTCGTCCCTTACGCAATGTGCCTCGGTTTCGTGCGGGGGAAGGGCCTGGCCTGGCTGCTGCTCGCGTTGTTCCTCGGGCACTCCGTCTTGTTCATCGAGAAAGCATTCTCGTTCGCGTGCTGGCCCCACTGGCGGCGCTGCTCGTCGTTACGGAAAACAAGAAGATCCGGCTCTCCTGGCTGGTTGCCGCTGCTATCGCGTTACTGGCCGTCAACATCGTCCTGTCCGGTTTCGCGGACGAGCGCGGCGTGCTCGGTTTCCTGGCGTTTCGCCTGTTCGAGATCCCGGCGAAGACGGCTGTCGACGCTCTTGTCTTCTGGCAGGACGAATGGGGCGGACAACATTTGCCGGGCGCAACCAACCTCGTCTTCTCGAACCTCTTTTCGCTGGAACGGGTCCATCTCGAGCGCATGGTGTTCGAGTACCAGTTCGGTCCGTATGAAAGCGGGACGGCATCCGCCAACGCAGCTTTTTTCGCCGATGCTTATGTCAATTTCGGCTATCCGGGGGTGGTCCTCACGGCAACGCTCCTCGGGGCTCTTCTCGCGTACATTGGCCGCTCTGCGGATCTCGCGCTGCGATGCCTTGCGCCGCTGATTGTGTATTCGGTCTTCTTTGGCAGCTTCTTCTCAGTGCTGTTCGGCAATGGTCTACTTGCATTTGTGATTTTGAGACCGTTGTGGCTGGCCGAGCGGAAAGTCCATCGCTCGAGCCTGCATCCGCCTGCAGGGAGTCGATTGATGCCTTCCCTTAGCAATTGGATGGGCCTCGTGTTCGCCCTGCTTGCATTCGCGGACAGTGGGCGAGCAGCGACTGGTGGGTCCGAGGCCGTGCCCGTGCCAGTCGCCGCGCCGTCGGGACGGCCCCCATCCGGATTCCGTCGGTTACCCGAGTCATTCCGCAAGACTGGCGTCCGCGGCAATGTATCCGACCGATGCGCAGAAAGCTGTCGTCCGGGCCGCGTCGGGTTCGAGTGCTAGAGAACCGCAGATTCCGGCGGTACTTGCCTGGCTGCCTAGCGTTGGGGGCCAGCAATGGTTTCAGAATTACGTCAGGCAATTTGGTCGCCCCGAGACTTCCTGCGTATTCAATTTTCACGATGGAGATCTCTTCGGCCAGTCTCTCAAACGCTACTCCTCGGACATCCTGTCCAGCATGGAAAGCCCTCGGTCGATCCCGACTGTTTCATCTCACTCGGAAATCAGTACGGACTCGCTGATCGGTTTTCAACAAGCCTGGTCGCGCATATGGCGTTGTCGAACTGGGACGCCTTCCTCCTGACTGGAAACGAAGATTTTCGGGACCGTTTTCTCGAACACGCTCGGCTACTGCGTTCCCGCCAGAGCGACGGGCGGTGGGATTGGCAGATGGAGATTCCGACGCGCGGTCTGAAGGCGCCATGGATCTCCGGCATGACACAGTCGTTGGGCGTTTCCGTGTTCCTGCGCGCGTATCAACTCACCGGTGAACAGGATTACCTGACCCGCGCCACGAACGCCTTCAAGTGGTTGCGGGAACCGGTCAGTTCGGGAGGGGTAGCCATAAGGACGAATGAGGGCACGTGGTACGAGGAGTATCCGAACGCTAACGTCCCTAGCCATGTACTCAACGGTCACATTTGGGCTCTATTCGGAATCTGGGATTACTTTCGCGCGACGAGGGATCCAGACGCTGCACGGATGTTTATGGAAGGGATCAGCATCCTCAAGTCGGAGATCAACCGCTACGACGTCGGGCACTGGGTGGTCTATGACCAATTGAACCAGGTTGACATGGTGAAGGGCTTCTACTTGAATTCCTGGTGGAACAGTTGAAGGCGCTCCACGCTTTGACGGGCGACGAACACTTCCAACGGCTGGCAATCAAGTGGGCCGACTATCAGCAGCGGCACAGCTTGTTCGGTCACATGGCTTTCGAAGAGTATGCGAAGGCGACCAAGGGCGGCATCAAGTGACTAATACTCCTGTTCGCGTGACTGGTCCCAGCGCCTCTTTCCGGGTCGACTCCGGACGATGAAGATATTGATAGTCACTCAGTACTTCTGGCCTGAGAGTTTTCGCATCAACGAAGTGGCGACTTCGTTGCGCGACGCGGGCTGCGAAGTCACTGTCCTGACGGGACAACCGAACTATCCGGAAGGTGTGGTGCGGCCTGGTACTGGCTTTCTCGGTCCGGGTCGACGACTACCAGGGGCTGCAGGTGTACCGCGTGCCTTTGATGCCTCGCGGCCGGGGGTCGGGCGCTCGGTTGGCGCTGAACTACCTCTCCTTCGTTTTCTTCGCTTCTGCCCTTGCGCCGGGGCTGCTGCGCGGTAAACGGGTGGACGTCGTGCTCGTGTACGGCATATCGCCGATCCTGCAGGCCATCCCAGGCATCTGGCTGGCGAAGCTGAAGAAGGCGAAGACCGCGACATGGGTGCAGGACCTCTGGCCCAGAGCCTGAGCGTGACCGGTTTCGTCCGGAACTCCAGCGTTCTTGCCGCCGTCCGCCAGGTTGTGCGGTGGATATACCGGCACAACGATCTCTTGCTAGTGCAGTCAAGAGCCTTCATCGCGCCCGTGAAGGCTCTCGCGGGGAGATTCCCGTGGAGTACCACCCGAACCCGGGGGAACTTGCGTTTAGCGACACCGCGCCGCTCGGCCGTCCGGCGCTGACGTTCTCGCCGGGCTTCAACGTCGTCTTTGCGGGAAACCTTGGGACCGTCCAGTCTCTCGGAACGATCCTCGATGCAGCTGAACTATTGGCCGACGTTCCCGATGTTCGCTTCGTCCTTGTAGGAAGCGGCAGCCGTGACGAGTGGCTCGCGAGCGAACTGCGAAAGCGCGAGCTGCGGAATGTGCAACTCGCAGGCCGCTTCCCTCCAGACGCCATGCCCGGGATTCTTTCGCAGGCCTCGGCACTTCTAGTGACGCTCGTGCGCGATCCCATCATTCCAGACGATCGAGAAGGTGAGGCGCCTGGCGGCCGGGAAGCCCATCATCGCCGCGCTCGACGGAGAGGGTGCGGCCGTGGTCCGCGATGCCGGGGCGGGAATGGCCTGTGACGCTGAAGACGCGCGTGGGCTCGCGCAGGCGGTGCGGGACCTTCAACGTATGAACGCGGCGCAGCGGGAACAACTCGGGGCGGCCGGTCGCCTGTATTACCAGCGGCACTTCGAGCCGAGCGCACTTGCCGGGTCGCTGGCGCTGCGCCGGGCCGGTTGCCGCCGCACGAGCCCGGTCCTAGCGGGCTGCCGCCGGACACCATCGAAGGGATGCGCTGAATGACGACGAAGAATATGCCCGGCCCGGTGCTGGTCCTTGGGTCCTCGGGCATGCTTGGTAATGCATTGATCCGGCGCCTGGCTCGCGAGGGGATTGAAACATGGGGCACCGTGCGGGCGATGCCGGCTGGGTTCAGATCCATGCCGTTCCGGGACCGGATTCTCGTCGGGGTAGACGTCGAAAACCTGGATTCCGTCGTTGGCGCGCTGGCGGCGGCACGGCCCGGTACGGTGATCAACTGCATTGGCTTGGTCAAGCAACTGGCCGAGGCCGACGACGCCTTGGCGGCGATGCCGATCAATTCGCTGCTGCCGCATCGGCTGGCGCGTCTCTGCGGCCGTGGGCGCCCGGTTTGTTCACATCAGCACGGATTGTGTCTTTTCCGGCACAAGAGGCATGTACCTCGAAGCCGACCCTTCCGACGCGCAGGACCTGTATGGCCGCAGCAAGTTCCTGGGCGAGGTGGACTATCCGCATGCCATCACGCTGCGCACGTCGATCATCGGCCATGAACTTGAGGCGCGCAGAGCCTGGTGGGCTGGTTCCTGGCGCAGCGGGACGGGTGAAGGGATACAGGAAGGCGATGTTCTCGGGCTGCCCACGGTGGACTGGCGCGTGTGATCCGCGATCATGTGCTCCCGAGGCCCGATCTGCATGGCCTGTACCACGTGTCGGCCGAGCCGATCAACAAGTTCGACCTGCTGCGGCTGGTGGCCCATGATTACGGCAAGAGCGATCGAAATCGTGCCGGACGAGCGCGTTGTCATCGACCGCTCGCTGGATTCCACCCGCTTTCGCTCGGCCACCGGATATCAGCCAACGCCATGGGCCGAGCTGGTCGGGACATGCGGGAGTTTGGTTAGAAGCGCCGACTTGGAAGAGATTCAGAAAATGTTCAAAGACAAGATCTTGCTGATTACCGGCGGCACCGGCTCGTTCGGCAACGCCGTGCTCCAGCGCTTCCTGCATTCCGACTTCGCCGAGATCCGCATCTTCAGCCGCGACGAGAAGAAGCAGGAGGACATGCGCATCGCGCTGAAGAACGACAAGGTCAAGTTCTACATCGGCGACGTGCGCGACTACGACAGCATCCACGATGCGCTGCGCGGCGTGGACTATGTGTTCCATGCGGCCGCGCTGAAGCAGGTGCCGTCCTGCGAGTTCTATCCGATGGAGGCGGTGCGCACCAACGTGCTCGGCGCCGAGAACGTGATGCGCGCCGCCATCGCCAACGAGGTGCAAGCGCTGCGTCGTCCTGAGCACGGACAAGGCGGTCTATCCGATCAACGCCATGGGCATTTCCAAGGCGATGATGGAGAAGCTGATGGTCGCCAAGTCGCGTCTCTGCGATCCGGGCAAGACGGTTCTCTGCGCCACGCGCTACGGCAATGTCATGGCCTCGCGCGGCTCGGTGATCCCGCTGTTTCTGGCGCAACTGCAGGAGGGCAAGCCGCTGACCATCACCGATCCGGCAATGACGCGCTTCCTGATGTCCCTGGAGGAATCGGTCGATCTGGTGCTGTATGCGTTCGAGCATGCCAGGCCCGGCGATATCTTCGTGCAGAAGGCCCCGGCCTCGACGGTGGGCGACCTGGCGCAGGCGCTGAGGGAGTTGCTGGGCCGAGCGAACCCGATCAAGATCATCGGCACCCGGCATGGGGAGAAGCTCTACGAGTCGCTGGTTTCGCGCGAGGAGATGGCGCGGGCCGAAGACCTGGGCGGCTACTACCGGATCCCGGCCGATTCACGCGACCTGAACTACGACAAATATTTCGTCGAGGGCGAGACTGGAGATCGCGCAGATCGACGACTACACCTCGCACAACACGCATCGCCTCGATGTCGAAGGAGTCAAGCAGGTGCTGATGAAGTTGGACAGCATGCGGGAGGCGGTCAATGCTTAAGGTGATGACGATCGTCGGGACGCGGCCGGAGATCATCCGGCTGTCGCGCGTCATCGACCGGCTGGATCGCTATTGCGACCATGTGCTGGTGCACACCGGCCAGAACTACGACTACGAGCTGAACGAAGTTTTCTTCGAGGAACTGGGCATCCGCAAGCCCGATCACTTCCTGGAGGCGGCCGGGCGACGGCGCCGCCGAGACCATCGGCAACGTGATCACGGCGCCGGACAGCGTTGCTGGAGCAAGTCCAGCCTGAGGCCCTGCTGCTGCTGGGCGACACCAACAGCGCCTGGCGGCCATCGCCGCCAAGCGGCGCAAGATTCCGATCTTCCACATGGAGGCGGGCAACCGCTGCTTCGACTTCCGCGTGCCGGAGGAGATCAACCGCCGGATCGTCGACCACATCGTCGGACATCAACCTGACCTACAGCGAGATTGCGCGCGATTACCTGCTGCGCGAGGGCCTGCCGCCGGACCAGGTCATCAAGACCGGCAGCCCGATGCGCGAGGTGATCGAGCACTACTGCGCGGGAATCGACGCGTCGAACGTGCTGGAGCAGCTGGGTCTGCAGCACGGCCGCTACTTCGTGGTCAGCTCGCATCGGGAGGAGAACGTCGACGTCCCGGCGAACCTTGCGACGCTGGTCGACATTGCTGAACGCCCTGGCGGAGCGCTATCGACTGCCCGGTGATCGTCTCGACGCATCCGCGGACGCGCAAGCGGCATGGAAGCGCTCGGCCTGCAAGGTCGCACCGCTGGTGCCAGTCATGCACAAGCCGTTCGGCTTTCTCGACTACATCAAGCTGCAGACCGAGGCGCGCTGCGGTGCTGTCCGACAGCGGCACGATCACTGAGGAGTCGTCGATCCTGAACTTCCCGGCGCTGAACCTGCGCGAGGTCCATGAGCGTCCGGAAGGGTTCGAGGAAGGCGCTGTGATGATGGTGGGGCTGAGTATCGATCGCGTGCTGCAGGCGCTTGCCGATTCTCGATGACCAGCCGCGCGGAGAAGCATCGCTTGCTGCGGCTGGTCAATGATTACGCACCGGCCAACGTCTCCGACAAGGTACTGCGCATCATCCTGAGCTACACCGATTTTGTGAACCGGAAGGTGTGGAAGAAGGGATGAGCGCGCCTAACACAGCCGCTGCACGAGGCTCGCCGCTCCGCGTTCCCGTCACCGGAGCCTCGAGGTTCGGCATGCTCGATACGTTCCGCCGGCTTGTCGGCAATTTGCAGATCGATGCCTCGCAGAAGTGCAACCTCCTTAAGTGGCGGCCACCGCTGGCCAAGCGTGAGGGCCTGGAAGGGACCGGGAGATGGTATGTCGAGAGCCGGAGCCATTAGGTCGTTGCCTGATGCGAAGCCCGTATACCGGGCAGCCAAACGCGTCTTCGACGTGACCGTCGCTCTCTCATTGCTTGTCGCACTGGCCGTTCCCCTCGGGCTCATTGCGATCCTCGTCGCCGCGACGTCGCGAGGTCCGGCGCTTTACTGGTCCGATCGCGTCGGTCGGCACAACACGATCTTCAGGATGCCAAAATTCCGTTCGATGTATACAGGCACGCCGCCAGTTGCGACCCACCTGCTGACGAATGCCGACGCGCACATCACGCCGATCGGCAGGTTCCTCCGCAAGTCGAGCATTGATGAGCTGCCGCAATTGTGGAGTGTCCTCAAGGGGGAGATGAGCCTGGTGGGGCCACGCCCCGCCTTGTTCAACCAGCATGACCTGATCGAGGCGCGCACGGCGGCTGGAGTTCATGAACTGCGCCCGGGCATAACCGGATGGGCGCAGGTCAATGGTCGGGACGAGTTGCCGATTCCCGAGAAGGTGGCGCTCGATGCCGCGTATCTCCGCAATCGTTCCTTTTTGCTCGATCTGCGAATTCTGTTCCTGACGGCATGGAAGGTCGTGAGACGAGACGGGGTCGCACACTAGTCGGTCTATGGCTGGACACCTTGCGTGTTGGCGTTCGGTTAGTATCCCCTGTCGCACGTCACGCACGTTGCAATAAGTAGTTCTCCTTGCATCGGCGTCATGGTTGCACGCAGGTGCAGCACCTAACCGATGAAGACGAAGCGCTCCGACAACTCACTGGCTGTGCGTCTGCTCGCTTTGCCGAGACGAGGCAAGCAGGCGATCGTTGTTGCTGTCGACGTGCTCATGGCCTGGTTCGCGATGTGGGTCGCCTTCACCTTGCGACTCGAGGTCTGGCACGTGCCGACGTTGCAGCAGTTGTGGATCTACATCGCGGCGCCGCTCATCTTCCTGCCGCTGTTCATTCGCTTCGGGCTGTATCGCGCCATTTTTCGGTACACCGGCCTCGCGACGATGCGGACCCTTCTGCAGGCGTCCGCGATCTACGGCGCAGCACTGCTCGCGCTGGTGCTGCTCACGTTCCCAGCGGGAGTGCCGCGTTCGGTCGGTGTGTTGCAGCCGCTGATATTCCTCCTGTTCGTCAGCAACTCCAGGGCATGGGCGAGGTTCTGGCTGAACAGGACATCCCGGGGGACGGAGAAACAGCGACTGCTCATCTACGGGGCCGGTTCTGCAGGTGCCCAGACTGCAGCCGCCGTTGGCAATACCAGGGAAATCGAATTGCTCGGCT
This sequence comes from uncultured beta proteobacterium, assembly GCA_963726405.1. Taxonomy (GTDB): domain Bacteria; phylum Pseudomonadota; class Gammaproteobacteria; order Burkholderiales; family Burkholderiaceae_F; genus JAOUJD01. The sequence continues at coordinate 108,626 of CAVSCF010000015.1, read as the reverse complement.
TCATCGATGACGACGAGAGCAAGGCCGGTCGTCACATCAACGGAGTGCCGGTGTTCAAGCCCTCGGACGCGGCTGCCGTGGTGGAGCGGCTCGGGATCACCGATATCCTGCTCGCGCTGCCTTCGACGAGCAGGCAGCGCCGCAACGAAATCATCGAAGGCCTGCGCGCGCTTCCTTTGCACATACGCACCCTGCCGGGCATGGCCGATCTTGCGTCGGGCAGGGTGCACGTCTCCGATTTCCGGGAACTCGATGTCGAGGACCTGCTGGGCCGCGAACCGGTGCCGCCGAATCCGGCACTGCTTGCGCGCGATCTTTCGGAAAAGGTCGTGCTGGTCACCGGCGCTGGCGGAAGCATCGGCTCGGAGTTGTGCCGGCAGATCGTGAGCGAACGTCCGCAGCGCCTTCTGCTCGTCGACCACAGCGAGTTCGCGCTGTACGAAATCCATCAGGAACTGGAGGCGCTGCTGCTGGCCGACGATGGAACGCCCGGCCGCACCTTGCGTGTCGATACCGAACTCGTGCCGCTGCTCGGCGACGTCCGGGATTACGGCCGGATGGCGGACATCTGCAGCGCCTTTCACCCCGACACCGTCTACCACGCCGCCGCGTACAAGCACGTCCCGATGGTGGAGCACAACCCGTGCGAAGGGGTCGAGAACAATGCGCTCGGCTCGCTTGCGAACGGCGCGGGCGGCGATGGAGAACGGCGTCGCGAGCTTCGTGCTGGTCTCCACCGACAAGGCGGTGAGGCCGACCAACGTGATGGGCGCGAGCAAGCGCGTTGCGGAGATGGTTCTGCAGGCGTTCGCGGCCGAGACCATGGTTCGCTTCGACGACGCCCAGTTGACCGGGCCTCGTGCGCAACAAGACCCGGTTCAGCATGGTGCAGGTTCGGCAACGTGCTCGGATCCAGCGGAAGCGTCGTGCCGCTGTTCCGCCGCCAGATCGAATCGGGCGGGCCGGTGACGGTCACGCACCCCGATGTCACCCGGTACTTCATGACGATCCCCGAGGCCGCTCAGCTGGTGCTGCAGGCCGGGGCGATGGGCGAGGGCGGTGAGGTCTACGTGCTCGACATGGGCGAACCGGTGCGGATCGTCGAACTCGCTGCCCGCATGATCGAGTTGAGCGGGCGGTCCGTGCGGGACACGGACAATCCGGGCGGCGAAATCGAGATCGCGATCACCGGACTGCGGCCGGGCGAGAAGCTGTACGAAGAGCTGCTGATCGGGGACAACCCGTCACCCACCGCGCACGCGCGCATCATGAAGGCGCACGAGTCCTACCTGGCGTGGACGGAACTGCGCCCGCGGTTGGCGGAACTCGAGGCGTGCATCGAGCGCAACGACGCCGACGGCACGCTGGCCATCCTGCGCGAGCTTGTATCCGGATATCAGCCTGCGACCGAGAACGTCGACTGGGTGTCCGCCGCCCGTTGAGCGCGGGTCCGGCTCAATTCGGCATTTGCAGCGTCAGCCCGCGGACCGGATGCGGGCCAGCAGGGCCGTGGTCGATCGTTCGTGTTCGAACGGGATCGCGACGCAGGCGCCACCCCAGGAGCGGACGACGGCGCTTTCCGGAATCGATGCCATGTCGTAGTCGCCGCCCTTAACGTAGATCTCCGGCCGAGCCGTGCGGAGGACGGCGAGAGGCTCGCGCTCGCCGAAGATCGTGACGAGATCCACGCACTGCAATGCCGCCAGAATGGCCGCGCGGTCGTCCTCGCGATTCAGTGGCCGGTCGTTTCCCTTTCCAAGCATCCTGACCGAAGCATCGCTGTTCACGGCCACGACGAGCGCCGCGCCGAGCGCCCGCGCACGGGCCAGATATGTCACGTGACCGCGGTGCAGGATGTCGAAGACCCCGTTGGTGAACACGAGCGGGCGCGCCAATTGCCGGACCCGCATGTCCAGTTCGCTGCTGCGGACGATCTTGTTCTCGAAACCGGGGGGCTGGAGTGTCATCTTGTCTTCGCCGACGTTCGTGCGCGGTGGCCGAATTCTGCCTCCACTGCCAGATCGAGGCGCCTCGCCTGCCCGGTGGCCAGGCCTTCCTGGACCTGCGCTGGTTCCCCCTGCCCGTCGGTCGCCAGCAGGATGCGGCGGGGTATGCCCGCCGACTGCGCTGCCTGCATGTCCGAAGCGCGGTCACCGAACATCACAGACGCGGGAAGGTCCAACCGCAGTTCCGACGCCGCGCTGAGCAGCATCCCCGGCCGCGGCTTCCGGCATTGGCAATCCATCCTGTAGGCGCCGATCGCCTCGCTCGGATGGTGCGGACAGAAGTAGACGCCCGCGATCGACGCGCCCGCCGCGTCGAAGGCCTGCACCATCCACTCCGTGAGGCGTCGGAAGTCGTCTTCGGTGTAAAGGCCCGCGTCCGATGCCGGACTGGTTGGTCACGACGACCAATACGTAGCCCAGCTGGGTCAGCCGCCGTGCGCCGTCGAGGACGCCCGGCACGAACTCGAAGTCCTCGCGCCTGTAAACGTAACCGCGGTCGACGTTGATGACGCCGTCGCGGTCGAGGAACGCGGCCGGTCGGAGCGCGGGCCGCTCGCTCGTCATTGCGGCTGCGCGAGCAACCAGTCCACGTAGCTTGCCGTCCCCTGCTCGACGGTCTGGAACGCTGCCTCGTACCCCGCTGTGCGCAACCCGGCCGGATCGGCCTGCGTGAACGCCTGGTACTTGCCCTTCAGGGCCTCGGGGAACGCGACGTACTCGATGAGGCCGCGCGCCACCGCCTGCGGCAGCGTCAGCGCCGCGGCACCGGTCTGTCGCCTCCATGGTGTTCACCACGGCGAGCGCGACGTCGTTGAAGGGCTGCGCGCGGCCGGTACCGAGGTTGAACACGCCCGAGGCGCCGCGGTCGAGGAAATGAAGGTTCACCTTCACGACGTCGTCGACATGGATGAAGTCCCGCCGCTGCTCGCCGTTCGCATAGCCGTGGCTGGCCTCGAAGAGGCGCACCTTGCCGTCCGCGCGGAACTGGTTGAAATGGTGGAAGGCGACCGACGCCATGCGTCCCTTGTGCGATTCGCGCGGTCCGTACACGTTGAAATAACGCAGGCCGACCACGGGCGCAGTCACGTTCGCCAAACGCCGCCGGACCACCTGGTCGAACAGGAACTTGGAGTAGCCGTAGACGTTGAGCGGGCGTTCGTTGGCCGGGTCCTCACGGAACACCGGGCCCATCCCGTAGACGGCGGCCGACGAGGCGTAGATGAACGGGACCTTCCGCTGCTGGCACCAGTCGAGGAGATCCACCGAGTAGCGGTAGTTGTTCTCCATCATGTAGCGCCCGTTCATCTCCATCGTGTCGGAGCAGGCGCCCTGGTGCAGCACCGCTTCGATCGGCCCGAACGCGCCGGCCGCGAGACGCCCGCGAAAGTCGTTCTTGTCGATGTAGTCGGCGATCTCGCAGTCGACGAGGTTGCGGAACTTGGCGGCATTCTCGAGGTTGTCGACGGCGATGATGTCGCGCACGCCGCGGTCGTTGAGCGCCTTGACGAGGTTCGAGCCGATGAACCCGGCCGCTCCGGTCACAACGATCGTCATTCCGGATCTCCGCTGAACAGTTCGTCGTAGCTGACGGTCGCCGTGCCGAGCTTGCCGACCACGATGGACCCGGCGCGGTTGGCGATCTTGACCGCATCTCGCAACTCCACGCCCGCAGCCATCATCGCCGCCATCACCGCGATGACGGTGTCGCCCGCGCCCGACACGTCGAAGACTTCCCGCGCCTGCGCGGGGACGCTCCAGGCGCCGCTGTCGGTGAAGAGCGTCATTCCCTCTTCGCTTCGGGTGAGCAGCAGCGCGTGGACGTCCAGGCGCTGGCGCAACCGCTGCGCGCGCTCCGTGAGATCGGCTTCGCTGCGCCAGCGACCGACGACCTCGCGCAGTTCCGCTCGGTTGGGCGTGAGCAGCGTAGCGCCCCTGTAACGGTCGTACTCGTCGCCCTTCGGGTCCACGAGCACGGGCTTCCCGGCCGCGCGGGCCAGCGCGATCATGTTTTCGATGTGAGCCAGTCCGCCCTTCCCGTAGTCCGACAGCACGACGAGTCCGGTGGTCTTCAAACGGGCCGCATAGGAATCCAGCAGCGCGGCCAGGACTTCAGCCTCGGGGGTCGTCTCGAAGTCGATCCGCACCATCTGCTGCTGGCGCGCGATGACGCGAAGCTTCACCGTGGTGGAAAGGCGCGCGTCGGCCTGCACCAGCGGCTCGATATGCGCCTCCTCGAGCAACCGCAGCAACGTACGTCCCGGTTCGTCCTCCCCGAGAGCCGTGAGCAGCGCCGTGCGAGTGCCGAGCGATGCGACGTTGCGAGCCACGTTGGCCGCGCCTCCCAGCCGCTCGTCGCGTCGTTGCACGCGAACCACCGGGACCGGCGCCTCGGGAGAAATGCGCTCGACGTCGCCGAACCAGTACTGATCCAGCATGGCGTCGCCAACGACCAGGACCTGGCAAGCGGCGAGGTCCTCTCGCGTGGGCGTCTTCATCGCGACTATGCCGCCCGCGGCTTGTCGGCCGCATCTGCGGCCGCTGGTGCGCGGCCATAGACGTCGTCGAACCGGACGATGTCGTCCTCGCCCACGTAATCGCCGCACTGAACCTCGATCAGGATCAGTGGCACCTGTCCGGGGTTCTCCAGCCGGTGTCGGGCGCCGAGCGGCACGTAAGTCGATTCGTTCGGCGCCAGCAGCACGACCTTGTCCTCCACCGTGACCTTGCCGGTTCCACGCACGACCACCCAGTGCTCGCTGCGATGGTGGTGCATCTGCAGCGAGAGGGATGCGCCGGGCTTCACCTCGATCCGCTTGATCTTGAAGTTCGGGCCTTCCTGCAGCGTCGTGTAGGTGCCCCAGGGACGCGCGACCGTGCGGTGCAGCTTGTGGGTATCGTGTCCGCGTCGCTTCAGTTCGTTGACGACGTCCTTCACTTTCTGCGAGGACTGCCGGTCGCAGACCAGAACGGCATCGGGAGTGTCCACGATCACCACGTTGGACAGGCCGACGGCAGCCACCAGTCGATCCTCGGTCTGCACGTGGACGTTGGTGCAGTCGGACAGGACCACGTCTCCGCTCGTCGTGTTGCCCTGCGCATCATGTTCGAACTCTTCCGCGACGGCTTTCCAGGAACCGATGTCGCTCCAGCCGAAGTCGCCCGACAGCACGACCACGCCGGAGGCGCGTTCCATCACCGCGTAGTCGATCGAGATGTCCGGCGCGACCTGGAAAGCGCTCTTGTCGAGATTCAGGCGCTCGCTGCCCGCATCCTTGCCGCGTTCCACCGCGTTCCGCGCAGCATCGAGGACGGCCGGCGCATGCTGCGCGAGCGCCGCCATCATCGTCTTCGCGGTGAAGCAGAACATCCCGCTGTTCCACAGGTAGTTGCCGGCCAGAGGTACTCGGCCGCCTTCTCCGGCGTCGGCTTCTCCACGAAGCGACGTACCAGCTGCGCCTCGTCGCCCTTCGGCACGGCCGCGCACTCGATGTAGCCGAATCCGGTCTCCGGCAAGGTGGGCTGGATGCCGAAGAGAACGATCTTGCCCTCCGACGGCCAAGTCGAGCCGCGTTTCCCGCCACGGCGGCGAAGCGCTTCTCGTCCTGGATGAGGTGGTCGGCGGGCAGGATGATCAGCGGCTCGTCGTCCCGACCTTGCCTGGCCAGGAGAACGCAGGCGGCGGCGATGGCCGGCGCCGTATTGCGGCCCGTCGGTTCCAGCAGCAACTGGACATGCTGCCGGCCCTTCCTTGCCGAGGGCGGCGAACTCTTCCGCCGTCTTGAACGTGTACTCGGCGTTGGTGACGACGACGCAGTCCTCCGCGCCGAGCGCGCGTGCGCGCAGCGCCGTCCGTTGCAGCAAGGAACGGCCGCCGCCGATCTTCATGAAGGGCTTGGGGACGGCTTCCCGCGACACCGGCCACAGCCGGGTGCCGGAACCGCCGCACAGTATTACCGCAAGCATCTGGATTCTTTCGGGAGGTCGGTTGGACTCGAGCCGGTCAACGGAACCATTCTATCGGCCCCCACCCGGCGGCTCCCCGGGGAGATGCGGGAGCCACCGGTGTCTTTTCAGGCAGCTTTGCGGCCAGGGCCGAAGGCAGGTCCCTTGTGCGGTCCTGCCATCCCGGCCGGCGGCTACTTCCGGCTACTTCTGCGCCGCCAGTTTCTTTCCGAGTTCCACCCCGGGCTGATCGAATGGATTGATTCCCCAGATCCACGCCGAGACCGTCGTGGCGTGCTCGAAGGCGGACATAAGCGCTCCCAGCGAACGGGGGCTCAGGTCATGCAGCCGAAGGTGCGTGACGGAGTTGAAGGCCGGTCCGCCCGCGTGCGAACTCAGCGCCTCGGCCTGCGCTTCGGCTTGCCGGGCGAGCGCGCTGGCGTGCTCCGGGAAGGCACTAGACGCATCGTCGACCGTAACCAGCGTGATCGCGTTGCGTTGCGTCCCTTCGCGCAGTAGCTGGTAGTACGTATGCTGGCCATCATTGCCGAGGCCGCCCCAGACGATGGGGGCGGTGGGGTAGTCCACCCGTCGGCCATCGTCGGTCGTTCGCTTGCCGTTGCTTTCCATCTCCAGTTGCTGGGCCCAGGTCAGGAACTGCGACAGCCGGTTGTCGTAGCTGGCGATGCAGTGCGAGGGGCAGTCGAGAAAGCTGGAGTGCCAGACGTTGAGGAGGGCCAGACGCACCGGAAGGTTCTCTTCGAGCGCGGCGGAGACGTGGTGTTCGTCCATTGCCGCGCCGCCGTCGAGCCACTCCTGATAGACCGGCCAGCCGAGGTAGAGCGCGGCGGGCAGGCCGACCGCGCCCCACGCGCTGAATCGGCCTCCGACCCACTCGGGGACGCTCAAGCACATTCTTCGCCGGGATGCCGAGCCGTTCCGCGGCAGGCGCATTGCCGGTCACGGCGAACCAATGATCGTCAACGTTCAAGGAACGACCGCGGAACCACTGCAGCAGCGTGTTCGCGTTGAGCAGCGTCTCAACGGTGCTGAAGCTCTTGCTGGACACGATGAACACGGAACGGCGCGGGTCGAGAACGCGACAGAGCCGTTCGATCTGCACCCCGTCGACGCCTGACACGAAGTGGACGCGCAGGTGAGCCGGCGCCTGATCGCGGAGGGCGTCGCAGAGCATGCGGCTGCCGAAGTCCGATCCGCCGATGCCGATGTTGACGATGTCGGTGATCGGTTCGCCGGTGCTGCCCTTCATCGCGCCGGCGTGCAGCGCCTCGGCCATTGTCGCGCATGCGATCTCGTGCGGGCAGCACTTGACCGGCGATCGCGTCTCCCAGGCGGCGCGGCTCCCGGGCACGGAGCGCGACATGCAACGCGGGGCGCTTTCTCCGATCGATTGACGATCCCTCCGGAAAACATCGCGTCGCGCTGGTCCTCCACCCGGCGGGAAAGGGCAAGCGCGTACAGCCCGGACAGCGCGTCCGGGGTCAGGCGAAGGCGCTGTCCGTTGACCTCGAGCCCGCAGGCCGATAGTGCGTCCCTTTCACCATGACGCAAGTCGTTGCCTTCGTTCAACGAGCGCCGGACATCGGCGGCAAGCTCGGCCAATCGAAGCCAATCGGCGGAGGCGCTGGGAAGCACGGGGTTCTGGGCGGGCACGGACAAATCGGAAGAAGAGAGAGGGCGACTTGATGAGGCGGAGAAAAAGGGGATTTCCGTGTTCGGTACACTAATCGAAATGTACTAGCAAGATAGCCGGGCCAAGTTGGGCAAATTGAATGCCTTTGGCCGCACCGGGATTTTGACGACCGGTTCTTCCTTAACCACTCCTCGCTCTGGCTCCTGAATGGCGCACCGGTTGGACAAATTCTTCCGAGACAACCTGTCGCTCGCCCCCTGGCAGGCCATCGCATTGGTGATCGTGTTGGCGGTGGCCGGGGCGGCCGTTGGTTTCGCATTCCCGAAGTGGAACGCCGAAGGCTTGCTCGAGACGCCAGGGGTTGCCATCCCGTTCGACGACCAGCGCGAGCGAAGCAGGGATGCGGACCCGCCGGTCAAGACGCAGTACGTCACCTTGGCGGAGTACCGCCGCGTCGTAGCGGCGTATTCATCGCAAGGCGTCGCTTCGCGAGTTTCTCGGCGGCGCGAAGAAGCATGGACCGGCCGCCGAAAGGCTCCTCGCACAGTCGGAGAGCGCCGGATTCTGGAATGGTCGCCAGCCCGGTGTTGCCATTCAATCGCCGCGACGCGCGCGAGTTCGGGGAACTCAAGGACGCGGCCTCGAATTCGTTGGTAGGGGTCGACCTGACGACGAACGCCCGCACTCCGGCTCTCGCCGAACGAGATGCTCGGCACGATGAGCAGTTACTTTGCAAACGCGTTGATCCGCGAACGGATCCGCAGTTGGGTCTTGAAGAACAGTGGAGAGGCGCCCGCGAAGCAGAAAGCGCTGCGTGCGGAAGTGGTCGAGGCGCAGATGAAGATCGAGTCGACGGGACGTCGCATCCAGGATCTGAAGGCCATCCTCGCGCGTTACCCGGATGCAGGGAAACTGGATTCCAGGCAGGTGGTCAACATTGCGGAAGGACAAGACCGCTTTCTGCCTCCGCTTGCTCAGTTGGTTGCGGCGGAGGCTTTCATCACACAGCAGCGAGAAACAATCGCGCGCAAGGAGCGCCAGGCTCGCCAGTTCGACTTGATGGAGCGCTACTTCGCTGAAGCTGGACAAGAAATTGCAGGCGACGCCACTCGTGTCGGAACTGATCCCGGCCCTCGCAGCGCTCTCCACCGCCAAGTACGAGGGAATCGATCCCGAGGCCGAGTGGGCCCGGGAAGTCGTTTCGCCTCCAGGCAGACATCGCGGGCTTTTCCTCGGCCCTTGCATCGTTCGGAATCAGGAACGAGGCGCGAGTGGCCGAGGCGTTTCCGCGATCCTGTGCAACTGGGCTTCCTGGGCGCCGCGGCCGGGGTCGGGTTGCTCGCTTTGTTGGCGTTTCTCAGGGTGATGCGGACGGCACGGGGCGAGCCCTAGCCGCGGGGCTGAGCTGCGATTCGCGGACGCCGGCGGCCGCGTGGGCAGCGGAGTCACATCCTCTCAGCCACGTTGAAGCCGCATCCAAGCCTTCGCCAGCCACTGTCCGGACTTCCTCAACTTCCACGACCCGAACGGTGTGTGTGTGATTAGCCAATGCGGCAAGGGGACTGACGCCTCCCCCTGATTCGGAACAGTCATGCGTTAGAAACAGCGCCAAATACAAAGAAAGACAGTCGAGGGATGGAGAGGCTTCCTCAGCGCGAAGATATCCAGGGGCTGCGGGCGGTCGCGGTACTCGCGGTCATACTTTTCCACGTCGACAGGCGCTGGTTGCCGGGTGGCTTCACCGGAGTGGACATCTTCCTCGTGATCTCCGGTTTCCTGATCACGTCGATCATCGTCCGCCAGCAGAGCCAAGGATCGTTTTCGTTCCTGTCGTTCTACGCATCGAGGATACGAAGGATCGTACCGGCCTATCTGGTCTTGCTGGCTGGGGTGACTGCCTGCACGGCGGTGCTGCTCACGCCGGAGGACTTTTCGCGCTTCTGGGCCAGCCTGCAATCGGCCCTGTATTTCAGCAGCAACAACTTCTTCGCGCGCCAGAGCGATTACTTCGCGCCGGCTGCGCACGAGCTACCGCTGCTGCACACGTGGTCGCTGGCCGTCGAAATGCAGTTCTACCTGTTGCTGCCGGCGATGCTCGCCGTGATCCCCCGTCGCGTCGCGGGTGTTGTGGTCACGGCAGCCGCGTTATTCATCCTCGGCCTGGTCGTCGTTCCGGCTTGCCCAAGGCGCCCGCCAAGGCGAGTATTTCTCACTGCTCGCGCGTATTCCGGAGTTCCTGACAGGCAGTCTGCTGGCGTTGCGGCCCGTGGGGGCGAACTGGTCCGGTGTGAAGGCCAACCTTGTTGGGTCCGGTGGCCTGCTGCTCGTCCTGACGGGTTTTCTCGTCCTTTCCGATGAATCACCGTTCCCTGGAATGCTCGCGCTGCTGCCGTGCCTTGGCGCAGCAATGCTGATCGCCGCAGGCGAAAGGAGCCTCTTCAATCGATGGCTCTCGAATGCCGCCATGGTCTGGATCGGCGCGCTGTCCTATTCGCTTTACCTGTGGCACTGGCCCATCCTTGCCGGGATCCGCTACTTTCTCGAGACCTATCGCCTGTCGCCGCCTGCGCTCGCTGCTTTCGCACTGCTCACGCTTGCGGCTTCGTACGTTTCGTATCGATACGTCGAACTGCCGTTCCGAAAGCAACGTGCCGGCGCAGGTCGTATCAGGGAACTGGCGCTGGTGGCCGGCGTGCTCGCGGTGATCGGTATCGGGCACGCAGCGAACTCTCGGCTCGTGGAGCCTTTGCCCGTTGAACTCACCCGCTATGCCGTTGATGCGGACATCTGCCACGGAAAGGTCGTCGGAGACTGTCTCCATGGCGACCGATCCAGCAAACGTGAGGTTCTGTTGCTGGGAGACAGCCATGGCGCCCAACTCAACGAGTTCGCGGATGTCGTCGGACGTGCCACACGCACCCGGATTCGGGTGCTGACGGCGAGCTCATGCGTTCCGATCGAAGGGTTCGACGTTGAGCGCCTGCCGGAGTGGGCACGGCCACCTTGCCTCGCGCAGATCGAAACGGCTCAGAAGCATATGCAGGGATCAAGCGACATCATTCTTGCGGGCAAGTGGCAGTACCAAGTGCGCAGCAAGATGTTCATGACCGCGTTCGATCGGTTCCTGACGGAGGCCGAAACGCGTGGTCAGCGCGTCGTCGTGCTCGGGCAGGTGCCGATGCGCGCCTCGGATGTGAACCGAAGCTATCGCTAGAGCATCTCGGTTTGCGAGGAGTCGGTGATGCGCTCAATGCCGAGTGGAAGGCGGCGAACGACGGAGTCCGCGCAATTGTGCAGAAGCACGCAACGGCGGTGTTCCTGGATCTTTCGAACGAGCCTCTGTTCGCGAATCCGCCCTTTGATCAGGGAGTGCTGATCTACTACGACACTCACCACTTGAACGAGGTCGGCTCGCGCCGCTATGGGGAGATCGCAGCGCCGCATTTTTCGAATCGTGCCGGGACCGGTCTGCTGGATCAGATCAAGTGACACTGAGTGGTACGAGGCGACTGCAATGCGCCGCATCGAGCTAACTCGGAAGCAACGCCTGGCGGCATGGTCGGTATGGCTTCTGTTCTCTGTCCCATGGGTGACGTCAGTCGCTTGGTGAAACTCGGAGGAGATCCGCCGCGCTTTCGGTGATCCCAACGCAGCTATCCAGCAACACTTCAATGCCTGCCTTGTCAAAAACGGCATCGATCCCCACCCGTTCTTCGAGGTTCACGACGACTCCTGTCAAGGCGCGGGACGAGTGCCGCAGTGACCGGTGCAAGTCGGACACCGAAGAGGACTGCCACCGCAGGAACGCACCCGCTTGCGCAAGGGGCCGTGTTTGAACTTTGACAAAGCGACTGGGCTTGGCTGAAGTACTACATGAGGCGCGCGCACTCCAGTCCAATGTAGAGCGCACTTTTCGTCGGTCTCCTATCCGTCGTCCTGCTTGTGATCGCGCCGATGTTTGATTTGACCGGCAAAGGCCCGCGAAGGACAGTGACCGGCATTTGTCGATGACTTTAGCTAGCTCGTCCGCTCGCAACGCGGGCACGACGGGCTAGCGCCGCGTTCCTCTGCACAGCAGATGTTGGACTCGCGGGTGAGGCGGGCCCTAAAGTGTTTCCCGCTAGACTGCAGACTCGCGCCTGCTTTTTGCTCCCCGGTCCTCTGCATCAGACTTCCCCATCCGGCCTACCGATGATCTCCCCAGGCATCTTCAAGGCATACGACATCCGCGGCGTCGTCGACTCGACCCTAACGATCGAAGCCGTGCAGGCCATCGGCGCCGCGGTCGGTTCGACCGCGGCCGAGCGCGGCGTGTCGCAGGTCGTGGTCGGACGCGACGGACGCCTGTCCGGCCCGAAGCTGTCGGCCGCCCTGATCGAAGGCCTCCGCTCCACAGGCATCGGCGTGATCGATATCGGCATGGTCCCCACGCCGGTCCTGTACTTCGCCACGCATCTGCTCGGCACGGGCACCGGCGTCGAGATCACCGGCAGCCACAACCCGCCCGAGTACAACGGCCTGAAGATGATGATCGCCGGCGACACGCTGCACGGCGACGGCATCCAGGCGCTGCGCCAGCGGATCGAGCAGGGCAAGCTCACGCGCGCGCGAGCGGGCGGGCGAACTCAAGCAGGCCCAGGTCGTCGACGAGTACCTGACCCGCATCGTCGGCGACGTGAAGCTGGCGCGGCCGATGAAGATCGCGATCGACTGCGGCAACGGCGTGGGCGGTGCGGTCGCGCCGCGGCTGTACCGCTCGCTCGGCTGCGAGGTGATCGAACTCTTCTGCGACGTCGACGGCACCTTCCCGAACCACCACCCGGACCCGGCGCATCCCGAGAATCTCCAGGACTTGATCCGCTGCCTGCGCGAGACCGACGCCGAACTCGGCCTGGCATTCGACGGCGACGGCGACCGCCTGGGCGTCGTGACCAAGGACGGCCAGATCATCTATCCCGACCGCCAGATCATGCTGTTCGCGCAGGACATCCTCGCCAACCGCAAGGGCGGCGAGATCATCTTCGACGTGAAGTGCACGCGCCAGCTGGCGCCGTGGATTCGCCAGCACGGCGGCACGCCGACCATGTGGCGCACCGGACACTCGCTGATCAAGGCGAAGCTGAAGGAGACGAAGGCGCCGTTCGCCGGCGAAATGAGCGGGCACCTCTTCTTCAACGACCGCTGGCCGGGCTTCGACGATGGCCTGTACGCCGGGGCGCGGCTGCTCGAGATCCTGAGCCGTTCTCCGGACGCGTCCGCTGTGCTGAACGCATTGCCCGCCGCGGTGAACACACCGGAGCTCCAGCTGAAGACCGCCGAAGGGGAGAACTTCACGCTGGTCGAGCGGCTGAAGTCCGAGGGCCAGTTCGATGGTGCCACCGAGGTGATCAAGATCGACGGCGTGCGCGCCGAGTACCCGGACGGCTTCGGCCTGGCGCGCCCCTCGAACACCACCCCGGTCGTTGTAATGCGATTCGAGGGCGACAACGAGGCGGCCTTGCAGCGGATCCAGAAGGCGTTCGCCGTCGAGATCCGCAAGATCAAGAGCGACGCCCAGCTTCCGTTCTAGGCCCGCCAAAGTGCAGACCATCCTTGTCACCGGCGGCGCGGGCTACATCGGCTCGCATACCATGGTCGAGCTGCTCGCGAGCGGATTCGACGTCATCTGCGTCGACAACTTCAGCAACAGCTCGCCGGAAGCGGTGAAGCGCGTCGAGAAGATCGCCGGCAAGCGCGTGACCCTGGTGAACGGCGACGTCCGTGACCGGCTCGTGCTGTCGCGCGTGTTCCAGCGACCCATCGACGGCGTGATCCACTTCGCTGCGCTGAAAGCCGTGGGCGAGTCGGTGGAGCGCCCGGTCGATTACTACGACAACAACATCGGCAGTGCGCTGGCACTGCTCGATGCGATGGACGAGAAGGGCGTGCACCGCTTCATCTTCAGTTCGTCGGCCACCGTCTATGGCACTCCGGACACGCTGCCGCTGACCGAGCAGGCGCCGATCCGGCCGGCCAATCCGTACGGGCAGACCAAGGCGATGGTCGAGCAGATCCTGCGCGACTGGTGCAAGGCGAAGGCGGAGCACACCGCGGTGGCGCTGCGCTACTTCAACCCGATCGGCGCGCACGAGAGCGGCACCATCGGCGAGGACCCGCAGGACATCCCGAACAACCTCTTCCCGTTCATCACCCAGGTCGCCGTCGGCAAGCGCGAGCACCTGAACGTCTGGGGCAACGACTGGCCCACGCGCGATGGCACCGGCGTGCGCGACTACCTGCACGTCACCGATCTCGCGCGCGGCCACGTCGCGGCGCTCGAGTACGCGAGGACCAACCCCGGATTCACCGCGATCAACCTCGGCACCGGCCGCGGCACCAGCGTGCTGGAGATGGTGAAGGCGTTCGAGCATGCTTCCGGCAAGCCGATTCCCTATGTGCTCGGTCCGCGGCGCGATGGCGACATCGCCGAGTGCTACGCCGATGCTGCCCTGGCGAAGCGGTTGCTGGGCTGGCAGGCGGAACTGTCGCTCGAGCGCGCCTGCGCTGACGGCTGGCGCTGGCAGCAGCGGAACCCGAACGGCTACCGCCACTGATCTGACCGTAGCGCGGCGGTGACGAGCCGCGAACATCGGTCAACCGAGGGTGTGAGGCACAATCCCGCCCCGTGCGCCTCCTGATCGTCAAGACGTCGTCCATGGGCGACGTCATCCACGCCTTGCCACTCGCCGCCGACATTTCGCATGCGAGGCCGAGTGCGCAGATCGACTGGCTGGTGGAGGAGAGCTTCGCCGCCATCCCGGCGATGAGCCGGCATGTCGCGAAGGTTCATCAAGTCGCGTTGAGGCGATGGCGCCATGTGCCTTTCTCTTCGGAAACGCGGAGCGAGATGGCGGCGGTCAAGGCGGCACTCAGGGCGTCCCGCTACGACCTCGTGATCGATGCGCAAGGGCTCCTGAAGAGCGCCTGGGTCGCCCGGTGGGCGGGCGTCGAGGTCGCCGGTTTTTCCTCGACAACGGCCCGCGAGCGCATTGCTGCTGCGTTCTATCGGAAGCGCTTCGAGGTGCCACGGTCGCTGCACGCGATCGACCGCTGCCGCGCGCTGGGCGCGCAGGCGCTCGGGTACCCGGTCGAAGGCCCGCCGCGATTCGACCTTGAATGCGACGCCAGGCCGGCCGTCGTCGTTCACGCGCCGTATGCGGTGTTGCTGATCAACGCCAGCCGCGTCACCAAGCTGTGGCCCAACGAGCGCTGGATCGATGTTGAACGAGCGCTCGCCGCACGTGGCCTGTTGAGCGTGCTGTTCTGGGGCTCGGAGCAGGAAGGCGAGCGCACCCGCGAACTGGCGTCACGGATGCAGCGCGCAGTGGTGGCGCCCCGCTCTTCGCTCGAAGCCATCGCGACGAGCCTCGCGGGCGCGCGCGTGGTCGTCGGCGTCGACACCGGGCTGTCGCATCTGGCCGCCGCCCTTGGGCGTCCCACGGTCGCCATCTACTGCGATTACGACCCGGGGCTCGTCGGACTCGTCGGCGATGGGCCGGTGGCCAGCCTTGGCGGCGCGAACGCGCAGACGACGGCGTCGCAGGTGATCGATGCCATCGAGCGCGTCATGGCGGAAGCGCCATGAGCCCGGCGCGCCGCGGTTACACCGCCTTTGTCTGGTTCGCCGCGCCGTTCGCCGCGCTCTATCTGCTGTGGCGCTCGCGCAAGCAGCCCGAATACCGCAAGCATTGGGGCGAACGTTTCGGGTGGGCGCGCTATGCGCGAACTTCCGCGCACCCCTTGCTCTGGCTGCATGCCGTATCCGTCGGCGAAACGCGCGCGGCCGAGCCGTTGATCTCCGCGCTGCTCGACCGATATCCGCAGCACGACCTGCTGCTCACTCACATGACGCCGACCGGACGTGATACCGGACGCGCGATCGCTGAAAAGTGGAAGGACCGCGTCCGTCAGGTCTACCTGCCCTACGACCTTCCGTTCGCGGTGCGTCGCTTCCTGCGCGCGTTCAGGCCGGTCGTGGGCATCGGCATGGAAACCGAAACGTGGCCGAACCTTCTCGCGATCGCGCGCGAAGAGAATGTTCCGATGGTGCTGGTCAACGCGCGGCTGTCGGAAAAGTCGCTGGCGCAGGCGCAGCGCACCCCGAATCTTGTCCGCGAAGCGGCGCGGAATTTCACGCTCGTGCTCGCCCAGACCGAGGCCGACGCGGAAAGGATGCGGCGCGTCGGTGCAGAGCGCGTTGAGGTCGTGGGCAACCTGAAGTTCGACTACACGCCCGCGCCGCACCTGGTCGAGCAGGGCCGGCGCTTTCGCTCCGCGCTGGGGCCGCGCCCCGTGCTGCTGTTCGCCAGCACCCGCGAAGGCGAGGAGCCGCTGATCCTCGATGCGCTGCAGGCGCTCGGCTCACGCGCGCGGGTCCTGCTGGTGCCGCGTCATCCACAGCGGTTCGACGATGTGGCGCGGCTGCTGTCGTCCCGCGGCCTGCGCTTCGCGCGACGCTCGCAGCTCGGCGAACTCGCCACGCTGAATGCGGACCTGGACGCCGATGTTCTGCTTGGCGATTCGATGGGCGAAATGGCGCTGTACTACGCCGCGGCCGATGTGGCCTTGATCGGCGGGAGCCTGCTGCCGCTCGGAGGCCAGAACCTGATCGAGGCGTGCGCGGTGGGCACGCCGGTGGTCGTCGGCCCGCACATGTTCAACTTCGCGCAGGCAACGGCCGATGCCATCGAGGCGGGTGCGGCATTACGGGCGGCGACGCCGGCCGAAGCGATTGCCCAGATGCACGCGATCGCCGAGGATGCGCCGCGCCGCGGGGCGATGAGCGATGCCGCGCTGCGCTTCGCGGCACAGCATCGCGGCGCCACCGAGCGAACCTTGCAGCGGCTTACGACGTTTGTTTCGTCGTCTTCTGCGCTGCCGTCTTCGGCGCCGCGGTCTTCCGGGTCGCGGTCTTCTTAGTCGGCGGCGTCTTCTTCGTCGACGTTTTCGTGGCCTTGGCCGGGGTGGTGTCCGCGCTTCGTTGCCGCAGGGAGCGCCGCTGCTTCCGTTGAAGCGGCGACCGGCGCCGCGCGCGAGCTGCGTGGCGCGGGCGCCCTCACGTCGGGCACCGTGGGCACTTCGATCGGCTGCGCCGGATCGAGCAGGCCGTTGACGGCGGCCAGGTCTTCCTCGTTCAGCGTGGCCGTTGCCGCTTTCAACTGGAGTGCCGACAGAAGGAAGTCATAGCGCGCGCGTTTCAGGTCGCGCTGGGTCTGCACCAGCTGGGTCGTCGCGTTCAGCACGTCGAGCTGGATCCGCACCCCCACCTGATAACCGAGCTGCGTCGACTCGAGCTGCGTGCGAGCCGACACTTCGGCCGACTCCAGCGCCTGCACCTGCGCCAGGCCGAAGTTCACTCCGGTGAACGCCTGCCGTGCCGCATTGGCCGCTGACCGCCGCGCGCCTTCGAGATCCGAGGAGTAGCGGTCCTGCAGCGACAGCGCTTCCCGAACGCGGCTCTGCGTCAGGCCGCCCTGATAGATCGGCCAGTTGAGCTGCAGGCCGACGCTGCCGGCGCCGATGCGCGGGCTGAGGTCGCTCGACTGCGTCCCGTTGAACTTGTTCATGTTGTAGCCGGCGACGACGTCCACCGTGGGCTTGTAGCCGTCCTTGGCCCGTTGCACCTCGCGCGAGGCGATTTCGTAGTTCGCTCGCGCCACCTGCACGCCGAAGCTGTTCTGCTCGGCAGCGCTGACCCAGTTGTTGATCTCGCTCGGCGTCGGCGGCAGCAGGTTGGGGCGTTCGCGCAGCGGCGACAGCGTGTCGACATCCCGCCCGATCACTATCTGCAGTTCGCTGCGGCGGACGATGAGCGTGCCGATCGCAACCTGCTGCTGCGCGACGATCTGGTCGTAGCGCGCCTGCGCTTCGTTGGTGTCGATGATCGTCTTCGTGCCGACCTCGAACTCCCGCTTGGCCTGCTGCAGCTGCTCCAGCGTGGCACGCCTGGCCGCCTCGAGCGCGATGAGCTGGTCGCGCGCCGCCAGCACGTTGAAGTACGCGGTGGACACGCGCAGCACGAGATCCTGCTGCGCCTGCGCCAGTTGCGCCTCGCTCTGCAGGACAGTGAGCTTGGCCTGCTCGAGCGCCTCCCAGTTCTGCGGCCGATACACGGGCACCGACAGGTTCAGGCCGCCACCGTAGACCTGGAAGTTGCTGCTGAGGTCCGGGTTCGACGAGCTGTAGTAGTTCTGGTCGACGCGGCCGGTGAGACCGACGTTCGGAAGCAGCGCGGAGCGCGCCTGCGGCACGCGTTCCTGCGTGGCGAGCTGCTGCGAGCGGGCCGCAGCGTAGGCCGTGTCGTTCTTCAGCGCCTCGCGGTACAACTGCAGCACGTCGTTGCGCAGGCCGGTATTCGCACGCTCCTGCAACTGCTGCACGGTGGGATTCGTCGCCGGCTGCGCGGCAACCGGCGGCAGCACGGCGCCGAACGAGGCGCCGATCAGCAGCGCGGCGATCGGCTTCATTGAAAACCGGCCAGTTCTTGTCGTCATCCGAGTCCCCACCCTTCAGTAAGTCGCCATCGCCTTGTCGACCAGCCGCGCCCACGCGTCGACACCGCCGGTCAGGTTGTACACGTTCCTGAAGCCCTGCCGCTCGAGAAACATCGCCACCTGCATGCTGCGTCCGCCGTGATGGCACACGCACACGGTCTCGCGGTCCGGCTCCAGCTCGCTTGCCCGCGCCGGCACGGTTCGCATCGGCATCAGTTCGGACCCTTCGATCGTGCAGATCTGCTGCTCCCACGACTCGCGAACGTCGAGCAGCACCGGCTTCGCACGCTCGTCATCGGCCAGCCAGTCGGCCAGCTCGCGGACTGACAGCGACTTCATCAGAACCGGAAGCTCGAAGGGCGCTCGGCATTCTTCAGCGGCCTGACGCTGGTCTCGAACAGCTTGACCACGTCGAAGCTCGTCTCGGTAGCACGCGTGATCAGTTCGGCCGTCATCACCGGGTCCTCGCCGACGATCGCGGCCATGCGGCCGCCGACGCGCAACTGGTTCTTCAAGGCCTGGGGCATCATCGGCAATGAACCCGTCACGACGATCACGTCATACGGGGCCTTGCCCGGCCAGCCGCAGCTGCCGTCGCCGAGTTCCACCTTCACGTTGTGCACACCGGCGAGCGTGAGGTTGCTTTCGGCGAATGCCTTCAGCCGGGGATCGATCTCGATCGACAGCACGTGATGCGCCTTGTGCGCGAGCAGGGCCGACAGATAGCCCGATCCCGTGCCGATCTCGAGCACGGTGTCGTGGGGCTTGATCGCGAGTTCCTGGACCATGCGCGCTTCGAGCTTGGGTGCCCACATGGACTCGCCGGTGTCCACGCCGTCGACCTTCAGCGGGATCTCCATGTCGGTGAACGCAAGCGCACGGTAGGGCGCCGGCACGAAGTCTTCGCGCTTGACGACGAACAGCAGGTCGAGGACCGACTGGTCGAGCACGTCCCACGGCCGAACCTGCTGTTCGACCATGTTGAAGCGCGCCTTCTCGAAATCCAGACCAGCTCGCATGATTGCCGTTCTTTCCGCGTCCCTGAAACCGTTCGTCACCAGCGCGAAAGTTTATCAGCGGGGGGGTGGCGTTCCGCCGCGCTTCGCCCCGCGATTCACGCACTCTGTCGCATCGGTCGACCTCGGCGCACCGCTTTTCAGCGAAGTGACGAACGTGTCCACGGTCGCGTCGATGTAGGCGGAAGGGTCCGTCCGGCGCTGGCTGCACGCGCCGAAGGAACACTTCCACAGCGACAGCATCACCAGGGAGGCGCCAAGCGCCTGCACGTTCATCTCGACGTCGACCTTCCGGAACTCTCCGCGGTCGATTCCGCGGCGAATCGCGGTGGCAAGCACGGCATGCCATGGCTCGATGACTTCCTCGAGGAAGAAGCGAGCGATCTCCGGAAAGTTGTTGCTCTCGGCCATCATCAGTTTGCTGATGCCGCCTGCCGTCTTGTCTCCGTACTCCGTCCACCAGCGGCGAACGACGTGCTCGAGCAGCGCGTCGCTCGGTCCCTCGAAGCGCTCGATCTGGTCCGCGGTCTCGCTGATGCGCTCGACCACGCTTTCGCGCACGACCGCCTTGAAGAGGTCTTCCTTGTTCTCGAAGTACAGATAGAGCGTGCCTTTGGACACGCCCGCCCGGTGGGCGACGTCCTCAAGACGTGTGCCCGCGTAGCCCTTCTCGACGAAGAGTTCGAGCGCGGCGGCAAGGAGTTCCGCCGGGCGAGCATCCTTGCGGCGTTCCCAGCGGGGTTTGGACTGCGAGGCGGTGACCGGACTGCTCATGCGCGAATCGGTGCCGGGCGGCCCGTGTGGAAGGCCCGGAAAGTAAATAACTGACCGGTCAGTAATATAGGCGCGCGATTCGCTGTGTCAAGCTAACCCACTCATTTTGTGACAGAAAACACATGTCGAAGCCGATTCCGAACGTCCTCACTATTGCCGGCGTGGATCCCTCTGGCGGCGCGGGCGTCCTCGCGGACGTCAAGGCCTTCAGCGCTCTCGGTGCCTATGCGTGCGCGGTCGTCGCCGCACTGACGGCCCAGAACACCCGTGCGGTGACGGGTGTGCTGCCAATCGCGCCGGAATTCATCGCGCGCCAGATCGACACGCTGTTCGCCGACGTGCGCATCGACGCGGTGAAGATCGGGATGCTGGGCGAAGCGCCGGTCATCGCCACGGTGGCCGAGCGACTTCGTCACTGGAAGGCGGAGCGCGTGGTCCTCGATCCCGTGATGGTCGCCAAGAGCGGTGATGCGTTGCTCGCCAAGGCCGCCGTCGGAGCGCTGCGCGAGGCGCTGGTGCCGATTGCCCTGGTGATCACACCCAACCTGCCCGAAGCCGGTGTGCTGCTCGAGAGCCGCGGGCCGGAAAGCGTGAAGGAGATGACGCGCGCGGCCGAGCGCCTGCATGGCCTCATGGGCAGCGGCGAGCGCTGGGTCTGGCTGAAGGGCGGTCATCTGCCGGGAGCCGATGCCACCGACCTGCTGTTCAACGGCGACCGGATGATCGAGATGTCGCAGCCGCGCGTGGCGACGAAGAACACGCACGGGACTGGATGCACGTTGTCAGCGGCGCTGGCGGCGTTGCTGCCGCGGTGGCCCGACGTGCCGACCGCCGCGAAGCATGCCAAGGAGTATCTGACGCAGGCACTGCGCCACGCGGACGCACTGGATGTGGGGCAAGGGCATGGACCGGTGCATCACTTCCACGCGCTCTGGTCCACGGCAGCCGGGCAACCGGCAACTGAGACTCAATTTGACCGGGCAGGCCTTAAGCGAAGATAATTCGCGCCCTCGGCGGATTAGCTCAGCTGGTTAGAGCAGAGGAATCATAATCCTTGTGTCCGGGGTTCGAGTCCCTGATCCGCCACCACATTCTCCTCATATGCGCAGCCTCTTCGCTCTCGCCTTCACGGCTGTGCTCGCCGCCTGCGGTTCGTCGAACCGCCTTGCCGACGGCACGATGCTTGGCACCATGACGACGGGTTCCGTCCCGCTCGTCACCATCGACGGCAAGGAAATGCGCATGGCGCCCGGCGCGCGGATCATGACGCCCTCAAATACCTCGGTGACGCCGAACCAGGTTCCGCCGAACAGCCGCGTTCGCTACAAGGTGGACGCGAGCGGACAAATCAGCCAGGTCTGGCTGCTGCCCCCCGAGAAGTAGCAAGCCATCCACGGCGCGCGCGGCCGTAAACTTGCGCCCCTCGCCACCGGCTCTACACCGAGATCGCGAACCATGAGCGCCCGCAAGCTCTACATCCGCACGTTCGGATGCCAGATGAACGAGTACGACTCGGCCAAGATGGCCGACGTGCTCAATGCCTCCGAAGGCGTGGTTGCGACCGACAATCCCGAGGACGCCGACGTCATCCTGTTCAACACGTGCTCGGTGCGCGAGAAGGCTCAGGAGAAGGTGTTCTCCGACCTCGGGCGCGTCAAGCATCTCAAGGGGCTGAACCCGGACCTGGTGATCGGGGTGGGCGGGTGCGTGGCGAGCCAGGAAGGCGCGGCGATCGTCGAGCGCGCGCCGTACGTCGACGTCGTGTTCGGTCCGCAGACCTTGCACCGGCTGCCTGACCTCATCCGCAAGCGCCGGGCGACCGGGCAGGCGCAGGTCGACATTTCCTTCCCCGAGATCGAGAAGTTCGATCACCTGCCACCACCCCGCGTCGAAGGCCCGAGCGCGTTCGTGTCGATCATGGAAGGCTGCAGCAAGTACTGCAGCTTCTGCGTGGTGCCGTACACGCGCGGCGAGGAAATCTCGCGGGGTTTCGACGACGTGCTGACGGAGATCGCCGACCTCGCCGACCACGGTGTCAAGGAAGTGACGCTGCTCGGCCAGAACGTGAACGCCTACCGCGGCCGCATGAGCGACGGCGAGACCGCGGACTTCGCCCTGCTGATCGAGTACGTCGCCGAGATTCCGGGCATCGAACGGATCCGCTACACCACGTCGCATCCGAAGGAGTTCACCCAACGGCTGATCGATGTGTACGCGCGCGTTCCGAAGCTCGTCGACCACCTGCACCTGCCGGTGCAGTCAGGTAGCGACCGCGTGCTCGCGGCGATGAAGCGCGGCTACACCACGCTGGAATACAAGTCGATCGTGCGGCGGCTGCGGCAAGTGCGGCCCGACATCTCGTTGTCGACGGACTTCATCGTCGGTTTCCCCGGGGAGACGGCGGAAGACTTCGAGCGGACGATGGCGCTGATCGAGGACGTCGCCTTCGATGCGAGTTTCTCTTTCGTCTACAGCAAGCGGCCCGGGACACCGGCGGCGGACTTGGCGGATGAAACGTCGCAGGCGGTCAAGCTTGAGCGGCTGGCGCGGCTGCAGACCGCCATCGAAGTCCACTCGGAGCGCATCAGCCAAGCAATGGTGGGGACACGCCAGCGAATCCTCGTCGAAGGACCGTCGAGGAAGGATCCAACCGAACTGATGGGCCGCACCGAGAACAACCGGATCGTGAACTTCCCGGGCGGGCCGCAGCCGCACCGGCTGGTCGGACAACTGGTCGTTGTCACGATTACACGCGCTTTGCCCCATTCGCTGCGCGGTTCTCCACTGAACCTCGACGAAACAGGGAAAAATCCGCGCGAGTAACGCGATCCTGCGACGAATTCACCGTCGAACATGCGGTCCAAGCGGTACGATTCGCCGCTCTGAAAATGGCGTCCGTCGGGCCGTGGGAGGGCTGGGCGCCGGCGATATTCCAGGAGTCTCCATGACCCCAACCGTCCGCGTGGTCTCGGCTGCGCTTCTCGCTGCCGTGCTGTCCGCATGCACGACGATCAATGGCAACGCCGAGAAGGCGACCGCTGCGGCGGCGACCTCCGTGTCCGCGATGCCGTCGCCCTCTGCGCCATCGCCAGCCGCGAATGGCGGCGTCGCGAGGCCCGGCGGCGGGGTGGCGCCAATCGCGGCAGCCAGTCCCGCAGCGCCCGCGCCCGGCACGCCGCGCCCGTTCGCCGACGTGATCAAGGACGCCAAGCGCACCGACGGTCTGTTTCCTCTCTGGCAGAAGGATGACAAGACCTGGATCGAGATCCCCGAGACGTTGCTGGAGAAGCCATTCTTCCTGTCGGTCAACATGAGCCGGGGCATCGGCGAGCGGTTTCTCCTGGCCGGGTTGATGGGCAGTTCGTACTACACGACCGGTGGCGAATACGTCGCCGAGTTCCGCAAGGCCGCGGGCAACGTCCAACTGCTCGCCCGCAACACGACCTTCATGGCAAAGGCGGGCAGTCCCGAAGAGCGGGCCGTGAGGAAGTCGTTCTCCGACAGCCTGCTCGGCTCGGCGCCGGTGGCCAGCCAGCCGCATCCGGAGCGCAAGTCGATCCTGATCGACGCCAACGCCCTGCTGATGACCGACATTCCGCGGGCGTCGAACGTGATCGAACGGATGTATCGCAACTCGTACCAGTTCGATCCCCGCAACTCGTACATCCAGTCGGCCAGGACGAACGCGGACCGGATGGTCATCGACGTCACCGCGCACTACGCGCAGCCGCGGATTCCGGTGGCCTCGCCAACGATGCCGGGAGCCCAGCCCGGCCCGTTCTACCCGCCGCCCGCCGTGCTCGAGGATCCCCGCAGCATGTTCCTCGGGTTTCTGTACACGTTCACGAAGTTGCCCGAATCCCCGATGGCGCCGCGCGCCGCGGATTCCCGCATCGGCCATTTCACGACCGCGAAGGTCGACTTCAGCGACGAATCGAAGTTCAACCCGGTCCGCTTCTACGTCAACCGCTGGCGGCTGGAGAAGAAGGACCCGAACGCCGATGTCTCGGAGCCGGTCAAGCCGATCACCTTCTGGCTGAGCAACGAGATTCCCGAGAAGCACCGCGAGCCGATCCGCCAGGGGATCCTCGAGTGGAACAAGGCCTTCGAGAAGGCCGGCTTCAGGAATGCGGTGGTGGTGAAGCAGCAGCCCGACGATGCCGACTTCGACCTCGGCGAAACGCAGTATTCGTCGATCCGGTGGATGCCGACGGCGGCGCCCTCGTTCGGCGCCATCGGGCCCTCGCAGGTCGATCCGCGCACCGGGGAGATCCTCGATGCCGACATCGGGTGGGACGCGAACATGGTTCGTGGCATCCGTTCGTTGAAGTCCGAGGGCGTCGTCACTTACCAGCCGATGTTCGATGAAGCCACGGGTCATGTGCGCAGGGAAGTGGCCGGCTCTGCCGACGGTCACCTGTGCTCGTACCGCGACATGGCGGCGCGCGAGGTGGGCTTCGCGCTCGCGTTGCTCGAAGCGCGCGGTGAACTGGATCCGGACAGTCCCGAGGCCGACAAGCTGGTGGCGGACTTCCTGCGCGACATCACGATGCACGAGGTGGGCCACACGCTCGGCCTGCGGCATAACTTCCGCGCGTCGACCGTGGGGACGCAGGCGCAACTGTCGGACCCCGACTATGCCGCGAAGAACGGCCTGACCGGATCGGTGATGGAGTACTCGCCGGTCAACCTCGCGCTGAAGGGCGAGAAGCAGGGCGCGTACTTCACGCCCACGCTCGGCGCCTACGACTACTGGGCCATCGAGTACGCGTACAAGCCGATCCCGCCCGACCGCGAGAAGGCCGAACTCGCGAAGATCGCGGGGCGCTCGAACGAGCCGCAACTCGCGTTCGCCACCGACGAGGACATCGGGTTCTCGCTCGACCCCCTGGTCAACCAGGGCGACCTGACCAACGATCCGCTCGCCTTCTTCAAGCGCCGGGTGAAGCTGTCGCAGGAGCTGTGGCAGCGGCTGGAGCAGCGCCCGTTGCCGGCCGGCGAGAGCTATTCCGTGCTGCGCCGTCGCTTCCTGACCGGCTTTGCGCAGCTGGGTGGCGCAATGGCCTCGGCCGCCAAGTACGTCGGAGGCGCGGAGGTCGTGAACGATTACTCGGGCAGTGCGCGGATTCCGGTGACGCCGGTGCCCGCGAAGAAGCAGCGCGAGGCGCTGACCACCATCACCGAGGGGCTGCTGAAGAGCGACAGCTTCAAGGTGTCGCCGGCCTTCATGCGCAAGCTGGTGATGGACCGCCTTGAGCGCGACTCGTTGTCCCTGTCGAACCCGCAAGCGGCGATGACGACCGTCGAACTTGCGTTGCCCGATCGCGTGCTGACCGTGCAGCGGGATGTGCTGAACCGCTTGATGAGCCCGGTCGTGGCGCGGCGCGTGGTCGAGAACAGCGTGCGCGGCGCGGACCGTGACATCTTCACGCTGTCGGAGCTGTACGGCACCCTGCAGAGCGCCGTGTGGGACGAGGCGCGTCGCGGCGTCGAAGCGGATGCGCTCCGCCGCAACCTCCAGCGCGAGCACCTGCGCCGCATGACGGGTGCGGTGCTGGGGTCGTCCGCCGGTTATCCGGCCGACGCGCGCGCACTGCTGCGGCGGGATGCGCGGCAACTGCACGAGTGGCTGGCCGCATCGGCAAGGAAACCCGGACTCTCCGCGGAGACCCGCGCGCACTACGCCGAGTCGGCGGAAACGCTGGGCGAGGCGCTGAAGGCGCCGATGATCCGCTCCGGCGTGTAATTTTTCCTTTCCCGGTCCTGCGTGGAAGCGCGGGACCGCGGATGGCTACACTTGAGGGGTGGTCAGTCGCCGATCCCCTGCCAAGAAAGTCCTGACGTTTGCCGCCGATGCGGACAACGCCGAACTGGCGAACCTCACGGGTGCCCTCGACGCCAACCTGCGCCAGATCGAAACCGAACTGGACGTCGCGATCTCGCGCCGCGGGCATCAGTTCCGGATCGAGGGCGAACAGGCCAAGGCGCAATCGGCCATCGACGTTCTCGAGCACTTTCTCGAGCGCACGCGGCGCAGCCGCCGGGCGCTGTCCGTGGACGACATCCAGCTGTATTTCGTGGAACTCCGCGGGCGCCGGGGCGGGCACGCGAAGGCCGAGGTCGACGACGGCGAGACGCTGCCCCAGCTTCATACACGGCGCCCGGACCTGCACGGCCGTACGCCGCGGCAGCGCGACTACATCCAGGCCATCCTCAATCACGACATCACCTTCGGTATCGGCCCGGCAGGCACCGGCAAGACGTATCTCGCGGTGGCGGCCGCTGTCGACGCGCTCGAACGGGATCTCGTCAAGCGCATCGTGCTGACGCGACCGGCCGTGGAGGCGGGCGAGCGCCTCGGCTTCCTGCCAGGCGACCTGGCCCAGAAGGTCGATCCCTACCTGCGGCCGCTCTATGACGCGTTGTTCGACCTGCTCGGGTTCGACAAGACCCAGAAATTGCTGGAGCGCCAGACGATCGAGATCGCGCCCCTGGCGTACATGCGCGGCCGGACCCTGAATGCGGCCTTCGTCATCCTGGACGAGGCGCAGAACACGACGCGTGAGCAGATGAAGATGTTCCTGACCCGCATCGGTTTCGGTTCGAAGGCGGTCGTGACCGGCGATGTCACGCAGATGGACCTGCCCAAGGGCGTGGCCAGCGGCCTGATCGAAGCGCAGCACGTGCTGGCGGAAGTCCGCGGCATTGCCTTTACCTACTTCACCGCGGCCGATGTGGTGCGGCACCCGCTGGTCGGCCGCATCGTCGAGGCTTACGAGGCGGCCGACGAGCGCGGCGAGGGGAGCGACCCGTCGCGGCCCGCGCGCTCCATCCGTCCGGCAGCAAGGCACACCGCGGCCTGATGGCGCTGACGTTGTCGATCCAGGGGCAGAGCCAGTTCGACGGCCTCCCCGCGCGAAACACTCTGGTCCGCTGGATCCTGGCGGCGCTCGAGCGTGACGCCGACCTCACCGTCCGATTTGTCGGTGCGGCGGAGGCGCGCAAGCTGAACCGCGAATACCGCGGCAAGGACTACGCCACCAACGTCCTCACGTTCGATTACGCGCATGCCCCGGTCGTGCGAGCCGACATCGTGCTGTGCGTGCCGGTGATCAAGCGCGAGGCGCGCGAGCAGCGCAAGCCCTTCCGGCAGCATCTCGCGCACCTCGCGGTGCACGGAGTTCTGCACGCACAGGGCCACGCGCACGACCGCGCGGGCAACGCGCGGAAGATGGAAGGCCGCGAGGTGCAGATCCTCGCGGAACTCGGGATCGACGACCCTTACCTGGCGACAGGCGACTGAGGGGCCGGTGGCGCCGCACGTTCGGCGGCGGGGTTGTATCCGGGCGGCAGCACGAGCTTCACCTTCGGATCGGTCGGTGCACGCTCCCGGAACGCCTTCACCTCGCCGTGCAGGTAGCCGATCATCTGGCCGACCGCTTCCTCGAAGCTCTTCAACCGCGCATCGCGCGACTGTTCGGAAAAACCGATCAGGGTGGCGCTGCCTTTGACGTTCGACGTTCCGGCGGCACGCATCAGCAGGCGACGGCTCTTGATGTCGAAGACCGCGGTCTCCACCACGGTCAGCACGTCGTAGCGATCGCCCGGGACGATGTAGGCGCCGATCCCGGTCCAGTAAAGCACCGACAGCGCACTGGCGTCCGCGTGCTGCACCTGGTCATACGAAACGAGCGCGATGGCGTCGAGGCGAAGCAGCGCCGCGATCCGGTCGATGTTGGCGAACCCGCCGCCCGCCTCGAGGTACACGGACGGCACGGCTTCGATCTCGCGCACGAAGGGGTACTTGGCGAAGGCGTTGCGCACCTGGCCGGCCAGCCTCAGCCGGTCGGCTTCGGACAGCCGGAATTGCGGGTCGGCGTTGTCCGGCACGAACGCCACGCCAATGCGAAAGGGGACGTTGATGACCGCCACCGCGTCGGAAGCAGCCGGCGGCTCCGACGCATTGGGGAAGAGGTAGGCCAGCATCGAGGCCACCTGGCGCTGCCTGGACTCCTTCGACATTCCCGCACAGCCCGCGATACCGATGGCGATGGCCAGCGCGGCGACGAGCAAGGCAAGGCGTTTCATTTCTCCCTCCTGACTTTGATGGTCTTTCCCACTCGTCACCCTAGCACCGGGGCCCGAAGCCAGTGGCCACTCACACGGGCGGGGTGCGAGGATTGCTCCCCGAAGGAGCGGATGTCGCTCCTCTTTGGCCTCGTGTATTCTGGATTTGTCCCTACTTTGGACATGTCGCCGGCTCACCGGCCGCCTGTCCGCTGCTGATGTCAGAACCCCCGTCTGCCCATTTCACCCCCTCGCAAAAGCACAAAGGCCTGCTCGAACGCCTGACCGCGTTCATCTTCCGCGAGCCCGAGAACCGGAAGGAGCTGCTCGAGGCGCTGCATGACGCGCACGAGCGCAACCTCCTCGACGCCGACGCGATGTCGATGATCGAAGGGGTCCTGCAGGTCTCGGAGCTGCGCGCGCGCGACCTCATGATCCCGCGCTCGCAGATGGACGTGATCGACATCGCCGAGCCGGCGGAGCAGTGGATCGACTTCGTCATCGAGACCGCGCACTCGCGCTTTCCGGTCATCGAGGGCAGCCGCGACCACGTGATCGGGATCCTGCTGGCAAAGGACCTGCTTCGGTACTACACGGAAAAGGATTTTGACGTTCGCGGCAGCCTGCGGCCGGCGGTATTCATCCCGGAGAGCAAGCCGCTGAACGTGCTGCTGCGCGACTTTCGCGCCAACCGCAACCACATCGCGATCGTCGTCGACGAGTACGGCGGCGTGTCGGGGCTGATCACGATCGAGGACGTGCTCGAACAGATCGTCGGCGACATCGAGGACGAGTACGACTTCGACGAGACCGAGGACGGGATCATCGCCGAGGACAACGGCAAGTACCGGGTCAAGGCGCTCACCGAGGTGAGTCAGTTCAACGAATCGTTTTCGACCCGATTCCCGGACGACGAATTCGACACGATCGGCGGCGTCGTCACCGATCGTTTCGGACGTGTCCCCAAGCGCGGCGAAGCGGTCGAGATCGACGGCTTGCGCTTCGAGGTGCTGCGTGCCGACGCGCGCCAGGCCCATCTGTTCCTGGTGAACCGGGTGCCGAAGACCGTCGTTCGTGAATTCTTCGCGGACGACGAGCATCGCCACCCGGCCTGAGGGCGCTTAACCGCCTTCCACCCGTTCGCTGGTAGGTTCCGGTTTCCATGAGACGTGCCGTGCTGGTCGTGACGGCGCTTGCGGCCGGTGCGGCGCATGCGCTGTCCTTCGCGCCCTTCAACCTGCCCTGGCTCCAGTTGCTTGCGCTGGCGCTGCTGTTCGCGCTCACCACACGGGCCGATGGCTGGCGCAACGCGGCGCTGCTCGGCCTGGCCTTCGGGCTGGGGTGGTTCGGCGTGGGCGTCTCGTGGGTCTACATCAGCATGCACGTCTACGGCCTCATGCCGGCCGTGCTGGCCGGGATCGCCACCTTCCTCTTCTGTGCCTTCCTGGCGCTGTATCCGGCGCTCGCGCTCGGCGTATCGCAGTGGCTGGTCCCATCGCCGTGGCCCCGCCTGGTCCTGATGCTCCCTGCCACCTGGACGCTGACCGAGTGGCTGCGCGGGACGCTCTTCACCGGATTCCCGTGGCTGGGCTCGGGCTACGCCCATACCGACAGCCCCCTGGCCGGCTTTGCGCCGGTGAGCGGGGTCTATGGGGTGACGCTCGCCGCCGCGCTGATCGCCGGCGCGCTTGCCCTTGTCGCGTTGCCGCTTCGCGAGCGCGGCGTGAGGGGCTACCTCTGGATCGCGGCCGTATCGATCGTTCTGGTGGGCAGTGGCGCGTTGCTGAAGGGGCGGGTCTGGACGCAGCCAGCGGGAGCGCCGATCACCGTTCGTCTGGTGCAGGCGAACATCCCGCAGGACACGAAGTTCGGGCCCGAGGGACTGCAGCGCGCGTTCGACGAGCACTGGGCGCTGATGCAGGGCCCGCGCGTCGATCTCGTGGCGTTGCCCGAATCGGTTTTCCCCGTGCCGCTGCAGTTCGTTCCGCCGCAGTTCCTCGAGACCCTCGAGACATACGCGCGTACGGAAGGCAGCGGCCTGGTGTTCGGTGTGTTTCTCGAGCAGCCCGTGGGCGACTACTACAACAGCGCGGTCGGCATCGCGCCACAGCCGTCTGCGCTCGCCCGCTACAGCAAGCGCCACCTCGTGCCGTTCGGCGAGTTCATTCCGCCCGGGTTCCGCTGGTTCGTCGACATGATGAAGATGCCGATCGGCGATCAGCAGCGCGGCAGCGCCGTCCAGCCCCCGATGCCGCTCGGTGGCCAGCGCATCGCCGTCAACATCTGCTACGAGGATCTCTTCGGCGAAGTGATCATCGACGCCTGGAAGGGCGAAGCCGAGCCGACGATCATGCTGAACATGTCGAACCTCGCATGGTTCCGTGACTCGCTGGCCTTGCCCCAGCACCTGCAGATCTCGCGCATGCGGGTCCTGGAGACGCAGCACCCGATGCTGCGGGCGACCAACACGGGTGCCACCGCGATCATCGACTCCCGTGGTCGCGTGACTGCCGCGTTGCCCTTCCTGACCGCCGGCGCGCTGACCGGGCCGGTGCAGGGGGCCGAGGGCAGGACGCCCTTCATCGATTGGGGCAACGCCCCCGCGGTGCTGGCGGCCGCCGTGCTCGCCCTCCTCGGCGTTCTCCTGGCCCGTCGGCGATCGACCCCCTGACGAACGTGGGTACGTAATGAGAATGATTGTTATTTAGTTTGTCTCAGGTCAAAATCCCTTCCATCCCGCCGAGGTCTACTGGCGGCATCAACCGAGGCAGGAAGGAACGGACGCGATGGGTGTGGTGGCGGCAGTGATGGCACTGGTGAAACTGCCGCGTGGGCGCCGCGCCGCCGTCGCCGAAGTCCGGTCCTCCTCGGCGCTCACCGCCGAGCTTCCGGCCCGCTTGCGCGAACTCGGGTTCCTCGACGGTGAGGAGATCAAGGTTCTTGCGGCCGGCGTTTCCGGCGGGCCGCTCGCGGTCCGCATCGGCGAAACGACGTTTGCGTTGCGCACCCGCGAAGCGGAGTGCGTCACGGTGCGAACGCTGGTGTAGCCATGTCCTCCCTGGTCGCTGGCACGCCGCGCATCGCGCTCGTCGGCCAGCCCAACTGCGGCAAGACGTCCCTCTTCAACCTGCTCACCGGCGCGCGGCAGAAGGTCGCGAACTACGCCGGCGTCACCGTCGAGCGCAAGGCAGGCCAGTTCCAGACACCGACCGGGCGCACCGTCCAGGTCCTTGACCTCCCCGGCACCTATGCCCTCGAACCGCGTTCGCCCGATGAGGCGGTGACCGCGCGGGTCCTGCGCGGCGAGATGGCGGGCGAAGCGGTGCCCGACCTGATCGTGTGCGTGCTGGACGCGACGCAGCTGCGCCGCCACCTGCGCTTCGCGCTACGCGTGCGCCGCATGGGGTTGCCGATGCTGGTCAGCCTCAACATGAGCGACCTGGCGCGCAAGCGGGGCGTCGTGATCGACAGCGCGAAGCTCGGCGCCGAACTCGGCGTGCCGGTCGTCGAATCCGTGGGTGTGCGGGGCGACGGCGCGCGGGCGCTGACCGAGGCCATCGATAGGTATTGGGACAAAGAGCGACCCGCCCGCGGTGTGACGACGCCGCTCGACGAGGCGGACGTCGTCGCGGAGGCCGATCGCATCCTGCGCGCGCTCGGCATCGCGCGCATCGAGGCCGACCGGACCAGCGAGGCCATCGACCGCGTGGTGCTGCACCCGCTGGTCGGTCCGCTCGTGCTGGCCGTCGTGATGTTCCTCGTGTTCCAGGCCGTGTTCGCGTGGTCGCAGCCGCCGATGAAGTGGATCCAGGCTGGCGTCGAGGCGACGGGTGCGACGCTCGCCAGCGTGATGCCCGAGTCCGCGCTGAAGAGTCTGCTGGTCGACGGTGTGCTGGCGGGCGTCGGCAGCGTGCTGGTGTTCCTGCCGCAGATCCTCATCCTCTTCTTCTTCATCCTCTTGCTGGAGGACTCGGGGTATCTGCCGCGCGCCGCTTTCCTGCTCGATCGACTGATGGGCAGCGTCGGTCTGTCCGGCCGCTCCTTCATTCCGCTGCTCTCCAGCTTCGCCTGTGCCGTGCCCGGAATCATGGCGACGCGGACCATTCCGAATCCGCGCGATCGCTGGATCACGATCATGATCGCGCCGCTGATGACCTGCTCGGCGCGACTGCCCGTGTATGCGCTGCTGATCGGTGCCTTCATTCCGCCGCGCCCGGTCGGCCCCGGCATCCAGTTGCAGGGCCTGGTGCTGTTCGCGCTGTACGTTGCAGGCATCGTCTCGGCGTTCCTCGTGTCGTTCGTGCTGACGCGGACCACGCGGGGCCAGACGGCGCCCTTGCTGATGGAACTGCCCGCGTACCACTGGCCGAACGCGCGCCACCTCGCCCTCGGTTTGCTGGAGCGTGCGAAGGTGTTCCTGCGCCGCGTCGGCACGACGATCCTCGCGCTGATGGTGATTCTGTGGGCCCTCAGTTCGTTTCCCGCCCCGCCGCCGGGCGCCACCGGCCCCGCCATCGAATACAGCGTCGCCGGCCAGATCGGCGCATTGCTCGCGCACGTGCTGGAACCCGTGGGATTCAACTGGCAGATCTCGATCGCGCTCGTGTCCGGCCTGGCGGCGCGCGAGGTGGCCGTCGGTGCGCTGGGGACTGTCTACTCGATGGCGGGCGGCGCCGAGAAGGCGAGCGAGGCGCTCCTGCCGGTGATCGCCGCGCAGTGGAGCCTGGCGACCGGCTTCGCGATGCTCGCCTGGTACGTGTTCGCCCCCCAGTGCCTGTCCACCTTGGCGGTCGTGAAACGCGAGACCGGGGGCTGGCGAACGCCTGTCCTCATGGCGTCGTACCTGTTCGCGCTCGCCTACCTTGCCGCGTTCGTCACGTATCGCGTGGCGCTCGGCTTTGGAGCCTGACGTGGAGTGGCTGCTCGACGCGCTGGCGCTTGCCGCGGTCATCGCGGCGGTGGTGTTCCTGCTGCGTCCACGAAAGGCCGGATGCGCGGACTGCGCACCCTCGAGCAAGGGCGCGGAGACGAAGGTATCCGTGTCGCAACTGCGCGCGAGTGCCCGCCGGGCGTCCGGCCGCCGGTAGCGTCGGCCGGTCTCCGGTCAGTCCGTACAATCGTCGGTTCCGATGTACGCCTTCTGGGGCCTGTACGGCCGGACTGCCGATGATCACGTTTCAGGAAGCCATTCTTCGACTCCAGACCTACTGGAACAAGCAGGGTTGCGCACTGCTGCAGCCGATCGACCTGGAGGTCGGCGCCGGGACCTCGCACACGGCGACGTTCCTGCGCGCCATCGGTCCCGAGCCCTGGCGCGCCGGCTATGTCCAGCCGTCGCGCCGTCCGAAGGACGCCCGCTACGGCGAGAACCCCAACCGCCTGCACCAGCACCACCAGTACCAGGTGGTGCTGAAGCCGTCCCCGCCGGACATCCTCGAGCTGTACGTCGGCTCGCTGCACGAGCTTGGCATCGACACGAAGAAGAACGACATCCGCTTCGTCGAGGACAACTGGGAGAACCCCACGCTCGGCGCCTGGGGGCTCGGCTGGGAAGTGTGGATGAACGGCATGGAGATCACGCAGTTCACCTACTTCCAGCAGGTCGGCGGGCTCGAGTGCAAGCCGATCACGGGCGAAATCACCTACGGGCTCGAACGCCTGACGATGTACCTGCAGGACATCGACAACGTGTTCGATCTCGTCTACACGCGCTGGCGGGACCGCGGCGTCGAGAAGGTGCTTCGGTACGGCGACGTCTTCCACCAGAACGAGGTCGAGCAGAGCAAGTACAACTTCGAGGCCAGCGATCCGGCGATCCTGCTCGGGCAGTTCGGCCTGTTCGAAGCCGAAGCGAAGCGCCTGATGGAACTGCAGCTCGCACTGCCGGCCTACGAGAACGTGCTGAAGGCCGGCCACACGTTCAACCTGCTCGATGCGCGGGGCGCGATCAGCGTGACCGAGCGCGCGGCCTACATCGGCCGCATCCGCACGCTGTCGCGCGCGATCGCGCAGAGCTACTACGAGTCGCGCGAGCGGCTCGGCTTCCCGATGCTCGAGCACGCTTCGAAACGGGAGGCGGCATGAGAGCGCAAGGCCGCCGCAGGCTCGAATCCCGAGCGTTTCAGGCGAGGGCCGCCCTATGAAGCAGTCGCTTCTCGTCGAGATCAACACCGAAGAACTGCCGCCGAAAGCGCTGAAGAGCCTCTCCGAAGCGTTTGCCGCGGGGATCGCCAAGGGACTGCGCGATCGGCAATTCCTGAGCGACGACAGCGTCGTGACGGCCTTCGGCGCGCCGCGCCGGCTGGCGGTCCACATCACGCACGTCCTGAGCCGGTCGCCGGACAAGCCATTCAAGCAGAAGCTGATGCCGCTGTCGGTGGCACGTGACGCTGCAGCGAACTGGACGCAGGCTTTCCTGAAGAAGCTCGAGGGTCTCGGACGCGGCCACATGGCCAGGGTACCGGTCGGCACGCAGGAAGGGGCGGATTGCCTCGTCGTTGAAAGCGACGGCAAGGCCGATGCCGTGTTCCTCACCGCGATCGCTGCCGGACAGAGCCTGCGGGTCGCCTTGCAGTCCGCGCTCGACGAGGCCATCGCCGCGCTTCCCATCCCGAAAGTGATGAGCTACCAGCTCGAAGACGGCACGACGACGGTCCAGTTTGTCCGTCCGGCGCATCGGCTGATTGCGATGCGCGGCCACGAAGTGCTGCCGATCACTGCGCTCGGTCTGCTGGCCGGCACGACGACGCACGGCCATCGCTTCATGCAGCCGGGCGATCTCCCCGTGCTCTCCGCCGACACCTACGAAGAACAGCTGGAGGATGAGGGCCAGGTCGTTCCTTCGTTCGGGAAGCGCCGCGCCCGCATCGCCGAGCTCGTGCAGGCGGCGGCGGCGACGTTCGACGCGACGGCGATCATGCCGGACGAGTTGCTGGACGAGGTCACGGCCCTCGTCGAGTGGCCGGTGGTGTACGACTCGGGCTTCGAGAAGGAGTACCTCGAAGTGCCGGCGGAGTGCCTCGTCCTGACCATGCAGCAGAACCAGAAGTACTTCGCGCTGCGCGACAAGGCGGGCCGGCTGATGAACCGGTTCCTCCTCGTGTCGCACATCGAGGCGAATGACGGCGGTGCGGCCATCCGCGCGGGCAATGCGCGTGTGGTGCGCGCGCGCCTGGCCGACGCCAAGTTCTTCTTCGACCAGGACCGCAAGGAAACGCTCGAGAGCCGCATCCCGGGCCTCGCGCACGTGGTCTATCACAACAAGCTCGGCTCGCAGCTGGAGCGGGTCGAGCGGATCACCGGCATCGGCGTGGCGCTGGCGAAGGAACTCGGCATCGACTGCACGCACGTCGAGCGCGCCGCGCGTCTGGCGAAGGCCGACCTGCGCACGCTGATGGTGGGCGAGTTCCCCGAGCTGCAAGGCGTGATGGGGGAGCATTACGCCCGGCACGACGGCGAGATGACCGACGTCTCGACCGCGATACGCGAGCACTACCAGCCGCGGTACGCTGGCGACGCGCTGCCGGCGACCAAGGTCGGGCTGTGCGTGGCGCTGGCCGACAAGCTCGAAACGCTCGTGGGACTTTTCGGTATCGGGGAGAAGCCGACGGGCGAGCGCGATCCGTATGGCTTGCGCCGGCACGCGCTTGGCGTGCTGCGCATGCTGATGGAGAAGTCGCTGCCGCTGCCGCTGCCCCGCATGCTGGCGCTGGCGCACTCCGAGTTCGCCGGCGTGAAGGGATTCATGCCCGCCGAGGCCGAGCTCACCGAGTTCCTGTACGACCGCCTGCGCGGGCTGTTGCGGGACGACGGCTATACCTCTCACGAAATCGAGGCGGTGGTGGCGCAGGCACCCGCGCGCATCGATCTCGTGCCCAGCCAGCTCGCGGCCGTGCGCGCGTTCATGGATCTGCCCGAGGCGGGAAGCCTCGCGGCCGCGAACAAGCGGATCGGCAACATCCTGAAGAAGGCCGACGGCGTCCCGGCATCGTTCGACGTCGCGCTGCTGATGGAACCTGCGGAGCGCTCCCTGGGAGATGCCTACGCGGGCGTGCAGCCTTCCGCCGAGCGGCTGTACGCAAGCGGCGACTACACGGGGATGCTGAAGGCGCTGGCGCCCCTGAAGCTGCCTGTCGACCGATTCTTCGACGAGGTGATGGTCAACGTCGACGACGCGAAGCTGCGCAACAACCGGCTCGGGCTGCTCGCTGCACTGCGCTCGACCATGAACCGCGTCGCCGACATCTCGAAGCTCACGGCCTGACCGGTGGCATTGCTCCGAACCTGCCTGTTCTACCTGTTCAACATCATCACGGTGACGCCGTGGTCGTTCGTGGTGATGTCGAGCCGGTTGTTTCCCGTGCACACGCGCTACAAGCTGTGCGCCCTCTGGACGCGGTCGGCGATCTGGAGCGCGCGCGTGATCTGCGGCGTCCGGTGGCAGGTGGAGGGCTGGGACAACCTGCCCGATGCGCCGGCGATCGTCTTGCCCAAGCACCAGTCGACCTGGGAGACCTTCTGGCTTCCGAGCTTCCTCCCGCGTGACCTGACCTTCGTCTACAAGCGGGAACTCAACCTGCTGCCGTTCTTCGGCTGGGGCATCGCCTCGACCGAGATGATCAGCATCGACCGCAGCAAGGGACAGGATGCCTTCGAGCAGGTGGTCGAGCAGGGCACCGATCGGCTGGGCCGAGGCTGGTGGATCGTCATCTTCCCGGAAGGCACCCGCACGCCCGCTGGCTCGACGCGTCGCTACAAGACCGGCGGGCCGCGGCTTGCCGTGCGCACCGGCGCGCTGGCGCTGCCGATCGCCGTGAACTCGGGTGAGTGCTGGCCGAAGAACGGTTTGATGCGGCCGGGTGTCGTGACAGTGTCGATCGGCAAGCCCATCGATCCGAAGGGAAAAACCGCCGAGGAGGTCGGCGCCCTCGTAGAATCGTGGATCGAAACCGAGATGAGGCGCCTCGCTCCGCATCGCTACAGCGGGCCGTATGTGCCCGCCGCGCGCAGCGGTCCGGTCCCCACACCGCAGGTTTGAAGAAGCTCAGGGCCTCCCACGCCGAACAGTTGACGCTGGCGCTCGATCCTGCGCCGGCGACAACGCCTCCACCGCCTGCGCGTGAGCCGGACCCGCGTGCCCGTCGCGCGCTGGCCGGCACCGAAATCGTCGAATACCGCCTGCGTCGGGCGCGTCGGCGCACCATCGGCTTCCAGATCGACGACGACGGACTGACGATCAGCGCGCCGCGCTGGGTGACGCTGCGCGAGATCGAGGCCGCGATCGCCGAGAAGTCGCGATGGATCCGCACCAAGCAGCGCGAGTGGCACGCCTGGCGGGAGAAGCGCCGCATGCCGCGGGTCGTGTTCGCGGACGGCGCGATGCTCCCGTATCTCGGTGGGTCCGTCGCGCTGCGCCTGCGCGGTGAAGTAGGCGCGACGCGGCTCGATGCCACCGGATCCGAACTGCACCTGGCACTACCGCACGATGCCGCCGAGGGCCAGATCCGCGACGTGGTGCAGTCCTGGCTGCAGGGCGAAGCGTCACGGATCTTCGGCGAGAGGATCGAGCGCTTCGGCGGTCGCATCGATCAGAAGTTCACGGGCTGGCGCCTGTCGTCCGCGCGATCGCAGTGGGGCTCGTGCACTCACGACGGCCGGGTACGCCTCAACTGGCGGCTGGTGCACTTTGCGCTCCCGGTGATCGACTATGTCGTCGCGCACGAACTCGCGCACCTCCAGGAGCTCAACCACAGCCCGCGTTTCTGGAAGGCGCTCGAGCAGCTGCTGCCGGGCTTCGAGACCGCACGCGACGAGATCAAGGGCGTGGATATGCGGAGCTTGCCGCTGTAAGACCCGCTCGCGGCTCGTCGCACCCGCGCGTCCCACGGCACCGGAGAGCCTCCCCGCTGCGCTACGCTCTCCGCAGGAGGAGCCGCAATGCGATTACTGCACACCATGCTCAGGGTCGGCGACCTGCAGCGCTCGATCGATTTCTATACGAACGTGCTCGGCATGAAACTGCTGCGCACGACCGACCGTCCGGACCAGAAGTACACGCTCGCGTTCGTCGGCTATGGCGCGAATCCCGAGCACGCCGAACTCGAGTTGACCTTCAACTACGGGGTCGACAAGTACGAGCTGGGCACCGCGTACGGCCATCTGGCGATCGGGGTCGAGGACGTGCATGCGGCCTGCGAACGCATCCGGGCCGCGGGCGGCACGATCACTCGTGAACCGGGACCGGTGAAGGGCGGCTCGACGGTGATCGCATTCGTGCAGGATCCGGACGGCTACAAGATCGAACTGATCCAGGGCCGCAACATCGGCTAGCCCGCCGGGGGAACGTCTCCGATCGCGCGCGTCAGCCGCACGAAGTCGTCCACCCCGAGCGTCTCGGCGCGGGCGAGCGGATCGACGCTCGCGGTCGAGAACACGCCGTCTCCGGCGAGATCCCCCAACGCGTTGCGCAGGATCTTGCGCCGTTGATTGAACGCGGCCGCAACGACGCGACCGAACAGGGGTAAGTCGATTTCCGGCAGTTCGTTGGCGGCCTTCGGCACCATGCGCACGATGCTCGACGTCACCTTCGGCGGCGGGTTGAACGCGCCGCGCGGAACGTCGAAGAGCTTCGTCATGCGGTAGCGGACCTGCAGCATCACCGACAGCCGGCCGTAGGTCTTGCTGCCGGGTGGCGCCACCATCCTGTCGACCACTTCCTTCTGCAGCATGAAGTGCTGGTCGATCACGCGATCGGCGCACTCCACCAGGCGGAACAGCAGCGGCGAGGAGATGTTGTAGGGCAGGTTGCCGACGACGCGCAGCGGCCGCGATGCCAGCGCTGCCCAGTCGAGCTTGAGGGCGTCGGCTTCGATCAGCGTCAGTTCAGCCGGCGTGAACTGCGCGCGCAGCCATCCGGCGAGATCGCGATCGATCTCGATGGCGGTGATGTGGCCCGCGCGCCGCACGAGTTCGCGCGTCAGCGCGGCCTGCCCGGGGCCGATTTCGACGATCGCCTCGTCCCGGCGTGGCTCGATCGCGTCCACGATCCGCTCGATCACCCGGCGGTCGTGCAGGAAATTCTGGCCGAAACGTTTGCGTGCTCGATGCTGCAGGTTCGCGGCGTCGGTCATCGGCGCCGCTGCCCCGCCAACTGGATGGCCAGCGCAATGGCAGCGCGCAGGCTCCCGGCGTCGGCGCGCCCGCTCCCCGCGATATCGAGGGCGGTGCCGTGATCGACGGAGGTGCGGATGAACGGCAGACCGAGCGTGACGTTGATGCCGTGGCCGAAGGTCGCGTACTTCAGCACGGGCAGGCCCTGGTCGTGAAACATGGCCAGCACCGCGTCGTAGCGCTTAACCAGGGAAGGGACAAACAGCGTGTCCGCCGGCAGCGGGCCGTCGACGACGGCACCGTCCTCGCGCATGCGGGCGATCGCCGGGGCGATCACTTCGATCTCCTCGCGTCCCAGGTGTCCTCCTTCGCCGGCGTGGGGATTCAGCCCGGTGACCGCAATGCGCGGGCGCTCGATGCCGAAATGGTGTGTCAGGTCATGCACGAGCACATTCATCACGGCGGTCAGTCCGTCGACCGTCAGCGCTTTCGGCACGCGGGCGAGCGGCAGGTGCGTCGTCGCGAGTGCGACGCGCAGCGGTCCGTGCGGGGTGTCGCCAGCCAGCATCATCACCACCTGTGGCGCATGCGAGCGTGCGGCCAGGTACTCGGTGTGGCCGGTGAACGGGATGCCGGCGTCGTTGATGACGCTCTTCTGCACCGGCGCGGTGACGACCGCGTCGTAGTCGCCGGCCAGCGCACCGTCGATCGCATGGTCAAGCGTTGCCAGCACGTAGGGCGCATTGCGGACGTCCAGGTGCCCGGCGCGGGCCTCGACGGCGAGCGGTACGTGGCGCACCGGCGCCGCGCCAGGCCAGGGCACCCCGGCCGCGCGAGCGCGCGCCGCGAGCAGCCGCTCGTCTCCGATGAGGGTGATGTCGGCGTGGCGCGCATCGCCCAGCGCGATGGCGCATATCTCGGGGCCGATGCCGGCGGGCTCGCCGGTGGTGATCGCGATGCGCGGGCGGGTCATCGTGCCGCCCGGTTCACGACGTCAGCCGCGTTCGTCGAGGCGCAGCTCGACATACGTCTTGTCGCGCAACTGCCGCAACCACTCCTGGTAGGCCTCTTCGGCCTTGCGCTCGCGCAGCGCGAGCCG
Organism: uncultured beta proteobacterium; assembly: GCA_963726405.1. Lineage (GTDB taxonomy): Bacteria > Pseudomonadota > Gammaproteobacteria > Burkholderiales > Burkholderiaceae_F > JAOUJD01. The sequence continues at coordinate 68,427 of CAVSCF010000015.1, read as the reverse complement.
CGCCTGCATGCGCGCGCGGTCCCCGGAGGCCTGCTCGGTGCGGCGTTCCAGCACCTGGATCAGGTGCCAGCCGAAGGGCGAACGCACCGGGACACTGATCTCGTTGATCTTGAGCCCGTTCATGGTCTTCTCGAACTCGGGCACGGTGTCGCCGGGATAGAGCCAGCCGAGGTCGCCGCCGCGGCTGCCGCTGGGATCGACCGAGTGCAGGCGCGCGATCGTGCCGAACTCGACCTGGCCCAGTTCGATGCGCCCCTTGAACTCCTCGAGGCGGCGCCTGACGTCCGGCTCGGGCGTGAGGTCGGTGACACGGAGCAGGATGTGACGCGCGTGCGTCAGTTGAACGGGTCCGGTCGCAAGCTTGGCGTCGAGCGCGCTGCGGCGGCCGAGCACCTTGAGGATGTGAAATCCGTTCGGGCTGCGCACCACGCCGCTGATGTCGCCGTTCTTCAGGTCCTTGATCGCCTCGGCGAACAGGGTCGGGATCCGGTCCACGCTGCGCCAGCCGAGGTCGCCGCCCTGCAGCGCTTCGCTTGCATTCGAGAAACTGGCGGCCATGCGTGCGAACTCGGCGCCGCCCTTCAACTGGCCGAGCAGTTCCTCGGCCCGCTTGCGCGTTTCCTCGATGCGCGTGGCGTCCGCGTTCTCGGGCACACGCAGCAGGATCTGCGCGAGGTTCACCTCCTGTGCGTCGGCGGCGATCCCGGCCTGCTCCGCGATGTAGTTGTCGACCTCGGAATCCGAGATCTGGAGGCGGTTGTCGACTTCACGTTCGCGCAGGCGATTGAGGATGATGTCCTGCCGGATGTCGTCACGGAACTGGTTGAATGACAGGCCGTCGGCTTCGAGGCGCTGCCGCAGCGCCGGCACCGTGAGGCCGTTCGATTCGGCGACGCGGCCGATCGCCGCGTTGACGGTTCCGTCGTCGACGCGCACGCCGGTTTCGCGCGCGAGCTGCAGTTGCGCGCGGTCGACGATCATGCGTTCGAGCACCTGCCGCTCCAGCACGTCCCGCGGAGGCGGCTGGATCTTCTGCCGGCGCAGCTGCGACTCGGCGATCGCGGCGCGCGTGGCGAGTTCGTTGGCCGTGATGACCTCGTCGTTGACGACAGCCACGATGCGGTCGAGTGCGCGCGAAGTGCGAGGTGTCGTCGACTGCGGCGCAGGGGCCGGCGCCGGACGCGTGGCCGCACCGCCGGGCTGCTGCGGCGGCGTGACGCGCGGGCTCTGCGCCAGTGCAAGTCCGCTCGCTGCGACGAGCGCGACGAGGAAGAAGTGCGCGGTCGTGCGCAGGAAGACAGCGGACATTCGGGATTTACTCGTAGTAGTCGAAGCGGCCAGGCTGGCGCGGCAGCGGGTTCAGCATCTGGTAGCCGGGGATATTACGCTGCAATTGTTTCGCGGCGTTCGTTCCGACACTGGTCAGACCGCTGAGTTCCAGTTGCAGGTAGATGTTGGTTGTCGCCTGGGTGGTCGTCGTGGCGAACCGTTGCGCGGCGACGCGCACGATCCAGCAGTCCGCCTTGTATTCGACCCCGGCCAGCGAATCGATCACCCGTCTGTCCTGCAGGGAATAGTTGAAGCGCCCCACCGCGTACCACCGGTCGGACAAGGGCCACTGCGTGGCGAGGTCGATCTGATCGATGTCGCCAGCGCGGTAGCGGTAATAGGCGCTGATCACCGAAGCGCGTCGAGGCTGAAACCGTGCGCCTGCGGTCGCCCGCATGACCTGGCGGTTCTCGGTGGAGTATTGCGCCGCGATGTCGACGGCCCATGAACCCCCCAGCAGGGCGGTGGCGCCGGCGAGCACATCCGACGCGTCGCCGGTGCGAGGCGTCTCGCCGGGCAGCGTCACGCGCTGCGGGCCGAAGTAGTAGCGCTGCCCGATCGCGGCGCGCAGGCGCTCGGCCCCGGTTTCGTCGTCGAGAACGCGGGTGGCCAGGGCGAGCGTCAGCTGGTTGGCCTCCGCGACGCGGTCGTAGCCGGAGTAGATGTTCTCGGCGAACAGCTGCGCGTAGTTCAGGTCCACCTGCGCGCTGTCGAAGTTGGGCAGGTCGTTCTGGAACTTGTACGGGATGTACGTGTAGAAGAGCCGCGGCTCCAGCGTCTGTTGTCCGCTGCGGCCGAACCACGAGATCGGCCGATCGAAGATCAGGCCCGAGTCGAAGCTCACGATCGGCGTGGTGACCGTGCGGTTCGTGTCTCCCGTGTGCTGTTCGGGATCGAGCGCATAGGCGCGCGAGATCACCCGGGCGCGGGGGATGATGAACCAGCCCGGGGCCAGCCAGGGGTACGACACGCGGCCATCCAGCACGTAGCGGTCGCCGTTCTCCAGGGTCGGATGATCGAAGCGCGTTCCATCCACCAGGGCGCTCGCCTCGAAGCCTCGCCAGTCGGCGATGTACCCGTTCAAGGTCGCCTGGGGGACCCGCTCGTATGGCGGAGTCACCGGAGCCAGCGGGTCCTGAAGCGTCTGGTTCTTCGTGACCCGCAGGGCGGAGCTCCAGTACGCGTGGCTGTAGCTGACGAAGGCGTCCTGCGGCAGCACCTTGTTCGAGGAACCCAGGATCGACTCGGAGAAGTCGACGAAGAAATTGTCGTCGGAAACACGGTTGTAGTTGATTCCACCCGCGAATCCTGTCGGCGATGCGTACTCGTAGCGGACCGAGGTCTGGTCCCGGCTGCTGTCCGCCACGCGATCATTGGGAATCGCGTTGTAGACCAGCGTGCCGCGCATCGTCGGCTCGAGGAAGCGGAACTCGTTCTCGAACAGCACGCCGCGCTTGGTCATGACCCTCGGCGCGATCGTGTAGTCGTAGTTGGGAGCGATGTTCCAGTAGTACGGAGTCCGGATGTCGGTTCCGAGCGTCGAGCTGAGGCCGAAGCTCGGCGTGAGGAAGCCCGAACGCCGCCGGTCGCCGATAGGGAAGCCGAGGATGGGCGAGGCCAGGATCGGCACGCCCTGGAAGTAGATCTTCGCCGTGCTTGCGCTCGCCGACTCCTCGATGCCGTCGAACTCGATCTTCTCCGCCTGGATCCACCATGCTTCGTCACCCGGGGCGCAGGTGGTAAAGCGCGCATGCGTCATGCGCGCCTGCTGGTTGCCGAGGAACTCGATCAGCGAGGCATCGCCGCGCCCCCGGCGCGGCGCATAGCTGAAGTTCGCGTCCGGCATGGCGCCGGTCTGAGCCTCGATCCGGAAGTCCAGGCGCGGTCCCGTGAAGACCACGCCTTCGCGGAAGATGCGGGCGTGGCCCTCCACGTTCACCTCGTCGGTGGCCTGCGTATACGTGATGCGGTCACCCCGGAGCACGCTTCCATCGCGGCGGAGTTCGGCATCGCCCTCGAGCACGACGCGGTCGTCGATCGTGCCTTCGATCTTCTCCGCGCGCGCGAAGGTGGTGCCCGCTGGCTGCTTTCCGGCCGGTGTCCGCTCGCTCAACTGGCGGTCCATGCGCAGCCGGAGGGCCGGGGCACCGGGCGATGCGGGACTATCCGCGGTGGACTGCGCGGAGGCGAGCGACTGGAGCGCGAGCAGCACGGACGCCGCCAGCGGCAGACAACGGCGAGGTGACGACGCTGTGGTCGCCGGCAGACGCGGCATAGAATCGGGTGGAATGACAGGCCGGAAAAAACATTCGGGCCTCGAAGGCGAATCGATTATAGGCGTCGGTTCGCTCGTCCCTTCCCACTTTCATCCGCGCGATCCATGAGTTTCCCGCCCCCATCCGCGCCGCACGCCTCGGCTCCCGACGTTCGCCGTGACGCGCTCGTGCACTGGCTTGCCACGCTGCGTCCGGATTACGCGCTGCGACCGCAGACGCTGCGTCCGGCTTCCGCCGACGCGAGCTTCCGTCGCTACTTCCGGATCGATGCCGGCGACGGGAGCCTGATCGCGATGGATGCGCCGCCCGAGAAGGAAGACAGCCGGCCCTTCGTCCAGGTGGCTGGCCTGCTGAGCGAGGCCGGCCTCAACGCACCCCGCGTGCTCGAGGCCGATCTCGCACAGGGCTTTCTGCTGCTGACGGATCTGGGCACGACGACGTACCTTTCTGCATTGAACGACGACAGCGCGTCGGCGTTGTTCGACGATGCGCTGGAAGCGCTGGTTCGCTGGCAACTCGCGAGCCGACCGGGCGTACTGCCGCCCTATGACGAGGCGCTGCTGCGTCGTGAACTCGCTCTCTTTCCGGACTGGTACGTGGCGCGCCACCTCGGCCATGCACTCGACGACAGGCAATCGAAGGTGCTGCAGCGGATGTTCGACCGGATCGTCGCGGCGAACCTCGCGCAGCCCAGCGTGTACGTGCATCGCGACTACATGCCGCGCAACCTCATGGTGGCGTCGCCCAATCCCGGCGTGCTCGACTTCCAGGATGCGGTGATGGGCCCGATCACCTACGACGTCGCGTCGCTCTTCAGGGATGCGTTCATCAGCTGGGACGAGGCGCGCGTCGTCGACTGGGTGGTTCGCTATTGGCAGAAGGCACGCCGCGCCGGCTTGCCGGTGAATGCCGACTTCGGCGCGTTCTGGCGGGACTTCGAGTGGATGGGCCTGCAGCGGCACCTGAAGGTGCTCGGCATCTTCGCCCGCATCAACTACCGCGACGGCAAGCCGCATTACCTCGCAGACACGCCGCGCTTCGTCGGCTACGTGCGGTCGGTGACCCGTCGCTACGACGAACTCGTTCCGCTCGCGCGACTCTTCGACGAACTCGAAGGCGTGGCGCAGCGGGTCGGCTACACGTTCTGATGAAGCCGGGCCTCCGTTGAAGGCGCTGATCCTGGCCGCCGGCCGCGGCGAGCGCATGCGGCCGCTGACCGACGCCACGGCGAAGCCCTTGCTCGCCGTCGGCGGCAAGCGGCTCATCGAGTGGCAGATCGAGGCGCTTGCCCGGGCCGGTGTGCGCGAGATGGTCGTCAACACGGCCCATCTGCCCGGGCAGTTCGAGGCGGTGCTGGGCGACGGCTCGCGCCACGGAGTGCGGCTCGCGTACTCGCGCGAAGGCGAACGCGCGGAAGACGCGCTCGAAACGCTCGGCGGCATCGTGCGCGCGCTGCCGCAACTCGGCCCGTCGGCGTTCGTCGTCGTCAGCGGCGACATCGTGACCGACTACGACTATGCGGCCCTGAGGGAATGGGCCGGCCGCATCGACGCGGGCGAGGCTGACGCACACCTGGTGCTCGTCGACAACCCGCCGTTTCATCCGCGCGGCGACATGGCGCTGGCCGGCGGCCGCATCGATCCCGATGGCGAACCGCGTCTCACGTACGCCAACATCGGCGTGTTCGCGCCGCGACTCTTCGCCGGCCTCGCACCCGAGCGCGCGAAGCTCTTTCCATGGCTGTATGGCGCGGCCCGGGCCGGGCGCGTGACGGGCGAGCACTCGGCGGCGCGGTGGTTCAATATCGGCACGCCCGCCGAACTTCAGCGTGCCGACGCCGAACTGCGCGCATCGCCGCCGTAGAATCGTTCGATGAACATCGATCGTTACCGCGAGCGCAGGGCGCGCGTGCTGCAGGCCATGGTCGATCGCGGCGGCGGCGTCGCCGTGCACTTCACGGCGCCCGAGCGGATCCGCAACCGCGACTCGGAGTACCCGTACCGCTATGACAGCACCTTCTGGTACCTGACCGGATTCGCCGAACCCGACAGCGCGCTGGTGCTCGTGGCTCACGGCGATCGGCGGGAGGCCCTGCTGTTCTGCCGCGAGAAACACGAGGAGAGCGAGATATGGAACGGGTTCCGCTACGGCCCGGAACTCGCGCAGTCGGCCTTCGGTTTCGATGCCGCGCACCCCATCGAGCGCATCGACGAGGTTGCGCCGGAGGTGATGGCCGATTGCCCGGCGCTCTTCTATGCCCTTGGAGCAGACCCGATCCTCGACGCCCGCCTCCAGAAGTGGCTGCAGAAGGTGCGGGCGCAATCGCGCACGGGGCGGCGGGCTCCGACTGCCGCGCACGACCTGACGACGATCGTCGACGAGATGCGGCTCGTCAAGGATGCCGGGGAACTCGACACCATGCGCCGCGCCGCGCGCATCTCGGCGTCGGCCCACGTGCGCGCGATGCGTGCCTGCCGCGTCGGAATGCATGAATACGAGCTGGAGGCCGAGCTGCTGCACGAGTTCCGGAAACAGGGCGCGCAGTCGCCTGCCTACACCTCCATTGTCGCGGCCGGACCGAACGCCTGCGTCCTTCACTACGCCGCCGGCCACGCCGAGGCGAAGGATGGAGACCTGGTACTGATCGATGCGGCGTGCGAGGTCGACGGCTACGCGGCCGACATCACGCGGACCTTCCCGGCGAACGGCCGGTTCAGCGCGGAGCAGCGCGCGGTTTACGAGGTGGTGCTCGCGGCCCAGCAAGCCGCCATCGACGCCGTGCGGCCGGGGCACGACTTCAACGCGGCCCATGAAGCCGCCGCTCGCGTCCTCACGCAAGGACTGATCGACCTGCGGCTGCTCGAGGGCTCGCTTGACGGCGCGCTCGAGTCGAAGTCCTTCCTCCAGTTCTACATGCACAAGACGGGTCACTGGCTCGGCCTCGATGTGCACGACGTCGGCGACTACCGCGAGCCGACGGCGGCCGCGGCGGGCGGGGAACGTCCGTGGCGGCGCCTGGTGCCCGGCATGGTGACGACGGTGGAGCCCGGGTTGTACATCCGGCCTGCGCCGAATGTCGACGAGCGCTTCCATCACATCGGCATACGCATCGAGGACGACGTCGTCGTGACGCCGGAGGGCTGCGAAGTGCTGTCCATCGACGCGCCGAAGTCGGTGGCCGACATCGAAGCGGTGATGAACCGATGAGCGCGAATCCGATCGCCGTCATCGGCGGCGGCCCGGTTGGCCTGACGCTCGCGCTGCTGCTCGCCCGTCGGCACGTGCCCACGGTGGTCGTCGACGCCCGGAACATCGATGACGCGAAGCGCGATCGCCGGCTGCTCGCGCTGTCGCGCGGAACGCTCGATACGCTCGGTGCGGTTGTGGACCTGCCGGCCGGCTCGCTCGCGCCGATCCGCTCGGTCGTCGTGTCGTCGCGTGGCGAGTTCGGTCGCGCTGTTCTCGGCGAACAGGACAACGGTGGCCAGGCCCTTGGCGCCACCGTTCGCTATGGCGACCTGCTCGCCGTGCTCGACGCGGCCTGCGTCGCGCAGCCGCTGGTGCGCTTGCGACGCCCTTGCGCGGTGAACTCGATGCGCCAGACGGCCAGCGGGGTCGAACTGCGGCTCCCCGACGCCGAAACGTTGATGGCGCCCATCGCCGTCAGCGCCGAGGGCACGGGGGGACCGGGCGCCCCTCCGGCGGCGCGACAGACGGCACTCACTGGTGATGTGGAAGTGGACGGGCCGGCGGCCGGCGCGGCATTCGAGCGCTTCACGCGCGACGGCCCGCTCGCTCTGTTGCCGCTTCCCGGTCCGGCCTCGGGCGCGACGCGCACGATGTCGCTCGTCTGGTGCATGCCGTCCGCCAGCGCAGACCGGCGCGAACAACTGGCCGATGGCGAACTGCTCGCGGAATTGCAGGCGGAGTTCGGAGAACGCAACGGCCGCCTGCGCGCGATCAGGGCGCGAGGCCGCTATCCGCTGGTCGAGCACGCGCGCGCCGAGGTGCGCGAACACCGCGTGATCCACGTCGGCAATGCCGCGCAGACCTTGCATCCGGTGGCCGGGCAGGGGCTCAACCTTGGCGTGCGGGATTGCGTCGCGCTCGCCGATGTGATCGCGAGCGCGGTCGCCGATGGCCAGGACCCCATCACCGGCCTGCCCGACTACGAACGGCGACGTCGGGCCGACCGGCTCGCCATCCGAACGTTGACGCGCACGGTCCCCGGGTTCTTCGCGACCGGGTTCGCCCCGATCGCGGCTGCCCGCTCCCTGGGTTTGACGATGCTCAGCATCTTTCCTGATTTGCGCGCGGAGTTCGCGCGGTTCCTGATGTTCGGCGTACGCTCGTAGGCGTCCCAAAGGCCTTCGCTACAATCCGCGCCCTTTTTGAACCGGACTCCCGCTGGCGATGCGTCTAGGCCCTTACGAGTTGCCGAACAACGTGTTCGTTGCCCCCATGGCGGGCGTGACGGACCGTCCGTTCCGGCAATTGTGCAAATCGCTCGGCGCCGGACACGCCGTCTCCGAGATGGCCGCTTCCAATCCGCGTCTGTGGGCGAGCGAGAAGACCGCACGCCGGATCAATCACGACGGGGAGCGTGCTCCGGTGGCAGTGCAACTCGCCGGCGCCGATGCGGCGATGCTGGCGGAGGCCGCGCGCTTCAATGTCGAGCGGGGAGCACAGATCATCGACATCAACATGGGCTGCCCGGCGAAGAAGGTCTGCAGCGTGGCCAGCGGTTCCGCCCTGCTGAAGGACATCGGCGTCGTACGCCGCATCATCGAGTCCGTCGTCGGAGCCGTGGACGTACCTGTCACGTTGAAGTACCGCACCGGCTGGGACGCGGAAAACCGAAACGCGGTTGAAGTTGCCCAGCTTGCGCAGTCGTGCGGCGTTGCGGCGCTCACTTTGCACGGGCGTACGCGTGCCTGCGGATTCACCGGCGAGGCGGAATACGACACCATCCGCGCGGTGAAGCAGTCCGTCACCATCCCTGTCATTGCCAACGGCGACATCGACACGCCCGAAAAGGCCCGCGCGGTGCTCCATTACACGGGCGCGGACGGCGTGATGATCGGTCGCGCGGCGCAGGGACGGCCGTGGATCTTCCGCGAGATCGTTCACTACCTGGACACTGGAGAGCATCTGGCCGCCCCGCTGGTGGAGGAGGTGCGCGGGCTGTTGCTTGCGCATCTCGAGGATCACTACCGGTTCTATGGCGACGCGGTCGGTGTTCGAACGGCCCGCAAGCACATCATCTGGTACACGCGGCGGCTCGAAGGAGGCGAGCGCTTCTGCGAGCACATGAATGCCATCGAGGATTGCGCGGAGCAGGCGCGCGTGGTCGACGGCTTCTTCCGCGCCCACGCGGAACGCCACGAGCGCCTGCAGTACGAAGCCCGCACGCTGCACTGAGGACAACAAGAAATGGTGAAGACATCGACGAAGTCCGGCGCGCCGGCGACGGAGCGCGCGAGCCGGGCACGCAGCGGAGAAACCCTGGAGCAGTGCGTGCTTCGCAGCCTCGAGCAGTACTTCTCGGACCTCGATGGCGCGCGCCCGCACGCGCTCCACGACATGGTCATCAATGCCGTGGAACGTCCGCTGCTCAAGTTCGCGATGGACCGCGCCGACGGCAATCAGTCGGCGGCGGCCGAGTTGCTCGGCATCAACCGCAACACGCTGCGCAAGAAGCTGCAGGAATACCGGCTGACCTGATACAACGACGAGGAATACGTTCATGGTGAAGCAGGCGTTGGTCAGCGTGTCCGACAAGACGGGCGTCGTCGAATTCGCGACGGCACTCGCGCAACTCGGATACCGGTTGCTCTCGACCGGCGGCACCGCCAGGCTGCTTGCCGAACGGGGCCTCGACGTCACCGAGGTCGCGCAGTACACCGGCTTCCCCGAGATCCTCGATGGTCGCGTCAAGACGCTCAACCCGCGCATCCATGCCGGCCTGCTCGCGCGCCGGCCCGATCCCGAGCACATGAAGTCGTTGCAGGAGCACGGGATCGATCCCATCGACCTGCTGGTCGTGAACCTGTATCCGTTCGAGCAGACCATCGCCAAGCCGGACTGCACGTTCGATGACGCGATCGAGAACATCGACATCGGCGGCCCGGCGATGCTGCGCGCGGCGGCCAAGAATCACGAGAGCGTGGCGGTCGTCGTCGACCCGGGCGACTACGGCTGCATTCTCGAGGAACTGAAGGAGAAGGGCGCCATCGGCGGGGCGACGCGCCTCGCGCTGGCGAAGAAGGTCTTCGCCCATACGTCCCGCTACGACGGCGCGATCGCGAACTACCTGACCGCGCTCGACGACCGGGGGCAACGCGGCGCGTTTCCCGATGTGCTGTCCCGCCAGTGGGTGAAGGTGCAGCAGATGCGATACGGCGAGAACCCGCATCAGCACGCGGCGTTCTATCGCGAGTGGAACGTGGCGCCCGGGCTGCTTGCCGGCTATTCGCAGTTGCAGGGCAAGGAGCTGTCGTACAACAACATCGCCGATGCCGATGCCGCGTGGGACTGCGTGCGCAGCTTCGACGAGCCGGCCTGCGTCATCATCAAGCACGCGAACCCCTGCGGCGTGGCCGTGGGCGGAAGTGCCGCCGAAGCCTATGCGAAGGCATTCAAGACCGATCCGACCTCGGCATTCGGCGGCATCATCGCCTTCAACCGGCCGGTCGATGCGGCGGCCGCGCAGGCGGTCGCGAAGCAGTTCGTCGAGGTCGTCATTGCGCCGGCCTTCGACGAGGCGGCGCGCGGCGTCTTTGCCGCCAAGCAGAACGTTCGCCTCCTGACCGTCGCCCTCGGCGCGGCGCAGAACGACTTCGACTTCAAGCGCGTCGGCGGAGGCCTGCTCGTGCAGACCCCGGACGTGCACGCATTGCAGCCTGCTCACCTGAAGGTGGTCACCGAGAAGGCGCCCACAGCGACGCAACTCGCCGACCTGACGTTCGCGTGGCGCGTGGCCAAGTTCGTCAAGTCGAACACGATCGTGTTCGCCCACGACGGCATGACGCTTGGCGTCGGTGCGGGGCAGATGTCACGCATCGATTCGGCGCGGATCGCGTCGATCAAGGCGAAGGAAGCGGGCCTGACGCTGGCCGGCTCCGCAGCCGCGTCCGATGCCTTCTTCCCGTTCCGCGATGGGCTGGACGTCGTCGTCGACGCGGGTGCCACCTGCGTGATCCAGCCGGGCGGGAGCGTCCGGGATGACGAGGTCATTGCCGCCGCAAACGAGCGGGGTATTGCCATGGTGTTTACTGGCGTACGGCATTTCAGGCATTGAGTTCGTTTGCGCCTGCGGCGGGTGCTCTTTCCAGAGTTGTTTTGGTGGACGCCTGCGCGGCGGGCGGTTACTTCTCTTGTCTCACCAAGAGAAGTAACCAGGTGAAGGCGCGCCTGCCGCGCGTTGCTTGTTCACTGCGTGAGGCGACTGACGCCTGCCCGGCGGGGGCCTACTTTCTTTGTCTTGCCAAAGAAAGTAGGCAAAGAAAGTCGCGCCTGCGAAGGCGGTCGACTGCGTCGACTCCGCTGTGCTGCTCAGCCTGGGGGCGCGCCGCGTAACTCGCTGCGGTCGCGGTGCGACCTCCGCTCGGACAGACGCGGCGAGTCAGTTCAGGAGGCGCGCAAGCGCGCCGCCCCCAGGCTTCCGCTGCTCGCCGCCTTCGAAGGCAGGGACAGCGTCGCGGGGCTGGCAGAAGGAAGGAACACGGAAGTCCTTTTGCGTTCCGCCCTTTGCCTTCTTTGGCCCTTTGCTGGCCGGCTGCCGGTGGTTATTGCCTCCGAAGGCGCCGAGCAGCGCAGGCTTGCGGTCGGCGCGCGCAGCGCGCAGCGTGGACTGACTCGCCGCGGCTGTCTGAGCGCAGTGAGCGAAGCGAACGCAGCGAGTTCCGCGGCGCGACCGCAAGGCGAGCAGCACAGGGCACCCCGCAGGGGCGCCTTCGCAGGCGCGACGTTTCTTTGCCTACTTTCTTTGGCAAGACAAAGAAAGTAGGCCCCCGCCGGGCAGGCGTCCGGCGCCTCACGCAGTGAAGAAGAAACGAAGGGAGTCCCGTCGCAGGCGCGACTTTCTTTGCCTACTTTCTTTGGCGAGACAAAGAAAGTAGGCCCCCGCCGGGCAGGCGTACGGCAAACGAATTCAAGACGCATCACCGCCGAGCGCAAGCACGATGGCACAATCCCCAAGTGCAAACTCCCCTCCGCATCCTCGGCATTGACCCCGGTCTGAACCGCACCGGATATGGCGTCATCGATGTCAGCGGCTCGACGCTTCGGTGCGTCGATTCCGGAACCATTCGCGTACCGGCCGGCGATCTCTATCAGCGGCTCGGGGCAATCCTCGAATTGCTCGGTGACGTCATTCGGGCCACGCAGCCCCATGTGGCGACTGTCGAGAAGGTCTTCGTCAACGTGAACCCGCAGTCGACACTGCTGCTGGGTCAGGCGCGCGGCGCGGCGATCTGTGCCGCGGCGTCGAGCGGGCTCGTGGTGCACGAGTACGCCGCGCTGCAGGTCAAGCAGGCGGTGGTGGGATTCGGGCAGGCGGACAAGAAGCAGGTGCAGGCGATGGTGCAGCGACTCCTCGGTCTCGCCCGCGCACCGGCCGCGGACGCCGCGGATGCTCTGGCCTGTGCGATCTGTCACGCCCATTCGTCGACGTTGCTCGCCGCCGTGCGCGCGTCGACTGCGCGGGCCTCGGTGGCTGCCGCGCCGCGACGCCGTGGCGGGGCGGCCGGTCGCCGTGCGTGGACCGTGCGACTGCAGGGCGCGAAATGATCGGCCGCATCGAGGGGCGGCTGCTGGAGAAGAACCCGCCGGCGATCCTCGTCGACGTCAACGGCGTCGGCTACGAAATCGACGTGCCGATGAGCACCTTCTATCAGCTGCCGGCCGTGTCTGAACGCGTCGTCCTGCTGACCCATCTCGCTGTGCGGGAGGACGCTCACCAGCTGTATGGTTTTGGGACTGCCGGTGAACGAGCGGCATTCCGCGAACTCATCCGGATTTCCGGGATCGGTGCCCGGACGGCGCTGTCGGTGCTGTCGGGACTGTCGGTGAACGAACTGGCGCAAGCGGTCACGCTGCAGGAAAGCGGGCGCCTGACCCGCATCCCGGGGATCGGCAAGAAGACGGCCGAGCGCCTGATGCTGGAACTGAAGGGCAAGCTTGGCGCGGAACTCGGCACGGCGTCGACTCCCGCGGCCGCCGACGGCCATGGCGATGTGCTTCACGCCCTGATCGCGCTCGGCTACAACGAGCGCGAGGCCGCTTCCGCGGTGCGCACGCTCCCGCCCGGGACCGGTGTGTCGGACGGGATTCGCCTCGCCCTAAAATCGCTGGCCAAGGGCTGAGGGAAACCGTCCGTTGATCGAACCCGACCGCATCGTTGCTGCCAGCGCCGCTTCGCCGAATGAAGAGGCGATCGAACGGGCGCTGCGCCCCACGTCCCTCGCCGAGTATGTCGGCCAGCCCAAGGTGCGGGAGCAACTCGGCATCTTCGTCACGGCCGCGCGCAACCGCGCGGAGTCGCTGGACCACGTGCTGCTGTTCGGCCCGCCGGGACTTGGCAAGACCACCCTGGCTCACATCATCGCGCGCGAGATGGGCGTCAACATGCGGCAGACGTCCGGCCCGGTGCTCGAGCGCCCCGGGGACCTCGCGGCGATCCTGACGAACCTCGAGAAGAACGACGTCCTGTTCATCGACGAGATTCACCGCCTGTCGCCGGTGGTCGAGGAGATCCTCTATCCGGCGCTCGAGGACTTCCAGATCGACATCCTGATCGGGGAGGGACCGGCGGCGCGCTCGATCAAGCTCGACCTCCCGCCCTTCACCCTGGTGGGGGCGACCACCCGCGCCGGCATGCTGACCAACCCCTTGCGCGATCGATTCGGCATCGTGGCCCGACTCGAGTTCTATTCGCACGACGAACTGACATCCATCGTCACGCGCTCCGGACGGCTGCTGAAAGCGCAGGTGACTTCCGAAGGGGCACACGAGATTGCGCGGCGTTCGCGCGGGACGCCGCGGATCGCCAACCGGCTGCTGCGCCGCGTGCGTGACTACGCGGAAGTGAAGGGCACAGGACAGATCGACCAGAAGGTCGCCGACGCGGCGCTGGCGATGCTCGAGGTCGATGGCATGGGCCTCGACCTGATGGACCGGAAGCTTCTTCTTGCCGTGATCGAGAAGTTCGGCGGGGGGCCGGTCGGCATCGACAACCTTGCCGCTGCCGTGGGTGAAGAGCGCGACACCCTCGAGGATGTCGTCGAACCGTACCTGATCCAGCAGGGAATGCTGCAGCGCACGCCCCGGGGGCGGGTGGCGCCCGTGGCCGCGTACCGGCATTTCGGGCTGTCGGAACCCCGTCCGGCCGGCGCGCCCGATCAATTGTTCTAGGCGCAGGCGCTCCGGTCACCCCGCTGCCAACAGGCACGATCGGCGCTGCGCTCTAAGGCAAGTTTTGCGCAAGCGATTCGGACGGGACTAGAATCGCGGGTTTTTCGGCGCAAGTGGACCAGGGAGGATGGACCCCATGGCTATGGACTTTGCACAACAACAGCGCAATCCGACCCGGCATCTGGTCGGCATCAGCGCCGTTGTGATCCTCCATATCCTGGTGGTGTGGGCGCTCGTGAGCGGTCTGGCGCGCAAGGTGGTCGAGGTCGTGAAGGGCCCGATCGAAGTGAAGGTGATCGAGGAGATCATCAAGAAGCCGCCGCCTCCGCCCGAGGCGCTGCCGCCTCCACCGAAGGTGCAGGCGCCGCCGCCGCCATTCATTCCGCCCCCGGAGATCAATATCGCGCCGCCGCCGTCGCCGGCGCCAACGATCACGGCCGTGACGAAGGACGCCCCGCCCGGGCCTCAGGCCCCGGTCATTGCGAAGGTGCCGGAATCGGCGCCCACCGCTGCTCCCGCCGTTCGCAGCGCGCAGGTGGCCTGCGCGAACTACCGGGAGGTGATGTCCGCCATTCCGTACCCGCGCGAAGCGCTGAAGGACGGGATCGAGGGCGATGTCGTGATCGAGTTCACCGTCGCCGGCAACGGTCAGATCAAGGATGCGGTGATCAAGTCTTCGTCGAATCGCGCGTTCAATCGCGCGGCGATGGGCGCGGTCAGCCAGTTGTCGTGCCAGTCCGGGGGGCAGGAGATCCGCGTACAGGCGCCTTTGAGTTTCAAGCTACGTTAATTTTGGGGCGAAGCTGGCCGAACCGGCGCCACCGCGCCACGCACTGTCGATCAGCGCTCGTTTCATCTTCCACCAGGAGATAACAACATGGTCCGTTTCATCCGTCGCCACGCGGCCGTTCTGGCGGTGATTCTCGCCGTCGCCGGGCTCGCCGCGCCCGCGCCCACCCTCGCGCAGGCTGATGCGCCAAAAGCGGCTCCGGCCGAAGCACCGGCTCCGGCCGCCGCACCGGCGGCGCCCGTCGCGCCTGTCGCGCCGATCGTCACGAAGGAGACGATCGACAACCCGTACGGGCTCGAGGCGCTGTGGAAGCAGGGCGACTGGGTGGCCAAGGGCACCCTGATCATCCTGGTCATCATGTCGATGGGCTCCTGGTACATCATCTTCGTGAAGCTGTGGGAGCAGAGCAAACTGCTGCGCGAAGCCCGCGAGATGCGCAACTCGTTCTGGAAAGCCCCCTCGCTGCGCGACGGCGCCAAGCGGCTGAAGGAAGGCAGCGCCTACCGGTACATCGCCGAGCAGGGTGTTGACGCCAATGAGCACCATGAAGGCGCGCTGACCGAGAACATCGACCTGAACACGTGGGTCACGATGTCTGTGCAGCGCGCGGTGGACGGCGTCCAGAGCCGCACGCAGGACGGCCTCGCCTTCCTCGCGACCGTTGGATCGACCGCGCCGTTCGTGGGCCTGTTCGGCACGGTCTGGGGCATCTACCACGCGCTGACGGCCATCGGCATCGCCGGACAGGCGTCGATCGACAAGGTCGCCGGTCCGGTCGGCGAGGCGCTGATCATGACGGCCATCGGCCTGGCGGTCGCCGTGCCGGCGGTCATGGGATACAACTGGCTGGTCCGTCGCAACAAGAACGTGATGGAGACCGTGCGCGCCTTCGGCGCCGATGTGCACGCCGTTCTCATGGGCCGCAAGGCCGACATCTCGAAAGTTGCCGCGGCGCGCTGACGCGACCGCTGCAGGGAGATCGCCATGGCGATGAATGTCGGATCGGAAGGCGGCGAGGACGAGGCCATTTCCGCCATCAACACCACGCCCCTGGTGGACGTGATGCTGGTGTTGCTGATCATCTTCCTGATCACGATTCCGGTCGTCACCCAATCGGTGGGCGTGAAACTGCCGGAGGAGAGCAACGTCCCCCGGCAGACCAAGCCGGAGAACATCGAGATCGCGGTTACCCGCGACGGCGACGTCTACTGGGGCATGCAGCTCGTCCGCGACAACGACGAACTGGTCAACCGGCTCAAGAAGATCGCGACGCTGCAGCCGCAGCCCGAAGTCCACATCCGTGGTGACCTGCTGGGTCGCTACGAGTTCGTCGGCCGCGTGGTGTTCGCGGCGCAACGGGCGGGCATCCAGAAAGTCGGATTCGTCACGGAGCCGCCGGCGAAGTCCGGTGGTCGTTGAGTGAGATGCACGTCGGTCGACCCTGGTCGGCCGCGTCAACGTAGGAGAGCACCATGGGCATGAGCGTTGGCTCCGACGGCGGATCGAAGGAAGCTGAGGTGATGGTCGAGATCAACACCACGCCGCTGATCGACGTGATGCTGGTCCTGCTGATCATGCTGATCATCACGATCCCGATCCAGTTGCATTCGGTGAACCTCAACATGCCGGTCGGCACGCCGCCGCCGCCGACGGAACCGCCGCAGGTGGTGACGATCGACGTCGACTTCGACGGCACGCTCTACTGGAACGGCGACATGGTGGCCAACCGGCCGGCGCTCGAAGCCAAGATGGTCGACGCCGCGGCCCGTCCGGTGCAGCCGGAGATCCACCTGCGCCCCAACAAGCTCGCGGAGTACAAGGACGTCGCGGCGGTCATGGCTTCCGCTCAGCGCCTTGGGCTGGTCAAGCTGGGGCTGGTCGGTAACGAGCAGTTCGTGAAGTAGCGCGCGGGCACGCCGCACGCCTCTGGCGTCGCGCTGCCCCGCGTTTTCCCTGTCGATTCCTTGCCCTGGGCGACCGTTGAGTGGTCAGCGGGCGAGGTGCGCGCAGGGAACCGTCGCACCCACACGTATTCAGGCAGGAGCAAGGCATGACGCATTCCAAGACCGGGTTTGGCAGGGCCGTGCGGCTCACCGCAATCGCGGTGGCGGTCGCCGCGGCGTTCGGCGCCCAGGTGACTCCGCAGGGTGAGGTCCGCTGGTCCTCCGCGCAGGCGCAGGAGCAGGTCCGGGCCGAAGTCGGCAAGCCGCTGCAGGCCGCGCGCGACCTCATCAAGGCCCAGAAATACAAGGAAGCGCTGGCCAAGCTGAAGGAAGTCGAGGCGGTGCCGAATCGCACCGCGAACGAAAACTTCCTGCTCGAGCAGATGCGCGCGTCGGCGGCGATGCAGGCGGGCGATCTCGCCACGGCGTCCAAGTCGACCCAGGCGTTGATCAGCTCCGGCAAGCTGCCCGCGGCGGACCAGGCCCGATATGCCGCCGGCCTCGCTTCGCTCTACTACCGCGACAAGGACTACGCGAGCGCCGCCGTCTGGGCGCAGAAGGCGTCGGCCGCGAACCCGGGCGACAAGACGATGCGCGGACTGATGATCCAGTCCTACTACCTCTCGGGAGATGTGGCGGCCGCTCAGCGCGAGGCCCTTGCCGACGTGCAGGCGGCGGAGAAGGCCGGCCAGGCACCTCCGGAAGACCGCCTGCAGCTGCTCGCGAACATCGCCTCGAAAGGCACGGACCGCCAGGCGTACATCGCGTCGCTCGAGCGGCTGGTTGCGTACTACCCCAAGAAGGAATACTGGACCGACCTGCTGCGCCGGATCGAGGCGAAGCCCGGCTACAACAACCGGCTGGCGCTCGACATGTACCGTCTCCGACGCGCCACCAAGACATTGGACTCGGGCAACGATGTTTTCGAAATGGCGCAACTCGCATTGCAGGAGCGCCAGGCGGCCGAAGCGAAGAAAGTCCTCGACGAGGCCTTTGCTGCGGGTGTGCTGGGCAAGGGCAACGACGCCGAGCGGCAGAAGCGCCTTCTGGCGCTGGCCACGCAGCGTGTCTCCGAGGCACCCCAGCAACTGGCCACAGCGGAGGCCGAAGCGCTCGAGCAGAAGGACGGCGAAGCCCTGGTCCGCATCGGTATGGGGTACTCGGGTCTGGGCCAGCATGACAAGGCCATCGCGCTGATCCAGCAGGGCGTGACGCTGTTGCAGCAGAACCCGGGCAAAGGGAAGGGCCGCCTCGACGAGGCGAACCTGCATCTGGGCATCGCCTATCTGCGTGCCGGCCAGAAGGCCAAGTCTGCACAGGCCTTCAAGGCGGTGGGGGGCACGGACGGCACGGCTGACCTGGCGCGGCTCTGGACGCGCGTCAACGGCAATACCTGAGCCAACGGGCGCGGAGACGAAAGGGGCCTGCGGGCCCCTTTCGCTTTGGTTGACGGCGCGTATGCGGAGTGGCTCGGCGACTGCCGGTCGCGTGCCGGACGAGGACGAAAAAAAGCCCGCCTTTCGGCGGGCTTTGATTTTGAAGCGACTTCCCGATCAGAACCGGTAACGCGCGCCGATCGTATAGAAGCGGCCCACCGCTCCGGACTGGTGATAGGCCTGGTTGTAGTTGATGCCGTACGGGATCGCCAGGTACGGGTCGAACGGTGCATCCTTGCCGAACAGGTTCTGGATGGAGAAGTTGACGTCCCAGTTCTTGGTCGGCGACCACTTGGCGAACAGGTCGAACGTCGTGAACGACGGCAGCTTGCAACCTGACCAGATGTTGCCTTGGGTGTCGAACACGCCGCAGGCGTACTGTCCGTTGTCGGGGTACGTCACGCCGGTATTGGCGTTCGTGATCGTGCCCGAGCCGGGGCCATCGGACGGCGTGATTTCGCCCTCATGGTCGACCATCGTGATACTGCCCGTGTAGTTCAAGGCCAGGGTCAGCGCGAACGGTCCACGATCCCAGGTCACCGTCGCCGTCGCCCGGTCCTTCGGCGCGCCCGTGCCCGAACTCTGCACCAGCGGGCCGTGCGTGCCTGCGTACTCCAGCGAGGTGCCGAACTCGTCGGTGCGCTCGAAGCTGTTCACGTGCGTCCAGTACACCTGCCCCGACAGCCGGCCGTACTCGCCCAGGCTCCCCCGGCTCTGCGCCGAGAAGTCGAAACCGTCGGTCTTCGTGCTCGATGCGTTGCGATAGAAGCCCGTGACCGTTGCGATGTTGCCATCCACGTCGTAATAGATGAACGTGTTCGGCAGGGCACCGTTGATCCTCGAGTTCGGCGCGCCGGTCGTCGGCAAGCTCCCGATGATGGTATTCGGGTCGGCCTGGACGATCTCGTTCGTGCGATCGATCTTCCAGTAGTCGAACGTGAAACTCGTGCCGGCCATCGGCTCGAGGACCAGGCCCAGGGTGTAGCTCTTGGCTTCCTCGGGCTTGATGTCCGAATTGCCCTGCGACAGGATCCCGAAGGTCGTGAAGCCGAAGCTCGAACCGCCGACCTCCGCGGGTCCAGGAGCGCGGAAGGCTTCCGCATACGTGCCGCGGATCAGGAACATGTCGTTCGGCCGGATCTTGAAGCCGATCTTCGGTGTGACCGAATTGCCGACGTCCGAGTAGTGGTCGTAGCGCAGAGCCGCGCTGAGTTCCAGCCACTTGGCGACCGGGGCGATGACTTCGCCGTAGAGCGCGGAGATGTTGCGCGACATGCTGAACTTCGAGTACCCGAGGCCGACGATCGAACCGGTTTCCGTGCCCGGCACGCCGGGGTCGTCGGCTTCCTCGCGACGGAACTCGGCGCCGAGCGCCAGACCGAGCGGACCTCCGGCCAGCGTCATCAGTTCGCGCGAGGCCTTGAAGTCGATCGATGTGACCGAGCTGGTCGGCTCGCTGCTGAGGGTTGGCGACACGGCCGCCAGAACGGCCGGGCTGGTCGGGCTCGGCGAGGTCAGGCTCGGGCGCGTGATGAGGTAGGTGCCGTTGTTCAGCGCCGCCTGCATCTCGTTCCAGACGATGAAGCCGAAGTTGTCGTTCTGCAGCGTGCTCTTCACGTAGAGCAGGCCGGTATCCCAGTCCCAACCGTAGTTCGACCCGAGAGTCCGATCAGGCCGCGGAAGACTTTGTTATTTGTCTCCTGGTCACGTCCACCCAGTTCGGCCGGGGCATAGAACAGCGATCGATCGACCCCGAACGTGTTGTCAGGATGGCTCGCCGGCAGGGTCATGAAGCCATGCACGAGGAGCGGATTCGACGGGTCCCCCGGCACGTAGACGCCGCCGTCGTTGTTGCCGCCGAAGGTGCCGGCGGACTTCGTCTTCGTCTGGAAGTAGCCGAGTTCCGCATAACCGGTCATGGTCGGCGAAAGCTGCAACGTGCCGCGAGCGAACAGGTTCAGCCGCTCGGTCTCGGGTTGGATCTCCTGTTCTTCGCGACTGTTGTACAGGCACAAACCAGTCGCCGGGTCCTTGTCCGTGCAAGGAATCATGTTGACCCGTGCACCACCGCCGGTGGCCGAGCGCGTCACCCCGTAAGGCGACGTGCTCGAGGGGCCGAGGCCGAAATACGGACGGTTTGCACCGTTCCTCATGTCGAAGTAACCGAGCGAACGGAGATCCTGTTGACCGATGAAGCCGCGATCGGTTGAGAGGATGTTGTTCGTCTTCGAGCCCTCGAGCGTGAAGAAGACGTTGTACTTGTCGGTCTCGAGGTTGCCGAAGCCGTAGGAACCGTAGGCGCGAACGTCCCGCCCGTCGCCTTCGCCGGTCTGGCCGTAGGAGGCGCCGACCGACGCGCCGGTGTAGTTCCGGCGCAGGATGACGTTGACCACGCCGCCGACGGCGTCCGCGCCGTAGATGGCCGACGCGCCGTCTTTCAGGATTTCGATGCGGTCGACCGCTTCGAGGGGCAGGGAGTTGAGGTCGACGAAGTTGCGGGTGCCGTCATCCGCCAGGCCATAGGTCGACATGCGACGGCCGTTGACCAGGACCAGCGTCGAGTTGACGCCGAGGCCGCGCAGGGAGACCGCGGCCGAACCGGATGCGAAACCGTTGGTGAACGACGTCGGGATCGTGCCGTTGCTGTCCGCCGTGACGGTGCGCAGGATCTCCTGGATCGATGTCTTGCCGGTCCGCTCGATGTCTTCCCGGGTGATGGTCTGCACCGGCGCGGCTGTTTCCGCATCGACGCGCCTGATACGCGAACCCGTGATCTCGACTCGTTCCAGCTGCTGTTGCTGCTGCGCAAACACCTGCGAAGCAGGCAGTGCCGCAGCCAACCCGCCGAACGCGAGAGCAAGGCCCCGCGCCATGGGACTGATTTGTAGCTTCATTAAGACGCCCCCCCAAAGGATTTTCGTCAAGGCCCATGCCAGATCGTGGACGTGGGCCGGAATCTGCAGCCCGGAGCGCGCTTCGACGCTGAATCGCTCCCCGGGCAAGCGGGTCGATTCTCGACATCGCGTCATACATTGGCAACAATTGGGAGACGAGCCCGTCTTGCCTGTTGCAAAATTTGGACAATCGGGAATGCACTAAGGGCGACCAGTGCGGTGCACCAATCCATAAAGAGAGAAACGCTTCTTGCTGTTTGCCCGCGCGGCGCGCCTTTTCGATTGCAGGCCGAGAACTGCAGGGCGACGTCGCGGGCGGCTAACGGACCCTCGGAACGGCCGCCAGCAACGCCCTGGTGTACGGCACGGTCGGCGCGGAAAGCACCTGTTCCGCGGTCCCGGCCTCGACGATCCGGCCGTCCTTCATCACCGCGATGTCGTGCGCCATGTACTCCACGGCGCCGAAGTTGTGCGTGATGAACAAGTACGCCACCCCGAGTTCGTCCTGGAGTTGCTTGAGCAGGTTAAGGATCTGAGCCTGGACCGATACGTCCAGCGCGGAGGTCGGTTCGTCGCAGACGATCAGCCGAGGCTCCACGGCCAGCGCGCGCGCAATCGCCAGACGTTGGCGCTGGCCGCCCGAAAACTCATGCGGATAGCGGTCGATCGCGTCCTCCCGCAAGCCGACCTTGCCCAACAGAGCCCGTATCCGCCCGTCTCGCTCGTCCGCGCTCACTTCGGGTCGAAGAGACTCGAGCCCCTCGGCGAGGATCTCCGACACGCGCATGCGCGGGTTGAGCGATGCAAAGGGGTCCTGGAAGATGATCTGCATGGTCCGACGGGCGGCATGCAGCGCTTCGCCGTTCATGTCGGCGAGGGGCCGGCCTTCCAGGCGGGCCTCGCCGCCGACTTCCGCGACGTCCCGCAACAGTTGCAGCAGCGCCTTGCCCGTGGTCGTCTTGCCGCAGCCCGATTCGCCCACCAGCGCCAGGGTGCGGCCCGCCTGCAGCGAAAACGAGATGCCGTCGACCGCCTGCACGTACCCGATCGTTCGCTTCAGCAGGCCACGCCGGATCGGGAAATGGACCCGGTAGTCGCGCACGTCGAGCAGCGGCACGTCGACCGGTGCCGCAGCCACCGCTGGCTCGGGGGCGGGCGGAATGCGGGCGCGCGTGGGCAGATCGACCCGGGCCAGTCCGCTTCGGTACAGCACGCAGCGGACGGCATGCTCATCGACCGGAAGGAAGAGCGGCGGCGGCTCCGCAACACAGGCGGGCTGCATCGCGGGGCACCGGTCCGAGAACCGGCAGCGGTCGAAGCTCTGGTCGAGCCGCGGAACCGTCCCGGCGATCGCCGCCAGCGGTTGCCCGCGCTTGGCGGTGTCCGGCAAGGCGTCGAGCAGCATGCGCGCGTACGGGTGAAGCGGGCGGGCGAAGAATTCCGGCGTCTCCGCCACTTCCACGATCTGGCCCGCATACATCAGGGCGATCCGGTGGGCGACCTGCGAGACGATGCCGAGGTCGTGCGTGATGAGCAGCATCGCCATGCCATGGGCCTGCTGCAGATCGAGCAGCAGGTCGAGGATCTGTTTCTGCACCGTCACGTCGAGTGCGGTCGTCGGTTCGTCGGCGATCACGACGTCCGGCTCGGCGGCGAGCGCGATGGCGATCATCACGCGCTGCTTCTGCCCGCCCGAGAGCTGGAAGGGATAGCTGTCGAAGCGACGCTCGGGTTCGGGCAGCCCGACCCGCTTCAGCCAATCGAGGGCGCGGCCGCGTGCCGCCGCGCCGCGCACCGGCGTATGACGCTCGATCACCTCGACGATCTGCGCGCCGACCGGCAGCACCGGATTCAGGCTGGTCGCGGGCTCCTGGAAGATCATCCCGATGCGGCGGCCCCGCACGTCGCGCATGCGCGCCTCGGGCAACTGCGTCACATCGGTCCCGGCGAGGTCGATCCGCCCCTGCGCCACGCGGCCGTTCTCGGGAAGCAGGCGCAGGATCGACAACGCCGTCATCGACTTGCCGCAGCCCGATTCGCCGACGAGCGCGAACGTCTCGCCGCGTTCGATCGTGAGCGACAGCGCGTCGACCGCGCGCACCAGTCCGCCATCGGTGTCGAGCACCGTCTGCAGCCGGTCGATCGCGAGCAGGGGCGCGTTCACGTCGCTTCCTTGAGCCGGAAGCGGCGCGGGCGGAACGCGCGGGCGCGCGGATCGAAGGCTTCCCGCACGGCGTCCGCCACGAGGTTGGCGGACAGCACCAGCGCGAGCATGAAGGCGAACGCCGTCGCGAGGTTCCACCAGACCGCCGGGTCGCGCGACATCTCGCTGCGGGCGAGGTTGATCATCGATCCGAACGACGAGGAATTCGGATCGACTCCCACGCCGACGTACGACAGCACCGCCTCGTAGAGCACCAGCGCCGAGAAGTCGAGCACGGCCACGATCAGCACCAGGTGCATCACGTTCGGGAGGATGTGCCGGCGCATCACCCGCCAGTGGCTCACCCCGAACGCGTGGGCCGCCTGCACGTATTCCAGCTCGGCGATCTTGAGCGTCTCGGCCCGCAGCAACCGGCACAGCGTCGCCCAGCCCGTGACGCCGAGGATCAGCGTGAGGAGGAACAGGCGGAACTCGGCACGCTCGACGCCGGTCTCGAACGCGTCGGCATTCTGGTCGATGTAGACGTTCACCAGCAGCACGAAGGCGGCGACCAGCAGGATCGGCGGGATCGACGACAGCACCGTGTAGAAATACTGGATCAGGTCGTCGACCCAGCCCTTGAAGTAGCCGGCGAGGATCCCGAGCGCGATGGCGAGCGGTAGCGTCGCGATCGTGGCGAGCGATCCGATGACCACCGCGGTCCGGACGCTCTTCAGCGCCTGGAACAGGACGTCGTTGCCGGTGCGATCGGTGCCGAACGGGTGGTACCACGGCCAGAGCGCGGCAATCCAGCCGATGGCCATCGTGGTGAGGACCAGCGTCGTGAGCATCGGCCGCCAGGGCAGATCCGTGCGGCCGCGGACGATCTCGCTCACCGAGGCGGCGAAGCCGCCGTGTCGAGGGCCGCGCAGCGCGGCGATGGCGCCCGCGAGACCCAGCCCGGCCAGCAGTCCGCCGAGCAGCCCGGCGGCCGAACGGCGCACGAGGTCAGGAATCCACTCGCGCTCCGGATCGGTCAGATGCGCTCCGCCGAAGGCCAGCCGCGGGAAGCTCCGCACCTCGACGCCGTCGACAACCTGCGCCTCGCGCTGGAACGACCAGTAGGCAAGCGGCACCGAATACGTCTTCTCGCGCGAGTCGATGGCGTGGGCGAGCAGCGTGTCGAGGATGGATACGGTGCGGGTCGCGTAGGCGACGGTCGCGTCCGCCGCCGCGCCTTGCGCGGCCGGCAGGCGCGTGCGGAAATGCACCGAATCGAGCAGGGCGATGACGATGAAGACGCCGAGCACCACGGCGGCCGACATCGCCGAGGCGTTGCGCGCCACGTGGCGCCAGGTGGCAAGCAGGTGACGGTTGCCGCGAACGCGGGTTGCGTAGACCACCGCGCCCAGCACCACCAGCCACAGCACGAGATCGGTCCACAGGAAGACGAACTTCGGCATCGTCCGGTCTCTAGGTGAGCCGCACGCGCGGGTCGACGAACGTGTAGGCGATGTCGGTGAGCAGGTAGGCCAGGATGTACAGCAGCGATCCGAGGAACACCATCGTGTGCACGATCGCGAAGTCCTGCCCGCCGATCGCCTCGACGACGTACGTACCCAGTCCCGGGATGCCGAAGAACGACTCGAACACGATCGAGCCGAGGAAGGCATACGGCAGCAGCGCGCCGATGTGGGTCAGGACCGGCAGCCACGCATTGCGCAGCACGTGCCGGAACAGGACGACCGCTTCGGACAGCCCCTTGGAGCGCGCCGTGCGAACGTAATCCTTGTGCGTCTCCTCGAGCAGCATCGCGCGGAACAGCCGAGCCTCCGAACCCAGCTGGAACACGATGCCGACGATCAGCGGCAGCGCGAGGAACTTGACGAGATCGAGCCCCGGCACGAAACCCGACAGCGGCGCGAGCCTCAGCGTCTTGCCGAAGAGCCACTGCGCCATGATGATGTAGAACAGGCTGGAGATCGACATCATCACCACGCACAGCACCGTGCCCCAGAAGTCGAGATAGGTGGCGCGGAAGAACACCAGCAGCAGCGAGAAGGCGATGCTGACGAATACCGTCAGCAGCAGCATCGGCCCCGCCAGCGCCAGGCTCGCCTGGATGCGCGTGCCGATCTCGTGCCGGATGTCCCGTCCGCTGTCGCTCGATCCGAAGTCGAGCGTGAACAGACGCAGCGATCGGTCGTGGAAGATGGTGTTGGTGATCTTGCGTCCGCCCTGCTCGTTCGCGTTGAACCACAGCGGCTTGTCGTAGCCGCGCTCGGCCTTCCATTTCGCGATCGCGTCGGCGGTCACGCGCTTGCTGCCGATGTTCAGCCGTGCGATGTTGTCGGGCGAGTTGACGGCGAAGAACAGCGTGAACGTCAGCAGGTTCACGCCGATCAGGATAAGCACCGCATACAGGCAGCGGCGGGCGATGTAGGCGAGCACGTCAGCGGGACCTCGGCGGCCGCCACGCGCCGCCCGGCCGTTTCGCGTTCCCGGCGCTTCCACGCGCGGAACGCAGGCACGACGGCAACGACCAATGCCAGCACGATCAGCGCCACCGGCCACCAGATGGGGCGGTTCCACTCGGCGATCCGGGCCGCGCGCAGCGCCGGGTCGACCTTCATGAACATCAGCCGGTCGTTCACCAGCGGCCCGGGCTTGGCATTGCCGACCCACTGGTGATGCACCGAGCCCGCGTACGGGTTGTAGCCGAACGTCCACGGCGCGTCTTCCTGCGTGATCGCAATCATGCGATCCACCACCTGCTGCTTGCGCTCGCCGTCGTCGAGGTACTTCAGTTCGTCGAAGAGCCGGTCGAACTCGGCGTTGCTGTAGTTCGCGGCGTTTTCGCCGTTGCCGCCGGTGAGCGCCTTCGAGTTCGGTCCGTACAGCAGGAACAGGAAGTTCTCCGCGTCGGGATAGTCGGCGAACCAGCCCCACCAGAAGATCTGCAGCGAGCCCTTCTCGGCCTTCTCCTGGAAGCGGTTGAAGTCGGTCGCCCGGATTTCGAGCTGCACGCCGATCTTCGCGAACTGGCGCACCATCCATTCCACTTCCGCCTTGAGCTCGGGCGTCAGCGTGCGCTGGTAGTCGTAGCTGAGGACGAGCGGCTTGCCGGTCTTCGCATCGCGCCCGTCCGGGTAGCCGGCCTCCGCCAGCAACCGCTTCGCTTCGTCGATCGACTTGCGCTTCGGCTTGCCATCGACCGTGTCGTAGACGATCGGGTTGATGCTGCCCGGACGAAAGCCGAAGACACCGGGCGGCACCGGCCCCATCGCCGGCTCCCCCGCCGCCTTGCTCTCGAACACGCGGACGAACTCTTCCCAATCGACGGCGATGGACAGCGCCTGGCGCAGCTTGCGATTGCGCGCCTGCTCCGCCGGCGTCTTGCCCTGGCCCACCACCGGATCGAGCCAGTTGAAACCGACGTACCAGTTGGAGATCTCGAGCGTGCGCGGCAGCTCGATCCCGCGTTCCCTGAACAGCCGCGCGACCCGCTCTGAATTCTTGACGTCGTACTCGAGGTCCTGCAGCCAGTCGAACCGGAAGATCTCCGGATTGTCGTAATAGCCCTGCATGAACTTCGCCTTCAGCGGGATCCGCTCCTTTTCGATGCTGAAGACGATGCGGTCGATGAAAGGCAGCGGCTTGCCGCAGTCGTCGAGCAGTCCGGCCGCGCGGTCGGTGGGCTCCCCTTCACAGGGATACGTCTCGCCGGCGAAGTTCGGATTGCGCTGCAGGACGTGTCGCCGGTTCTCCTCGTACTCGACCAGCATGTACGGTCCGGTACCGACCGGCCAGTAATTGAGCGACAGGTTCTTCTCCGCGAACCCGGGCTGCGAGTAGAACTTGTCCGCTTCCCATGGGACCGGGGCGGTGAACACCATCGTCAGCCAGTACTTGAACTGCGGGTACTTGCCGTTGAGGCGGATGCGCAGCGTGTGATCGTCGAGCGCCTGCACGCCGGGCAGGTCGAGCTGCCGGAAGTCGAGGAAGGGCAGGTCTCGGTTCGTGCTGTCGAGCCCCGCGCGCAATTTCTTGTCGAACTCCGCGACCTTTTCGCTGTACTCCCTGAGTCCGACGACGTGGTCGGCGAAGGTGGAAAACGATGGCGACTTCACGCGTGTGGTGGCCAGGCGCTTGAACGCGTACACGTAGTCGTGGGCCGTCAGTTCGCGGGTCCCCGTGTGCTCGAAGTCGAAAGGAGTCCGCTTGCCGGCCGCCTGGGCGGGCGTCAGTGCGTGGTACAGGTAATTGCCGCCGGCATCCTTTGCGAACGCGGGATGCGGAGCGAAGCGAATCCCCGCGCGGATGGGGATGTCATAGACCGACTCGGCGATGCGGTCGCCGGGAGTGTCGGCGGGCAGCTCGCGCCCCTGGGCGTCGTAGTAGCGAGGCGGCACCACGGCGGTCGCGGCGCGCGGCACGACCTCGTACGGCCGCTTCAGGTAATGGAAGCGGTAAAGCGGTTCGTAGATCGAGTACGTGTACGGCGTCTCGTCGATCGCATACGAGGCGGTCGGATCGAGGTATTTCGGCGAGCGCTCCTGGAAGGCCGTGAAGAACGTGTTCGTCTTCTCGTCGCCGGCGGCGTGCGGGCTGTTGGTGACGCGGTCGCAGCCGGCGAGTGTCAGCAGCAGGGTGCCGACCACTCCGACCCACCATCGCTTCAACCCAGTGCGCAGCATCTTCCCTTTCGCCGTCCCGCTCTACGTGGGGGTCGGGCGGCCGGACCCGTTCCGGGGTGCCGGCGAAGCGGGCGATTGTAAGGGGGAGGAAGGTTCTCTTTGCCGCTGCGCGGCGGCTGGTCTTTCCAGAGTTGTTTTGGTGGACGCCTGCGCGGCGGGCGGTTACTTCTCTTGTCTCGCCAAGAGAAGTAACCAAGAGAAGGCGCGCCTGCGAAGGCGGTCGGCTGACGCCGACTCCGCTGCGCTGCTCAGCCTGGGGTCGCGCCGCGTAACTCGCTGCGGTCGCTGCGCGACCTCCGCTCGGACAGACGCGGCGAGTCAGAGGAGGAGGCGCGCGGTGCGCGCCGCCCCCAGGCTTCCGCTGCTCGCCGCCTTCGAAGGCCGGGACGGCGTCGCGGGGCTGGCAGAGGAAAGGAACAGGGAAATCCCTTCGCGGTCTGCCTTTTGCCTTCTTCTGCCTTCCTTTGCACTTTGCTCTTTGCTGGCCGGCTGCCGGTGGTTATTGCCTCCGAAGGCGCCGAGCAGCGCAGGCTTGCGGTCGGCGCGCGCAGCGCGCTGCGTCCTCTAACTCGCCGCGGCTGTCTGAGCGGAGGTCGCGCAGCGACCGCAGCGAGTTCCGCGGCGCGAGCGCAAGGCGAGCAGCACAGGGAACCCCGCAGGGGCGCCTTCGCAGGCGCGACTTTCTTTGCCTACTTTCTTTGGCAAGACAAAGAAAGTAGGCCCCCGCCGGGCAGGCGTCCGCAGCCTCACGCAGTGAACAAGCACCGATGGGAGTTCCGTCGCAGGCGCGACCTTCTTTGCCAACTCTCTTTGGCAGGACAAAGAAAGTTGGCCGCCCGCCGGGCAGGCGTCCGCAGCCTCACGCAGTGAACAAGCAACGCTCCCGCACGTACGACCCTGTCCTTGGGACGAGTCGCCTTCAAGTGCCTCGTATACTCTGCCGCACCGCATCCCTCCTACCTTAAGTGCCCGGTCAACCCTTTACCTGGACGGTCCGCGTTTACTACGAGGACACGGACA
This sequence comes from uncultured beta proteobacterium, assembly GCA_963726405.1. Taxonomy (GTDB): domain Bacteria; phylum Pseudomonadota; class Gammaproteobacteria; order Burkholderiales; family Burkholderiaceae_F; genus JAOUJD01. The sequence goes on along the minus strand of CAVSCF010000015.1, from coordinate 39,486 downwards.
CCGGCGGCGTTGTCTACTACGCCAACTACCTGAAGTTCTTCGAGCGTGCCCGCACCGAATGGTTACGCGCGGCGGGTTTCGGGCAACAGGACCTGGCGGCGGAGCAGGCGCTGCAGTTCGTGGTCGCGCGGATCGAGTGCGACTACCTGAGGCCGGCGCGGCTCGACGATGTGATCGCGCTGGACGTTCGCGTGATCAAGGCCGGCCGGGTCTCGGTGGTGTTCGAGCAGACCGCACGGCGCGGCGCCGACGTGCTGGCGACGGCGCTGGTGCGCGCGGGATGCGTGGATACCAGCACGCTTGCCCCCAAGGCGATGCCTGCACCGATGCTGGCCGCGATGAAAGCGATGATGGCTTCCAACGAAAAGACACAATGACACCTACCGGCGACCTTTCGATTCTCTCGTTGATCACCAAGGCGACCATCGTCGTGCAGTTCGTCATGCTGCTGCTGGCGCTGCTGTCGATCGCTTCGTGGACGGCGATCTTCCAGAAGGGCTTCGCGATCAAGCGCACGAAGCGCGAGACCGAGGAGTTCGAGCGGCAGTTCTGGGGCGGCGCGGAGCTGCAGCAGCTCTATCAGCAGGCCTCGAATCCGCGCCGAAAGTCGGGCGTGCAGGAGCGCATCTTCGAAGCCGGCATGAGCGAGTTCCTGAAGCTGCGCGGCCGCGGCGACGCCCAGGCCACGCTCGACGGCGCACGGCGCGCCATGCGCGCCTCGTACCAGCGTGAAATGGACGGGCTGGAAGCGCGGCTGAACTTCCTGGCCTCCGTCGGATCGGTCAGCCCGTACATCGGCCTCTTCGGCACCGTCTGGGGAATCATGCACGCGTTCACCGGTCTGTCGAACCTGCAGCAGGCCAACCTGGCGAGCGTGGCGCCGGGCATCGCCGAAGCGCTGGTGGCGACCGCCATCGGCCTGTTCGCCGCGATTCCGGCGGTCGTCGCCTACAACCGCTTCGCCAACGACATCGATCGCCTCGCGAACCGCTTCGAGAGCTTCATGGAGGAGTTCCTGAACATCCTGCAGCGCCACCGGACGGCCTGATCGATGGCGCTCGTCGGTCGCCGCACGGGTCGCCGCCGCCGGATGATGGCGGACATCAACGTCGTGCCCTATGTCGACGTGATGCTGGTGCTCGTCGTTATCCTCATGGTGGCCGCTCCCTTCGTGAATCCCAGCGTCGTCGACCTGCCGTCCGTGGCCAAGGCGGGGCAGCAGAAGGGCGAGCCGGTGCGGGTCATCGTGCGGTCCGATGGCCGGGTCTCGCTGATCGACGCGACGAAGCGGGAGCAGCCGGTCGCCGCTGGCGAACTGGTCAGCGCCGTTCGCCAGCGCCAGCGCGGGAACCCGCAGACGCCGGTCGTCATCGAAGGTGACAAACAGGCGAGGTACGAGGTGATTCTCAAGGTGATGAGCGAGTTGCAGAGGGAAGGCATCGAGCGGGTCGGGCTCCTGGTCGAAGTCAACCAGCGCTGAATGACCGCACCGGCGATCACCAACCGACGAAGGCCGCACTGGCACGCCCCTGAGAAAGGGACTGGCCCGGCCTTCGCGCTGTCGCTGTTCGCGCACGCGCTTCTCTTCCTGTCGATCGCCTTCGTCGTCCGCTGGAAGACCGAACCGGTGGGCACGGTCAGCGCGGAGTTGTGGGGCGGGTTTCCGGCCGCCGCGCCAGCGCCAGCGCCGGCGCCGGTACCGGTGCCCGTGCCGGAGCCGGTCGTCGAACCGCCGCCTCCCCCGCCGGCGAAAGTCGAGCCGGAGCCCGAACCGCAACGCAAGGCCGACATCGTGCTCGAGGAGAAGAAGAAACCCGAACCGCCGAAGAAGGTAGAGCCGCCAAAGAAAGTCGAGCCGCCGAAGCCCGATCCGAAGAAGATCGAAGCGCAGAAGCGCGAAGCGGCCAAGGCGGAGGCGGCTAAAGCCGACGCCGCGAAGGCGGCCGCGGCAAAGGCCGAGGCGGCGCAGGCGCAGCAGCGACGCGAGCAGGAAATGCAGCGCATCGCCGCCGCTGCGGGCCCGGGCGGCGGAAGTCCGACGACAGGTGCGACCGGTGTCTCCAGCGGACCGGCCGGGGGCGGGTTTTCCCGAGGGTATGAAGGCCAGGTGGTCGGGTGCATCCGCCCCCACATCGTCTTCAATGTGCCGGACGGCGTGAAACCGAAGCAGTACGTTGCCGAGTTCGAAGTCCAGTTGCTGCCCACCGGCGAGCAGGCCACGGCACCCAGATTGCTCAAGGCGAGCGGACTGGTGGCATACGACCAGGCCGTGGAGCGCGCCATCCGCCGCTGCGATCCCTTCCCGCGCCCGCGAGAAGGCGCGATGCCGCGTTCCCTGCGGCTCACGTTCGACCCGGTTGATACGCGCTGAACTCCGATCAGCCACTACGTTGTAACCCCATCATCCGTCCTCGCGCGTTTAAGGGAACGCTGAGGGAGAATCGCGCTTTTGCGCTGTCTATACTCGACACCCGATGACGGATATACAACTCGATCGACCGTCTGCGACGCGCCGTTCTGTGTGCGCCGCGCTCGTCTCCCTCCCTGCCGTGTCCCTCGCGCAATTGCGCGTGGAGATCACCGGCGTCGGCAGCCAGCAGTTTCCGATAGCGATCGCGCCGTTCGCGCGGGACGGCCAGGTTCCGCTCGAAATCGAACAGGTCGTGCGTGCGGACCTGGCCCGCAGCGGACTGTTCCGCATCGTCGAGGCCGGAACGCAGGCGATTCCGGAGAACGCGACGGTCGCGTTTCCCGACTGGAAGTCGCGCGGCGCCGACGCGCTGGCGATCGGCAGCGCGACCCGGCTGGCGGACGGCCGCTTCGACGTGCGCTATCGGCTGTACGACACGGTCAAGCAGGGGCAACTCGACGGCCTGTCCTTCGTAAGCCCGGCGTCGGATCTGCGACTGACGGCGCACCGCATCGCCGACCGCATCTACGAGAAGATCACGGGCGAACGCGGCGTCTTTGCGACGCGCATCGCGTATGTGGTGCAGACGTCGCGCACGTCCTGGGAACTGCATATCGCGGACGCCGACGGCGCCAATTCCCAGGCTGCACTGCGCTCACGCGAGCCGATCATTTCGCCCGCATGGTCGCCGGACGGGACGCGCCTGGCCTACGTGTCTTTCGAGACGGGCAAGCCGGTCGTGTACGTGCATACGGTGCTGACTGGCCAGCGGCGCGCCGTGGCGAACTTCCGCGGATCCAACAGCGCCCCGGCGTGGTCGCCGGACGGCAACACGCTCGCGGTGACGCTGACGCGTGAAGGCAATTCGCAGGTGTTCCTGATGAACGCCGACGGCAGCAACGTGCGCCGGCTGACGACCTCGTCCGGCATAGACACCGAGCCTTCGTACAGTCCGGACGGCAAGTCGATCTACTTCACGTCCGATCGTGGCGGCGGTCCGCAGATCTATCGCATGCCGGCCAGCGGCGGCAATGCGCAGCGCGTCACGTTCAGCGGCGACTACAACATCAGCCCGCGGCTCAGCCCGGACGGCCGGCTGCTCGCGTACGTCGGCCGCCGCGGCGGACAGTTCAAGGTGATGGTGCTCGACCTCGCCAGCGGGCAGGAGACGCCGGTCACGGACACGGTGAGAGACGAGTCACCCAGCTTCGCCCCCAATGGCCGCATGCTGCTCTATGCGACCGAAGTCAACGGCCGCGGCATCCTCGCGTCGGCCTCGGTCGATGGCCGCGTTCGCACGCGGCTGTCGGGTCCGAGCGGCGACATCCGCGAGCCGACCTGGGGCCCGTTCATCAAGTAAGTCAGGAGGATCACATGACCGTTCAACGCTTCATTCGCGCCGCCATCGCCGGCACCGCCCTCGCCGTCGTTCTCGCAGGGTGCTCCTCGGTGAACCTCGACGAGCAGAAGCCGGCGCCGATCGTCGATGCATCGGCCGGCGGCCAGCCATCGACCGGTCCCGACCCGCGCGGCGTGGCGCCCGTGGACGCCCAGTCCGCGCGCGGCCTCGACCCGTTCAACGACCCGGCGAGCCCGCTCTACAAGAAGAGCGTGTTCTTCGATTTCGACAGCTTCGTCGTCAAGAGCGAGTTCCAGCCGGTCGTCGAAGCGCACGGCAAGTACCTGGCGTCGACCAAGAATCGCCGCATCGTCATCGAAGGCAACACCGACGAGCGCGGCGGCCGTGAATACAACCTCGCGTTGGGGCAGAAGCGTGCCGAAGCGGTCAAGCAGCGCCTGATGCTGCTCGGCGCCTCGGACGGGCAGATCGAGACCGTGAGCTTCGGCAAGGAAAAGCCGAAGGCAACGGGGTCGAACGAGGAAGCGTGGGCGCAGAACCGGCGCGCCGACATCGTGTACAAGTAGCGGCGCCCGCGCGGGCGACGCCACCTGGCGTCGTCCGGCGCCCCGGCGCGTCTTGACCGGCGAGAGGCGACCGCACGCGGTCGCTTCGTCGCATCTGGAGGGTGACATGCGCTTCAAACCATTTGCCGCCGCACTCGCGCTGCTGATCGCCGTGCCGGCCCACGCCCAGATCTTCGGAGGCGACGACGAGGCCCGCAAGGCGATCCTGCAGTTGCGCGGGCAGACCACTGCCTTGCAGCAGCAAAACACCGACCTCACCGCGCGTCTCGATCGCCTCGAGTCGGCGCAGCGCAACCAGCTCGAACTCGTGAACCAGCTCGAGACGCTGCGGCAGGACAACGCGCGACTGCGCGGCCAGCTCGAGACGCTGACGAATGAAGTCGCGACCCTGCAGAAGCGCAACCGTGACCTCTACACCGACCTCGACGCGCGCCTGAAGAAGGTCGAGCCGCAGAGCATGACCGTCGACGGCAAGACGACGGCCGTCGATCGCACCGAACTCGCGGCCTACGAGAGTCCCTTGGCACAGTTCCGCGCCGGCGATTTCAAGGGCTCGCTGCCGGGCTTCCAGCAGTTCGTCGCCCGCTACCCGACCTCGGCCTATGCACCGGCCGCGCAGTACTGGATCGGCAGCGCGCACTACGCGCTGAAGGACTACAAATCGGCGATTGCCGCGCACCGCGTGCTGATCGAACGCTATGCCGATTCCCCACGCGTTCCGGACGCACTGCTCTCGATGGCCGAGAGCCAGGTGCAACTCGGTGACCGGAAGTCGGCGAACGCGACGCTGAACCGGATCATCAAGGAGTTTCCGGAGACCGAGGCGGCGAAGATAGCGAGGGAGCGGTTGCCTTCGACGCGATAGGCGGTCGCGCCGACGCTCCCTGGCGCCTGCGGCGCGGCTTGCTTTGTTCCACGTGCGTTGTGGGCTTTGACTGGACGCCTACCCGGCGGGGGCCTACTTTCTTTGTCTTGCCAAAGAAAGTAGGCAAAGAAAGTCGCGCCTGCGAAGGCGGTCGACTCGTCGACTCCGCTGTGCTGCTCGCCTGGCGGTCGCGCCGCGTAACTCGCTGCGGTCGCTCGCGCGACCTCCGCTCGGACAGACGCGGCGAGTCAGATCGAGGAGGCGCGCTGCGCGCGCCGACCCCAGGCTTCCGCTGCTCGCCGCCTTCGAAGGCAGGGAACAGCGTCGCGGCCGGCCGGCAAAGGCAAAGAACGGGACAAAGGCTTTTACGCAAAGGCCCTCTCCTGTTCGCCTTCTTCTGGCCGGCTGCCGCGCGCCGTCCGTTGCCTTCGAAGGCGGCGAGCAGCGCAGGCTTGCGGGCGGCGCGCGTGGCGCGCTTCGTCTACTGACTCGCCGCGGCTGTCTGAGCGGAGTGAGCGAAGCGAACGCAGCGAGTTCCGCGGCGCGACCGCAAGGCGAGCAGCACAGGGCACCACGCAGGGGCCGCCTTCGCAGGCGCGACTTTCTTTGCCTACTTTCTTTGGCAAGACAAAGAAAGTAGGCCCCCGCCGGGCAGGCGTCAGTCGCCTCACGCAGTGAACAAGCAACGCGCAGCAGGCGCGCCTTATCCTGGTTACTTCTCTTGGCAAGACAAGAGAAGCAACCGCCCGCCGCGGGCGCAAGCAGTAAGCAGCCGCGCTCCGAGGCGTAAACTCGCGCTCCCCGCAGGCCTGCACTTCACCCTCGTCGTGACCCCCGAAGCCAGCCTCGCTGCCCTGTCCACGCAGGTCGTGTGGGCCGCGTTCGCGCTCGGCGCCGTCTTCGGTGCGATCGTCCATCGCACCAACTTCTGCACGATGGGCAGCGTTGCCGACATCGTCGGGTTCGGTGACTGGACGCGGATGCGCATGTGGGCGCTGGCCCTCGCCGTGGCCGTTGTCGGCACCACCTGGCTGGCGGCCGTCGGGCTGATCGATCCGGCCGACAGTTTCTACACCACGAAGCGCTTCACGCCCCTCGCCTATGTGGTCGGCGGGCTGCTCTTCGGTTTCGGCATGGTGCTCGCAGGCGGATGCGGATCGAAGGCGCTGGTGCGTGCCGGCGCGGGCAGCCTGAAGGCACTGGTGGTGGTCTGCATCCTCGGACTCGTCGCCTACATCTCGCTGCGCGGTGTGCTCGGTGTGCTGCGCGTGAACGTCCTCGAGGCGGTCAGGTTCGAACTGGCGACGGGGCAGGACCTGCCGGCGCTGCTCGGTGGCGCCGGCGCTTCGTTGGGCGCGGTCCGGCTGGCGGTCGCGGGGGCTGTGGCGGTGGCGCTCCTCATCTTCGTGCTGCGCGGCCGGGCATCCATCACGCGCGAGGTCCTGCTTGGTGGGATCGGTGTCGGCGCCGTCATCGTCGCGGTGTGGTTCGTGTCGGGGCACCTTGGCCACGTGCCGGAGCACCCGCAGACGCTGGAGGAGGCGTACCTCCGCACCAATTCGGGACGGATGGAAGCGCTTTCGTTCGTCGCGCCGGTGGCCTGGACGCTCGACTACCTCATGTTCTTCAGCGACGCGAGCAAGGTGGTGACGCTCGGCGTTGCCACCGTGTTCGGCGTTCTCGCCGGCGCCGCGCTGCATGCGCTGCTGACCCGCCGCTTTCGCTGGGAGGGCTTCCGTGACACTGAGGACACGGCCAACCATCTGGTCGGCGGGGCGCTGATGGGATTCGGCGGTGTGACCGCGATGGGCTGCACGATCGGGCAGGGCCTTTCCGGCGTTTCGATGCTGGCGCTCGGCTCATTCATCACCCTGGGGGCGATCATTGCCGGCGCCGTCGCGGGGCTGCGTTACCAGTCATGGCGCATCGAGCAGATGGCATGACGGCGCTTGCGCCCGGCGGGAATCGTCGCCATCCTTGCCTTCAGTGATTCGAGAGGAATGACCGTGGAGAAGAAGTTCGCATCGCAGGCCGATCTGGAAGAGAAGAAGGTCAGTTTCGACAAGCTGTCCGATCACGCCTACGCCTATACCGCCGAGGGCGACCCCAACACCGGCATCGTGATCGGCGACGATTCCGTGATGGTGATCGACGCGCAGGCGACGCCGGTGATGGCGCAGGACGTGATTCGCCACATCCGCACGGTGACCGACAAGCCGATCCAATACGTCACTCTCACGCACTACCACGCGGTGCGCGTGCTCGGCGCATCGGGGTACAAGCCGCAGCACGTGATCGCCAGCAGCGACACGTACGAACTCATCGTCGAGCGCGGCGAGGCGGACATGAAGAGCGAGATCGAGCGCTTTCCGCGGCTGTTCCGCGCGGTGGAGTCGGTGCCCGGCCTGACCTGGCCGACGATCGTGTTCGAACAGCGGATGACCCTGTGGATGGGCAAGCTCCAGGTCGAGATCATGCAGCTGGGCCGCGGACACACCAAGGGCGACACCGTGGTGTGGCTGCCGCAGGAAAAGATCCTGTTCTCCGGCGATCTCGTCGAATACGCCGCAACTCCGTACACCGGCGACGCCTACCTGACCGACTGGCCGGCGACGCTCGACGCGGTTGCGGCGCTGGGCGCCGAGAAGCTCGTGCCCGGCCGCGGCGCGGCGCTGCAGACTCCCGCCGACGTCAAGGCCGGCCTCGACGGCACGCGTGCGTTCGTCACCGCGATGTTCGACTCGGTGAAGAGCGGGGCGCGGGCGGGGAGGGACCTGAAGACGGTCTATCGCGAGACGTACGAGAAGCTCAAGCCGCACTTCGGCCACTGGGTCATCTTCGATCACTGCCTGCCGTTCGACGTGACCCGCGCCTACGACGAGGCGACCGGCTACGTCGACCCGCGCATCTGGACGGCCCAGCGCGACAAGGAGATGTGGGAGACGCTGGAGGGCTAGCGCTGCTCGTGTACGCGACCGGCTATGCCGGTCGCACGTGATTCGATTGGAAGGACGGGCTTCGGGCGGCCGGGCGCCCGTCCTTGAGGACAAGAACAACGAAAAGGCGGCCGCTGGGGAGACGATTCGAATGCCGTCGACGTACAAGGCGCCCGAGTATCCGTACGTGAGGCCGGCCGAACTCGGCGGCGTCGCGCGTACCCAGGTGGCGATCGTCGGTGCCGGGCCGATCGGCCTGGCGGCGGCGATCGACCTCGCGCTCCAGGGCATCGGCTTCATCATCGTCGACGACAACAACACCGTGAGCGTCGGCTCGCGGGCGATCTGCTATGCGAAGCGCGCGCTCGAAATCCTCGACCGGCTCGGCTGCGGGGACGCGATCTGCAAGCGCGGGGTCGAGTGGAAGGTCGGCAAGGTCTTCTTCCACGACGAACTCGCGTACCAGTTCGACCTGCTGCCGGAACCGGGCCACAAGCGTCCGGCGTTCGTGAACCTGCAGCAGTACCACCTCGAGGAGTGCATGGTGGAGCGCCTGGCGGCGCTCGGACGCGCCGTGCGGTGGAAGAGCAAGGCGGTCGGCATCGAGCCCCGCGGCGACGGCGTCCGCGTGGACGTCGAGACGCCCGACGGGCGCTACGCCATCGACGCGGAGTACGTGATCGCCGCCGACGGCGCGCGCAGCGTCCTGCGCGACCTGATGGGTCTCGAGTGGAAGGGTCAGGTGTTCCATGACCGCTTCCTCATCGCCGACGTGCACATGAAGGGCGATTTCCCGACCGAGCGCTGGTTCTGGTTCGATCCGCCCTTCCATCCGGGCCAGTCGGTGCTGCTGCATCGGCAGGCCGACGACGTCTGGCGCATCGACTTCCAGCTCGGCTGGGATGCCGACCCCGAGGAAGAGAAGAAGCCGGAGCGCGTGATACCGCGCATCCGCGCCATGCTCGGCGACGACCGGCCCTTCGACCTCGAGTGGGTCAGCGTCTACACCTTCCAGTGCCGCCGGCTCGACCATTTTGTCCACGGTCGCGTGCTGTTCGCCGGCGACGCCGCGCACCAGGTGTCACCGTTCGGCGCACGCGGCGCCAACTCGGGGTTCCAGGACACCGACAACCTGTGCTGGAAGCTCGCGCGCGTGCTGCGCGGCGAGTCGCCCGCCGCCTTGCTCGCCAGTTACGACAGCGAGCGGGTCGAGGCGGCCGACGAGAACCTCCTGAACTCGACCCGCGCGACCGACTTCATCACGCCCAAGAGCGCGGCGAGCCGGGTCTTCCGTGACGCGGTGCTCACGCTGTCGCGCCAGCACCCGTTCGCGCGTCGGCTCGTGAACAGCGGTCGACTGTCGATGCCGACCACGCATCGCGCCAGCCCGCTGTCGACGCCCGATCGCGACGGCTTCGCCGGCGCCATGGTCCCCGGCGCGCCGGCCGCGGACGCGCCCATACAGGTCGATGGCCACGCGGGCTGGCTGCTCGATCACCTCGGCGGTCGCTTCGATCTTCTGCTGTTCGATGCCGACGACGCCATCGCGGCCGGACTGGCAAGCGGACTCGGCGACGCCGTGCGCATCGTTCGGATCACGTCATCGGGCGCCGTGCGGGGACAGTTGATCGACTTCGAGGGCCACGCCGAGCACCGTTACGACGCGCGGCCGGGCACGGCTTACCTGCTGCGGCCAGACCAGCACGTTGCCGCGCGCTGGCGGTCCGCTTCGGTCGACGGTGTGCGCGCGGCACTGGCGCGCGCGCAAGGACATTGAGATGGCGCTCAACACGCAACCGAACATCGCGCAGCCGGACGATTTCTACCAGGCGCTGATCGAGGCGCACGCGGGGCTGACGGAGCAGGAAAGCGCGGCGCTCAACGCGCGCCTGATCCTGCTGCTCGCGAACCAGGTAGGCGATCTGGCGACGCTGAAGGAAGCGATCGCGGCGGCGAAGGCGGCGGCCTAGTCCCGCTTCGCCGCCACCAGCGGCGTCACGACCTCGCTGTGGTCGCGAGCCTCGAGTCGCTGCTGCGCCACAATCACGAACACTGAAGCAATTGCGACCACGGAGACACCGATGAAGCAAGCCGTTCGATTGACCGCCCGCGTGGCCGCTTGCCTCGCGATCGCCGCGCCGGCGATGGCGCAGGAGACCGCCGACCGCATCTGGTCCGGTGGGCCGATCATCACCATGAACGACAAGGCGATGCGTGCCGAGGCGGTCGCCGAGCGCGGCGGCAGGATCGTCGCCGTGGGCACGAAGGCGGCGGTGATGAAGCTCAAGGGACCGAAGACGGAAGTCATCGACCTGAAGGGCCGGGCACTGCTGCCGGGGTTCGTGGACGCGCATGGCCACATGACAGGGGGCGGCCTGCAGGCGCTGTCCGCCAATCTGCTGGCGCCGCCGGACGGCAAGGTGAAGGACATCGCCACGCTCCAGCAGACGCTGCGCGAGTGGATCGCCGCCAACGACGCTGCGGTGAAGAAGGTCAATCTGATCGTCGGCTTCGGCTACGACAACGCAACGCTGGCGGAGACCCGCCACCCGACGCGCGATGACCTCGACTCGATTTCGAAGGACGTCCCGATCCTTCTCGTCCACCAGTCCGGGCACATCGTTGCCGTCAACTCAAAGGCGCTCGAGATCGGTGGCATCACGGCCGAAACGCCGGATCCCGCGGGCGGCGTGATCCGCCGCAAGTCCGGCGGCAAGGAGCCCGATGGGGTCCTGGAGGAAACGGCCGCGTTTCCCCTGGTCGGCAAGCTGCTGGCGCAGGTCGGCGCGGAAGGCGGGAAGACGTTCGCGCGCGCCGGATCCGAGCTGTGGGCGCGCTTCGGTTACACCACGGCCCAGGAAGGCCGCGCAAACCCGGCCGTCGTGGCAATCCTGCGGCAGGTCGCCGACGCGGGCGGCCTGAAGATCGACGTCGCCGCCTACTCGGACGTGCTGATCGATCGCGAGTTCATCAAGAAGAACGTCAGCCCGACCTACGCCGGGCGACTGCGCGTCGCGGGCGCAAAACTCACGATCGACGGCTCGCCGCAGGGCTTCACCGCGTGGCGCGACCGGCCCTACTACGCGCCGGCCGGCAACTATCCGAAGGGCTACGCCGGGTACGCCGCGGCCACCAACGAGCAGGTGATCGACGGGATCAACTGGGCCTACGCCAACGACATCCAGATCATCACGCACGCCAACGGCGAGGCCGCGCTGGATCTGCTTATCGCCGCGTCGACCCTGGCGGAGCTGAAGAACGGCCCGGGCAAGGACCGCCGCCCGGTGCTGATCCACGGCCAGTTCCTGCGCGAGGACCAGGTCGACACGTTCAAGAGGCTCGGCGTGCTGCCGTCGCTATTTCCGATGCACACGTTCTACTGGGGCGACTGGCACACCAGCAAGACCCTGGGACCGGTGCTCGGACAGAACATCTCCCCGACCGGCTGGGTGCGCAAGCGCGACATGATCTTCACCTCGCACCATGACGCGCCTGTGGCGTTCCCCGACTCGATGCGCGTGCTCGACGCGACGGTCACGCGCGTCGCTCGCGGTTCGGGCAAGGTCATCGGCGCCCACCAGCGTGTCGACGTCATCACCGGGCTCAAGGCGATGACGATCTGGCCGGCGTACCAGCACTACGAGGAGAAGACCAAGGGCTCGATCGAGGTCGGCAAGCTCGCCGACTTCGTGGTCCTGTCACGCGACCCGACCAAGGGCGACCCGAACACGATCGACCGGATCAAGGTGACCGAAACGATCAAGGAGGGCGCGACGATCTTCAGGCTGACGGCCGAGGAGCAGCGCAAGGCGGACCTGATGCTCAAGCCGGACCGCAAGGGCGACTATGCGTTCGCCCGTTTCCTCACGGCGGGGACGGTCCACCGGGACATGTCGCAGCTGCCTGCGTACCTGCGCCAGCCCGGCACCGTCGCGCACTTCATGAACGCGCCGCATGACCCCGCCTGCGTCGGGCGGTTCCTCGACGATCTCGTCATCGCGATGGTCGGCGGCGCGATGGCGCAGTCGGCACCGCAGTGATGTTCGATATCATGGATTGAGCGCGTCACAAGCGATTCAGGAGGCTACATGGCGGTGCAAGGCATCTCGTGGTCCGGCGTGTTCGTGCGGATCGTCCTCGCCGTCGCGCTCGTGATGGCGACGTACAACCCGAGCGGACACTCGTTCTACCACTGGCTGACCGATCCGCCGGCCGGCGTCACTGCCGTCAAGGCGCTGGCGGGCGTGTTCCTCCTGATCGGCTGGGTCGTCTGCCTGCGCACGGCGTTCGTCGCGCTGGGCTGGCTCGGCATGTTCCTGGGCACCGCGCTGCTGGCGACCCTCACGTGGGTGTTCGTCGACATGAAGTGGATCGACATCGGACAGTCGACCACGATCGCCTGGCTGGCGCTGCTGATCCTCGGAACCGTCATCGGACTCGGCCTGTCCTGGTCGCTGGTGCGCGCGCGCCTGACCGGGCAGGTCGAGGTGCAGTGATGCGGGCCGCATAAGAACGCGGCGGCGGCGCGACACGGCGCTGCCGGTCTCCTGCGGGCCAGCCCGCCGTCGCCGAGACATCGCTGGCGACCGATTGCCGGGCATCGAAGTGACGATCAGAATCGCCTGAAACCGGATCCGTCCCTGGAACTCCGGACGTACTCGGAGCATGCCGTGCCGGTCCTCGTCCCGATGAGTGACGCCGAATACGCGACGTTCGCCGCCATGTCCGTGGTCGCCTATGCGGCCGACAAGGTGGCCTCCGGCGAGTGGCGCAGGGAGGAGTCCCTCGAACTCGCGCGCAAGGCGCTCGACGATCTGCTGCCTCACGGACACCAGACCGCCGACAGCTACCTGTTCAGCGTGCTCGACGATCAGGCGCGATCGGTTGGCACGCTCTGGATCGGCGTCAAGGAGCAGGCGGGCCGGCGCATCGCCTACATCTACGACATACGGATTGCGCCGGAATGCCAGCGCAGAGGGCACGCAAGGCGGGCGCTGGCCGCGGCCGAGGACGAGGCGCGCAAGCTCGGCCTCGGCGGCATCGGCCTGCATGTCTTTGGACACAACGGCGGCGCACGCGCGCTGTACGAGGCGCTCGGCTACCGGGCGACGAACATCACCATGTTCAAGCCGCTGTGATGCACCGGGTGTCCGGTCAGGACGCGGAGTCAGCTGCAGTCTGCTTCGGACGTTTGGCCGCGCGCCTTGCGCGTCACCGACGGGAGTTCACGTGAGCAGCGGGTCGTCCGTCAACAAAGCACCGCTTTCGGAGAGGCTGCCGGGGACCTGGCGGCTGGTGTCGCGCGTTGACGTCACGCGTGAAGGGAAGGCGCACGCCGACCCGGCACTCGGGTCCGATCCGATCGCGTTGCTGGTCTACGACCGCGCGGGAAACTTTTCCGCGCAATTCATGAAGCGCGACCGCAGCGGCCAGCTCGCCGACGGCCCGGCGGACGCCGGGAACAACACCCGAGCGCAGGGCGGCTACGACGCCTACTTCGGCACCTACACGGTCGATGACGCGACCGGCATGGTCACGCAGACGCTGCTCGGCGCTCTCAGTAAGGGCAATGTCGGGACCGTGCTGTCGCGCGGGATGACGGTCGACAGCGATTCCCTTGTGATCAGATTGGAGACCGCCTCCTGGGACGGGATTCCCGTTACGCGTACGTTGATCTGGACGAGGGTGGGCTGACGGAACTTTGCCGGAGGGCCTGCGCCACGGACGTCGACCGCTACCAGTGCGTCGGCAATTTCCGGGACGTGTGGAAGATGCGCAGGATTTCGATCGCGTCCCTCTTGACGCGGTAGGGAACGAGAAAGCGAGTTCCGGCAACAACCAGTTCTCGCGTGCCGGGAACGCGTACAGGCCGCCCCAGCGAGGGCTGCTCGGCCAACTGGCCCGCGGCATGCAGGACGCGCGAGAATCGCCTGAACGCGAACGTGACCAGACTTGAACCCCGACCAAGGCCAACCACCGTATGTGCCGGCCGAAGGAACGAGCGCCGTGAAGTTCCGCGAGATCACCGCCGCCGACGTGCCGGCTCTCTTCGACGTTCGCCCGAGAACGCGCGAGAACGCGCTGACGCTCGAGGAACTGCAACAACTCGGCATCAACCCGCGGAGCGTCACGGAAAGCCTCGGTCAGTCCACCAAGGGCTGGGTGTGCGACGACGCGGGCCGTGTCGTCGCCTTCTCCATGGCCGATCGCGCGACGGGAGAGTTCCTGGTCATCGCGGTGCTTCCGGAGTACGAGGGAAAGGGCGTCGGCGGCAAACTCATGGTCCTTGCCGAGGAATGGCTCGCGGCATCGGGCTGCAGGCGTGCGTGGCTCACGACGGATCTCGACACCACGCTTCGCGCTTACGGCTTCTATCGCAAGCGGGGCTGGACCGACTGGAAGATCGAACGAGGCCTGCGGTGGATGGAACTCAGCCTTCCGCCATGAGACCTGACCGCGGAATCGGCCTCGTTGCCGCCCGCGCAACTCGGTCGTGAAACGCCGCATTCGAGTCGCCGGCCACGTCTGCTGGTCGGTGCGAGGCAGGCTCGCCCAGGGCCGCAGGCTGCCGTTCCGACTTCAGTTCACTCCCGCCTGGCCGCCACCCGCGGCACCACGCCCTCGACGTCGATCGTGATGCGCTTGCGATCGGGTTCGACGGCGGTGAGCGGCGTGACTTCGCGCAGCGTGGCCAGGCTGCGGCGCGTGAGGTCCTGGTAGCTGCGCGTGCCGCTCATCTTCCACTTGACGTCGTCGTCCGACAGCGTGCCGATGACACGGGCCGGCGCACCGACCGCGAGGCCGCGCGGCGGGATCACCATGCCGGCCTTCACGAAGGCGCCGGCGGCCACCATCGCTTCCTCGCCGACGACGGCTTCGTCCATCACCACCGCATTCATGCCCACCATCGCGCTGCGCTTCACGATGCAGCCGTGCAGGATCGCGCCATGGCCGATGTGGCCGTCTTCCTCGATGATCGTGTCGGTGCCGGGGAACCCGTGCATCACGCAGCAGTCCTGGATGTTGCTGCCGCGCTCCATGATGATCCGGCCGAAGTCGCCGCGCAGGCTCGCGCCCGGCGCCACGTAGCAGCCGGGCCCGACGATGACGTCGCCGATCAGCGTCGCCGTCGGATGCACGAACGCCGTCGGGATCGACGACCGGCACCAGTCCGTTGATTTCGTAGTAGGCCACGTGCGCGCTCCTTCGCCTTTTCGTTGCTTTTGAACAAGGTCGGGCGCCCGGCCGCTCCGAAGCCCGACCTTCTGACTAGTCGCTGCGAGTGCACGTGCGGCCGGCGCAGCCGGTCGCGTACACGAGCAGCGCTACGCCGCGGCGTGCCACCGACGTTGGACAACGCGGAAGCGGTTGGCCACGAACGCGCTGTCCGTGTAGCTCGCATTTGCCGCCGGGTTCGCACCGGTCGCGTGATAGTCCGAGAACGCCGCCGACTGGTTCACGTACACGTTGCCCGTCAGGTTGATCGACAGCGATACGCCGGCGCGCAGCGTCGCGTCGGTCATCGCGTCGACGACCTCCTGGTTCATCGAATACAGGCCGACGGTGAGCGCGCCGTGCTGCTTCACGGTGCGCTCGGACAGCGCCACGGCGGCCTCCCAATCCGGGACCTTGACGACGAAGCTGATCGGTCCGAAGCGTTCCTGCATGTAGACCGCTTCGTGCACGGCGTCGCTCTTCAGCAGCACCGGGGTGCGGATGTTCGCCTTGGGGAACTCCGGGTGATCGAGCTTCTTCGACGGCAGGACCACGTCGGCCAGTTGCGGCGCCTCGTCGATGCGCCTGAGCGTGTCCGGCGACTGGATGGCGCCGAGCACCGCGGTGGCGACGGCCGGATCGGCGAGGAACTTGCCGACGGCCGCGCCGAGGTCGGATGCGACTTCATCGAAGCTCTTGTGGCCTTCGTCCGTTTCAATCCCGCCCGCCGGCACGAAGATGTCCTGTGTCGTCGTGCACATCTGGCCGGAATACAGGCTGAGCGTGAACGCCAGGTTGCGCAGCATCGCCTTGTAGCTGTCGGTCGACTCGATCACGACGTTGTTCACGCCCGCGAGCTCGGCGTACACCTGCGCCTGCCGCGCGTTGTCGATCAGCCAGCGTCCGAATGCGTTGCTGCCGGTGAAGTCGATCGACTTCACGGCGGGGTTGGTGGCGAGCGCCTGCGTCTGCTTCGGATCGTCGGTGATGAAGAGCGTGACGAGATTCGGATCGAGGCCGTTCTCCTTCAGGACATCGCGGACGATCCGCACGCTGATTGCCGCCGGCAGCACCGCGTTGGGATGCGGCTTCACGATGACCGGATTGCCGGTGACGAGCGCCGCGAAAAGTCCCGGATACGTGTTCCATGTCGGAAAGGTGCCGCAGCCGATCACCAGCGCGACGCCCCGGCCCACCACCTCGAAGCGCTTCTCCATCACGATCGGCGGGTTCTTGCCCTGCGGCTTTTCCCAGCGCGCTTCGAACGGGACTTCGTTCATTTCCCGGTAGGCGTACGCCACGGCCTCAAGCCCCCGGTCCTGCGCGTGCGGGCCGCCGGCCTGGAACGCCATCATCCAGCCCTGGCCGGTCGTGAACATCACCGTGTAGCCGATTTCGAAACTGGCCTTGTTGATGCGCGCGAGCGCCTCGAGGCAGACGCCGGTGCGGCCGTCCACGCCGAACTTCTGCCACTCGGACATCGCCGCGAGACCCGCATCGATCAAGGCCTGCGCGTCGCACTGCGGATAGCGAACGTCGAGCGGCACGCCGTACGGCGACTGTTCGGTGGCGAGCCAGCCGCGTGTGCCCGGCTGGTCGAGGTCGAAGTTCTTTCCCGCGTGGGCGAGCGCGGCGGCCTTGCCGGCGTCGTTGGCGGTTTCTCCATACACCTTCGGGCTCGGCTGCTCGGAATACGGTGTCCAGTAGCCGCGTGAACGGATGGCGGAGAGGGCGCCGTCGAGCGTGGCGCGGTGCTTCTCTAGGAGGGGATGCGTCAAGGGAGTCTCCAGGCAATCGCAGGCAATATCGGGGCGGGCGGCAGGGTCGTTGCTCATCGCCGCCGGGTCGGTGACTTGTCTTCCGGGAACCGTCAAAGCTACTATTGATTGAACGGTCGGTCAACGAAATGGCGGCTCGCAGAAGCACGCACCGGACCCGGCCCGGGAGACATTCCTGATGGCGCATTCCTTCGAGACCGTCCGCCTCGATGTCGCGGACGGCGTGGCAACGCTGACGCTGAATCGACCGGACCGGCTCAACAGCTTCACGGTCGCGATGCACGGCGAAGTGCGCATCGCCATCGACGAGGCGGCGGGCGATCCCTCGGTCCGGTGCCTCGTGCTGACCGGCGCGGGGCGCGGCTTCTGTGCCGGCCAGGACCTGTCCGACCGCGCGGTGGCGCCGGGCGAAACGCCGGTCGACCTCGGCGCCTCGATCGAGAACCACTACAAGCCGCTGCTGATGCGCCTGCGCGGCCTCGACATGCCGACGATCTGCGCGGTCAACGGCGTGGCCGCGGGTGCCGGCGCGAACATTCCTTTCGCATGCGATCTCGTCTTCGCGGCGAAGTCGGCATCGTTCATCCAGTCCTTCTCGAAGATCGGCCTGATCCCCGATTGCGGGGGCACCTGGTGGGTACCGCGACTGGTCGGTCCGGCCCGCGCAATGGGCCTGGCCCTGCTCGGCGACAAGCTCTCCGCGACCCAGGCAGAGGATTGGGGCCTGATCTGGCGCTGCATCGAGGACGACGAACTGATGCCCACGGTGATGACCGTGGCGAAGCAACTGGCCGTCGGGCCGACGCGCGGCTACGTGCGCACCCGCCAGGCGATGGAGCGCGCGCTGCAACTGCCGCTTTCGGCGGCCCTCGACCTCGAACGCGACTACCAGCGCGAACTGGGAGCGTCGGACGACTTTCGCGAAGGCGTTGCCGCATTCATGGAAAAACGCGCGCCGCGCTTTCGCGGGCAATGAGGGCGTAATGAACGATCGGGCCATCGATCCGCAGGTGCTGGTAGGTGTCATCGGCGCGGGCGCCATGGGCGGCGGTATCGCCCAGTTGGCCGCGCAGGCGGGGCATCAGGTGCTGATCGTCGACGCCCAGGCGGGCGCCGCCGAGCGCGCCATCGCCAACGCTGCCGACACGCTGAAGACGCTTGCCGCGAAGGGCAAGGTGCCGGCGGAACATGCCACGGACATTCCCGCCCGAATGCGGGCGGCGACGCTTCGGGAACTTGCCGAGTGCGGGCTGGTGATCGAGGCAGTCGTCGAGGACCTGGACGTCAAGCGCGCGCTGTTCCGCGACCTCGAGTCGATCGTCGGTCCGCGCTGCATTCTCGCCACCAACACATCGTCGCTCTCGGTCACGGCGATGGCCGTCGGCCTCAGGCATCCGGAGCGTGTGGTCGGCATGCACTTCTTCAATCCGCCGGCCCGGATGAAGCTGGTCGAGGTCATCAGCGGCCTCGAGACGACGCCCGAAGTGGCGGCCACGGTCTACCGGACGTCGGAGGCGTGGGGCAAGCAGGCGGCGTATGCGAAGTCGACGCCGGGCTTCATCGTCAACCGCATCGCGCGCCCCTTTTACGGGGAAGCGTGGCGCGCGTACACCGAAGGCGCCGCCGACCCGGCGACGATCGACGCCGTGGTGCGCGACTGCGGCGGCTTTCCGATGGGCCCATTCGAACTGATGGACCTCATTGGTCACGACATCAACTTCGCGGTGACGAAATCCGTGTTCGATGCCACCTTCGGTGAGCGGAGATATGCGCCCTCGCTGGTGCAGCAGGAACTGGTGCGCGGCGGCCGGCTCGGGCGCAAGACCGGGCGCGGAATCTACGACTACCGCGACGGTGCTGAAAAACCGCGACCCGCGGTCGAGCCGGGCGCCGAGCCGGTCAAGCGCGTGGTGGCCGTCGGTTCGCTCGGCATCGCCACGCCGATCATCACCCGGCTGGAGAACGCCGGCATCGACGTCGTCCGCGTGCAGGGACCGCGCGAGGCGCAGGTTGCGGCCTCCGGCTGGCTGGAGATCGGTCCCGCGCACCTCATGATGACCGACGGTCGCCCGGCGACGCGGCGGGCGATGGAAGACGCCCATGAGCACCTCGTGCTGTTCGATCTCGCGCTCGATTACTCGAAGACCCCGCGGCTCGGCCTGGCCCGCGCGGACCAGTGCGGCATGGGAGCGTTCCGCACGGTATGCGCGACGCTCGGCCTGGCCGGGTTCGAATGCTCTCCGCTCGACGACGTGGCCGGCCTGGTCGTTCTTCGCCTCATCGCGATGCTCGTCAACGAGGCGGCCGACGCCGTGGCGTACGGCATCTGCAGCGCGGCCGCGATCGACGTGGCGATGCGCTACGGCGTCAACTACCCGCGCGGACCGCTGGAATGGTCCGAGCAGGTCGGCCTGCACGTGTTCGCGCGCGCGCTCGCCAACCTGCGCGACCACTACGGCGAGGAGCGCTACCGCACCTCGGCACTGATCACCCGCAAGGGCTACACGGGAGCCAGCTTCCATGGATGAGCCGCATGGCTGAACACAAGCACGCGCCGCCGCACGGCATGGACGCGCACGCTATCGCGGAGGCCGTGCGTCACGGGATGTTCAAGGACGATGCGGCGTCCCAGGGACTCGGCATGCAGGTCGAGGCGATCGGCCCCGGCTATGCGCGCGTCTCGATGATGGTCCGTGCTGACATGCTGAACAGTTTCCGGATCTGCCATGGCGGCTTCATCACCACGCTTGCCGACTCGGCGTTCGCGTTCGGCTGCAACAGCTACAACGAGATGACGGTGGCCTCGGGCATCGTCGTCGACTTCCTCTCGCCGGCGCACGAAGGCGACCGCCTCGTCGCCCAGTGCCATGAGGTCTCGCGCTCCGGCCGCACGGGCGTGTACGACATCAGTGTCACCAACCAGCACGGCAAGACCGTGGTCGTGATGCGGGGACGTTCGCACACGATCAAGGGCAAGCCGGTCGTGAACCTCTGAACGGGAGCAACGCGATGCCGTCGAAGAAGCCGCACCCGTCCGATCTCGAGCCGATCGAGCGCGCCAGCCGCGCGGAACTGCAGTCGCTGCAACTGGAGCGCCTGCGCTGGTCGCTCAACCACGCGTACGAGAACGTGCCGCACTACCGGGCCAGTTTCGACCGGGCTGGCGTCAAGCCGTCCGACCTGAAGGAGCTGGCCGACCTCGCGAAGTTTCCGTTCACGCTGAAGAAGGACCTGCGCGACAACTATCCATTCGGCATGTTCGCGGTGCCGCGCGAAAAGGTGGTGCGCCTGCATGCGTCGAGCGGCACCACCGGCAAGCCGACCGTGGTCGGCTACACCGCGAAGGACATCGATACCTGGGCGACGGTGATGGCGCGTTCGATCCGCGCGGCCGGCGGCCGGGCGGGCGACATGGTGCACGTGTCGTACGGGTACGGCCTCTTCACCGGTGGCCTCGGCGCCCATTACGGTGCGGAGAAGCTCGGCTGCACGGTGATCCCGATCTCCGGCGGCATGACCGAGCGGCAGGTGCAGATCATCCAGGACTTCAAGCCCAGCATCATCATGGTGACGCCCTCGTACATGCTGGCGATCGCCGAGGAGATGGAGAAACAGGGCGTCGACCCGAAGACGACGTCGCTGAAGATCGGCATCTTCGGCGCCGAGCCGTGGACTCCGTCGATGCGCGATGCGATCGAGGCGAAGACCTCGCTCGATGCGATCGACATCTACGGCCTGTCGGAGATCATCGGCCCGGGCGTCGCGCAGGAATGCATCGAGACCAAGGACGGGCTGACCGTCTGGGAAGACCACTTCTATCCGGAGGTCATCGATCCGGACACGGGCGCGGTGCTGCCGGAAGGCGAGAAAGGCGAACTGGTGTTCACTTCGCTCACGAAGGAAGCGCTGCCGATGATCCGCTATCGCACGCGCGACCTCACGCGGCTGCTGCCGCCGACGGCACGCTCGATGCGGCGCATCGAGAAGATCACCGGCCGCTCGGACGACATGCTGATCATCCGCGGAGTGAACCTGTTCCCGACGCAGGTCGAGGAACTGATACTGAGGCAGTCGGAGCTCGAGCCCTACTACACGCTTGAAGTCACGCGGCCGGGCAGCCTCGACGAACTGACCGTCCACGTCGAGATGGGGTCCGAGCTGGCGCATGGCAGCCAGGAGGCCCGCCACGCGGCGGCGAGGCTACTCGAGCACAACCTCAAGGCGTACATCGGCATCACCGCGACCGTCCGTCTGGCGTTGCCGATGGGTCTCGAGCGTTCGGTGGGCAAGGCCAAGCGGATCATCGACCGCCGACCCACGAACTAGTCGGCGCGGAAGCGCGCGCGGCAGGAAGGAACCGAGATGTATACACAGGCGATGGACATTCCGTCCCCGGAACGGGACGAGGCGGCTGCGAAAGGCCCGCGATCATTGAAGGACGCCGAGTACGAGGCGGAATTCGACGCCCGGGTCGCGCGCGGGGAATTCGTGGAGGCCAAGGACTGGATGCCCGAGGGGTATCGAAAGACCCTCGTCCGGCAGATCAGCCAGCACGCGCACAGCGAGATCGTCGGCATGCTGCCCGAGGGCAACTGGATCACGCGCGCGCCGACGCTCAAGCGCAAGGCGATCCTGCTCGCGAAGGTGCAGGACGAGGGCGGGCACGGGATGTACCTCTACGCCGCGGCCGAGACCCTCGGCGTCGCGCGCGACGACCTCGTCGATGCGCTGCATTCGGGCAAGGCCAAGTACTCGTCGATCTTCAACTACCCCACGCTCAACTGGGCCGACATCGGGGTGATCGGCTGGCTGGTCGACGGCGCGGCGATCATGAACCAGATCCCGCTGTGCCGCTGCTCGTACGGCCCGTACGCCCGCGCGATGATCCGCATCTGCAAGGAGGAATCCTTCCACCAGCGCCAGGGCTACGACCTGCTGCTGACGATGATGAAGGGCACGGCCGACCAGCGCGCGATGGTGCAGGACGCGGTCAACCGCTGGTGGTGGCCGTCGCTGATGATGTTCGGCCCGCACGACAAGGACTCGGTGCACTCCGGCGACTCGACCAGGTGGGGCATCAAGCGCATCAGCAACGACGAGCTGCGGCAGAAATTCGTCGACGCGACGTTGCCGCAGGCGAAGGTGCTGGGCGTCACGCTGCCCGATCCCGACCTGCGCTTCAACGAGGAGCGCGGTCACTGGGACTTCGGAACCATCGACTGGAGCGAGTTCTGGAACGTGGTCAACGGCCATGGCGAGTGCAATCGCGAACGCCTCGCCGACCGCGTGCAGGCATGGGAGGACGGTGCGTGGGTGCGAGAGGCGGCGCTGGCGCATGCAGAGAAGCAGAAGCGGCGCGACCGGCTGGCCGCGTGACGATGGCGCCCCTCGTGAAATGGGGGTGCCATGGGGGCAAGGCCCCCTTGCATCCAACTGATGCCCGCGGCCACTGGCGTGACCGCAAGCTGCGCCGTTCGCACGCGAAACAGAACGAAAGGAACTGAAATGACCGAACCCAGCCGCCAGTGGCCGTTATGGGAAGTGTTCATCAGGAGCAAGAACGGCCTCGACCACAAGCACTGCGGCAGCGTGCATGCGCCCGACGCGAAGATGGCGCTGCAGAACGCGCGCGACGTCTACACGCGACGCATGGAGGGCGTGAGCATCTGGGTCGTGCGCGCCGATCAGATCGTGGCGAGCGATCCGGATGCGAAGCCGGAGATGTTCGATCCGGCCGAAGACAAGATCTACCGGCACCCGACCTTTTACAAACTGCCCGACGAAGTCAACCACATGTAGATGCCGCGATGACCGCCGCCACCCAGACCCATCCCGCGCATCTCGACTACGTCCTGCGCCTCGCCGACACCTCGCTGATCCTCGGGCAGCGGTTGTCCGAGTGGTGCGGCCACGGGCCGGTGATCGAGGAAGACATCGCGCTGACGAACATCGCGCTCGACCTCATCGGCCAGGCCCGCCTGCTGCTGACCCATGCCGGCGCGCTCGAAGGACAGGGCCGCGACGAGGACCAGCTTGCCTTCCTGCGCCGCGAGCCCGAGTTCCGCAACGTCACCATGGCCGAGCTGCCGAACGGCGACTTCGCCCGGACGATCCTCCGCAACTTCCTCGTGGCCGCGTGGCAGCGCGAGCTCTGGCAGGGGCTGGTGAAGTCCGGCGACGCGGAACTGGCGGCGATCGCCGGCAAGAGCCTGAAGGAAACGCGCTATCACCTGCAGCACGCGTCCGACTGGGTGATCCGCCTCGGCGACGGCACCGAAGAGTCGCATCGGCGCATGCAGGACGCGCTCGACACGCTGTGGCCGTACACGGCCGAATTCTTCAGCGCCACGCCGACGGACGACGTGGCCGTCGCGACGTCGGTGGGCCCCGCGTGGTCGTCCCTGCAGCCGGCGTGGGCGGCGGTCGTGACCCCGGTGCTGGAAGTCGCAACGCTGAAGATTCCGCCTGACACGCCTTTCCTGACCCGCGGCAAGCTCGGCGTGCACAGCGAGCACCTCGGCCATCTGCTGACCGAGATGCAGTACCTCCAGCGCACGTACCCGGGCGGCACCTGGTGATGCTGACCACCGCCCAGGCCTGGGACATCCTCGGCCGCGTGCCGGATCCGGAGATCCCCGCGATCTCCGTGACCGAGCTCGGCATCGTGCGGGACGTTCAGGCGGCGGAGGACGGCGTCGACGTGGTGGTCACCCCGACCTATTCCGGCTGTCCGGCCACCGAGGCGATCGCGCAGTCGATCCGCGAGGCGCTGGCGGCCGCCGGCGCCATCGACGTGCGCGTGCGGCAGCAGTTGTCCCCGGCGTGGAGCACCGACTGGATCGCCGAGGACGCGCGCGAGCGACTGCGCGCCTACGGCATCGCGCCGCCGGGCGAGTGCGACCGTGGCGCCGAGCGCCCGCTGTCCTTCGTGCCCCGCGTCGCGTGCCCCCGCTGCGACAGCGCGGACACCGAACGGCTCTCCCAGTTCGGTTCGACCGCGTGCAAGGCGCTGTACCGCTGCCGCGCGTGCCGCGAACCGTTCGAATATTTCAAGCCCATCTGCCACCCAGCTCACGATGACACCGCGTTTCCATCAACTCCGCGTGGCGGAGGTCCGGCGCGAGACGCCGGAGTGCGTCAGCCTGAAGTTCGACCTGCCGGCCGAACTGGCCGACGAGTACCGGTTCACCCAGGGCCAGCATCTGGCGCTGCGCACCATGCTCGAGGGCGAGGAATTGCGGCGCTCGTACTCGGTGTGCGCCGGCTGCGACGACGGCGAACTGCGCGTCGCCGTCAAGAAGGTGCCGGGCGGACGATTCTCGGCCTGGGCCCACGACACGCTGAAGCCGGGCGACGCCATCGATGTGATGACGCCCGAAGGACGTTTCTTCACGCCGCTGTCGCCCGAGCACGAGAAGCATTACGTGGCCTTCGTCGCCGGCAGCGGCATCACGCCGGTGCTGTCGCTGATCCGCACGACGCTGGCGCGCGAGCCGAAGTCGCGCTTCACGCTGGTCTACGGAAACCGCCGCCAGACCTCGGTGATGTTTCACGAGGCGCTGGAAGACCTGAAGGACCGCTACCTGACGCGCTTCGCGCTGTTCAACGTCTTCTCGCGCGAGGAGCAGGACATCGACCTCTTCAACGGCCGGCTCGATGGCGCCAAGGCGAGAGCCTTCCTGTCGACGCTGGTTCCCGTCGACACGGTCGACGAAGCCTTCGTATGCGGCCCTGCCTCGATGATCGACGACGTCGAACAGGCACTGGTCGCGGCCGGCGTGCCGCGCGAACACGTGCACGTCGAACGGTTCGGCGTCCCGGGCGCGGCGGCGTATGCCCCGGTGGACGACGCCGAAGCGGCACAGGCGCGGATCGGCATCGTGATCGACGGCGTGCGCCGCGAGATCGAGTTCCATCGCGGCCAGCACTCGATCCTCGATGCCGGTCGTGCGGCGGGCCTCGACCTGCCGTACTCGTGCAAGGGCGGCATGTGCAGCACCTGCCGCGGCAAGCTGCTCGAGGGTGAGGTGAAGATGGCGAAGAACTACGCGCTGGAGCCGCACGAGGTCGCGGCCGGCTTCGTCCTCACCTGCCAGTCGTATCCGCTGACCGAGCGCGTCCTGATTTCCTACGACGAGCGCTGAGCGGGATGGCGCGCACGAAAGCCGCCGGTTTCGAGACGCAGCGCGCGTCGATTCGCGACGCCGCGACGCGCCTGTTCGCCGAAAAGGGCTACGCCTCGGCTTCGATCGCGGACCTCGCGCGCGCGTGCGGGGTGTCGAAGGCGCTGATGTATCACTACTACCGGGACAAGGAAGCGCTGCTCGCCGACATCGCGCTGTCGTACGTCGACCGGCTCGCGGCCATCGTCGACGAGGTCGCCGCGCGCAATCTGCCGCCCGCCGCACACCTGCGCCGGCTGATCGAGGCCTTCATGGCGGAGTACGAACACTCGGCCGCGCGGCATCGCGTGCTGGTGCAGGACGTGAAGTACCTGGAGCGCGCGCATCGGACGCGGGTGCTGGCCCGGCAGCGCAAGGTCGTCGACGGCTTCGCCGTCGTGGTCGCGCGGCTGGCGCCGGAGGCGACCCGCGACGAGCTCGCGAAGCCGCTGACGATGATCCTGTTCGGAATGATCAACTGGACCTTCACCTGGCTGAAGGACCGTGGGCCGCTGGCCTTTTCGGACATGGCGCCCATCGTCGCGGATCTCTTCCTCGGCGGCATCGGCCGCGTGCGCGCCGACCGCCCGGCCCCATCGCCTCCGCGCCGCCGGCGCGTGAGCGTGCCCGATCCACTGAAAGCAACCGCATGAACGACGTCTTCCTGTGTGACGGCATCCGTACGCCGATCGGCCGCTACGGCGGCGCGCTGTCATCCGTGCGCGCCGACGACCTTGCCGCCATTCCCCTGAAGGCGTTGGTGGAGCGAAATCCCGGCGTCGACTGGGCTGCGATCGACGACGTCTACTACGGCTGCGCCAACCAGGCGGGCGAGGACAACCGCAACGTCGCGCGGATGGCTGTGCTTCTGGCCGGGCTGCCCACCGGCATTCCGGCCGCCACCGTGAACCGCCTGTGCGGGTCGAGCATGGAAGCCATCGCCATCTGCGCGCGCACGATCGCGGCGGGCGAGGCGGACTTGATGGTCGCCGGCGGCGTCGAGAGCATGACGCGCGCGCCCTTCGTGATGCCGAAGGCGGACACCGCGTTCGCGCGCACCAACGCCGTCTACGACACGACGATCGGCTGGCGTTTCGTCAACCCGCTCCTGAAGAAGCAGTACGGCATCGATTCGATGCCGGAGACCGCCGAAAACGTGGCGGCGGATTTCGGCATCCCGCGCGCTGACCAGGACGCCTTTGCGCTGCGTTCGCAGCAGCGCTGCGCGGCGGCGCAGGCACGCGGCTTCTTCGATGGCGAGATCGTTCCGGTCACGATTCCCGGCAGGAAGGGCGATACCGTCGTGCGCGCGGACGAGCATCCGCGCGAAACGACGATGGATGCCCTGGCGAAACTCAAGCCGATCGTGAAGCCGGATGGCACCGTGACCGCCGGCAATGCGTCGGGCGTCAACGACGGCGCCGTGGCGACGTTGGTTGCCAGTGCGCGGGCCGTCGAGAAGTACGGACTGAAACCCCTCGCGCGCATTCGCGGCGCGGCGACTGCGGGCGTGCCGCCTCGGATCATGGGCATCGGCCCGGCCCCGGCTTCCGAGAAACTGCTGGCGCGCTTTGGACTGAAGATGGCCGACATCGACGTCGTCGAGCTGAACGAAGCGTTCGCCGCACAGGGACTCGCCGTCACCCGCCGCCTGGGCTTGCCCGACGATGCGGCCCACGTCAATCCGAACGGCGGCGCCATTGCCCTGGGGCACCCGCTGGGCGCCTCCGGGGCACGAATCACACTGACGGCGGCGCGGCAGCTCCAGGCGACGGGCGGTCGCTACGCGCTCGCCACGATGTGCATCGGCGTGGGGCAGGGAATTGCCCTCCTTGTTGAAAGGGTCTGATTTTGGTCTTATTCGCTACACCACCGCGCAAGTTCGGCTGACGCAAGTTTGCGTCAACAGTCCCGCGCAAGAAGAGAAGAGGAGACTAAGAATGAAGTTCACCACGAAGTACCTGGCTGCCATCCTGGCGGCCCTCGTTGTCGGTGCAGCCGGTGCGCAGGACATCAAGGTCGGCGTCACGCTGTCGGCCACCGGGCCGGCCGCTTCGCTCGGCATTCCGGAGCGCAACACCTTCCCCTTGCTGCCGCAGACCATCGCCGGAAAGAAGGTGCAGTACATCGTCCTCGACGACGCCTCGGACACGACCACGGCCGTGAAGAACGCGCGCAAGCTGCTGACCGAGGACCGGGTCGACGTGCTGGTCGGCTCGACCATCACGCCGAACTCGCTCGCGATGATCGACGTCGCCGCCGAGAACGAGACGCCGATGATCTCGATGGCGGCATCGAGCCGGATCGTCGAACCGGTCGACGCAAAGCGGCGCTGGGTCTTCAAGACCCCCCAGAACGACCAGCAGATGGCGTTCGTGATCGTCTCTCACATGCTGGCGCAGGGCATCAAGTCGGTGGCCTTCATCGGCTTCGCGGACGCCTACGGCGAAGGCTGGTGGAACGAGTTCAACAAGCTCGCAGAGACGCGCGGCCTGAAGGTCGTCGCCAACGAGCGCTACAACCGCAACGACACCTCGGTGACCGGCCAGGTGCTGAAGATGATCAGCGCCAAGCCCGATGCCGTGCTGATCGCCGGTTCCGGCACGCCGGCCGCGCTGCCGCAGAAGACCCTGAAGGAGCGCGGCTACGCCGGCAAGATCTATCAGACACACGGCGTGGCGAACAACGATTTCATGCGCGTGTGCGGCAAGGACTGCGAAGGCACGTTCCTGCCGGCGGGCCCGGTGCTGGTAGCGGATCAGCTCGCGAACGATCATCCGGTCAAGAAGTCCGCCCTCGCTTATGTCGAGGCCTACGAAAAGGCGAACGGGAAGGGCAGCGTGTCGACGTTCGGCGCTCACGCCTGGGACACGGCCGTACTGCTGCAGGCCGCCATCCCGGTCGCGCTGAAGAAGGCGCAGCCAGGCACCAAGGAGTTCCGGGTCGCGCTGCGTGATGCACTGGAAGGCGTGAAGAACGCGGCCGGCGCGCACGGCATCTTCAACATGAGCCCGAACGACCACCTGGGGCTTGACCAGCGGGCGGCGGTGATGATTCAGATCAAGGATGGGAAGTGGGTGCTGCAGAAATAGGCGGTGGCGTCACTCGGTGAATCCGGGTGGCGCCTCCGGCGCAGGCTGAGCTTTACCGAGTTGTTCTTGGGCCGCTTGCCCGGCGGGCCGCCAGATGTCGCGCCTGCTGCGCGTTGCTTGTTCACTGCGTGAGGCGCCTGACGCCTGCCCGGCGGGGGCCTACTTTCTTTGTCTTGCCAAAGAAAGTAGGCAAAGAAACGCGCGCCTGCGACGCGACTCGCTTCGTTGCTTCTTCACTGCGTGAGGCTGGGACGCCTGCCCGGCGGGGGCCTACTTTCTTTGTCTTGCCAAAGAAAGTAGGCAAAGAAAGTCGCGCCTGCGAAGGCGGTCGACTGCGTCGACTCCGCTGTGCTGCTCAGCCTGGGGGCGCGCCGCGTAACTCGCTGCGGTCGCTGCGCGACCTCCGCTCAGACAGACGCGGCGAGTCAGTCGAGGAGGCGCGCGCTGCGCGCCGCCCCCAGGCTTCCGCTGCTCGCCGCCTTCGAAGGCCGGGACGGCGTCGCGGGGCCGGCAGAGGAAAGGAACAGGAAAAGCCTTTTGCGTTCTGCCCTTTCCTTCTTTGGCCCTTTGCTGGCCGGCTGCCGGTGTTTATTGCCTCCGAAGGCGCCGAGCAGCGCAGGCTTGCGGTCGGCGCGCGCAGCGCGCACCTGGTCTGACTCGCCGCGGCTGTCTGAGCGCAGTGAGCGAAGCGAACGCAGCGAGTTCCGCGGCGCGACCGCAAGGCGAGCAGCACAGGGCACCCGAAGGGCGCCTTCGCAGGCGCGACTTTCTTTGCCTACTTTCTTTGGCAAGACAAAGAAAGTAGGCCCCCGCCGGGCAGGCGTCAGTCGCCTCACGCAGTGAACAAGCAACGAAGCGAGTCTCGTCGCAGGCTCGACCTTCTTTGCCAGCTCTCTTTGGCAAGACAAAGAAAGTTGGCCGCCCGCCGGACAGGCGTCGAAAATAACAACTCCGCGAGGCCCATCGGCCCCGCCGTGCGAGTCACGTGAGAAGAATCGCTGTAGAGACCCTTAAACTCCCACGGTCATGAACCTCGACATCGCCCTCCTCCTCGCCCAGGACGGCATCACCAACGGCGCGATCTACGGGCTGCTGGCCCTCGCGCTCGTACTGGCGTTCGCGGTGACGCGGGTCATCTTCATCCCGCAGGGCGAGTTCGTCGCCTACGGCGCTTTGACGCTGGTGGCCGTGCAGTCGGGAAAGCTGCCTGGCACCGTGTGGCTGCTGCTGGTGGCGGGCGGTCTGGTGTCGCTCATCGAGATCGTCAAGGCGCTTCGCGCACGACGCGCGACGGGACTCGGCGGCGTGCTTGCGTGGAACCTCGTTTACCCGCTCGCGTTGTGGGCGCTGCTCGGGACGATCCAGCCGCAGTCGTTGCCGATGGTGCTTCAGATCGCTGCTGGCGCTCGCCCTCGTCGTGCCACTCGGCCCGATGATCTACCGCCTGGCGTACCAGCCACTGGCGGAAGCGTCGGTGCTGATCCTGCTGATCGTGTCGGTGGCAGTTCACGTCGTGCTGGTCGGCCTCGGGCTCCTGGTGTTCGGCGCGGAGGGCTCGCGCACGCCCGCGTTCTCGGATGGCACCATCAGCCTGGGCACGCTCACGGCAAGCGCGCAGTCGATCTGGGTGGTCGGCTGCTCCATCGCCCTCATCGTGCTCCTCTACGTGGCCTTCGAGCGGACCGTGTACGGCAAGGCGTTGCGTGCCACCGCCGTCAATCGGCTCGGTGCCCGGCTCATGGGCATCCCGACGGAATTTGCCGGCCGGCTGTCGTTCTTCCTGTGCGCGCTGATCGGCGCGCTGTCCGGCATCCTGGTCGCGCCGATCACCACGGTCTATTACGACACCGGATTCATCATCGGCCTGAAAGGCTTCGTCGCCGCGATCATCGGCGGCCTCGCCAGCTACCCGCTGGCCGCCCTGGGGGCGCTGCTGGTGGGGCTGCTCGAGTCGTATTCGTCGTTCTGGGCCAGCGCCTACAAGGAGGTCATCGTCTTCACGCTGATCATCCCGGTGCTGCTGGCACGCTCGCTGCGCGCCCGCCACGTCGAGGAAGAGGAATGAGGCCGTCCTGGCTCATCGCGGCCTTCCTTGCGCTGCTCGGCCTTGCGCCGCTCGTGCTGCCCGAGTTCACGATCACGCTGGCCAACTACATCGGCCTGTATGCGCTGGTTGCGCTCGGGCTCGTGCTGCTGACGGGCGTGGGCGGCCTGACCTCGTTCGGCCAGGCCGCCTTCGTCGGTCTCGGCGCCTACACGACGGCCGTGCTGACGACTGCTGAGTTGCCGGCGTCGTTCGCCTGGCTCGGCGCCTCGCCCTGGCTGACCTTGATCGCGGGCCTGCTGATCACGCTGGCGGTCGCCGGCGCGCTCGGCATGCTGACGCTCAAGCTCTCCGGTCACTACCTGCCGCTCGGCACGATCGCGTGGGGAATCAGCCTCGCGTTGCTGTTCGGCACCTCCGAGACGCTCGGCGGCTACACGGGCCTGTCGGGCGTGCCGCCGATTCAGGTGTTCGGTCGCGAGATCGACACGGGCCGCGAGATCTTCTATCTCATCTGGCTGTTCCTGATGACGGCGGTCTTCACGACGCTCAACCTGCTCGACTCGCGAGAAGGCCGCGCGATCCGGGCGCTGAAGGGCGGCATGGTGATGGCCGAGTCCATGGGCGTGAACACGGCCGCGTCCCGCATGGTCGCCTTCGTCATCGCCGCGATGATGGCCAGCGCCTCCGGCTGGCTGTACGCGCACATGCAGCGCTTCGTGAACCCCACGCCGTTCTCGCTGCACGCCGGTATCGAATTCCTGTTCATGGCCGTGGTGGGCGGTGCGGGCTACGTCTGGGGCGCATTGCTCGGCGCCACCGTGCTGACGATCAGCAAGACCTGGCTGCAGGACCTGCTGCCGCACATCGTCGGGCAGGCCGGCAACTTCGAGGTGATCGTCTTCGGTGTGCTGATGATCGTGATCCTGCAGCGCGCGCCCGACGGCCTGTGGCCGGCGCTGGCCGGCCGCATTCCCCTGCGAGCCAGGCGGCGTGTGGTGCGCCCCGAGGCGCCGCCGCTGGCCAAGCGCCCGCTGCCGGCGGCGGGTGAAGTGCTGCTCGAGGTCGACAAGGCAACGCGCCGCTTCGGCGGGCTCGTCGCCGTCAACGAGATGGCGCTGACCGTGCGTGCCGGCGAGATCGTCGCGCTGATCGGCCCGAACGGTGCCGGCAAGAGCACCGTGTTCAACGTGGTGTCGGGCGTGCTCGATGCCAGTTCGGGCAGCGTGCGGTTCCGCGGCAAGGAAGTGGCAGGGCGGTCCTCGCGCGACATCGCGCTGATGGGCATGAGCCGGACGTTCCAGCACGTGCGCCTGCTGCCGCAGATGAGCGTCATCGACAACGTCGCGATCGGCGCTCACCGCCGCGAGTACCCCGGAGTGCTGGCCGGAATGCTGACGGGCGGGATGCGACTCGATCGCCGCAACGAGGCGCGCCTGCTGGCCGAAGCGGCCCGGCAGATCGAGCGCGCGGGCCTCGCCGACCACATGTTCGACCCCGCCGGATCGCTGCCTCTCGGCAAGCAGCGCATCCTCGAAATCGCCCGGGCCCTTTGCTCCGATCCGTGCCTGCTGCTGCTCGACGAGCCGGCGGCCGGGCTGCGTTATCTAGAGAAGCGCGCGCTCGCCGATCTGCTGCGCAAGCTGAAGAGCGAGGGCCTGTCGGTCCTGCTCGTCGAGCACGACATGGACTTCGTGATGGGCCTGGTCGACCGCCTGTACGTGATGGACTTCGGCCAGAAGATCGCCGAGGGCCTGCCCGAGCAGGTGCAGCGCGATCCGCGCGTGCTCGAGGCCTATCTCGGCGGCGTCGAGGAGAAGCCCGCATGAACGTCGAGGGCGCTTCGCGTGTCGGCCGTTTCCGGCGTTCTGCGACATGAGCGGTGACCGTGTCCTCGAAGTCCGCGACCTGTCCGTCTCGTACGGCAAGGTGGAGGCGCTGTCGAACGTCAACCTCGACGTTGGCGTCGGGCAGATCGTCACCGTCATCGGGCCGAACGGCGCGGGCAAGACCACGCTGCTCGCCGCGATCATGGGGGCGTTGCCTTCGACCGGGTCGACGCGCGGCATCGTGCGCTTCGCCGGCGGCGTCGAGACCCGGCCGGCGATCGAGACCATGGTGGCCCGCGGCATGACGCTGGTGCCCGAGAAGCGGGAGCTCTTCGGCGAGATGACCGTCGAGGACAACCTGCTGCTGGGCGCCTTCCAGCGCTATCGCTCCGGCGAGCGCGATCACCGCAAGACGATGGACGAGGTCTACACGCTGTTCCCGCGCCTGCGCGAACGCACGACACAGCTGGCCGGCACGCTGTCCGGTGGAGAGCGCCAGATGCTGGCCGTCGGCCGCGCCCTGATGGCCAAGCCGAAGCTGCTGATGCTCGACGAACCGTCGCTGGGACTCGCGCCCCTGATCGTGCGCGAGATCTTCCACATCATCGTCGAACTGAGGCGGCGCGGCGTATCGATCCTGCTGGTGGAGCAGAACGCGCGCGCGGCGCTGCACATCGCCGACCACGCCTACGTGCTCGAGACCGGCGAATGCGTGCTCGACGGTCCGGCTGCGCAGCTCGCCAGCGATCCTCGCGTGATCGAAAGCTACCTCGGGCTGGGAAACAAGGGGTAGCCGCCAGGCTGGACGTCAGGCCTCGCAAGTCACGCCGTGGGCAGTGGCGGCCCGCCGATCGTCAGAACAAGCGGATGGCGGTGTCGAAGTGCCATGTCCGGCGGATTTCGATCACGTCGTAGTCGCGCGCCAGCGCCGGCGGGAACGCGGGGTAGTGCTCGTGGCTGCGCACGATGCGCCGGATCGCTTCGTCGACTTCCGGGGCGCCGCTGGAGACAAGGAAGGTCACCGACTCCACGGAGCCGTCGCTTCGGACGGCGACCGTCACCATCGGATTGATGCGGAGCTTCGCGGCCGCATCGCGCACCGTTTCGACGGGCGTGTTGAACTGGATCTTCTGGGCCCACGCCTCCCCATAGCGCGCGAGTTCGGCGTTGGGGTCGGCGCGCCCGTAGAGCCGGGCGCGACGCGCGGTACTCAGGGACAGCGGCAGCGTGGAGCGCCCGCGGCCGGGAGCCGCGGCCTCATCGAGCCGGGCGGCTTCCTCGTCGAGCTGGCGCCCGATCGCCCGCAGCCGCTCCTGGCGTTTCGCTTCCTCCTGTTCGGCCCGCAAGCGTGCTGCCTCGCGCTCCGCGGCGGCGAGTCGTGCAGGCTCCTGGCGCTGCGCCTCGAGTTGTTCGGCGGCCTGTCGCGCGACTCGCTGTCGCTCCGCTTCGCGTTCCGCCGCCGCGATGCGTGCGGCTTCTTCCTGGCGGACAAGTTCCCGGCGCTGCGCCTCCAGTTGTTCGGCGGCTCGGGCCACCTGCTGTCGTTCGGCTTCACGTTGCGCGGCGGCGATGCGCGCGGCTTCTTCCTGCTGGCGGGCGAGTTCCCGGCGTTGCGCCTCCAGTTGTTCGGCGGCAAGTTTCGCGGCCCGGTCACGCTCAGCCTGCGCGGCGGCGATCCGCGCTCCTTCTTCCTGCTGGCGGGCGAGTTCTCGGCGTTGCGACTCCAGTTGCTCGGCGGCTCGGGCGGCCTGCTGTCGTTCAGCCTCGCGTTGCGCGGCCGCGATGCGTGCAGCTTCTTCCTGCTGACGAGCGAGTTCTCGGCGTTGTGCCTCCAGTTGCTCGGCGGCCTGTCGCGCGGCCTGCTGTCGTTCTGCCTCGCGTTGCGCGGCGGCGATGCGCGCGGCGTCGTCCTGCTGGCGGGCGAGCTCTCGGCGTTGCGCCTCCTGTTGCTCGGAGGCTAGTTTCGCGGCCCGGTCACGCTCAGCCTGCGCGGCGGCGATCCGTGCGGCTTCTTCCTGCTGGCGGGCGAGTTCTCGGCGTTGCGCCTCCCGTTGTTCGGCGGCGACCTTCGCGGCCCGGTCACGCTCAACCTGCGCCGCGGCGATCCGTGCCGCTTCTTCCTGCTGCCGAGCGAGCTCCCGGCGTTGCGCCTCCAGTTGTTCGGCGGCTCGGACGGCCTGCTGCCGTTCCACCTCGCGTTGCGCGGCGGCGATCCGCGCCGCTTCTTCTTCGTTGCGGGCCAGTTCACGACGCTGTGTCTCTTGTTGCTCGACAGCCCGTTGTTCGGCCTGCTGCCGTTCCGCCTCGCGTTGCGCGGCGGCGAGGCGTGCCGCTTCGTCCTGCTGGCGCGCGAGTTCTCGGCGTTGCGCCTCCAGTCGCTCCGTGGCGACGCGCGCAGCCTCCTCGCGCGTCGCTTCTTCCTGGCGAGCCAGTTCTCGCGCCTGCGCCTCGCGTTGTTCCTCGGCCAGCCGATTGGTCTGCTCGCGTTCGACGGGACCGGGCGGCGTCTGCTCTTTCGCCGCGCCCAGCTGCTCGGCTTCCGGGGGCACCTTGCCGGCTTGCGGGAGCGCCGAAGTGACCGTATCCGGGTTGGAGTCCACCGGCGGTTCCGGAACGACTGGCGTCGCCGTTGAGGGCTTCGCGCGTGCGACCGGCGCGGGAGGAGGCGGCGGCACGATGGCGGCCGGCGGGATCGGCAGCTTCGCGCGCGCCACGTGGCTGGGTCCAACGGCGCGCACGGGTGGTATCGCGGGAGCCGCGACGGGCGCGGGCTCCGGGTTCGACTCGCTCTCTTCCGGAGGTGGCGCGGGCAGCACGGCGAGAGCCTTTGCGTTCTCCGCCGGCGGCGGCGCAGGCGACAGGGATGAAGCCGCCGCAGCGCCGCTCGGAAGCCCTTCGGTCGGAGATTGCACGGCAGGCGCGGTCGCCGGCGCTGCAGCGGGGGCCTCGGGTGGGACGAGGACGACACGAAGCTCGGACGTCTCGCTCCGTCGATCCCGCCACGGGAAATCGAAGCCGGGAAGACCGATCCCTGTGCCGCCGGCGGTCAGGGCGAGCAGCGGCGCGTGAAGCAGCAGCGAGAGCAGCAGCGCAAAGGTGAAGCGCCTGCGTTCGTCGCTCATGCCTTCACTCATCGAACTCAACCGTGCGCCGTCGTCCACGTCCATCGTCGTCGACCCGGTCATGGGGCCGGCCCGAAGCAGGACGCGACGGAGGCGCCATGGCGTAGTCCGAGCCGGCGCTTGGCGCAAGCCGGATGCCTGCGACCGAGGCGCCCACGGAACAGAGGGCTTCGACGTCGTGCCAGGACAGTGCGTCCGACGGGTGAGAGCCTGCGGATCCGACGCCGTTGAAGCCAGGCGCCGGGGCAGCAACGCTCGGTGGACGACGGTCGTCGGTGGAAATTCCGGTCCCCATAGCCTTGATGTTGCCTGCTTTCCGCCGCGCCGTCGTTTCGCTGCCTTACAGTTCCGCGGCATGGAGGCCATCGACACACTGGTCGTCGGCGCCGGCGTGATCGGACTCGCTGGCGCCGACGCGCTTGCCCGCGCCGGCCGCGAAGTCGTGGTGGCGGAGTCGGAAGCGATCCATGGCAGCGGCGTCTCCTCCCGCAACAGCGAAGTCATTCACTCGGGCATCTACTACGCGCCCGGTTCCGTCAAGGCCCGCGTCTGCATGCGCGGCAAGCCGCTGCTCTACGCGTTCTGCGAGCGTCACGGCGTTCCCCACCGACGATGCGGCAAGCTCGTCGTGGCGACCAACGAGGACCAGCTCCACGCGCTCGAGAATCTGCGGGCGCGCGGCGAGGCGAATGGCGTCGAGGAACTGCGCATCATCGACCGCGCCGAAGCACGGCGGCTCGAGCCGCAACTCGAGTGCGTGGCCGCGTTGCTGTCCGCCTCGACCGGCATCGTCGACAGCCATGCCTTGATGACGGCGCTGCTCGGGCGGGCCGAGCGGCACGGCGCCCAGCTCGTGTTGAAGACGCGCTTCGAGTCGGCCTCCCTGCGACCGGCAGGCGGCTTCGACGTTCGGCTGAGCGATGCGGCAGGCGACATGCGGGTTCATGTGCGGCGGCTCGTCATCGCGGCCGGCTTGCATTCGCCGTCGCTCGCGGCGCGCGTCGACGGCTTCCCCGCGGACCGCTTGCCCGTCGAACGCTACGCCAAGGGCAACTACTTCGCGTTGATGGGCCGCGCGCCGTTCTCGCGGCTCATCTACCCGGTGCCCGAGAAGGACGGCCTGGGTGTGCACCTCACCCTGGACCTCGGCGGGCAGGCGCGCTTCGGGCCGGATGTCGAGTGGATCGACCGGCCGGAGTACACGGTGAACCCGGCGCGAATGCCGGCGTTCTACGGCGAGATCCGCAAGTACTGGCGCGGCCTCGCCGACGGGCAGTTGCGGCCCGATTACGCGGGCGTGCGACCGAAGATCTATGGACCGGGCCAGCCGGTGGCGGATTTCGACATCGCAGGCCCGGCGTCGCACGGTGTGCCGGATCTGGTGTGCCTGTTCGGCATCGAGTCGCCGGGACTCACGGCCGCGCTGGCCATCGCCGAGGAAGTGAACGAAGCGCTGTCGTAGCGGCGCCGACGGCGCGCGTGCTCCTCGCTAGCTGCGCAAGCCCGCTGTCTGCGCCATGCGGTCGACCTGCGGCTGGTAGCGCGGATAGAAGCCGAGGCGCGGCGCCTGGTAGACGATAGCGTGCAGCTCGTCGCCGTTGACGCGTACGTAGCCGAACCCCGACAGCCGCACCTCGTCCACCCGCCGCACCAGCGAGTACTGGAAGCGGATGCCGGGGCCTCCGAGGAACGTGACCGGGTCGAGCTTGTCGAGCGTGAACGAGGAACCGTCGCTGGTCAGCATCGTCTGGAACAGGGCGACGAGTTCGTGCGGCTGCATCGTCTTGCGAAACGTCAGGGGATGCTTCGCGCGCGCCGCATCGCTCTGCGGCACCAGCGTTGCGCCATCCTTCACGCCGACGAAGAACTGCAGCCGGTCGACCGTCACTCCCTCGACGGTCCACGTCGGCACGGGAAAGCCGCCGAAATTGTCGAAGCGGTTCCACGGGCCGTCGAGCTTCACGACGATGCGCTGGGCGACGACCTGTTCGCCTTGCTCGACCATCGATACGGTGGGAGTGGCGCAGCCGGCGATCAGCACCGCCACGAGAAGTGCGAGCAGTCTGTTCATGTCTGTATCTCGGTGAGGTAGGCCTTGATGAGTTCGGCGTCCGGTGCCCCGGGCGCCCTTTCGAGGTACCGCTTGAGGGCCGCGGCGGCCCCGGCGTTGTCCTTGCGTTCACGCAGCAGCAGCCCCAGCGATCGATGCGCTTGCGCGGGTGCATCCGGCATGGCGGACGCGGCCTGGAAATCGGCGAGGGCCTGCTCGACGTCCTTGTCCTGCCCGCGGAGACGTTTCGCTTCCGCCCGCGCGTACAGGAAGTCCGCACGCTGCGGCTCGATCGCCAGCTTGCGGTCGAGCAGGGCGATCGTCTCCGGGTACTGCCCGCGCTTGATCTCGTCCTCGAGGAACTCCATCTGCCAGGCCGCCATGCGCTCGCGGTACGACCCTGTGCCCTTGTCGCCGTCGGCCTTGCCCAGGGTGCGGAGGATTTCCCGCCGCTCGTCGGATGGCGGATGGCTGGCAAAGAGCACGCTGGACGTCGTTGCGTCCGCATTCGGCCGCGCCTTCAGTTCGGCGAGGAGGTTGCCCCACACTTCCGACGCCTGCGACGAGTCGTAGCCCGCGCCCGACATCAGCCTGATGCTGATCGTGTCGGCCTCGCGCTCCTGCTCCCTCGAATACGAGTAGACGCTGGCGAGCAGTGCGAGCTGGCCGACCAGGCCGAAGAGCCCGAACGGCAGCATGGCGACGCTCGCCGCGCTCTTCGACTTGGCATCGCGCATCCGCTCGAGCGAGTGGCGCTGCAGGAAGTGTCCGACTTCATGGCCCACCACGGCGGCAAGCTGCGCCTCGTTGTCCATCCGCAGCAGCAGTCCGGACCAGATCTGCATCATCCCGTTCGGCGCCATGTTGGCGTTGAAGTTTGCGTTGCGCACCGGATAGACGCGGACGTCGGGGCAGTGCACCTCCGCCAGCCGGCACAGGATGGCCTGCAGGTAGTCGCGCAGCTTCTCGTCGCGGATCAGGAATGGGCTGCGCCGCAGGCGCTGTTCTTCGCGTGCCATGGTGGCCCACAGCCCGCCCTCGTCGGATCCGGCCTCCGGAGGCGCGAAGCGAGGCGGCGGCGTCCAGCCGGCGGCTGGTGGGTCGCTCTGCGCGGCCGCCGCCGTCGCGTACAGCAGGGCGCAATGGGCGCAGCCCCAGCGCAGGAACCCGCGCCGGTTCATCGGGCACCGGGAAAGCCGGTCAACAGGGCCTCGACGGTTTCGGCGGCCTTGGCCGGCTCGCGCAGGTCGCCGGAGGCGCGGGCAAGGCGGTTGAACCACAGCACCCGGCCCGTTTCGAGGTCTACCAGCGAGGCGTAGCCCTGCTGGAATCCGCCCCCGAGCCCAACGCCGAACACCGCAGCCAGGGCTATCGCCGCGGCGCGTTCGCCGCTGGTGTAACTGTCCCGCACCCAGACGAACAGCGCGTACCGGGCGCCGGTCTTTTCCTGCAGCGGCTTCATGGCGTCGCCGAACGTCCAGTCAAGCTTGCCTCCCTTCGTCGGCAGCGCCCACGGGCCGCCGGAAACATGGTGGATGTTGATGGCGCGCGCCACGGCCGAGTGCAGCGCGAGCAGCTCGCTGAAATCGTCCGCGGTCCGCTCATCCAGTTCGATCGTCTCGCCCTTGTAGCGCTCGCGCAGCCGCCCGAGTTCCTTCTTCATGTTCGTCAGCGCGGCGGCCGTCCAGTCGGCGCGCGGTTCCGGGATACCGCCGGCGCTGATCGAATAGAGCTCGACGTCGAGCGGGGTGATCAGGACCCTGGCGTTCGGTGGCAGCCCGGAAAAGCCGGGTGCGAGGTGCTTTGCGTCCTCCGCGCCGGCGGACATGGTGACAAGGGCCAGTCCAAGCGCCGCAACGCCCGCGGCGACGGCGCGGACGACGCCGGACAGGCGCGGCTGCACACGAAAATCCATCGAAATCCTCCTTGCTCCCCGGCCTCCTTTCTATACGGCGGTACGACCGTCCGCCTTGCTCCGCGGCAAGCCGGCGCGTGCCTCTTGGGCGCTCCTGCCCGGCGGCGGGAGGCGACGCGCCTGCGTTTTCCCCTATCATGGC
>CAVSCF010000014.1:0-181776 GCA_963726405.1 uncultured beta proteobacterium | reverse complement strand
CCGATGAAGTGCAGGCCCGGTGCGCGCTTCGCCTCGAACGTGCGCCTGCGACAGTTCGTCGGTCGCGACACCGCCGCGGGTCACCTCCGCCTTGCGGAAGCCCTCGCTGCCCGCAGGCTTCAGCCGCCATTGACGCAGCGACTGCGCGAGCATCCGCAACACGCGATCCGGGATGTCGGGCAGGCGCTGCGCACCGTCGATGCGGTGGCTCAGCAGCCAACCTTCAGCGAGCCGCCGTGGCAGCAGCCCGGCCATTCCGTTCGCGAGCGTCTGGCGGCTGTCGCGCTTCAACGCGACGAGCGCTTCGGGGAGAGCGTCGCCGCCGAACTGCGGAGCGAGGTTCAGTTCGATCTCCGCGCCCGGGTTCCAGAACGTCGAGATCTGCAGGATCGCCGGACCGGAAAGCCCGCGGTGCGTGAAGAGGAGATCCTCGTCGAACCGGCCGCCGTCGCACCGCGCGTTCACTTCCAGGGAAACGCCGGCGAGCGAAACGAAGGGCGCCCACTGTGTTGCATCGAACGTGAGAGGCACCAGGGCAGGCCGAGGCTCGACGATGCGCAGTCCGAACTGACGCGCGATGCGATAGCCGAAGTCGGTCGCGCCGATCTTGGGAATCGACAGCCCGCCGGTGGCTACGACGAGCCGGCGCCCGGACTCGGTGCCCGCCGTCGTCGCGACCTCGAAGAACTCGCCCGCCTTGCCGATGCGCTCAACTCTGGCCGGACGCTGCCAGGCCACGCGACCTGCGTCGCACTCGGCTACGAGCATGTCGATGATCTGCTCCGAGGACTCGTCGCAGAAGAGCTGGCCGCGGTGCTTCTCGTGAAACCGGATCCGATGGCGTTTCACGAGGGCGACGAAGTCCGCAGCGCCGTAGCGCGCGAGGGCCGCCCGGCAGAACGCTGGATTCTCCGAAACGAAATTGGCGGGCCCGGCGTTGACGTTCGTGAAGTTGCACCGGCCGCCGCCCGAGATGCGGATCTTCTCGCCGAGTTTCCCGGCGTGGTCGATCAGGAGCACGCGCGCGCCGCGCTGCCCCGCCACGGCGGCGCACATCATGCCGGCGGCGCCGGCACCGATCACGATCGCATCCCATGGCCGGCCGCTCATCCGCGCGACTGTACGTGAGTCGTTCGCGGCGACGCGCCGGCCCCCGGGTCCCGCTGCGTCAGAATGCGGGCTAGCTTCCAGCCTTTCAACACGAGGAGAACGCCGTGAACAAGGAACTGTTCGAACGAGGGTTGCAGACACGCCGCGAAGTGCTGGGCGCCGAGTACGTCGACGCGTCGATCAGGAACGCCGACGACTTCAACATGCCGATGCAGGAACTGGTGACCCAGTACTGCTGGGGCGACGTGTGGAATCGTCCGGGACTCGATCGGCGTACGCGAAGCTTCCTGAACCTCGCCATGATCACGGCGTTGAACCGGCCGCACGAGCTCAAGCTGCACGTGCGCGGCGCGATCAACAATGGCCTGACGAAGGACGAGATCCGCGAAGTCTTCCTGCAGGCGGCGATCTACTGCGGCGTGCCGGCGGCCATCGACAGCTTCCGTGTCGCGCGCGAAGTCTTCAAGGAAATGGGGAACTGACGTGACCACCAGGACGCCCGAACAGGCGGTGCAGCACCAGCTCGATGCCTACAACGACCACGACCTGCCGCGTTTCCTCGAGGTGTACGAAGACGAAGTGGTCGTCTACCGGCTGCCCTCCAAGGTTCCGGCGTTCAGCAACCTCGCGCAGCTCGCCGAGTTCTATCGGACGGAGCGCTTCAACTTGCCTGAATTGCGCGCGGAACTGGTGAACAGGATGGTGATCGGCAACGTCGTCATCGACCACGAGCGGGTGCACGGAGTCCGTGACCGTCCGTTCGAGGTCGCCGCTTCCTACCAGGTGGTGGACGGCCGGATCCGGACCGTATGGTTCTTCTCGGGCGACTGACCCGCGCCGTGGCGGGCCCGACGGTAACCGGGCCTCAGTAGCCGACCGTGTAGTTCGGCACGTCGACGCGCACGAGGTCGCGCCCGAGCATCACGGCAGCGTTGCGCGCGAATTCGCGCGCCCAGTCCGCGTGATCGCGGAAGCGCTGCGGGCCCGCGTACTTGGCGACGCTCAGCAGGCGGTCGGCGATGAGGATCTTGCCGATGGGAGAGGGCACATCGCACTCGAGCGCGATGAACTCCCGGTCGAACCACTGCCGGGCGGCGTCAGGGGAAAGCGTGGCCACTTCAGCGGCGGGGACGTTGTACTCGAACTCGGTGCCTTGACCGAATGACACGATGACGTGGCGGCTCATGGCTTTCTCCGGATGGGCGGCGTCGGCATGCTACCGCCTAAGCCCTCGGCCGGCAGCGGTCGGGTCAAACAGTCGATTCTTCGCCGCCGGGAAAGCGGGTCGCTGGCAAGGCCGCGCGACCGCTCGTCGGTAGACTGTCGCCATGACGACAGAACAAGCGGCCATCTCGCCTGCGGGCTGGCTGGAACGGCTGGGACAACTGGCGGTGCGGCAAGGCGTGCACTTGTCCACGCTGCAGCAGAAGGACGGACGCGACCTCGAACTGGTGTTCGCTTCGGCGACGTTGTTCTTCCCGGTGGACAAACTGCTCGACGAACGCGG
The DNA here is from genome assembly GCA_963726405.1 of uncultured beta proteobacterium. GTDB lineage: Bacteria > Pseudomonadota > Gammaproteobacteria > Burkholderiales > Burkholderiaceae_F > JAOUJD01. The sequence continues at coordinate 179,159 of CAVSCF010000014.1, read as the reverse complement.
TGCGAACACCGTGCTGAAGCAGTTCCTGTCGACCGCCGGAGCGATGCTCGACACCGACCACGTGGAACTGCGCCGCTGGCTCGTCGATACCGGGTTCGTGCGGCGATCGGACTTCGGCAGCGACTACCGGCGCGGCACCCTGCCGGCCTGGCTGGCGGCGGCGGCGGATGGCCTCGGTCCACGCGAAGTGACCGACGCGGTGGCCCAGGCTCGAGAAGCCCGCGATGCGCAGCGCGCGGCCAAGCGACAGGCGTGGCTGGCGAGCCAGATCCAGGTGACGGAGCAGCCCGCGGAATCGATCGACGCCGACGAAACGTTCATGCGGCTCGCCCTGGATCAGGCGCATAACGCCTGGGCGCTGGCCGAGGTTCCGGTCGGTGCCGTCGTCGTCAAGGACGGCCAGGTGATCGCCACCGGGTTCAACCAGCCCATCGGCAACAGCGATCCGACCGCGCACGCGGAGATCCAGGCGATGCGGGCGGCGGCGGAACTGCTGGGCAACTATCGCCTGAGCCATTGCGAGTTGTACGTGACGCTCGAGCCCTGCGCGATGTGCGCGGGCGCCATGCAGCACGCGCGGATCAAGCGGGTCGTGTTCGGTGCGAGCGATCCGAAGACCGGCGCCTGCGGCAGCGTGGTGGACCTGTTCGCCGAGCCGAGACTCAACCACCACACGCAGGTGCGCGGCGGGGTGCTCGGCCCGGACAGCGCGAGCCTGCTGTCCAGATTCTTCGCCGACCGCCGCGATCTGAAGCGGGGCGGCAGTCTGCCTGTCGACGAGGACGACGATGCCGCGCTCTAGGACCATCGGCCTGGTGGCACCCTCCGGCTACCTGCCGGACCCCGCAGTGATCGATCGCGCCGCGCGTTTCCTTGCGCAGCACGGCTGGCGGGTCGTGGCCGGCGAGAGCGTTTTCGCCCGCGAGCAACGGTTTGCCGGTCCCGACGCCTTGCGGCTGGCGGAACTTCAGCGCTTCGCCACCGATCCTTCCATCGATCTCGTCCTGTCCGCCCGCGGCGGCTACGGCCTGTCGCGCCTGCTCGATCGCATCGACTATGCCGCGATCCGCGCCCGCAAGTCGGCGCTCGTCGGGTACAGCGACTTCACCGCCTTCAATCTCGCGTTCCTCGCGCACGGAGGCGTCAGCTTCGCCGGCCCATCGGCAGGCGACTTCGGCGCCGAGCAGCCCGATCCATTCACCGTCGAACATTTCTTCGGCGTGCTGAGCGCCCGCCATTACGCCGTCGATGTAACGCTCGACGGGCCGGCGCGCACGATCGAGGGGCGGCTGTGGGGCGGCAATCTCGCCATGCTGGCCTCGGTGCTCGGAACGCCGTTCATGCCACGCGTGCGCGACGGCATCCTGTTCGTCGAGGACGTCAACGAACCGGCCTACAAGGTCGAGCGGATGTTCCTGCAGTTGCTGCACGCCGGCGTCCTGCAGAAGCAGCAGGCGATCGTGCTCGGCGACTTCGAGCCGGTGACGCCGATGCCGAACGACAACGGCTTCGGCCTGGCGTCGGTCGTGGAGCGTTTGCGCAAGGTCGGCGGCGTGCCGGTGTACACCGGCCTGCCCTTCGGTCACGTCAAGCGCAAGCTGACGCTGCCCGTCGGCGGGCGCGCCCGGCTGGCTGTCAGGCGCGGCGGCCGCGCCTCGATCGAACTGTCCCGCTATCCGGTGGCGGCTTGAGGGTCGCGCGCCGGCGCAGGGCGGTCGCGTTCTTGCCGCGCAGCGCACGAGCGGATTGGCGATCGCGCGCGCAAGGCCGCGCGTGCGCGGCCGCGCAGCACACGGTGGGCGATCGACTGCAGCAGCGCCATGGACGGCTCCTCGGTTCTGCCGGACTCGTCGCAATCGATGGGCACGCACGAGGATCAGACGCCGAGGTAGCGGTGCCAGAGCGATGTATCGGCCGCCAGGGCCGGTGAGTCGCCGCGCCAGACGACCCGTCCGCGCTCCAGGATCGTGTGCTGGTCGGCGAGCCGCACCAGGCGATCGACGTACTTGTCGATGACCAGGATCGTGTGGCCCGCGCGCTTCAACTCGGCGAGGCATCGCCAGATGTCGTCCCGCACCAGCGGCGCGAGACCTTCGGTGGCCTCGTCGAGGATCAGGAGCCGCGGGTTGGTCATCAGTGCGCGGCCGATCGCCAGCATTTGCTGCTCGCCGCCCGACAACTGATTGCCCATGGCGCGCGCGCGCTCCGACAGACGGGGAAAGAGCGCGAGGACGCGCGCCACGTTCCACGGGCTCGTCGTGCGGCTGCGGTTCTCGGCGAACGCCTCCAGGTTTTCGCGCACCGTCAGGTTCGGGAATATCTGACGACCTTCCGGGACCAGCGCGATGCCGAGCCGGGCAATGGCATCGGTGGCGCGGCCGTGCAGGGGCTCCCCGCCAAAGAGGATCTCGCCGCCCTTGAGCGGAACAAGGCCGAAGAGCGCGCGCAGCGTCGTCGTCTTGCCCATGCCGTTGCGGCCGAGCAGCGTGGCCACTTCGCCCTCGCGCACCATGAGGTCGACGCCGAACAGCACCTGGCTCGCGCCATAGCCGGCCTCGACGTTTCGCAACTGGAGCAACGTCATGCCGCGGCCTCTGCACCGAGGTACGCCTGACGCACCTCGGCATTGGCGCGGATGTCGGCCGGCGTGCCGGTCGCAAGCACCCGGCCGTACACGAGTACCGAGATGCGGTCCGCGAGGCGAAACACCGCATCCATGTCGTGCTCGACCAGCACGATGGTGACGCTGCCTTTCAGGCCCTGGATCAGCGCCACCATCCGCTCCGATTCGTCGGGACCCATCCCGGCCATCGGCTCGTCGAGCAGCAGCAGGCGCGGGCGCGAGGCGAGCGCGAGCGCCACTTCGAGCTGGCGCTGCTCGCCGTGCGCCAGAGCGCCGGCGGGCACCTGCGCGCGCTCCTGCAGGCCGACGCGGGCCAGCAGGGCGCTGGCCTGGTCGAAGAGGGCGCGCTCCGCACGCGCAGGCCGCCAGAAGCGGAAGCTCGATCCGGCGCAGGCCTGCACGGCGAGGGCCGCGTTGTCGAGCGATGTGAAGCGGCGGAACACGTTCGTGACCTGGTAGGAACGCGCAATGCCGTGCGCGGCGCGCACATGCGCCGACCGGCGGGTGATGTCCACGCCGTCCATCACGATGCGGCCGGCGTCGGGCGCGAGCGTTCCGGCGAGCTGGGCGATCAGCGTCGTCTTGCCCGCGCCGTTCGGTCCAATCACGGCATGCACTTCGTCGCGTGCCACCGCGAGGTCGAGCCTGTCGGTGGCGACGAGGCCACCGAAGCGCTTGGTGAGGCCCTCCACGGCGAGGAGGGTCATCGGGCGGGCCGCCGTTCGAGCCAGCCGGAGAGGCCGTTCGGAGCAAGGAAGACGACGGCGAGCAGCAGCACGCCGAGCGGCAGGTGCCAGAACTCGGTGTACGCCGCGAGGATCTCCTCGAGGAGCAGGAGCACGAGCGCGCCCAGGACGCCGCCGTAGCGGTACCCGATGCCGCCGAGGATCACCATCACGACGAACGTCGCCGACTGCGTCCAGTGCAACACCGACGGACTGACGAACAGGTTGTGGTTGGCGAACAGCGCGCCGGCCAGCCCCGCGATGCCGCCGGCGACGGCGAACGCGGTGAGACGGAAGCGGAACGTCGGGTAACCGAGGGACTCCATCCGGCCCTCGTTCTCGCGGATGCCGATCAGTGCACGGCCGAAGCGGGCATCGAGCACGCGGTCGAAGGCGACGAGCACGGCGACGAGAATGGCGAGCACGACGTTGTAGAAGGCGATGTCGTTGCCGAGGTCGATGCCGAAGCCGAGTGTGGACTTCGCCGGCAGGTTCAGTCCGTCATCCCCGCCGTAGCGCTTCAGCCCGACGGCGACGTAGTAGACCATCTGCGCGAACGCGAGGGTGATCATGATGAAGTAGACGCCGCGCGTGCGCAGCGAGATCGCGCCGATGGCGACGGCCGCCATCGCCGCCACAGCGATCGACGCTGGCCACGCAATCCAAGCGCTGACGACGCCTTCGGTGGCGAGCACGCCAACGGTGTAGGCGCCGACGCCGAAGAACGCGGCGTGGCCGAGGCTCACCATTCCGCCGTAACCAAGGATGAAGTTCAGGCTCGTCGCGGCGATCGCGAAGATGAGGATGCGGCGGACCACGCCGATGTAGAACGACTGGTCCAGCGCGCTGGCGATCCACGGGAACGCGAGCGCGGCGACGAGCAGCAGCCAGGGCAGTGCGCGACGCAGGCGGTCGGTGGGCTCGTGCCCCCTGGCGCTGCGCGCCGTCCCCCGAGGGGGAGTGAGCGCCTTCGGGGCGGCCGTGCGGCGCTCATGCGCGCGCCGGAAACAGGCCCTGCGGGCGGAAGAACAGGACCGCGGCCATCAGCACGTAGATCGCGATCGCCGCGACCGCGGGACCGAGCTGCGCCGCGGCCGCGGTGCTCAGGAACTCGCCGAGCAGGCCGGGAAGGAAGGCGCGACCCGAGGTGTCGACGACGCCGACCAGCACCGCGCCGACGAAGGCGCCACGGATCGAGCCGATCCCGCCGATGACGATGACGACCAGCGCGAGGATCAGGATGTTCTCCCCCATGCCGATTTCGACCGCGAGCAGGGGCCCGAGCAACGCGCCCGCAACGGCGGCCAGCATGGCCCCGAGCACGAAGATGAGCGCGAACAGGCGGTCGACGCGAACGCCCATGACGGCGGCCATCTCGCGGTTGCTGCTGCCCGCACGCACCAGCATGCCCGTGCGAGTGCGTGCCACCAGCAGGTAGAGACCCGCGGCGATGGCGAGGCCGACGGCGATGATCAGGAGCCGATACGCAGGGTAGAAGAAGCCGGGCGCGAGTTCGACCGGCCCCGCGAGGGCCGCCGGCGCGGCCAGCATGATCGGCGCCGGGCCCCAGATCATCTTGACCAGATCGTCGGCGATCAGGATCACCGCGAACGTCGCCAGGACCTGCGAGAGGTGGTCGCGCCGGTACAGGCGTCGTACCACCAGCACTTCGAGAACCACGCCGACGACGCCGGTCGCGATGACGGCGAGCACGAGTCCCAGCCAGAACGAACCGGCGGCCTGCGTGAACGTGGCTGCGAGGTACGCGCCGACCATGTAGAGGGAACCGTGCGCCAGGTTCAGCACGTCCATGATCCCGAAGACGAGCGTCAGGCCGGCCGCGATCAGGAAGAGCATCAGGCCGAACTGCAGCCCGTTCAGGAGCTGCTCGAACACGAGGGTGCTGGTCATCGCCGGGCCGCGCGCAGCGCCGCGCGGCACCTCCCGTCCATCGTCCCCGCGCGGCGCGGCCGCCGGGGCGGCGCACCGCGCGCGCCCGTCATTTCATCGCGCACTGGCCCGCGTACGTGTCCTGGTGGGCCGTGAATACCTTGTTCAGCGTGCGGTTGGTGATGCGTCCCTGCGCGTCCTTGCCGATCGTGCGCAGGTAGTAGTCCTGGATCGGGAACTGGTTCGGCCCGAACTTGAACTCGCCGCGCACGGACTTGAAGTTCGCTTTCTTCAGCGCCGCGTGCACGGCGTCCTTGTTGTCGAGTTCGCCCTTGGTGTCGCGCACCGCCGCGTCCATCATCATCACGACGTCGTACGCCTGCGCCGCGTAGATCGACGGCAGCCGGCCGTATTCCTTGACGTAAGCCTGCACGAAGGCCTGGCTGGCCGGGTTCGTGAAGTCGTGGTTCCAGTGCGCGGTATTGAACAGGCCGAGCATCGGTTCGCCCACCGCGCGAATCACGTCCTCGTCCGCCGAAAAGCCGGGGCCGACGATCTGCGTGGATTTCGACAGACCGGCGCCGACGAACTGCTTGATGAAGTTGATCCCCATGCCGCCGGGCAGGAAGATGTACAGAGCGTCCGGCGCCTCCGCGCGCAGCTTGGCGAGTTCGGCGGCGTAGTCGAGCTGGCCGAGCTTGGTGAATGTCTCGGACACGACGGGCTTGCCGAAGCCGCGCTTGAAGCCGTTGATCGCATCCTGACCGGCGGGGTAATTGGGCGCCATCACCGCGACCTTCTTGAATCCGCGCTCGGACGCGAACTTGCCGGCAGCCTCGTGGTACGCGTCGTTCTGCCAGGCCGTGCCGAAGAAGAACCTGTTGCACTGGCTTCCCGCCAGCTGCGACGGGCCGGCGTTGTTGCTGAGGTAGAAGACCTGGGACGCGAAGAGCGTCGGGCCGACGGCGAGCGCGACGTTCGACCCGATGGGGCCGGTGTAGAAGTGGATGCGATCGCGCTTGATGTAACGATCGACGTGCTGGCGGCCGGTGTCCGGGTTGCCGGCCTCGTCCGTGGCGAACACCTCGACCGGGATCCCGCCGAGCTTGCCGCCGAGTTGCTTGATGCCGAGGTTGAAGCCGTCGCGCGCCTCCGCGCCGAGGGCGGCGAAGGGCCCGGATATGGACGTCGAGAACCCGACGCGCACCTGGTCGACCGGCTTGGCGGTCAGGGCAGGCGCCGCGAGCGTCAGCGCGCACGCGGCCAGGGTCAGTCGGAACGGCGTCATGGAAGTCTCCCCCGGGGCAAAAAATCGGCGACCGAACGGCCGCCGCGAATCGCGCAAGTATAGGGAAGAGGGCGCTGGAACGTTTGAAGTGGCGCGGGAAGGCGGCCATCCGGACGATGTCCGGGGCAGGGTCCTCGCCTATCATCGGCGCATGCCGATTTGCCTCTCAGGAGCGATGTTTCCGTGTCCGGCCCACTGACCCGGTTCGGCCTGGCCGTCGAGACCGCCGAACAGCGCAAGGAAAAGATACTCGCGGGCGTGATGGCGTCCGTGTACCGGCAGGTTCCGCAGTCGGTACTCGTCAGCATCGTCGGCGCCTTCGCGCTGGTGATGGTCCTCTGGTATTCGATGAACCAGAACCTGCTGATGGGCTGGTTCATGCTGATCCTGCTGGAGTCGCTCGCGCGCGTGCGCGTTGCGTACAAGTTCCGGCACGCGGCCGAGGTGGTCGACCAGGTGCAGCGCTGGGCCAACCGATGGGTGGTGCTGGCCGTGGTGGCCGGCGCACTGTGGGGTGTCGCCGGTTTCCTCTTCTTCTCGCAGGACCAGCCGCTGCACCAGGTGGTGCTTGTCGCCGTGGTCCTGTCGGTCGCGTTCGGGTCGCTGACGCTCTACGCGAGCCATCGTCCGGCCTTCTACTCGTTCATGCTGCTCACTGTGATGCCGCTCATCACGCGCATGGTGTGGGAGCAGGACCCGACCTACTACACGGCGGCCGTGGTGATGGCGGCGGTGTTCTTCTTCACGGTTTTCTACGGCCGCAACTTTGGCGACGCCGTGTTCGAGTCCGTGAAGAACAACTACGAGAACGAGGTGCTGGTCGACCAGTTGATGGCCGAGAAGCGCCTGGCCGAGGATGCACGGCGCGAAGCGGAGAACGCCACGCGGTCGAAGACGCAGTTCTTCGCCGCGGCGAGCCACGACCTGCGCCAGCCGCTGCAGGCCATCGGCATCTACGTGTCCCTGCTGAAGAAGCGCGCCACGGGACCGCTCGAGCCGCTCGTAAACAACATGTCGACCGCGGTGGAGTCGCTGTCGAAGCTCGTCGAGGAGTTGCTGGAGATCTCGCGGCTCGACTCCGGTTCGATCCAGCCGAAGCTCGACCAGGTCACGCTCGACGAGATGTTCGCGCTGCTCGAGCAGGAGTTCACGCCGCTGGCCGCTTCCAAGGGGCTGTCGCTGCGGGTCCGCCGCGGCGGGTTCGCGATCGACAGCGACCCGATGCTGCTGCAGCGGGTGATCCGAAACCTGCTCGCCAACGCGATCCGCTACACCCAGCGCGGCGGCGTGCTGCTGGCCGCGCGGCCACGGGGCGGACTGATCAGCCTCGAGGTGTGGGACACGGGGCCGGGGATCAAGCAGGTCGAACTGGATCGCATCTTCGAGGAGTTCTACCGCGGCGAAAGCTCGAAGGCCGAGAACAGCGGCACCGGTTTCGGGCTCGGGCTTTCGATCGTCAAGCGGATCTGTGGCCTGCTTGGCCACCCGCTGATCGTCACGACCCGACCCGGGACGGGAACGGTGTTCCGCGTCGAGGTGCCGCTGTCCGTGATGCCGGTGCGGGCGAAGCGTTCGTCGCCGGAGACCGTGGACATGGTCGTCCGCTCGCTCGAAGGCCATGCGATCGTCGTGCTCGAGGACAACGCCGAGATCCTCAACAGCCTGACCCGGCTCGTGCGCTCATGGGGCGCGTACGTCGTGCCGTCCACCGGGTTCAACGCCCAGTTGATCCGCGGCATCTCGGGTCACCAGCGGATCGACGCGGTGCTGGCCGACCACAATCTCGGTCCGCATTCGATCAGCGGCGTGGAGTCCGTGTTCCGCATCCGTGAACTGCTGGGCTTCCCGGTGCCGGTCATCATGCTGACTGCGGTGCCGGGCGCCGAGGTGGTCGGCGACTTCCAGCGCGCCATGCACGCGCGCATGGCGCTCAACCCGTCGATGGTGTCTGCGATCGCGCGCAGCCGCACGGAGGAGCCGCCGGTGCTGCAGAAACCGACGACTGCGGCGGTGCTGAACAACGCGCTGGCCGAGGTGCTGGGAATGACGACGTTGCCGGTGGTACGGCCCCCGGAACTTGACGGCAACACGGTCCCCGCAACGGGGAACGAATCGGCAAGCTAGGGGTTCAAGGGCATCGGCTGAAGCATCAGCCGATGCACAAAGCGGACGTCAGCCGATGTCGTAGCCATGCCGCCGTGCGGCGAGCAGGGCCTCGGTGCGATTGGATGCGTTGAAGGCGCGGTAGATCGCCGTCACGTGGGTCTTGACGGTGCCCTCGGACAGGCCCAGTTCGCGGCAGATGATCTTGATCGGCGCGCCCCGCGCGAGCAATTGCAGCACCTGCTCCTGGCGTTCGGTGAGTTCTACCCGCGCAGCGCTCGCATCGCGCGAACGCTCGGGCGTACCGATCATCGCGACGCGATTCACTTCCTCGAGCAGGTCGGCCGGGATATAGACGCCGCCGGAGAGAACGAACTTCACCGCGGCGAGCAGCGTGTCCGAAGCCATCGACTTCGGGACGAAGCCGGCGGCGCCCAGCTGCAGCACGCGCATCACGTTGCGAGGATCCTGCTGTCCGGAGAGGACCAGGATCTTCATCTCGGGAGAGTGCGCCACCATCGACTCGAGCAGCGACGTCCCGGACACTCCTGGCATGCCGAGGTCGAGCACCACGAGGTCGAGGTCGGGGTGAAGATTCAGCATCTCCATTCCACCCTCGGCCGTCCGCGTCGTCAGCACCTCGGCCGTGGGGTCAAGGTCGAGGAACAGGACGCTCAGGGCGTCCGTGATCAGCGAATGGTCGTCAACGACCAGGATTTTCATTGGTGTAGTCGGGGCACGTGGCCGGAGTCGGATCGGGTGATTGTAGACCGCAGCGAGCGCGGTCCGGCAACCCGCGGCCCGGCCGGCGGGGGCAAGACGTTTCCTTCGTCCACCGTCAGGCCGGGATGGGTCGAACGAGCGCCGCCGCCTGCTTTGCGCGGGCGCGCGCCTCCTCCACCGTGTCCGCGCGGGCGAGTGCGACGCCCATGCGGCGCTTCCTGAAGGATTCGGGCTTGCCGAACAACCGCAGGTCCGCACCGGGGATCGCCAGGGCTTCGGCGACGCCCTCGAAGCGCAGGGCACCGGCGTCATGGCCGCCGTAGATCACCGCGCTGGCGCCGACGTTGCGCAGTGACGCGTCGACCGGCAGGCCCAGCAGCGCGCGGGCGTGCAGTTCGAACTCGTTCTGCCACTGGGTTGCCATGGTCACCATGCCGGTGTCGTGCGGGCGCGGACTGACTTCGGAGAACCACACCTCGTCGCCCTTCACGAAGAGCTCGACCCCGAAGATGCCCGTGCCTCCCAGCTCGCTGGTGACGCGGTGGGCGATTTCGCGGCTTTTCTCCAGCGCGACCGCGTTCATCGGATGCGGCTGCCAGCTTTCGACGTAGTCGCCCGCCACCTGCACGTGGCCGATCGGCTCGCAGAAATGCGTCGCGACCTGTCCGTCGGCGCCGAGCGCGCGGACGGTGAGCTGCGTGATCTCGTAGTCGAAGTCGACGAAGCCTTCGACGATCACGCGGCCGAGGGCGACCCGGCCGCCCGCGTTGGCATACGCCCAGGCCGCGTCGATTTCTTCGGCGCGATCGATCCTGCTCTGGCCCTTGCCGGAAGATGACATCACGGGCTTGATCACGCACGGCAGGCCGACGTCGCTCACGGCCGCCCGCACCTCGTCCAGCGAACTGGCGAAGCGGTACGGCGACGTCCGCAACCCGAGCTGCTCCGCGGCCAGTCGACGGATTCCTTCCCGGTTCATCGTCAGCTGCGCGGCGCGCGCCGTCGGCACCACGCGCGCGAGCCCGTCGCGTTCGATCTCCACCAGCGCTTCTGTCGCGATCGCCTCGATCTCCGGAACGACGATCGCGGGGCGCACGCTTTCGATCAGCGCGCGAAGCGCCTTCGGGTCGGCCATGTTCAGCACGTGCGCGTGATGCGCGACCTGATGCGCGGGCGCATTGGGGTAACGGTCGGCCGCGATCACTTCGACGCCGAGCCGCTGCAGCGCGATGACGACTTCCTTGCCGAGTTCGCCGGAACCGAGCAGCAGCACCTTGACGGCGTCTTGCGAAAGCGGAGTCGTGAGGGTAGGAGGCCAGGTGATGCGAGTCATGGAGGGCGGGGTTGCGTGCGGAGGATGGGCCGGCATCGAACCATCGGCGGGGCAGGGGTATCGGGACCGGAAGGGAACGCTGAACGAAGGTTAATCGATGTCAAGGGACCGGCCGGGGCAAGAATCTGCCTTGCCTCAAGTCAATCATCCGAGAGCCGCTTCCCGGCACTCTGCCGGACACGGGGCGAGTCTTCGCCGTTCGGCTTTCTGCAGAGACCTGAGATGGGACACGGTTGGACTTTTCGATGTGCGGCGCTGTTCGCTGCGCTCGGCCTGATGCTGATGGCCGGTTGCACGACCGACTCCAGCGTCGCCCCCGCCGCGGCAGCCGTGTCCTCGGGACGCGCCGATTGCGACGCCTGCCATCCGGGTGACGTGAAGAACTGGAAGGAAACGTATCACGCCAAGGTGGCGCGCGCGCCGCACGAGGTGCTGCTGAAGGAAGCCGCCCAGTACTGGACCGTCGACAGCAAGGGCAACTCGGGGCCGAGTCGCGGCAACCTGGACGGCCAACTGTATGGATTCGACGACGTCGAGATGGTGGTCGGAACCCGCTGGAAGCAACGCTTCCTGGTGAAGAACCCCGCCACGGGCCATCATCAGTTCCTCGACAAGCAATGGAACAGCTACACGGGAGTGTGGGAGGGATACGCGAACAAGGACGATTGGGACGCCGGCTGCGCAACCTGTCACGGAGAGCGCGTAAAGGCGTCACCCATCACGGTGGACAGCGCGTCCGCCGGTTCGTAGGAGTTCTCGCGAGGAGGGGTCGGCCGCCTCTCCCCGGCGAAAACAGAAAAGCCGGCGCAAGCCGGCTTTTTTTTTCGCCTTGCGCTCGCTTACAGCGACTGGATCCACTTGGTGAGCGTCATCAGGTCCGCGTCGGAGGCGGCCTGCTTCGGATGGCCTTTGCCTTCCTTCAGTTTGGCGACGACTTCCTCGGCCTTGGCGCTCTTGATTTTCTTGCCCATGTCCTTGTAGGACGGGCCCATCTTCTTCGTGTCCATCGCGTGGCACTTGTTGCAGCCCGACTTGTCGGCCAGGTCGGCGTTCGCTTGTGCCGTGCCGGCCATCAGCAACCCCGCGGTAGCCAGAATCATTGCGACCTTCTTCATCTTGCTCCTTTCCATTGAACGTAGACCCGCGGTACGGCCGGCAAAAGCCGGGCGCCGGTCGCGCGAGCCGACCGGGGCGTGAACGATCATAGACATCGTGCGCACAGGGTTGCTGAGTCCGGTCAATGTCTGCGGGAATGAAAAAAGCCGGCGCGCGGCCGGCTTTTTCAGGTGAGACAGGGCCGTTACTGCGCGAGGACCCATTTCACCAGGGTTTTGGTGTCCTCGTCGGAGGACTTCACCGCCGGGTGGCCCTTGCCGGACTTCAGCTTGGCGACCAGGTCGGCCTCGGCCGTGGCGTTGCCTTTGTATTTCTTGGAGATTTCCTTGAACGCCGGGCCCATCTTCTTGGTATCGACCGCGTGGCAGTTCATGCAGCCACTTTTCTGGGCCAGTTCGGCATTGGCCTGGGCCACGCCGGCGGCGGAAAGTCCAACGGCCGCAAGCACTGCAAACATCATGGATTTCATTGAGTCCCCCTGTAATGAGCCGCCTTGCGGCACCGGATCCGGGCCGGTTTTTTCGGCCCGCATGGAGTCTAACGGATCAGTTTCCGGCGGGTTGACCGGACCCATCGGCTCCCGTGCCGCCCACGCCTGCCTCGCCGTACACGCTTTCGGCGCGGCGCACAAAAGCGTCGACCATCTGGTTGGCCGCGTGGTCGATCAGCGGGCCGGCCAGCTTCTCGGCGTGCAGCGCGAGCTCGTACCGCAAGGTGAAGTCGATCCTGCAGCCCAGCGTCCCGAGCGCGCCCAGCCTCCACTCGCCGAAGAAGTGGCGGAACGAGCCGTCCTGCATGTGGATCGCCATCCACTCGGGTCGCCGCTTCTCGTTGCGCGTGGTCACCCGGACGTGGAGTTCGCGAAAGCCAACCTCCACGGTCGCCGCGACGATCGCGTCCGTACGCTCGATGAGTTCCGTGCGGGTGCACCACGGCAGGAACTGCGGGTAGTGCTCCACCTGTTCGATCAGGTCGAACATCTGCTCGGCGCTGTACGGCACCAGCGCGCTGCGGTGCATCTCTCTCATGCGGCTCGACCGTGCCTCGTGCCCCGGCCGGCAAGCCAGGGTGTCGCGGAAAAGCCGCAAGGGTAGCGGAGCGTCAGGGGCGCCGGCGCGAGGCGAGTGCGTCTTCGCGCTCGAGATCCTCGAGCCGCGTGTCGATGTCGGCAATCGAGGTGTCGAGCTCGGGCAGCAGCACGTCCTGCAGGGCGCGGACGCGGCGGACCGTGCGGCGGTACTCCGCGTGCAGCCGCGCCAGGTTGGTGGACACGGCCGCGAGTTCTACCAGTCGCGGCGCGAGATGCCGATGTGCCGCCCTGCATGCCGCGGCCTCCGGCGAAGGATGCACGGCGGGCGGACCGGCGGTCGCCGCCGCGTGGAGTTGCGCGTCCACGAGAGCGACGCCGAGCAGCGAGCGGGCGTGCAATTCGACACGTGTCTCCGCCGGCGCCGCCGCGCAGACCTGCAAGCCGTTGACGCCGTGGCGGCCGATCGCGCCGCGCAGCGCCTCCCGCGCGCTCGCGTCCAGCCGTCGCAGTTCCTGCATCAGCCCGCGATGGCGGCGCAGCTCGCGCAGCATCTCGCCGGCCAGCAGCAGACACTTCTCGTCGAGGAAAGCGGACCCCTCCCGCATGGTGCGGCGCTCGTCGCCGAGCGCGATCAGCAGGCTGCGGGTCGGGGTGACGTCGTTCATGCAGCCGCTTCCGCGCCCTGCGTGCCTGGGAGGTGCTCGGCGATCTGGGCGTCCGACAGCCGAGCGAGTTCGTTCCTCGGCAGCGTGCGCAGCAGTTCCCAGCCGGCGTCCATGCTCTCTTCCAGCGTGCGCGGCTGCGCCTGCGAAATCAGCTTTCGCTCGAACGCCGTGCCGAACGCCAGGTAGCGCCGGTCGGTTTCCGCCAGGCCGTCCTCGCCGACCACGCTCGCCAGAAGCCGGGCTTGGGTCGAGCGGGCATACGCCGCGTACAACTGGCTCGACAGGGCCGGATGGTCGGCGTGCGTGTTGCCCTTGCCGGTTCCGTCCTTCATCAGGCGCGACAGGCTCGGGAGCACGTTGACCGGCGGATAGACGCCGGCTCGGTCGAGTTCGCGCGACAGCACGATCTGGCCTTCGGTGATGTACCCGGACAGGTCCGGAATCGGATGGCCGATGTCGTCCGACGGCATGGTGAGGATAGGCAGTTGCGTGAGCGTGCCCTTTGCCCCGTGCACGCAGCCGGCGCGCTCGTACAGCGTGGCGAGGTCCGAGTACATGTATCCCGGGTAGCCCTTGCGCCCCGGCACTTCGCCTCTGGCGCCGGCGACTTCGCGCAGCGCTTCGCAGTAGTTGGTGAGGTCGGTGATGATCACGAGCACGTGCTTGCCGCACTCGAACGCCAGGTACTCGGCGGCGGTGAGCGCGAAGCGCGGCGTCAGCAGGCGCTGGGTCGACGAGTCGCTCGCGAGGTTCAGGAACAGCGCGCTGCGCTCCAGCGCGCCGGACTGCTCCAGCGAGCGCCGGAAGTACTCGGCGGTGGTGTGCGGCACGCCGATACCGGCGAAGATGATCGCGAAATCGCCGGCCTCGTCACCGCGCAGGCGGGCGTTGGCCGCGATCTCCACGGCGATCCGGTCGTGCGGCAGGCCGCCGCCGGAGAAGATCGGCAGCTTCTGGCCCCGCACCAGCGAGTTCATCAGGTCGATCGCGGTGATGCCGGTTTCGATGAACGAGCGCGGGGTGGCGCGCGTGACCGGATTCAGCGGCACGCCGTCGACGCGCAGGCGTTCCTTGATCGCGAGCGGCGGACCGCCGTCGATGACCTGGCCCACGCCGTTGAAGATGCGGCCCAGCAGGGCGGGTCCGACACCGAACTCGATCGGCTCGCCGAGGAAACGCACCACCGTGCCCTCGAGCGCCAGTCCGCTGGAGGGCTCGAGCATTTCGATCGTCACGAGATTCTCGTCGAGGGCCGCGACGCGGCCGAGCTTCGCCACACCGTCGCGGCCGGCCACGCTCACCGCCTCGTTCAGGCCGACGTCGAGCGTGCGCTGCATGAACAGCAGCGGACCCTCGACGCGCACCGCGGCATCGTGGACCGTGACCCTAGGCTGCATGCGTCTGCTCCGTCTGCGGGACGAGCGCGGCAAAGGACTGCTCCATGCGCGCCTCGAGCACGGCGAACGCGTCGAGCCGGTCTTCGCCGATGTCTTCGGACATGCGCGAAAGCGGGCGCATGACGTCGAGCGTCGCGATCTGCTCGGGTGTGATGCCGCGCGTGGCCGCGGCCTGCGCGAGTTCGATGAAGTGAGCGATGAGGCGCATCATGCGGGCCTGCCGCCCGGGGCTGCAGGTGCGGTCGACCTCGGAGAAGGCGGACTGCCGCAGGAACGCCTCGTTGACAAGTTCGGCAGCGAGGAGTGTCAACCGCTGCCGCGCGGGCAGGGCGTCCTTCCCGATGATGCGCGCCATCCGTTCGAGGCGTGCCTGCTCGTCGAGGAGCGTCAGGAACTGGCGGCGCAGTTCGAGCCATTCGTTCTCGCCGCTTGCCCGGCGAGCCCGCGACGTCGGCACGTCGGCGTAGCGCTTGAGCCACCACACCGCCAGGTCGAGCGCGTCCTCCGAGTACGACTGCAGCGGATTCACCGCGGGATAGAAGCGGGCGTGCGCGCGCTTGGCGTCCAGCGCCCAGAAGCTGCGCACGTAGCGCTTGGTGTGGCTCGTCACCGGTTCCGAGAAGTCCCCGGACGGCGGGCTGATCGAGCCCAGCAACGTCACGGAGCCGATGGCGCCGTTCAGCGTGCGCACCTTCGCGGCGCGCTCGTAGAAGTCGGCGAGCCGGCTCGACAGGTAGGGCGGATAGCCGCCTTCTCCCGGCAGTTCGCCGAAGCGTCCGGACACCTCGCGCAGCGCCTCGGCCCAGCGGCTGGTCGAGTCCGCCATCAACGCCACATGCAGTCCCTGGTCGCGGAAGTATTCGGCGACCGTCACCGCCGAGTAGATGCTCGCCTCGCGCGCGGCGACCGGCATGTTCGACGTGTTGGCCACGATGACGGTGCGCTCCATCAGGGAGCGGCCCGTGCGCGGATCCTCGAGCTGCGGAAACTCCTCGAGCACCCCGGCCATCTCGTTGCCGCGTTCGCCGCACCCGAGGTACACGATGACATCGGCGAGGCAGCCCTTGGCAAGGCTCTCGAGCAGGATGGTCTTGCCGGTGCCGAACCCGCCCGGGATCGCGCCCTTGCCGCCCAGCGCGATCGGGAAGAGCGAGTCCAGCACGCGCTGGCCCGTGACGAGCGGTTCGTCCGACGGCAGGCGGGCCTGCACGGGACGCGGCGAACGCACGGGCCAGAAGTGACTCAACGCGATCTCGCGCCGGGTGCCGTCGGCAAGCACGATCGTCAGCACGGCGTCGTCCTCGCCGACGTCGCTTTCGGCCGCGACCGAAGCCACGGTGCCGGCCACGTCGGGCGGCACCAGCGCCGACTGCATGCGCGCGCCTTGTACCGCCACCTGCCCGAACACGCTGCCGGCGCCGATGGCGTCGCCCGCGGCGACGTCCGGGGTGAAGTGGAAGCGAGCGCGCGCCGCGTTCGCGTCTGCAGCCAGCGGTCGCAGCAGGCCGTCGAAGATGTGTCCGAGCAGCCCGGGCCCGACCCGGATGCCGAGCAACTGGCCCGTGCCTTCGATGAGTACGCCCGGTCGCAGGCCGGTGGTGTCCTCGTAGACCTGCGCCATGATGCGATCCCGCTCGACACGGATGACCTCACCGAGCAGGCCGTTCGGCCCGACGCGGATGGCCTCGCGCAGCGCGAACCCGCCGTCGATGTGGGCGTGCAGCACCGGGCCGCTGATCGATGTGATGCGTGCCGTCGATCCGCTCATGCCGGAACTTCCTCCATGCCCTGCAGCAGGCGGCCCTCGATCCCCGCGCGGTCAGCGAGCAATCCGTCGAGCGATGCATCGAGCACGTTGTGACCGCAGGTGACGATGAAACCGGCGACGAGCGCGGGATCGGGCTCGAAGGTCGCCTGGATGCCGCGCGCTCGCAGCGCATCGGCGGCGGTGCGGCGCTCGTCGTCCTGCCAGGCGACGTGATGGCGGATGCGCCATGGCGCGTCGTGCGCGAGGCACTCGGTGGCCCGTGCAAGGTGGGCGTCGACCCAGGCGCGGCGCGTGGAGGACTCGGACCACCGGCTCACGAGCGCTGCGCGCAACGCGGTCCAAGCGCGACCCAGTTGCCGCACGGCGCGCTGCTGCGCCACCAGCCGGCGTTCGGTGGACAGGCTCGCCTCGACCGCCCCCACGTCGCGCCGCAGGCGCTTGCGTTCTTCGTCGATCGCCGTGGTCACCCGGCGGCGCGCGTCGCCCAGTGCGCCTTTCACGACCGTCCGCGCCTCGGCGAGCGCGGGGTCGAGCAGCGCAGCGCATCGCTCGGCCCGGTACTGCTCGACCGTGGCGATCAGCGCCGTGGCGCGTTCGGCGAGCGTCATGACTCCAGCCCGAGTTGAAGGCGGACGCGCTCTGCGGGATCGGCTCGGCTGCACGTGCCGTCGGCGTGCGGCGCGATGACGATCGGCGGCGCACCGCTGGTGAGCCAGGCCTCCAGGCGGGCGGGCGGCAGGCGTTCCGCGACCTCCGCGTCGATGACGACGACGCTCGCCGCCTTCATGGCCTGCTCGATCGCACGCGCCTCGTGATCGCGCTCCGGTGTCAGCGTGACGAAGCCGCCCAGTCGATAGCCGGCAGCGCGCACCTCGTTGCCGATGAAGACGAGCGGCGCCTCGGACGCGTGGCGGACGCGCGCCGTCATGCGAGTCGGTTCAGGATGAGGATCGAGATGATCACGCCGTAGATCGCGATCCCTTCGGCGAGACCCACGAGGATCAGCAGTCGGCCGAAGAGGTCCGGCTTTTCGGCCAGCGCCCCGACGGCCGCCGTGCCGAGTTTCGCCACGGCGTAGCCGCCGGCGATCGACGACAACCCGGTGGCGAGGGCCGCGGCAAGGAGGCCCGCGACCCAGGCATCGGGCGGCAGGCTCGCACGCGCCCCCTGGGCTGCCGCGGTCTCGGGAAAGGCGAGCAGGGCGGTGCCGAACGCAGCGAGCACGGCGGTGAGCGCAATCAGCAGCATCGGTACGGCGAAGCGGCGCATCTATTTCTCCTCGGTGATCACAGGCGGGGCCGCCAGCGCGCGGAACTCGCGGCCCTCGGCACGGAAGAAGCGGGTGAAGAACTCGAACAGCACGAGGCGGGTGGTCTGGATCGAGACCACGAGGCCCTCGATCAGCAGGATCAGGACGTTGCCGAGGACGAGGATTACGCCCCACAGCAGCGGATTGCCCGCGCTGTCGGCGAGAGCGACCACGGCCGACGACAGCCCCGCGTGGGCCAGGGCGAACGCGCCGACACGCGCGAACGACAGGGTATTGATGGCGAGTTGCAGCGTGCGTTCGAGCCATTCGCCCAGGCCGCCAAGCGCCGCTTTCGCGCCGTGCGCTTCCACCGCTGCGCCGGCCATGGCCCACACCGCACCCGCCGCCGCCAGCAGCCAGCCAGCGGGTTCGAAGAAGCCGACCGCGATGCCAACGTAACTCAGCAGCACCGGCGCATCCTCGAGCCACCAGCGCCCGAGCAGGCCGTCCCACCAGGCTTCGAGGGCACCCAGGGCGAGTCCGACGATGAGGAGCAGCGCGCCGCCGACGATCGGGGCGACGAGCACCGGCAGCGGATGCTCGAGCGGCGCGACCCACAGCGGGGCGATCACCGTCTCGAGCGAGAACACGCTGCCGAACACGAGGCCGAACACCGCCGCGGCGAGGCCGCCCGGGACCAGCAGGCGCAGCACCGGCAGGCGATCCCGCACGAGCCAGCCGAAGAGCGCCAGCACGAGCCCCTGGCCGACGTCGCCGAACATGTAGCCGAACATCAGCGGCACGGCGAAGGCGAGCAGGGCGCTCGGATCGGCACCGGCGGCCCCCGGCATGCCTACAAGTCGCGTGAACACTTCGAAGGGCTGCGCCCACCACGGATTGCGCAGCACGAGCGGCGGCCGGGCGCCGCGGGGCGGCGTGGGAAATGCGACGACGGCGCGCGCGCCGCACCGCTCGAGCGCATCGACCACCCTTTGCGCATCCACGGTCCATCCGGTGATCCGCGCGAAGACGTCGCCGCTCTCGATCGCGCCGCCGTGCTCGAAGCACCACGATGCGCGCGCCACCGTCGCCAGGGCCTGCGGGAGGGCATGGCGGTCGGCCAGTTGCCCGAGCGCGTGCTTCACGGGTTCCAGCACGGCTTGCTCCTCGGCAAGCTTGGCGGCCACGAGGGCGATGTTGGCCTGCGCGGTCGGTTGCAGCCAGTCAGGGAAGCGGGCGCGTCGCCCGCCGGCCTCGAGCGCGGCACGGGCTGCGGCCTCCACAACCTGCGGGGCGCCGATGGCGAGCACCAGGCGCTCGTTCGGCAAGGCGGCGACGCGGGTCAGCGCGTTGACGGGAAGCTCGATCTCGGCGTCGTTCGGTATGGCGAGCAGTGCCGCGACGACCCCGTGCTTCGCCTGCGCCAGTGCCTGGAAGTCGACCGTGCTGTTCGCGAGTTCACGCAGCGCGTGCTCGGTCAGCGCAAGCTCGGAGATCCGCGCTTCGATCCCCTGCAGCTGGCGAATCAGGGGATCGGCCTCGTCGGCCCAGCCCTTCACGGCGGCAATGGCGGCGGCGAGCGCATCGGCGGGCGCACGCCGTTCCGGGGCCAGCCGTCGCGCGGCTGCAGGCCAGTAGGCCTTGTAGGTGCGCGCGAGTTCTTCGTGCTGCTTCAGACCCTCTGCAGGAGACCCGCTCGCTCCGGGCAGGCGATCCGTTTCGTGCCATTCGACCTCGACGCAGCCGGCGGCCGCGAGCGATTCGAGCGTGAGGAAGGCGTCGCTGCGCGCGGCGATGATCTCGAACCAGCGAGTCGGCTGCGGGCGCAGCATCACAGGACTCCCGTTTCATCCAGGGCGCGCGCAAGGAATTCGGCGCGCAGGCGTTCGAGATCGAGCGCCAGCAGCGCGAGCCATGCGAAGAGCGCCGCGGGTTGGGCCGCCGCCCGCCGCATCAGGCTCGACAGGCGCGCGGCCAGCACGAGCCGCGCGTTCGCGGCCTCGTCCACCGCCAGTGATCCGAAGTCCTGCTCGTGCCTCACGAGCAGGCGGGCGAGCGCATCGAGGTTCGCGTGTTCGTCCGCGCTCGTCGCGGGCCAGAGCGAACGCCAGTGGCGTTCCCAGGCGTCGAGCGCGCGGTGCAGACGCTTCGGCGTGTGCGGCCGGGCCGTGTCAGGGTCGGCTTCCGACAACGCGGCGGCGATCGGCGACAACGGTCCGGCCGCGAGTGCCGCATGCCGCTCTGCGAGTGTCGGCAGCGCATAGGGCGCGGTCTCGGGGTCGACGCGCAGCCACGCCGGCAAGGCGGGATCCGACGCGAGATGAACGAGCGCCGGCAGGTCGATCAGCGGCTTCGTCCAGCGCACCGCGGCCACCCAGGGGTCGGGAGCCCACTGCGCCGCTTCATCCACCCGCAGCCGGAACTGCTGCCGGAATGCCAGTTCGATTCCCTCCGGCGTGGCCCGTGGATCGATGCCGCTGACATACGGCGCCGCGGGCGAGTTGCGTACGGCGTCGAGCAGCGCACCGACCCGGCGCCGGGCACGCAGTTGCTGCCACAGCCGTTCGTCCGGCCGCTGCCCCAGGCGTGCCGAGACGCGGGCGTGCGCGTATTCGATGGACACGCCGCCTGTCATCCCGCGTTCCCCGTCAGTTCGTCGGCGAGGCGCTCGACCGCGCGCGCGAGGGCGGCGCCGTCGTCCTCGTCGCCGGCCGAGCGCAGGAGTTCAGCGCGTTGCGACTCGAGCGCGGCAACGCGGGCGGCGATCGCGGCTTCGGTCCAGCGGTGAACGCGGGCCGCACGGCGGGCGGCGCGCTCGGCGATCTCGCGGGCGCGCCGATGCGCGTCCTCCAGGGTCTGCTCGGCGCTTCGCTTGCAGCGCTCCACCTCGGCGCGCGCAGCCTGTTCGGCGGCCAGCACACGCATGATGGCCGCGTCCACTTCGGGCGACGCAGGCAGGTCGACGCGGGCGTTCATGTCTCTCCCGATGGGGCGAAGGCCCGCCTGGACCGCCGCCACATCACCATCCCATCATGGATGCAAAGGCGGCGGCGCCCCTTGGCGGCGATCAATGGGTCCGGCGAGAGCCGGGCTGGAACAGCCGAACGGCTAGGGGGTTGAGGAGGGGCCTGGCGGGCGTGCGAGACGGTCCCGATGCCGCGCGAGCCAGACCGGCGTTCGTGACTTGGCGACCTTCCGAACGAAGTTGTACCGGGCCACGTGGTAGCTCGGGTCGAAGCCGAAGAAGTTCAGACGCATCCGCTCCAGTTCTTCGGCGCGGTAGAGGGCCAGCGGTTTCTCCGCCTCGTCCGCCGCGCGCCGCGCCTGCTTGTCGGCCAGGCGCTGCGCCCAGCCGTCGCCGGCAAGTTCCCGGGCACGCGCAATCGTCTCCGAGAGGAAGGGCGCCGGAGCGTGGCCGTAATGCGCGTCGATCAGGCCCAGTGACTGCGCCGCTGCGGTCCCGAGCGGCAGGCGCGCCTCGGTGATCCGTCGGGCACCCTCCGCACCGACGCGGCGCGGCAGCAGGTAGGTCCAGTACTCCGACCCGTACAGGTTGCCCATGCCCTTGTAGTGCGGGTTCAGGACGATGCCGGAGCGGGCGACCACGCGATCGGCCGCGAGCGCGAGGAACACACCGCCGGCGCCGGCGTTGCCCTGCATGGCGGAGACCGTCAGGTGCGACCCGGTCGTCAGTATCGCCAGCGCGAGATCGTCGATCGCGTTGATGTTGCGCCACGATTCCTCGGCCGCGTGCTCCGACGCTTCGATCACGTTGAGGTGAATGCCGTTCGACCAGAAGTCGGTGCCGCCCGCCAGCACGATCACCTTCGTGGGCCGGTCGGCGGCCCGGCGGTACGCAGCGGTGAGGCGCTCGCACTGCGTCGTGGACATCGCGCCGTTGTAGAAGGGGAAGTGCAGCACGCCGACGGCGCCGAACTCCTCGTAGCGGATGTCGCGCCACGTGACCGGATCGCCGGGGTCATCCGGCGCGGCGTGGACTTCCGGGACGCCGGCCAGCCGGTCGCCGAGCACCATCGCCGCGGGGAGCTTGAAGGGGCGGTCCTCGTCGAGCGACGCCTTGAGGTGGGTGATCCAGACGGCGCCGTCGATCGTCGCCCGGCAGATCGCGCCGTGCTGTTGCGCGAGAACCGCGCCCGGGGGGCCGCGCAGCCCGGCTTCGGGATGGGCGTCGTACAGGTGCACCGGCAGGTCGAGGATGGAGTCCGCGACGCCCGGGACGCCGTCGGCACAGCGGATCCTGCGCAGCACCGTGGTCGTGTCGTCGCGCGTCCAGTCGATCGCGCGGTCGGCCTGTTTCATCGGCGGCCGCAGTCGCCCGCGGATGCCGGGCCTCGCGTAATCCAGCGGTTCGGGCGGCAGGCCGTCGGCGATGCGCGCCAGGGTCAGGTGCAGCGCGGCGATCGCGGCTTCGGTCACTTCGTTGCGATACAGCGATCCCTTGCTTGCCGGCCGCGTGTCGAACTCCACGCTGGCGTGGATATCGCCCGCGTCCATCTCCGCGTTCGCCTGCAGCGTCGTCACTCCCCAGCGCGACTCGCCGTCGAGCACGGCCCAGTCGAGGGCCGACGGACCGCGGTCGCCGCGGATGCCGGGATGGATGACGATGCAGCGGTGGTGCTTCCACACGGCTTCCGGGATGGCGCGCTTGAGAAAGGGCGCGACGATCAGGTCGGGCTGGAACATCCGCACCGCCTCGATCGTCACCGAGTCGCGTACGTCGAACTCGAGCGATACCTCGTGGCGAGCGTCGGTGAGCTCGACCCACAGCCGCTGCGTCAGGCTGTTGAAGGAATGCGCGAGCAGCAGGATGCGCATCGCCGTCCGCTTCAGCAGATGCGCGGAAGTTGCTCGCCGGTGAGCCAGTCCACCACGCGGCGTCCGCCGAACGCGGTATCCATCTGCACGAAGCAGTGCGTGTCCTCGACCACCTCGCCGATGATGGCCGCCTCGGCCCCGCGCGGGTGCGCACGCATCACCGCCAGCAGTCGCTCGGCGTCCCGGGCCGGACAGATCGCGATGAGCTTGCCCTCGTTGGCGACGTACAGCGGGTCGAGCCCGAGGAACTCGCACGCCGCGTTGACCTGGGGCTTCACGGGAATGTCCGCCTCGCGGATGAGCATGCCGACGCCCGACTGGCGTGCGAACTCGTTCAGCGTCGTGCCGAGGCCGCCGCGGGTCGGGTCGCGCAGGCAGTGGATCGACGGCACGGCATCGATCATCGTGGCGACGAGGCCATGCAGCGCGGCGGTGTCTGACACGATCGTCGTTTCGAAACTGAGGTTCTCCCGCAGCGACATGATCGCCACGCCGTGGTCGCCGATCGATCCGGAAAGCAGGATCGCGTCGCCGGGGCGCGCGCGGTCGCCGGAGATCTCCACGCCGGGCGGCACGACGCCGAAACCCGTCGTCGTGATGAACACGCCGTCGCCCTTGCCCTTTTCAACCACCTTGGTGTCGCCGGTGACCACAGGGACCCCCGCTTCGCGGGACGCGGCGGCCATCGACTCGACGATGCGCTTGAGGTCCGCCAGCGGAAAGCCTTCCTCGAGGATGAACGCCGCGGCGAGGTAGAGCGGCTTCGCGCCCGCCATCGCCACGTCGTTGAGCGTGCCGTGAACCGACAGGCAGCCGATGTCCCCGCCGGGGAAGAACAGCGGTGACACCACGTGGCTGTCGGTGGCCACCACCATGCGGCCGGGCGTTGGCTGAAGCACCGCGCCGTCGTTGCCCTGCGCGAGCCACTCGTTGGCGAAGCTGGCGGCGAACAGTTCGTCGATGAGCTGCGCCATCGCGCGGCCCCCGCCGCCGTGCGTCATGTCGACGCGACCGTGCTTGAAGTCGACCGGCCGGATGTAATCCTTCTTGATCGTGCTCATGCCGCCTTGATCTTCACGTCCTTGAAGCGGCCATAGGTGTAGTGCGCGGCGCACGCGCCCTCGGAGCTGACCATGCACGAACCGATCGGATTCTCCGGGGTGCACACGGTGCCGAACACCTTGCAGTCGGTCGGCTTCTTCACTCCCCGCAAAATCGCGCCGCATTCGCACGCCTTGTTGTCGGCGACCGAGCGGTAGGTGATGCCGAACCGCTGCTCGGCGTCGAAGTCGGCATAGGCGTCCTTGATGCGAAGGGCCGAGTAGGGCACTTCGCCGAGTCCGCGCCACTCGAACGACTTGCGCAGTTCGAACACATCGGCGACCAGCGCCTTGGCCTTCTCGTTGCCCTCGCGCGTGACCGCCCGGGTGAACTCGTTCTCGACCTCCGCGCGGCCGTCGTTCAGCTGCCGCACGAGCATCAGGATGGCCTGCATGACGTCGAGCGGCTCGAAGCCCGCGATGACGACGGGACGCTGGTACTCCTCGGCGAAGTATTCGTAGGGCTGGCTGCCGATCACCGTGCTGACGTGCGCGGGCCCGATGAAGCCATCGAGCGGCAAGGTGCCGAGTTCGCGGACCTCCGGCGACTCGAGGATGTGCGTGATCGCCGACGGTGTCAGCACGTGGTTGCAGAAGACAGTGAAGTTCGCGAGGCCGAGCGCCTTTGCCTGGCGGATCACGATGGCCGTCGGTGGTGTCGTCGTCTCGAACCCGATCGCGAAAAAGACGACTTCGCGGCCCGGGTTGTCCTGCGCGATCTTCAGGGCATCGGCGGCCGAGTAGATCATGCGGATGTCGGCGCCGCGCGCCTTTGCCTTCATCAGCGACAGTCCGCCCGAGGCCGGCACGCGCATCGTGTCGGCGTAGGTGCAGACGATCGCCTTGTTCTCCGACGCCAGTTCGATCGCGTTGTCGATGCGGCCGATCGGCAGCACGCACACCGGGCAGCCCGGCCCGTGGATCATGTTGACGCTGTCCGGCAGCAGGTCCTTGATGCCGTAGCGCGAGATGGCGTGCGTGTGCCCCCCGCAGAATTCCATCAGGTTGTAGCTGCGGCCCGGTTGCGCTTCCTCGCCGATGCGACGGGCGATGGCGCGCGCCACCTCGCCGTCGCGAAACTCGTCGATGTACTTCATGCGGCCTCCGCGGCCGGTCCGCCGTCGTTGCCCGCCTCGGCAAAGAGCGCCAGCGTGCGGGCGGCCTCGTCGGGGTCGAGTCTCTGGAGCGCGTAGCCGACGTGGACGATCACGTAGTCGCCGGGCACGACGCCGGTCACGAGCTCGAGGGAAATCCGCTTGCGCACGCCGCCGACGTCGATCATGCCCTGGGAATCCGGGAGCACTTCGACGACGCGGGCGGGGATGGCTAGGCACATGGCAGTCTCAATGTGTTTGGCTGGACAGCGCGCAGCGGGCGACGAACGCCTGGCCGAGCGCAAGGCCGCCATCGTTGGCGGGCGCCTGGCGCGCCTCGATGACCTCGAAGCCGTCGGCGGCGAGCCGCGCGCGCAGGCCCGTGGACAGGATGGCATTCAGGAAGCAGCCGCCGCCCAGGGCGATCGTGCCGATACCCGCGCGGCAGGCAGCTGCGGCGGCCCACGTGGCGAGTGCGTCGACCAGGGTCGAATGGAAGAGGGCGGCGCCGTAGCCGGGGCTGCGGGCGTCGAGCAGTACCCGCGCGAGCGGCAGCAGATCGAGCACACCGTCGGCGCCGAGTCGAAAACCCTCGGCGAGCGGACGCACGCCGCCATGGGCCGAGGCGAGGCCCTCGAGCAGCATCGGCGCCTGGCCTTCGAAGGTCTGCACGGCGCACACGCCCAGCAGCGCGGCAGCGGCGTCGAACCACCGGCCCATGCTGCTTGTCATCGGAGCATTCAGGCCCTGCTGCAGCATCTGGCGCACCATGGCCGCCGCGGGCTGCTCGAAGCGCCGTTCGATCTCGTCCGCGCGACCAAGCAGATGCAGCACGCCCGCGCCGAGCCGCCAGGGCTCGCGTGCCGCGCGGTCGCCGCCGGGCAGCGGCAGTTCGCGCAGGTGGCCGACGCGCGTGGAGCGCGCCTGGTCGACGAGCAGCAGTTCTCCGCCCCAGATGCCGCTGTCGTCGCCGAGTCCCACACCGTCGAGCGCGATGCCAAGGACGGGCCGTGCAATGCCGTGCTCGGCCATGACCGCCGCGATGTGCGCGTGGTGGTGCTGCACGCCGATCAGCGGAATTTCGCGCTGCGCGGCGAACTGCGCGGCAAACCGCGTGCTGTAGACGTCGGGATGCAGGTCGTGCGCAACGGCGACCGGTTCGATGGCGAGCACGTCGAGCAGGTGGCCGACGGCTTCTTCCATCGCAAGGCAGGTCGCGGCGTTGTCGAGGGACCCGATGTGCTGGGACAGGAAGGCTTCGGCGCCACGCGTCACGCAGATCGTGTTCTTCAGGTAGGCGCCGACCGCGAGCACCGGCGGTCCGTCCTCGGCGAGTCGAATCGATGCGGGCGTGTAGCCACGGGCGCGGCGAATGAACACGGGTGCGCCCTTCAGGTCGGCGGCGGCCACGCTGTCGTCGCACCGGATCAGGATGGCGCGGTCGTGGACCAGCAGCGCGTCGGCGATCGATCCCAGACGGCGCACCGCTTCGTCGTTGTCGATCACCAGCGGTTCGCCGCCGGGATTGGCGCTCGTCATCACGAGTACCAGCGGCTGTGGCTGGTTGAGCCAGCGCGTGCCCGCGGGGTGGCCGGCCGCTTCGTGGAACAGCAGCATCTGCAACGGTGTGTGGGGGACCATCGCACCGAGCGTCGCCATGCCGGGCGCGACACCGGGCAGCGCCTCGTCCGCGCCGGGTTGCTTGACCAGCAGGACGACGGGCCCCCCGGGTGAAGTGAGCAGAGTCGCCGTGGCCCGGCCCAGGCGCGCGACCGGCGTGATCGACGGGATGTTCGCGAACATCACGGCGAACGGCTTCTCCTCGCGCTGCTTGCGGTGGCGAAGTTCGGCCACCGCGCCGGCGTTGCGCGCGTCGCACACCAGGTGGAAGCCGCCGAGCCCCTTGATGGCGACGATGCGGCCGGCAAGGATCCGTTCGACCGTCGCGGCCACCGGATCGGCGACGTCGAGCGGGCGGCCTGCGCTGTCCCACAGCGCAAGACGCGGGCCGCACGCGGGGCACGCGTTGGGCTGCGCGTGGAAGCGCCGGTCGGCGGGCGCGTCGTACTCCGCCTGGCAGGCGGCGCACTGGACGAACGATGCCATGCTGGTGTTCGGACGGTCGTACGGAAGGCGGCCCGTGATCGTGTAGCGCGGACCGCAGTGCGTGCAGTTGGTGAACGGGTAACGCCAGCGCCGGTTGCCGGGGTCGAACATGTCGGCCAGGCACTCGGGACAGACCGCCGCGTCCGGCGTGATGCCCGTCGCCACGGGACCGCCCGCGCTGGCGATGATCTCGAATGTCACCTCGCCGCGCGCCGCCATCGGCGTGACGTCGACGCTGTCGATGCGCGACAGGGGCGGAGCCTCGCTGCGCAGCCGCGCGACGAAGCCGTCCAGGCGTTCGTCGCTGCCTTCGATCTCGATTTCCACACCCGCGCCGTCGTTCAGCACGCGGCCGGCCAGTCCCAGTTCGGACGCCAGGCGATAGACGTACGGACGGAAGCCCACGCCCTGCACCAGCCCGCGCACGCGCACGCGGCGGCGTTCCGGCGAAGAGGCGAGCACGGCCGACATCGGCATCTTCACTCCGCGGCCGCCGCCTTCGGCTGTGTCCGGGCGTGGCGCGCCGTAACCGCGTGAAGCTTCACCCACGCGAGCCATGTGTCCATGCCGTCGCCCTTGGTGGCCGACACCTGCATGACCTCGATGCCCGGATTGACGCGGCGTGCGTACTCGATGCACTTCGCGACGTCGAAGGTGAGGTACGGCAGCAGGTCGATCTTGTTCAGCAGCATCAGCGTGGCCGCCTTGAACATGTCCGGGTACTTGAGCGGCTTGTCCTCGCCTTCGGTCACCGACAGCACGACTACCTTGTGCGCCTCGCCAAGATCGAAGGCGGCCGGGCAGACGAGGTTGCCGACGTTCTCGATGAACAGCACCGACTCCTCGGGCGGCTGCAGCCGCTCGAGCGCGCGCTCGACCATGCTGGCATCGAGGTGGCAGCCCTTGCCGGTGTTGATCTGCAGGGCGCGGGCGCCGGTGGCACGGATGCGCTCGGCGTCGTTGGCCGTCTGCTGGTCGCCCTCGATCACCGTCACGGGCGTGCCCGGCAGCAGCCGCCTGATCGATTCCGTCAGCAGCGTGGTCTTGCCCGAGCCCGGGCTCGATACCAGGTTCACCGCGAAGATGCCGCGCTCCGCGAGGAACTCCCGGTTGAAGCGCGCGTGCTGATCGTTTTTCCCGAGGATGTCCTGCTCGATCTGCACCATGCGCGACTGCGACAGGCCCGGCGCGTGCGCGTGCGCGGCGCCGGCGCCGAAGTGCACGTGGTCGCCGTGCGCCACGACGGCACCGTGGTGCGCGATCGTCCTCCGGAACGTGGTCGTGTTCGCCCGCATGCTCGTGGCCGCATCCGAACATGCTCGTGCGCGTGGTCATGTTCGTGGTCGTGATCGTGTGTCGTGCCGTGCACCGTTCCGTCGGCATGCCGATGCTCGTGTCCGTGCTCGTCGCCCTCGATCTTCGTTTCGCCGCTGCCGCACCCGCATGTCGTGCACATACCGTTCTCCTCGGACCGCCTCAGGCGATCTCGATCTCCTTCACACGCATTTCCTCGCCCTGCGTGACCTGCAACTGGTAACTCCCGCAGGTCGGGCAGGGATCTCCAAGCTTCGCCAGGTCGACCGCATTCCCGCACGGCATGCACCACGCGCGTCCCGGCGTGGTGACGACCTCGAGGCGCGCGTCGGCCGCCACCGTGCCGAGCTTGACGACGTCGAACGAGAAGCGCAGTGCCTCCTGCTCGACGTGCGACAGCGCGCCGAGCTCCAGCCAGACGGCGCGCACCGCGCGCGCGTCGTTCGCCCGCGCCGTGTTCTCGACGATCTGCACGATGCCTTCCGCGAGCGACATCTCATGCATCGGCGATTTCCACGCGACAGGCCACGCAGGGGTCCAGCGACTGCACGACCGTGCGCGCCTCGCGTTCCAGTTGCACGGGATCGGTCGCGCGGCGTCCCTTCAGGCCCTGCGCGAGGGGACCGCCGGGGTGGAAGTTCCATTCGGTGGGCGCCACGATCCGGTAGTCGGTCACCAGTCCGCGCTCGACCTGGACCCGGTGCAGCAGAAGTCCGCGCGCCGTCTCCGCCAGGCCGACGCCGACGCCCGAGCCGAGCGAGTGGCCGCGCACCGGCGCGATCCGTCCGCCGGAGCGCGCGCGCAGGTCCCTGATCAGCACGGCGAGTTCCACCAGTCGCGCCACGAAGCGGGTCGACGCGCTTCGTCCGTCCCGCTGCAGCAACTCGGCCACCAGCGTTGTGTCGACCTGCCGTGCCAGCGCTCCTGTTTCCACGGGCATTCCGGCCCAGCGCGGAAAGCGCGTGTACTCGGGGTCGACCTCCATCTCGCCCAGCAGCGCACGGCTGAGGTTCTCGAGCGTGGCATCGGGCATCAGCGCGACGTCACTGAGCCCCAGGCCGGGCGCCTCGTCCCGCATCTGGCGCAGCAGGCGCGCGGGAAGGGTCGGGCCGCGTTCGATCCAGCGGTCGAGCACGCCGAGGTTCGTGGCCGCGAGCCAGGCTCCGGGTGGCACTCCATACACGTGCTCGACCAGCACGCTCTCCGCGACGGCCAGCAGGGCGTCGAGAGTCACGCCGTCATCGACGACGGTATTGCTTGAGTGCCGCACCATCGCGACCGGCGTCACCAGGGCCTGCTCTCCGAGTGCCTTGGGCCAGTCGATCAGCAGGCGCCACACGCTTTCCTGCAGCATCTCGAGCATGACCTCGAGTGTCTGGCGGGCGGGATTGCCGACGGTGGAGGGCACTCCCTGTGCCGCGGCGATCGCCGAGGCCGAGGCCGCTCCCTGGGCCCGGCTGCAGATGCTGAACAGCAGCGGCACCAGTCGCTGGACGTCCGCGGCAACGCGCCCACGGACGAGGCGCGCGGGCAGTCCCGTGCGCGACGACGTGACCGTGACGTTGCGCACGACCTGCTCCGCACACGCCAGCCGCACGGTGATCTCGCCTTCCGGATTCACTCGGAGGGCTCCCCGCGCAGGAAGCGTCCGCGCAGGAACTCGCGCTTGCTCATCGGCGCGTGCGCCTGCATTTCGATCTGCTCGACGGGACCTGGCGTCGGCGTCTCCTCGGCGACCTTCGGGACGTCGGGCACGGGGGCGTTGGCCGGATCGAGCAGCGCGGCGCGCGCCAGCGTGGCCACCTCGCGCGCCGCGGGTTGGTCCGGGATCTCGAGCACGGGAGAGATGAGCGAGCACATCTGGTACTCGCCCACGGTCTCGTCGCGCGATGAGATGAAGTCGTAGTCGCCGGCCGGGAAGCGGTAGCAGAGCTTCTCGCCCTGCGGCAGGGAGGTCCACGCGCTGGTGTCGCGCGGCAGCAGCATCAGGTTGATGGACCACGGGGTGACCATGACGCCCAGCCAGTGCGACTCCCACGGCGCGAAGCCCACCGCCTCGACTTCGATCGCGGGGTTGACGAAGTTCAGCCCGTCCATGCGCTGCGCGATGGTCCGGTACGCCGCGGTCAGTCGCAGCGATGGATCGGGCAGCAGCGGGGTGGCGACGGAGGAGTCGAGGGTATCGGCGGTGTCAGTCATCGTGCAGGACCAGGAAGCCGTCCTTGGTCGTGGAGCAGTTGGGGCAGGTCCAGTGATCCGGCAGGTGCGTGAAGGGCGTGCCGGGAGGGATCTGCCACACCGGGTCGCCCTCGGACGGGTCGTAGACGTGCCAGCACACCTTGCACTCGAGGCGCGTCGTCGGACCGATCCGTGCATGGTCGCCCACGCGCTGCTCCATCGCTTCGTCTCAGGCGGGGCAGGATTCGCTCATCCAGTCGATCAGTTCGACGAGCCGGGCGCGCGTGTCGTCGAGATCCTCCTGCGCGGCGAGCGCCACTTCGGGCACTTCGACGACCTCGATCGTGTTGAGGATCAGCGTGTTCATGCTGTTGAAGTACTGCACGCGCCAGATATTGCGTGCCGCCGTCGAGGTGATGCGGCAGTTGCCGAAGCCGCGCGAGATGATGGCCACGCTGCCCACGGGCAGCGCGCGCTCGAGCACCTGGTGGTCCTCGGGCGTCATCGGGAACAGCGTCAGGTTGAGCACGTGCGGGGAGTCGCCCGGCCGGCGCGTCTTCAACTGCCCTTGCAGTTCGTGAAGGAGCGCCGGCGAATTCATTGCGCCCGCGGGAATCTCGACCGGCATGAGGTGGTCGCGTCCGCTGTCGCGCGCCGCGGCCAGCACGGCGGATGGCAGGGGGGCGGCTTCCAGCCAGTCGGCCAGCAGTTGGCCCGCGCCGTCGAGTTCGACGACGTGCCAGACGCCGGTGAACACGCTTTCCTGGACGTGCAGCGTGCGCTGGCCGTTCACCTGGATGCTGACCTCGCCGTCGCCGAGCATCTGGTTGGTGATGGTCTGCGCCCCATGAGGCACGCCGCGCATGTCGAGCACGGGATGCGGCGCGCCGGGCGTCCACTCGTTCATCATCGTCAGCAGTTGCGCCAGCGTGTCGCGGGCGACGGTGAGCGATGCGGTGTCCTCCGTCTCCGGCACACGCGGCATCTCGAAGGTCCGCATGTCGCGCGGCACGGCGAGGTACTGCAGGTCCTCGTCCTCGACATGCGAGCCGGGGCCCGTCACGCGGACGGGGATCGGGAAGGATTTTGTCGTCATCGTTGCCTCAGTGACAGTGACCGGGATCCCCGGCGGTCTTGACTGCAATGCCGATCGAGGGCGCGCGGGTCGGCTCGGCGGCGAGCAGGCGCTGCGTTTCCTCGATGTACTCGTTCCAGTTGCGCAGGCCGTCGATGGCGCCCACGTAGTGCCCGTCCTTCAGCACCACCAGCGCGGGCCAACGCGCGAATCCATACCGGGGCGCGACCTTGCGTGCGTCGGCGGGCAGCAGCGCCGCGAGCCGGAAGCAGCCGGCAAACGCGCGGGCGACCTCGGGCGCGATGACGGCGAGGTCGAGCGTTTCCTTGTAGCGCACGGGATCTTCGGTGAAGACCAGCAGCACGTGGCCTGGGGCGGCCGCGAAATCGTCGAGGGACTCGGCGTCCACGCGCGCGAAGCCGTGGCGGGTGAACAGCTGGTCAACGAGCGGATGAACCGCGGGCGCGGTGATCGGAACGGCACTCATGCCTGGGGATCCTTCAGATGGGGTGGCAACGTGGGTTCGCGTCCCACGAGATCGGCGAAGAAGCCATCGATGTCGCCGCCGTGCCGGGCGGCGTCGAGGGCGTCGAGGGCGTGGTTGGTCTGCTGCGCTTCGTCGGCGGTCATCTCACGCACGGCTGAGCCGTTGTACGCGAGGATCCACGCGCCGGGCACGACAGCGCCGATCAGCATGGCGTTGAGGCGCTCGCGGCGGCCACGGCCTTCGCACTCGGCCATGCCGTCTTCGCTGCTGATCACCTGCATGGGAATGCCGACGCACATGGCTACTTCCCTCCGCGCGCAGTGACGAGCAGGCGAGGATCGCCGATCCGGCAGGCGTCGTCCTCGGTCGGGCGTCCAGCTTCGTACGACGTGAGTCCGAGCGACTGGAAGTTCAGTGGCTCGACGGCCTCGTCGGCGGCCCGCCGACGGCCGGGGTAACCCCATTCGGCGAGTTGACGCGCGGCCAACTCGATGGCTTCGGGCAGGCAGGCACGCACCGGCTCGGTGAGGCTGCCGCCGAAGTCCTCGAGGGTGACGGGTTGCACGCCGATGGCCACGATGCTGTCCGGTGTGCGGGCGTGCAGCGTGGCCAACGCGAGGATGTCGTTGAAGCCGTTCTGATGGGGGCTCATCTTGCGGGCGCCCCAGCGCGGCACCTCGGCGTCGCGCAGCGCCTTGAGCGTGCCGGGCGCCAACCCGAAGTCGACGGCGTCGAAAACGAGCACACGCCGCGATGCTTCGACGTACTCGAGGAGATTGAGTCCGAGGGTACCGCCGTCGAGCAGCAGCACGGCAGGCGAGGGGTACTCGAAGGCAGCGTTCAGCGCCTCGACCGCGCGGACGCCAAAGCCTTCGTCGGCCCAGAGCATGTTGCCGATGCCGAGCACCAGAACTTCACGCCGTTCTTCCATGCGTTCCTCTGTAACCCTTTGGGTTACAGCGGAAGGTACAGGGCACAAGCGGCGCCCGGTTGCGTTACGTCAACGGCCGACGGATGGCCCGGCGGGAGCATTGCCCTCTTTGCCCCGTGTCTGTGACCGGAAAGTGCCGATGCCGCAGACTGGGCAAGGTGAGCAGCGGCGGGCCGATGGCCGGACTCGTCTTTTCTTCGAGGGGTTCCGATGTTCGACGCGCTGATCGATGCCGCGTTCCGGCACGAGGCGCAAAAGACGGTGAGGCTCGAGCCGAGCCAGGGCATCGCAAGCGTGCCGTCCTCGCCGGTCTTCCTGTACCTGCACGTGCCGTTCTGCGAGGTTCTGTGCCCGTACTGCTCATTCCACCGGGTTCGCTTCGAGGAACGTCCGGCGCGGCGCTATTTCGCCGCACTGCGCCGCGAGATCCGCCGCTATCACAGCAACGGCTATGTCTTCAGTGGCGTCTACGTGGGCGGGGGAACGCCTACGGTGCTGCCCGACGAACTGGCCGACACCCTGGGGCTGATTCGCGAGCTCAATCCAGGCCTTTCCGAAGTCTCGGTCGAGACGAATCCGAAAGACCTTCGCGACGAGGTCCTGACGATGCTCGAGAGCGCTGGCGTCGATCGCCTGTCGGTCGGCGTGCAAACCTTCGACGACAACCTGTTGCGACAGATGGTGCGGCTGGAGAAGTACGGCTGCCGCGCCGAGATCCTCGACCATCTGGCCGCAGCGGCGGGACGCTTCAGGACCCTCAACGTCGACATGATCTGGAATCTGCCGCAGCAGACCGCGGCGATGCTGGAAGCCGATCTCGACACCTTGTTGCTGTGTCCGGCGAACCAGGCTTCGTTGTATCCGCTGATGACCTCGCCGAGCGCGGCGCGCAGGATGGCGAAGACCGTCGGCGAGCGCCACAAGGAGCGGATGGGAGACCATTACGAGCGCATCCTTGCGCGGCTCGGCTCGTCGTTCGTGGCGACGTCTGCATGGTGCTTCACCCGCGGCAGCTGCGGCATCGACGAATACATCGTCGGAGCGGCCAACTACGTGGGGCTGGGCAGTGGCGCGTTCTCGTATGTGGACGGCGTGCTGTACGCGACGACGTTTTCGTTGCAGGCGTACGTCGAGCGGATCGACCGCGGCCTGACCGGCGTCACCGGCGAGCGCCGGATGGGCCTGCGCGAAAGGATGCGCTACGACCTCCTGGTGCGGCTGTTCGGTCTGCGCCTGGAAAGGGATTGGGTTCGGGCGCGCTATGGGGAGCACTTCGAGCGGACGCTTCGCCCCGAGCTGCTCGGGCTCAAGGCTATCGGCGCGATTGCCGAAGACGAGCAGGGCTGGTCGCTCACACCCCGCGGCATGTTCCTGTGGGTGCGCATGATGTCGGCGTTTTTCGAGTCCGTCGACGAATTCCGGGAACAGATGCGACGCCACATCGTCGACGAGTTGGGCGATGCGGACGCGGCCGAATACCGGGTACCGCTCGCAGAAATCAAGCGCGGCGCAGGCGCGCCGCAGGCGTACTGAACGCAGCGCGCGCCCTGTCGGGCCGCTGATCCGGCGGCTACGGCCTGCGCGGGGACGCCCGCACTTCGCGCACCGCCGAGTGCATGTCCCAGGCGACCTGCAGGTGCATCCAGAAGGCGGCTTCGTTGCCGAAGTACATCGCCAGCCGCACGGCCGTGTCGGGCGTGATGGCGCGCTTGCCGTTGATCAGTTCGTTGACGCGGCGGCGGGAGACTCCCAGTGCCCCGGCAAGCTCGGTCTGGCTGATCTGCAGCGGCTTCAGGAACCGGCTCTCGAGAAACTGACCGGGGTGCGGCGGGCGACGCGCGGGTACGCCCACCGAGTTAGGCTGGACTTGGCGGAGACGGCGAGGGGCGGGCACGGGCGACAACATGGTGAACGAGAGGGAGGGGGGCCGCGTCGCACCGCGGCCCCGGTCCCCGTCAGTGCCTGTTCGCGCCTTCCTTGAAGGAGCGCAGCCCGTTGACCATCGAGCCGACCACGGTCTCCCCGCCCATCACGTCCTCGCGGATCGCCATGTACATGTGGATTACCGCGAAGAGCAGCAGGTAGTACATCGCGAGGTGGTGCACCAGGCGCACCATCTGCGATCCGCCGAGCAGAACGTTGACCCAGCCAAACAGGTTCATCCACACCGAGCCCCAGCCGTACTGCTCGGAGAACATCGACAGTCCGGTCAGGATGATGACCACCGTCCCGAGCACGTACATCGCGAACATCGCCAACTGCGCCATCGGGTTGTGCCCGATCCACAGCGGCGGCTCCTTCCTGATGAACGCGTAGTACAGCCCCTGTCGGTACATGCCGCTCCACCAGCTGCCGCTCCACACCGGCGGGAGGAAGATGGCACGCGCGTGGTGGTTGCCGACGATCGCCCAGTACACGCGGACGATGAACGCGATGACAAACACCGCTGCGGCGAGGAAGTGAATGAGCCGCACGTTGCCGAAGAAGTACGAGAAGGTCGCCTCGCGCGAAGGCCCGTTCCACGGCGACCCGATCAGGTAGCCGGTGGGAACGAGCACGAGCATCGCGATCATCATCACCCAGTGCCAGATGCGAACCGGCGCCTGGTACACGTACACCTGTTGCAGCGTGCCGCCGAGTACTTCACCACTGGCGGCGTCCACCACCATCGTTCCTTCGCGGGCGGTCTTGCGACCCGCGGGAAACGATCGTGTCGGTACGTCGCCAGCCGGACCCTTGTAGGGGACCGCCCCGCCGACGGCGGGGTTGCCTGCTTGGTTGGATGCCATGTGCTTCCTCTCAGCGAACCTTCACGGACACGAGTTCTTCACCTTCCGGCGACATCACGTGGGTTGCGCAGGCCAGGCACGGGTCGAAGCTGTGGATGGTCCGCAGGATCTCGACGGGCTGGTCCGGCTTGGCCATCGGCGTGTTCATCAGGGCCGCTTCGTACGCGCCGATCTGGTTCTTGTGATCGCGCGGACTTGCGTTCCACGTCGTCGGCACCACGCACTGGTAGGAGTCGATCTTCGTGTTCTTGATCTTCACCCAGTGCGCGAGCGCGCCGCGTGGAGCCTCGACCGGTGCAACGCCCTTGCACTCGGACGCCCAGGTCCTTGGTTCCCACTTCTCGGTGTTCGCCGTGTTGAGGTCGCCCGCCTTGATGTTGGCCATCAGCTGGTCATAGAAGTACTTCATCTTGTGCGCCGACCACTGGCACTCGAGCCCGCGCGCGGCCGTGCGGCCGAGCGTCGAGAAGAGCGCCGTGACCGGAACGTCGAGCACCTTCAGCGCGCCGTTGACCTGCTCCTGGATCTCCTTGTTCCCGCGCGCGTAGGCGACGAGGTAGCGCGCCAGCGGGCCGACCTCGACCGCGTGGCCTTTCCAGCGCGGCGACTTGACCCACGAGTACTTGGCCGCCTCGTCGATGTTCTCGATGTTGGTGCGCGTGCCCTTGGTGGCGCCGCCGAGCACGAAGTTCGGATCGGTCACGCCGTCGAACGGGTGCAGCCCCTTCGCCTCGTCCGCGTACTTGTACCAGCTGTGGGAGACCCACTCCTGCACCTGCTCGGGGTCCTTGAGGTCGACCTCGTGCACCTTCTTCAGGTCGCCGCCGAGGATCACGCCAGACGGCAGCAGCATGCTCTTGTTGCTGTAGTCGTTCGCGATGTCCGGGAAGTCGCCGTAGGACATGACGTTCTGGCTCGACAGGCCGCCGCCCCACTTCGCCCAATCCTTGTAGAAGCCCGCCACCGCAAGCAGGTCGGGAATGTAGACCTGGTCGACGAATTCGATCGTGCGGTTGATGATGTTGCTGACCATGTTCAGCGACACCATGTTCACGGCGCCGATGGCACCGGCGCCGTCGATGTTGATCGGGGAGGGCACGCCCCCGACCAGCCAGTTCGGATGCGGGTTCTTGCCGCCGAAGATGGTCTGGATCTTCACGATCTCCTTCTGGAAATCGAGCGCCTCGAGGTAGTGGGCAGTCGCGAGCAGGTTCACTTCCGCCGGAAGCTTGTACGCGGGGTGACCCCAGTAGGCGTTGGCGAAGATCCCGAGCTGGCCGCTCTCGACGAACTTCTTCAGGCGGCTCTGCACTTCGCGGAAATACCCGGGAGAACTGTTCGGCCACGGCGAGATCGACTGCTGGATCTCGCTGGTCTTCTTCGGATCCGCTTTCAGAGCGGACACGATGTCGACCCAGTCGAGCGCGTGCAGGTGATAGAAGTGGACCAGGTGGTCCTGCGCGTACAGCGTCGCGTGCATCAGGTTGCGGATGATGTTCGCGTTCTTCGGGATCTGGATCCCGAGCGCGTCCTCGACCGAGCGCACCGATGCCAGTGCATGCACGCCGGTGCACACGCCGCAGATGCGCTCGACGAAGGCCCACGCGTCGCGCGGGTCACGGCCCTTCAGGATGACTTCGAGGCCGCGCCACATCGTGCCGGTGGACACGGCGTTGCGGATGACGTTGTCCTTGTCGACGTTGACCTCGATGCGCAGGTGCCCTTCGATCCGCGTGATGGGATCGACGACGATGCGCCGGCCGCTGTTGTCGAGGGTGAAGCCTTGTGTCTGGATGGTCGGCATGATTACTTCTCCACCGTCTCGTTGAGCTTGTCATTGCGCGTCGTGCTGCGGGCCTGTTTGACGGCCGACAGCGCGGCGTGCGCGGCGATGCCGGCACCGGCGACCGCCAGCGCGGCGACTCCGAACTGTGTCGCGGTGCCTTCGATCCCGAGGTTCGACAGGCCCGGCGCGCGGATCGTCGTCAGGTGATCGTAGAAGGAGCCCTTGTCCCAGAAGTCGTCTTCCGAGCAGCCGATGCAGCCGTGGCCGGACTTGATCGGGAACGACAGGCCTTCGTTCCACCCGACGGCCGAGCAGGCGTTGTAGGTGACGGGGCCCTTGCAGCCGACCTTGTACAGGCAGTAGCCCTTGCGCGCGTTCTCGTCGTCGAACTTCTCGACGAACTGGCCGGCGTCGAAGTGCGGCCGGCGGTAGCACTTGTCGTGCACGCGCTGGCTGTAGAACATCTTCGGACGGCCCTGCGCGTCCATGTCCGGCAGCTTGCCGAACGTCAGGACGTACGTGACGACGCCGGTCATGACCTCGGCGATCGGCGGGCAGCCGGGCACCTTGATGATCGGCTTGTCGAAGATGACCTTGTGCACCGGCGCGGCGCCGGTGGGGTTCGGCTTCGCGGCCTGCACGCAGCCCCACGAGGCGCACGAGCCCCAGGAGATGATCGCCATCGCGTCCTTGGCGACGTGCTTCAGCTTCTCGACGAAGGGCTTGCCACCGGGGATGCAGTAGACGCCGTCGTCGGCGAGCGGAGGATTGCCTTCGACCGCGAGGATGTAGTTGCCCTTGTACTTCTTGATCGTGTTCTCGAGGGCTTCCTCGGCCTGGTGGCCGGCCGCGGCCATGATCGTGTCGTCATAGTCGAGCGAGATCATCGACAGCACGACGTCCTTCGCCAGCGGGTGCGCCGAGCGGATGAACGATTCCGTGCAGCAGGTGCACTCGAGGCCGTGCAGCCACACCACCGGCGTGCGCGGCTTCGTTTCAAGCGCCTTCTGGATCTGCTGGGCGCCGGCGTCGCCGAGCCCCAGCGAAGCCGCGGTCAGGCTGCAGAACTTGAGAAAGCTCCGCCGCGTAATGCCCTGCCGCCGCATCACTTCGTATGACGTTTCAAACATGGTGGACTCCCCTCGGGTCTTCGAATTTCGCGATGGGCGCAGGGACTGTCGCCGCGAGCGAGATGGCCGCATGCTGTTCCGACGCGACTGCGGCCCGTTGATGAAGGTCAATCCGCTCCGGAGTCGCACACAAACGTTTGATTCTTCTCACTTCCGGCTCGCTGGCCTGTAACGGGAGCCGTTACACTCATTTTGGTGCCCGTCGCCGCCGTAAAGGCGGCTTGCGCTAGTTCAATGGCGCCGCCGTCGGCAGCGCGAGAATCGCGAGCGACTCCCGCTGGACGGGACACGAAACACGGGAAGGGGACCGGCATGTCAGAGCAGGATCGTTATCAGGCATTGCGCGCTTCGCGCCTGGCGGCGGAACTGACGGACGAGCAGTGCCGCACGCTGGCCGGGAAGATCGAGATCCGCGACCTCGCCAACGGCGAACTGCTGGTGCGCGAAGGCGCGCCGGACGACCGCCTGTTCGTCATCGTCAGCGGTGCGCTCGGCGTGGTCCGTCATCCGCAGGGCGAGCCGCCGGTGTCGCTGCACACGCTCGTCGCCGGCGACTTTGCCGGCGAGCTGTCGTTCATCGACGGCACCGAGCGCTATGCCTCGCTGGAGGCGCACGGACCCACGCGGGTGTTCTTCCTGCGCCGCGAGGGGCTGGAGGAACTGCTCGACAAGGAGCCGCGCATCGTCTATCTCGTGATGCGCGCGATCATCCGCATCGCCCACAACACCCAGCGTCGGCTGTCGATCCAGTCGGTCGAACTGTCGAACTACATCTACAAGCAGCACGGCCGCTATTAGCGGCGGCCGCGCGGCGCGCAGTCGCTAGACTGCGCGCCCAATGACACCCGGCTCCATCTCGCCTCCGGTCGTCGTGTTCGGCGCGACCGGCTACGTCGGCAGCAACCTCGTTCCGCGTCTGCTCGCCGAAGGCGCGCGTGTTCGCGCCGTCGGCCGCCAGCGGCGCGTGCTCGAAGCGCGCGGGTGGACGGGTGTGGAAATCGTCGAGGCCGACGCCCTGGATTCCGCCACGCTCGACGCGGCGCTGGCCGGCGCGTCGACGGCGTACTACCTCGTGCACTCGATGGCGGCCGGACGCGACTTCGGCCGGCTCGACCGCGAGGCGGCGGCCAACTTCGCGCAG
Organism: uncultured beta proteobacterium; assembly: GCA_963726405.1. Taxonomy (GTDB): domain Bacteria; phylum Pseudomonadota; class Gammaproteobacteria; order Burkholderiales; family Burkholderiaceae_F; genus JAOUJD01. Next base: position 139,282 of record CAVSCF010000014.1, on the reverse strand, counting down.
GCGGCCGCGCGTGCCGGCGTGCAGCGCATCGTCTACCTCGGAGGCCTGGTCCCGAAGGCGGCGGACTCCGAGCACCTCGTCTCGCGCAAGGAGAGCGGCGACATGTTGCGGGCCGGTCCGGTGCCGGTGACCGAGATCCGCGCCGGCATCATCGTCGGTCCGGGCTCTGCGGCCTACGAAGTGATGCGCGACCTCGTCTATCACCTGCCGGTGATGGTCACGCCGAAGTGGGTGCGGTCGCGCTCCTCGCCGATCGCGCTGGCGAACCTGCTCGAGTACCTGGTGCGGGTGGCGGCGCTGCCCGAGACGGCGGGCGGCATCTACGACGCCGGCGGGCCGGACACCCTGAGCTACGAGGAGATGATGCTGGCGTTCGGCGAGGTCGTCGGCAGGCGCACGCGCATCATCCGCGTGCCGGTGCTCTCGCCACGGCTGTCCTCGTACTGGCTGGGACTGGTGACCGCCGTGCCGGCGAGCATCGCGCGGGCGTTGATCGGCGGGCTGAAGCACGACATTCCGGCCGACGACGAAGCGTTGCGCCGCCTCGTTCCGCAGCGGCTGCTGACCTTCCGGGAAAGCGTGGTTGCCGCGCTGCAGGCCGAGCGTGACCAGCAGGTGTCGGTGCGCTGGACCGAAGGCGCGTTTCCGTACCGGGCGTTCCGCCACGACTACGCGTTCTATGCGAAGAAGGCGAGCGGCACGGCGACGGCCGCCGCGTCAACCGCGTCGCTGTGGAAGGTGGTCACCGCGATTGGCGGCGACAACCGCTACTACACGATGAGTTTCCTGTGGTGGCTGCGCGAGTTGCTCGACTGGCTGGTCGGCGGCCCCGGTTTCACGCACGGCCGGCGTCATCCGACCGACCTGCGCGTGGGCGACGCCATCGACTACTGGACCGTGGTCGGCATGGAGCGGGAACGGCGCCTGACGCTGAACTTCGGCATGCGCGCGCCGGGCGCCGGCATCCTGGAGTTCGAGATCGAGCCGGAGTCGAACGGCCGAACGCGTCTCACCGTGACCGCGTACTGGCATCCGCAGGGCGTGTGGGGACTGCTTTACTGGTATGCGCTGGTGCCGGCGCACCTGTTCATCTTCGACCGCATGACAAGTGCAATCGCGCGGCGTGCGGAGGCGCTGGAGGCGGCTATTCGGCAGCCGGGCCGCAATCTGTAGCCCGCTGCGGCGAAATGCCGCGCTAGCGCGTCTCGATCAGGTGCTTGCGGCGGCGCTCCTCGAAGACGAACTCCTCGAGGTCCGGGTCGAGCGCGTTGCGCGACGACACCATGCCGACCAGCTTGCCGTTGTCGATGACCGGCACGTGGCGGAACGCCCCCTCGTGCATCATCAGCATCGCGTGGCCGAAGGTCTTGTCCGACGAGATCGTCTGCGGCGACTTGGTCATCACGTCGGCAAGTTTCGTCGTGTCCGGGTCACGTCCGGCGGCGAGCACGCGGAACACCGCATCCCGCTCGGTGAAGATGCCCAGCAGTTCGTCCCCCTCGGTGATGAGGACCGCCCCATAGCGCTTGGACTTCATCATTTCGGCGGCTTCGCGCACCGTCATGGTCCCCGGTACGAGAATCAGCTTGCGGGCGTCCATGATGCTTTTGACTGACTGCGTAAACATGCTGCGATCCCCTCGACGGCGCGTATGTCGGACAAAACTAAGGGACAACCGCGGCGCGAGGTTGATGGGCGTCAAGGGTTTCGGAGAGGTACTACTTTCGGGCTCGCGCAGATCCGAAGGCTACGGACCCCACCGCGCAAGGCTCATCGGAGGCTGGATGGTCGGAAGGGTCTCGCGGCTGGCCACCCGCGTGTCTCGCCGTGCTGAAACATGCAATGGGTGCGCAGTCGCGGGACATTCGGTGCCCAGCCGGCTCAGTGACCTCGGCGACCCTGAAAACGGACAGTTCGCCCTGATCGACCCGCCGCTGAAATGCCGGGCCTGCTGCCGATACCGATCGTCTTCACGCCGCCTCGGCATGGCGTCGCACTGCAAGGGATCGCGGACGTCGGCCCTGTCGTGAATTGCAAAGACGCTGCGGCGCGCCGCGCCGCATCGTTGCGCATGGACATCGAACCCATCACCACCACGCTGAAGAACGGTCTTGCGGTCACCCTGCGCGAACTGAGGCCCGATGACCGCGAGCGCATGGCCAAGGCCGTGCGGGGTCTGACAGCAGAGACGATCTACACGCGACTGTTCTCCCACCGCAAGGAGCTGACCGAAGCCGGGCTCGATCGCGTCGATGCGCACCGATCCGCAGCGCGAAGTTGTGATCGTCACGACGACCGGATCCGGCGCCGACGAAGCGATCATCGCCGGCGGCCGCTATGTCGTCACGGCGGAGGCTCCGCTGCGCAAGGCCGAGATCGCGTTCACGGTCGAGGAAGACTTCCACGGGCAGGGCATCGCGGGCCGGTTGCTGCAGGCCCTGGCCGCCGTGGCGCGCGACCGGGGCATCGCGGTGTTCGAGGCCGACGTCCTGTCGGGGAACCCGTCCATGCTGCGCGTGTTCGAGCGCTGCGGACTGCCGATGCGCAAGCGCAGCGAAGGCGGTGTGCTGCACGTGGAACTGACGCTGGGCGAGGCCACGGGAGGACCGGCATGAGCGCGCCAGCGAACTCGATGAACGACTCGTTCACGACCGAGTCGAAGCGCCTGCTCGATCCCGTCGACCGGATTTCGGAAATCCTGTTCGGCCTGCTGATGGCGGTCACGATCGTCGGTTCGCTGTCGATCGCCGACGCGGGGCGCGACGAGGTGCGGACCGTGATGATCGGCGCGTTCGGCTGCAACCTGGCATGGGGCCTGGCCGATGCGGTCATGTTCCTTGTGCGCACGGCGACCGAGAAGACGCGCAGGCACGTGTTCGCCCAGCGGCTGAAGACGGCGGACGCCGCCACCGCGCACCGGATGATCACGCTCGCGCTGCCGCCCGGTGCGGCGGCGGCCGGTGGGGCCGGCGGAACTGGAAGCGATGCAGTCGCGGCTGGCTAGCGCTGCCGCTCCCGGCCGCGGCCGCGGCTGGACGGCACGGACTGGCTGTCGGCCTTTGCCGTGTTCCTGCTCGTCGTCGTGGCGACCTTCCCGGTGGTGCTGCCCTTCGCGATCTGGGGCGACTTGGCGACCGCGATGAAGGTCTCCCGCTACGTCACGCTGGCGATGCTCTTTGCCAGCGGCTACGTGCTTGGCCGGCATGCGGGGCATCACCCGGCCGTCGCGACCGGCGTGCTGATGACGGCCGTCGGCGCGGCCCTGATCCTGGCGATCATGGCGCTCGGAGGATGAGGATGAGCCGCCGCCGCGCCGATCGCGCCGGTGCGCTGCTCCTGCTCTGCCGCCGGCGGCGCGCAAGCGGCGGACGATGTGCCGGTCGAGCGCGCGCTCTCCGGGACGATCACCGGGTACTACTACGCGCTGCCCGACCAGCCCAACTACGGGATGGCGGTCGGCTCGGTGAACTACGGCGCGCTGCACCTCGAAGCGCGCTACAACTACGAGGCGCGCGCGTCGACCTCGGCGTTCGTCGGCTGGACGTTCTCCGGCGGCAAGGAGGTCACGTGGGAAGTGACCCCGATCATCGGCACGCTGTTCGGCCGCGCCCGGGGGCTGGTGCCCGGCGTGGAGGCCAGCGCGAAGTACAAGTCGGTCGACGTCTACGTCGAGGCGGAATACGTGTTCGACCGCCAGCAGTCGAGCGACAACTACTTCTACGCGTGGAGCGAACTGGGCTGGACGCCGGTTCAGTGGCTGCGTGTCGGCCTCGTGGGGCAGCGCACGCGGGTGGTGGACAACGACCGCGATTTGCAGCGCGGGGTGCTGATGCAGGTGTTCGCCGGCAAGGCGACGATCAGCGCGTACGCGTTCAATCCGGATATTTCGAGCCGGTATACGACGGTGGCGCTCGGGTTCGAGTTCTAGCTAGACGCGCGGAAAGGACTGTGCGAAGGCCGTCGATACGCGCAGGTCCTGCTTGATCGTTCCGTCCTCCAGGACGATGACCCGTTGCGCCCCTGCGATGGTGTGGGGGCGGTGCGCGACGATGAGCCGAGTGAAGTTCAGGGCGCTGACGGACTGGCTGATCAGGCTTTCCTTTCTCAAGTCCAGGTGGCTGGTCGCCTCGTCGAGGAATAGAACTTCCGGGCGTTTGTATAGAGCGCGGGCGAGAAGAATTCTCTGTTTCTGGCCGCCGGACAGCGAGGATCCCATGTCTCCGACGAGTGTTTCGTACCCCATCGGCATGGCGGAGATCTCTTCATCGACAGCAGCAATCCGGGTGCATGCCTCGATCTTCGTGTGGTCGTAGTGCGGGTCGAAGAAGGCAATGTTTTCGGCGATTGATCCTGCGAGCAACTGGTCGTCCTGCAGGACGGCAGCAATGCGGTCGCGATATCTGCGGGCTCCGAGCGCTTCGATCGCCACGCCTCCGAACCGGACTTCGCCTTCCGTCGGCGACAGGAGGCCCATGAGGATCTTGAGCAACGTCGTCTTCCCGCAGCCGGATCCGCCAGTGATGGCGACGCACTCGCCCGGATCGATGCGGATGTTCACGTGCCGCAGGACCCACGGCTCTCCCGCTCCATATCGGAACGAGACGTCAAGCGCCTCGAGCCTCGATCCCCGGGGCTGAACCCCGGGCGACTCGTCTCCGCGGCCCTCGGGGGGCGCCAGCAGGATGTCGGCGAGCCGTTCGCGATGAAGGGCAAGCATTTTCAACTGGACGAACTTGTCGGTGAGCGCCGCAATGCGGCTTGAAAACGTCGTCCTGTAAGCGACGAACGCCAGCAACATGCCGACGGAGAAGCCACCCTCCATCACAGCGAGCGCACCCAGATAGACGATCAGCACGTGCTCGGCACCCGACAGGACGCTCTGGGCGGTCCTGTATAGCAGCGTGATCCTTTCGGTCGAGACGCCCCGGTTGGTCGCCTCGACAGTCGCGTTCATCCACCTCGCCCGCCGCGTGTGTTCCTGATTGAAGAGCTTGATCGGTATCACGGCCCGTACGCTCTCGATGAACATGGAGTTGGCACGTGCGCCGAGGACGATTTGCTCTTCAGCGGCGTGGCGGAGCGGGCTGAAGGCTGCCCATCGCAGTAGCGCATAGACCGATGCGCATGCGACGGCGACGAAGGATAGGGCGGGGCTGTAGACCGCCATTAGCGTCAGCGTTGCAGCTGCCATCAGGCCGTCGATCAACGACTCAAGGAAGCTCGTGGTGAGTGTCCGTTGCAGTGCAGAGACCGATTCAAATCTGGATACGACGTCTCCGACGTGCCGACGCTCGAACCACGTGGCGGGGAGCTTGAACAGATGCGCAAAGACGCTCGAAGCCCCATGAAGCGAGAGATGCGTGGAAGCGTAGAGGACGACCCACGAGCGGGCCCAGGCAACCGCGGCCTGGATCAGCAGCAGCAGCCCGAAGCCCGAAGCGAGCAGCAGAAGGAGGTCCCGGTCGGCGGAGACGATAGCGCCGTCAACGACCCATTGCATGAAGAATGGTGAAGCGAGAACGATGGTTTCCAGTGCGAGGGCAAGCACCAGGACCTGGATTGCGGTGGCTCGCAACCCTCGCGCTCCGGATAGCAGCACGGTCAGCGGCAAGCTCTTCCTCTCCTCCGCGGGCCGGAACGTCGTGCTTGGGTCGAGTTCGAGCGCGACGCCGGTGAAATGAGCGGAGGCGGCGGACAGCGGCATTCGGCGCTCTCCAAAAGCGGGATCCATGATGTGGATTTCGCGGTGCGTCGCCTTCACGAGAACCACGAAGTGGTTCATGTCCCAGTGAAGGATGCAGGGGGAACGAAGGTCGGCGAGTTCGTTGAGCTCAAGGCGTATCGGCCGGCACGCAAAGCCGAGTTGCGAAGCGATGTCGACAAGATGCTTGAGCGTGGCGCCCTTCAAAGAGACGTCGAAGCGCCGGCGCAGCCCTGCGATGTCGGTCGCGTAGCCGTGCCAGCCGGCGATCATCGCGAGGCAGGCAAGGCCACACTCCGCCGCCTCGGCTTGAAGCACCACGGGCACGCGGCGCCGTAAGTTGAACGAGAGGTCGGCACCTCTGTTGTCGGTTGCCATCCGAGTCTTCGCGCGCACTGGAGTCGGGAGCGAGCGCCGGCGAGCCGGTGCCGTTGATCAGAGCGCGATCGGAGTTACTGGATCGTGCCTCGTCGGCCGCGCCTCGCTCTCCGCGTGCTCGGTGAAGGCGGCGCCTTCCAGTGGCACGTCACGCACCCGGCCGTCCAGGGGGACGTCTTCGATGGGGCTTCGGTTCACTTCCTCCATGGCAAGCCCACGATTTGACGGTCGACGCTCGCGTCATGAAGCGAGTGACCCGCCGGACGAGCCGCGATACTGATCGGATTGATGGGGCCCGCGCGCGAGGCGACTGCAGCAGGCTGAGCCAATGGCGGCGGGAGTACCAGGGCGAGTCGCGACCGCGACGTCACGCCCGATTTCTTGAGCAGGTTCGAAACGTGGTCACGCACCGTGTAGTTGCTGATGCCGAGGCGACGTGCGATCTGCTTGTTCGACTCCCCGAGCATCACGTAGCGAACGATTTCGGACTCGCGCGGAGTCAGGTGGATGAGCGGCTGTCTCGTCGTCTGGGCAGCACTGGTCTGGCTCAGACGATGGGTTCGGCAGGTCGGTGGATGAAGTGAATTCGTCGTTCGTCATGGTCTGGCTCCTCCTCGTGATGACGAACGAATCTTGAGAAGCGAAGCCGCGCAGGTGAATCCTCCAATCGGAGAGGACCTTCGCCGCCGCCTCGTCCGATTGGACGAGGCGAGTCGACCAACGGAGGGGCGCAAGCAGTGTCAGGCGGAAGGAACCGCTGGCAGAATCGTTTGCACAGGGGAGACTCGCGTGACCAAAGTCTTGATCGTGGACGACCATCCGATGGTCGCGAGGTATACGAAGAACGAGGTGGTCATCCTCAGGCCGGGAGCGTCCGTGCAGGTCGCTGGGACCCTAAGTGAGGCCGAAGTGCTCGTGACAAGCGAAGGCACGCCGGATTACGTTTTGCTCGACCTGATGCTTCCTGACTGCGAGGGACTGGCGGGGCTTGTTCGGCTCAGAGCGCTTGCTCCCCAAGCTGTGATCGGCGTAGTTAGCGGCGAGACGAATCCTGAGGTAATGCGCGACTGCTTCGCGCAAGGCGCCCGAGGCTATCTAACGAAGAGCACAGGGGCGGACGAATTCACCGATGCGCTTCGAAAACTGCTTGATAACGGGTTCTTCTACCCGGCTCAGGCAGCAGATCCGTGTCCGGCAAAGTCTAACCATCGGCTTACCCAGAGGGAAATCGATGTATTGCGAGCGTTGGCCATCGGAAGGGTGAACAAGCAACTTGCGCCGCTGCTGCAGATTTCAGAGAGCACTTTCAAGACCTACTTACGGAGCATCTACGAAAAGCTAGGAGTGCGTACCCGGCTAGAGGCGGTTCGGCGTGGCGTTGAACTTGGTCTGATCGAGACGCGGAGGCGCGTATGAACGATCCCGCTGCGCCTGCTGACCGGAAAGATGACCGATGAGGAGCGCGGAAGCGCTCGTGGCTGCGCTCGATCACGATGCTCGCCAACTGCAGCACTCAACCGAGATGGGCCTCCGGACGTTGCGTTTGATCACGGCCGACCTAGGGCGCGTCGGTTCGACGAAGCGAGCTTTGACCCGCTACTGCAGCGAATGACAGTTGAGCTTGCTTCGGTCCAAGCCGCAATTCGGCAGGTTATGGCGGCACAGCAGGATCTAGTCGACGCCATCCGACTTGAGTTCGGCGACACAAAGCCCATGGTCAGAGCCATCAGAGCGGATGAGTTGATTGAGCGCGCTTGCAAGAGCAATCGCGGGTTGGCTGGAAACGTTGAAATGCGGTGCGCCGCTTCTCGGCTAATCTTCTTATCCGACGAGCGGTGGGTCCAGCGGGTTCTGAACAATCTGATCGCCAACGCCGTTTGGCACTCAGACGGCAGCAAGATTCTTCGTCGGCGCACGCCGGCGTGGACGATGACATTGTGTTTGAAGTGCGCGACAACGGTCGAGGGATGACGGCCGATAAGGTTGCGGTGTGTTTGAGCCGATCAAGGCGCCATCGCTTACGCCAATTGGTCATCCCGCCGTTCGGTCCGGCCTTGGGCTGTACAGCGCGCGGCTGTTTACGTCCGCCTCGGCGGGTCGTTAGCTGTGTCTCTGCGCCAGGCCAGGGCAGCCTCTTTCGTATTCGTCTGCCAGGTCCTGTGGGAATCCCTGTCGATCGGAGCCTCGCGTCATCCCGTATTGCGCCGCAGAGGGAGCGCGAAACAAGTTGGTGGCTGTCCTCGACGAGGACCATTGGCGTCTTGCGGTCTACCGAGAGGGTGCTCGGGCCTTAGGTGTGGAAGTGTATGCAGACCACGATCCTCTTCGGTGGCTGAGCGTCGTTACGGATCTCGAACGGGTGCCGGACTTGATCCTTTTGGACTTCCAGTTGAACGGCCACAGTTGCTCACTGCAACTCGATATTGTGCGGAGGAAGTGGGGAGATCATAGTCCCAAGATCTTAGTGGTAACAGGGGACGGTCAAAGTGAAGAGCTTACAGCTCTCTCGCAGGTGTCGCCTGTACTGCGCAAGCCGTTAGTCGCGCATAAGTTTGATCTTATTTTGGAAGTGCTCTCGGGGCATCGCGAGCTACCAGATTCTGGGTTTCTGGAAGAAAGCGGGTTATCGTGATTCCGACTTTTCGGAGTTGGCATTTGCAGCCTCTTTGGGCGTGGCCTGCTTCCCGAGGGGAGCGTTGAGGCATGCTTGATCTGCCGCTTAATGTCACTGTGATCGAGCGCCTGGAGCGGTTAGGATCGGACGCTTCAGTCGATCATCTTGCTTCTGTCGAGTATCAATTGACCGCGGAGGAGCCATCGGTCGAAGTTGTGCAAGGTTTATTGAGCATCGTTGAATTTCATTTCAACGCAGCGCGTCCTGAAGATGCAATTCGGACGGCGGAACTTGCGAGGTTGCGGGCCAATGGGTTGGCTGACCGCACTTTGCAGCGACGATCAGCCTCAGTGCTAGGAGCAGTGCTTTTTGACCAAGGAAGGTATCGACAAGCAGCAGAAGCCTTGAGCGACGCGCTTCGTCTAGCTCGGGAGAGTCGTCAGTCCCGCGAAGAGTTGCCGGTCTTGAACAATTTAGCGACTCTTCTACGCATCGTAGGACAACTTAACGGTGCTCTGACCGTATCTCGCAAGGTCTTGGAGTTATGCGGTGAGCGGGCGGATCTCAGCGAGAGCCTGGTTGTGGCCGCCAGTAACGCTCTTGACGTTGCGCTGGCCCTCCGCGATCCGTCGCTAGTCTTGGACCTCCTTTATCGAAAATTACCTGCCGGCGGGCCGGGCGGGTTCCCCGTGTCTCCCATTCAAACAGCCGTGTTCTTTTCGAACCGCGCTCGCCTGTTTGTCTTGCTAGACGATGTGGAGCGCGCTCAATGCGACCTTCAAAGCTTGCAGTTAGAAAGCCAAGTGGGCCGCCATCGCTACATTCAAGGTTTTGCTAAGGGCGTAATCGACTGTGCGACAGGGCGACCTGCGGCGGGGTTGGCGCTCCTAGACGAATTGAAGGAAAGTTCTAAAGCTAATGACACCATGTACCACGATGCTTTGGCAGCATGCGCGGAAGGGGCGGAGATCGCGGGTCGGCCGGATCGGGCGCTGCGATACCTGAAAGAATTGGCTGAGCTTCAACGTGCGAGAGCGAGCGTTGTCGCTGAGCTACCTCTTGAGGTTAGAAGCGTGGGTGGCGATCAACCTTGGCGAGGTCCACGAGTACTTGCAAACGCGATCACCCAATTACAGGGTATGGCTGAGAGCCAGTTGACTAGCTTGATCTGCGCTGCCATCGATGCAGCTGTTGCTAGCGGGCATGATTTCCAACGGTCCTTCCGAGTTGGGAGGCTTGCGCACATGTTTGCCACCGAGCTGGGGATGACAGAAGCAGAGGCGGAACTTCTCGGGGAGGCTGGGAGGGTATTTGATGTTGGAATGATGGCCATCCCAAGCAGGATCCTGCTAAAGAACCGTGGTCTCTCCGCTGGCGAGGCCAAGATTGTCGAGGAACATTGTCGCTATGGAGCAGAAATAATCCACCGGGTAGAACTGGACTCCCTTGACTTGGCAGCCGTCGTTGCTCGGTCGCACCACGAGCAATGGAACGGGGAAGGCTACCCTGATCGTCTTTCTGGAGAATCGATTCCGTTTGCAGCGCGGACGATCGCGCTTTGCGATTGTTTTGACTCAATGACGCAGGGCCGGCCGCACAGAAAGCGGCCGCTATCAGTGCCCGCTGCGTTAAGAGAGATAATTGCCGAGGCGGGTCGAAAGTTTGACCCGCGCCTTGCCGAGCGCTTTGTCGGCATGATTCGGTCGGAGTTCTGGAAGCACGATGAGCTTAAAAGAGTTCCTAGCAGCGGACGCTCACGACAATCAGTACGTTCGAACTCGGCAGCGGCTTGACCGTCTCGTTGCTAGCTCGATCCGCATAGCTTCTTACCGGACGATTATTTTTCAACATTAATCCTCCAACTCCGCCTTCGCCAACTCCACATCCAGCCTCTCCATCGCATCCGCCGCCTCGCACTCCGCCGCCTCGCCGTACAGCTTCTCCGCTTCCTTCAGCGCCTTCTTGCCGTCCAGCATCACCAGTCCGTTCGCATACTCGATGCGCGCGATCGCCGAGGCCGGGTTGAGTTTCATCGCCGCCTGGTACATCTTGATCGCGGTGTCCTTCTTCGCGCCGTAGGTCAGCCCGCCGATCATCGCGCCGACCTTGTCGATCACCTCGGCGTGATACGAGCCCAGCGCGATGTGCGCATCCGCATGCTTCGGCGCGAGCTTGATCGCGGTTTCCAGCGCGTTCTTCACCTTGCCGCCGATGCCCTGGGCCAGCGCCTTCGCCACGGAGATGCCCTGTGCATACCGGCCGAGCGCATACGCTTGCCAGTAGAAGGCGTTGGCGTTCTTCGGCTGCTTCGCCTGCAGTTTCTCGGCGCGCTGTGCCACTTCCTCGAAGAGCTGCAGCTTTCGCTTCTCGTCTTCCTCGAGGTAGTTGGCGTAGATCGCCTGCGCCTTGTTGGCGACGGAGACGCCTTCGTCACCGGCCTTGGCCCCCAGCTCGGCGGCCTTCTGGAAGTCGCCGGCATGAAACGCGATCCACGCCTCGATCACGGCGTCGCTCTTGGGGAAGGGCTCGGCGTCGCCCTTGTGCAGGCGGTCCCACGACTTCTTCAGGGTCGCCGCGGTGTAGTGGAACGACTTGTCGGGATACGGAAACTTCGCCCACGCCTTCGCCATCGCGTTCTCCTTGGTTCCTTGCCTGCTTGTTCTAGTCCGTCAGGTATTCGGCCGCGAGCCGCTCGAACAGGTCGCGCGACGGGCCGGTGAGGTAGGGCGCGGTGAGCGCCATCACCTGGTAGCAGCCGCGCTGCACGGCGGCGCCCACCACCTCCGGTTCGTTGAAGCGGCGCGGGTCCATCACGTACGAGTACGAGAGCCAGTACGTCGCCACCACCACCATGTTGGTCGCCAGCGACTCGATCTCGCGCGGGCTCGCCTGCAGTTCGCCGGCCTTCTGCAGTCCCTCGCACAGCGCGCTGGCGACCTTGACCTTCTGCGCCAGCAGCTGCTTGAACTTGACCTCGAGCGTGCGGTTGTTCGCGAGCAGGTTGTTGAGGTCGCGGTAGAAGAAGCGGTACTTCCACACCAGCTCGAACAGCACGTGCAGGAAGAGCCAGGCGTCTTCCACGTTCGCCTGCCGGTCCTGCGGCACCGCCAGCAGCTTGTCGATCTCGCGCTCGAACTGCTGGAAGATGCAGTTGATGATGTCGTCTTTGTTCTTGAAGTGGTAGTACAGGTTGCCCGGCGAGATGTTCATCTCGTCGGAGATCAGCGTGGTGTTGACGTTCGGCTCGCCGAAATCGTTGAACAGCCGCAACGACAGTTCGAGGATGCGCTCGCGGGTGCGGCGCGGCGGCTTGCGTTCCATGATTGTTGTGGGCGGGCGACGCCGGATCGGGTTGCGGCAAGAATACCGCAGCGCTCCGCCCCGATTCCGCGGCTGGGCTGTCAGCGGGCAGCGGCGGGCGCGGCCAGGCGCAGCCAGCGCTCGAGGTCGTCCAGCGTGTGCGTCAGCGACCGGGTTGCGGCCGTGCTCGCGGTCTCGCGCCACAGGCCGCGGTTCCTGCGCAGGCTTTTCACGAGCGTCAGCGACTCGTCGCGCAGCACGTCGGTGCGGATCTCGATGCCGTGGCGCTCCAACACCGGCGTCAGTTCGTGGCGGCGCTTCCACAGCTCCTCGCGCGTCTTCTGGTACGCGTGCTCGCACAGCCGCCGGCGGCTCGAGTACGAGAAGAGGTTGGTGAAGAACATGTCGGCATCGGCGCGGTTCGGTTCGAACAGCACGATGTCGGTGTTCGGGTACACGCTCTTGTAGCGCTCCATCCCCGCGCCGAGCCGCGAGTGGATGATCGAGCGGTAGGTCTGCGCCAGCACCACGGGCAGGCCGCCGTCGACCAGCTTGTTCAGATGGTGCTCGTGATCCCGGGTGCGGTGGTGCGGCGAGGCGTCGAACGGCACCAGGGGGTTCAGGCACAGCATCAGGTCGATGCCCTGATCGAGGGCGACCGACGCGTGCAGCGTCTTGCGCAACGCGCCGTCGACGAAGGAGCGGCCTTTGATCTCCGTCGGCGGGAAGAGGCCGGGCAGCGCGGCCGAGGCCTGCACCGCTCGCGAGATCGGCACGTCGTCGAGGCCGGGAGTGCCGAATGCGACGGACTCGCCGGTGTCCAGATCGGTGGCGACCAGGAAGAGCTTGTGCGCCAGGTTGCGGAAGTCGTTGGTGCGCCCCGGCTCCATGAAGATGCGTCCGAGGTACTTGTCGACCTGCTCGCCGTTGAAGATGCCGGTCGGGATCGCGCGGCTCAGCCGCTCGAACGCGCTCATCATCGTGCTGGTGCCGAGCGCGTAGTGCCACAGCGCGGCGGCCAGCAGCGGCGGCACCGACGCCAGGCGCTGCGCATACTCCTTGAACGCCGGCCGCAGCAGGATCGACGGCTCGAAGCGGTCGCGCGACTTCTCGCCTTCGATGAACACGCGCGACATCTGGTGCGGCGTGATCCCGTTGCACAGCGACGCGGCGATGAAGCCGCCCGCGCTGACGCCGACGTAGACGTCGGCCTCGTTGAAGTCGATGGACAGGGACTCGGTCAGCGCGGCGAGGGTGCCGATCTCGTAGATGGCCCCCAACGGACCGCCGCCGGCGAGGGCGAGGCCGATACGTGGACCCGGCAACGAACCCGGACGGTGCTTGGTCGCGCTGGGGCCGGTGGTGGTCCGTTCGTTCATGAACGCCCTTTGGGCGAACGCGCCGCAGGCGCGGCTCGACCGCCGCCGGCGAGGGCGAGGCCGATACGTGGACCCGGCAACGAACCCGGACGGTGCTTGGTCGCGCTGGGGCCGGTGGTGGTCCGTTCGTTCATGAACGCCCTTTGGGCGAACGCGCCGCAGGCGCGGCTCGACCGCCGCCGGCGAGGGCGAGGCCGAAACGAGGCGCCGGCAAGAACCTGTGCGGTCCTCGACCGTTGCGAGCGCGCGGAATGGCAGGCATCACTTCCAACCTATCCCCATTTCCGGGACAGGTGTTGCGATCCGTCAGCGCACGGGGTCAGGGCAGCCGTCCGGGACATCCGCGCCCGAACGGCTGTTCTGCCGGGTGCCCAATCAGGCGGCGGCGGCCTTGCGGGCGCGCGGCTTGGCGGCCTTGACGGCGCGCTTCGCGGCCGGGCGGGCGCGCGTCAGCGACTCCACGCTCCTGGTCAGTTCCTCGACGCGCTTCGTGAGCGACGTGATTTCCTTGTTGGTCGGCACGCCCAGGCGGGTCAGGGCGCGCTCGACGCGGGCCTCGAACACGGTCTCGAGCTTGTCCCATGTGCCGTTGGCCTGCTTCTGCAGCCCGGCGGCGACTTTCGTAACTTTTGCCGTCACGTCGTTGACCTTGTCTTCGGTGACCTTCATCGTGCGTTGCTGGATCGAGCTGCCTTCACGGACGAGGGCCTTGAAGACTTTCTGGCCTTCTTCCTGCGCCTTGGAGAAAGCGCCAAGGCCGGCCAGCCAGATCTCCTGTGCCGAGTCCTTCACGGCGGCGGCGAGTTGGCTTTCGCTGCGGGACTTGTTCGCCATTGCTTTCAGCTTCTTGACCATCGTGGCTCCTTGCCTCGGGAATTCGAGTACTTGGGTGACCGAAGTTTAGGAGCGGGCCGAGGGGCGCCTCAACCGAAAGCCTAGAACCGCGCCTCTAGCGGCTACACTCTTTTGCGAAGCACTAGAACAACCATTCCAATCGGTCCAGGAGACTTCCCGATGACTTACTTCGTCACCGGCGCCACGGGTTTCATCGGCAGGCGCCTCGTCAAGAAACTGCTGGCGCGGCGCGGCACCACGGTCTATTTCCTGGTGCGTCAGGAGAGCCGCGAGAAGATCCCGTCACTGCTCGAGGACTGGGGCGTCGACGAAGACCGCGCGATCCCGGTCGTGGGCGACCTCGGCCAGCCGATGCTCGGCGTGTCGAAGGCCGATCAGAAGAAGCTCGCAGGCAAGATCAAGCACTTCTTCCACCTCGCGGCCGTCTACGACCTCGGCGCGGATGCCGAAAGCCAGATCGTGGCGAACATCGACGGCACGCGCAACGCGGTGGCGCTTGCCAACGCGATCAAGGCCGGCGTGTTCCAGCATGTGTCGTCGATCGCCGCTGCCGGCATGTACGAGGGCGTGTTCCGCGAGGACATGTTCGACGAGGCCGAAAACCTCGATCACCCGTACTTCGCCACCAAGCACGACTCCGAGAAGATCGTCCGCAAGGAGGCCGACATGCCGTGGCGGGTGTACCGCCCGGGCCTGGTGGTCGGCGACAGCAAGACGGGCGAGATGGACAAGATCGACGGCCCGTACTATTTCTTCAAGCTGATCCAGCGGATGCGCAGCATCCTGCCGCCCTGGATGCCGGCCATCGGCATCGAGGGCGGCCGCATCAACATCGTGCCGGTCGACTTCGTCGTCGATGCCATCGATCACATCGCGCACAAGAAGGACCTGGACGGCAAGGCCTTCCACCTGGTCGATCCGACTCCGTACCGCGTCGGCGACATCCTGAACATCTTCGCCCGCGCCGCGCACGCGCCGCAGTTCTCGCTGCGCGTCAACGCGGCGCTGCTCGGCTTCATCCCGAACAGCCTCAAGAAGGGCATGCTCGCGCTGACGCCGGTCCGGCGCATCAAGAACGCCGTCATGAAGGACCTGGGCGTCCCGGACGACATCCTTACGTTCGTCAACTACCCGACCCGCTTCGACGCGCGCGAGACCACCGCCGCGCTGAAGGGCACGAAGATCGAGTGCCCGCGGCTCGAGGACTACGCGTACCGGCTGTGGGACTACTGGGAACGCAATCTCGATCCGGATCTGTTCATCGACCGCACTCTGAAGGGTCAGGTCCAGGGCAAGGTGGTGGTGATCACCGGCGGCTCGTCGGGCATCGGCCTGGCGGCGGCGCACAAGATCGCCAAAGCCGGCGCCATCACCGTGCTGATCGCGCGTGACGAGGAAAAGCTCGCCAGCGCCAGGAAGGAGATCGAGGAAGCGCTCGGCAAGAACGAGAACCGCGGACAGGTGGTGACGCACTCGGCCGACCTCGCCAGCAACGAGGGCGTGGACCGCGCCACCACGTGGATCATCGAGACCTTCGGCGGGGCGGACTTCCTCGTCAACAACGCCGGCCGCTCGATCCGCCGCGGCATCGAGTCGAGCTACGACCGCATGCACGACTTCGAACGCACGATGCAGGTCAACTATTTCGGCGCGCTTCGGATGACCATGGGCTTGATGCCTCACATGAGCGCGAAGCGGCGGGGCCACGTGATCAACATCTCGTCCATCGGGGTGCTGACCAACGCGCCGCGCTTCTCGGCCTACGTCGCCTCGAAGGCCGCGCTCGATGCGTGGACCGCGTGCGCGTCCTCGGAGTTCGCCGACGTCGGCGTCAAGTTCACCACGATCAACATGCCGCTGGTGCGCACGCCGATGATCGCGCCCACCAAGCTCTACCAGAACGTGCCGACGCTGTCGCCCGACGAAGCCGCCGATCTCATCGTGCGCGCGATCGTCTACAAGCCGGTGCGCATCGCCACGCGCCTCGGCATCTTCGGCGCCGTGCTGCACGCGCTCGCGCCACGCGTCGCGCAGATCGTGATGAACACCACCTTCCGCATGTTCCCGGATTCCGACGCCGCCAAGGGCGGGAAGGAAGGGGAGAAGGTCAAGGCGTCCGCGGACCAGATCGCGTTCGCGAACCTGATGCGCGGGATCCATTTCTAGGATCCGCTGCACCGTACGAAGGCAGTCTTCAAGGGGCGGGAACGGCGTTCCCGCGCCCTGTCCTGAGCAAGGGGAAGGTTGAATGGAAGAAGTCTCCGGCAAGCCGGAAGAAGCCTCCGGCAAGCCGCCGCTGCCGGATCACCTGGCCGTCGATCCGAAGAGCCCGTACCACAACGCCGCCGTGCTCGAGCACGACATCGGCGTTCGCTTCAACGACAGGGAGCGTTCGGACGTCGAGGAATATTGCATCAGCGAGGGCTGGGTGAAGGTGGCCGCGGGCAAGGCGCTCGATCGCCGCGGCCAGCCGCTGCTGCTCAAGCTGAAAGGCAAGGTCGAGGCGTACTACCGCTGAACCTGCGCCGCGCGAAGGCCGAAGGCGCCGTTCAGGCGACGGCCTCGGCGGCCGCAATCGGCACCTGCGCGGGCCGCTCGACCACCTCGATCAGTCGCGCCAGCACCTCGTCGCTCGCGAGCATCGCAAGATGGCCGATCTGCTCGAACCACACCGCTTCGGCGCGGCCGAGGACCTGGTTGTTCCGCGGCACGATGAGGTTGTCGTGCTGGCTGGCGAAACAGACGAAGTCGACCGGCTCGTCGTCGCGCCCGAGTTCGCGAACGAACTCGCCGGCGTTGCGCATCTGGCGGGCGTTGGGGCCGTGTCCGAGCGTGGCGAAGAGGGTTCCGTGGTGCGGGGTGTCGATGGTGATCACCCGCTGGACCGCATGCCGGCCGTGACGGCGCAGGTAGGTGCGCGCGGCCAGTCCTCCCATGCTGTGGCACACCAGCGTGATGCGCTCGGCGCCCGTGGCGGCGCGGAGCTTTTCGACCGCACCATGAATCACTTCCGCATAGCGCTCCACCGGACCGAAGACCGGTTCGAGGTTGACCGTCGCCACGTTCCAGCGGGCCGGCATGCCGTCGTGCAGCCAGTATCGCCATGCCGCCCGGTTGCACATGTAGCCGTGGATCAGGAGCACCGTCGGCCGCGACGGATCGCGGACCAGCGGACGCTCCGGAAAGCCGGCGCGCCACGGCTGGTCGATGTTGAAGAGGACGCATGAGCGCCAGGTTTCGACCCACCAGATGGCGACCAGGCGGAACAGGCCGATCCGCGCCAAGGGACGTCGGTCGAGCAGCGCACCGGTAACGAACTCGATGGCCAGCGGCACGCCTTGCACGGCCAGCGGCAGCAGGGCGCCCGCAAGCACGGCGAGCCATAACGGAACGTCGGCGAGCACCAGCGCCCGGGCCAGCACGATGGCCGCGAGCACTTGGATGACCTGGCCGACTCTCAGGTAACGCGCAAGCATGTCAGTGGAGGCCTTCTCGATCCGCGGTCATGCCGAGCGTCGGACCGCCAGGTCGATGTCGACGTACTTGAAGAAGTCCCGCGCGAACGGATGTCGCCGGTAACCGACGAGCCATGGGTGCGAGACGTCGTTCACGTAACGATGGCCATGGATCTTGTAAGGCATGTAGGCATTGAAGATACGCTTCATCTCGCGGATCACGGCCATCCGCTCGGCGCCATCCGGCATCTGCCGTTGCTGGTCGTACAGGCGGTCGTACTCGGCGTGCCTGAAGCGGGCCACGTTCGAGCCGCCGATGTTCCGACTGTGGCCGAGGGCAAGAAACGTGTCCGGGTCCGACGACCCGGCCGACCAGCCCAGCAGCCAGATCATCAGCTTGCCCGCGCGCGCGGCCTTCATGTTCTCCGGCCATTGGTTCACGCGGAAGCGCACCTGCAGGCCGAGTGCGTCGAGGTGGCGTTTCCACAATTCGTTGAAGGCGCGGTCGAGCTGGCTCGATTCGGTCGCGAAGTCCAGTACCAGCGGCGACCCGTCGGGCTGTTCGCGCCAGCCGTCGCCGTCGCGATCCACGTATCCGTAGGTGTCCAGCAGCGCGCGTGCCGCCGCGCGGTCGAACCGGCTCATCTCGCTGACGAACGCCGGGTCGTAGCCGGTCGTCAGCGGCGGGACCTGCGACTGCGCCGGCACCATCGAGCCGCGCCGAATGAGGCGGATTTCTTCCTGCACGTCGTAGCCGAGGCTGATCGCGCGGCGCAGGGCCACCTTCTCGGGTGTGTAGCCGCCGATCACGGGGTCGTCCATGTTGAAGTAGGTGACGACGACATCCGGATTGATGATGCGGTCGAGTTCGAGGCCCTTCTTGCGCAGGGCCGGCGCGATCCGGCCGCCCGGCGCCGCGATGTTGATGAACTCCAGCGGCACGTTGACCGTGTCCTGCTCGGCGTTGAGGAACGCGAGCCAGCGCGGCTGGCTTTCCTCGATGATCGACAGTTCGACCCGGTCCACCAGGGGCAGGCGGCGGCCCCTGAGGCGCTTCAGGATCGCCTGTGCTCCGGGGTCGTTCTCCGGCGGCTGCGCGTCGTAGAACTCCTCGCGGAATCCCTCGTTGCGCTCGAGCGCGATGAACGAGGAGCGCTTCCACTGGGCAAGCTTGAACGGGCCCGTGCCCACCGGGTGGGCCATGATGTCGTTGCCATACGCCTCGACCACCTCGCGCGCCACGCCGCCGAACACGCGGGCATCCGTGAGGCCTTCGTGAAAGCGCGGGCTCGGTTCCGCGAGGCGGATCTGGAAGGTGTAGCGGTCGAGGGTGCGGATGCCTTCGATCTCGCGGTCGTAATCGAACTTGCCGGTGGCCTGGGCTTCCTTGCGCAACCCGGCGACGCCGAGCACCTGCGCGGTTTCGATCGAGGGGTAGGCGGGGCTCTTCCAGCGGGGATCGACGACCCGCTTGAACTGGTAGACGTAATCGGCCGCGGTCAGTTCGCGCCGCTGGCCTTTGAACGCCGGATCGTCCTGGAAGAAGATGCCGGGCCGTATGCGGACCGTGACCTCGCGGAAATCGCCCGAGACCGCCGGCATGTCGGCTGCGGTGCGCGGGCGGATGACGGCCGGTCGCGCGAGGTAGTCGTACTGCAGGGGCGCCTCGATGATGTTCGAGATCACGTAGTTCGAATAGAGGTCGGAGACCTGCGCCGGGTCGAAACCGGTTTCGGCGGCGTTGAACGCCCACCGAAACACTTTCTTGCCGTCCTGCGCGCGCGAAGCACGCGGCAGGATCGCGGCGGCGGAAGCGAGGGCCGCCGATCCGCGCAGGAAATCCCGCCGGCTCACGCGATCGCCTTTGCCTGCTCCGCGGTGTCGATGTCCACGTACTGCCACCACGTCAGCCAGTAAGGCGCGCGTCGGTACCCGTGCAGCCACGGCTGGGTCAGGTCGGTGAGGATGCGGTGGACGTGGAACTTGTACGGCATGTACGCGACCATGAGCCGCACCGCCTCGCGGAACACGCCGAGCCGTTCTTCACCGTCGGGCATGCCGGTCATCCGCGCGTAGAGCGCGTCGAATTTCTCGTTCTTGAAGCGCGCGAGGTTCTGGCCACCGTAGTGGATCGACGCACAGTTGTCGAACGTGGGCTGGCCGTCCGGGGCGGCGGAAGAGGACCCGATGGTCCACATCATCAGCTTGCCCGCCCGCATGTTCTTCATGTTTTCCGGCCACTTCGCCGGACGGAAGTCGACACGAACGCCGAGCGCTTCCATGTCCGCGCGGCGCAGTTCGTCGAGTTGCCGGCTGGTCTGCGACGGCTCCGTCGACCACAGGAGGGTCAGCGGCTTGCCGTCCGGCATTTCGCGCCAGCCGTCGCCGTCGCGGTCGACGTAGCCGTACGTGTCGAGCAGCGCCTTGGCTGCCGCGAGGTCGTATCGGCCGTTCTCGCTGCGGAAGTCTTCGCTGTAGCCGTACGTCATCGGTGCCAGTCCGGACTGCGCCGGGATCGCCTGGTTGCGTCGCGCCAGCCGGATTTCCTTGTTGACATTCATGCCGAGCGCGAGTGCGCGACGGAGCGCAACCTTCTCCGGCGTGTAGCCGCCCACCACCGGATCTTCCATGTTGAAGATGGTCGAGGTGACGTCGGAGGCAGGCACCTGGTACAGCTGGATTCCCTGCTTCGCAAGATTCGGCGCGAGCTTGTTGTTGGGAGCGGCGACGTTGATGAATTCGTTCGGAAGTCGCTCCTGCAGGTCCTGCTGCTTGTTGAGGAACGAGAGCCAGCGGGGTTGCGCTTCCTCGATCACCGATACCTCGACCCGGTCCACCATCGGCAGCTTCCGGCCGCGGAACCGCTGCACCAAGGCCTGTCCTTCGGCGTCGTCGGCGTTGGGCTCGGCATCGTAGAAGTGTTCCCGGTAGTTCGGATTGCGCTCGAAGACCATGCGGGACGACCGTCGCCACTCGACCAGCCGGAAAGGCCCGGTGCCGACCGGGTGGCCCATGATGTCGTCGCCGTAGCGCTCGACCACCTCGCGCGCCATCGCGCCCAGCAGATCGCCGGCAAGGAACTGCAGCAGGCGCGGCTGTGGATCCTCGAGCCGCAACTGCAGCGTGTAGCGGTCGGGCGCGGCGAGGCCCTCGACCGGGATGTCGTACGGGAACGGAGTGCGGTTCTTGACGCTGGCCGTGCGCAGTTCCTCCAGTCCGCGGATCTTGAGCTCCGAGGCCGTTGCGTATCCCGGCGACTTCCAGCGCGGATCGAACACCCGCTTCAGCGCGTACAGGTAGTCCTCGGCCACGAGTTCGCGCCGCTTGCCGCTGAAAGCCGGGTCATCGTCGAAGAAGATGCCCGGCCGCAGGCGCACCGTCCAGGTCCGGAAATCCGCCGACGACTCGGGCATCGCCGCGGCCGTGTTGGGCTTGATCTTGAACGGCCGTGCGAGGTGGTCGTAGGTGTACGGGCTGTCGAAGATGTGCGAACAGATGATGTGGGAATACAGGTCGATGACCTGCGCCGGGTCGAAGCCGGTCTCCGCGATGAGGAAGGCGTAGCGCAACACCTTCTTGCCGTCGGCGGCGTGCACCTGGCCGGCTGGGGCGCCGACCGCGCCGAGGACGCCGGCCCCCAGGGTCGCACGCAGGAAGTCGCGCCGGCTCATTGGATCGCCTTCGCCCGCTGGGCGGTGTCGATGTCCACGTACTGCCACCAGTTGAGCCAGTACGGCGGACGGCGGAAGCCGATGACCCACGGCCAGGTGAGGTCGGTCAGGATGCGATGCACGTGTTGCTTGTAGGGCGCATAGGCGGCGAGGATCCGCTTGCCCTCGAAGAACAGACGCTCCCGCTCCGGGCCGTCGGGAATCGTCTTGATCCGGGTGTACAGCTCGTCGAACTGCTTCTGGCTGAAGCGCGAAAGGTTCTGGCCGCCCTTGTGGCTGGTGGCCGCGCGGTCGAACGACGAGCCGCCGTCCGGGGACGCCGCGGACGAGCCGAGGCTCCAGATCATCAGCTTGCCGGCGCGCGCGTTCTTCAGGTTCTCGGGCCACTTGGCAGGCTTGAAATCGACGCGGATGCCGAGCGCGTTCATGTCCTTGCGTCGCAGTTCGTCGCGCTGGCGGGCGCGCTGGTCCGGTGTGGTCGCCCAGTCCAGCACGAGGGGCGAGCCGTCGGGTTGCTCGCGCCAGCCGTCGCCGTCGCGGTCGACGTAGCCGAAAGTGTCGAGCAGCGCCTTGGCCTGGGCCAGGTCGTACGTGCCGTTGGCGCTCTTGAACAACGCGTCGTAGCCGGTGGTGTTGGGCACCAGCGGCGACTGCGCCGGGACGGCCTGGCCCCGCCAGTAGAGCCGGATCTCCTGGTCGATGTCGATGGCGAGCGCGATGGCGCGGCGGAGGGCGACCTTGTCCGGCGTGTAGCCGCCGATCACCGGGTCTTCCATGTTGAAGTAGGTGAGCGTCACGTCCGACGCGAGCGCGCGGTACAGGCGCACGCCTTCCCGCGCGAGGTTCGGAGCGATCTTCCCGGCCGGCGCGGCGATGTTCACGAACTCATAGGGCAGCAGCCACATCACGTCCTGCTGCTTGTTCAGGAACGACAGCCAGCGCGGCTGCGTCTCCTCGATGATCGAGATCTCGACGCGGTCGATCATCGGCAGGCGCTGACCCTTGAACCTGCGCAGCAACTCCTGTCCTTCGACGTCGTCGGCGTTGGGTTGCGCGTCGTACAGAACCTCGCGGTAGGTCGGGTTGCGCTCCAGGACGATGCGCGAGGAGCGTCGCCATTCGCCCAGACGGAAGGGGCCGGTTCCGACCGGGTGCGCCTGGATGGTGTCGCCATAAGCTTCCACGACCTCACGTGCGATCGCGCCCCACAGGTCGCCGCCTGCGAGCGACTGCAGGAAGCGCGGCTGCGGCAGCTCGAAGCGGAACTGCAGCGTGTACCGATCGAGGGCGCGCAGCCCTTCCACCGGTGTGTCGTAGTCGAACGGCTCCCGCGACTTCAGGGCGTTCTCGCGCAGCGGATTGAGTCCGACGATCCTGAGTTCGCTCATGCCGCCAAAGGCCGGCGACTTCCAGCGCGGGTCGTAAAAGCGCTTCAGCGCGTAGACGTAGTCCTCGGCGACGAGCTCACGGCGCTTGCCCTTGAACGCGGGATCGTCCTGGAAGAAGATGCCCGGCCTCACGCGCACGGTCCACGTGCGGAAGTCCTCCGAGTGTTCGGGCATCCCGTCGGCCGTGCATGGCCTGATCTTGAACGGACGCGCGAGGTGATCGTATTCGTAGAGCCCGTCGAAGATGTGCGCGGTGATGATCCTGGAGTACAGATCGGAGAGCTGTGCCGGGTCGAACCCCGATTCCGCGACCTCGAATGCGTAGCGCAGCGTCTTGGTACCGGCTTCCTGGGCAGAAGCCCGGGCGGGAATTCCGAGGCCGGCGAGGGCGCTGCCCGCGCCCGCCGCTTTCAGCGCGGTGCGGCGTCCGGCGGAGAAGGTGCTTTTCGATCTCACGTTGAGCGCGCCTTGCTTTCCATGTCGATGTCCACGTATTTCCAGAAGTCGCGCATGAACGGATGGCGCCGGAAGCCGATCACCCACGGGTGATACACGGCGGTTTCCATCCGGTGGCCGACGAACTTGTATGGCGCGTAGGCGACGAAGAGCTTCTTCGCCTCGAAGAACAAGGCGTCGCGCTCGGGGCCGTCGGGCAGCGTGCGCTGCCGTGCGTACGCCTTGTTGAAAGCCGGCAGGTCGAAGCGCGAATGGTTGGCCTGTCCCTTGTTCGGGCCGTACCCCAACGCGAGGAAGGTGTCGCCATCCGGCTGCGCGGCAACCCAGCCCACGCGCCACATCATCAGCTTGCCGGCGCGCGAATTCTTCAGGTTCTCCGGCCACTTGGCCGGCTTGAAGTCGACCTGGATGCCGACCGCGGTCAGGCTGCGCTTCCAGATCTCGTCGAGCTGACGCGACAGCTGGTCGGGCTGCGTGGCCATCTCGAGCTTCAGGGCGGTCCCGTCGGGCTGCTCGCGCCAGCCGTCGCCGTCGCGATCCACATAGCCGAAGGCGTCCAGCAGCGCCTTCGCGCGGGCCGGGTTGTACTCGCTCATCTCGCTTCTGAACGACGGGTCGTATCCGGCCGTGAGCGGGGCCACCGGCGACTGCGATGGAATGGACTGGCCCTTGCGCACCAGGCGGATCTCGTCGTCGACCGCGTACGCCAGCCCGATCGCGCGCCGCAGTGCGACTTTCTCGGGCGTGTAGCCGCCGACCACCGGGTGCTCGACGTTGAACAGCGCCATATCGACGTTGGCGCGCGGTCCGCGGTCCATCTGTATCCCGCGCTTGTGCAGGTTGGGCGCAAGCTGCCCGTTTGGAATGACGAGGTTCGCGAGATCGTAGGGCAGCTCGTCGACGAGATCGTGCTCGCTGTTGAGGAAAGCCAGCCAGCGCGGCTGGTTCTCCTCGACGATGTAGACCTCCACGCGGTCGACCAGCGGCAGCTTCCGGCCCCGCAGCCGCGCGGCCATCGCTTCGGCGACCGTATCGCCGGCGGTCGGTTGCGGTTCGTAGGTCTCGTCCCGATAGCCGGGGTTGCGCTCGAGCACGATGCGCGACGAGCGCCGCCAATCGGCCAGGCGAAACGGCCCGGTGCCCACCGGGTTGGCCATCATCTGTTTGTCGTCGTACATCTCCGCGACTTCGCGCGCCACCGCACCGAGGAACGAGTTGTCAGCCAGGTAGTGATAGAAGCGGGGACTGGGCTCGCGGAGCTGGATGCGGAAGGTGTAGCGATCCAGCGCCCGGATTCCCTCGACTTCGCGGTCGTAGTCGAACTGCGCGCCTTTCAGCGCGGCCGCACGGATCTCCGACATGCCGAGCAGCCCCGCGTTGTCCAGCAGGTAGACGCGGGGGCTCTTGTACTTCGGGTCGTACACGCGCTTGATCGAATAGACGTAGTCCTGAGCCACCAGTTCCCGCGGGCGGCCTTTGAAGGCCGGATGGTCCTGGAAGTGAATGCCGGGCTTCAGCCGGAACGTGAACGTCGTGAAATCGTCCGAGACGTCGGGCAAGGCCACGGCGGTGTTGGGCACCACCTTGGCGGGGCGCGCGAGGAAGTCGTAGGTCAGGGGCGCATCGAAGATGTTGGCCATGACCGTGCTCGAGTACAGGTCATTGGCCTGCGCCGGGTCGAAGCCGGTCTCGGCGACGCGAAACGCGTACCGGAGCACTTTCTGCGTCGGTGGAGCGACCGCGTTGCGGTCGCGCGCGCTGACACTCCGGAGCGCGGGGGCCGCGATCAGGGTTTGCGTCAGCGCACGTCGGCTTTTCGATACGCGGTCGATCGTCACAAGCGTGTCGGTCAGAAGTTGATTTGAATCCACCGGCTGCAACGGCATAATCCGCGCTTTCGCGCTTCGGGCCGGTGACTGGGACGTGGACGCGACGCAATAGGACGGCCAGCCCACGTGGGCGCATATATCTTACGCAGACTATGGCAGATGATCCCGACGTTGGCGGGCGTCATCCTGTTCGTCTTCTTCCTCTTCAAGTTCTTCGGCGGCGACCCGGCCGAGATCCTCGGCGGGCTGCTCGCCACGCCCGAGCAGATCCAGGCGATTCGACAGCAGCTCGGCCTGAACGATCCCTGGTATGTGCAGCTCTGGATCTTCGTGAAGTCGATCTTCACCTTCAACTGGGGCAACAGCTGGGCGACCGGCGAGGCGATCGGCAGCATCTTCGCCACGCGCCTGCCGGCCACGCTGACCGTGATGCTGCCCATCCTGATCCTCGAGACGGTGCTCTCGATCATCGCCGCGATGGCGGTGGCCTACGTGCGCGGTTCGCTGACCGACCGCGCGATCATGGTCATCACCACGATTGCGCTGTCGATCTCGTTCCTCGTCTACATCATCGTCGGCCAGTGGCTTTTCGGGTTCTATCTCGGCTGGTTCCCCGTGCAGGGCTGGAGCGACAGCTTCTGGACGAACCTGACCCATTACGCGGTGCTGCCGATCATCCTCGCGGTGTTCGTGTCGCTCGCGCCGTACACGCGCCTGTACCGCAGCTTCTTCCTCGACGAGATCAACCAGGACTACGTCCGCACGGCGCGCGCCAAGGGCGTGAGCGAGAACCGGGTGCTGTTCACGCACGTGCTGCGCAACGCGATGATCCCGGTCCTGACCAATCTGGCGCTGCAGTTGCCGGGCGTGTTCGTCGGGTCGTTCCTGATCGAGACGTTCTTCTCGATTCCGGGCCTCGGGCGCGAGGTGCTGCTCGCCGTGAACCGAAGCGACTACCCGGTGATCCAGGCGATGACGGTGTACCTGGCCGTGCTGACGATGGTCATCAACCTGGCGGCGGACATCCTGTACCGCGCCGTCGATCCGCGCGTGGTGCTCAAGTGAGGTGCCGGTGAACACCGCCGTCGAAGCCTACAAGCTGCCCGAGGAGCCCGCACGCTCGCGCGGTGTCTGGGCGACCGCCTGGCGCCGTCTGCAGAACGACAAGGTGGGCATGGTGTCGCTCGCGGTCGTCGCCGTGTTCGTGCTGATGATCATGCTGTCGTCGGTCGGCCTCGTCGCGCGGGACTGGCAGCGTGAAGTCGCGGTGCCCGATGCGCCGCCAAGCTTCCTCGGCCCGCAGGCCAGGCAGACGGGCACCGACCCGCTGGCGAACGTCGTCGCCAAGGACGCCAAGCCGGTCGACCTGTCGGACATCGATCCGCTCGCGCCGAAGTACGACGAGTGGAAGGAGCGGGCGGCGAAGATCCAGGTCAGCGAGCCGCCGCGCGCCGAAACGCTGGCGTTCGGCGCCGACCGCCTCGGCCGCAACGTGCTCGACAAGGCGATCAAGGGCGCGGAGATCTCGATCTTCGTCGGGCTCTTCGCGGCCGTCCTCGCCACCATCATCGGCACCATCCTCGGCGCCCTTGCAGGCTATGTCGGCGGCAAGGTGGGCGACTTCCTCGAGTGGGTCTACAACGTCTTCACGTCCATCCCGGACATCCTGCTCATCTTTGCGTTCGCCGCCGTGCTCGGGCGCGGCATCGGCACGGTGATCCTGATCCTGGGCCTGGTCGGCTGGACCGGGATGTACCGGCTGGTGCGAGCCGAGTACATCAAGCACAGCAACCGCGAGTACGTGAAGGCCGCCGAAGCGATCGGCACGAGCCACTTCGCGCGCATGTTCGTGCACATCCTGCCGAACGTGAGCCACGTGATCCTGGTGCGGATGTCGCTGTACGTGGTGGGGTTCATCAAGGCCGAGGTCATCCTCTCGTTCCTCGGCCTCGGCGTTCCCGTCGACCAGGTGTCGTGGGGCACCATGCTGTCGGAGGCGCAGGCGGAACTCGTGCTCGGCCACTGGTGGCAACTGGCGGCGGCGACGCTCTTCATGGCGACGTTCGTGACGGCGTTCTCGCTGTTCACCGACGCGCTGCGCGATGCGCTTGATCCGAAGCTACGGTAGCGGACAAAAGTGAAAACCTACTTTTGTCCGATTCGATCAGAAAAAGATCGCTGGCAAAGCCAGACGATCTTTTTAAGAACAACGGCTGGTGAGATCGGCAAGGCTGGGACGACGCGATGAGCACACTCGTTTCCGTCCAGAACCTCAAAGTCTCGTTCCGACTGGGCAAGCACCGGGTCGTCGAGGCGGTGCGGGACATCAGCTTCGACGTGCCGGAGAACGGCACGCTGGCGCTGGTGGGCGAGTCGGGTTCGGGCAAGAGCGTCTCGGCGATGTCGATCGTCCGGTTGCTTCCCGAGAACGCGATCGTCGGCGTCGACAGCCGGATTTCGTTCGCCGGGCGCGACCTGCGCAAGGCTTCCGAAGACGAACTGCGCAAGATCCGCGGCAAGGACATCTCGGTCATCTTCCAGGAGCCGATGACCTCGTTGAATCCGGTATTCACGGTCGGCTGGCAGATCGAGGAAGTGCTGCGGCTCCATACGGACCTGTCGGGACGCGGCCTGGCGGATCGCGTGATCGAGCTGATGAACGAGGTCGGCATTCCCGAACCGAAGGCGCGCGTCGGCGCCTATCCGCACGAACTGTCCGGCGGACAGCAGCAGCGCGTGATGATCGCCATGGCGATCGCCTGCGAGCCCAGGCTGCTGATCGCCGACGAGCCGACGACGGCGCTCGACGTCACCGTGCAACGGCAGATCCTCGAGCTGATGGCACGCCTGCGGGCCAAGCACCGCATGAGCATGCTGTTCATCAGCCACGATCTCGGCCTGGTCGGCGAGATCGCCGACGACGTCGTCGTGATGCGCGATGGCACCGTTCGCGAGTCCGGAGCCGGTGGACCAGATCTTCGCGAACCCCCGCGACGCCTACACGAAGGCGCTGCTCGCCTGCCGGCCGCGGCTCGACGTCAAGCCGAAGCGGCTGCCGGTCATCGACGATTTCATGCGCAATGGCGCAAGCGCGCCGCAGATCACCATCGAGACGCGCCAGGCCCGTGCGCAGGAGCCCACGCCGCTGGTGGAGGCCAAGGGGCTGCGCAAGGAGTACCGGCTGAAGACCGGGCTGCTCACGCGCAAGACGATCGAGGCGGTGAAGGACGCCAGCTTCGCGCTGTACCGTGGCCGCACGCTCGGTGTCGTCGGCGAGTCGGGTTCGGGCAAGACGACGGTGGGCATGATGCTGATGCGCCTCACGCAGGCGACGGCGGGGCAGGTGCTGTATGACGGAACCGACCTGCTTCGACTGAGCGACCGGGAGATGAAGGCCTACCGGCGCAAGATCCAGATCATCTTCCAGAATCCGTTCGCGAGCCTCAACCCGCGATTCACGGTGGGACAGATCCTCACCGAGCCGATGAAGATCCACGGCATCGGGAGCAGCGACAACGACCGCTTCGAGCTGGCCGTCGCCCTGTCGAAGCGCGTCGGCCTCGCCGAAGACAGCGTTCACAAGTATCCGCACGAGTTTTCGGGCGGCCAGCGACAGCGGATCGCGATCGCACGCTGCCTGTCGATGAAGCCGGACGTGCTGATCTGCGACGAATCCGTATCGGCACTGGACGTCTCCGTGCAGGCCACGGTACTGAACCTGCTGCTCGACCTGCAGGACGAGTTCGGCATGACCTACGTGTTCATCAGCCACGACCTGGCCGTCGTCAAGTACATGGCCGACGACATGCTCGTGATGAACGAAGGGGCGATTGTCGAGCGGGGACCCGCGGATGCCGTCTACGCGGATCCCCAGAATGAATACACGCGTAAGCTGATGAATGCGATCCCGCGCGGCTATACCGGCCGGCACGCTCGCACCTGACACTTTCTCCGGCATTCGCCGGTTCACACGCGATGTTCGGCGGCGCCGACTCCGACCTGCAGGACCGATTGAGCACTGCCCTGAGCGCCGTGATGTCCGTGCGCTCGCAACTGGCGGCCGATCCGCAGTTGTCCCGACGCTGGCGTGCGGTGAAGCAGTTCCAGGCCGAACGTCTGCGCGCCACCTACCCGGATCTCCTCGCGTCGGACCGCTACCGCGAGCCCTGCGAATTCTTCCTCGAGGAGCTCTACGGCGCGCAGGACTTCGATCAGCGTGACGCCGAGGCGCAGCGCGTGGTGCCGAAACTCGCGAAGATGCTGCCCGCCCGCGCCGTCGAGACGCTGCTGCTCGCGGTGCAGCTCGATGAAATGTCCGAGCGCTTCGACTCGGAGCTGGCTCGCAAGCTGAACCTGCCCGTCACCGCCGTCGCGTATGCGGCCGCCTATCCGACCGTCGGCAGTGAGGCCGAGCGCGATCGGCAGATCGAACTCGTGGACGAGATCGGGCGCGCGCTCGACAAGCTGGCTCGCATACCGATGCTTTCGACGATGCTGCACATGATGAAGGGGCCCGCCGAAATGTGGGGCCTGTCGCACCTGCATCACTTCCTGCAGCGCGGATTCGACGCGTTCGCCGGCATGGGGGGCGCGCGGGACTTCCTGGCAACGATCCGGCGCCGCGAATCGATCGATCAATCAGCGCTTGTTCGCCGGAGACCCGGATCCCTTCCGGCCGGTCGAATGAGGGAGATCTATGCGCCGACGCGCACGACGCGCGTTCGCGTCCAGCGGTCGTGAAGCAACCGGCGTTGCGGATCGACGAGGGCCGGCAGAAGCAGCAGGCCGCGAAGCCCAGCGCCAGCGCGCCGAGGTCGGCGATTGCGTGGGCCTGGAAGAGCGCCACCCAGACGAGCCCGGGCAGCCAGAGGTGCCATGCGAGCAGATAGCGCAGGATGGCGCGCCCGACGCGGGGCGGCGCTCCGTCCTCGGCAAGCACCTTGAGGTTCCAGGTCTTGAGCGCCAGCGTCTGGCCAGATCGGGACCAGCACCACACGAAGTAGCCGCCGATCGCAACGAAGAGCACCGCCTGCAGCACGCTCCGCGGGCCGGGCGGCAACGGGTACTTCCACTGGAAGAGCGCGAGCAGCGCGTACGAGACGATGAAGACGACCCCGAACAACAGCACGGCTTCATAGATCATCGCGGCCAGGCGCAGCGCGAGGCCGGCCGGACGACCGGGGGACGGAGGTGAAGGCTCGACAGTCACGCGCCGAGTCTAGCGGCGCCGGCCCGACGAGCGGCTAGGGTTTGACCTCGGGTGGCGGCGCGTTTGCCGGGGCCACCGCCGCTGGCTCGACAGGCGTGGCCGGTGGGGGCGCAACCGGCTCGGCTTTCGCCGCAGGCTTCGGTGCGGGCTTGGCCGCCGATGTTGGGGGCGGGCGGCGAGGAGTCTCGGGCTTCTTGGCCGCCCGGTCGGCGAGTTCCCGTTTCTTCTCGTCAGGCAGTTCCTGGTACTTCTGCAGCTTTTCCTGGCGTTCCTCCGCCGGCAGTTCGTAGGCGCGGCGGAAGTTCTCGCGCGCCGTGCGCCGCTGCTCGGGTGTCAGCTTCGCGTACTCGACCATGCGTTCCTGGACGCGTTTCTTGCCGTCCGGGGACAGGTTGGGATAGCGACGGGCGACTTCCAGCCACTTTTCCTTTCTATCGCTCTCCAAGGTCGGCCACATGCCCGCGAGCGGGGCCAGCGCCTCGCGCTGCACGGCAGTCAGTTCGTTCCAGGCAGGGCGGGTGGGGGCAATGGCCGGGGTGGGGCGGGTGGAGGCGGACGGCTTGGGCGAGGGCGCGGTTTGGGCAAGGGCCCAGCCGGGGACGAGCAGCAAGGCCGTCAGCAGGACCACCCAAGCGACGTGTGGCGGCACGTGGTCTCCGGCTCAGTCTTCTTCGAAGCCGGTCTGAAGCAGTGCGCCGAAGCCCTTGTCCGCATATGCGCCGATGGGGGCTTCGTCCAGGAGTACGGCGAAATCGATGTCTGCCAAATGGTTGATGCGCTGTTCATGCTGCCATTGGTAGATGGCGACGAAGCCGATCACCACGGCAAGCAGGGGCGCGGCGAGGCCGAGGCGGTGGGCCCACCAGCCCACCCGGCCTTCGTCTTCGAAGCCCGGGCCGCCGGCCGGCACCAGAACGGGGCGCCATGCCGGGGCTGTATCCACTCGGTGCACGGCGAGCGCTTTCTGGCGCGCTTGCTCCAGACGGTAGGCGGTCTTGTAGTCGAGGCGATCAGCCCCTTCGTTGAGCGCCTGGCGGATGCGGTAGCCGAATTCGTTTTCGTTCATAGTGTTATGCCTCGAGCGCGCAAGGCTTTGGCCAAGGCGTGGGTGGCCCGCGAACAATGGGTTTTGACGCTCCCCTCGGAGCAGCCCATCGCCGCGGCGGTTTCAGCCACGTCCATCTCTTCCCAGTAACGCATCAAAAAGGCCTCCCGTTGACGCGCGGGAAGCCGGGAAACCTCTTCTTCGATGATTCCGATCACCTGGGCGCGTTCGACCTTGTCCGCCGCGCTTTCGGCGCCATCCGACCCCGCCAGAGCCTCCAGGGTCTCCATCGGGTCCGAATCGTCCTCGTCATTCTTTCCGCCCAGGGCCGAAAAGAGCGTGATCCAGGTGTTCCGGACCTTCTGGCGGCGGAAATGATCGTGGATCGTGTTCTGCAGGATGCGGGTGAACAGCAGCGGCAGTTCACCGGCCGGGCGATCGCCGTAGTTCTCGGCCAGCTTCAGCATCGCGTCCTGGACGATGTCCAGCGCGGCGTCGGCGTCGCGCACGGCGAACTGCGCCTGCTTGAAGGCGCGTCGTTCGGTACTGGCCAGGAACGCGGAAAGTTCTTCGGCGGAAGCCATTCATCCGGGCCGCGGCGTTGATCCGATGATCCCCGCCAGCCAGACCCGATCGAAGTAAGAAAAAGGGCGGCGCATCCTAGCAGGAAGCACCTCGACAAACGTCGCAACCCATTGACGAGTTTGCAGAATGTTGTGCGCTGCAGTATCGTTTCGCCCTCTTGTGACCACAAGAACAAAGCTCAGCGACTGCAGCCTATCCCGTTGTAACCGCCAGAAGCGCCCCGCCGCACCGCTCGCCACAAGTGGGTAAGGAACGGCATCCCATCAATTTCCAGTGGACTTTGAGAGGGTTCGCGAAATGCAACTCACCGGCGCCGAGATCGTTGTACGTTGTTTGCAGGATGAGGGCATCACCCACGTCTTCGGATATCCCGGAGGCGCCGTCCTGTACATCTACGACGAGATCTTCAAGCAGGACAAGTTTCAGCACATTCTCGTCCGTCACGAGCAGGCCGCGGTTCACGCGGCCGACGCCTACTCGCGCTCCAGCCAGCGCATCGGCGTGGCGCTCGTCACCAGCGGGCCCGGCGTCACCAATGCGGTGACCGGGATCGCCACGGCCTACATGGATTCGATACCGATGGTGATCCTCACCGGTCAGGTGCCGACCCATGCCATCGGCCAGGACGCGTTCCAGGAGTGCGACACCGTCGGCATCACGCGGCCGTGCGTGAAGCACAACTTCCTCGTGAAGGATGTCCGCGACCTGGCCAGCACGATCAAGAAGGCCTTCTACATCGCGCAGACCGGCCGTCCGGGCCCGGTCCTGGTCGATATTCCGAAGGACGTCACCGTCGCGCGCGCCGAGTACAGCTATCCGCGCGAACTCGACATGCGCTCCTACAAGCCCGTCGTGAAAGGGCACCAGGGCCAGATCAAGAAGGCGGTGCAGCTGCTGCTCGCCGCCGAACGCCCGATGATCTACACGGGCGGCGGCGTGATCCTGTCGGATTCGTCTGACCTGCTCAACCGGCTGGTCAACATGCTCGGCTTCCCGTGCACCAACACGCTGATGGGCCTCGGCGGGTTCAAGTCGAGCGACCCGAAGTTCGTCGGCATGCTCGGGATGCACGGCACGTACGAAGCCAACATGGCGATGCAGAACTGCGACGTTCTGCTCGCCGTCGGCGCGCGCTTCGACGACCGCGTGATCGGCAATCCGAAGCACTTCGCCAGCAGTCCCCGCAAGATCGTCCACATCGACGTCGATCCGTCGTCGATCAGCAAGCGGGTGAAGGTCGACATCCCGATCGTCGGCGACGTGCGCGAGGTGCTCGGCGAACTGCTGTCGCAGCTCGAGGTCGCCGCGGCCCGTCCGGACGCCGGGAAGCTCGCGGCGTGGTGGGACCAGATCAACGAGTGGCGCAAGCGCGACTGCCTGCGTTACGAGCAGAACGGCGGACCCATCAAGCCGCAGTACGTGGTCGAGAAACTGTGGCAGGTGACCGGCGGCGATGCCTTCATCACCTCGGACGTCGGCCAGCACCAGATGTGGGCCGCGCAGTACTACCGCTTCGACAAGCCACGGCGGTGGATCAATTCCGGCGGCCTCGGGACGATGGGCGTCGGCTTGCCCTACGCCATGGGCGTGCAGATGGCCAACCCGGGCGCCGAGGTGGCCTGCATCACCGGCGAAGCGTCGATCCAGATGTGCATCCAGGAGCTGTCGACCTGCAAGCAGTACCGGCTGACGCCGAAGATCTGCAACCTGAACAACCGGTACCTCGGCATGGTGCGCCAGTGGCAACAGATCGAGTACGGCAGCCGCTACTCCGAGTCCTACATGGATGCACTGCCCGACTTCGTGCGCCTGGCCGAAAGCTACGGGCACGTGGGCATGCGTATCGAGGATCCGCGGGATGTCGAGCCGGCGCTGAAGGAGGCGTTCGGCAAGTACAAGGACCGCCTGGTCTTCCTCGACTTCATCACCGACCAGAAGGAGAACGTCTGGCCGATGGTCAAGGCAGGCAAGGGCCTCACAGAAATGCTGCTCGGGTCGGAGAATCTATGACGAACCTCCACGCTTACTGCGTTCGCTCCGCCTGCGGGAGGGCACGATGAGGCACATCATTTCAGTGCTGCTCGAGAACGAGCCCGGGGCGCTGTCCCGCGTGGTCGGCCTCTTCTCTGCCCGGGGTTACAACATCGAGACCCTCACGGTCGCGCCGACCGAAGACGCCTCGCTGTCGCGCATGACCATCGTGTCGGTCGGATCGGACGACGTCATCGAGCAGATCACCAAGCACCTGAACCGCCTGATCGAGGTGGTGAAGGTGGTCGACCTGACCGAGGGCGAGTACATCGAGCGCGAACTCATGCTGATCAAGGTCCGCGCCGTCGGCAAGGAACGGGAGGAGATGAAGCGAATGGCGGACATCTTCCGCGGTCGCATCATCGACGTCACCGAGCGCACGTACACGATCGAGCTGACAGGCAACTCCGGCAAGCTCGACGCGTTCATCCACGCCGTGGACCGGACGGCGATTCTCGAAACGGTCCGCACCGGAGGTTCGGGGGTCGGCCGCGGCGAGCGAGTCTTGCGCGTATGAAGGCGCCCTGCGCCTTCATACGCGCGATGCGCAGTATCGGGAACGAGGGGGCTCGGCGGGCCCCCTCGTGCGCCCCCAGCCCGTCTGGGTAACCAACGAACAACCAAAGGGGAAACACTGCAATGAAGGTCTATTACGACAAGGACGCCGACCTCTCGCTGGTCAAGGGCAAGAAGGTCTCGATCGTCGGCTATGGTTCGCAGGGGCACGCGCACGCGCAGAACCTGACTGACTCCGGCGTGAAAGTCACCATCGGCCTGCGCAAGGGCGGGGTGTCGTGGAAGAAGGCGGAAGGCGCCGGCCTCGCGGTCAAGGAAGTCGGCGAAGCGGTGAAGGACGCCGACATCGTCATGATCCTGCTGCCGGACGAGAACCACGCGCAGGTGTACTCAGAGGCGATCGGGCCCAACATGAAGAAGGGCGCGGCGCTCGCCTTCGCGCACGGATTCAACATCCACTACGGCCTCATCCAGCCGCGTGCCGACCTCGACGTCATCATGATCGCGCCCAAGGCACCGGGCCACACGGTGCGCTCGACATTCAAGCAGGGCGGCGGCGTGCCGATGCTCGTGGCGATCCACAAGGACGCTTCCGGCATGGCGCGCGACCTTGCGCTGTCGTACGCGGCGGCGATCGGTGGCGGCAAGGCCGGCATCATCGAGACCAACTTCCGCGAGGAAACGGAGACCGACCTGTTCGGCGAGCAGACCGTCCTGTGCGGCGGCACCGTCGAGCTGATCAAGGCCGGCTTCGAGACGCTGGTCGAGGCGGGCTATGCGCCGGAAATGGCGTACTTCGAGTGCCTGCACGAGCTGAAGCTCATCGTCGACCTGATTTACGAGGGCGGCATCGCCAACATGAACTACTCGATCTCGAACAACGCGGAGTACGGCGAATACGTGACCGGTCCCCGGATCATCACCGAAGAGACGAAGAACGCGATGCGCCAGGCGCTGAAGGACATCCAGACGGGCGAATACGCCAAGAGCTTCGTGCTGGAGAACCGCGCGGGCGCGACGACGCTCAATGCGCGTCGCCGGCTGATGGCCGAGCACCCGATCGAGCAGGTTGGCGAGAAGCTGCGGGCGATGATGCCGTGGATCAAGGCGAATCGGCTCGTGGATCAGTCGAAGAACTGAGGCGCAGGCGCGGCAATCGCTTGCAGGCGATCGCGGCGCAAGACAGGCGGACACACGCGGGTGTGTCCGCCTTTTTGGTCTTGCGCCCCGTGGACGGCTGCGCCGCGTATACAGTCCGGTCATCTCCCGCGAAGAAGGACACCATGAAACGACTGATGGCCGTGGTTGCCTGTTCCTTGCCGCTGATGGCCTTTCCCGCTGGCGCGCAGACGCCGCCGATCGCGGTGCAGAATGCCGGCACGCTGCTGCTGATGACCGGCTCCGCCGAACTCGACGTTCCGAACGACGAGGCCGTCGCGAACTTCTTCTACGAGGCCCAGGACGCCAATCTCACGAAGGCGCAGGGCGTCGTGAATCAGCGGGTGGCGGAGGGCACTGCCGCGCTCAAGCGCGCCGATCCGAAAGCGCAGATCGAAACCACCGGTTACAGCAGCTATCCGGTGTACTCGAGCGGTGCGACGCGATCGATCGTGGCCTGGCGCGTCAGGCAGGGCGTCATGATTCGCACGGACAACCTCGCCGCGTTGCCGAATACCGTTTCCTCCGTGCAAACCCTGCTGGCACTCGGCGGCATCGACTTCCGGCTTTCGAAGGGCGCACGCGACAAGGTCGACGCCCAGTTGATCCAGCTCGCCACCAGCAACCTCAACGCACGGCTCGCGTCTGCCGCGGCTGCCCTTGGGGCCTCGCCCGCGAGACTGCGCCTCGAGGAGGTCAACTTCGGTGCGCGTGAAGTGGCCGCGCCCATGATGATGCGTCAGGCGCCCATGCTTTCCGAGGCGAGTGCGCCCCCGCCGCCGAGCTTCGAGTCGGGACGATCGACGGAGCGGCTGACGATCACCGGCAAGGCGCGCTTGCAGCCCTGACGCCGGAACGACCCGTTCCGATACCATATGTCCCTGTTCTTCAGGGACACTGCTCTTGAACTATCCGCACCCGATCCTCGCGCGCGAGGGATGGCCGTTCATCGCCGGTACCGTGGCCCTCGCGGTCGTCGTCTGGGCATTCGCCGGCTTCGCGTGGTCGATCCCGCTCTGGATCATCGCCGCCTTCGTCGTCCAGTTCTTCCGGGATCCGCCCCGCGAGGTGCCGTCACAGGCCAATGCGGTGCTGTCACCGGCCGACGGACGCATCGTGAAGGTCGAGAAGGTCCGCGACCCGATGACGGAGCGCGACACGCTGCTGATCAGCGTCTTCATGAACGTCTTCAACGTGCACAGCAACCGTGCGCCCGTCGATGGCACCGTTGAACGCATCCAGTACAGCGCCGGCAAGTTCGTCAACGCCGATCTCGACAAGGCCTCGAGCGAAAACGAGCGCAACGCCATGGTGGTGAGGCTCGGCAGCGGGGAGCGCATCTCGGTGGTCCAGGTGGCCGGGCTGATCGCCCGACGCATCCTTTGCTATGCGAAGGAGGGTCAGCGCCTGACCCGCGGCGAGCGCTATGGGTTCATCCGCTTCGGATCCCGCGTCGATGTCTACCTGCCCCTGACCGCGCGACCGAAGGTTGCAGTCGGGGACGTCGTGCACGCCACCACCACCATCCTCGCCGAACTCGGATGAGATTCCGCCGCCGCAAGCGTCCATTCGGGCTTCCCGCCGGGTCCCCGATTGCCAGCGAGCCGCTGCCGACCACTCGGCGCCGCGGCATCTACCTGTTGCCCAACCTGTTCACGATGGCCGCGCTGTTCTCCGGCTTCTTCGCCATCGTGCAGGCGATGAGCAGCCGCTTCGAACTGGCCGCCATCGCGATCTTCGCGGCGATGGTGCTCGACGGGATGGATGGACGTGTTGCACGGCTGACGAATACCCAGACTGCGTTTGGCGAGCAGTTCGACTCGCTGTCGGACATGACCTCGTTCGGCGTGGCCCCGGCGCTCGTGATGTATGAGTGGATCCTGAAGGACCTCGGGCGGTGGGGCTGGGCGGCGGCCTTCGTCTACTGCGCGGGGGCGGCGTTGCGCCTGGCCCGTTTCAACGCGAACCTCGGTGTGGTCGACAAGCGCTTCTTCCAGGGGCTGCCGAGCCCGGCGTCGGCCGCGCTCATCGCGGGATTCGTCTGGCTGGCCATCGACAACAAGTTCCCGATCCGCGAGGCCTGGCTGCCGTGGGTGGCCTTCGCGCTCACCGTGTATGCCGGTTTCACGATGGTCTCCAGCGCCCCGTTCTATAGCGGCAAGAGTTTCCAGGTCGGGCGCAGCGTCCCGTTCTGGGTGCTGGTCGCGCTGATCGCCGTGATATTCGTGGTCTCGTCGGATCCGCCGATCGCGCTGTTCACGCTGTTCTGCGGCTATGCACTGTCCGGCTACGTGTACTGGGCTTGGCGCTGGTTCCGTCACCAGCCCAACCCGGCCAAGCCCGTGCCGGCCGAGGCGCCCAAGGCGGCAAAGCCGACGTGACACGCGGTTGTTGCCATCCGGATTTCCGCCTATAGTCCCCGCACATGCTGCGCTCGCTCGTCACCGCATTTCTCCCGCTGCCGGCAGACCTCCGTGGCCTGCTGCTGCACCTGCTGCGCCCCGCGCGCAGCTGACCCCCGACCCACAATTCGAGTTTTGCCGCTGCCAGCGCCCGGAGCCTGGCAGATGAGGACGTTTCCGCCCTGGAGCCACCATGACTGACCGCCTGATCATTTTCGACACCACGCTGCGCGACGGCGAACAGAGCCCCGGCGCTTCGATGACGAAGGAAGAGAAGCTTCGGATCGCCAAGCAGCTGGAGCGACTGCGCGTCGACGTGATCGAGGCCGGTTTCGCCGCCTCGTCCAACGGCGACTTCGAGGCCGTGCGCTCCATCGCGGTCGCGGTGAAGGACTCGACCGTGTGCTCGCTCGCGCGCGCCAACGACCGCGATATCGCGCGGGCCGCCGAGGCACTCGAGCCCGCGGCATCGAAGCGGATCCACACGTTCATCGCGACCTCGCCTCTGCACATGGAGAAGAAGCTGCGGATGACGCCCGACCAGGTCTTCGAGCAGGCGAAGCTCGCCGTGCGGTTCGCGCGCCAGTTCACCGACAACGTCGAGTTCTCGCCCGAGGACGGCTATCGCTCGGAGCCCGACTTCCTATGTCGGGTGCTCGAGGCGGTGATTGCCGAAGGAGCGAACACCATCAACATCCCGGACACCGTGGGTTACGCCGTGCCCGAGCTCTACGGCGAATTCCTGCGGAACCTGCGATCGCGCATTCCGAACTCCGACAAGGCGGTCTGGAGCGTCCACTGCCATAACGATCTGGGCATGGCCGTGGCCAACTCGCTGGCCGGCGTGATGATCGGCGGCGCCCGCCAGGTCGAGTGCACCATCAACGGGCTGGGCGAGCGCGCGGGCAACTGCTCGCTGGAGGAAGTGGTGATGGCGGTGCGCACGCGCCGCGACTTCTTCAACCTCGACGTGGGCGTCGATACGACGCAGATCGTCCCGGTGTCGAAGCTCGTGTCCGGCATCACCGGATTTCCGGTGCAGCCGAACAAGGCGGTCGTCGGCGCGAACGCCTTTGCCCACGCGTCCGGCATCCACCAGGACGGCGTGCTCAAGGCGCGTGACACCTACGAGATCATGCGCGCCGAGGACGTGGGCTGGCATGCCAACAAGATCGTGCTGGGCAAGCTGTCGGGCCGGAATGCGTTCAAGCAGCGCGTGCTCGAACTGGGCATTCCGATCGAGAGCGAAACCGAGATCAACGCCGCGTTCACGCGCTTCAAGGAACTTGCCGACCGCAAGGCGG
Source organism: uncultured beta proteobacterium (assembly GCA_963726405.1). Classification (GTDB taxonomy): domain Bacteria; phylum Pseudomonadota; class Gammaproteobacteria; order Burkholderiales; family Burkholderiaceae_F; genus JAOUJD01. Next base: position 100,006 of record CAVSCF010000014.1, on the reverse strand, counting down.
AAATCTTCGACGAGGACATCCAGGCCCTGTTCTCCGACGAGGCGGTGACGCCGCACGACGAGCACTTCAAGCTGATCTCCATGTCGCAGCATTCCGAGACCGGCGAGCGCCCGCACGCCACCATCGTCATGTCGGTGGGCCACCAGGAACTTCACGCGGAGGCCGACGGCAACGGACCGGTCGACGCCACCCTGAAGGCGATCGAAAGCCAGGTGCACAGCGGATCCGAGCTGCTCCTGTATTCGGTGAATGCGATCACGACGGGCACGGAGTCGCAGGGCGAGGTGACCGTGCGGTTGTCGCGCGCCGGGCGCATCGTCAACGGCGTTGGCGCCGACCCCGACATCATCGCCGCGTCGGCCAAGGCGTACCTGAACGCCTTGAACAAGCTCTACCAGACAGTCGAGCGTCTGAATCCGCAGACCTCGATGGCACCTTGATGCCGCACGTCGGACGACGCCTGGCCGATCGCACCCGTGCGGTCGGCCGGCGAATCGGACGCGTCCGCGCGGTCGTGATCGCGGCGCTGCTCGTCGTCGCCGGCGTGCCGACGACGACTTGCGCGCAGGCGGATCGGTCGAGGCCTGCACCGATCCGGCTGGCGATGATCGAGGCGTTCTCCGGCCCGTTCGCCAACACCGGGGATGCGGTTGCCCGCAATCTCACCTTCGCCATCGAGCGCATCAACGCGCGCGGAGGCGTTGCGCTGCCGTCCGGCCGACGACCGCTTCAGCTGCTCACCTTCGATTCGAAGGGGCAGGTCGAGGAGGCCCTGCTGATGTTCCGGCGGGCGATGGACCAGCACGTCGGGCTCGTCCTCCAGGGCAACAGTTCGGCGGTGGCCGCGGCCCTCATCGACGCGGTGAACCGGCACAACGAGCGAAACCCGCATCAGCGCGCGCTCTTCCTGAACTACTCGGCCGTCGATCCGTCGTTGACGAACGAGCGCTGCAGCCCGTGGCACTTCCGCTTCGATGCGCACGTCGAGATGCGGATGGCGGCGCTGGTGGAAGCGCTGACCGAGGATCGCTCGGTGCGACGCATCTACCTCCTGAACCAGGACTACAGCTTCGGCCGGGAGGTCGCCGAGAACGCGCGCCGCATGGTGGCCGCGCGACTTCCGCAGGCCGCCATCGTGGGCGAAGAGCTGCACCCGGTCGGTCGGGTCCGTGACTTCGCGCCCTATGTGGAAAAGATCAAGGCGAGCGGTGCCGACACGGTGATTACCGGCAACTGGGGCAACGACCTGACGCTCCTGGTTCGAGCGTCGCGGGAAGCCGGGTTGAGCGCGAACTTCTACACCTTCTACGGCAACGGCCTCGGCACGCCCGCGACCATCGGCGAGGCGGGAGTCGGCCGCGTGCGCGCCGTCGCCGAGTGGCATCCGAATGCGCCGCCCGAGTCGATGGAGCAGGTCTACCGGGACTTCCGGCACCGGTACCCCGATCCCCGCAACGACTACTTCCAGGCACGCATGATCGTCATGGTCGAGATGCTGGTGCGGGCCATCGAAAAGGCCGGAACGGAAGAAGCTCTGGCGGTTGCTCGCGCTCTGGCAGGAATGGCTTACGGCCCGGCCGATGGCAACCCCTTGGGCAGCGCCGTCATGCGCGCCGAGGACCACCAGTTGATCGGGCCGCTCGTCGTCTCGGTGATGCAGAAGCAGGGCAGTCCGGGCGTCCTTTTCGACGTCGAAGGCAGCGGCTTCGGGTTCCGGTCCGAACTCGCCGTCCGGCCTTCGGCGAGCGCCCGGGCGACCTCCTGCAGGATGGCCTTTCCGGCCTCCTGACCCGCCGGTCCCCGGTTCCGGCGGGCCGGCCCGGAACGGCTATAATCGCGGGCTCTCACGGCACGGCCATCCTTCCGTGTCCGCGTGTTCATCTGAAAGGGAAAAATCGTGTCGGTTGCAGATATCAACAAGTCGGAAATTGTCGCCAAGTACCAGCGCGCGAAAGCGGACACCGGCTCGCCAGAAGTGCAGATCGCCCTCCTGACGGCCCGCATCAACGAACTCACCGACCACTTCAAGGCCCACGTGAAGGATCACCATTCGCGTCGCGGTCTGCTGAAGATGGTCAGCCGCCGCCGCAAGCTCCTCGACTACCTCAAGGGCAAGAACCCCGAGGCGTACAAGGGGCTGATCGACAGCCTCGGACTGCGCAAGTAGTCGATGTCCCGGACATGAAAGCAGCCAGCCTGCGCGGAGTGATCCACGCGGGCTGTTGCCACATGTCCGCTCGCAATGCGCGCTGCGATATGGACGTAAGGCCCGCGATCAAGGTGGTAGCGCGGGCCGAGTCGTCGATACCGCGGCGTGCCGGGTCGCAGATGGCTGTCCATCGGGCGACCGAGCCCAACAGGAAAGGAACGTCAAGTGTTTGACAAAGTCACCAAGAAATTCGCGTACGGCGCCCATACCGTCACGCTGGAGACCGGCGAGATCGCCCGCCAGGCAGGCGGCGCCGTCGTGTGTTCGATGGACGATACCGTCGTGCTCGCCACCGTCGTGGCCCGCAAGGAAGCCAAGCCCGGCCAGGACTTCTTCCCGCTGACCGTCGATTACATCGAGAAAACCTACGCTGCCGGACGCATCCCGGGCGGCTTCTTCAAGCGCGAAGGCCGTCCCTCGGAGAAGGAGACGCTGACGTGTCGCCTGATCGACCGGCCGATCCGTCCGCTGTTCCCCGATGGCTTCTTCAACGAAGTGCAGGTGATCATCCACGTGCTGTCGGTCGATCCGGAGATCGATCCCGACATCCCCGCGATGATCGGTGCGTCGGCCGCGCTGTCGCTGTCCGGCATCCCGTTCAAGGGTCCGATCGGCGCCGCGCGCGTCGGCTACCTCGACGGGCAGTACATCATCAATCCCACGGCCACGCAGTTGAAGACCTCGCGTCTGAACCTCGTCGTTGCCGGCACCGAACGCGCCGTGTTGATGGTCGAGTCGGAAGCCGACCAGTTGCCCGAAGACGTGATGCTGGGCGCCGTGATGCACGGCCACGCGCAGATGCAGACGGCAATCAACGCCATCCACGAACTCGTGCGCGATGCCGGCAAGCCGGTGTGGGACTGGCAGGCGGCCTCCCAGAACGAGGCGCTGACGGCCAAGCTGATCCAGATCGCCGGTCAGGACCTGAAGGATGCCTACCAGGTCCGCAACAAGCAGGCGCGCTCGCAGAAGATCAAGGACATCTACACCAAGGTGTGGGCCGCACTGGAAGCGGAAACGGCGGCCGGACAGCCGAAGGTCGACGACAACGCCGTCGACTCCATCCTGTTCGACCTGCAGGCCAAGATCGTTCGCGGCCAGATTCTCAGCGGCGAGCCCCGGATCGACGGGCGCGACACGCGCACGATCCGGCCGATCGAGATCCGCCTCGGGGTCCTGCCACGCACGCACGGCTCGGCGCTCTTCACGCGCGGCGAGACGCAGGCGCTGGTCACGGCCACGCTGGGCACCAAGCAGGACGAACAGATCATCGACGCTCTGCAGGGCGAGTACCGCGAGCGCTTCATGATGCACTACAACATGCCGCCGTTCGCCACCGGGGAAACCGGACGCGTCGGCACGCCCAAGCGCCGCGAAGTCGGCCACGGCCGTCTTGCCAAGCGCTCGCTGCTCGCGGTGCTGCCGAGCTACGACGACTTCCAGTACTCGCTGCGCGTCGTCTCGGAGATCACCGAGTCGAACGGCTCCTCGTCGATGGCCTCGGTCTGCGGTGGCTGCCTGGCGCTGATGGATGCCGGCGTGCCGTTGAAGGCGCACGTCGCCGGCGTGGCGATGGGGCTGATCAAGGACGGCAACAAGTTCGCGGTGCTGTCGGACATCCTGGGTGACGAGGACCACCTCGGCGACATGGACTTCAAGGTCGCCGGCACGGTCAACGGCATCACGGCGCTGCAGATGGACATCAAGATCGAGGGCATCACCCGCGAGATCATGCAGGTGGCCCTGGCGCAGGCGAAGGAAGGCCGCATGCACATCCTGCAGAAGATGCAGGACGCGCTCGGCGCCTCGCGCGGTGAACTGTCCGCGTTCGCGCCCCGCCTGATCAAGATGAAGATCAATCCGGAGAAGATCCGCGACGTGATCGGCAAGGGCGGCGCCGTCATTCGCGCGCTGACCGAAGAGACCGGCACGCAGATCGACATCGAGGACGACGGCACGGTGATCATCGCCAGCGTCGACCAGGAGAAGGGCAAGGAAGCGCAGCGCCGCATCATGGAGCTGACGGCCGAGGTCGAGGTCGGCAAGGTCTACGACGGCACGGTGCTGCGCCTGCTCGACTTCGGCGCGATCGTCCAGATCCTGCCGGGCCGCGATGGTCTGCTGCACATCTCCCAGATCGCCAACGAGCGCGTCAACGCGGTGGCGGACTACCTGAAGGAAGGCCAGGCCGTGAAGGTCAAGGTGATCGAGGCCGACGAGAAGGGCCGAGTCCGCCTGTCGATGAAGGCCGTGGCCGGCGACGGCGCGGCGGCGGCCGCCGCGCAACAGCAGCAGTAAGGCCTTTGGCGTGACGAAACGAGGGGCGCCCTGGGGCGCCCCTTGTACACAGATGAAAGCGATCGAGATCCAGCGGCCCGGCGGGCCCGACATGCTGCAACTCACCGAGCGCCCGACGCCAGTCGTCGGCGCCGGCGAAGTGCTGATTCGCGTGGAAGCCGCCGGCATCAACCGGCCCGATGTCCTGCAGCGGAAGGGCGGCTATGCGCCCCCGCCGGGTGCCTCGGATCTGCCGGGTCTCGAGGTCGCCGGCTGGATCGAGGGCGGAGACCTGGATGGAAGCGGGCTCAAGGTCGGCGATCCGGTGTGCGCGCTGGTCGCCGGCGGCGGCTATGCGGAACGGTGTGTCGCCCCGGCGGCCCAGTGCCTGCCGGTGCCGCGCGGTCTGACCTTTGCAGAAGCGGCCGGTCTTCCCGAGACGTTCTTCACGGTGTGGAGCAACGTGTACGACCGCGCGGGCCTCGCCCCGGGTGAGTCGCTGCTCGTGCAGGGCGGCACGAGCGGCATTGGCGTTGCGGCAATCCAGCTCGCGCATGCAATGGGCAACCCGGTTTACGCCACCGCCGGCAGCGACGACAAGTGCCGCGCCTGCGTCGAACTCGGCGCAGTACGTGCGATCAACTATCGGAGCGAGGATTTCGTCGCGGTGATCAAGGAAGCGACCGGAGGTCGTGGAGTCGACGTCATCCTCGACATGGTGGCCGGCGATTACCTGCCACGCGAGATCGAGTGCCTGGCGGATGACGGCCGTCTCGCGATCATCGCCTTGCTCGGCGGCACGAAGGCGACGCTGGACATGGCGGCGCTGCTCCGCCGACGACTGACGGTGACGGCCTCCACGCTCCGGCCGCGCTCCGTGGCATTCAAGGCGGCCATCGCGCGGCGCCTCAGAGCGGTCGTCTGGCCCCTCATCGAGGCCGGGCGCATCAAGCCGATGCTGTACCGCACGTTCCCGCTGGCGGAAGCCGCGGTGGCGCATGCGTTGATGGAATCGAGCCAGCACATTGGAAAGATCGTGCTTGCCGTCGGACCGGCGGCAGGCGAGCGGACAGAGGTGAGAGCATGACGAAGCGTCGCGCGCTGGTCGCGGCCAACTGGAAGATGAACGGATCGCTCACCGCGAACGAGGACTGGGTCGCGGCGTTCGTTCCCAAAGCCGCGGACCTTCGGTGCGACGTCGTGGTCTGCGCGCCCTTCGTGTACCTGTGCACGCTGGGGCGGTCGCTTGCGCCCGCCGAACTCGGAGCGCAGGACCTGTCCGAACGGACGGCCGGAGCGTTTACCGGGGACGTGTCGGGAGAGATGCTCGCGGACGTGGGCTGCCGCTGGGTGATCGCGGGCCATTCGGAGCGCCGGCAGCTGCACGGCGAATCGGATGCCGTCGTTGCGGCCAAGGCGGCCCGCGCACTCGCGGCGGGGCTTCGTCCCATCGTGTGCGTCGGCGAGACGCTCGAGGAGCGCGAGGCCGGTCGCACCGAAGCGGTGGTCACCGCGCAACTGGCCGCGGTGCTCGACGCGATCGGACCCGAGGGACTGTCTCGCGGTGCGCTTGCCTACGAGCCTGTCTGGGCCATCGGCACCGGCCGCAATGCGACGCCGGCCCAAGCACAGGACGTGCACCGCGCGCTGCGCGCGCAGGTGACGCGACAGGACGCAGCGGTCGCCAAGGGCCTGCGCATTCTCTATGGCGGCAGCGTGAAGCCGGCGAACGCCGCCGAACTGTTTTCCCAACAAGACATCGATGGCGGACTCATCGGCGGAGCTTCGCTGTCGGCCGCTGATTTCCTTGCCATCTGCGCGGCTGCCCGCATCTAGAAACACTCGAGGAGCATTCATGAGCTGGTTGACCACATTGCTGATCGTCGTGCAGGTCGTTTCCGCCATCGGGATCATCGTCCTGGTGCTGCTTCAGCACGGCAAGGGCGCCGACATGGGCGCGGCGTTCGGCGGCGGAGCGTCCGGCAGCCTGTTCGGCGCCACGGGCTCGGCCAACTTCCTGTCGCGCAGTACGGCGGCAGTCGCGACCGTGTTCTTCGTGGCTACGCTCGGTCTTGCCTATTTCGGCACCGCGGTGAAGCGCCCGGCGGCCGACACCGGTGGCGTGATGGGCACCGTGCCCCAGGGCGCGCCGGCTGCTCCAGCTGGACCGAAGGACATTCCTTCACCGGCTTCGCAGATCCCGGGATCCGCTCCCGCGGGCGCGGCGCCTTCCGCTCCGGCCGCCGCCCCGGCGGCACCGGCCGAGCCCGCGCCGGCGAAGTCGGACCAGATCCCGAAGTAGGCGCGCTGCAGTCCGCGTTGCCTCCTCGGGCAGAGGCGGGACGCGTGAATGGATCGAGTAGAATCCGAGAGGTTTTGCACCCTGCCGACGTGGTGGAATTGGTAGACACACCATCTTGAGGGGGTGGCGGCGAAAGCCGTGTGAGTTCGAGTCTCACCGTCGGCACCAGGGACAAGCCGTCAAAGCGGCGATGATCGGCAGTGCGTCCGCGACCTCACGAGGGTCAGGCACCTGCCGTTTTTGTTACACGGCTGGATAAGCGGTCAAAGTGAACCTCGAGACCTACGTTCCCATCCTGCTCTTCATCGTGGTCGGCCTCGTGATCGGGGCGGCTCCGATGCTTCTCGGGGCGCTGCTCGGGCCACGCAACCCGGACCCCGAAAAGTTGTCTCCCTACGAGTGCGGCTTCGAAGCGTTCGAGGACGCCCGGATGAAATTCGACGTTCGCTATTACCTCGTCGCCATCCTGTTCATCCTCTTCGACCTCGAGATCGCATTCCTCTTTCCGTGGGCGGTCGTGCTTGGCGAACTCGGCGTGTGGAGCGTTGGCTTCTGGTCGATGATGATGTTCCTTGGCATCCTGACCGTCGGCTTCATCTACGAGTGGAAGAAGGGCGCGCTGGACTGGGAATGATGAGCGACCGCAACACTCACATGTGTACGCTGCCCGTCAGGCGGGCGCAGTGCCCCCCGCAGTACTCCCCGTATTGCTCCCTTCTGGCGGTCCGGCGGGAGCACTGAACGATGGGCATCGAAGGTGTCCTGAACGAGGGCTTCGTCACGACGAGCGTCGACAAACTCGTCAACTGGTCGAAGACCGGCTCGCTGTGGCCCATGACGTTCGGCCTCGCCTGCTGCGCCGTGGAGATGATGCACGCCGGCGCGGCGCGTTACGACCTCGACCGTTTTGGCATCTTCTTCCGCCCCAGTCCGCGCCAGTCCGACGTCATGATCGTCGCCGGCACGCTGTGCAACAAGATGGCGCCGGCGCTGCGCAAGGTGTACGACCAGATGGCCGAGCCGCGCTGGGTCATCAGCATGGGCTCGTGCGCCAACGGCGGCGGGTACTACCACTACAGCTACTCGGTCGTGCGCGGCTGCGACCGCATCGTCCCGGTGGACATCTACGTGCCTGGCTGCCCGCCCACGGCGGAAGCGCTGATCTACGGGATCATCCAGTTGCAGAACAAGATCCGCCGTACCAACACGATTGCGCGCTAGGGACGAGCCGAGATGAGCCGCCTTGCCACGCTGGTCGAACAACTGAACACGGTCCTCGGCGACCGAGTGCAGCACGTGGTGGTTGCACTCGACGAGGTGACGCTGCGCGTGAAGGCGGCCGATTACCCCGAGGTCGCGCGCACGTTGCGCGACGATGCGCGACTGGCCTTCGCCGAACTGATCGATCTCTGCGGCGTCGACTACGCGTCCTACGGCGAAGGCGGCTGGGAAGGCCCGCGATACGCCGCGGTGCTGCACCTGCTGTCCATCGCGCACAACACGCGGCTGCGCGTCCGTGTCTTCTGTCCGGACGACGATTTCCCGCTGGTGGCCTCCGTCACGGAGGTCTGGAGCTGCGCGAACTGGTATGAGCGGGAAGCCTTCGACCTCTACGGCATCGTGTTCGAGGGACATCCGGACCTGCGCCGGATCCTCACGGACTACGGGTTCGTGGGGCACCCGTTCCGCAAGGACTTTCCGGTGTCCGGCTATGTCGAGATGCGTTACGACCCGGAGCAGAAGCGGGTGATCTACCAGCCGGTCACCATCGAGCCGCGCGAGATCGTGCCACGGGTCATCCGCGAAGACTCGTACGGGCAGGGACGATGAGGCGGACAAAGGTGAAAACCTGCTTTTGTCCGATTTGGAATGAAAGACGTCGCTGGCAGAGCCCGTCGACGTTTTTGAGTGCAGCGGCCACGCAAAGACGCTCGCCGAGGCGCGGATAGAGACGCAGTGGCCGACATCAAGAACTACACGCTCAACTTCGGGCCGCAGCATCCGGCGGCGCACGGGGTGCTTCGTCTCGTGCTCGAGCTCGACGGCGAGGTGATCCAGCGCGCCGATCCGCACATCGGCCTGCTGCACCGGGCGACGGAGAAGCTCGCCGAGACGCGCACGTTCCTGCAGTCAGTGCCGTACATGGACCGGCTCGACTACGTGTCGATGATGTGCAACGAGCACGCGTACGTGATGTCGATCGAGAAGCTGCTCGGCATCGAGGTTCCGGTCCGCGCGCAATACATCCGCGTGATGTTCGACGAGATCACGCGTCTGCTGAATCACCTGTTGTGGCTCGGCGCGCACGGGCTCGACGTCGGCGCGATGGCGGTCTTCCTGTACGCGTTCCGCGAGCGCGAAGACCTGATGGACGTGTACGAAGCCGTGTCGGGCGCCCGGATGCATGCCGCGTACTACCGCCCCGGCGGCGTGTACCGCGACCTCCCGGAGTCGATGCCGCAGTACGCCCCGTCGAAGTACCGCAAGGAGCAGGACGTGCGCCGGCTCAACGAGAACCGGCAGGGCTCGCTGCTCGACTTCATCGAGGACTTCACGAAGCGCTTCCCGAAGTACGTCGACGAATACGAAACCCTGCTGACCGACAACCGCATCTGGAAGCAGCGGCTCGTCGGTATCGGTGTCGTGTCGCCCGAGCGCGCCCTGCAGATGGGGTTCACGGGCCCGATGCTGCGCGGATCGGGAATCGAGTGGGACCTGCGTCGCAAGCAGCCGTACGAGGTGTACGACCGGCTCGACTTTTCGATTCCGGTCGGCACGAACGGCGACTGCTACGACCGCTACCTGGTGCGGATCGAGGAGATGCGCCAGAGCAACCACATCATCCGCCAGTGCGTCGACTGGCTGCGCGCCAATCCGGGCCCGGTGATGACCGACAACCACAAGGTGGCCCCGCCGTCGCGTGTCGACATGAAGACGGGCATGGAAGACCTGATCCACCACTTCAAGCTGTTCACCGAGGGCTTTCACGTGCCGCCGGGCGAGGCCTATGCGGCCGTCGAGCACCCGAAGGGCGAGTTCGGCATCTACCTGATCGCCGACGGCGCGAACAAGCCGTACCGGCTGAAGATCCGCGCGCCGGGATTCCCGCACCTGCAATCGCTCGACGAGATGGCGCGTGGCCACATGATCGCGGACGCCGTGGCGATCATCGGGACCCAGGACATCGTGTTCGGGGAGATCGATCGATGACCGGCGCTCGGCGACGCAGGGGGCAACCATGAGCGCCGCATGGCCGATCCAAAGGCGCTCGCTCCCCCTTGGGGGGACCGGCGCGCAGCGCCGCAGGGGGCAACCATGAGCGCCGTGCCGCAGAGCGCATTGCTGCTCACGCCCGAGACGTATCGCCGCATCGATCGCGAGATCGCGAAGTATCCGGCCGAGCACAAGGCCTCGGCGGTGATGGCGGCGCTGGCGATCGCGCAGGGGCAGCTGGGCTGGCTGTCGAAGGAAGCGATCGAGGAGGTGGCCGGCTATCTCGACATGCCGCCCATCGCCGTGTACGAGGTCGCAAGCTTCTACGGAATGTACAACCTCGAGGCGCCCGGCCGCTTCAAGATCACCGTGTGCACCAACCTGCCGTGCGCGCTGTCGGGCGCGAATCGCGCCGCGGCGCACCTGAAGGAGAAGCTCGGCGTCGGCTTCGGCGAAACGACCGAAGACGGCTGCTTCACGCTGAAGGAAGGCGAGTGCCTGGGCGCGTGCGGCGATGCGCCGGTGCTGCTGGTCAACAACGAGCGCATGGAAAGCTTCATGAGCAACGAGAAGCTCGATGCGCTCCTCGCGGAACTCAAGCAGGCGAAGCGGGACCGATGAGCGCGCAGACGTGTTTCCATGGTCGTCACCTGAAGCCCGTCATCCTGGACGGACTGAACGGGGACAACTGGCAACTGCGCGACTACGAGGAGCGCGGCGGGTATTCGGCGCTGCGCAAGATTCTCAAGGAGCAGATCCCGGCCGATGCCGTCATTGCCGAGGTGAAGAAATCGGCGTTGCGCGGCCGCGGCGGCGCGGGCTTCCCGACCGGACTGAAGTGGAGTTTCATGCCGCGCCAGTTCCCGGGGCAGAAGTACCTCGTCTGCAATTCCGACGAGGGCGAGCCGGGCACGTTCAAGGATCGCGACATCCTGCGCTACAACCCGCACATGGTCATCGAGGGCATGGCGATCGCGGCGTATGCGATGGGGATCAGCGTCGGCTACAACTACATCCACGGCGAGATCTGGGCCGAGTACAAGCGCTTCGAGGAGGCACTCGAGGAAGCACGCAAGGCGGGCTACCTGGGCCGGAACATCATGGGCTCGGAGTTCTCGTTCGAGCTGCACGCTTCGCACGGCTACGGCGCCTACATCTGCGGCGAGGAAACCGCGCTGCTCGAGTCGCTCGAGGGCAAGAAGGGCCAGCCGCGCTTCAAGCCGCCGTTCCCGGCGAGCTACGGCCTGTACGGCAAGCCGACCACGATCAACAACACCGAGACGTTCGCCGCGGTGCCATACATCATCAACCAGGGTGGTCAGGCCTTCCTGGACCTCGGCAAGCCGAACAACGGCGGCACCAAGATCTTCTCGATGTCGGGCGACATCGAGGCGCCGGGCAACTACGAGGTGCCGATGGGCACGCCATTCGCGAAGCTGCTCGAACTCGCCGGCGGCATGCGCGGCGGCAGGAAGATCAAGGCGGTGATTCCGGGCGGGTCGTCGATGCCGGTGCTGCCGGGCGACGTGATGATGGCCACTGACATGGACTACGACTCGATCGCGAAGGCGGGGTCGATGCTCGGATCCGGCGCCGTCATCGTGATGGACGAGACCCGCTGCATGGTGCGGTCGCTCGAGCGGCTGTCGTACTTCTATTACGAAGAGTCGTGCGGCCAGTGCACGCCGTGCCGCGAAGGAACGGGCTGGCTGTATCGCGTGGTGCACCGAATCGAACACGGGCAAGGCCGTCCCGAGGACCTCGACCTCCTGAATTCGGTCGCCGACAACATCCAGGGCCGCACGATCTGCGCGCTGGGCGATGCCGCCGCGATGCCGGTGCGGGCGTTCATCAAGCATTTCCGCAGCGAGTTCGAGCACCACATCGAACACAAGCATTGCCTGGTGCCGGAGTACACATGACTACGGCCGCCACCCGGTCTTTCGTGTCTTTGAATCATGGGCGAGCGCCCGGCCGCCCGAAGCTCGCCCATCTAACTGATCGCAGCGAGTGCACGTGCGAGCGCGCAGCGCTCGCGTACACGAGCTGCGCCTGCGCCAATGGTTGAAGTCGAAATCGACGGCCGCAAGGTCGAGGTGCCGGAAGGCTCCATGGTGATGGAGGCCGCCAGTCGCCTGGACATCTACGTCCCGCACTTCTGCTACCACAAGAAGCTCAGCATCGCGGCCAACTGCCGCATGTGCCTGGTCGACGTGGAGAAGGCGCCCAAGCCGCTGCCCGCCTGCGCCACTCCGGTGACCCCGGGCATGATCGTCCGCACCCATTCGGACAAGGCCAAGCAGGCGCAGAAGTCCGTGATGGAGTTCCTGCTGATCAACCATCCGCTCGACTGCCCGATCTGCGACCAGGGGGGCGAGTGCCAGTTGCAGGACCTCGCGGTGGGTTACGGCGGATCGGCGAGCCGTTACGCGGAGCCCAAGCGCGTCGTTTTCCACAAGAGCATGGGTCCGCTCATCTCCGCGGAGGAGATGACCCGCTGCATCCACTGCACGCGCTGCGTGCGCTTCGGGCTGGAGATCGCGGGCCAGATGGAACTCGGCATGGCGGGCCGCGGCGAGCACTCCGAGATCATGAGTTTCGTCGGCCGCGGCGTCGACTCCGAACTGTCGGGCAACATGATCGACCTGTGCCCGGTCGGCGCCCTCACCAGCAAGCCGTTCCGCTACGAGGCGCGCCCGTGGGAGCTGTCGCGCCGCAAGTCGATCAGCCCGCACGACTCGCTCGGCGCCAACCTGATCGTCCAGGTGAAGAACCAGCGCGTGATGCGCGTGCTTCCGCTGGAAAACGAGGACGTCAACGAGCAGTGGCTGTCCGACCGGGACCGCTTCTCGTACGAGGGCCTCTACGCCGCGGATCGACTGCTCCGCCCGATGCTCAAGCAGGACAACACGTGGCGCGAAGTCGACTGGAGCGTCGCGCTGGAGTACGTGGCGCACGCGCTGTCGCACGTGCGGGCCGAGCATGGGGCTGCCGCCATCGGCGCCCTGGCCGCTCCCCACAGCACGCTCGAGGAACTGCACCTCCTGACGAAGCTGGTGCGCGGGCTCGGCTCGGACAACATCGACTTCCGCCTGCGCGCGTCCGACTTCGCACTCGACGGCCAGCGCGAAGGCGCGCCATGGCTGGGCCTGAAGGTGGCGGACATCAACCGCCTCGACCGCGCGCTGCTGATCGGCTCGTTCCTGCGCCAGGACCAGCCGCTGCTGTCCGCGCGCCTGCGGCATGCGACCAAGCACGGCTGCCGCCTGACGGTGGTGCACGCCGCGGACGACGACCTGCTGATGCCGGTTGCGAACAAGGTCATCGTGCGGCCGAGCGCGTGGGTCCAGGCGCTGTCCTCCATTGCGGCGGCGATAGCCGCGGAGCGCGGCGAGCCGGCCCCGGCCGGAGCCGGGGCCGCGGACGACGCAGCAAAGCAGATCGCGGCGAGCCTCCTGTCCGGCGAGCGCAAGGCGATCCTGCTCGGCAACGCCGCGGTCCAGCATCCGCAAGCGGCGCAGTTGCACGCGTGGGCGCAGTGGATCGCACAGGCCACCGGCGCGCAACTCGGCGTGCTGACGGAGGCGGGCAATACCGTCGGCGCCTACCTTGTCGGCGCGCTGCCGCAGAAGGGCGGCCTGAACGCCCACCAGATGCTCGCGCAACCGCGCAAGGCGATGCTGCTGTGGAACGTCGAGCCGGATTACGACACGGCCGATCCGGCCGCAACGGCCAAGGCGCTGGCGCAGGCCGACACGGTGATCGCCTTCTCGCCATATCGCAACGGCGCCATGGAATACGCCGATGCGATCCTGCCGATCGCGCCGTTCACCGAGACCGCCGGCACGTTCGTGAACTGCGAGGGTCGCGTGCAGAGCTTCAACGGAACGGTGCGTCCGGCCGGGGAGGCGCGGCCGGGCTGGAAGGTGCTGCGCGTGCTGGGCAATCTGCTCGAGGTGCCCGGCTTCGACTACGAGACGCCCGAGGCGGTCCGCGCCGAGGCCGTCCCGGCCGATGTGGCCGCGAGGCTGTCGAACAGGGTGGCCCTCGCGCCGTCGTCGTCTCCCGCCACGACCGGTGGTGCCGAGCGTCTCGCCGACGTCCCCATCTATTTCAGCGACCCCATCGTTCGCCGCTCCGCGCCGCTGCAGGCGACCCGCGCGGCGCGTCCCCCGCGCGCGCTGGCCAACGCCCGGACGCTGGAAGCGTTCAAGGTCGCCGCCGGCGACAAGGTGCGGGCGCGCCAGGGGCAGTCGACCGCGCTGCTCGAAGTCGCGCTCGACGATTCGCTGCCCGATGCGGTGGTCCGCATTGCCGCCGCGCATGCATCGACGGCCACCCTCGGCGCGATGTTCGGCCCGATCACGCTGGAGCGTGCCTGATGGACGCCATTACCGCCTACGGCAGCCAGACGCTCGGCGCAGCGTGGCCCGTCGTGTGGTCGCTCGCGCGGATCGTGGCGATCGTCGTGCCGATCCTGCTCTTCGTGGCGTACCTCACGTTCTGGGAGCGCAAGCTCATCGGCTGGATGCACATCCGCATCGGCCCGAATCGGGTCGGTCCCTGGGGCCTGCTGCAGCCGATCGCCGATGCCGTCAAGCTCATCTTCAAGGAAGTGATCACGCCGTCGCAGGCGGACGGCTGGCTCTACTTCCTCGCGCCGGTGATCATCATCATGCCGGCGCTCGCCGCCTGGGCGGTGATCCCGTTCGCGCCCGGCGTGGTCCTCGCCGACATCAACGCGGGCCTGCTCTTCATCATGGCGATCACCTCGGTGGGCGTCTACGGCGTCATCATCGCCGGCTGGGCGTCCAACTCGAAGTATTCCTTCCTTGGCGCGATGCGCGCGTCGGCGCAGATGGTCAGCTACGAGCTGGCGATGGGCTTCGTGCTCGTGACCGTGCTGATGGTGTCGGGCACGCTCAACCTGACGCAGATCGTCCTGAAGCAGAACGCGGGCATCTTCGCGGACCAGGGACTGAACTTCCTGTCGTGGAACTGGCTTCCGCTGCTGCCGTTGTTCGTGATCTATGTGGTCTCGGCCGTCGCGGAGACCAACCGGCATCCCTTCGACGTGGTTGAAGGCGAATCGGAGATCGTGGCCGGGCACATGGTCGAGTACTCGGGGATGAGTTTCGCGATCTTCTTCCTCGCCGAGTACGCCAACATGATCCTGCTGTCGATGGTGGCGACGATCATGTTTCTCGGCGGCTGGGGAGCGCCGGTCGACCTCGGTCGGCTGCTCGGCGTGCAGTTCCCCGCGTGGATGGTCGGTTTGTCCGGCTGGGTGTGGCTGTTCGCCAAGGTCTTCTTCGTCGTGTCTCTTTTCATCTGGTTCCGCGCTTCGTTCCCGCGCTACCGCTACGACCAGATCATGCGGCTCGGCTGGAAGGTGTTCATCCCCATCACCCTGGTATGGCTGGTCGTCGTCGCCGTCTGGATGCAGACGCCGTGGAACATCTGGAAGTAGCAGGACGCATCGGAACCTGACGTGGGCGCGATTCGCGAATTCTTCGACAGCTTGCTCCTGAGGGAGCTCGTCAAGGGCCTGGCCCTGACGGGCAAGTACGCCTTCTCGCGCAAGATCACGATCCAGTATCCCGAGGAGAAGACCCCGTACTCGCCGCGTTTCCGCGGGCTGCACGCGCTGCGCCGCTATCCGAACGGCGAGGAACGCTGCATCGCGTGCAAGCTCTGCGAAGCCGTCTGCCCGGCGCTCGCGATCACGATCGAGTCCGACCTCCGTGAAGACGGCACGCGCCGGACGACCCGGTACGACATCGACCTGACCAAGTGCATCTTCTGCGGGTTCTGCGAGGAGAGCTGCCCGGTGGACTCGATCGTCGAGACGCATATCCTCGAGTACCACGGCGAGAAGCGGGGCGACCTGTACTACACCAAGCCGATGCTGCTCGCGATCGGCGACCGCTACGAGAAGGAAGTGGCGGCGAACCGCGAAGCGGACGCGAAGTACCGCTGAACGACAAGACGACATGGACGCCAAGGCCATCCTGTTCCTGATCTTTGCCGGCGTGATGCTGCTGGCCGCGGTGCGCGTGATCACCGCCCGCAACCCCGTGCACGCCGTGCTCTTCCTGGTGCTGGCGTTCTTTTCTGCGGCCTGCCTGTGGATCCTGCTTGCGGCGGAGTTCCTCGCCATTGCGCTGGTGCTGGTCTACGTCGGCGCGGTGATGGTGCTGTTCCTCTTCGTGGTGATGATGCTGGACATCAACGTCGACCGGCTGCGCCAGGGGTTCTGGCGGAACGTGCCTTGGGGTGTCGGCATCGCCGCGCTGATCGTCCTGCAGATGTGGCTGGTGCTGTCGCAGCCGGCGTGGCAGGGCATGAACCTCGCCGGCCCCGGCATCGCCGGGGTCGACAACATCCGCGCGCTGGGCAAGCTCACCTTCACGGAATACGTGTTCCCGCTGCAGATCGCGGGCGTGATCCTGCTGGTGGCGATCATCGCGGCGATCGCGCTGACGCTGCGCGGTCGCAAGGATTCGAAGTCGCAGGACCCGTCACGCCAGGTCAGGGTGCGGCGGCAGGACCGGGTACGGCTCGTGGCGATGGCCACCGAGCAGGACGCGCGGCAAACGAAGAACGTCTGACAAGAAGAACGACAGAGAGGGAGCAGGGGTGGTTTCACTGTCCTGGTATCTGGGTGTGGGCGCGCTGCTGTTCGCGATCAGCGTCGTCGGCATCTTCCTGAACCGCAAGAACCTCATCGTGCTCCTGATGGCGATCGAGCTGATGCTGCTCGCCGTCAACATCAACTTCGTCGCCTTCTCGCACTACCTGGGCGACTACCACGGCCAGGTGTTCGTGTTCTTCATCCTGACCGTGGCGGCGGCCGAGTCGGCCATCGGCCTCGCGATCCTCGTCATCCTGTTCCGCAACCTGTCCACGATCAGCGTCGAGGAACTCGACGCGCTGAAAGGCTAGGGGCGCGGACATGCGGATGGAAAGCCTCTACCTGCTCGTGCCGCTCGCGCCGCTCGCCGGCGCGCTGGTGGCCGGGCTGTTCGGCCAGTACATCGGCCGGACCATGTCGCACTGGGTGACGATCCTCGGCGTCCTCGTGTCCACCATCGCGTCGTTCGTGATCTTCAACGACGTGATGGCCGGCAACACGTTCGACGGCACCATCTACACGTGGGCGGTGGTCGCGGGGCTGAAGATGGAGGTCGGTTTCCTGATCGACTCCCTCACCGTGACGATGATGGTCGTGGTCACGTTCGTGTCGCTGATGGTCCACGTCTACACCATTGGCTACATGGCCGACGATCCGGGCTACCAGCGCTTCTTCTCGTACATCTCGCTCTTCACGTTCAGCATGCTGATGCTGGTGATGAGCAACAACTTCCTGCAGCTGTTCTTCGGCTGGGAAGCGGTCGGCCTCGTGTCCTACCTGCTGATCGGCTTCTGGTACAAGCGGCCGACCGCCATCTACGCCAACCTGAAGGCCTTCCTGGTGAACCGGGTCGGCGACTTCGGCTTCGTGCTCGGCATCGGGCTCATCTACGCCTGGTTCGGTTCGCTGCACTACGCCGAGGTGTTCGAGGCCGCGCCCGCGCTGGCGACGAAGGCCGTTTCGTTCCTGCCGGGCACCGAGTGGATGCTGCTCACCGTGATCTGCGTCTGCCTCTTCATCGGTGCGATGGGCAAGAGCGCGCAGTTCCCGCTCCACGTCTGGCTGCCGGACTCGATGGAAGGCCCCACGCCCATCTCCGCGCTGATCCACGCGGCGACGATGGTCACGGCCGGCATCTTCATGGTCGCGCGCATGTCGCCGCTGTTCGAGTTGTCGGACGCGGCCCTGACGTTCGTGATCGTGATCGGCGCGATCACCGCCTTCTTCATGGGCATCCTCGGCATCATCCAGAACGACATCAAGCGGGTGGTGGCCTACTCGACCCTTTCGCAGCTCGGCTACATGACGGTGGCGCTGGGCGCCTCCGCCTACTCGGCCGGCATCTTCCACCTGATGACGCACGCGTTCTTCAAGGCGCTGCTGTTCCTCGCTGCCGGCTCGGTGATCATCGGCATGCACCACGAGCAGGACATCCGCAAGATGGGCGGCCTGTGGAACAAGATGCCGGTCACGTGGATCACGTCACTCATCGGTTCGCTGGCGCTGATCGGCACACCCTTCCTCTCGGGGTTCTATTCCAAGGATTCGATCATCCTGGCCGTCGAAGCATCGAAGAACGCGGGCCACGCCGGGGCCGGCATCGCCTACTGGGCGCTGCTGATCGGCATCGCGATTACGGCGTTCTACTCGTTCCGCATGTTCTTCCTCGTGTTCCACGGCAGACCGCGCTGGGCTCACGCCGATGAAAACGCGAAGGGCCACGGGCATGGTCACGGTCACGACGACGAGCACCACGGCGAGCCCCACGAATCGCCGGCCGTGGTCACCGTGCCGCTGGTGCTACTGGCGATCCCGTCCGCGATCATCGGCTTCGTCGCCATCGACGCGATGCTGTTCAGCGACTTCTTCGGCGGCGCGATCGTCGTCGACGCCGCCCGTCACCCCGCGATGGCCGAACTGGCGAAGCACTTCCATGGCGCCACCGCGATGGCGCTGCACAGCTTCATGACGGCGCCGTTCTGGCTCGACCTGGTCGGTGTCGGCCTCGCGTGGTACCTGTACCTGAAGCGTCCGGACCTTCCGGCGCTGATCCAGGCGCGCATGCAGGGCCTGTATCGGGTGCTCGAGAACAAGTACTACCTCGACCGCATCAACGAGTTCGTGTTCGCCGGCGGCGCGCGCCGCCTCGGCATGGGCCTATGGAAGGGCGGCGATGTCGCCCTGATCGACGGCATCGCCGTGAACGGCAGCGCGCGGCTGATCGGCTGGGTGGCGAACGCGTCGCGCCTGCTGCAGTCGGGCCACATCTACACCTACGCGTTCGGCATGATCCTCGGCCTGCTGGTGCTGATCACGCTGTTCGTCACGCTCGGCGTCGCCCGTTAGGCGGACAGTCATGGCCAACACGACTCCCTGGCTGAGCCTCGCGATCTGGATCCCGATCGCCTTCGGCGTGCTGATCCTCGCGGCCGGCCGCGACGGCAACGCCGGTGTCATCCGCACGGTCGCCCTCGTCGGCAGCCTGCTCGGACTGCTGGTCACCATCCCGCTGTGGACCGGTTTCGACGCCGCCAGCGCGCAATTGCAGTTCGTCGAGAAGGCGATGTGGATCGAGCGGCTCAACGCGCACTACCACCTCGGCATCGACGGCATCTCGGTGTGGTTCGTGCTGCTGACTGCCTTCATCACGGTGATCGTGGTGCTCGCGGGCTGGGAGGTGATCGAGAGCCGCGTCGCGCAGTACTACGCGGCCTTCCTGATCCTTTCGGGACTGATGATCGGCGTGTTCGCGGCGGCCGATGGCCTGCTGTTCTACGTGTTCTTCGAGGCCACCCTGATCCCGATGTACATCATCATCGGCATCTGGGGCGGCTCCAACCGCGTCTACGCCGCGCTGAAGTTCTTCCTGTACACGCTGGCCGGGTCGCTGCTGATGCTGGTGGCGCTCGTCTACCTTTACACGGTGTCCGGCGGCAAGTTCGGGATCTACGACTGGCACCAGGTGAAGATCGGCATGACGCCGCAGATCCTGCTGTTCGTCGCCTTCCTTGCCGCGTTCGCCGTGAAGGTGCCGATGTGGCCGGTGCACACCTGGCTGCCGGACGCCCACGTGGAGGCTCCGACCGGCGGCTCCATCGTGCTGGCCGCGATCATGCTGAAGCTCGGCGCGTACGGCTTCCTGCGCTTCTCGCTGCCGATCGTGCCCGACGCCTCGCACCACATGGCGGGCTTCATCATCGCGCTATCGCTGATCGCGGTGATCTACGTCGGCCTCGTGGCGCTGGTGCAGTCCGACATGAAGAAGCTGGTGGCCTACTCGTCGATCGCCCACATGGGTTTCGTGACGCTCGGCTTCTTCATCTTCGAGCCGGTCGGCATGGCGGGAGGGATCGTGCAGATGATCTCGCACGGGTTCATTTCGGGCGCGATGTTCTTCTGCATCGGCGTCATGTACGACCGCATGCACACCCGCTCCATCGCCGACTACGGCGGCGTCGTCAACACCATGCCGAAGTTCGCCGCCTTCTTCATGCTGTTCGCGATGGCCAACGCCGGCCTTCCTGCCACCAGCGGCTTCGTCGGCGAGTTCATGGTGATCCTGGGCGCCGTGAAGTACGACTTCTGGATCGCGGCGGCGGCGGCGACCACGCTGGTGTTCGGCGCTGCGTACTCGCTCTGGATGTACAAGCGCGTGGTGTTCGGCGAGGTCGCCAACGAGAACGTCGCCGCGCTCACCGACATCAACGGACGCGAGTTCCTCATCCTGGTGCTGCTGGCGGCGTCCGTCCTGTGGATGGGCCTCTATCCGAAGCCTGTCACCGACCTGATGGATGCCTCGGTGAAGCAGCTGATCGAGCACGTGCAGCAGAGCAAGCTGCCGACGGCGACTGCGGCGCAGTAGGACGACCGGACCATGGCCACCATGAACTACCTCGCCGCGTTGCCCGAGATCGTGCTGCTGGTCGCGGCGTGCGTGATCCTGATCGCGGACCTCTTCGTTCCCGACGACCGGCGCAACGTCACCTACGCGATGTCGATGCTCGCCCTGGTCGCGGTCGCCGTGGTGATCCTGTCGTTCCCCGGGAACGATATCGTGATGTACGCCTTCGGCGGCATGTACGTCACCGACCCGATGACGAACGTGCTGAAGCTCTTCGCCGTGCTGGCGGTCGGCTTCATGCTCGTCTATGCGCAGGGGTATGCGCGTGACCGCGGCATGTGGAAGGGCGAGCTCTTCACGCTGACCCTGTTCGCGCTGCTCGGGACCATGCTGATGATCTCGGCGAACAACCTGCTGGTGATCTACCTCGGCCTCGAACTGCAGGCGCTCTCCCTGTACGCGCTGGTCGCCCTGCGCCGCGACGACGCCCGGTCGAGCGAGGCGGCGATGAAGTACTTCGTGCTGGGAGCGCTCGCCTCGGGCTTCCTGCTCTATGGCATGTCGATGCTCTACGGAGGCAGCGGCACGCTGGACATCAACGAACTCGCGCGGCGCGTGGCGACCGGCCAGGTGGCGAGCCGCATCTCGCTGGTGCTGGGAGTGGTGTTCGTCATCGCCGGCCTGGCGTTCAAGCTCGGTGCCGTTCCCTTCCACATGTGGGTGCCCGACGTCTATCAGGGCGCACCGACGCCGGTCACGCTGCTCATCGGATCGGCCCCGAAGCTGGCGATCTTCGCCGTCGGCTATCGCATCCTGGTCGAAGGCCTGCTGCCGATCTCGGCCGACTGGCAGAAGATGCTGATCGTCCTGGCGGTGGCGTCGCTGGTGCTCGGCAACCTCACCGCCATCGCGCAGACCAACCTGAAGCGGATGCTGGCCTACTCGACCATCGCCCAGATGGGCTTCATGCTGCTCGCGATGCTGTCCGGGGTGACGAAGGGCGATCCGGCGGCGACGGCCACCGCCTACGGCGCGGCGATGTTCTACGTGATCACCTACGCGCTGACCACGCTCGGCACCTTCGGCGTGATCCTCCTGCTCGCCCGCGAGGGTTTCGAGGCGGAGGAGATTGCCGACCTCAAGGGCCTGAACCGGCGCAGTCCCTGGTATGCGTTCGTGATGCTGCTGCTGATGTTCTCGCTCGCCGGCATCCCGCCCACCGTCGGCTTCTACGCCAAGCTCGTCGTGCTTCAGGCGTTGCTGTCCGAAGGCGTGACGTCGGCCATGGTATGGCTCGCTGTCCTCGCCGTCGTGTTCTCGGTCATCGGCGCCTTTTACTACCTGCGTGTCGTGAAGGCGATGTACTTCGACGAACCCGCGACCTCGCTTGCCGCGACGCCGGCGATCGTGGCGACGACGGACATGCGTGTCGCGCTGTCGATCAACGGTGCCCTGGTGCTGGTGCTCGGCATCCTGCCGCAGTACCTGCTGAAGCTCTGTGCCGACGCCGTGACGCGGGCCCTGGGCGGCTAGAGCCCGGCCGGTTTGCTCTGCCGAATCGAAGCAGCATGAGCCACGATCCCGACGATCCCCTCGCCGAGCACACCCTCGACAGCCGCCTCGCGTTCGAGGGGGTTTTCCTGCGCCTGTACGTCGACGGCGTGAAATCGTCCGACGGCCATGTCGGGACGCGCGAGTACCTTCGCCATCCCGGGGCGGTGATGATCATCCCGCTGCTGGACGCCGAACACGTGCTGCTCGAACGGCAGTTCCGGTATCCGCTCGGCCGCGCCATCGTCGAATTCCCGGCGGGCAAGATCGACGCAGGCGAGCCGCCCTTCGAGTGCGCCAGGCGCGAACTGCTCGAGGAGACCGGGTACACCGCCCGCCGCTGGAGTTACCTCGGCGGCCTGCACAACGCCGTCGCCTACTCCGACGAGAAGATCGAGATCTACCTCGCCGAGGACCTCGAGCGCAACGGCAGCGCGGCGCTCGACGCCGGCGAAACGCTGGAAGTCTTCGAGGCGCCGTGGCGCCAGTTGCTCGAATGGGTCCGGGACGGCAGCGTGACCGACGTGAAGACGATGGTCGGCGCTTTCTGGCTCGAGAAGACGCTTGCCGGCGAGTGGAGCCGTCGACCACCCTCCGACGCCGGCCGCTAGACGGCCAGCCAGTCCCGCACACGTTCGTACACGGGACGTGACGACAGCAATTCCAGATGCCTCGTCCCGGCGGCGATCCAGCAGTGCTCCGGCGGCAAGTCGAGCGCGAAGCGGGGATCCGTATGCCGGCCCAGCGCGCTTTCGAGCGGAACCAGGCCGTCGCCCGGAAGCAGCGCCCACCTCGCCATGGCCGGCGCCGACGTTCCGGTAGTGGATCGCACCTCATCCCGGCTGGCGGTTGTCGCGGCGATCGCGTAGCACTGCACGTCTTTCGACAGTGGCAGGGGAGTGCGCATGTCGTGCCCGTGCGCGAACCGATCGTGACCCTGCCAGTCTTCGTCGAGCACGTTGCCGTGGCGCAGGTCGGTGATGCCCGCGCTGCGAACGCGACCGAGTCGCGCGAACGGCGCGGTGTAGCCGGTGGTGTGCAGCAGCGTCTCGAACCACTGTCCGCCGCGTTCCAGTGGCGCCCCGTGATGCGGCGTCCCAAGAAACACCATCCGCGCGACGCGTCGGGTCCAGGCACTGTCGGCGGCGGCGCCGTAGTGCAGCGCGCTGCGGGCTACGAGACCGCCCATGCTGTGACCGAGCAGCGTGATGTCCTCGATCTCGACCGGCCACGCCGCGACAACCGCTTCCAGCAGTCGCGCAAAGGCCTGACCGTTGGTGGAGATGTGGCGCCCCGAGTTGTAGTGCAGGTAGAGGGACGACACCCCGAGGTCGCGCGCCAGCGCGGCGCCGTGGTCGTGGCCCGCTTCGAGCGGCCCTCCGGTGTCCCACTGCAGGTCGTTCATGCACAGCCCGTGCAGCAGGATGACCAGTCGCCCCTTCGGCGGATCGAACGCGCGGCGCAGGGCGTCCGGGTCCAGGCTGAGCGGCACGCCACGGTGGCGCAAGCGCATCGGGATCGCGAGGGGGTTGTGGGTCTGTTCGAGGTAATCGCCGAGCACTCCATTGAGTGCCGCCACCAGGGCCTCGCGGGTGCGGCCTGGAGGTTCGTTCGAGGCGTCGTCGGGCACCTCGCCGATGACTGACGCGAGTTGACTGAGCAGGCCGTCCAGGCCCGTTCCGACTGCGCGCGTCACGCCCTTGACGCTGCCGTAAACGAGGTCGGCGAGCCCGTTCACCGCGCCGCCGATGACCGGTCCGCCGAGCGCCGCAGGCCCGCGCGCGATCCGGGTGTGCAGGGCGTGGACGAGGTTCGTCACACCGGTCGTTGCATCGACGGCCATGCGGCCGACGCCGCGGAGGGTGTGGATGTGGCTGCGGGAAGGTCGCTTGGGCACGTTGGCGCCAGTGTCCGCTGCCGAAGGTGGCCCTCGCAATGTGAAAGGTCGAACAAGTCCTCCATTCGAGGGGGCCTTCGGGCGCGATTTTCCGGGCGAGAAGGGGGTTTTGCGGCGATACTCGGGAGCCGGCGTCGCGCGTGCGCCAAACTCGTGAAATGGAAGCCAGATGAGCAAGGCCAGGAGCGCTCCCGTCAAGCCGGTTTTCATCCCCCCGAGTCAGATCGTCTGGACCGACGAGCGGCTTGCGGCACTCGCCAAGGACCAGTTGATCAACCTGCTGGCGAACCTGCAGACGCAGCGATCCAGTGGCCGTGTGTCCGAAGAGATCGCGGTCGAACTCGAGGTGCGCATCAAGGGGTTGCTGCCGGCGCGTGCCATCAGCGTCCGGGTAAAGCGGCCGCGCAGCGAGGTCATGCTCGAGGCGAGGACGGCCGAGCAACTGGGCGCGCTTGCGCACGACCTGGCCGCGCGCTACGACCTCAGCCCGGAGACCGCGGTTGCCGCGGCGGAGGGCATCAAGGGGTTCCGTCCCCAGCCCCTCACGGACAGCAAGGGCCATGGGCGCGCGGGAACCAAGAGTGGCGCGGCTTTCGAGCGTTTCATCGGCTACCGCAGCCGCGATTCCTTCGCGGGCCTGGCATTCGTCCTGCTCGCCCATCAGGCGCAGGAGCGCGGCTCGTATGTCCTGATCGGAACCGAGGATCTGCTCGGCGCCGAACTGCCTCCGAACGACTACACGCCGGTCGCCGAGCAACACGGCTGGTCGGCTGCGGCGCGTGTGCGCATGCGCGCCGAACCGGTGGCGAATTACGCCGAGGGTGCAGAGCGTTTCGAGGCGCTCATTGCGCGGCTGGCGACACCCCGGCAATGACCGGGCGCCCGGATCGGGCGCGTCGGCGAGCCCTTTTCAAGGGGAAACACGCAGAAAAATAGTCCTCGACAGGCGGAGGTTATTCGCGTACGTTCTGCGTGCTTTCGGATTAAGTCGCGCTTGTCCTGGTTATCTGCATCCCGCTGCCTGCAGCGGAGTCTGAGTCCCTGGTTCACGTTTCTTGATCGTTTGCTCGCCGCCGGGCATTTCCTGCGGTGAATTCACCTCTCTCCATCAAGGAACGAGAAAATGGCACAAGGTACAGTCAAGTGGTTCAACGACGCCAAAGGTTTCGGCTTCATCACGCCGGACGATGGCTCCAAGGACCTGTTCGCGCACTTCTCCGAAATTCAGGCCGGCGGCTTCAAGTCGCTGACTGAAGGCCAGAAAGTGTCTTACGTCGCCAAGGAAGGCCCGAAAGGCCCGCAGGCGTCGCAGATCCAGGTCCTCTAGGACCTCGGGCTCTGAAAGAAACCGCGGCAACTGCCGCGGTTTTTTTTCGCCTGCTTTCAGCAGGCCTGCGGTCAGTCCGCAATCGCGAGCAGCATGGCGATCGCCGCGCCGATCGCTGCGGGAATGCCGTAGCGCTCCCACTTGGACATGTCGTCGCCGGCGATCAGTTCGACTGGAACGGGCGTCCGCTCGATGACCTGCGCGGTCACCGAGTTCTCGACCAGACGCGTGAGCGAATCCTTGCGCGCGGTGGCCATGACGATCTCGTCGCATCGCAGCCGCCGGGCCGTTGCGGCAATCGCATCGGCGCGGTCGCCGAGTTCGACGTGCACGGCGTAGGGGATGCCGAACTTCTCGAGCATTGCCCTGGCAAGCGCGAGCGCCTCGTCGGCGCGCTCCCGATGAAAGTCATGCCGGCTCTTGCCGCTGGTGAGCCGCCCGATGTGCGAGGAAAACGGGATCTGCACGTTGAGCAGGTGGATTTCCATCGCGGTGTTGTTCATGAAGCGCTTGATCACGTGCTGGATGGCGAACCGGTCGTTGCCGGTGCCCGCGACGGGGACGAGGATCTTCAGCATGGCGTTGGCCTCCCTTGATTCAGTTGCGGCAGGCACGGGGTGCCCGGCCGGCTCGACCGTGGCCCCCGCCGGGGCCTGCGGCGCCTTGCGACGCCGGAAATGGAGCTTCAGCAGTTCCATGGCGATCGGCGAGACGAAGAAGAACGGCAGCATCACCAGCCAGTCGCCGGCTGACAGTGGCACTGCGTCGAAGAACGGGGCCAGGAACGGCAGGTAGACGACCGCGAGCACCAGCGAGAACGACGCGGCGACCGCGGCCACCATCCACCGGTTCGAGAACAGCCCGATGGAGAAGACGCTCTGGTATTCCGAGCGGGCCGCGAACGCCCGCAGGAGTTCCGACGTGCAGAGCGTCACGAAGGCCATCGTCTGCGCCGCCTCCAGGTGGCCGGGATGAAGCTGCAGCGCGAGATAGAACACGCCGAGGATCGCAAGCATGTCGATGAAGCCGACGACCGCAATCCCGGTGGCCATGTCACGGTTGATCACCGGCTCGCGCGGGGAGCGCGCGGGTTGCCGCATGATGTCGCTGTCCCCCTTCTCGAGGCCGAGGGCGAGCGCCGGCGCGCCGTCGCTGACGAGGTTGAGCCAGAGCAGTTGAACCGGGCGCAGAGGCATCGGCATGCCGAACAGCATCGCACCGAACACGATCAGGATCTCCCCGACGTTGCAGGCAAGCAGGAAGTAGACGAACTTCCTGATGTTCGAGTAGATGATCCGGCCCTGTTCGATCGCGGACACGATGCTGGCGAAGTTGTCGTCGGTGAGCACCATGTCGGCCGTCTGCTTGGCGACGTCCGTTCCGGTGATGCCCATCGCCACGCCGATGTTCGCGCGCTTCAGCGCCGGGGCATCGTTGACGCCGTCGCCGGTCATGGCCACGACGTGGTCCCGCGCCTTGAAGGCCTCGACGATGCGGGTCTTGTGCTGCGGTGAGACGCGGCAGCACACGTCGACGTGATCCGATCGGGCTGCGAGTTCCGCGTCGGACAGCCGGTCGATCTCCGCGCCCGTGAGCACGGTTCCGTTCGGCGTGCGCAGGCCGATGTCGCGGGCGATCGCTTCCGCGGTGTCCTTGTAGTCGCCGGTCACCATCACCGTCCGCAGCCCGGCGCCCCGGGCCACGCGGATGGCCTCGATGACCTCGGGCCGCGGCGGATCGATCATGCCGAGCAGGCCCACGAAGACGAGGCTGTTCTCGACGGTCTCGGGCTTGATCTCGCTCGGCATGGCGTCGAGGGGCCGGCAGGCGACGCCGAGCACGCGAAGCGCCTGGCTCGCCATGTCCCGGTTCTGGTCGAGGATGGTGCCGCGCATCGCATGCGAGAGTTCCACCACCTGGCCGTCGTCGAGCATGTGCGTGCACAGGTCGAGGACGATGTCGGGCGCGCCCTTGACGAAGGCGATCAGCGGTGAAGCCGCCACGGTCCCGTCCGCCGACGTTGGGGCGCCGATGAGTCCGGCGTTGGCGTGGATGGTCGTCATCCGCTTGCGCTCGGAGTCGAACGGGATCTCCTGGAGTCGCGGCATGGCGCGCGCGAACTCGTCCTGCCGCAGGCCGCTCTTGGCGGCGGCGACGATCATCGCGCCCTCGGTCGGGTCGCCGATGATGTTCCAGGAGCGCGACTCCGCATCGTCACCGTGCTCCTCCAGCCTGGCGTCGTTGCAGCCGATGGCGCCCTGCAAAAGCGCGGAGGCGTCCGGGTTCGAACTCGGGTCGAAACGGTCCTCGCCGAGGAAGAACTCCCCGGTTGGCGCATAGCCTTCACCAGTGACGCGGAAGCGTCGGCCGCCCGCCCATCCCTGTACCACCGTCATCTGGTTCTGCGTCAGGGTCCCGGTCTTGTCCGAGCAGATCACCGTCGCGCAGCCCAGCGTCTCCACGGCAGGGAGTTTCCGGATCAGTGCGTGGTGCTTGATCATGCGCTGCATGCCGAGCGCCAGGCAGATCGTGACGATCGCGGGCAGCCCCTCAGGCACAGCGGCGATCGCGAGACTCACGGCCGTCATGAAGAGGTTGATGATGTCCTTCTTCTCGGCCTCGAGGTACGGGAGAAGCCCGATGCTCCCGATGTCGGCGATCGGCGTGTCCCGGAACAGGCCGTAGACGAAGACGACGACGCAGATCGCAAGGCACGCGGTTCCGAGCACCTTGCCCAGGTGCTCCAGCTTCTTCTGCAAGGGTGTCGCCTCGTCCTCGAAGGACTGGATCATCTGCGCGATCAGCCCGATCTGCGTGTTCATGCCGGTGCCGGTGACCAGTCCCTTGCCGCGGCCGTAAGTGACCAGCGTCCCCATGAAGGCCGTGTTGCGCCGATCGCCGAGCGGGATCTCGCGGTCGAGCACGATGGCCGGATCCTTCTCGACCGGTACCGATTCGCCCGTCAGCGACGCTTCCTCGACCTTCATGTTGAAGCTCTCGAAGAGGCGCACGTCCGCCGGCACGTAATTGCCCGCCTCGAGCAGCACGACGTCGCCGCAGACGATCTCGCGCCCTGGAATTGTCACCTGGCGCCCGTCGCGTATCACCTGGGCGTTCGGCGCGGCCATCTTCTTCAACGCGGCGAGCGCCTGTTCCGCTTTCGATTCCTGTATGACACCGACGACCGCATTGAGTACGACGATGACGAGAATCGCGATGGAATCGACCCATTCCCCGAGTGCGAGGGAGATGCCGGCGGCCACCACCAGGATGATGACCAGGTAGTTGTTGAACTGGTCCCACAGCAGGGCGAGGAAACCGGGGCGCGGGCGTTCCGACAACTCGTTCGGGCCGTGGGTATCCAGGCGGGCCGCCGCCTCGGCTTGGGCCAGACCCTGTTCGAGGTGGGTCCCGAACGTGTCGACGAGATCTTCGATCGCCTTTCCGTGTGATTCGCGGTCGTGCATGGTGTCGTCTCCTCCTGACCGCGAGTGTTGGCGTGCACGCGCAGAAAGAAAACTTGAAGTTTGCGAAGCCCAGGATTACGAAATCGAAGCGATGGAAACGAATCGCAATGGCGGGCATTGCACTTTGTGATGGCCCCTTGTCGGAAGTGCTTGAAATGCGGCACGCGTGGTGCTAGAAGACGTCGTACCCGGGGAATATCCGGGACCCCTCCAAAGGGGAGTAGCTTCGGCAGCTCACGGCTGCTGCGGCGCGGCCGTCAGGACGGGCTTCGGCCCCGGTCGCCCGGCATCTTCGACATGCAAGCGAGACCTTTGCCCAACGGGTGAAGGTGCGCTAGGGGCGGCCTTCACCGGTGAGGTGAAGGCCGCTGTGCATCAGGCACGGCGGCGTGGAACGACCACGCAGGAGGATTCGCCGTGTCACAACCCGACATCCACCGCTATTTCCGGCACGGGACGCTGCCGCAGCTCCATCTCTTCGAGGCGACCGCACGGCTCGGCAGCTTCACGCGCGCCGCGCAGGAACTGCACATGGCGCAGCCGACGGCCTCCGTGCAGATGAAGAAACTCTCTGAGACCGTGGGCGTGCCGCTGTTCGAGCAGGTCGGCAAGCGGCTGTACCTCACCGAAGCCGGACGCAAGGTCTATGAGAGCTGCCAGGATCTGATCCGCACCTTCGAAGGCCTCGAGACCTCGCTTGCCTCCATGCGGGCAGTCGAATCGGGGCGACTGCACCTCGGCGTCAGCACCACCGGAATGTGTTTTGCGCCTCGCCTGCTCGGCGCATTCGTCGGCCTGCATCCGGGCATCGAAACGTCGATCCAGGCGCACAACCGGCAACGGCTTGTCGAACGCCTGTCAAACAACGAGGACGATCTATATCTCTTCGCGGACGCGCCGGAAATTGAAGGCGTCGTCGCACAGCAGTTGCTGCCGAATCCGCTCGTCGTGCTCGCACGGGACGATCATCCGCTGGCGCGCGAGCGGGACGTCCCGCTCTCCCGACTCGCCGAGGAACCGTTCCTCATGCGGGAGGACGGCTCGGGTGCCCGGCGCATCGCCATGCGCCTGTTCCGTGAACGCGGGCTGGCGCCGCGCATCCGCATGGAGTTGAGCACTAACGAGGCCATCAAGGAGGCCATCCTGTCCGGCCTCGGGATCGCGATCATGTCGCGCTACACGTTCGGCCTCGACCCCGAATCGTCGCGCTATCTCTGCCTTGACGTCGAGGGCTTCCCGCTGGAGAACCACTGGTACCTCGCGTATCCGCAGGGCAAGCAGTTGTCGCCGATCGCACGTGCCTTTCTCGACTTCGCCCGCGCCGAAGCCCGGACGCTCATGCAGGCGTCGTTCGGGGGCGACTGAGTTCTCGACCGGGTCGCCGCGGTTTGCTCCTCAGGATGCTGCCTGCGCCTCGCGCGCGTCGCGCACGACGAGGTGCACGAACTGCAGCTTGGAGACCACCGGGCGCGACATCACGAACGGATAGAAATCGGGCAGCCCCATGCTGCGGGCGAGTTCGTTGAGGACCATCGTCATCTCGATCCAGCCGTTCACGAGGTTGAGGAAGCGGTCAGCGTCCGGGTCATCGGGCGCATAGAGATCCGCGCGGGTGAACGGCACGGCGTGCGCCTCGAGGTCGTCGGCGTCGAGGCCGAAGCCCAGCGCGGTGCCGAGACTGTCCACGACGTGAAGGTAGTGGGCCCAGGTTTCCGCCCAGTCCTCCCACGGGTGAGTCGACGCGTACGCGCTGATGTAACGCTGTGTCCAGTCCGACGGCGGGCCGTTTTCGTAGTTCGCGCGCAGCGCGGCGGAATAGTCCTGACGATCGTCGCCGAAGAGGCTTCGGAACGGACCCACCCACCCCGAGTCCCGGACGAGGCGGTCCCAGTAGTAATGGCCGATCTCGTGTCGAAAGTGGCCGAGCAGGGTCCGATACGGCTCGTGCATGGACAGGCGGATCCTTTCGCGCTTCGCGTCGTCGGCTTCCTCGACGTTCAGCGTGATGAGTCCGTTGGTGTGTCCGGTCATCACCGGCGGGCCGCCGGGTGGGGACCGCAGGAAGTCGAACATGACGCCGCGCTCCCGATCCTCGTTGAGCTTCGACTTCACGGGCAGGCCGAGCGACAGCAACTGGGACACGAGGCGACGCTTCGCCACTTCGATGGCGGCCCAGTAGAGCTGGTTCTCCACGTCATCCAGGTTCGGGATCGTGCGGTTCAGCCGGCAGGCCACGCAGAAGTCGAGCGGATCGTCGGCCGGCAGCAGCCAGTTGCATCCCGCCGGCGTGTCGAGGTTCGCGCAGCGCTTGTACTCGTGCGCATCGTCGGGCACGCGCGAGCGATCGGGCGAACTGCCGGCGTCGAGCGGGACCACCTGCGAACGCTCGGGCAGGTAACCGAGCGGCGTCCTGCAGTTCAGGCACAGGGAATTGCGGAAGAAGATGTGGTTGCCACAGCGGCAGCGGAAGGCCCGCGAGTGGCGGTGGGCGGCCGCGTCGCGCCCCTTCCACTCGGTGGACATCACTTGCGCGACGGCGTCGTACAGGTTCTTCATCGACTGGTCCCGGACCGGCCCGGTGCAGGGCGAAGTCGGCTACATGTTCGTGTAGTTCGGCCCGCCACCGCCTTCGGGCGTCACCCACACGATGTTCTGCGTGGGGTCCTTGATGTCGCAGGTCTTGCAGTGCACGCAGTTCTGGAAATTGATCTGGAGCTTCTCGCGACCGTCGTCGCCCTTGACGAATTCATACACGCCCGCCGGACAGTACCGCTGTTCCGGTCCGGCGTAGATCGGCAGGTTGATCGCCGTCGGCACCGCGGCATCCTTCAGCGTCAGGTGCGCCGGCTGGTTTTCCTCGTGGTTGGTGTTCGCCAGATACACCGAGGACAGGCGGTCGAAGGTCAGCGTGCCGTCGGGCTTCGGATACTCGATGCGCGGGCACTCCGACGCGGGCTTCAGTTTTTCGTGGTCGGCGAACTTGCGATGGAGCGTCCAGGGCGCCTTGCCGCGAAACACGATCTGGTCGATGCCGAACAGGAAGCCGCCCCAGTAGAGGCCTTTGTCGAGCAGCGGCTTGAAGTTGCGGGCGCGATGCAGTTCGTCGTGCAGCCAGCTTGACTCGAACGCCTTCGGATACGCAGTGAGCTCGTCCCGCTGCCGCTCGGCTCCGAGTGCCTCGAACGCGGCGTCCGCGGCCAGCATCCCGCTCTTGATAGCGGCGTGGCTGCCCTTGATGCGCGGGGCGTTGAGGAACCCCGCGTCGCAGCCGATCAGGGCACCGCCCGGGAACACCAGCTTCGGCAGCGACTGCAGCCCGCTCGCGTTGATCGCGCGCGATCCGTATTCCAGCCGCTTGCCGCCTTCGAGCGTTGCGCGGATCGCTGGATGCGTCTTGTAGCGCTGGAACTCCTCGAAGGGCGACAGGTACGGATTGCTGTAACCGAGCCCGACGACGAACCCGACCGACACCAGGTTCTCGCCGAAGTGGTACATCCAGCCGCCGCCGTAGGTGTCGGCGTTCAGCGGCCAGCCGATCGTGTGCACGACGCGTCCCGCCTTGAACTTGTCCGGCTGGACTTCCCAGATCTCCTTGAGCCCGATGCCCCACGTCTGCGGGTCGCGCCCTTCATCGAGCCGGAACCTGGCGATGACCTGCTTGCCGAGATGGCCGCGCGCGCCCTCGGCGAACAGGGTGTACTTCCCGTGCAGTTCGACACCTGGCTGGAAGCTGGCAGTCGGCTGGCCGTCCTTGCCGATCCCCATGCTTCCTGTGGCCACACCCTTGACCGCGCCGGTCTCGTCGTACAGCACCTCGGCGGCCGCGAAGCCGGGGAAGATCTCGATGCCGAGCCCCTCGGCCTGCTGGCCCATCCATCGGACCAGGTTGCCCAGGCTGCCCGTGTAGAAACCGGGATTCGTGAGCGCCGCCGGAACGATGGAGTGCGGCACTTCATTCGCCGATGTTTCCGAAAGGACCAGGAAGACGTCGTCGGTGACCTCCGTGGTGAGCGGCGCCCCGAGTTCCCGCCAGTTCGGGAACAGTTCGTTCAGTGCGATCGGATCCATCACCGCGCCGGACAGGATGTGCGCGCCGATCTCGGAGCCTTTTTCCAGTACGCATACGGAGATTTCGCGTCCGGCCTCGGCCGCACGTTGCTTGACCCGGATGGCCGCCGCGAGTCCCGCCGGCCCTCCACCGACGACGACGACGTCGTATTCCATCGCTTCGCGCTCGACCTGCTGGCTGTCCGCCATGACGCTCCTCTTCGTTCCTCGTTTTGGCAGATTGTCCCGGAGATCGGTTAGAGGCCGCAATCGACTGTGCGATCATCCTCGGAGCAGAGCGGAGCGCGGCAATGAGAACCAATCTGAAGGAAAAAGTAGCCCTGGTGACCGGTGCGAGCAGTGGACTGGGCGCACGGTTCGCGCGTGTCCTGGCGGCCAATGGCGCGTTGACGGTCCTGGCGGCGCGCCGCGTCGAACGTCTAAAGGACCTGCGCGCGGAAATCGAAGCGGCTGGCGGCGCGGCCCACGTCGTTCCGCTGGACGTCACGGAGCAAGACTCGATCCGGCACGCGGTGGACCAGGCCGAACGGGAGGTCGGCCCGATCGACATCCTGGTCAACAATTCCGGGGTGTCGACCACCCAGCGCCTGATCGATGTGACTCCGGTCGACTTCGACATCGTGCTCGATACCAACCTGAAAGGCGCGTTCTTCGTCGCCAGCGAGGTGGCGCGCCGGATGATCACGCGGGCCAAGGGACAGGCTGACTTTCGCGGCCGCATCGTCAACATCGCGTCGGTCGCCGGCCTGCAGGTGCTGCCGCAGATCGGCGTGTACTGCATCAGCAAGGCCGCCGTCATCCAGATGACGAAGGCGCAGGCGCTGGAGTGGGGACGCTACGGCATCAATGTCAACGCCCTGTGCCCGGGCTACATCCGAACCGAGATCAACGACGCGCACTGGGACACGGAGGCGGGGCAGAAGCTGATCCACATGCTGCCGCGCAGGCGCGTCGGCAAGCCCGAAGACCTCGACGGTGCGCTGCTGCTGCTCGTTGCCGACGAGTCGCAGTTCATCAACGGGGCCGTGCTCACCGCCGACGACGGGCTGTCGGTCGCGTAGAGGATTCGGTGAAGGACTTCGTGCTCGGGGTTCCGCTGAGGTGGGGGGACATGGACGCGGCGCCGAAGGCGTTGCCCATACGGTCCCGTGGGCCATGGCGTCGAGGACGGGGGCGGCAGGC
This sequence comes from uncultured beta proteobacterium, assembly GCA_963726405.1. Classification (GTDB taxonomy): domain Bacteria; phylum Pseudomonadota; class Gammaproteobacteria; order Burkholderiales; family Burkholderiaceae_F; genus JAOUJD01. Next base: position 66,038 of record CAVSCF010000014.1, on the reverse strand, counting down.
GTGAAAGACTTTGTACTCGAGGTCCCGTTGAGGTGGGGCGACATGGACGCAACGCCGCAGGCGTTCCACATGAGGCGCTTGCGCCATGGCGTCCAGGACGGGAAGGGCAAGCGTGAAGGACTTTGTGCTCGAGGTGCCGTTGAGGTGGGGCGACATGGACGCAACGCCGCAGGCGTTCCACATGAGGCGCTTTGCGCCATGGCGTCCAGGACGGGAAGGGCAAGCGTGAAGGACTTTGTGCTCGAGGTGCCGTTGAGGTGGGGCGACATGGACGCCATGGCTCATCTCAACAACGTGATGTATTTCCGCCTGATGGAAGAGGCGCGGATCCAGTGGTTCCGGCCAGTTCAACCTGCCGACCCTGCCCACGGGAGAGGCGTGCATCCTGGCGCACGTGTCCTGCGACTTCGTGCGGGCCATGACTTATCCGGGGGTCGCGCTGGTGCGGCAAACCGTGACGCGCATCGGCCGCTCGAGCGTCGAGATGTCGCTCGAGATCGAGAAGAAAGGTGAGCCCGGCGTGACCTACGCCACGGGGCGCAGCGTCCTGGTGTGGTACGACTACGAGGCTGGGAAGTCGCTGCCGTGGCCCGACCGCGTTCGGCAGGCGATCACTTAAAATCCACAGGCTTCGTAATGCGGGAGGGACGATGAACAAGGTGTACCCCTCGGCAGCGGCTGCGCTCGCCGACGTGGTGAAGGATGGCCAGACGATCGCCGTCGGCGGCTTCGGCCTGTGCGGCATTCCGGAGGCGCTGATCGCCGCATTGCGCGACACGGGTGTCAAGAACCTGACCTGCGTCAGCAACAACGCGGGCGTCGACGGCTTCGGCCTCGGCCTGCTGCTGACGACGCGCCAGATCCGCAAGATGATTTCGTCGTACGTCGGCGAGAACAAGGAGTTCGAACGCCAGTTCCTGTCGGGCGAACTCGAACTCGAATTCACGCCGCAGGGCACGCTCGCCGAGCGCATGCGCGCCGGGGGCGCCGGCATTCCCGCGTTCTTCACCCGCACGGGGGTTGGCACCATCGTCGCCGACGGCAAGCCGACCCAGGTCTTCGACGGCGTATGGGGAGGCAAGGAATACGTGATGGAGCGCTCGATCCGCGCCGATGTTTCGCTCGTGAAAGCGTGGAAGGCGGACAAGGAGGGCAACCTCGTGTTCCGCAAGACTTCCCGCAACTTCAATCCGGTCGTCGCCATGTGCGGCAAGGTGACCGTGGTCGAAGTCGAGGAAATCGTCGAGAACGGCGCGCTCGAGGCCGACAACATCCACACGCCCGGCGTGTTCGTGCAGCGCCTCGTGCTCAATGCGACGCCCGAGAAGCGCATCGAGAACCGCACCGTCCGCGCCAAGTAGGAGAAACGAATGCCCTGGAACCGTGAAGAGATGGCGGCGCGTGCCGCCCGGGAATTGCAGGACGGCTTTTACGTCAACCTCGGCATCGGCCTGCCGACGCTGGTGGCGAACTACATCCCGGCGGGCATCCACGTGATGCTGCAGTCGGAAAACGGCCTGATGGGAATCGGCCCGTTCCCGCTCGAGAGCGAGGTCGATCCTGACCTCATCAACGCCGGCAAGCAGCTCGTGACGGCCCTGCCGGGGTCCAGCTTCTTCTCGAGCGCGGACTCGTTCGCGATGATCCGCGGCGGCCACATCAACCTGGCCATCCTCGGCGCGATGCAGGTGAGCGACAAGGGCGACCTTGCCAACTGGATGATCCCGGGCAAGCTCGTCAAGGGCATGGGCGGCGCGATGGATCTCGTGGCCGGCGTCGAGCGCGTGGTCGTGCTGATGGAGCACTGCGCGAAGAACGGCGAGCACAAGATCCTGCAGGAATGCACGCTGCCGCTGACCGGCAAGGGCGTGGTGAACCGCCTCGTCACCGACCTCGGTGTGTTCGACGTGACGCCCGATGGACTCAAGGGCGTCGAACTGGCTCCCGGCGTCACGGCAGAGGAAATCCGCCTCAAGACCGGCTGTCATGTGCACCTGTCCCACCTGAACGTGCCGGCTTGACCGACACGCAGGAGGCGCGATGAGCGCCGGGCATGGTCACAACCATCTGACCGAGCACGGGCGCGGCGACAGCCATTACGGCCATCGCTCGCCCGCCGCGCGGAGCAATGCGCTCGGCATTGCGGTCGCGCTGACCTTCGGCTACGCGCTGGTCGAGCTGTTCGGGGGGCTGTGGTCGGGATCGCTGGCGCTGCTCGCGGATGCGGGGCACATGGCAACCGACTCCGCCGCGCTGCTGTTCGCGCTCGCCGCGAACATCATCGCCCGGCGCCCGGTGTCCGACCGGCACTCGTTCGGCCTGGCGCGAGTCGAGGTGATCGCGGCGTTCGTCAACGCGATCGCGATGCTCGCGGTCGTGGTGTGGATCTTCGTCGAGGCGTTCGACCGCATTAGCACGCCGGTGCCCGTCAAGGGACTCGGCGTCTTCGCGATTGCCTTCGTCGGTCTGACCGTCAACATCCTTGTCGCGTGGTCGCTTTCGCGCGACAGGGATAACGTCAACACGCGCTCCGCGTTCATCCACGTGATGGGCGACCTGCTTGGATCGGTCGCGGCGATCGCAGCGGGCATCATCATCTACTTCGGTGGCCCGCTGGTGGTCGACCCGCTGCTGTCGATGCTGGTCGGCGGCCTCATCCTGCGTTCGACGTTCGGCGTGCTGCGCGAAACGACGCTGGTCCTGCTGGACAGCGTCCCCGAAGGCGTCGACTACAGCCGCGTGGGGGGCACCCTGGCCCAGCTGCCGGGGGTGCTTTCCGTCCACGACCTGCACGTGTGGTCGATGGTGCCGGGCAAGTCAGCGCTATCGGCCCACGTCCTCGTGGACGACATCGAGCGCTGGCCGGTGATCCTGCACCATGCGCGGCTGGTGCTCCGGCGCGACTTCAAGATCGACCACATCACGCTGCAACCGGAATGGCTGCGGCGCGAACCGCCCGTGCCGTCGGTCGCGGTACGGGCCGAGCAGCGGACCCGCTGAGCCCCGCTGCCTACAGCCCGGCCTTCCTGAGCAGCATCAGCACGCCCATCAGCACGGGCTGATGGACCAGGTAGACCGTCAACGCCCAGGTGCCGAGCAGCTGGAGCAGTCGCGGCGGATGGGCGTCCAGCGGCGCCAGCACGGACGGCACGCGCCATCCGGCGCGCTGCCATAGCGATCCAAGACCGACTCCGATGAGTACCGCGGCGATCCACGGGAAGAGCGGTACGTAGTCCTCGGTGGCCGGCTTCTTCGTCACGAATCCGATGACGTTCGCCGGGGTCGCGTTGAAGGCGGGGTCGGCGAGCAAGAGGCCGGCGGTGAGGGCCACGGCGCCCAGCGCGAGGTTCCAGGCGCCGAGCCGCACCAGTGGCCGTACGAGGAGCAGCGCGGCGGCGATGAAGTGCAGGATGCCGAACCAGATGAAGCGGGGCCCGAACACGAGCCAGCTTCCGGCGGAGACCACCAGCGCGGCGCCGGCCACCTCGGCCCATCGCCGAAGGAAATCACCGAGCCCCGGCTTGAACGACATCCGCAGCACGAGGCTGATGCCGACCAGCAGCAGGAACTGAGTGACGATCGCCGTGCGCCAGCCGACCCATGGCTGATCGACCAGCATCCGGAACTTCACCCAGCCGAAGTAGTTGAGGTCGTAGATGAAGTGGTAGACGATCATCTGCGCGACGGCAAGGCCGCGCAGCACGTCGATCAGGGCAAGCCGCGTAGGGCGGGCAGGGTGCATCAGCGTGGGAGGTGGACGGACCCGCGATGCTACCGCGCCCCCTGCGCGCGCCTGCCGCCTGCACGCTCCCGAGAGGCGGACAGGAATGGAACTTGCGCCGCGTCTCCTCCAACGGACAAATGGAGGGGATGGAGTTGGACTTTGCCTACCCGCGGCCGCAACGGCAGCATCCCGACTGGATCTCGCTCAATGGCAACTGGCGCTTCCGTTACGACGACGAGCGCGCTTTCTCGATGCCCTCCCAGATCCACGCGTGGCCGCTCCACATCCTGGTTCCCTATCCGCCGAAGTCGATTGGAAGCGGAAGCGGCGACCGCAACTTTCACCGCGCCTGCTGGTACCAGCGGGACTTCTTCCTGCCGCGGGTCGACGACCGCGTGATCCTGCGCTTCTGTGCCGTCGACTACGCGGCGTAGGTCTGGGTCAATGGCTGCCTGGCGGCCACCCACGAGGGCGGGCATACGCCGTTTTCGGCCGACATCACCGATCTGCTCGAAGCCTCGGGACGGCAGATGCCCACCGTCTTCGTCGACGACGACCCGCTTCAGCGGACTCCACGGCCTCTGGTACCCGCACCACCGATCACCAGCGAACGGTTTCTCGACCACCGCCTGCACCCCTATCCCGTCGAGTGGCACGGCGGAAACGGGCGGCAGGCCTCTGCCGACGTGGAAGCGGTCCGCCGCGCGGCGCTTGCCTCGGCGCGTCCGCCTCGGCTACCTTGCGGAGCCATGCACTGGTTCCCGTTGCTGTTCCTGCTCGTCGTCCCGGTGGCGTTGGCTGGCCCTGGCGTGGATCTGCAGGGCCATCGCGGGGCGCGCGGACTCGCGCCCGAGAACACGCTGGCCGCTTTTCGCGCCGCACTCGCCATCGGCGTGACCACGCTCGAAACCGACCTCGCGCTGACGGCCGACGATGTGCTGGTGCTGTCGCACGACCCCAGGCTCAATCCGGCGCTGACTCGCACGGCCGACGGACGCTGGCTGGCCACGGACGGTCCGGCGATCCGGTCCATGCGGGCGTCCGAACTACAGGCGTATGACGTCGGCCGGCTCGACCCGGCGCATCCGTACGCGAAGTCGTGGCCGCGCCAGACCGCGGTCGACGGCGAGCGTGTGCCGACGCTCGAGCAGCTCTTCGCTCTGGCGCGCGACGCGCGCACGCCGGGCGGCCGGCCCGTCCGCTTCAATCTCGAAACCAAGCTCACCCCTGGCGCAGATGTGCCAACGGCGTCGGCGGAGGAGTTTGCGCACGCCGTGGCGCGCGCGGTGCGCGACGCCGGCCTCGTGGAGCGGGTGAGCGTCCAGTCGTTCGACTGGCGCTCGCTGCGCGCACTGAAGCGGGTGATGCCCGCCGTGCGCACCGTGTGCCTCACCATCGAATCGAGCGGCATGAACACGGTGCGCGAGGACGCGAGCGGCGCTTCGCCATGGCACGACGGCCTGCGCCGCGCCGATCTCGGCGGCTCGCTGCCGCGCACCGTCCGGGCGGCGGGATGCTCGGCCTGGTCGCCGTTCTGGCGCAACCTCACGCCCGAACTCGTGGCCGAAGCACACGCTCTTGGACTGGCCGTCATCGCCTGGACCGTGAACGAGCCCGGCGACATCGAACGGATGCTCGACCTGCGGATCGACGGGCTGATCACCGACTACCCGGACCGCGCCCGCGCGCTCGCCGACAAGCGCGGCGTGCCGGTCGAATAGCATGGTGCGGTCCGCGCGTCGAGTTCGGTTTCGCCGCGCTTTCGCCGTTCGTTTGCTCCGGGCCGCGGCGGCCGCGTCTGTATACTGCCGCTTTACCGGTAACGCCAAGTCCTCAGCCAATGAGGCAGTGCGGAAACGATGACGAAATACGTGTTCGTTACCGGTGGCGTGGTCTCCTCCCTGGGCAAGGGGATCGCCGCCGCCTCCCTCGCCGCGATCCTCGAATCGCGCGGCCTCAAAGTCACCCTCATCAAGCTGGACCCCTACATCAACGTCGATCCCGGCACGATGTCGCCGTTCCAGCATGGCGAGGTGTTCGTGACCGAGGACGGCGCCGAGACGGACCTCGACCTCGGCCATTACGAGCGCTTCATCTCCGCCAAGATGCGGAAGGTGAACAACTTCACCACCGGGCAGATCTACGAGTCGGTGATCAAGAAGGAACGGCGCGGCGAGTACCTCGGCAAGACGGTGCAGGTGATCCCGCACGTCACCAACGAGATCCAGGAGTTCATCGAGCGCGGCGCGAAGGCGGCGTGGGACGGCAAGGCCGACGTCGCCATCGTCGAGATCGGCGGCACCGTGGGCGACATCGAGTCGCTGCCCTTCGTCGAGGCCGCGCGCCAGATGAACCTGCGGCTCGGCCGCGGCTCGTGCTGCTTCGTGCACCTGACCCTCGTGCCGTTCATTCCGATGGCGGGCGAACTGAAGACCAAGCCGACCCAGCACAGCGTGCAGAAGCTGCGCGAGATCGGCATTTCGCCGGACGTCCTGCTGTGCCGCGCCGATCGCCCGATCCCCGAGGACGAACGCGCGAAGATTTCGCTGTTCTCTAACGTCCCGATGAACGCGGTGATCTCCGTGTGGGACGCCGATTCGATCTACAAGGTGCCGTCGATGCTGCACCAGCAGAGCCTCGACGAGATCGTGTGCTTCACGCTGGGAATCGTGTCGCGTCCGGCCGACCTGTCCGCCTGGGACAAGCTGGTCAACGCGCTGGAGAATCCGCTGCACGAAGTGCGGATCGGCATGATCGGGAAGTACGTCGACCTGTCCGATTCGTACAAGTCGCTGAACGAGGCGCTGCGCCACGCCGGCCTGCATGCGCGGACCCGCGTGACGATCGAGTACATCGACTCCGAGCAGATCGAGCGCGACGGCATCGCCGGCATCGAGCGCCTGGATGCCATCCTCGTGCCCGGCGGCTTTGGCAAGCGCGGCACCGAAGGCAAGATGGCCGCGATCCGATACGCGCGCGAGCACAACGTGCCGTACCTCGGCATCTGCCTCGGCATGCAGCTCGCGACCATCGAGTTCGCGCGCAACGTCGTCGGCCTCGCGGGCGCCAACTCCACGGAGTTCGATCCCGAGACGCCGCACCCCGTGGTCGCCCTGATCACCGAGTGGATGGACCGCACGGGCCGGATCGAGCGCCGTGACGCGCAATCGGACCTCGGCGGGACCATGCGCCTGGGCTCGCAGAAATGCCCGGTGCAGCCCGGCACGCTCGCCGCGCGCATCTATGGCAACGAAGTCAACGAGCGGCACCGCCACCGGTACGAAGTGAACAACGTGTACGTGCCGCAACTCGAGGCTGCGGGCTACCGCGTGTCCGCCCGGACGCCGACCGAGAACCTGCCGGAGATCATGGAACTGCCGTCGCATCCGTTCTTCATCGGCGTCCAGTTCCACCCCGAGTTCACGTCGACGCCGCGCAACGGGCATCCGCTGTTCAGCGCGTTCATCCATGCCGCGCTGTCCTATCGTCAGTCGCGCCATGGCCAGCCGCCGCAGATGCAAAAGGCCGCCGCATGAGGCTTGCGGGTTTCGAGGTCGGACTCGACCGTCCGATCTTCCTCATCGCGGGACCGTGCGTGATCGAGTCGGAGGCGATGGCCATCGACGTCGCCGGCGCGCTGAAGGACATCACCGGCGCGTTGGGCATTCCCTTCATCTACAAGTCGAGCTTCGACAAGGCCAACCGCAGCTCGGGCAAGAGTTTTCGCGGCCTGGGGCTCGACGAGGGGCTGCGCATCCTCTCGGAGGTCAAGCGGCAGGTCCGCGTGCCGGTGCTGACCGACGTCCACGACGACGATGAGATCAAGCCGGCGGCGTCGGTCGTCGACGTCCTGCAGACACCGGCATTCCTGTGCCGCCAGACCGATTTCATCCGCGCGTGTGCCGTGAGCGGCAAGCCGGTGAACATCAAGAAGGGCCAGTTCCTCGCGCCCGGCGACATGAAGAACGTCATCGACAAGGCGCGCGACGCGGCCCGCGAGGCCGGGCTGCCGGCGGACAGCTTCATGGCGTGCGAACGCGGCGTCTCGTTCGGTTACAACAACCTGGTCTCGGACATGCGTTCGCTCGCGATCATGCGCGAGACCGGCGCGCCGGTCGTGTTCGACGCCACGCACTCGGTGCAATTGCCGGGCGGGCAGGGCACGTCGAGCGGCGGACAGCGCGAATTCGTGCCGGTCCTCGCGCGGGCGGCGGTGGCGGTCGGGGTTGCCGGACTCTTCATGGAAACGCACCCGAACCCTGCCGAAGCGAAGTCCGACGGCCCGAACGCGGTGCCGCTGAACCGGATGAAGGAGTTGCTTGCCACGCTGGTGGAACTCGACCGCGTGACGAAGAAGAACGGATTCATCGAGAGCGATTTCCGCTGACCGAACGGAACAAAGGACACCGAATGGCTGCCGGTTACATCGTCGTTGAAATGAAGATCGCCGATCCGGAGCAGTACAAGCAGTACATGGCGGCGGCGCCCGCGACCATTGCCGCAGCCGGCGGCGAATACCTCGTGCGGGGCGGCAAGTCCGAAACGCTTGAAGGCGGCTGGAACCCCGTGCGCGTGGCAATCCTGAAGTTCCCGACCTACGACCAGGCCAAGGCCTGGTACGACGGCGAGGGCTACCGCCAGGCGCGCGCCAAGCGCGCCGGCGCCACCGAGTTCTTCAACATGATCCTGGTCGAAGGCGTGCCGACGACCTGAACCGCTGCGAATTCGCAACTACACAAGTACTCAACAACAACATGAGCGCCATCGTAGACATCATCGGCCGCGAAATCCTCGATTCGCGCGGCAACCCGACCGTCGAGTGCGACGTGCTGCTGGAAAGCGGCGTGATGGGCCGCGCGGCGGTGCCGTCCGGTGCCTCCACCGGCTCACGCGAAGCGATCGAACTGCGCGACGGCGACAAGGGCCGCTACCTCGGGCGCGGCGTGCTCAAGGCGATCGAGAACATCAACACCGAGATCTCCGAGGCGGTCATGGGCCTGGAGGCGAACGAACAGGCGTTCCTCGACCACGCGCTGATCGAGCTCGACGGCACCGAGAACAAGATGCGGCTCGGGGCAAACGCAACGCTGGCGGTGTCGATGGCGGTGGCCAAGGCGGCCGCGGAGGAAGTCGGGCTGCCGCTCTATCGCTACTTCGGCGGCAGCGGTTCGATGCAGATGCCGGTGCCGATGATGAACGTCGTCAACGGCGGGGCGCACGCGAACAACAACCTCGACCTGCAGGAACTGATGATTGTGCCGATCGGCGCGCCGACCTTCACCGAGGCGGTGCGCTACGGCGCCGAGGTGTTCCATGCGCTCAAGAAGCTGATCCACGACGCGGGCATGAGCACGGCGGTCGGCGACGAAGGCGGCTTCGCGCCCAGCGTGAAGAGCCACGAGGCCGCCATCCAGCTGATCCTGCAGGCGATCGAGAAGGCCGGTTATGTCCCGGGCGAGCAGATCGCGCTGGCGCTCGACTGCGCGGCAAGCGAGTTCCACAAGGACGGCAAGTACGTGCTGCATGGCGAGGGCGGGCTGTCGCTGACGTCGACCGACTGGACCAACATGCTGGCGACCTGGTGCGATCGCTACCCGATCGTGTCGATCGAGGACGGCATGGCCGAAAACGACTGGGACGGCTGGGAGCACCTCACGCGCCAGCTGGGCCGCCGCGTGCAGCTCGTGGGCGACGACCTGTTCGTCACCAACACGAAGATCTTCCAGGAGGGCATCAGGCGCGGCATTGCCAACTCGATCCTCATCAAGATCAACCAGATCGGCACGCTCACCGAGACGTTCGCCGCGATCGAGATGGCCAAGCGCGCCGGCTACACGGCGGTGGTGAGCCATCGGTCGGGCGAGACCGAGGACTCGACGATCGCGGATATCGCCGTCGGCACCAACGCCATGCAGATCAAGACGGGCTCGATGTCCCGCTCCGATCGCATCGCGAAGTACAACCAGCTGCTGCGCATCGAGGAGGATCTGGGCGAGATTGCCAGCTACCCCGGCCGCAGCGCGTTCTACAGCGTGCGCTGAGGGTCGATGCGCATCGTCGCCATCGTTCTCGCCGTGCTGCTGGTGGTGATCCAGTGGCCGCTATGGCTCGGCAAGGGCGGCTGGCTGCGGGTGTCTGAACTCGAGCGGCAGCTTGCGGCGCAGAAGACGGTGAACGCCGGACTGAGCGAGCGCAACGCGCAGGTCGCGGCGGAGGTCGCCAGCCTGCGCGAGGGCCGCGGCGCGATCGAGGAGCGCGCCAGGCACGATCTGAACATGGTGCGTGAAGGCGAGACCTTCTTCCAGCTGATCGGCAGCCGCGCCGATCCGCTACCCCCGGCCAGCGCCGACAGTTCGCGCTGAGCCGTCGGGCCGCGGTCCGCAGGCCTCCCGTTTGCGCCATCCTCGTTCGTCCATGCCCCACGGAGGCCCGACATGAATCTGCACCGCATGTTGAAGGAACGCGAAGCGCGCGCGGCGCCGCTGCGCGTCGGATTGATCGGCGCCGGCAAGTTCGGTTCGATGTACCTGTCCCAGGCCCGGCACACACCGGGCGTGCGCATCACGGCGATCGCGGACCTGAGCCCCGCCCGCGCCCGGGAAGCGCTGCAGCGGGTCGGCTGGGCGGACTCGGCCATTGCGTCGGTGCGTTTCTTCGAGGACAGCGCGCGCATGATTGCGGAGCCGGACCTCGACATCGTGATCGACGCCACCGGATCGCCCGCGGCGGGCATCGCGCACGTGCTGGCGTGCTGCGAACACCGCAAGCATGTCGTGATGGTCAACGTCGAAGCCGATGCGCTGGCGGGTCCGTTGCTCGCCCGCCGCGCCGAGGAAGCCGGCATCGTCTATTCGCTGGCCTATGGCGACCAGCCGGCGCTGATCTGCGAGATGGTCGACTGGGCACGTGCCTGCGGCTTCGAAGTGATCGCCGCGGGCAAGGGCACCAAGTATCTGCCGGCGTATCACGCGTCGACGCCGGATACGGTCTGGGGCTACTACGGCCTCACCGCCGAGCAGGCCCGGATCGGCGGGATGAACCCGCAGATGTTCAACTCCTTCCTCGATGGCACCAAGAGCGCGCTGGAGATGTGCGCGGTGGCGAATGCCACGGGTCTGATGGCACCTGACGGGCTGGCTTTCCCGCCCTGCGGCGTCGACGAGCTCGCGACCGTGCTGCGTCCCCACGAAGACGGCGGGGTTCTTCACCATCGCGGGCAGGTCGAAGTCATCTCGAGCCTGAAGCGCGACGGCAGCCCGGTGTTCCGCGATCTGCGCTGGGGCGTGTACGTCGTGTTCGCCGGCGGCAGCGAGTACGTCGAGCGTTGCTTCAAGGAATACGGCCTGGTGACCGATCCGAGCGGGCAATACACGGCGATGTACAAGCCCTTCCACTTGATCGGTCTTGAACTCGGCATCAGCGTGGCCAGCGTCGGGCTGCGGGGCGAGGCCACCGGCGCCTGCATCGGATTCAACGCGGACGTCGTCGCCACCGCCAAGCGCGACCTGGCCGCGGGCGACATGCTGGACGGGGAGGGCGGCTTCACGGTGTATGGAAAGGTGATGCCGGCCGCCGAGTCGCTGCGGCTGGGCGGGCTCCCGCTCGGGCTCGCGCACAAGCTGCGCCTTCGCAACGCCGTCGGTGCCGGACAGCCGGTGCGCTGGGAGGATGTGGAAATCGACGAACGCCAGCCCGCCGTCGCGTTCCGGCGTGAAATGGAAACGACGTTCGCTGTGCCGACGTAGACCCATCGGTTCAGCTCGAGCAGGGACGGCTCCGGACACAGGGCTGCCAGCGGCGCGTTCGCGCGCCATTGCCGGTTGACGGGCGTCAAGCCGCTGCCGGCCGGTATTTTTGAATATCGAACTTTCCAGATCGCATGCGCCCATGACCAAGAACAGCGTCGCCGTCAAGGCGAGGACAGCTTCACGCCGTGCCGACCCCCAACGGATACCTGCGCCGGCAACACGATCGCGGACAGCGCCACGGCCCGTCGTCGACGGCGACGTGCCGGCGTCGCTGGAGAAGCGTGCCATCGAGCGCGAACGCGTCTCGCGCGCGACGGCGCGGGCGGAGATCGTCAAGGAGCAGGCACTGTCCGACATCCTCGCCGCGCACGCCAAGGGCGGCGAGGGCACAACGACAGGCTGGCTGGGTGAACTGCGGGCGCTGATCGATGGCGCTTCACCCGACGAGGTGAGGGCTCTGCGCCGGGCCCTTTTCGACCGCGCGGTCGAGAGGCCCGCTGACGGCGGCGACCCGGACATCGAACTCGCGCCCGGGTGGCGCGAGGGTGGCTACCCGTACAAGAACCTGATGTCGCGTCGCACCTACGAGAAGCAGAAGTACCGCCTGCAGGTGGAACTGCTCAAGTTGCAGGCGTGGGTCAAGGAAACCGGCCAGCGGGTGGTGATCCTCTTCGAGGGCCGCGATGCCGCCGGCAAGGGTGGGACCATCAAGCGCTTCATGGAGAACCTCAACCCGCGCGGGGCGCGCGTAGTGGCGCTCGAGAAACCGAGCGAGATCGAACGCGGCCAGTGGTACTTCCAGCGCTACGTCGAGCATCTGCCGACGCGCGGTGAGATCGTGCTTTTCGACCGCAGCTGGTACAACCGCGCCGGTGTCGAACGTGTCATGGGCTTCTGCACTAATGCGGAGTACGACGAGTTCATGCGCCAGACGCCCGAGTTCGAGCGCCACCTGGTGCGCAGCGGCGTGCACGTTTTCAAGTTCTGGTTTTCCGTCAGCCGGGCCGAACAGCGCCGCCGATTCAAGGAGCGCAAGGCGCATCCGCTGAAGCAATGGAAGCTGAGCCCCGTCGACCTGGCGTCCCTCGACAAATGGGACGCCTACACGCAGGCGAAGGAGGCGATGTTCCTGCACACCGACACGTCCGATACGCCGTGGACGGTGATCAAGTCGGACTGCAAGAAGCGGGCGCGACTCAACGCGATCCGCTACCTGCTGCATCGGCTGCCGTACACGAAGAAGGACGCGCAGGCGATCGGCCCGGTCGACACGCTGCTCGTCGGGCGTGCGGCATTGGTGGCCGGGCGCTCCGAGGAGTTCTCGCCGACGTCTGACGCCTGATCACGACGCACGCGGCAGATCGAGGACAGGAGCGCCGAACTCCCTTTCGTCCTGGCGTCGTACACTGCCCATCGGCTTCTTTGCGCCACACGATGATGAGGCGAACATTCGTGACCGCCCCCGCACCTGAAGGTTGCCCACTGACCCAGGATGCGTGAGCGTAGACGGTCGCGAGGTTTCCGCTTCCCTCCGTGCGCATCGGCTTGATGGAGACGGACGACAGCGGCTTCATCGTCTTCGCCATCTGCAGAAGAGCTGCTCGTCCCTCGACAGCCGGCGCGCCTGGAGCCACGAAGACGGCATCCTCCGTATACGAGTAGACCCAGGCGGTCGGCTCGGATGACTGCAGGGCCTGTACCAGGGCGCGTTCGGCCGCGCGTATCTCGGCTTCGTTGAACATGGCGCTCCGGTCGGTGCCGCCGGGCGCGGCACAACCTCCAAGTGCGACTGCCAGAACCAGGAAGAACGTCGTCGTTCGCATGTCCGCCTGCCCGAGAGTCGAGTATGCCGCGACTTTGGCGCATGCGATGGAAGTGCGCAATTCGAGGCCAGGCTTGAAATTCGATGCGCCCGACGGGCGGCGATCGCCCTGAGCGCGCCGCTGCCTGTGCGCTCGCGCCCGCGCACGGCCGCGTCGTGGAAATACGTGTGCTACGGTTCGCGCCGAACAGCGGCGGCCGATACCGGAAGGAGGGTGGAGCCCGGCGCAAGCAACTTGAAAGGCGACCTGTGCCCTGGATTGCCCGAGCGATTGTCTTCTGTCTGGCCGCGTCTGCCTTCCCCTCGAAGGCGCAGGACAACACCCCATCCTTCTGGACCTCCGCGCTCTCGGCCATCAACGACACCACGGCCGCGGGCATGAAGCCGCGCTCCGAGCGCGCGAGCGGCTGGGGCTGGTTCGGGGATCAATGGGACAGCGGCAAGGCGCTCGCCACCAAAGGGAAGATGAACCTCTTTCTGCCGGCGTTCACGCACCACCCGGAAGCACAGTTCGACAACTACCAGCAGCAGAACGCGTATCCCTTCGGCGCGGGAATCGCGTCCTACTGGGTGGACGAGCGGGACAACGAGCGCATGCTGTATGCGCTGGCGTTCTCGGACTCGCACTACAACATCCAGCCCATGGCCGGCTACGCTTGGGTCGCCCGGTGGCCGGTGACCGGCGGGATCAAGGCCGGCATCGGCTACACGGCGTTCATCACCGCACGCAACGACGCCATGTGGTTGCCGTTTCCCGCGGTGCTCCCGCTGCTGTCGCTGGGCACGGACGCCGTCAGTCTCTACGCGGCCTACATCCCGACCCAGAACGTCACCTTCGCGTTCCTCCGCCTTTCTGGCGATGCGATCGACCTCGGCCCGAGCCCGGGGGCCGCCGCCGGCGGCGACCGTCGCCGCAACCTCATCTTCGCCGGGTACGGGTACGTGAACACGGACCCGTCCGAGGTCGAAGGCATCGCGGGGACCAACGGCCACGGGCCAGTGCTCGGGTACCGCCGCTTCCTCGGTGAAAACGTCGCGGTGGAGTTGTCGTTCGAGCGTTCGGACCACGACTTGTCCTTCCCGCAGCAGGCGCTCGGCAGCTTCCGCCGCAACGCCTATACGCTGGCCGCGCAGTACCACTTTCCGGTCGCGCAGCGCGTGCAGCTGTACGGCGGCCTGGGGGTGGCCTACGAGCGCCTGTCGCAACAGCAGCTGGTCGATGCTTCGCTCGCATCCAGCTCGATCGGGCCGGTCATCCAGGGCGGGTTCAGCGTCGACCTGAGCGCCCTCTGGACCCTGACGGGAAGCATTCGGACCGGCTTTCCCCGCAATCAGCTGACGCTGAACGGCACGTCTGCCGGAACCCTGCTGCTGGCGCCGGTGACGTTCAGCCTGGGCCTGGGCGCGCGCTTCTAGCTTCCCGCAGCTCTGAAGTCGGCCGTCGACCGGGATGGCATGGACACGGCCCGGCCCGGGATGACCGGCGGGGCAGCGATCGCAACAGCCGCCGAGCGAAGCAGACCAGGCAGGCTTCGCTCGCCTGGCTCGTCGCGCGGCTCACCAGCCTGCTAGGCCTTGCCCGCGACTGCCGGAACGGTACGCGCCCGTGATACGGGCCGTCGCGCGGGGGAGGTCTTCGGGACGGCACCACGCTTGGAACGCGCCGCTGCAAGGCGCGGGGCCGCGCCGGCCTTCTTCGCGCGGGCCTCGGCGCGGGCGTGCGCCCGTGCGCGGCGCGCCCGCTCGGCCAGTGCGAGTTCGCGCACGCGCGCGATATCGTCGTCCGAGAACGGCCCGTTCACGCCCGAGATCGCGGCGAGCTTCATGCCGTGCTTCAGCCCCAGCTTGTAGATCTCGCGGACCTTTTCCCACTCGATCGCGCGGCCGACGGTGAAGTTCTCGAAACGGCCTTCGAGCGCCAGCACGATGGTCTCGGCCAGACAGGCGTAGGCGACGTTTTTCGGCAGGCCGATGTTCTTCATCGACACGTCGCCCGGCAGCTCGATCTCGCCGGACTCGATCACCAGCACGTCCGGCCGCTTGGCGACCTCTTCGGGCGGCAGGTCCAGCGGTCGCGCGACGTCGGTGATGACGCAGCCGGGCTTGACCTTCATGATGTCGAGGATCTTCTTGCCGGCGCCCGAGGTGGCGGTGACGATCATGTCCATGTCGGCAATGTCCTTGTCGGCGCGCGCCGACAGGAACATCTTCGCCTGCGGCGTTTCCTTCAGGATCGACTCCTTCAGCGCCAGCAGCTTGGCGGTCTCGGGCGAGACCATGTAGACCTCCTCGGCCACCTGGACCAGCAGCCGCGCGCACACGGAGCCGATGGCGCCGGTCGCGCCCACCACCATCGCCTTGAACTTCACCTTCTCTCGGCCATTCGGCCGCGGCACCAGGCCGAGCTTGAGCACGGCGTCGTGCGCGGCCCACAGCGCACCGGAGGCGGAGTAGCTGTTGCCGGTCGTGATGGGCAGCGGCGCGCGCTTGGCGACGGTGGCGCCGGCGTCGCCCACCACCTTGGTGAACGCGCCCAGGCCCATGATCTGCGCGCCGAGCTTCTTGGCGATCCTGGCCGCGTCGAGCAGCCGCCGGTAGGTGAACTCGGGGCTGCGGCTCATGATCTCGCGCGGCGTGCCACCGACCGAGATCAGCCAGCCCTCGGCCTCCACGCCGGTGGGCGAGCGGATTCCGGTGACGTGCGAGTACACGAACGGTGGCGCGTAGGCCATGATCTTCTCGAGCGAGTCCATGAACACCGGCGGCGACACGCGCGACAGCAGGTCGATCTGCTTGATCGTCTTGAAGTACTCCTGCGACAGCGGGTGGATCACGAAGGCGAAGCGGTTGGTGCGGCGGAAACCGTTCGGATAGATGATGCGCGGCTCGATGCCGAGATCGGTGATGATCTCGAGGTAGTCGTCCTCGAGCAGCTCGTCCGGCTGCTTGCCGGTGGCAGCGATGATCATCGCGTCCAGCAGGTTGGGCGCCAATACGTGGTCGAACAGGAACGGCGCCCCGTCGACGATCAGGTGGACACCCTTGTCGCGGAACTGCTCGATGCGCTCGTCGTTGACCGTGGTCGTGATGATGGTCTTGCCGGCCAGGTCCTCGAGGCCGAAGGCATCCAGCTCGTGCACGGGGGCGACGATCACGGTGGCGCTCTGCATCGCCTTTCTGAGCACGTACCTGCTCCAGTCGCTCAGCACGCCCTCGGCCAGCACGCGCGGCGGCTCCCAGCCTGACACGTAGTGCGCGCCGCGCTGGTAGAGCGCCAGCGCATCGAGCGAGGTCAGCAGCTTGGGCACGCCCAGTTGCAGCACCGGGTCGGCGAACTGGAAGTTGTCGGTGTACTCGGCCATCGAAGCGGCCAGCTTCTGGTTCGCGATGCCCGAGAAGAACAGCACCTTGGCGTTGTTGAAGTACTGGCCCAGCGCGATCTGCGCGTGTCGCACGGCCCACTCGAGGAAGATCTCGCCCAGCCGCTCGCCGCTCGTCACCGGGCTCGCTTTCACCTTGGCCGCGAGGCGGGCCGCGTCCTGCGCTTCCCGTCGCAGCCAGCCGCCGCCGTCGCCCTCCTTGGCCACGCCCAGGCCGATCGCATCGGCCTTTCCGTCCCATTGCCTGACCAGCTTCTCCGCCGTGGCCAGGCTGCCGTCCGTGCCGAGCCGGCGCACGGTCACGTGCTCGCCGAGGAACTGAGTGGTGAACCTAAAGTCCTGGTTGCTCGCGCCAAGGCTGATGCTGATCACGTTTTTCATGATTTTCCCGTGACGGACGGGTGTCTCCTGAGCAGACTTGATCGGACCCAATGGGTTGAAAGGGCCGGCGTCGCGCGTGACAGCGCGCCTGCACCTCGCAGTCAAGCACAGTGAATACGGAGGCTCTTGATGACGAACAGGCTTGGCGACTTGACCCGCACAGTCGGGCTGCCCGTGGTCAAGAAGGCGGCCGGCCTGGCCACGCGGCTGCTGCCGATCCCGCAGCCGACCTTGCTGGTCGGCCCCGGCGCGAGCGCGCGGCTGGGCCAGGCGATCGGCGCCTTTGGCCACCGCAAGATCCTCGTCGTGTCCGACGGTGTCGTTGCCGGGCTCGGCCTGATGAAGTCCTTCCTTGACGCGCTGCAGGCCGGCGGTACTGCGGTGCTCGTCTACGACGAGATCACGCCCGATGCGCCGATCCCGCTGATCGAGAAAGGCATCGACCTTTACCGCCGCAAGGGCTGCGACGCGATCGTCGCCTTCGGCGGCGGCTCGGTGATGGATGCGGCGAAGACCATCGGCCTGGCCGCCGCGAACAACAAGCACCCGCGCAAGCTGGTCGGCTACTTCAAGGGCCTGCATGCGCCGCCGCCGCTGTACGCGGTTCCGACCACCGCCGGCACCGGCTCCGAGGTCACGGTCGCCGCGGTGATCTCCGACCCGGCGCACGAGCGCAAGCTCGTGATCGCTGACACGCGCATCGTGCCGCAGATGGCTGCGCTGGACCCGCTGCTGATGGCCGGACTGCCGCCGGCAGTGACCGCCGCCACCGGCATGGACGCGCTGACGCACGCATTGGAGGCCTACCTGGGAGACTGGTCGACCGAGTTCACCGACCGCATGGCGCTGGCGGCGGTGGCGATGATCTTCGAGAACCTGCCGCGCGCCTATGACCGCGGCGACGACCTGGTGGCCCGCGAGCAGATGGCGCTTGCCTCCACCTACGCCGGCATGGCATTCACCCGCGCCAATGTCGGCAACGTGCACGCGATCGCCCACCAGCTCGGCGGCAAGTACCACACGCCGCATGGCCTGGCCAACGCCATCATGCTGCCGCACGTGCTGCGCTTCTCGGCCAGCGCGACGGTCGGCCGGCTGGCTACGTTGGCGCTGCGCGCCAATGTGGGTCGCACGGGCGATTCGCGCGAGGAGCTGGCGCGCAAGTTCCTCGACAGCGTCGACAGCCTCAGCCGCACGGTCGGCATCCCGCGCACGCTGGAGGCGCTGCGCCAGGCCGACATTCCGGCCCTGGCCAAAGCCGCCTGCCGCGAGGCCGACGCCAACTACCCCGTGCCGCGCGTGATGCTGCAGGCCGACTGCGAGGCCCTGCTCCGCAACGTGCTGCCGATGCCCGCCGCTCGGGTGTCGAAGGCCGCGACGGCCAAGCCGTCGAAGTCCGCGCAGTCGGCCGCCCGCAAGGCGAGCGCGCGCAAGGTCGCGCCGGCGAGACCCGCCCGGCGCCGCACCGTAGCGCAGACTCCGGCGTGAGAACCCGCGCCTCTAGCTAACTCCGGGCGCGGTTCGCTTCGGCGAGGATGGACGCAGCGGCGTCGGCGACCACCTCGCATCCGTGGACGATGTCGTCTTCGCGACTGTCTTCGGCGAAGTCGTGGCTGATCCCGCCGATCGAGGGGATGAACAACATGGCCGACGGCAGGCAGGCCGCCACGATGCCGGCGTCGTGGAATGCGCCGCTCGGCATGCGCTGCCACTTCCCGTGCGAGCGGCGTTCCGCGGCGGCTTCGATGTGCGATTGCAGCCGCGCATCCATGCGGGTCGGACGGATCGGCGCACGCGCGCGGATGGCGTCGACCGTGACGGCCCCCCGTTCGTTGAACTCCGCGACAAGGCGGGCGACGACGTGTTCGAAAGCGTCGAGCGGCCCGTCCTCGGCATCGCGGAACTGCAGGTCCAGTTCGGCATAACCGGGAACGATGGAAGCGGCGTTGGGCTCGATGCGCACGCGCCCCATCGTCCAGACGCTGCGTGGGGCGGCGACCTTGGGAAATTCCTGGTTGATCCGGTGAGCGAGTTCGTAGAGCGCCGTCGCGGCATCCCGGCGTCGCGCCATCATCGTCGTGCCCGCGTGGTTCTGCTGCCCGCGAAAGACGAAGCGAAAGCCGCGCAGGCCGACGATCCCTGTGACCACCCCGATCCGATGTCCCGCTTCCTCCAGATGAGGACCCTGCTCGATGTGCGGTTCGAGGAAGCCGGCATAGCGGGCGGGATCGAGGCGCAGTCGTGGCGCGCCGTGCAGTCCGGCGTCGCGCAGTGCGTCCGCGAGCGGCACGCCGTGCGTGTCGGCCGCTCCCTGCTCCATTTCGGGCGGTAGCGCGCCGATCAGCGAGCGGCTGCCGAGGCAGCCGACGAACCGCGCCTCCTCGTCCTGGAACGAGACTGCCTCGACGGGGAATCCGCGCGTGGCCTCGTCGGCGGCCAGCGCGCGCACGACTTCCAGTCCGTAGATGACGCCGAGTGCGCCGTCGAGCCAACCGCCCGTGGGTTGCGTGTCGGAGTGCGAGCCGATGAGCAGCGCCTTTCCCGGCTGGCGGGAGCGACCGAGGACGTTTCCGACGCCGTCGATCGTCGCGTCGAGACCGGCCTCAGCGTATCGGGACATCAACCAGCGCCGCGCTTCCATGTCGGCGGCGCTGAAGGCCGGGCGCACGACGCCGGGGCCATGCGCGCCGATGGAACGCAGCGTGCGCAGGTCGGAAAGGAGACGTTGTGAGTCGATGCAAGGCATAGGCGGACATTGTAGAAGCCCGCTGCGGCGATGGTCTCAAAGGATGCAATGCAACCACCGAGCGGCGAGGACGGATTAACCCGATTCCGGCGTGGCGACCGGGCGCGGGATGTGCCAATCTGGCGGGAGTCACGCCGTTCGAGGCGGGGACGGTCACGAGGGAAAGACAGAAGCATGGAAAAGTCGATGATCAAGGGAATCGTCATCGGTGGTATCGCGATGGTCGTGCTCACCGGGGGTGCGGTGACCGGCTTCAAGGCGATGAACCAGCCGAAGTACGCGGATGTCATTGCCGTGAAGGAGGTGTCCCAGACGGTCACCACGCCGCGGCAGGAGTGCAAGGACGTGCAGGTGCAGAAGAAGGCGCCGGTCAAGGATGAGAACCGGGTTGCCGGCACGGTCATCGGCGGCGTGGCGGGCGGCCTCGTGGGCAGCACGATCGGGGGTGGCCGCGGCAAGACGGTGGCCACGGTGGCGGGTGCGGCCGGCGGCGCCTATGCAGGCAACCAGGTCCAGAAGAACATGCAGGAAAAGGACGTGACGACGACGACGGAAACGCGCTGCACGACCGTCAACGACACGTCGCGCAAGGTGATCGGCTACGACGTCACCTATCGTCTCGACGGCAAGGACAAGGTGGCGCGCACATCGTTCAAGCCCGGCGCGCAGTTGCCGGTCAAGGACGGCCAGGTGGTGCTGACTCCGCCCGACAACGCGAAGTAGGCGGCGGTCCGGGCCGCTCAGCGGTCCTCGCGCGAGTCTCGCGCCCGCGACGCTTCAGTGCCGGCTCGCGGCATCGGGCTCAGCCGTCTGTCCGCTCGTGAAGAGCTGGGTGACGTCGACCGGGTCGAACGTGTACTGGCGGCTGCAGAAATCGCACGTCACCGTCACCGTGCCCTGTTCGTCGATGATCGAGTCGACTTCCTCGCGCCCGAGCGATACGAGCATCCGGCCGATGCGTTCGCGCGAGCACGTGCAGGCGAAGTGCGGGCTCATCGGCGGATAGTGTTCCAGCGACTCCTGCCAGAAGAGGCGGCGCAGCACGTCCTCCGCTCCCAGCGTCAGCAGCTCTTGGCGGGTGATCGTGTGCGCGAGCGTCACGGCACGGTCCCAGGCATCGTCATCGCCGGCGGGCGCGGTCCCGCCCTCGGCGGGCAGGCTTTGCAGCAACAATCCTGCGCTCACGTGCTCGCTCGCCGCCAGCCACAACCGTGTCTCGAGTTGCTCCGACTGCCGCATGTACGCCTGCAGCACGTCCGCCATCGTCTCGCCGTCGAGCGGGACGATGCCCTGGTAGGGCTGCTGGCCGGGCAGCGCATCGCGCGGATCGAGCGTGATGGCGAACCGGCCGCGGCCGTTCCGGTTGATCATGTCGCGCATCGACGCGTCCGCGGCGATCGGCGCGTCTGCGATCGTTGCGGTGGCACGGATGGCGAGGTCGGGCAGGCACTCGACCACCAGCAGCTTGACCGGTCCGTCGCCGTGCACCTGCATCACCAGCGCCCCGTTGAATTTGATGCTGGTGGCGAGCAGTGCGCCCGCGGCCACCATCTCGCCGAGCAGGCGCGTGACGACCGGCGGGAAGTCGTGCAGCGCCACCATCTGCTGCCACGCCTCCTCGATGCGCACCAGGCCGCCGCGGACGGGCGCGGCCTTGAACAGGAACTTGAGCAGCCGATCCGTCACCGTGCCGTCGCCGCCTGTCGCTGCACGCGGGCGAGCTCCGCGGCGTAGTCGCAGTAGGTGCCGATCGTGTGCCTGATCAACTCGCGCTTCCGCTCGTCGAGCGGCGCGATCACGCGCGCGGGCTGGCCGCCGTAGAGGTGACCGGCAGTCAGCACCTGGCCGGGCGACGTGGCCGCTCCGGCGGCGAGGAACACGTCGTCTTTGACGACGGTCCCCGGGGCGACCACGCTGCCGATGCCGATCAGGCACCGATCGCCGATGGTGCAGTCGGCCATCGTCACGTTGTGTCCGATCGTGCTGTCCTTGCCCAGCACCATCCGCGCGCCCGGAGTGCAACGCAGGACCGAGTTGTCCTGCACGTTGGTCCGGTCGCCGATGACGATCTCGCCGCCGGCGGCGTCGAGTTCGCAGCTGTACCAGATGCTTGTGTGCGGCCCCGCGACGACGCGGCCGGACAGGGCGGCGGTATTGGCGACGAACGCCGTCGGGTCGAGCTCCGGCCCTTCGCTGGAGCCCGGCGCGCGTTCGGACGGGTCGTCGGCGAGCCGCTGTCGTAGTTGCCGCCGGCGTTCGGCCAGTTCCGCGGCGTCGATGGCTCGCTGCGCCTTGGCGGGCTTCCCGGCATATACGTGGCCCCCCTCGAGCTTGCTGCGCGGATAGACCACCGAGCCCGCCTCGATCACCGCGCCCGCCTCGATGACGCAGCCGTCGAGGATGACGGCGCCGTCCTCCACGATGCAGCCGTCCCGCACTTCGCACGCGTGAATCACGGCATTGCTGCCGACGGTCACGCTATTGCCGATCACCGTTGGGTAGACGTCGTGCGCGATGTGAATGGTGGCGCCGTGGCCCAGCGTGAGGTCGTCGCCCGCGCGGACATAGTGACCGTCGGCGCGAATGACGCTGGCCGCGCCGAGCCATGCATCGCGGCCGAGCGTGATTCGGCCGACGACGGCCGAGTTCGCACCCGCGTGGCGCGGCGGGCCCGCAATTTCCGGGTGGGTGCCGAGGTAGGAAAGGAGATTCAGGCGGGATTCGATCGGCATGGAAGGGGCAATGGCATGCACCGTGGACGCGGTGCGCAAGGTTCAGGGCGCGATTCTGGCACGCGCGACGAGGGCTTCCGGGAGTGCTCGGAGCAGGGCGCGCGCCGTGCGGCAGGACCATCCCGGCGCAACCGGCGCTCGCCTTCGTTCCACGCTCCAGGGGGTGGAGCAGGCGCCCGCGCTTCGCGCTGTCCGGCGGGTATCGCAGGCCTTCCCGGGCGGTGCCCGGGACGCAGCCCCCTCGTCAGAACACGGGCGTCTCCCGATAGGTGCCCCAGAGGCCCTTCAGTTGTTCGACGATGTCGCCCATCGTCGCGCCGGCCTTCACGAGTTCGATGGTGACCGGCATGATGTTCTGCGACTCGTCCCTGGCCACGGCCACCAGCCGGTCGAGCAACTGGCTCAGCCGGGCGTTGTCCCGCTCGCGGCGCACGCGCTGCGTGCGTGCCACCTGGCGCTCGGCGGTCGACGGGTCGTACGGGTGGATCTCGATGTCGTGCTGCGCTTCCTCTTCGACGAAGCGATTGACGCCGATCACCGGCTTCTCGCCCGACTGCTTGCGCAGTGCCGTTTCGTAGGCGAAGTCGGCGATGTGCTTCTGGAACCAGCCCTGCTCGATCAGCTTGATGGTGCCGCCGCGCTCGTCGACCTCCTTCAGGAGGTCGAAGATGCGCTTCTCGTACTCCGTCGTCAGCGCCTCCACGTAGTAGCTGCCGCCGAGCGGATCGATGACACTCGTCACGTTCGTTTCCTCGGCGATGATCTGCTGCGTGCGCAGCGCCATCTTCATCGCGTCCTCGGTCGGGATCGCGAACGCCTCGTCGTAGCCGTTGGTGTGCAGCGACTGCGCGCCTCCCAGGACCGCCGACAGTGCCTGCATTGCGGTGCGCACGATGTTGATCTTGTACTGCGGCGCGGTCAGCGTCGCGGCCGCCGTCTGGCAATGGAAGCGCAGCCGCATCGAGTCCGGGTTCCTGGCGCCGAACCGCTCCTTCATGATCTTCGCGTAGCAGCGGCGCAGGGCGCGGAACTTCGCGACCTCCTCGAAGAAATCCGCCTGCGACACGAAGAAGAAGGCGAGACGGGGCGCGAAGTCGTCGACGGCCATCCCGGTCTTCAGCACTTCCTCGACGTAGACGATGAGGTTCGCGAGCGTGAAGGCGGCTTCCTGCACCGGCGACGAGCCCGCCTCGGAGATGTGATAGCCGGAGATGTTGATCGGGTTGTAGCGCGGCAGGTGTTTCGCCGAATACGTGATGATGTCGCGGCAGATGCGGACCGACGGCGCGATCGGGTAGATGTATTCCTTCTGCGCCATGTACTCCTTGAGGATGTCCGCCTGCACGGTGCCCGAGATCTTCTTGAGGTCATAGCCGCGCTGCTCGGCCAGGGCGACGTACATCGCGAGCAGGATCCACGCGGTCGGATTGATCGTCAGCGACACGGAGATCTTCTCGAGGTCGATGTCGGCGAGCAGCGCTTCCATGTCGGCCAGCGTGTCGATCGCCACGCCCTCGCGCCCGACCTCGCCCTCGCTCATCGGATGGTCCGAGTCGTAGCCCATCAGCGTGGGCATGTCGAAGTCCGTCGAGATGCCGGTCTGGCCCTGCGCGATCAGGTACTTGAAGCGCCGGTTGGTGTCCTCGCCGGTGCCGAAGCCGGCGATCTGCCGCATCGTCCAGGTGCGGCTGCGGTACATGGTCGGGTAGGGGCCGCGCGTGAACGGATAGCGGCCGGGCAGCCCGATGTCTTCGATCGGCGTGTCCTTGATGTCGGCCGCGGTGTAGACGCGCTTCACCGCGAAGTCGCCGATCGTGAAGAACTGATCCTTGCGCTCGGCCTGCTTCTTCAGGAACGCCGCGACTTCGCGCTCTTCCCACTCCTTCTCTTCCTTGCCGACGCGCGCGGCGATCTCGGCATCAAGCCAGTTCATTCGAATACTCCTTGCGTAAGGCGGTGATGACCAGTTGCTGCGCCACGGTGTAGGGGTCGCTCGTGCGGTCGGCGAGCGCCGACGCGAGGGCGGGCCGCACGTGCTCGCTGGCGCGGTGGAATCGTTCGAGCAGGACGGTCTCGGCCGTCTTCTGCAACCGGAAGTCGGCGATCCGGCGCCGGCGCCGCAGCCCCAGTTCGCTGCCCTGCGCCAGTTGCCAGTGGCGCGTGATGGCATCGATCAGCTGCGGCAGTCCGGTTCCCTCGAAGGCGCTGACGCCGATGACGGGAATCTTCCACTCGGTCTTCGGCTGCGTCAGGGCGCCGAGCGTGAGCATCTGCCTGAGGTCGACGAGCGTGCGGTCGGCGTCGTCGCGGTCGCACTTCGACACCACGTGGATGTCGGCGATCTCGAGCACCCCGGCCTTGATCGCCTGGATCTCGTCGCCGAGGCCCGGCGCCGAGACGACGACGGTCGTGTCGGAGGCCTTTGCGATCTCGACTTCGTCCTGGCCCACGCCGACCGTCTCGATGATGATGGTGCGGTACCCGGCGACGTCGAGGATGTCGCAGGCGTCGAGCGCGGCGCGCGCCATGCCGCCGGTTGCGCCGCGCGTGGCCATGCTGCGGATGAAGACGCCGGGATCGTTGGCCAGTTCGGTCATGCGGATGCGATCGCCGAGGATCGCGCCGCCGGAGTACGGGCTCGACGGATCGACGGCGACGATGCCGACCTTGTCGCCACGATCCCGCAGCAGCCGGGCCAGCTTGCCGACCAGCGTCGACTTGCCGCTGCCGGGCACGCCGGTGATCCCGATGACATGCGCGGCGCCGGCGCGGTGATAGACCTGCGCGAGCGTCTCGCGCGCCTCGTCGACGCTGCTTTCAGCGCGCGTGATCAACCGGCCGGCAGCCCGCGTGTCGCCATCGGCCAGGCGCGCGAGCAGTTCGGAGGAGGGGACGTAGGCCATCAACGTCTTCGCGGGCGATTGCTCGCGGGCCAATTGCTCGTTCAGTCCGCGGAAAACCTCGCGGTCGTCGATCACGCGTCGCGCCTTGAAGTCGGTGCGGGCGATCGAATGCGGCGCGACGATTTCGACGCGCGTTCGGATGCCGAGCACGGTCTGCAGCTTGTGCGCCACTTCGCGGCGAAACCCTTCGAGGCCTTCGGTGCCCGCGCGATGGGTCGCGTCGTCGGCTTCCACGCGCAGCAGCAGTTCGTCCATGGCGGCGTCCCGCGTGATGACGATGCGATGCTCGCCGCCGTAATTCGCCAGCGTGTTCAGCGCGGCGTCGATCTCGCTCGGGTAGATGTTCTCGCCGCGGATCGTGAACATGTCGTCGATGCGGCCGAAGATGCCGTGCGGCAGCCGTGGA
The DNA here is from genome assembly GCA_963726405.1 of uncultured beta proteobacterium. Classification (GTDB taxonomy): domain Bacteria; phylum Pseudomonadota; class Gammaproteobacteria; order Burkholderiales; family Burkholderiaceae_F; genus JAOUJD01. The sequence continues at coordinate 40,196 of CAVSCF010000014.1, read as the reverse complement.
TAAGTCCGCCCGCACGGGTTCTCCTCGTTCACCCAGAGGGTGAGGTCGCCCGACAGCAGCCGGATCATCGGCTGGCTGGTGCGTTCGAGGTGCGTGTACACCGGCGTGCCCCGCTGCCCGTACGGAACGCGCTGCATGGTGGCGGGATCGCACACCTCGGTGTAGACCACGTCCTGCCAGCACAACATGCCCTGGTGCGACTGCTCGCTGCCCGCCACGTTCATCCAAGGGCTCATTTCGGCCATCGACCCGCAGTCGTACACGCGGGCGCCGTACGCGTCCTCGATGCGGTCCTTGACGCCGGGGACCGATGCGCCGGGCTCCCCCGAGAAGAAAAGGTACTTCAACCCGAAGTCGCGCGGATTCAGCTTTTCCTCGCGCGCGATCTCGGTCAGATGGATCGCGTAGCTCGGCGTGCCGTAGAAGCCCCGGGGCTTCATCATGTGCAGCCATTGCACGAGGCGGGCGCTCATGCCGGGAGCGCCGGCGCCGAACGGGAAGGCCTTGGCCCCCAGTCGCTCCGCGCCCGCGAGCGCGCCCCAACTGCCCATGTAGAGGCTGAAGACGGCGGCAATGCAGATGAGGTCGCCGGGCCGCATGCCCATCCCCCACATGATGCGGGCGTGCGCGTTGGCGATCGTGCGCCAGTCGTTGCGCCCGACCGAGAACGCGGTGGGCCGGCCGGTCGTTCCGCTCGTGCCGTGCACGTGGAAGACCTCGCTCTCGGGGATGCACAGGTAATCGCCGAAGGGCGGCGTCGCCGCCTGCGACACGCGCAGATCCTTCTTCGTGACGACCGGGACGCGCGACTCGAAGTCCTCGAGGGACTTCAGCTGGCTCGGGTGAAATCCCGCCGCGTCCCATTTGCGCCGGTAGAAAGGCGCGTTCTCGTATGCGTAGGCGCAGACCTGCCGCAGCCGTTCGAGGATCGCGCGTTCGCGATCTGCCGGCGGCATCGTCTCGCGCACGGGAAACCAGTAGCGGCTGTCCGACGGCGGGATGTAGTTCTCGTCATACGCGGCCGGATAGGACCACTGTTCCATCTGCATCGACATTCCTTCGTGATTCCGCGGGTGGCGCCGAAAGAGGGGCCTCAGCGGGGTCCGCGTTCGGCCACGAGGCGGGTCAGCGTTGCGACGATTGCCTGTGGCGGCGTGTCCTGCAGCAGGACCTCGCGCACGCCCATCTTCTTGATGGCGTCGACGTCCTCGGCGGGCATGACGCCGCCCGCGATCACGATGATGTCGTTGGCCCCACGCTCCTCGAGCAGCCGGAAGAGTTTGGGAAATACCGTGAGCTGCACGCCGGACAGGAGACTCACGCCGAGCACGTCGACGTCCTCCTGGATCGCGGTGTTCACGACTTCCTCGGGCGTGCGGTGCAGGCCCGAGTAGACGACATCCATGCCGGCGTCGCGCAGCGTGCGCGCAACGACCTTGACGCCGCGGTCATGGCCGTCGAGGCCGACCTTGGCGAGGAGAACTCGGATTGGGGAGGTCATGGCGCATCCAAAGGGGTCGAACCGGGTGGGAGAGACGTTGGAGCTTTATTGAATACCGTATACGATATGCGAGTCTGTCGGCAATCGGGTTGGCTGTCAAACGCCAGCGCACCGGTCGACGGTCGATCGATTTGCCGGAGCGAACATGGAATCGTTGAAGCCGCAGAGGACGCTGGTCGAGCAGGTGTACGAACGCATCCTCGACGCCATCTGCGAAGGGACGCTTCCTGCCGGTTCGCGGGTGACGCAGGACGAACTCGCGGCGCAATTGCAGGTGTCCAGGCAGCCGGTCATGACGGCGCTCGGCCTGTTGCGCCAGCAGGGGTTTCTCGTCGAGCACGGCCGCCGCGGACTGCAGGTCGCCCCGGTCGATCGCGCTCACTTCGATGCGATCTACGAGTTCCGTTCGGTGCTCGAGCCCTGGGCTGCGGGGCTCGCGGCGCAGCGGATGACGCCGCAACGGCTGGCGCGCGGGCGCGCGCTGGTGGAGCAGGGCCGGCGGGTCGCCGCGGCGGGCGATGCGCACGCGACCCTTCAGGCGGACATCGACTTCCACAACTTCATCTACGAGGCGAGCGGCAATCCGCTGGTCCTTGAATCGATGCAGCTGCACTGGCAGCACTTGCGCCGGTCGATGGGAGAGGTCTTGCAGCGACCCCGCTTCACGGAGAAAGTCTGGCGCGAGCATGCGGCCATCCTCGACGCCATCGCGGCGGGGGACAAGAAGGGGGCGTCGCGGCTGATTGCCGAGCACGTGCGCGAGGCGCGGGAACGCGTGGGCGCGGAGCTCGAGGCGGCGGACCGCAAGGCCGCGTAGCCGGAAACCCCGTTGATCGGTTCGCGGGGCACTGTCCTTCCTACAATGCGGCGATGACGTTTCGCGAACTGCGCCAGGGGGCGCTGGCGGCTCTTCGCGTTGGTGACCCGCGCGAGAAGGTGGCGGCCGTCCACGCCCTCGCGATGGCGGCTCCGGCGCCCGACCCGGAAGTTGAACTCGCCACGCCGAGCGACATTCCCGGTCGCCCTCCCACACCCCGACTCGTGCGCCCGTCCGAACTGGCCGCGCGGCCCGCCGCGACCCAGACGGGGCGCGCGGCCCTGCTGCATTCGATCGCGCACATCGAGTTCAACGCCATCAACCTCGCGCTCGACGCCATCTGGCGCTTCCCCGGCATGCCGGCGGCGTACTACCTGGACTGGCTGGGCGTGGCGGATGAGGAGGCGTCTCATTTCACCCTGGTGTGCGGGCGGCTCCTCGCCTACGCCTGCAGCTACGGGGATTTCCCGGCGCACAACGGCTTGTGGGAGATGGCGGAGAAGACCGCGGACGACGTGCTCGCCCGCATGGCGCTCGTGCCCCGCACACTGGAAGCCCGCGGACTCGATGCGTCGCCGTCCGTTCGGGCCAAGCTGGCGGGCGCGGGCGACGACGCCTCCGCGCGAGTCATCGATGTGATCCTGCGCGACGAGATCGGCCACGTCGCGATCGGCAATCGCTGGTTCCGCCTTCTCTGCGGGATGCGCGGCCTCGATCCACACCGGGCGTACGTAGATCTCTCCATCCGCTACTCGGCGCCGCGGCTCCACGGTCCGTTCAACATCGCAGCCCGGCGCGCCGCCGGCTTCGACGACGAGGAATTGCGCGCGCTCGACCCCGGATTCGGCCTCCCGTCGGACTAGCCCAACCGCGCGATCGCTCCCACGTGGGATCGATTCCCGCATGGGCGCTCGATAGAGTGCCGTCATCGCATGGAGGCACGATGAACTGGTCGACGCTGTTGAGTACGCCCATCGGTGAATTGCTGGGCCGCAAGAAGGAGCAACAGCGTCGTCGTGAAGCCGCAAAGCCTGCCATCGGTGCCACGCTGTGCTGCGCCGGACTGCGCATGACGGTGCAGGCCGGCCTCAGCGAGGACCTCTGGCAGTGGCTCGTGAAGCTGGGCTGGAGGGAACTGCAGCCGCGCGAGAACCGCCTGCACTTCAAGCCGCTGCCCACCGCGCTCGTGACCCGCCTGTTCGACTGCCAGGAAGAGGAGCGCGAGCGGATCCTGCTGGCGGCTATCCGACAGGCGGCCAGTGGCAGCAGCACGCGCGTCGTCCTGCCGGAGCGCATCCCCTCGCGCGCTGCCTAGCATCGGCCGACGCTTTAGCCGATTCTTGGTATGCCATTCGGAAGAGAGGCCGCTACAGTGCCTCACTTGCCGGAGAAATCCTTGGCTCTCGTCACCCAGGTTCGCGATCAATTCCGCACGCTGATGCGCATCCGGCGCGATCGTGCGTTGCCCTCGGTGGGGCAGAAGCCGGGCGTCGGCGCCCGGATCGCCTGCGGCGACCTCCGGATGAGCGTGCAGGCGGGCCTGTCCGACTCCCTGTGGCGCTGGCTGACCAAGCAAGGCTGGCGGGAAGTGATGTTCCGGCCAGACCGCCGGCGGTACCGCGATATTCCCCACGGCTTCGTCACGCAACTGATCGATGCCGCACCCGAAGAACGCGAGCGCATCCTGGCTGTCGCCGTGACGCACGCGTCGTACCGTGCGACGGCGCCGCGCACCCGCGGACTTCCCGGCGGCTCCACCTCCGCGTGAACGAACGCCTGGTCGTTGCCAGGCCGCGCGCTCCCTATGCGGGGCGAAAGTTCTCCGAGTTTTCCGTTGGCGACCGTTTCGGGGACGACGTCCTCATCACCGAGCGCCACCTGACCGACGGTGCGCGCCTGATCGGCGATTACAACCCACTGCACGTGGACGCGGACTTCGCCGAACGATCGCTGTTCGCCGGAACGATCCTGCACGGCGTGCTCACCTCGGCACTGATGAGCGCACCGTTCGGCAACCTGGCGGCCGGTACCGCGATCGGCTACCTCGAGCACAACACTCGCTTCCTGGCGCCGGTGCGGGCCGGTGACACGCTGCGGATCACCTGGACGGTCGTCGCCCTCGCGCCGAAGCCGGCGCGCGGCGGGGGCATCGTCAGCGCGGAGTGCGAAGCCGTCAACCAGCACGATGTCCGCGTGGCGAGCGCCACCGGCAAGATGATGATCGGAGAGGGCGCCTAGGCAGCGGCCCGGCCGTCGACGGCCGCTAGAAGCTCTTCACGAGCGAGAGGATCGAGCGGAAACGCTCGTCGGTGGCGTACCGGGTCCATTCGAACAGCACGGTCTCGGTGCCCGCGATGACACAACCCGCGTTCGCCATGCGGTCGAGCGCCAGTTCCCGATCGCGTTGTGCCGCGGGGCGCGAACCGACCGCGTCGTCCACGATCCACACGTCGAATCCGGCGGCGCGCAGGCCGAGCGCGGCCTGCAGCACGCACACGTGGGTCTCCATTCCGGTCATCACGACCTGGCGACGCCCGGACGCACCGAGCTTGTCCAGGAACTCGGGATGATCGGTGGCCGAGAAGGCGGCCTTCTCGAAGATCTCGTTCGGGCTGAAGCGGCTGCGCAGCGGTTCGACGAGCGCTCCGATCTGCTGCGGGCAGTGCTCGGTGATCAGCTTCGGTATGCCGAAGAGCGCCGCGGCGCTGACGAGGGCTTCGGTGCGCGCGGTGACGCGCTCGTGGTCCTGGATGGCCGGAGCGAGCTTGCGCTGGATGTCGATCACGAGCAGCAGGGAATCTTCACGCGCGAGTCGCATGTCAGTCGTCCTTCGCGCGCGCGGCGCGCTTCGCTTCCTGTTCGCGCAGCACACGGCGCTGCACCTTGCCGGTGGTCGTCATCGGCAGTTCTGCGATGAACTCGATTTCCTTCGGGTACTCGTAGGGCGCCAGCTGGCCGCGCACGTGCTTCTGCAACTCGTCCACGAGCGCCGGGGAGCCCTCGAAGCCAGCGGCGAGGACGACGTACGCCTTCACGACCGCGCCGCGCTCGGGGTCGGGCTTCGGCACTACCGCCACGTTCCCGACCGCCGGGTGCTTCACCAGGCAGTTCTCGATTTCGCTCGGACCGATCCGGTAGCCGGCGGCCTTGAAGACGTCGTCGGCGCGGCCCTGGTACCAGAGATAGCCGTCCTTGTCGGCACTGGCCAGGTCGCCGGTGCGCGACCAGTCGCCCGTGAACTTGTCCCGCGTCGCCCGCGGATTGCGCCAGTACTCGATGAAGAAGATCGGGTCGGGTTCGCCGTGGATGTCGCGGCGGTTGATGGCGACTTCGCCGATCGTGCCCGCCGGAACGGGGTTGCCGTCGTCGTCGATCACCGCCACGCGATGCCCGGGGTACGGCCGGCCCATGCTGCCCGGGCGTGCCGGCCACTTCAGGTGGGAGTTGCCGACGATGTAGTTCATCTCGGTCTGACCGAACATCTCGTTGACCGTCAGCCCGAGCGCTTCGCGGCACCACGCGAACACCGTCCCGCCGACCGACTCGCCCGCGCTCATCATCGACCGCAGGTTCAAGGTGTAGCGCGAGCGCGGCTCCGCCACGCTCTTCATCATCATCTTGAGCGCGGTCGGGAACAGGAAGGTGCTGGTGATGCGGTAGCGCTGCATCAGCTCGAACGCGCGCTCGGGCGAGAAGCGGCCGCGGGTGCCGACGATCGGGAACCCGAAGTACAGCGTCGGCAGCAGTGCATCCATCAGGCCGCCGGTCCAGGCCCAGTCGGCCGGCGACCAGAACACGTCGCCCTTCTGCGGGAACCAGTCCTGCGAGGCGACGAATCCGGGCAGGTTGCCGATCAGCGCACGATGCGGCATCAGCGCGCCCTTCGGCGGACCCGTCGTCCCGCTCGTATAGATCAGCAGCGCCGGGTCGTCCGCCAGCGTCGTCGCGAGTTCGAAGCGGTCGCTGTGTTTCGACAGCAGCGCGCTCCACTCGTGTCCCTCGCCATCGCCCTGGCCGACGACGATCAGGTGCCTCAGCGCCGGGCAACGCGACCGGATCGATGCGATCGCGGGCAGCGCGCTGGCGTCGACGATCGCGACCACGGTGTCGCTGTTGTGGAGCCGATACTCGAGCGCATCCGGTCCGAACAGCAGCGACAGTGGCATCGCCACGGCCGCCATCTGGTAGATCGCGACGTGCGCGACGACGGTTTCCGGGCTCTGCGGCAGGACGATGGCAACGCGGTCGCCCGCATGGACGCCCAGTGAACGCAGCGCGTTCGACAGCCGGTTGGCATCCGACTGCAGCGCGGCGAAGGTGTACGAGGCGGCGTTGCCGCGCTCGTCCTCGTAGTGCAGGGCGATGCGCGAGGTCTCCTGCGACCAGCGTCGGCAGCACACGTCCGCGATGTTGAATTCACGCGGCACGTGCCATCGGAAGTTCTCGTACAACGAGCGGTACTGGTCTCGCATCGGTTCCTTGTCCCGTCCTCCGGCCATCGCTTCCTATAATCGCCGAAGGCATCTACCCGCGCAAACGTGAATTCGCACCGGTCCTCCCGCTCCCGCTACGCCACGATACGCGGCCTTCGCTACCACCTGCGCGAGTGGGGCCCGGCCGACGCCGGCCCGCAGCGACGCCTTTTCATGTTGCACGGCTGGATGGACGTTTCGGCGTCGTTCCAGTTCGTGGTCGATGCGCTCGCCTCGGACTGGCACGTGATCGCGCCCGACTGGCGCGGGTTCGGGCTGAGCGACCGGACCGCGGGCGACTGCTACTGGTTTCCGGACTACGTAGCCGATCTCGAGTTCATCCTCGACGAAGTGCAGGGAGACACGCCGGCTCATGTGATCGGCCACAGCATGGGCGGCAACATCGCGCTGCTGTACGCCGGAGTCCGGCCCCAGCGGATACGCACGGTCGTCAACCTCGAGGGGCTTGGGCTCCATGCCAGCCATTCCGAGCAGGCGCCGGGCCGTTTTGCCCAGTGGATCGACGAACTGAAGGCGGGCCCATCGCTGCGTGATTACGCCGATCGCGCGGAAGTGGCGGCGCGGTTGAGCAGGAACAATCCGCGACTGTCGGCCGAACGGGCGGCATTTCTCGCGCAGCACTGGGCCGAGCCCGACGGGCAGGGCCGCTTCCGCGTGGCGGGCGACCCGGCACACCGCATCGTGAACCCGGTGCTGTACCGAGTCGACGAGGCCCTGGCCTGCTGGAAGGCGATCACGAGTCCCAGCCTGATGGTGATCGCCACGGAAACGGATGCGCTGCGCCACGTGGCGCGTGACCGCAAGCAGGCGCTCGAGGAGGTCCGGGCCCGCTTTGCCGCGGTCCCCGGCGCCGAGCAGGCGACCGTCGCCGATGCCGGGCACATGCTGCATCACGACCAGCCCGAGGCCGTTGCGCAACTGATCGAGGATTTCCTGCGCCGGCGGGGCTGAGGCGGCTTGCCGCCCGGTAAAATCCGCGCATGCCTGCCAATCTCGGCGCCGACCCACGGGACGTGCTCGCCGACCTTCATTCCCACTCCATGATCTCCGATGGCACCCTGCGGCCGGCGGAACTGGTGGCGCGCGCCCATGGACAGGGGGTCGAACTGTTCGCCCTCACCGATCACGACGAAGTATCTGGCCTGGACGAAGCCGTTGCCACGGCGAGCCACCTGGGCCTGCGGTTCGTTTCCGGGGTCGAGGTCTCCGTGACGTGGGGCGGCACGACCCTCCACATCATCGGTCTGGGCATCAACGAGCACGATCCCGGCCTGAAGGAGCGGCTCGCCGAGGTGCGCGCCGGGCGAATTCGCCGCGCCGAGGAGATGGGGGAGCAGCTCGCTCGCGTGGGGATCGACGGCGCGTTCGAAGGCGCGCTCGTCTATGCCGGCAATCCGCAGATGATCTCGCGCACGCATTTCGCGCGCTACCTGGTGGAAACCGGTCACTGCCGCGACGTCAAGGATGTCTTCACCCGCTACCTGGTCGAGGGCAAGCCGGGCTTCGTGCCGCACGCGTGGGCGGCGCTGGACGAGGCGGTCGACATGATCCGCGATGCGGGTGGTGTCGCCGTCGTCGCGCATCCCGGGCGCTACAAGCTCAACGAACTGGCGCTGCACACGCTGCTCGGGGAATTCCGCGACCTCGGGGGCACCGGCATCGAGGTCGCCACCAGCAATCACACCGAACGCGAGATGCGGCGCTTTGCGGAACTCGCCCGCGAGTTCGATTTCGAGGCCTCCGGAGGGAGCGATTTCCACGGACCGGGTGAGTCGGAGAGCGTGGAACTGGGCCGTGTTGCGCGGCTGCCGGCCGACCTCACGCCCGTTTGGCATCGCTTCGTGTGATGGCGCAACTCTTCAGCGTTCATCCCGTCGACCCCCAGGTGCGCTCGCTGAGGCAGGCGGCGCAGATCCTCGACCACGGCGGCGTCGGAGCCATTCCCACGGACTCCTGCTACGCGCTCGCCTGTCACCTGGACGACAAGGCGGCGGTCGACCGCATCCGCCAGATCCGTCGCATCGACGAGCGCCATTTGCTGACGCTGATGTGCCGCGACCTGTCCGACATCGGTCTGTATGCCAAGGTCGACAACCGGCAGTACCGACTGCTGAAGAACGCGACGCCCGGTCCGTACACGTTCATTCTCGAGGCCACGAGAGAAGTGCCGCGGCGGCTTTCGCATCCGTCGCGCAAGACGATCGGGCTGCGCGTGCCCGATCACCGGGTGGCGGCGGGACTGCTTGACGTGCTTGGCCAGCCCCTGCTGACCACCACGCTGCAGTTGCCCGGGGACGAGATGCCCTTGAACGACCCCATGGACATCCTCGAGCGACTGGATTACCAGATCGACTTCGTGCTCGAGTCGGGTGCCTGCGGCGTGGAGCCGACGACGATCGTGGACCTCACCGGCGCGGAAGCGGTGCTCGTCCGCCAGGGCAAGGGCGCGGTGGAGGCGCTCGGCCTGTAGTCCTGCAGTCCGCCGACACCCATTACCGCTGGACCATTGCGCGCCGAGGTTCGCCAGGTGCGCTGATAGACTGGATTCGATGGAAGAAATCATTCAGCAGATCGCGGTCTACGCGATTCCCGTGCTCTTTGCGATCACCGTGCACGAGGCCGCCCACGGCTACGTCGCACGGATGTTCGGCGACAACACGGCCTACGTTCTCGGCCGCGTCACCCTCAATCCGGTCAAGCACATCGACCCTCTCGGAACGATCGTGGTTCCGCTGGGGATGGTGCTGTTGACGGGGTTCATGTTCGGCTGGGCCAAACCGGTGCCGGTCGACTGGGGCAGCCTGCGGCGCCCGAAGCGCGACATGATCTGGGTCGCGGCGGCCGGTCCGGGGGTCAACCTGGTCATGGCGGTGATCTGGGCCCTGATCTACCGCACGTTGTCGGCCGCCGGAGTGCACGAGAGCTATTTCTACCTCGTCGCGCAGGCGGGCATCAGCGTCAACCTCGTCTTCATGGCGCTCAACCTGCTGCCGATACCGCCGCTCGACGGCGGCCGGATCGTCAGCGGTATTTTGCCGACGCGGATGTCGATCGCCTACTCGCGCATCGAGCCGTATGGGCTGATCATCCTGCTGGTGCTGATGTTCACCGGCGCGCTGTCCTTCTTCCTGCGCCCGCTGCACGACATCGGCGCCGCCATCGTTCGGCTGTTCCTCTGACCATGTTCCCTGATCGCGTCCTGTCCGGAATGCGCCCCACCGGCGCGCTGCACCTCGGCCACTACCACGGTGTGCTGAAGAACTGGGTCCGCCTGCAGAGCGAACACCCGTGCCTGTTCTTCGTCGCCGACTGGCACGCGCTGACGACACACTACTCGGAAACCGAAACGATCGAGGGCAACACCTGGGACATGGTGGTCGACTGGCTGGCGGCCGGCGTCGATCCGTCGCAGGCGACGCTGTTCATCCAGTCGCGCGTGCCCGAACACGCGGAACTCTTCCTGCTGCTGTCGATGGCGACACCGCTCGGCTGGCTCGAGCGCGTTCCGACCTACAAGGACCAGCAGGAGAAGCTCAATGACCGCGACCTTGCGACCTACGGCTTCCTCGGCTACCCATTGCTGCAGGCGGCCGACATCCTGATCTACCGGGCCACGATGGTGCCGGTCGGCGAGGACCAGGTGCCGCACATCGAGATGACGCGCGAAATCGCGCGCCGCTTCAACCACCTGTTCGGCACCGAATCCGGATTCGAGGAGAAGGCGCGCGACGCGGTGAAGAAGATGGGCTCGCGCCGCGCCAAGCGTTTCATGGAGTTGCGTACGCGGTATCAGGAGCAGGGCGAAGTCGCCGCGCTGGAGCATGCGCGGGCCCTGATCGACGAGGTGGCGAGCCTGTCGATGGCCGATCGGGAGCGTCTGTTCGGGTACGCCGAAGGCGCTCGCCGCATCATCCTCGTCGAGCCGGACGCGCTGCTGACCGAGGCCTCGAAGATGCCGGGCCTCGACGGCCAGAAGATGTCGAAGAGCTACAACAACGCGATCACGCTGCGCGAGGATCCCGAGTCGATCACGAAAAAGATCCGAACGATGCCCACCGACCCGGCGCGGGTGCGTCGCACCGACAAGGGCGAGCCGGAGCGTTGTCCGGTGTGGCAACTGCACAAGATCTACTCGGACGACGCGACCCGGGAGTGGGTGCAGACCGGCTGCCGCAGCGCCGGCATCGGCTGCCTCGACTGCAAGCAGCCGGTGGTCGAGGCGGTGATCCGCGAGCTTGCCCCCATGCGGGAGCGCGCCCAGCGTTACCTGGAGGATCCCACGCTCGTGCGCAACATCATCGCCGATGGCTGCGACCGCGCGCGCGAACTGGCGGGCGAAACCATGCGCGAAGTGCGCGAAGCGATGGGCCTGCCGCACGGCTGAGACGCGCATGCTGCTGCACCCCGAGGAGCCGCCGTCGGAGTGGATCCGGCGCTTCGCGCCGCTCGTTTCGGCGGGCGCCCGCGTGATGGACCTGGCCTGCGGCGCGGGGCGCCACACGCGCTTCTTCGCCGACCGCGGCTGCCGCGTCGTGGCGATCGATCGCGAGCCTCGGATCGACAACGGCGTGGCGTCCCGGCCGGACGTCGACGTGCGGCGCGCCGACCTCGAGCAGGGCGCCTGGCCGCTGGCGGGCGAGGTCTTCGATGCCTTCGTCGTGACGAACTATCTGCATCGGCCGCTCTTCCCGCACATCCTCGCCGCCCTCGCGCCGGGCGGTGTCCTGCTCTACGAGACCTTCGCGCTCGGCAACGCCGCGTTCGGCAAGCCGGGCAACCCGGCATTCCTGCTCGCACCGCGCGAGTTGCTGGATGCCTTCGGCACCGAACTTCGGGTGATCGCGTTCGAGGATGGTTACGTGGAAACCCCGCGTCCGGCGATGGTGCAGCGGATCGCGGCGGTGAAGCCGGCTGCCGGCGGCACCCTCGCGGCAAAGCAGGTCGCGCTGCACCCGTTCTAGTGCGAGCGCGGCTGTAGAATCCCGCCCTTCGCAGGGGAGACGAGCACCATCATGATCAAGGGCAGCATTGTCGCTGTCGTCACGCCGATGCACGAGGACGGCAGGCTCGACCTCGATGCGTATCGCAAGCTGATCGACTGGCACATCGCCGAGGGCACGAACGCGATCGTCGCCGTGGGCACGACCGGCGAATCGCCGACCGTGACGCCCGAGGAGCACGGGGAGCTGATCCGCGTGGCGGTGGAGGCGGCCAAAGGGCGCGTCCCCGTGATCGCCGGCACCGGAGGCAACTCGACGGCCGAGGCGATCGAACTGACCGAGCACGCCCGCAAGGTCGGCGCGAATGCGACCCTGCAGGTCGTTCCGTACTACAACAAGCCCACGCAGGAGGGCCTGTACCGGCATTTCTGCACGATCGCCGAGCGCGTGGACCTGCCGATGATCCTGTACAACGTGCCCGGGCGTACCGTGGCCGACCTCGGGACCGACACCACGCTTCGGCTGGCCCAGGTGCCGGGCATCGTCGGCCTGAAGGACGCCACCAGCGACATGGGCCGTGCGGCGGAGGTGCTGAAGCGGGCGCCCGCCACGTTCGCGCTCTACAGCGGAAACGACGACACTGCGCTCGCACTGATGCTGCTGGGAGGTCACGGCGTGATCTCGGTCACGGCCAACCTCGCGCCGCGCATGATGAGCGCGCTGTGCCGGGCGGCGCTGACCGGAGACCTGGCGCAGGCGCGTGCGATCAACAATCAACTGCTGCCGCTGCATTTCAAGCTGTTCGTCGAAGCCAATCCGATCCCGGTCAAGTGGGCGCTGGCGAAGATGGGCCGCATCCCGAATGGCATCCGCCTGCCTCTGGTCCCGCTGACCGTGGCCAACGAGCCGGTGGTACTCGGCGCAATGAAGGAAGCCGGGCTCATCTAGCCCGCGCAGGAGTCCCGATGATGGATCGCTTCACCCGAACGAGCGCCGTGGCCGCGCTGTGCGCCGCGCTGGTGTCCGGCTGCTCGTGGACCGGCAATTTCTTTTCCTCCGACAAGGTTGCCTACGAAACCGCGCAGCAGTCGAAGACGCCGCTCGAAGTGCCGCCCGACCTCTCGCAGTTGCCGCGCGACGATCGTTTCGTGGTTCCTGACCGGCCGCAGACTGTCACGGCCTCCGGCCAGGCGACCCGGCCTGCGGCCGGGGCCGCTCCGGTCGCGGCCGGAGCCGCGGCTGCGGCGAGTTCCCCCGTCGTGCCTGGCGGCGTCGTCGCGAAGATCGAGCGGCAGGGCAACCAGCGCTGGCTCGCGGTCAATCTTCCGCCCGAGCGAGTGTGGCCGGTCCTGGTGGATTTCTGGCCGACCGTCGGGCTCAAGATCGAGAAGTCCGACCCGGCGACCGGCATCCTCGAGACGGCGTGGGCCGAGAACCGGGCCAAGCTGCCGCAGGACATCATCCGCAGGACGCTCGGGCGCGTGCTCGACTCCGTCTATTCGACGGGCGAGATGGACAAGTACCGGGCGCGCGTCGAGCGCACGCCACAGAACACGTCGGAGATCTACGTCAGTCACCGCGGCATGATCGAGGTGTACACGACGAGCGCGCAGGACCAGACGAAGTGGCAGCCGCGGCCGTCCGATCCGGAACTCGAGGCGGAGATTCTGCAGCGCCTTCTGGTGCAGTTCGACGCTTCCGCGGCGAAGCCGGCGACCACGGCCGCCACCGCGCCCGCCAAGCCCGGAGGACCGGCCACCGGCGGCGCCGCGGCCGCGCCCACCGCCCAGCAGGCGCGGGTGGTGAAGGGACCCGACGGCCGAAGCGAGCGCCTCGACATCGACGATGGGTTCGATCGAGCCTGGCGGCGCGTCGGCCTCGCGCTCGATCGCGGCGCATTCACGGTCGAGGACCGCGACCGCGGGAAGGGCATCTACTTCGTGCGCTACCTCGACCCCGACTACGAGGCGAAGGCAAAGGCCGACCAGGGCTTCCTGTCCAGGGTGTTCTCGAGCGACAAGCCGATCCCGGCGCCGCAGTATCGCGTGGTCGTGACGGGGCAGAGCAACAACCAGACGGTCGTCACGGTGCAGGGCGCGGACGGCAAGCCCGAGCGGTCCCCCGCCGGCGACCGCATCCTGGCGCTGTTGAACGATCAGTTGCGATAGGCGACTGGCCGGTGCTGCGCGCCTGCAGCCTCGGGTCCGGCAGCAGCGGCAACGCGCTGGTGGTGGAGGCGCGTGACGGCACCGCCGTCACGCGCGTACTGGTCGACAACGGCTTCAACCTCAAGCAACTTGGCCGGCGTCTCGAACGCGCCGGCCTTTCCCTGCACGACATCGATGCCGTGCTCGTCACGCACGAACACAGCGATCACGTCGGCGGGGTGGTGCGCTTTGCGTGCAAGGCCGGGATACCGGTCTATTGCTCGGAGGGCACGGCGCGCGCCGCGCACCTGCGCGAACGCGGTGTGGATTGGCGTGAACTGGCGTCCGGGGTCCGCCAGGAAATCGGCGGCCTGGTGATCGATCCGTACGAGGTGCCTCACGATGCGGCCGAACCGCTGCAGTTCGTGTTCGGCGACGGCGGTCGCTGGCTGGGGTTGCTGACCGATGCGGGGGAACCGACGCCGGTGATGGTGGCTGCGCTGCGGCGTGTCGATGCGCTGGTCCTGGAGTGCAATCACGACGAGCACATGCTGCGCACCGGGCCGTACGCGTCGTTCCTCAAGACGCGCATCGGCGGGACTCGGGGACATCTGTCCAACGCGCAGGCCGCCGCCCTGCTGCGCCACCTCGATTGCGTGCGGTTGCAGTGGGTTGCTGCGGCTCACCTGTCGGCGCAGAACAACACGAAGGCGCTCGCGTGCGCTGCGCTGGCCGAGGTTCTCGGCTGCACTGGTGCGCACGTGGCGGTCGCCGATCAGGAAGACGGCCTCGACTGGCGCGTCGTATAGGCCAAAGAAAAAGGGCCGGCGATGCCGGCCCTTTCCTGCTGCTCGATACGAAGTTACGGCTTGACGGGCGGCATCTTCTTGTCGGCAGCGGCCTTGTCGGCCGCAGCCTTGGCAGCGTCGACCGCAGCGCCGGCGTCAGCCTTGGCAGCGTCGGCGGCAGCACCCGCAGCGGCGGGGGCCGCCGGAGCCGCGGTACCGTCAGCGGGCTTGGCAGCATCAGCCGCCGGGGCCGGGGCCGGGGCCGGAGCCGGAGCAGGGGCCGGAGCAGCGGCGGGCGCGGGCGCAGGAGCCGGGGCAGCTTGTTCCTTCTTGCCGCAGGCGGTCAGCGCAACGACCATGATGGAGGCGATCAGGAGCGACTTTTTCATTTGAAAGCGAACCCTTCGTAGTGAATTTTGATGTGGTGTGCGGCCAGCATGCCGCGGGATGTAATGGTTCCCCACTCTTCCCAACCCGAAATTATAGCCTTTGCACGCTTCCCGGGCCGGCTATCCGAGGCCGAGCGAGGTGACCGGCAGGTTGTGCGCCCCGGCCTCCCATCGCCGGTCGAAGGCCGCAATGCGCGGTTGCGCATGAGGTTTGTTGTGCAGCCAGAGGTCGCCCCGCGCGGCCGGCGTCGGGCGCAACTCGAGGGCGGCGTGATCGTCGGCGAGCACCTGGGCATCGTCGCCCACCGGATCGTCCTGGGATGCGACGCGCAGTTCGAGCGCGTGCGGGAAACGTTGCTGCAACAGCCGCAGGCGTGCCGCCCCTGTATCGAGCCATGCGGGGTCATCCACGAGCAGGCGGACGCGGGCGTTGCGACTGCCGAGCAGCAGGCGGGACAGCGCCTCGGTCGCGTCGATCGACGACAGGTTGAACACGGACAGGTCGCGATGAATGAACCTCAGCATCCGCGACGAAACGCGGATGGCGACCCCCACGGCCTGATGCAATTCCTCCCGCGACCCGATCAGCACACGCTGTGGGGCCGGGTCGTCGACAAGGATCTCGGAAGGTTTCATCGCGGTGTTCCTTCGTTGACGAGGTGAATCCAGCCGGCCGCGTACCAGGCATGGAGCAGCGCGTGGCCGCCAGCCGGAAGCGTCGCCAGCCGGGCGCCACTCAATTCGCGTTGGTCCGCAAGCCTTCGAAGCTGCGGACCGCATCCCGCGGGAAAGCGGAGCGAGTCGCCGTTGATCCCGCACTCCACACCCGCGTACAGCATGCGGGTCGCCGCATGCAGTGCGATGCCCCCTCGGCTTGCTCGCTGCCGGAACTGTGCGGCGGACGCCGCGCGCAACGGCCGCGCGAAGATCACCTGCGCCTTTGGCTCGCTGAGGTAGCGCAGCAGGAAGCGTTGCGTGTCCTGTGGGTCGGGTTGCTTGCGCGTCAGCGCGGCGTGGACTTGCTGGGCCATTCCGGCCGGCATGGCCGCGGGCCGGCGGGTGGGCCGCAGACCCGGGTCCGCGTAGCGCCCGGGGAGCGTTGTGCCATCCGCAAAGTCTGCGAACCAGGGTTCCAGGAGCTCCTGATACGTCGGGGCGCGGAAACCGACGGAGTAGGTCAGGCATTCGCCCTCGGCGGTGCCGTCGTGGGCCACACCGGGAGGCAGGTACAGCATGTCGCCCGGCTCGAGGACGAACTCATCGGTGGCGCGAAAGCCGGCGAGCAGCTTGAGCGGCACATCGGGAACGAGCGTGAGGTTGCGCTGGCGGCTGATGCGCCAGCGCCGCCGTCCCCACGCCTGCAGCAGGAAGACGTCGTACGAATCGACGTGCGGACCGACGCCGCCGCCGTCGGTCGCATAGCTCACCATCAGGTCGTCGAGACGCGCGTCCGGCACGAATCGGAATCGCGCGAGAAGTTCATGCGCCCCGGGGTCGAGCAGGTCCACGCCTTGCACGAGCAAGGTCCACCGCGCGCGACGTGTGGAGGGCAGGCGCTGCAGCGGGCCATGCTTCAGGGACCAGCGGCCGTCGGCACGGTCGATGAGGCGGGACTCGGTGTCGTCGCGCCGCGCGAGCGCGAACAAGCCATCGCGCGTGACCGGCGGAGTGAAGCCGGGAAAGGCATTGCGGATCAGGAGCGGCTTGCGCTGCCAGACGTCGCGCATGAAGCGCGCGACCGGCATGGGTCCGAGCCGCCGGAGGATGGAAGTCGAGGGCACGCCGGGATTATAGGAACGGGCCGCGGGGCATAATCGCCGCAAGGGGGATGCGATGAAGATCGATCGAAGCGCGCTCGTCAGCCTCGACGTCACCATGTACGACGCGCAGGGCAACCTTCTCGAGCGCTCCGATGAGCCGCTCGTCTACCTGCACGGGCATGACGATGTCTTCCCGCGGATCGAGGAGGCTCTCGCCGGCAAGGAGGCGGGCGCGCAGGTCGCCCTGCAACTCGAGCCGGAGGATGCCTTCGGCGACTACGACCCGGCGCTGGTCGTGCTGATGCCGCTCGAGAACCTCGGCGACGGGGTCGAGGTCGGCATGCGGGTCGAGGGCGACGGCGGGCAGGGCGCCCCCGGGCGCATCTTCACGATCACCGACATTGCCGAGGGCATGGCCGTTCTGGACGGCAACCATCCGCTCGCCGGCCTTGCGCTCCGCTTCGACATCACCGTGATCGACGTGCGGGGCGCGAGCGCCGAGGAACTCGAGGACGCGGACGCTCAGCGCTTGCCCGACTTCCTGCGGCTGGCGGAACCTCGACAGACCACGCTGCACTAGCTTTCCGGCCGCGCCAGCCGCTGCAGCTCGTCGAGCAGGAGGTGGGCCTCGCGCGGCGAGACATCGTCGAGATCGAGCGCCAGCAGGCGGTTGCGGAGCGGATCCTCGGGCGCCACCGTCGGCGCGGGCGTCTCCGGGGTCGCAACGAACAGATCGAGCTGCGGTCGCGTTCCGAGCGCGCGCTCCTCGAGCTGCGCGAGCAGCGACCGCGCGCGCCGGATCACGGCGGGCGAGACGCCGGCCAGCTGGGCCACGGCGAGCCCGTAGCTCTGGTTGGCGGGACCGTCGCGCACTTCGTGCAGGAACACGACCTTCCCGGCGGCTTCGGCGGCCGCCACGTGCACGTTGGCCACGTCCGGATGCTGCTCGGCCAGCTGCGTCAGTTCGAAGTAGTGGGTCGCGAAGAGGGTGAGGCACCGGTTCTTCTCGACCAGCTCGCGCGCGATCGCGGCCGCCAGGGCCAATCCGTCGAACGTCGAGGTGCCACGGCCGATCTCGTCCATGAGGACCAGGCTCTGCTCCGTCGCCGCGTGGAGGATCGCCGCCGCCTCGGTCATTTCCACCATGAACGTGGAGCGGCCGCGAGCGAGATCGTCGGCCGCGCCGATGCGGGTCAGGATGCGGTCGACGGGGCCGAGCCGTGCAGCGGCCGCGGGCACGAAGCTGCCGGCGTAGGCGAGCAGGGTGATCAGCGCGATCGAGCGCATGTACGTCGACTTGCCGCCCATGTTCGGACCGGTGATCACCAGCAGGCGGCGGCCCGCCTTCATCACGCAGTCGTTCGGCACGTAGGTCTCGAGTTCGCGCTCGACCACCGCGTGGCGCGCTCCGCGAATCTCGACCTGCGGGCCTTCGACGAACTCGGGTCGCGTCCACCGCGCGGACTCCGCATGGACCGCGAGGGCGGCGAGGGCGTCCAGCGACGCGAGGGCAGCGGCGGCGCCCAGCAGCGCCGGCACGGACGGCCCGAGATCCGCGACGAGGCGTTCGAAGAGCTCCTTCTCGCGGGCCAGCGCGCGCTCGCGCGCCGACAGGGCCTTGTCCTCGAAGGCCTTGAGTTCCGGCGTGATGTACCGCTCGGCGTTCTTGAGCGTCTGGCGGCGTCGGTAGTCGTCCGGCACCTTGGCTGTCTGTCCGTGCGTGACCTCGATGAAGAAGCCGTGGACCCGGTTGAATTCCACGCGCAGGTTGGCAATGCCCGTGCGGTTGCGCTCGCGCGCCTCCAGGTCGACGAGGAACTGGCCCGTGTTGTCGCGAAGTGCGCGCAGTTCGTCCAGTTCGGCATCGAAGCGGGCGGCGAGCACATCGCCGTCGCGGACCGCATGGGCGGGTTCGGCGAGCAGCGCCGTCGCGAGGAGGCCGTGCGCCTCGGGGGGGACCCGCATGCCGTTTCGCAGCGAGACGAGCTCCGAGGAGTCGAGTCCGGAGAGCAGTTCGGCGGACCGGGCAACATGCGGCAGCGCGTCGCGCAACGCCGCCAGTTCGCGTGGCCGCACGGAACGAAGTGCAACGCGACCGCCGATGCGCTCGAGGTCCGGTACCGCATCGAGTTCGGCGAGCAATGCGCGGCGTGCCTCCGGCGCTTCGAGCAGCGTTTCGATGGCGGCGTGGCGATCGGCCGCGGCGGCCTGGCTGCGCAGCGGATGGTGCAGCCAGTGACGCAGGCGCCGGCTGCCCATGGGGGTCGCACAGCGGTCGAGGAGCGCGAACAGCGTCGGACCATCCTCGCCGCGGAGCGTCTCGGTGATCTCGAGGTTGCGCCGGGTGACGGCGTCGAGCGCGACGTAGTCGGACGTTTCCTCGCGCCGCAGCGCGCGCACGTGCGTCAGCGCTCCGCCTTGGGTCGCGCGCGCATAGTCGAGCAGCGCGCCGCACGACGCGACGATGTGCGGCGCATCGGCCACGCCGAAGGCATCGAGGGTGCCGACTTCGAACTGCGCCTTCAGCGCGGCGGTACCGCGGTCGACGTCGAAGTGCCAGTCGGGCCGGGCCTGCACCGTGCAGTCGGCGGCGGACAGCGCATGGCGCAGGGCATCCTGCCAGCTTTCGGGAACGAGCACTTCGCTCGGAACGATGCGCGCCAGTTCCGAGGCCAGCTGTGGAAAGGCCGCACTGCTCGCGCGCAACTCCCCGGAGGACAGCACCAGCCACGCGAGGCCGAACTCGCCGTTGCGCCTGAGAGGCGGCGCGATCGCGAGCAGCACGGCATCGGCCTTCGCGTCGAGCAGGGCGGGGTCGGTGAGGGTGCCCGGCGTGACGACGCGAACCACCTTGCGTTCCACCGGTCCCTTGCTGGTCGCGGGATCGCCCACCTGCTCGCAGATCGCGACGCTTTCGCCGAGCTTCACCAGTTTGGCGAGGTACTGCTCGACCGACACGACCGGCACGCCGGCCATCTTCACCGGTGCGCCACCGGACGCGCCGCGGGCAGTCAGCGTGATGTTGAGCAGTCGCGCGGCGCGCTCGGCATCGTCGTAGAACAGTTCGTAGAAGTCGCCCATCCGGTAGAAGAGCAGGACGTGCGGATGCTGCGCCTTGATGCGCAGGAACTGCTGCATCATCGGCGTGTGGCCGGCGAAGTCAGCAGGAGCGTTCACGGAAGAAACGTCGAGCGGATCAGCTCGCGCGCGCGGGGTGCACGTTGCCGATGAGGTTCAGCAACTGCGGGAAGATCTTCGGCGCGCCGCAGACGATCCGGCCTTCCTCGAGGTAGGCCGCCTCGCCCTTGAAGTCCGAGACCAGTCCGCCCGCTTCGAGGATCAGCAGGCTGCCTGCGGCCATGTCCCAGGGGGACAACCCGATCTCCCAGAATCCGTCCAGACGACCGGCTGCGACGTAGGCGAGATCGAGCGCGGCGGCCCCGGGGCGCCGGATGCCGGCCGTCAGTTCGGTGACGCTGCGGAACATCCGCACGTATTCGTCGAGATGCTCGAAGCTGCGGAAGGGGAAGCCGGTCCCGATCAGGCACTCGGAAAGCTTCGTGCGCCGGGACACCCGGATCCGCCGCTCGTTCAGGAAGGCGCCGCGGCCCCGCGAGGCGGTGAACAGTTCGTTGCGCGTGGGGTCGAACACGACCGCCTGCGTGACGTGCTCGCGATGCCGCAGCGCGATCGACACCGCGTACTGCGGGAAGCCGTGGATGAAGTTGGTCGTGCCGTCGAGCGGATCGATGATCCACGTGTACTCGGACTCCCCGCTCGCGCCCGCCTCCTCGGCGAGGATGGCGTGGTCCGGGTACGCCTTGAGCAGAATGTCGACGATCGCCTGTTCGGCGGCGCGGTCCACCTCGGTGACGAAGTCGCTGCGGCCCTTGCTCGCCACCTTGACGAGGTCCACGTCGAGGCTGGCGCGGTTGATGATCGAACCGGCCTTGCGCGCGGCCTTCACGGCCGTGTTCAACATCGGGTGCATGATTGAGCGCGTCGGCCATTCGACCGGCGGCATTTAGACTGGCCGGCGATTCTAGTCGATTGACTTCCCGTTCCCGATGGCCGCCCCCGCAGATCGTGTCCGTTTCGTGCTCGTCGCGCCGAGTCATCCCGGGAACATCGGTGCGGCGGCGCGTGCGATCAAGACGATGGGCTTCCGGCAGCTGGCGGTGGTGCAACCCAGGCATGCCGACTACCGGGAGCACCCCGAGGCCGTGGCGCTCGCCACCGGGGCGAGCGACGTGCTGGCGGCAAGCGCCGCGTTCCCGACGTTGACCGAAGCGCTCACCGGCGTACGGACCGCGTACGCCATGACCGGCTACGACCGCCAGTTCGGACCGCCGATGGCTGATGTGCGGACCTGCGCCGCAGATTCGGCGCGGGCGATCGGGGCCGGTCAGGACGTCGCGTTCGTCTTCGGCACCGAGCGCTCCGGCCTCGAGAACGAGGACGTCGAGCGCTGCCAGATGTGCTGCGCGATTCCCGCCGATCCCGCGTTCTCGTCGCTCAATCTCGCGCAGGCGGTGCAGGTGACCGCCTATGAGTGCCAGCTCGCCTTGCGCGGCCCGGATGTGCACGATGGCCAGCGTCGCTTCGCGGCGGACGAGGCGCCGGCGCCCCTCGAGGCCCTGGAAGGCTTCTACGCGCATCTCGAGCAGGCGCTGATCGTCGTCGGCGCGCTCGATCCTGCCGAGCCGAAGCGACTCATGCAGCGACTGCGCCGGCTGTTCAACCGTGCGCGTCCGACGCAGACGGAGATCGACGTGTTGCGCGGCGTGACCGCGGCGATCGTCGAGTCGCGCGCCGATCGCGCGGGCCGCAAGCGCGGCCGCTAGAATCGGCGGCCCCGAATCGGGGTGGCAACGAACGGGCTCGACGGCGGGCTCCGCGGAAAGATCCATGTTCACTCGCCTGCGCGAAGACATCGACTGCATCCTGGAACGCGACCCGGCGGCGCGCAGCCGCTGGGAGGTGCTCACCTGTTACCCGGGCCTGCACGCACTCTGGATGCATCGCCTGGCGCACGCGTGCTGGGCGGCCGGGTTTCGCTGGTTCGGTCGTTTCGTGTCCCATATCTCGCGCTTCCTGACCGGGATCGAAATCCATCCCGGCGCGCGCGTCGGCCGTTTCGTCTTCATCGATCACGGCATGGGGATCGTCGTCGGCGAAACCGCGGAAATCGGCGAGGGCTCGACGATCTACCAGGGGGTGACGCTCGGCGGCACCTCCACGGTGAAGGGCGCGAAGCGGCACCCCACGCTCGGCCGCAACGTGATCGTCGGCGCCGGTGCGAAGGTCCTCGGCGGGTTCACCGTCGGCGACGGTGCGCGCATCGGTTCCAACGCGGTGGTGGTGAAGGAAGTGCCGGCCGGCGCCACCGCGGTTGGCAACCCGGCGCGCATCCTGCACAAGGAAACGGACGCCGCGCGCGAACAGGCGGCCAACCGGATGGGCTTCTCCGCCTACGGCATCAGCCAGGACGGCGATGATCCGTTGATGAAGGCGATGCATGGCCTCGTGGACCACGCGGCGGCCCAGCAGCGCGTGATCGACCAGCTCGTGGTGGCCATGGAGAAGAACGGGATCGCCATCGAGGACGCGAAATCGGCGGTGAACGCGGCGCACGCCGTCAGTCCGTCCGAACTGAACAAGCTCGTCGACGAGTAGGTCCGGGCCGAAGCGCACGGCCCGCGAGGGAAGTCAGTCGAAGAAGACCAGCCGCGGCTGGCCCGCGTGGAAATCCAGAAAGCCGCCGCGCGGCTCGGGGTCGTCGAGATCCCAGTCCGGCAGCACCCAGCGTTCCGCCGATGCCTCGCCGAGGTCCATCACGTGCAGCGCCGGCCGGTGCGTGTGTCCGTGGATGATGCGATGCACGCCCGCCGTGCGCAGCGCCGCGATGACGGCGTCCGGCGAGACGTCCATGATGCCGATCGCCTTCGTCGACTTCTCGCCTTCGCTCTGCATGCGGACGCCGCGCGCGAACGCGATGCGCTCCGGGAGCGGCTTCGCCAGGAAGTCGCGCTGGTACTGCGGTTGGTGCACCAGGGCGCGGAACTGCTGATAGGCGACGTCGCGCGTGCACCAGGCATCGCCGTGGGACAGCAGGGTGGGGGTGCCGGCGACGTCGACGA
Organism: uncultured beta proteobacterium; assembly: GCA_963726405.1. GTDB lineage: Bacteria > Pseudomonadota > Gammaproteobacteria > Burkholderiales > Burkholderiaceae_F > JAOUJD01. Next base: position 17,221 of record CAVSCF010000014.1, on the reverse strand, counting down.
CGATCGGGTCCGCGAGGAGCGTGCCGCCCGTGGCCGCCGCGAAACCGCTTCCGAGGAGCGGATCCCGGTTGCCGTGCATCAGCAGCACCCGCACTCCGCACGCCGTTGTCGCGGCGAGCGCGTCGATCACGGGTCGCGCCGCCTCGGCCGTGTCGTCGCCGATCCAGAACTCGAACAGGTCGCCGAGGATGACGAGTTCCCGATGCCGCGGCGCGTCCTCCTGCAGGAACCTGAGGAAGCGCGCGGTCGTCCGCGGCCGCTCCGCCGCGAGGTGCAGATCGGAGATGAAGAGTGGATCGGCCAGTGGCGCCGCCGTCGCCGCGACGGCGAGGACGGGCGGCGGTTCGACCAGGCTCACTCGATGATCTCGGCGCGCTCGAGCAGGACGTCCGATTCCGGCACGTCCTGGTGCATCCCCTGCCGGCCGGTGCGCACCGCCTTGATCTTGTCGACGGTGGTGAAGCCCTCGGTCACCTTGCCGAAGACGCAATACCCCCAGCCCTGCGCGTTCGGCGCGGTGTGATTGAGGAAATCGTTGTCGGCAACGTTGATGAAGAACTGCGCGGTGGCCGAATGCGGGTCGCCGGTGCGCGCCATCGCGACCGTGTACTTGGCGTTGCGCAGGCCGTTGCGCGCCTCGTTCTCGATCGGCGCCTCGGTCGTCTTCTGCCGCATCCCGGGCTCGAACCCGCCGCCCTGGACCATGAAGCCGTTGATGACCCGGTGGAACACCGTGCCGTCGTAGAAGCCGCTGCGCACGTAGGACTCGAAGTTGGCGGCGGTTTTCGGCGCACGTTCGTGATCGAGTTCGATCGTGATCGGGCCGAAGTTGGTGTAGAGGCGAACCATCGCTGCTCCCTGGTGAATTACTTGACGATGCGCGCGGACTTGATCGTGACCGGCGTCTCCGGCACGTTCTGGTGGCCGCCCCGGCTGCCGGTCGGCACGTCCCTGATCTTGTCGACGACGTCCATGCCTTCGATCACCTTGCCGAAGACGGCGTAACCGTTGCCGTCGAAGCTCGGATAATCGAGCCGCGGATTGTCCACGACGTTGATGAAGAACTGGGCGGTGGCGGAATTCGGGTCTCCGCGGCGCGCCATGGCGACCGTGCCGCGTTCGTTCTTCAGGCCGTTCTTGCTCTCGAGCGGAATCGGCGCGCGCGTCGGGCGCTCGGTGAGGTCGGCACTGTAGCCACCGCCCTGGATCATGAAGGTCGGGATGACGCGGTGGAACACCGTGCCGTCGTAGTGCCCCGCCTTCACGTAAGCGAGGAAGTTGTCGACCGTCTTGGGCGCTTCCTTGGGCGCGAGTTCCAGAACGATCCGGCCCTGCGAGGTTTCAAGCGCAACGCGCGGGGCGGAGCTCTGCGCGGAAGCGGCGGTGATGCCGAGCATGAGTGCGGCACTGAACAGCAGCGTCGTGGTCTTCATCGGACTCCTTGCGAAAGGTCAGGGGGCGACACGGGTCTTGGCGAGCAGTTCGCGCGTCAGTGCCAGCTTGTTGCTCGCCGTGCGGCTGCCGGGCTGGAGCTTCGCTGCGCGCTGATAGGCGTCGACGCTCATCTGCAGGTAGATGTCGCCGAGGTTTTCCTGCGCGGTGGCGTAATTCGGACGCACCGTGAGCGCCGTTTCCAGCAGCGTCCGGGCGCGATCGAACTTGCCCTCCGAGGCATAGATGACACCGAGATTGTTGTAAGGCTCGGGCAGTTCCGGAAACTCTTCGGTCAGGCGCTCGAAGACCTCGCGCGCGCCGGCCGTGTCCTTGAGTTCCGACAGGATCACCCCGCGCACGAAACGCATCTGGGCGTCGCGCGGATTCTTTGCGAGGTGGGCATCGGCGCGCGCCAGGGCCTGCTTCATCTGTCCCGCGCCCATCAGCTTCTGCACCTGCTGAAGTTCGGTGAGTTCGACGCGTTCGGTGGCCGGAGACGGGACCGACTGCGCGGGCGACGAGATCTGTGCCAGCGTTGCCGCTGGCAATGTCGCGAGGAGCCCGAGACCGGCGAAGGCGAGCGAGCGAAGCGTCGTTGGCATGAATGTGCCGGGTCACCGGCCGTTCGCGATGCACGACGGCGTTCCTTCCGGAACCCGTACATCTACTGAGTGATTGATATACTGCGGCCGATTCTACAGCCCACCCCAATCACGTCGGCCCCTCGAAATGTCCGCGCTGCGTTGTTGACCGAGATCTGCTGGTTTCCGTCCGCGCGCTCGCATTTCCGTCCGGTTCGCCGGATGTTCTTCCCAAGGGGTGAAGTTCCATGACGGTCGAGATCTACAACACGCTGTCGCGCCGGAAGCAGCCGCTCGAGCCGCTCGAGCCGGGCCACGTCCGGATGTATGTGTGCGGGGTGACCACCTACGACCGCACCCACATCGGCCACGGCCGGACGTTCGTCGCGTTCGACGTGATGCAGCGATGGCTGCGTGCCGCCGGCTATCGCGTCACCTATGTCCGCAACATCACCGACATCGACGACAAGATCATCCAGCGCGCCGCCGAGAACGGGGAAACGCCGTCCGAACTGACGACGCGCTTCATCAAGGTGATGCACGAGGACTTCAGCGCGCTGGGCATGGCCGCGCCGGACCACGAACCGCGCGCGACGCAGTTCATTCCCCAGATGCTCGACCTCATCGGCCTGCTCGAGGACAAGGGGCTGGCGTACCAGGCGACAGATGGCGACGTGAACTACGCCGTGCGCAGCTTCCAGGGCTACGGCAAGCTCTCCGGCCGCGCACTGGACGAACTGCGCGCTGGCGAGCGAGTCGCGATCGACACCAGCAAGCGCGATCCGCTCGACTTCGTCCTGTGGAAGCGCGCGAAGCCTGGTGAGCCGCAATGGACCTCCCGCTGGGGCGCGGGTCGGCCCGGTTGGCATATCGAGTGCTCGGCGATGGCGAGCCAGTTGCTCGGCCGGCACTTCGACCTCCACGGCGGCGGGCCGGACCTGATCTTTCCGCACCACGAGAACGAGATCGCGCAGAGCGAGGGCGCGTTCGGCGAGCCGTTTGCCGATATCTGGGTGCACACGGGTGCGCTGCGGATGGGCGAGGACAAGATGTCCAAGTCGCTCGGCAACGTCGTCACGATCCGCGACGCCGTCGAGCGCTTCGACTGGGAAGTCGTCCGTTTCTATCTGCTGCGCACGCACTACCGCAGCCAGCTGCAGTTTTCCGAAGACCAGATCGTCGAAGCGAGAAGCGCGCTGAGCCGGCTGTACACGGCCTTGCGCGACACGGCGGGCGACGACGGCGCCGTCGACTGGGACGAGGCGCACGCGCAGCGTTTCGCCGCGGCGATGAACGACGACTTCAACACGCCGGTGGCGATCGCCGCGCTGTTCGACCTCGCGGCCGAGGTGAACCGCACCAAGTCGCCGGCCCTCGCGCGTCAGCTGCGCGGGCTCGCCGAGCCGCTCGGCCTGCTGCAGCGGGATCCGCAGCAGTTCCTCCGCGGGGACGGCGATGATGCCGAGGCGGCGCGCATCGGAACGCTCATCGCCCAGCGCACGGCGGCAAAGAAGACGCGGGATTTCGCCGAGGCGGATCGCATCCGCGCGGCGCTGAGCGCTGAAGGCATCGTGCTCGAGGACGGACCGGGCGGAACGACCTGGCGCCGGCAGTGAACGGGACCTCCCGGCCGGCGTACTGGGCCCGCGCCAAACGCGCGCTCGCGGCGTCGGACTCGACGCTCGGGGGGATCATCGCCGCACATCCGCGGGTCGCGCTGGCATCGCGCGGCGACGCCTTCAGCACGCTGGCCCGCTCGATCGTCGGCCAGCAGATCTCCGTGAAGGCGGCCGACGCCGTGTGGGGCCGGTTCTGCGCCACGTGCGGCGAGCTCACGCCGAAGAGCGTGCTGCGACGACGGGCGACGACATTGCGCGGCTGCGGCCTGTCCGAGCGCAAGGCCGAGTACATCCGCGACCTCTGCGAGCACTTCATCAGCGGGCGGGTGGATCCGACCCGCTTCGAGGAACTGGACGACGAGGCGATCATCGCCGAGCTGACCGACATCCGCGGCATCGGTCGGTGGACCGCCGAGATGTTCTTGATCTTCAACCTGCTACGCCCTAATGTCCTGCCGCTGGACGATCTCGGGCTGATGCGGGCGGTGAGCCTGCATTATCTGGACGGTGAACCGATCGTCGGGCGCGATAGGCGCGCCCGCGTCGAGTCGCTGGCAGTCGACTGGGCACCCTGGCGCAGTGTCGCGACCTGGTACCTCTGGCGCAGCCTGGATCCGGTCCCCGTGGAGTACTGAGCGAGCCTATGGCCAAGATGACCTTCCTCGATTTCGAGCAGCCGATCGCTGAGCTCGAGACGAAGATCGAAGAACTGCGATTCGTGCAGGACGATTCCGCCGTGGACATCTCCGACGAGATCGAACGGCTGCAGAAGAAGAGCCAGGCGCTGCTGAAGGACATCTACGCCAAGCTGTCGCCGTGGCAGGTGTCGCAGCTCGCCCGGCATCCGCAGCGGCCCTACACGCTCGACTACATCGCGGACATCTTCACCGACTTTCACGAGCTGCACGGCGACCGGTCCTTCGCGGACGACCTGTCCATCGTTGGCGGGTTGGCGCGCTTCAATGGCACGCCCGTGATGGTGCTCGGCCACCAGAAGGGGCGGGACACCAAGGAGCGCGCGCTGCGCAACTTCGGCATGAGCAAGCCGGAGGGCTATCGGAAGGCGCTGCGCCTGATGAAGCTCGCGGAGAAGTTCGGGTTGCCGCTGTTCACCTTCGTCGATACGCCGGGCGCGTATCCGGGCATCGACGCGGAGGAGCGCGGCCAGTCCGAAGCCATCGGCCGCAACCTCTACGAGATGTCCCAGCTCAAGGTGCCCATCGTCTCGACGATCATCGGGGAAGGCGGCTCGGGCGGTGCGCTCGCGATCGCGGTGGGTGATGCCGTTCTGATGCTGCAGTACGCGACCTACTCGGTGATCTCGCCGGAAGGCTGCGCGTCGATCCTGTGGAAAAGCGCCGACAAGGCGCCGGAAGCGGCCGAGGCCCTCGGCCTCACCGCACATCGACTCAAGGCGCTCGGCGTGATCGACAAGATCGTGGCCGAGCCCCTCGGCGGAGCACACCGCGACCCGAAGCAGATGGCGTCGATGCTGAAACGCGCGCTCGCGGACACATTGCGCCAGTTCCAGGGACTTAAGACCCGCGAACTGCTCAACGCGCGTCACGAGCGGCTGCTCGCCTATGGCAAGTTCAAGAGCACGACGGCCGAAGGCTGATCCCGAGTCCTCGCCGCTGCTGCAGTCCGTTCGCGACGCACTGGCGCGCGCGATCGGCGGCTTGCGCGACGCTGAAGCGCAGTCCTCAGAACCTATGAAGCGCGCGCCCGCGCGGCGCGGCGAAGTCGTGATGATCGCCCTGAGCGGTGGCCGCGACTCGATGGCCTTGCTGGACACCGCCGCGCGGCTGCGCGCCTCGGGGGTCCGCCGCCTGGTCGCCGTCCATGTTCACCACGGGCTCAGTCCGAACGCCGACGCATGGCTGCTCCATTGCGAGAAGGAAGCGGCGGCACGCGGGGTGGGGTTCATCGTGCGCCGAGTGGAGGTGAAGCGACGCGGGCAGGGACTGGAGGCGGCCGCGCGCGAGGCCCGCTACGGTGCGCTGGCCGACGCAGCGCGCGAGGCTGGCGCCCGCATCGTGCTCACCGCGCATCATCGTGAAGACCGGCTCGAGACGTTCCTGATCCATTGGCTGCGTGGCGCCGGCGTGGACGGACTCGCCGCGTTTCCCCCGAGCCGCACGTTCGGCACCGACCTGCTGCTCGTGCGGCCGTTCGTCGATGTGTCGCGCGCCGCCATCGAGGACTACGTGAGGGAGCACGCGATCGCCCACGTCGAGGACGAGTCGAACGACGAGCGTGCGCTGCTGAGGAACGCGCTGCGGGCCGACGTTCTCCCGCGCCTGGACGAACTGCGCCCCGGCTTTCGCGCCGCCGCGGCCCGCTCTGTGGAACTCGTCGGCGAGGCGGCCGAGGTGTTGCGATCCATCGCGGAGGCCGACCTGGCCGCCGCTTCCGAGGGCGCGCCGGAGGGCATGGTGTGGCTCGAACGTATCGCTGCCTTGCCACTCGCCCGACAGACGGCCTTGGTGCGCGCCTGGCTCGACCGGGCCGGGGTCGAGCCGCCCAGCCGTGCACGCCTGCTCGAACTGCTCGACCAGGCCCGTACCGCCCGCAGCGATGCCCGATTGCTGGTGCGGGTCGGCGACCGCGAGGTGCGCCGTTATCGCGGCCTGCTGCTGCTGAAGGAGGCCGACCATGAGTCCCGTGATGCGCAGGCGTTTCGCTGGGGTGGGGAGCGGGAGGTCAGTGTTCCGGGGTGGGGCGGGGCGCTGCATTTCCAGCCTGTGCTGGACGAGGAAGGCTTCGACCCCGAGTGGCTGGCCCAGGCGAGCCTCGAGGTGCGTCCGCGGGGCGGCGGAGAGCGCTTCAAACCACACCCCACGCGGCCATCCCGCACGCTGAAGCGCCTGTTCCAGGATGCCGGCATCCCGGAATTCGAGCGCGGGCGGCTGCCGCTGCTGTGGCGCGAGGACGAACTGATCTACGTCGCGGGGCTGGGAGCCGACGTACGCATGACGGACCGTGACGGCGAGCGCATCGTCATCGAATGGCGACCCGACGCCGGCCTCATCGACCGCATTCCCTGACGCAGCGCAGGAGCGGCCGCCCGCGCTCCTTATAATTCACGGCTGCTCATCACGCGGGGAAGCGGGGCTCGGCCAACATGGCTCTCATCGTTCACAAGTACGGCGGTACGTCGGTCGGCAACGTCGAGCGCATCCGCAACGTCGCGCGACGCCTCGAAAAGTGGCACCGCGCGGGTCACCAGCTCGTCGTCGTCGTGTCCGCGATGAGCGGCGAGACGAACCGGCTGATCGCGCTCGCGAAGGAAATCCAGGCCAGTCCGGATCCCCGCGAACTCGACGTCATCGCCTCGACCGGCGAACAGGTGACGATCGGTCTGCTGTCGATGGCGCTGATGGAACGCGGCCTCAAGGCGAAGAGCTACACCGGCCCGCAGGTCCACGTGCTGACGGACAGTGCGTTCACGAAGGCCCGCATCATCGAGATCGACGAGAAGAAGATCCGCGCGGATCTGGCGCAGGGCGCGATCGTCGTCGTCGCCGGCTTCCAGGGCGCGGACGAGCACGGCAACCTGACGACGCTCGGCCGCGGTGGCTCGGACACTTCGGCGGTCGCGATGGCGGCCGCGCTGAAGGCCGATGAGTGTTTGATCTACACGGACGTCGACGGTGTCTACACGACCGACCCGCGCATCGTGCCCGAAGCGCAGCGGCTGAAGAAGATCACCTTCGAGGAGATGCTCGAGATGGCGAGCCTCGGGTCGAAGGTGCTGCAGATCCGTTCGGTCGAATTCGCCGGCAAGTACAAGGTCCCGCTGCGCGTCCTGTCCAGCCTGACCGACCCCGATTTCCCGCTCGCCGAGGAAGCGACCTCCGGCACGCTGATCACCTTCGAGGATGACCACACGATGGAAAAGGCCGTCATATCCGGCGTCGCGTTCTCGCGCGACGAAGCCAAGATCACCCTGACGCGCGTGCCCGACCGGCCCGGCATCGCCTACCAGATCCTCGGCCCGATTGCCGACGCCAACGTCGACGTCGACATGATCGTGCAGAACATCAGCGTCGACGGCACGACCGACTTCTCGTTCACCGTCCATCGCAACGAGTATGCGAAGGCGATGGACGTGCTGAACTCGAAGGTCAAGCAGCACGTCGGTGCGCGCGAGATCGTCGGCGACCAGAAGATCGCCAAGGTCTCGATCGTCGGCATCGCCATGCGGTCGCACGTCGGCGTCGCCAGCCTGATGTTCCGCACGCTGTCGGAGGAGGGGATCAACATCCAGATGATCTCCACCAGCGAGATCAAGATCTCGGTCGTCGTGGAAGACAAGTACATGGAACTGGCCGTCCGCGCCCTGCACAAGGCGTTCGGCCTGGACCACGCCATCGTCTGATCGCGTTGCCGCGATGCGCGGCAACGTCTAAACTCCGGTTCCCGCGCGGGCTTCTGCCCGCGCACTGTTTTCAGCGTCACAGGAGACGTGGCCGAGAGGTCGAAGGCACTCCCCTGCTAAGGGAGCATGCGCGCAAAAACGTGCATCGACGGTTCGAATCCGTCCGTCTCCGCCAAGGAAAACGCCCCCACCTGGGGGCGTTTTGCTTGGTGCGTGATGGGCGGTGAGAAGCGTCCCCGGTTCGACGAGCCCGGCGCAGCCGGGCGAAGGACAGCCCCGGCGGCGCCGAGGGTGGTCCCGGAGCGAAGCGGAGGGAAGAGGCGAAGCGAGCTATCCGTCCGCCCGATTTCCGACTGTCGTTTGCCAGCCCTGCGAGCTATCCGCTCCAGCAGGACGAACGTCCCCCTGTGATAAACTCCGCCGCCTCGCGCGCCCGTAGCTCAGTTGGATAGAGTACTTGGCTACGAACCAAGGGGTCGTGGGTTCGAATCCTGCCGGGCGCGCCACACATTCAGTTCAAATTCAACGGCTTAGGGCCACCAGCCCTAGGCCGTTTTTCTTTCCTGGGGGACTCTGGGCGGACTCGGGGAACTTGGACACTGTCACCGGCCTCGCGCTTCACTGCGGTACGGTTCTGCCGCGCCAGCATCTGTAGCGAAATGTTCGTGCGCCCGGAGTCGTCTTGGAAAAGTTCCAGAGCTTCCTGTAGCTCGCGGACCTGCGCCACTGAGTAGTGCTGTTGACGTGGGTCAGTTCTGAGCGATCGTCGACACTCCGGGGGCATCGCGATGAAAGCGTTTTCCTTCGGCCGCCCGCTTACCTAAAATTACCAGCCAATAATCGAACTTTCGGCGGAACTAGCGTGCACAAGGCGATTCTAGGCAGGGGTGGCGCCGCGACCGGCAAGGTGACACTGGAAATGGTCGCCGAGCGCGCTGGCGTTTCGCCGAGTACGGTGTCGCGCATCCTCAATGGCACTGCGGTCGTCAGCGACGAAAGGCGCAAGGCGGTCGAACGCGCGATAGCCAAGCTCGGCTTCGTGCCGAATCCGGTCGCCCGCGGCCTGGCGGGCGGCCGCACGCTCAGTATCGGCGTGGTTACGCAGGCCATTGACAGTCCGTTCTACGGACGTGCGCTGCGCGGCATCGAGGAAGCGTTGGGCGGCGCCGGCTACAGCCCGCTGTTCATGAGCGGGCACTGGCGCGCCGACGAGGAGAAGCGCTGCATCGACCTGCTGCGCCAGCGCCGCGTGGACGGGCTGATCGTGCTGACCGGTCGCCTGTCGAATGCCGCGCTTCGGACGGTGGCGCGGTCGTTGCCGGTCGTGGTCACCGGCCGCCAGCTCAAGGCGGCCAACTTGATTTCGATGGACTTCGACAACCGCGAGGGGGCGCGTCTGGCGACCGAGCACCTGATCGGCCTCGGCCACCGCAGGATCGCCTTCATCGCCGGCGATCCACACCACCCGGATTCGGTCGAGCGCCAGAAGGGTTACGAGTCGGCTCTGCAGGATGCCGGGCTGCGCGCCGATCCTCACCTGCTGCTTCCTGGCGACTTCAATGAGCAGAGCGGCGTCGAGGCCGTCGATCGGTTGCACGCGCGCGGTACGCGGTTCACGGCGATCTTCGCGGCAAACGACCAGATGGCCTTCGGAGCCCGCCTCGGGCTGTTCCGGCACGGTCTGCGCGTGCCGGTCGACGTGTCGCTGGTCGGCTTCGACGATGTCGCGGGCTCGCTGTACACGGTGCCCGGGTTGACCACCGTTCACTACCCGATACACGAGATCGGGCAGCTGGCCGCGCGCGCGATGCTGGATCTGCTCGCCGGCGAGCGTACGTCGCTCGAGGTGCCGGTGCCGCAGCTGATCGTCCGCGAATCGACCCGCGCGCTGGCGGCCTGAAACCCGGCCTCCCTGACGCCGCGGCCCGGTTCCCTTGCGGCGCAACGGCAGCACGCCCGGCCAACTTCGATTGACAGTTCGCAAGCGCGTCTCGTAAAGTCTGAAAGCGCTTTCAAGACGGCGGGCCGTCAACTTCCCCTTCGAAGGCGCAGACGCCCGTGCCTGCGCCCATGCACCCGACTCCATGCCTCCGCCCCGCGCCACGCGGCGCTTGCCTACGCACGATCGGCGCGCGCGGTCGGAATGCCTTCGCCAATGGCACGAAGGTCAGGGCCGGCCCACTGAGCGCGCCGCGCTTCCGCGAGCGCTGCGCGCACGGCGCGGCGGATTGCCGGGGCCAAGCGCTGAAGACCGGGTCGGTGAGCACCGCGCCGTCGCAAGGCGTCCTGTTGGTGCGGGCCTCGCGGCAACGGATCAGCGGCCGCGCTGCCGCAATGCCGAGGCGGTATTGGTCCGCCAGACGGCGCGCGGGCGGTCCCTGCGATGAACGCTCCCGATTCCCATCCGCTGCGCGAGGCCGCGCCCGAGCGCTTCCCTGACGGTTTCGTCTGGGGCGTGGCGACGAGCGCATTCCAGATCGAGGGCGCCGCCCGCGACGACGGCAAGGGCGAGTCGATCTGGGACCGCTACTGTCGCGTGCCGGGCGCCATCGCTGACGGCAGCACCGGCGACATCGCCTGCGATCACGTGCACCCTCCTCGAACAGGACCTCGACCTGGTGGCGGCGCTCGGCGTCAATGCCTACCGCTTCTCGGTGTCGTGGCCGCGCGTGCAGCCCGGCGGGCGCGGCATGTGGAACGAGCGCGGCCTGGCCTTCTACGACCGCCTGGTCGATGGCCTGCTGGCGCGCGGCGTGCAGCCTTACCTCACCCTGAACCACTGGGACCTGCCGGCCGAGTTGCAGGACGCCGGCGGCTGGGCCAGCCGCGACACGGTGAGCCGCTTCGTCGACTACGCACTGGGGATCGACGCCTGGCTCGGCGACCGCGTCAGCGCGATCACCACGCACAACGAACCCTGGGTGATCGCCACGCTCGGCCACGAGAGCGGCGAGTTCGCGCCGGGCGTGCGCGACCGACAGGTCGCGATGCAGGTGTCGCATCACCTGCTGCTCAGCCACGGGCTTGCCCTGCGGGCGCTGCGCGATGCCGGCTGCCACGCGCACCTGGGCATCATCCTGAATCTCGCGCCGGTGATCCCCGCCAGCGCCAGCGACGAGGACGCCGCGCTGGCTCGCCTGGAAGACGGTCGCCTGCTGCGCTGGTACATGGACCCGCTGTTCGGCCGCGGCTACCCGGCCGACATCTGGGCGAACCTGGGCGCCGACGTCCCGCACGTGCACGAGGGCGATCTCGCGGCGATCGCCGCGCCGATGGACTATCTCGGCGTCAACTACTACTCGCGCGTGGTCGTCGGCGCGGGAGCGGGGCCTGACCGGTTGCGCGCTGGCGCGCAGTTCACCGAGATGGGCTGGGAGGTCTATCCGTCGGGCCTCACCGACCTGCTGCTGCGGCTGCAGCGGGACTATCCGGTGCCGCCCCTCGTCATCACCGAGAACGGCGCCGCCTTCGAGGACGAAGTGGTCGACGGCCGGGTGCACGACCCGGAGCGCACGGCCTACCTGGCGCGGCACATCCGCGCGCTGGCGGACGCGCTCGCGCACGGCGTGCCGGTGAACGGCTACATGGTCTGGAGCCTGATCGACAACTTCGAGTGGACGCGCGGCTACACCAAGCGCTTCGGCGTGGTGCACGTCGACTACGCGACCCAGCACCGCACGCTCAAGGACAGCGGCAGCTGGTACCGCGACTTCCTGGCCCGGTGGCGCGCGGCCGCGCGCCCCGCGAAACGTGCCTCTGGCGCCGGAACGCCAGTAACCACGCTCGGCCGGAACTGACTGTTGAAGGAGCATCGCTTGAACGCCGCCAACGACAACCGCAGCCGGCCCGGCTGGACCCTAGTGTGGAGCGACGAGTTCGAGGGCGACGCGGTAGACCGCAGCAAGTGGGACTTCGACCTCGGCAACGGCTTCTACGACTACAAGAACCACACTTGGGTGGCCGGCTGGGGCAACGAGGAGTTGCAGTACTACACGCACGAGCCGGAGAACGTGGTGGTGCGCGACAGCTGCCTGTTCATCCGCGCCGTCAAGGCGCCGCTGCACGGCTGCGGCTACACGTCGGCGCGCCTGAAGACCAAGGCGCGCGACGGCAGCGTGCTGTTCGCCAAGCAGTACGGCCGCATCGAGTTCCGCGCCCGCGTGCCCTGGGGCAAGGGGCTGTGGCCGGCGCTGTGGTTGCTGCCGGTGGAAGACAAGTACGGCGGCTGGGCCGCCAGCGGCGAGATCGACCTGATGGAAATCGTCGGCGAGAAGCCCGAGGAGGTGCTCAACAGCATCCACTTCGGCTCCACGTTCCCGCGCGCTCGCTGGTAACGACCACGCACGCGTTGCCGCGCGGCAGCCTGGTGTCGGACTGGCATCTGTACGCCGTCGAATGGGAGCCGGGCGAGATCCGGTTCTTCGTCGACGCGACGCAGACCTGCACCTACCGCCACTGGTGGAGCTGCAGCCGGCTCGAGGACGGTGCCGGCGTCGAAGCCGCGAGCGAGGCCGATCTGAACCCCTGGCCGGCGCCGTTCGACCAGCCGTTCTACCTGCTGATGAACGTGGCCGTCGGCGGCAACTTCCCGGGCGTGCCCAATGCGGCCACCAAGTTCCCGCCGAGCTGGTGGTGGACTACGTGCGCGTGTACGACAAGGTCGGCGGCTACGGCCCGGTGCCGCCGCGCGGCCCGGGCGTGATGCCCTGGGAGCCCGGGCACGTGTCCGAGCGGCGCAGCTGACGAACGCCGCCAAGAACGCATCAGGAGACAAGAAAGATGAGCACGAAGCCCCATGACGCCGATGCCCGCCCCGCGGGCCACGGCGGTTCGCAACCGTGGGCGCCGGCCTTCGCGCCTGGCGGGGCCGCGCATGGCTCCCAGTCAGCGGGCGGCGCCGCGGCCACCGGCTTCGTGCCGGGCAGCGTCGGCAACCCGCCGGCGGTGGCCCCGCTGGCGCTGGCCGAACGCGCCCGGCTGGACGCGGCGTTCCGCGCCACGCTGGAGCGCGGCATCCACGGCCTGTGCTTCAGCCCCTACCTCGAAGGCCAGCAGCCCGGCTCGCAGATCAGCGCGGCGCAGATCCGCGAGCGCATGGCGATCATCCGGCCGCACACGCGCTGGGTGCGCAGCTTCTCGTGCACCGACGGCCACGAGCAGACGCCGCGCATCGCGCACGAGCTGGGCCTGAAGACGCTGGTCGGCGCCTGGCTGGGCACCGACCGCGAGATCAACGAGCGCGAGATCGCCGGCGCGATCGCCGTGGCGCGTGCCGGCCATGCCGACATCGTGGCGGTCGGCAACGAGGTGCTGCTGCGCGAAGACCTGGCCGAGGACGAACTGATCGGCCACATCCAGCGCGTGAAGGCAGGCCCTGCCCGGCGTGCCGGTGGGCTACGTCGACGCCTACTTCCTGTTCGAGAAGCACCCGCGCGTCACCGCCGTGTGCGACGTGGTGATGACCAACTGCTACCCGTTCTGGGAGGGCTGCCCGCGCGAGCAGGCCCTGCCCTACATGCAGAGCATGCTGGCGCGCACGCGCGCGGCCGCGCCGGGCAAGCGCATCCTCATCAGCGAGACCGGCTGGCCCGACCAGGGCAGCGCCTTCCACGGCGCGTGCCCGGCGCCGAAGCGGCGATGCAGTACTTCGTCGACACCGCCGCCTGGGCCGAGCGCGAGGGCATCGAGGTGTTCTACTTCGCCGCCTTCGACGAGGCCTGGAAGGTGGGCGCCGAAGGCGACGTCGGCGCCTACTGGGGCCTGTGGGACAAGGACGCCCGGCCCAAGTTCGGCTGAATCCATGACGCACGCCACGCTGACACCGCTGCCACCGAAGGCAACGCCATCTGCTACTCCGGCTACCGCGAGGGCCAGAGCCCGGACACGCAGATCTACCCGTCGGTCGCGAGATCCGCGAAGACCTGCACCTGCTGGCGCGCCACTGGCAGCTGCTGCGCCTGTACGACTGCAGCCCGCACGCCGAGCGCGTGCTGCAGGTGATCGCGCGAGGACCGCTGCCGTTCCAGGTGATGCTGGGCGCCTACCTCGGGCCGAGATGAACAACTTCGGCTGCCCCTGGGGCGGCAGCTACAGCGAAGAGCAGCTCGAGGCCAGCCGGCGCGAAACGCCGCCGAGCTGGAGCGCCTGATCGCGCTGGCCAACGCGCTACGCGGACAGCGTGTTCTCGGTGGCCGTGGGCAACGAGGCCACCGTCGACTGGACCGACCACTTCGTGCCGGTGTCGCACATGGTCGAGTACGTGCGCCGCGTGAAGGCGGCCGTCGCGCAGCCGGTGACCTTCTGCGAGAACTACGTGCCCTGGCAGCACAAGCTGGCCCGCTGGTGCCCGGAGCTCGACTTCATCTCGCTGCACACCTACCCGGTGTGGGAATACAAGCACATCCATGAGGCGCTGGACTACACGAAGGACAACGTCGCCAGCGTGGCGCGGCTGTACCCCGGCAAGCCGATCGTCATCACCGAAGCCGGCTGGTGCACCAACAGCAACGGCCGCGGCATGCAGGCCGAACACGCAGTGCAGGAGCTGCAGGCGGTCTACTACCAGGACCTGATGGACTGGACGCGCGCCGAAGGCCTGCTGTGCTTCGTGTTCGAGGCCTTCGACGAACCGTGGAAAGGCTCGCCCGACCCGCTGGAGCCCGAGAAGCACTGGGGCCTGTTCACCGTGGACCGGCGGCCCAAGCTGGTGATGCAGGCTCTTTATCCGGATCTGGCATCCCAGGCCGTCGACGCCTGAACCTGCGTGCATGCCGATGCCCCATGCAACGCCATCGCCCGAGCCGGCACTGCAATTACGAAAGCACCTCATGACCACAACCGCCGCCACCGCCAGCCCACAAGGTCCCGTTCGGTCAGAAGGTCGCCTTCGGGCTGGGCATGCTGGCCAACCAGATGTTCCCGGCCGCGCTGGGCATCTTCATGGTGGTGCTGGTGCAGGACATGGGCTTCCCGACCTGGATGTGGGGCATCCTGTTCTTCCTGCCGCGGGCCTACGACGCGATCCTCGACCCGATCATGGGCTTCATCTCCGACAACACGCGGTCGAAGTGGGGCCGGCGCCGGCAGTACGTGTTCATCGGCGCCATCATGCTGGGCATCGGCTTCGTGGCGATGTGGCAGCTGCACCGCGCCGACGGCATGACCTACAACTTCGTCTACTTCCTGTTCTGGTCGCTGGTGTTCTTCACCGGGCTGACCGTCTTCAGCATCCCCTACGTGGCCATGGGCTACGAGATGAGCGACGACTTCCACGAGCGCACCAGCATCATGGCCGTGGCGCAGTGGATCGGCCAGTGGGCCTGGGTGATCGCGCCGTGGTTCTGGGTCGTGATGTACGACCCGAAGTGGTTCCCGAACGCCGACACGGCCACGCGCACGCTGTCGGTCTGGGTCGGCGTGGCGTGCATGCTGCTGGCCATGGTGCCGGCCGTGTTCCTGCCCAGCCGCTCGACCAAGGACGACACCCACCTCGTCCCGCTGACCCTGGCCAACGTCGGCGGGGGCTTCAAGGAGATCGCTGGACGGCTTCAAGGAGGCCTTCGGCTGCGTGCCGTTCCGCAAGCTGTGCTTCGCCACCTTCCTGATCTTCAACGCCTTCAACACGGTGGCGGCGTTCTCGTTCTTCATCGTCGTCTACCACCTGTTCAACGGCGACACGGCGGCGGCCGGCATCTGGCCCACGCTGTTCGGCAGCATCGGCGCGCTGGTCACCACCTTCGCGGTGATCCCCACCGTGGCCTGGATGTCGCGCAAGATCGGCAAGAAGAACGCCTTCATGCTCTCGCAGGGCATCTCGCATCATCGGCTACGTGCTGCTGTGGTTCCTGATGGTGCCCGGCAAGCCCTGGATGTTCATGTTCGCGCTGCCCTTCTTCTCGTTCGGCATCGGCGGCCTGTTCACGCTGATGATGTCGATGACGGCCGACGTCTGCGACCTCGACGAACTGGCCACCGGCAAGCGGCGCGAAGGCATCTTCGGCGCGATCTACTGGTGGATGGTGAAGCTCGGCTTTGCCGTCGCCGGCCTGCTCAGCGGCGCGATCATGGCCTTCGTGGCCTTCACCCCGGGCGCCGCCGTGCAGCCCGCGGGCGCGGTGGACGGCCTGCGCCTGTTCTACTCCGGCGTGCCCATCTTCGGCACGCTGCTGGCCATGTGGATCATGCGCGACTACGACCTCGACGAGAAGCGCGCCATGGAGGTGCACGCCGAGCTCGAGCGGCGCAAGCAGCGCGCCGGCGCGTCGTCGTCCCAGGGCTCGGGCGCCCGGCCCTGGCTGGCGCGAACACGGCCTGCTGCTGCCGGGCGCGGAGCCCTCGCCGCTGGCGGGCAAGACGGCCGACGAGATCCGCGCGCTGTATGCCGAGCAGTTCGCAGCGCGGCCTGTACGGCCTGTGCTTCAGCGCCTACGCCGAGGGCCAGCGCGCGGGCGACCAGCTGCCGGCGTCGCAGGTCCGCCGGCGCATCGAGCTCATCGCGCCGCACACGCGCTGGGTGCGCTCCTTCGCCTGCACCGAGGGGCACGAGGTGATTCCCCGGCTGGCCCGCGCGAAGGGCCTGAAGACGATGGTGGGCGCCTGGATCAGCCACGACCGCGAGCGCAACGAACGCGAGATCGAGGCGCTGATCGCAGCTGGCCCAGGACGGGCATGGTCGACATCGCGGTGGTCGGCAACGAGGTGCTGCTGCGCGGCGAACTGCCCGAGCCGGAGCTGCTGGCCTACATCGCGCGCGTCAAGGCCGCGCTGCCGGACGACGTGCCGGTGGGCTGCGTCGACGCCTACTTCCAGTTCCTGGAGCGGCCGGCGCTCACCGCCGCCTGCGACGTGCTGCTGCCCAACTGCTACCCGTTCTGGGAGGGCGCCGACATCGACCTGGCCGCGCAGTACCTGCGCCGCATGCACGGGCTGGTGAAGGCCGCCGGCGGCGACAAGCCCGTCATCGTCACCGAGACCGGCTGGCCCGGCAAGGGCCAGGCCGTGGCCGGGGCCGTGCCCTCGGCCGACAACGCGATGCGCTACTTCATCGACGTCCAGCAGTGGGCCCGCGGCGAAGGGATCAAGCTGTTCTACTTCTCGTCGTTCGACGAGCCCTGGAAGCTCGGCGCAGGAAGGCGAAGTGGGCACGCAGTGGGGCCTGTGGGACAAGGACGAGCGGCCCAAGTACGGCGCCGCGGCGTCCTGAGGGT
>CAVSCF010000013.1:0-44620 GCA_963726405.1 uncultured beta proteobacterium | reverse complement strand
GGCAAGCGACCTTTCCCTGATCCGCGCTTCGCAAGCTTCTCTGACATCGCGGACCGCCTGAGTGGACTGCGCTTCCTGGCCATTGAAAGCAGAGGTCCGGCTGCAAGGGGCGCTCCCGCGGCCACTCGCCCGGCCCAGTTCACGGCTCTGGCAACCTGACGACGCCCAGCGTTGCCGCCTGTTGCCCGAGCACGCGGCTGAAGTGACCGCGGCCGACCGTGTCCTCGAGCAAGAGCGCGCTGCCAGGCGAAATCTGACGCGCCTCACCATCACTCGCTTCGAATTGCATCTGCCCTTCGAGGACGAAGATCCACATGCGGATGGGCGTCGGGTGCATTTCGCCGACCCAGCCTGCCGGCAGATGGAGAAACCCGGTCTGTGTCGCGGGTGACAGCGCAGACACGCTGAAGGCCTGGGCCGGTGGGGCGAAGTCCTTCAGCAGAACGGGAATTTCGAGTGGCTCGAAACGCGACCCGCCGTCGGCAGTCGGCACAAGACGCGAAAAAGTCAGGGAAACGTCCAAGGTTCGCTCCTGTGCAGTGATCGGATCAGCCGGCTCAGCCCGGTGGGCCGCCCGAGGGCTGTTCATCGGCCGTCACGAGTTCTCGCCATCGCCTTTGCATCGACCCGCGGCCGTGCGCAGGAGTACTGCTGATCTGTTCATCGAGGAAACTCGCGAACTCCGTCCTGTACGTGTGCTTGACGAGTTGCCACAGCGCGCGCACGCACCCCGGCTCCGAGATCACGGCGCAGGTTCACCAAGGAAGGCCGTCCGACGTTCGTCGACGGATTCAAAAGGCCGCGGGTGGTCGGTGAGCGCCCTTCCCCGCCTGAGCCGCGGGAGCCGCAGCTGACACACGGCAAGACGATCCGCGGCCGTCGCAGCCGCTCGCAGCTCTCGTCTCTAGGAACGGCGGAGCGCACCCAATCGACGCGCCTCGCCGCCACAGGCTTGCTCTACTTCTTCGCCGGCAAGGCGCTCTGCGGCGCGCTCGGTGCGCCGTCGGAGTTCCATGTATCACGCACGTACAGCCACTTCCCGCCCTTCCTTGCAGAGACGGAAAGATATTTCCCCGTATCGACGACCTTTCCCGACTTGTCCTTCACGACGAAATCGCCCGATTGCCACCCCATGTCGCCGGAGACCCCGCCGGCAGGCTTCGCGTCGAGTATGAAGGTGACCCCGGCCTTCTGCGACTCGGCCGTGTCCTTTGCAAAGAAGGCCTTGA
Source organism: uncultured beta proteobacterium (assembly GCA_963726405.1). Lineage (GTDB taxonomy): Bacteria > Pseudomonadota > Gammaproteobacteria > Burkholderiales > Burkholderiaceae_F > JAOUJD01. The sequence continues at coordinate 43,391 of CAVSCF010000013.1, read as the reverse complement.
TGGCGGCTCGCCCTTTCACGGCCGGCGAACCGGGCGGAAGAAGAACCGCTTGTTCATCGTAGAGGCTCGCGACGCCCTCGGCATTGCCGGCGTTGTAGGCCTTGGCCCACGCTTGATCGACCGCTTGAAGTGCAGCAACATCCTTTGCCGTGTCGGCCGCCTTCGACTCCGTGCCAAAGATCGCAAACGCAACAATGGTGCAAGACACGGCTGCCGCTCGTGTTATCGGATGCATCGGGTTCCCCTTTGGACTGCTGCGTTGCGCTTACGGCACCGTAAGCGGTCCCATCCTAGCGGAACCCGCTCCGACTGAGGAGGAAACAATTCGCCGCTGAACGAGGTGATCTGCGCTCGGTAACGCGAGGGCTTGCCAAGGCGGCGAAGATCGAAGCGGAGTAAACACACGGTTTCGACTTTTGAGGGAGACGTCCGTGATAGACCATCTGGACCATCTGGTCCTGACGACAGCGTTCGAACGCGAGTGCATCCATTTCTACACGGAAGTCCTCGGCATGCAGCTCGAGTCGTTCGTCGGCGGCACGCCGCCTGTCGAGCGCAAGGCGTTCAAGTTCGGCAACCAGAAGATCAACCTGCACGTCAGGGGACGGGAATTCGATCCGAAGGCGCACCTTCCCGTGCCTGGCGCACTGGACCTGTGCTTCATCGCGGCCGTGCCGCTGGCAACCGTCATCGCACGGCTCGAGGCGCTCGGCGTACCGATCGTCGAAGGGCCGGTGCAACGGACCGGAGCGACGTCGAAGATCCGCTCCGTCTATGTGCGCGATCCCGATCTGAACCTGATCGAGATTTCGCAGCCCATCGAATGACGCGGGCCGGTGGCGACGCTATCCGGCCATCAGCATCGCTCTGACACGTCGGCGGCGCCCCGGCAACTTCCTGTCTGAATCAGCTAGGAGAAGCCGGGGTGGAGCTGGGCGGAGCGGCCCGCCACCTCCCATGCGCGATCGAGTTCGGCGGCCGATGCCTCGATCGAGAACAGTTCGGCCAGCACCTCGCGCAGTTCGGCCCTGGAGGCGACCTCGGTCCGCACCCTCTCGCCCGCCAGCGGACGCCAGGTCAGCGTGCGATTGAACAGGGCGTAGCGCCCTTCGGGCATCGGCATCGCGACGACCAGGTTGTTGCCGAACAACGCGTTCGGCCGGGTGGCGGTATGCCAGTTCTGCTGCACGTAGTCGGGCGGCAGATGAACGGCGAGGTCGAACCGGTAGACGTCGGTCCACGCTTCGCCCACCAGCGCCTGCAACAGGAAATCGCTCTCGGCCGGGACCAGCCGCACGCGCTCATGCGGCGTGTCCTGTTCCTCCTGCCAACGCACCATGACCGGGGCGGTCAGCGTGAGGCCACCGAAGCCGACATCGGCGAATGCCGGCCCCTCGGGCGTCTCGACGATCATCAGCCTGTGGCTTCTCGGCGTGACGACATCGGGCGGCACGCCATACCGCACGCGCGCCGCAAGTCCCTGCACCCCAAAGCCGAGCGCGACGAGGGCCGCGGCGAGCAATCCGTTCTGCTCGTAGCAGTAGCCGCCCCGTCCGGCCTCGACGAGCTTTGCCTCGAGGGCAGGCAGTTCCAGCTCGGGCGGTCCATCGGTCAGGACGGACAGGTTCTCGAAGGGAATCGTCGTCGCGTGCAATCGAACGATCGCGCGGAGTGTCTCCAGGGTCGGCGTTCGCGGGCCGTCGTAGCCGATGCGGTCGAGGTAAGCGTCGAGGTTCATGAAGGCATGCTACTGAATGGAGCGCGTGATGTCCGCGCGGATTCGCGCTCTGCAGGGACCGCGCCTGCGCGGCGAAGTGCCCGTCCCGTGGCGGGCCGTAACGCACGCCATGCGCAGGCCAACGATCAGCGAAGCGGTCCTGCCGCCAGGTAGGCGCCGAACTCCTCCCCGCTCATCGAAAAATAGGCGGTCACGCAGCGCTTGAGCGAGTCGGTGGAGTCCAGCGTCAGCTCGGTGCGCGTGGCTCCTCGCAGCCTTGCAACCAGTCCTTTGCCGGGTGGAAGTTCGGCCCGCAGCGTGATCTGATCCGAGGCGTGCACGCAGATTTCGATGAAATCGGCGTCGCTGCGGCAAAAGCCGAACATCGTCTCGGCGAGCGCCTGTTCGCCGCCGGTGTAACGGGGTTTGACGTCGTCGACATATTGATCGACAACCGCCAGCGCACCCGGAAGTTCGATTGCGCCGCGTTCTCGCGTGCTGAGATCAAGCTCGGTTGAATACCATCGCATGCCTGCCATTGATCGTCGCTCGCTGTATCGGAAAGCGTTCGCCAGCATTGTGCGGCTCGATGCTCAGAGCCACAACGCGCCACCTCACGTCACTTTGAGGGCTCCACTGCGTTGACCGCCTTCCATTCCATCGCCATTCGAATGCGCCGCTCCACGGAAGGATGCGAGTAGAAGAGCATCTCCTGGACGGGACTTGGCCGCGGGTATCGATACTCCGCGGTCTTCACCAGCGCGGTGGCGAGGTCGTCGGGGAGCCCCACGGTCTCCAGGGAGTAACGGTCCGCCTCCGTCTCGCCGAGTCGAGTGAAGGCATTGATGACCGGCAGGGCAAGCAGAAGAAGGAACGACACCAGGACCATGACGACCGGCAGGCCGGTGGGACTCGCCAGTGGCGCACGGCTGCCCAGGACGGCGGCGACCCGACCATAGACGCGATCGGCGACGAAGAAGGCCACCATCACGATGAAGGAGAACAACAGCACGGAACGCCAAACATGCCCCAGCGCGTAGTGCCCGATCTCGTGGCCGGTGACGGCGCGGACCTCTCCCAGTGAGGCCCCTTTCAGCGCGACGTCCGAGATGGCGATTCGGGCGTAAGGACCCAGCCCGCTGACGTTCGCGGTGAAGTTGTTGGACTGGCGCGACCCGTCGTAGACGAAGATACGTTCCGACGAGACGCCGGCCTTCTGCGCCATGTCGGTCAGCGCCGTCCGGACCGGGCCCTCCGGCAGCGGCTTGTAGTCGTTGAATAGCGGCTGGATGACCACCGGCGCCACCAGCAGCACCGACGAGATCCCCGCGACCGCCAGGGCGCCCGACCAGAGCCACCAGCGTTTCCCCGCGCGGCGGACCAGTGCGTACACCGCGGTGAAGAACAATCCGCCCAGCAGGGCCGAGATCCCGATGCCGAGGAGGTCCTGTCCCAGGGCATCGGGGAAAGGTTGCGAGGAGCGGCCGTAGCTCGCCTCCCTCCACCACCCCTCGTACATCGACCACGGCAGCGACAGGACGCCCGCGAGAAGGAAGTAGGACGCGCTCACCAGGAAGGCCCGCGTGTTCGGTCCCCGCTTGCCCAGCCGTGCATCGAGGCGATCGAGCAGCCGGGAGCGGATGATCAGCCAGGCGACGGCGACGCCGACCAGCAAACCCCACAGCAGCAGCCAATGACTTCCCGCGGTGTACGCCGCGGACCTGGCCAGCGCGTCGGCGCCGATGGCGTCGATATAGGCGGCCGTGGCGGACTGAGGATCAAAGCCCAAGGAAGCGCTCCGCGCGAAAGTTCAAAGCGGCATTCTGTCCGCTTTTGCGGACGGCTGTCGGCATGGCGTCGGGTCCGGTTGCGCAGTCGCGCGGCCTTCGAATGCGGGTGTCAGCGTCTGTCGCGACGCTCGACCGACTGGTCAGTCTTCGGTCTTGGCGCTGCTGGAAGTGCTCCAAATTCGCCCGTGAGCGGACAATGAGTCGGATGCACCTTCTCGCCCCTCGCGGCGCTGATCCTGCTGCACGCACGCTGGTGGCGTGTCGAGCGTTGCGTGCATTCGTGGATGGCTATGTGGCGGTCTTGCTGCCGGCGTATCTGCTCGCGCTCGGACTGGACGTCATGGCCGTCGGTGTACTCAGCACCGCGACGCTGCTCGGATCGGCGGTCGCGACACTCGCCGTGGGCGCCTGGGGCCATCGCTTCAGCCTGCGCCCGCTGCTGCTCGGAGCGGCATTGCTGATGTTCGCCACCGGCCTGGGATTTGCGACCCTCTCGAATTTCTGGCCGCTTCTGCTGGTGGCCTTCGTGGGCACGCTCAACCCAAGCTCGGGCGACGTGAGCGTGTTCCTGCCGCTCGAACACGCGCGTCTCGCGGGCGCCGCGCAAGGAGAGACCCGCGTTGCACTCTTTGCGCGCTACAGCCTGATCGCCACACTGAGCGCAGCGACCGGTGCCCTGGCCGCGGCGATTCCAGCCTGGCTTTCCACCCATGCCGGCATCGAACCTCTTGCCGCGATTCGGTGGCTGTTCGTCCTGTATGCCCTCGTCGGTCTGCTCACATTCACGCTCTATCGACGGCTGCCCGAAGCACCGGCGGAACACGCCGCCGCCAAGACACCCCTCGGTCCCTCACGCGGCGTGGTGGTCAAGCTCGCTGCGCTGTTCTCGGTGGATGCGTTTGCCGGCGGCCTGGTGGTCAACAGCCTCATGTCGCTGTGGCTGATGCAGCGTTTTGAGCTGTCGCTCGCCGCCGCCGGCGCGTACTTCTTCTGGACCGGGCTGCTCTCGGCCGCCTCGCAGTTGGCGGCTCCCGCCGTGGCCCGGCGCATCGGACTCCTGAACACGATGGTCTTCACGCACATCCCGGCCAATCTCTGCCTCGTGCTGGCGGCCCTGGCGCCCAGCCTGCCGCTCGCACTCGCGCTGCTCTTCGTCCGCAGCGCGCTGTCCCAGATGGACGTTCCGACACGAACGGCCTACGTGATGAGCGTGGTCACGCCGCCGGAACGGGCCGCGGCTGCGAGCATGACGGCCGTCCCACGCAGCCTGGCCGCCTCGTTGAGTCCTTCGCTGGGCGGTGCCCTCTTTGCCGCCGGCTGGCTGGCCTCCCCCTTGGTTCTGGCAGGTGTTCTCAAGATCGCCTACGACCTCACTCTTTGGGTCGCGTGCCGCGGCCACCGCTTGGACGACCGCTAGCGAAGCGAACGTCCCGTTCGCAGCAGGGCCGAGCCGCCTCGTACGCGGATTCGATGAATGACAAAACGCTGTCGCCGTTGCGGCTCAGTGCGCCGCTTCCTGTGCAGATGAGCGATGGGCTTTGCGGCATCATCCGCCGATGACGAGCCTCGTACTGCAGTCGACCATCACCTGCCCCAGGTGCGGGCATGTAAAGACCGAAACCATGCCGACCGACGCCTGCCAATGGTTCTACGAGTGCGAGAAGTGCAGGACCATGCTGCGGCCCAAGCACGGAGACTGCTGCGTCTTCTGCTCCTACGGCACCGTAAAGTGCCCGCCGATCCAGCAGGGCGGCGGATGCTGCGAGCGGTAGTTCGCGTCCCGAGGAACGCCACGCGATAGGTGGCACAGCGGCGCCGTAACTGACGCAAGTCGCACAGGCGCCGGAATCCCGACGGGTCCCCGCAACCGGGCACCATTCCAGGAACTACAGGCTGTGCGACCATTCCAGCCGCCTCACTCTCACCGCTTCGCTCGTCGCGCCCGGCACTTGGACGGGCGCATTCGCTAATCCCGATGAAGAGGTTGGAGACACGGCTCCTCAGTGCGCCGCCGGACTGGGTCTCTTCGCCTGCATCTCGTATGCAGGCGGCGCGGTCCGCCATCGACAACAGTTCGCTGGGCAATCCGGAATTCCACGAATACAAGGCGGCCTACGGTCTCGTATACCGGCTTCCGAAGGACGTCACGGACGTCCTCGACGCCAGGATCTATCCGCCGCTGCGTGAACGACTCATCAAACTCGGACTCGTCAACGAGGCGCGAACGTTCAATCTTCAGCACGTGACCGTCGTGCACGTCCACAACGCCGACCCGACAACGCCGGCGAAGATGCTCAAGGCCCTTCCGAAGGTCCCGCCGGTCCTGAAACTTACCCTGAAGGACTTCTACAACACCGAGGCATCGAAGGGTGCCGGCGCTCCGTGGTGGTTCGACCTCGGGGTGGTGAAAAGCGGACAGGGATATACGGAGATGATGTCCTACAACACGGTGGCCACGGCGGCGCTGACCCCATTGCGTGTCGGACCGCTGCCGCGCTGCACGGGCCCGGTGTACGCCAACATGAGCGACGTCGCGCGCGAACTCACCAGGACCATGGGCGTGAGTGGCGTCAACGTCCTGAAGAATGGCAAGGAGACCGCCTCTCACAACCCGCTTAACGCTCGTCTACAGCATGCGAGTTCGACGCTCGCCTGCAGGCCGCCATGAAGGAAGTGCCGACGAAATGAACAAGGTTCTGCCGGATGGAATTCCCACTGAATTCAAAGACGTTTCGATCGTCGAGATCGGATTCATGGGCAACGTCGTGCGCGAGTTCTATCGAATCAGCCTTGTCGACGGTACCGCCTGGGATGTCACCAGCGGTCGGCCCGTCGCCTTCGGCAAGTAGATTGCAGCTGTTCCGCCGAGCGGCCCGCCCCACGGCGGGCCGTTCCTTTTTGTGTCATGCAATCGAGAGGAACACGGCAGTCACCACTGGTAGCCGGTCTATGCGGAGACCGCGGAGCAGGCGCCTCAAGCGCGACACCACAGGGCACCTGTCGTCAGCTGCTTGCGGCCCTTGATGTCCTTCTCAATGCTTCCCGACCCGCAACCTCTCAGAGCGTCCGCGGAAGCCTGTGCACTTCGATCGTCGAGTGAACGATCTCTTCGTGCACCGACAGGCGGCTGCGGACGACCTCTGCCGTCAGGTCAGGATCGTGCGTCACGACCGTCAGCGCGCACGAGTAGACGTTCTTGCCAACCCGCCAGACGTGCAGGTCCGTGATCCGGGTGTCGCTGCCATTCGGCCCCGCTTCGACCGCTTCGCGGATCTCGTCGACCACGGGGTGGTCCATCTCCCGATCCAGCAGGACCTTGCTGGTGTCCGCGATCAGGCCCTTGGCCCAGACCGCGACGAGAATGGCCCCGATGATGCCCATCACCGGATCGAGCCACGACCACCCGTAGATCCAGCCTCCGACGAGCGCGACGATCGCGAGAACCGACGTCGTCGCGTCGGCGATGACGTGCAGATAGGCCGACCGCAGGTTCAGGTCGTGGTGGTGCCCATGCGCCGGACCGTCTCCGTGTCCGTGGTGATGGTCGTGTCCATGGTCGTGCTCGTGGGCGCGCCCGAGGATGATCGCGCAGGCCACATTGACGATCAGCCCGAGGACGGCGACCACGATCGCCTCGCGGTAGTGGATCGGCTGCGGGTTGAAGATGCGTTCGACCGATCCGACCGTCATGAGAACGGCGACGCCCAGCAGGAAGATGGCGCTGGCGAATCCGCCCAGCACCTCGATCTTCCAGGTGCCGAAGGCGAAGCGTGCGTCCTGCGCGTAGCGCCTGGCGGTCGCATACGCAAATGCGGACAGTCCGATCGCCACGGCGTGCGAACTCATGTGCCAGCCGTCCGCAAGCAGTGCCATCGAGTTGAACCACCATCCGGCGAGGATCTCGACGATCATCATCGCCAGGGTGATCCACATGACCGCGCGCGTGCCGCGCTCGGCGGCGCGGCTGCCGGCGTCGAAGACGTGGTCGTGGACCCAGCGGGAGAGATCGTCGGTATGCAACGGGTTCCTCGAGGACGATGGGTTTCGAAGCCTGCGCTTCTTCTTCGGACGTGGCATCAGAGCGCGCCGTACCCGAGCAGCACCGTCACTCCGAGGGCGAAGAAGATGGCGGCGGCGATGCTGTGCACCACCCGCATCGGCAGTTTCTTCGCCGCCACTTCGCCGAGGAGCACCGCCGGCACGTTCGCCAGCATCATGCCGAGCGTCGTGCCGGCGACTACGGCCACCAGAGAACTGTATTTGGCTGCGAGCGCAACCGTCGCAATCTGCGTCTTGTCCCCCATTTCAAGAAGAAAGAACGCGATCAGCGTGGTCCCGAACACGCCGAAGCGCGGCGCGGTGTCCTTGGCTTCTTCGTACTTGTCCGGAATCAGCGTCCACAGGGCCATGGCGATGAACGACAGCCCAAGGACCCAGCGCATCGCCGTCGGGCCGATCGCCGCCGAGATCCAGGCGCCGGCGGCGCCCGCCAGGGCGTGGTTGACGAGCGTCGCCACCAGGATGCCCAGGATGATCGGAACGGGCTTGCGAAACCTTGCGGCCAGAACGAGCGCGAGCAACTGGGTCTTGTCGCCAATCTCAGCGAGGGCGACGACACCAGTCGAAATCAGGAAAGCTTCCATGACAGGGATCCCAGGCCGGGCCACCGAGACAATGACGCGCGTGCCACCCGACCAGGTTCGGCACTCGCATCATCGGTCTCGCCAAGCCCTGTGCCGAACGCGCCATGGCCAAGAGCCAAGTATGTTGACGCGCTCCTGCCCTTGGACGGCAGCGGCTACTCCCCAACGAAGGCGCGAATTTACCACTGTCGGCTGACGAGCGGACCTGTTGATTCCGTCGCTGTCGCCATTGACTGCTCTGAAACAAGCTTGCTGGCCCGCACCGGCCTTGGCTGCGTCGCGCGTCGATGGATGGAGTGGTGGTCGAGCCGATCGATTCCCGGCCACGTACCGACCGGTTCAGAACAGGACGACGTCGCGCATCGCCACCCCGGTTGCCAGTCGGTCGAAGCCACGGTTGATGTCGTCGAGCGTCAGGTGCTCGCCCATCAAGCGGTCCACCGGAAGTCGGCCGCGGCGGTACATCTCGATGTACCGGGGAATGTCGCGCGCGGGCACCGCCGAACCGATGTAGCTGCCGCGCAGGGTGCGTTCCTCGGCGACCATCTGCACGGGTGGCAGCGCGAAGCGCTTGTCGGGATGCGGCAGCCCTGCCGTCACGGTGCTGCCGCCGCGTCGCGTGATTTTCCACGCGAGTTCCATTGCCGGGATGGCGCCCGCCATCTCGAACGCATAGTCGACGCCGCCCTTCGTCAGCGCCTTCACTTCGTCCGCGGCCTCGGGTTTCGACGCGTTCACCGTGGACGTCGCGCCAAGCTGGCGTGCCAGTTCGAGCTTGTCTTCGTTGAGGTCGAGCGCAACGACCTGGCGAGCTCCGCTGGCGACCGCCGCGAGCAGCGCCGAGAAGCCGACCCCGCCCAGTCCCAGCACGGCCACGGAACTGCCGGCCTGCACGCGGGCCGTGTTGATGACCGCGCCGACACCGGTGAGCACGGCGCAGCCGAACAGCGCCGCCTCGGCGGGTGAAAGGTCCGCATCGACCTTCACGCACGACCGGCGGGAGACGACCGCCTGCTCCGCGAAGCACGAAACGCCGACATGATGATTCACCGTGACGCCATCGAGGGTCAGGCGGCGGGTCCCGCCGAGCAGGGTCCCTGCCCCGTTGCTGGCGGCGCCCGGCTCGCACAGCGCCGGACGGCCCTCCTGGCACGGCAGGCACCCGCCGCAACTCGGCATGAAGACCATGACGACGCGATCTCCGGGAGCCAGGTCCACGACGCCCGGGCCGCACTCGAGCACCTCGCCCGCCGACTCGTGACCCAGCACCATCGGCAGCGGTCGCGGCCGATCGCCGTTCACGACCGACAGATCCGAGTGGCACAGGCCGGCGGCGAGGACCCGTACACGTACCTCGCCGTACCCCGGCGGAGCGAGCTCGACTTCACGGATCTTCAGCGGGCGGCTCTCGGCATACGGCGCGGGCAGCCCCATCGTTTCCAGCACGGCAGCGCGGATCTTCATCGCAGTTCTCCTCGGACGATTCCGGCCAGTGTAGGTCGGCCCAGCACAACCCGCGTTCGCTTCCCCGGAAGGCGAGCTTCCCGAAAGCCGAATTCCCGTGCACTCGAATCGACGCAGGTCGATGTACGACGGCCGTTGCCGCCCCATCGAGAAGGCGAGGAAGCTGCGTGCGGCGGAAGTTTGCCGGGAAGGCGCCGCGCGGCGCGGTCCGAAGCGAGAATCGAAGGGTGAAGCTAGCGCTCGGCCGCCTTCGCGTCGGCAACGAGTAGATCGACCAGGTCCCGGGCAAAACCCGGAAGCGCATCCAGCTGCCGAACGCAGATCTGCATCGCGCGCACCGCCCACTCGTCGCGCAGGGGAACGATGCGGATGGCCATGGTCTGGGCATGCCGCCGTGCCGCGGACTCGGGAAGAATGCCGATGCCGACGCTCGACTCGATCATCCTGCAGGCGACTTCGAAGCTGCCGACCTGGATGCGGACGCGCAGCGTCCGGTGCAGCCCGTCGCAGACGCGGCGCAGGAAGCCGTGGATCGCGCTGCCTTCGTGCAGGCCGATGTAGTCAAGCTCCAGCGTCGAGGCGAACTCGATGGCGCTCTCCCCGGCCAGCGGATGCCCTTCGGGCACCGCGAGCACCAGGCGATCCTGCCGGTACGGAATCACCTGCAGGTTTTCGGTGCGCACGCTGCCCGCGACGATCCCGATGTCCGTCTGCCGTTCCGACACGGCGCGGACGATGTCGTTGCTCAGGCGCTCGCGCAGGTCCACGTTGACGTCGGGATGACTCAGCAGATAGGCGCGCAGCACCGGCGGCAGGAACTCCCCGAGCGCCGTCGTGTTGGCCTGGATGCGCAGGTGACCCTTGATGCCCTTCGCATATTCCTGCATGTCGCCTGACAGGTGCTCCAGCTGCGCGAGCACGGCGCGCGCGTGGTGCACGAAGGCCTGCCCGGGCGGCGTCAGCGTGACACCCTGGCTGGTGCGATAGAGAAGCTTTGCGCCCAGGCTTTCCTCGAGGTTCTTGATCCGCGTGCTTGCGGCGGGCAGGGACAGAAAGGACGCCTCCGCCCCGCGCGTCAGGCTGTTCGCCTCGGCGATGCGCACCATCAGGCGCAGGTCCACCATGTCGAAGTGCTCGGACATGCCACAGGCCGGCGCCTGGCGCCGTCGCTCGGTTGTCGCAATGCGCAGATTGTGCCGGATGCGAGGCGCGTCGCATCGTTCGGCGTCACTGAGCGCCGTGTTCGACGAACGTCAACCTCCGCCGGCCGTGGCCAGTCGTATGCGGTCGGAATCCGCGTCCGCACCTTCGCCAGGTCGCCGGCCGGCGTGAAGAGGATGACAAGTTCTCCGCGCGCATCGCGTTCGCTCTCTCCACGGTGCGGGCTTCGTCCGCCCTGGTGCGCCGATCGCGCGCCAGGTCCGCGGCAAGGTGCTGTGCGGTGATCGGGTCCAGCTCCGGACGATGGGTCCCTTGCGAAGGCTCGCTGCCGGCCGCGCACGCCGCGAGCAAGCAGGCGGCGCACATCGAAGCGGCGGCGTGGCGCGCCTTCCGCCCTCCTGCGCCTGGGCGGCAACGAGGACAGCGCCCAGTGCGGCCCGCCTGCGGGCGTGGCGGGAACCCGATTGTTCCGCACGACCGTTTACGCTGCGCGCTGAAGCGACCACGAAGGAGACCGACGATGGGCACGATGATCGACCTGAAGGCCGGCGACGGCCATGCGTTCAAGGCGTACCTGGCTGAACCGCCGGCGCAGCCGCGCGGCGGCATCGTCGTCGTGCAGGAAATCTTCGGCGTCAACAGCCACATCCGCTCGGTCGCCGATGGCTACGCGGCCGACGGCTATCTGACGATCGCCCCGGCGCTTTTCGACCGGGTGCAGCGCGGCTACGAGAGCGGCTACACCCAGCCCGAGATCCAGGCGGGCATCGCGCTGATGCAGAAGATCGTGTGGGACGACGCGATGAAGGACGTGGCAGCCGCGGTCGAAGGGGTGAAGCACGCGGGCGAAGTCGGTATGGTCGGTTACTGCTGGGGCGGCGCCGTCACGTGGCTGGCCGCCGCGCGCATCCCGGGTCTCGCCGCCGCGGTCCCGTATTACGGCGGCGCGATTCCTTCACTGAACGGCGAACAGCCGAAGTGCCCGACCATGCTGCACTTCGGGGAGGCCGACGCGTCCATTCCGATCGACAAGGCGCGTGCGGTGGAAGCGGCGCATCCCGACGTGACCACGCATTTCTACGCGGCGGGTCACGGCTTCAACTGTGACCAGCGCGGTTCGTACGACAAAGCGGCCGCGGAGCTCGCGCGTGAACGCACGCTCGAGTTCTTCCGCAAGCACGTCGGCTGACGGCCCGTACCCCTGGCACCCAGACCGGCGGCCCGCACAGACGACTTCGACCCTGCACGCACAGATCCGCCTCCGTTGCCCGGCTCTCACATCTGCGGAGGTGGCGGCGCGATCGGGTTCGGGGATGGATCGGGAATGATCTCGGGTCCGGGCGGCGGCGCGGGTATCTCCGGGCGCGGGTCGTACGGGGGCACTTCCGGTGGCGCTGTCGGGGGAAGTTCCGGAGCGCCCGGATGGCGCGGAAGCGGTGTGTTCACGGCGGTCCCCGTGCAAGGTGCCTAGCGGGGCAGGCAAGGACCGTTCCCCGGCATCGCCGCGCTCGTGCACGGGGAACCTCCTGGACTACATTCGACGCATGCCAACCGCTTCCAGTCCGGTCGACGCCAACCCGCTCGTCGTTCACCTTGTCGACGGCACCTACGAGCTGTTCCGCCACTTCTACGGCGCGCGCCGCTTCAATGAAGGCGAGGATGCGCCCTTCGGCGCCGTGCTCGGGGTTCTGGGCACCATTCTCGAGATGATCGAAGGCGGCGCTACGCACGTCGGCGTTGCCACCGACCACGTGATCGAATCGTTTCGCAACGCGCTGTGGCCCGGATACAAGACGGGCGACGGCATCGAGCCCGCGCTCGCCGCGCAGTTCCATCCGCTCGAGGACGCGCTCGTGGCGATGGGCGTCGTCGTGTGGCCGATGATCGACCTGGAAGCGGATGACGCGCTGGCATCCGCCGCCGCGCTTGCCGGGCAGGATCGGCGTGTCGCGAAGGTCTGCATCTGGACACCCGACAAGGACCTGGCGCAGTGCGTTGACGGCGAACGGGTCGTGCAGATCGACCGCCGGACCAAGGCCATCCGCGACGCGGCCGCCGTGCGCGCCAAATTCGGCGTCGATCCGGTGTTGATTCCGGACTATCTCGCGCTCGTCGGCGACGCCGCGGACGGCTTTCCCGGCATCGCCGGCATCGGTCCGAAGACAGCCGCGCTGCTGCTGAACCGGCACGGGCCGATCGAAGGGTTTCCGGACGACGTGCTGAAGGAGCGCCGGCCCGATGCAGTGCTCTTCAAACGCCTGGCGACGCTGCGCACCGACGCCCCGCTCTTCGCCGATGTGGACGCACTCCGCTGGCGTGGGCCGACGGCGGGCTTCGCCAAGTGGTGCGAACGCGTCGGTCGTCCGCGTCTTTCACAGCGCGCGGGACGCATCGCCTCCACGCTCGACGCAGAAGCGTCTTGACCTGCAGCCGCACGCGCCCTCCCCGCGGACATCGAGCAAGCGAGCCAGCGAGGCGAGGCGACAGTTCCCGGAGATGGCGTCGGGATCGCTCGACCGCTCTCCATGCGCGTCACCCGGATCAGACCGCTTCAACGTGGCGGACCACGCGAGCGCCTCGCCCCCACGCAGTGTCATAGACTCTCGCTGCACCAACCGGCGCGCCACTCCGCCCGGACCGCAACAACCACACAGGTTTCCATGCGCACTTCACCACGCTGTTGGCTTGCCCCGATCGTCCTTGCAGCGTTCATGCCGCTCGCGCCGGCGAGCGCCCACGGGGACGCGCACACGAACACCGCGCCCGTGGTGAAGGAGCAGCAGGCGTGGGGAATCGCGGCCGATGCAAAGCCGGGACTGCGCACCATCCGCATCTCCATGAACGACCGCATGCGCTTCGTGCCGGACGTCATCAAGGTCAGGGAGGGCGAGACCGTGCGCATCGTCGTCAGGAACGACGGGCAACTCACGCACGAGTTCGTGCTGGGCACGCCGGCCACCCATGAGGAGCACGCCGCGCTGATGGTGAAGTTCCCGACGATGGAACACGACGAGCCGTACATGGTTCACGTCGCCCCCGGCAAGACAGGGGAAATCGTGTGGACCTTCAATCGCGCCGGCGAGTTCGCGTTCGCCTGCCTCATCGCCGGGCACTATCAGGCCGGCATGGTCGGCAAGGTACTGGTCGCGCCGCGGAAGAAGGCCGCCCCCGCGCCCTGACCTCCGAGGGTACGGACGAGCCGAGCGTCGCGTTCTCCGCACGCCGGCGAAGGCATTCCGTCGGTCTTCCTCCGCGCCGCAGTCCCGATCCTCCGGGTCCCGGTGCCTCTGCGCGCATGGCTTGCCCGCCCGGTTCTCCGCCCCTAATGCCGCGGAGGCCCCATGAGCACGAGACGCGCGATCGCCCGCAACAAGACCCCCTCTCGACTTGCGGTAAGTCCCTGGCGGCGGTGCGCATGCCGAACCGCGACGGTTTCATTCCGGATCCGCGCCCCGAGAAGTTGCCGCCGCCGGACAAGGCGCCCCACTCGCCGCAGAACGGAGGCTGAGCGGCCGGGACTTGCCGCCGCTTCGCTCGCTCAGCGCGAGGCGAGGTAGATTGCCAGGCCGATCACGACGAGTCGCTCGATCACCTCGGCCTGCCCTTGCACCCCCATGGCATCCTTCAGCAGATGCAGGCCGCTGCGCGTTGTCTTCGATACCGCAACGTTGATGAAACCATCCGGCTTGGTGACCGACTTCGACTTCTTTGCAGCGCGTGGCGCCATGGATCGAACTCCCTCGTGGTCCTCAGCAATTTCGCTTCCATCCTAGCCCGTCGAAGCAGCGGCGGACCAGTTCGATCGGACGCATGGTTCATCGCGTCAAACGGCCGACCAGCCGGCCAACTGCCGTTCGATCTCCGCACGCTCTTCGAGCAGGGCCGGCACGAGTTCCTTCACACGCTCGGGCAGCATCCGGCTGCGGATGGCAGCGATGCCGATCGATCCGACCGGAATGCCGCGTGCGTCCCGGATGGCCGCTGCAATGGCGCGCACACCCGTCGCCACCTGCCCGTCCGACACCGAGTACCCCAGTCGGCGGGCCTGGTCGACGCCGCGCTGGATGACCTCGACCGACGTGAGCGGATAGGCCTTGAGCCTGGGCCCCGTGCTGTCGAGGGACCGCCGCGCTTCGTCGGGCGGCATCGAGGCGAGCACGGCGACGCCACCGGCCCCCACGCCAAGCGGGCGGCGCGTGCCGATGTCGACCGTCAGCGCCTTGATCGGGAACGATCCGGTCTCGCGGCCGACACAGACGTGCTCGAGGCCGTCGCGTGCCATCACGAAGACGGTATCGCCCGAACGCTCCGCCAGGCGCTGGGCAGATGGCGCGGTGACACGACCGAGGTCCGGCCGGCGCTGCGGAACCGACCACGCCAGCACGGCCAGTCGCGACCCGAGGCGATAACGCTTGCTCGTGTCGTCCTGCTCCACGAATCCGTGGGATACCAGTGACATCAGCAGCCGGTGCGCGGTGGGCTTCGAAAGCTTCAGCTTGCCCTGTACGTCGACGAGCCGCAGGCCGGTCGATCCATTCGCGCTCAGCAGGTGCAGCGCCGCCACGGCGCGATCGACTGTTTGCAGACCCATCCCTTCACTCTCCCTGTGTTGTTCCGGCGCGCCGGTCGAGCAGGCGCTTGACCTTCGACGATCGCGAGGTGCCCGTGTAAACGTCCAGATCTCCCTGGCCCACCGAGGTCACCGAAACCTTCACGCCCAGCACTTCGTTGAGGCGCCGCTCCAGATCCGCTTGCACGGGGGTGCGATCGGCGCCGTCGCGGACCTCGACCCACACGTCCATCCGATCCATTCCCGCTTCGCCGACGCGGTCGACAAAACAGAAGTACTCGCCGTTGGTGCGTGCATCGGCAAGAACCGCAACGCCGATCGCCTCCGGGAAGACGTTCACTCCCCGCAGCTTCACCATGCTGTCGTTGCGCCCATAGATCGCCTTCAGCCGGCGCTGCGTGTTGCCGCAGGGACAACTGTCCGTATGGAACGCGGACAGGTCGTTGACGTTGAAGCGGATCTGCGGAGCGCCGTGCTTGTAGAGCGTGGTGATATAGACCGTGCCCTTCTCGCCGTCCGGCACCACGCGTCCCGTCTCCGGATCGGCGATCTCGAGGATGAACGCGTCCTCCATCACGTGCAGACCGCTCTGGTGCCGGCACTCCGCCGCGAGCATCCCGCTCTCGTGCGTGCCGTACATGTCGAAGGCCGGCGCGCCCCACAGGTCCTCGAGCACCTTGCGGTCTTCGAGGCCCAGGTGCGTTCCGAGCAGCCGGATCTTCAGCGAATGTGGGTCGATGCCGAGTTCGTCGCGCGCGACCAGCGCCATGTGTCGCAGGTAGGACGGGAAGCCGAGGATGACGTTCACGCCCCACGCCTTGATGATCTCGATCTGCCGGCGCGTCGGCGTGTTGGCGCCGCTGCCGGTCATCACCGGCACCGCGCCCGTGTAACTCCAGAGCGCCTCGCGCGGCGCCATGCCGCCGTTGCCGAGTCCGAGGGAATAGGTGACGAGCACGAGGTCGCCCGGCCGTATGCCGTGCAACGCGAAGCGCCGGCCGCCGAGGATGGCCATCGTTTCGCGATCCTGCGGCGCGTAGAGCATGGGCCGCGGCAGGCCGGTGGTGCCGCCGCTCGTCTGCAGCACCAGCGGAAGGCCGTCGCCCGGCGCGATGCCCATGAAATCGCCGAAGGGCGGGTGGCGCTCGAGGCTGTCGCGAATGTGGCTGACGTCGTACGGCGGCAGCCTCACCAGATCGTCCAGCGCGCGGATGTCCCCCCGCTCGATGCCGGCGTTGCCCCAATGACGCTGGAAGAACGGGATCTCCCAGCCGCGCTTCACGGTGGCGAGAAAGCGCTTCTCCTGAAGCGAGCGCAGTTCGTCGCGCGACAACCGGGCGGTGGTACGGAAGTACTCCGGCGGCGGCGGGTAATCACGCGTCAGTTGCTCGAAGTCGAGCGATCGCCAGTACCACGGCACGTGCGCGGGATAGCCCTCCTCGGTCTCCACGGGCTCGTTCTGCTTCACAGGACTCCCGCCCGGCGTCCGCCGTCGACATGGAAGACGCATCCGGTCATGTAGCCGGACCACGGGGACGCAAGGAAGCCCACCAGGCCCGCGATCTCGTCCGGCGATCCGAGGCGCTGCATGGGAATCTGGCGTGTCATCTCCGCGAGCTTGTCGCCATCGACTGCGCCCGGCTGCCCGCCGCCGAACACGGTGCCGAGTCGTGGCGTTTCGATGCGGCCCGGGCAGATCGTGTGCACCGTCACGCCCTCGCCCGCGACCTCGATCGAGAGTGTCTTCGCGTAGCCGATTACGCCCGCCCACGTGGCGACGGACAATCCGAACTGCGGGATCGGCTGCAGCACGGACAGCGCGGCGATGTTGACGACGCGGCCCCAGCGGCGCTCCCGCATGCCGGGCAGCACGCCGCGCGCCAGCCGCACCACGCTCATCAGGTTCTGCTCGACCGCGCGCGACCAGGCTCCATCGTCGAACGATTCGAGTCTGCCGAGCGGCGGCGCGCCGTCGTTGTTGACGAGCACGTCGACGCCTCCGAACCGGGCAATCGCCGATTCGACGATGCGCGCGCAGTCCTCGGCGCGCCGGATGTCGGCCGCGATCGACAGCGTTTCGCTGCCGGTTTCCGCCGCGATCCGCCGCGCCGCGGCCTCGAGCAGCTCTTCGCGGCGCGCGATCATCGCGACACGCGCGCCTTCTGCCGCCAGCAGCCGGGCAATCGCGTAGCCGATGCCCTGGCTCGCGCCGCCGACCAGCGCGACCTTTCCTTTCAGGGACAGGTCCACGGGTTCCTCATGGGGTGACCTCGAGCCCGAACAGCCGCTCGGCGTTGCGGTGGAACACACGCGCGAGCACGTCGTCGTCGTAGTCGAGCGACTTCCAGTCCTCCAAGAGACGTTCGTAGCGAAACAGCGGGTAGTCGGCACCGAACATGACCCGGTCCTTCAACCGCCCGCGGATCTCGCGCTTGAACGCGTCCGTCAGGTACTTCGGCGACCACCCGTGCAGTTCGCTCCACACGTTGGGCTTGTGCAGCAGAATCGAAATCATCTCGTCCTGCCATGGCCATGCAGGACGGCCGGACACGATGGTCAGATCGGGCTGGTCCGCCGCGAGGTAATCGACGTAGCGCGGATGGCAAAGATCGAGCTTCACGCCGCCGCCGCCCGGCAGCCCCGCGCCCGCGCCGGTGTGGCCGACGAGCACGAGCGCCGGGCGCCTGTACCGCTTAAGCACCTCGTAGAACGGGCCGTAGATCGCGTGGTCCGCGGTGTAGCCCATGCCGGACGCCGACACGCAGTAGCCGACGAAGCCGCCGGAGGCGCGGATGCAGCGCTCCAGTTCGGCCGCGCCGGCCTCCCCCAGGCGCGGATCGATCTGCAGCCAGTGGCCGAACACCGCGTCGGGATAGCTCCCCTGAACCTGCAGCGCGTAGTCGTGCAGCGGGATGACCTCTTCGAGCGGCAGGTTCTTGGTGAAGCCGAAGTCGAGGATGGCGCGAACACGATTGGCCCGCAGGTACTGCGCCATTTCGTCCTCGGTGTCGTACTTCGGCTCCGAGCCCCAGGTCTTCGCCTGCTGTGCCAGCGCGGCGTCGGTTCGAAGCACGTAGCCGCGCTTCGTGCCCCAGTGCGAGTGCATATCGAACAGACGCATCGCCCGCTACTCGGCCTTGATGTTGGCGGCCTTGATGACCTTGCCCCAGCGATCGACCTCGCTCGACAGGAACGTCCCGGCGTCCGTGACTGAACCGCCGACGAAGGTCACGCCCTGCGCGCCGAGCCGCTGCGCGACCTCGGGATCGGCGATCGCCTTGTTGACGGCCACGTTGATCTTCTGCACGACATCCTTCGGCATCGATTTGGGCGCGAACATCATGTACCAGGCGCTGATCTCGAAACCCGGCACGCCGGCCTCGATCATCGTCGGCAGGTCGGGTGCGAGCGGCGAGCGCTTTTCCGCGGTGGTCGCCAGGCCCTTCAGCCGGCCCGACTTCACGTGGGGGATCGAGGTCGTGATCGTGTCGAACATGATCGCCACGTGGCCGCCGAGCACGTCGTTCAGCGCCGGTGCGTTGCCCTTGTATGGAACGTGCGTCAGCTCGACGCCGGCGAGGTGCTTGAACAGTTCGCCCGACAGATGGGCCCCCGCGCCCGCGCCGCCCGAGGCATACGAGTACTTGCCGGGGTTCGCCTTCAGCAACGCGATCAGTTCCCTGACGCTGTTTGCCGGAAAGGCCGGCTGGGTGACGAGGATCAGCGGGATGTAGCCGACGTGCACGATCGGCGCGAGGTCGCGGTCGAGGTCGTAGGGAAGCTTGCCGACGAGGAACTTGTTCGTCGCGAGCACCGAGTAACCCATCAGCAACGTATGGCCGTCGGTCGACTTCGCCACATAGTCGGTGCCGATCAGTGCGCTGGCACCAGGCTTGTTCTCGACGACGACCGACACGTTCCACTGCTCCTGCAACTTCTGGGCAATCGCGCGCGACAGGATGTCGACGCCCCCGCCCGCCGGGACGGGAGCGATGATCCTCACGGGCTGCGTGGGCCAGTTCTGCGCGCTGGCGAAGCCACCCGTGAGCAGAAATAACGCGCCTGCGAGCCATCGCAGGCGCCGCGTCAATGCGCTGAGCCCTCTCATATCCCGCCTCCCCTGCCGGATCGTTCCGCTATATGTACTTGGCATGTTCGACCGCTAGTGTGCTACCCCTCGTTTTCATTCGTCAAAGTGACGCGTCCGGCAGGGACCACTTAGTGGACCCATCGCACCGCCCGTGGTCCGACGAGCCGGGATTGTCCACCCGCACGAACCCGCGATGGATGCCACGAATGCACGGCACTTCGATTGCCTCTCGCACCGATCACGCGACGGAGAACGACACGGCGAGTACGAAACGCGGCGGCACGAAGCGCGCTTCACGCGAGAGAACTTCTCCCACGGCGGCCGAGGTACCCAAGGGCCGCAAGGCGGCGCGACGAGCGCCAAGGGCACGATGGCCGGACCGAGCGCAAAGGCGGGGCCAAAGCCCGAGTCGACCCACATGGTGATGTGGCAGATGAGCGACCGCGCGATCCCGCGCGGCTACCGGATGATGCAGGGCTTCGGCGAGCACACGTTCCGCGTCGTCAACGCCGAAGGCCGCGCCACGCTTGAGCGGAAACCGCTTGCTTTCCCGTCGTCGCGGTCTTACTGTTATTTATTACAGTATCCGAAAGCGCACCGATGACGACAGGCACCCTCTTCTACCAGGAGTTCGAGGCGCTCGATCTCGTCGATGCCAGCGAAGCGCGCTTTCTGTCGTCCGCCGTGCGCGACGCCGTGCGCCAGGCGCAGCGGCACGGGCAGTACGAAGCGAAATTCCACCGCTATCGCGTGCGTGCATGGCGCGAGCCGCTCGGCTCGCGACTCGTCACCGTGTCGTGGCGGGTCTCCCACGATGACCAGCCGGTGGCCGGCGACACGCACATCCTGCAGGCCCTCTGAGACCGGCCCGCCGGAGGGTCACGCGCCGATCAGGCGATCAGCCATTTCGCGAACGCTGCCCAGGCCTCCGTCTTCGAAAGCACGATGCGGAAAGGAATCGAGGCGATCAGCAGCGCCCCACCCCAGCCGAACGCCGGATGCAGCCGGCCGCTGCGGATCGTGTCGAAAACAACGACGGCAAGAAGGCAGAACACCGTCACGCCGAAGAATGCCGGCAGACCCACCTGCCTGAGCACGTCGATCGGCAACCGGGCCACCGCCGGCGTGAGGATGCCGAGCGTGGCGAGCAGCATCAGGCGCTTGTGAGTCGCGCTGTGCCGGCGGTGCCATACGCCCGCGGCGACAAGGATCGCGAACAGCAGCACGTCGACCAGCGGAACGGCCATGAACATGATCGGCGTGACCTGCGGGCTTGGCGAGAATCCGCGCCGTCCGGCGTCGATCGCCGCAAGGACGTTCACGACGACGATCAGCAGCGCCAGCGCCGCGCCGAGCATCCCGACGCGCCGGTGCAGGTTGGACCGCCCGGCGGCGACGAGGCCGATCTGCGTGATGAAAAGACCGATCCACAGCGTCATCGCCGCCCCGTGCAGCAGCAGCAGGCCGGACAGCGCGGGGCTTCCGAAGAAGCCCTTCAGGTAGAACGTGCGGGCAAAGCCAACGAAGACTACGGTCGCGACGGCGAGCGCCGCGGCCAGGAACAGAGGACGCTCGGAGCGGGCCGGACGTGATGCGGCAATCGCGGTCATGGTTCCTCCACAGGGGTGCGGCGCAGATGTTGCGCGACCGCCTGCCTGGTCGCCGGGTCGCATCCTCGCATCGACCCATCGAACCGTCCAGTCCCAGGGGGCGAGGCCATTCGGCGGGTGGTGGGAGCGTCAGGCGCTTTGTGCCGGGAGCCGGCTGGCGACGACAGGGACTCGCAGGACGGCCGCAGGCGTGTGCAGAACGGCGGCGCGGAACGGCTCCGTCGGCTAGCTTCCGTTGCCCGACACGTCACGGAGCGGACGTTGCCGCGGGACAACCCGTCGCTTCGCGCGCCGCGCGGTCCTTGACGCGCGCCGGCCGCGCCACGCGCCACTCGGCTACCCTGTATCGGTCCTTCTGCTCCCGTTTCCTGCAATGACTCCAAAAGCCGCGACCCTGGTTCGCCGCAGCCTCATCGGGCTGGCCGTCGTGCTGGCCATCGCCACCGCCGTGTGGTGGTTCAGCCGGCCCAACCCCATCGCCGTGGTCGTGACTGAAGTCGGGCGCGGCCTGGTGGAGTCGTCCATCGCCAACACGCGGGCCGGCACGGTGGAAAGCTGCCAGCGCACCAAGATGTCGACCATCATCGGCGGCCGCATCGAGATCCTCGCCGTCAAGGAAGGCGACCGCGTCAAGAAGGGCCAGCTGCTGATGCAGATCTGGCACGACGACATCAAGGCGCAGGAACGGCTCGCACGGGCGGCGCTCGACACCTCGCGCAAACGCGTCGTCGAGGCCTGCACGCTCGCCGACAGCGCCGAACGCGAAGTCAAGCGTCAGAAGGAACTGCACCGCCAGGGCTTCATCTCCGCCAACGCGATCGACACCGCGCAGGCGGCGGCCGACGCGCGCGCCGCGTCCTGCGCGACCGCCAAGTCGGACATCGCCCAGGCCGAGGCGAGCCTGAACGTCGCCCACGTGCAGCAGGGACGCACGACCCTCATCGCCCCGTTCGACGGGACGGTGGCGAAGATCGTCGGCGAAGTCGGCGAGTATTCGACGCCCTCGCCGCCCGGAGTGCCGACGCCGCCCGCCATCGACCTCATCGACGAGACGTGCGTCTACGTGAAGGCGCCGATGGACGAGATCGACGCGCCGAAAATCCGCGCGGGCCAGTTCGTCCGCATCACCCTCGACGCCTTGCCCGGCAAGGCATTCCCGGGCAAGGTGCGGCGGATCGCGCCCTACGTCTCGGCCGTCGAGAAGCAGGCGCGCACCGTCGACGTCGAAGCGACCTTCGACCGGCCCGAAGAGGCGGGGCGGCTGCTGGTGGGCTACAGCGCCGACGTCGAGGTCGTGCTCGATTCGCGCAAGGACGTGCTGCGGGTGCCGACTTCCGCCCTGCTCGAAGGCGGGCGCGTGCTGGTCGTCGACGGCGACGGCAGGCTGGTCGAGCGCAAGCTGAAGACGGGTCTCGCCAACTGGGAGCACACCGAGGTCGTCGAGGGACTGGCGCAGGGCGACCGGGTCGTCACCTCGCTCGACCGCACCGGTGTGAAGGCCGGTGCGCGCGTCACCGTCGAAAGCAAACCCGCGCAGTGACGGTCGCCGCGACGGCCCGCCGATGACTTCCGCACCGACCGCGCTGATCCAGCTTGCCGGCATCGAGCGCGTGTTCGTTCTCGGCGACAGCGAGGTGCACGCGCTGCACGAGCTCGACCTCCGGATCGACGCCGGCGAATACGTCGCGGTGATGGGACCGTCGGGCTCCGGCAAGTCAACGCTGCTCAACCTGATCGGACTGCTCGACCGTCCCACCTCCGGCACGTATCACCTCGAGGGCCGTGACGTCACGACCCTCTCCAGCGTCGAACAGGCGCACGTGCGCAGCACCCGCATCGGCTTCGTGTTCCAGAGCTTTCACCTCGTGCCGCGCCTGACCGCCGCGGAGAACATCGCGCTGCCGATGATGCTGGCCGGCATTCCACCGGCCGAGCGCGCAAAGAGGGTCGAGCAGGCACTTGACGACTACGGGCTGAAGGACCGCGCCGATCACCGCCCCGACCAGCTTTCCGGCGGACAGCGCCAGCGGGTGGCGATCGCGCGCGCCACGATCATGCAGCCGGCGCTGATCCTCGCCGACGAGCCCACCGGCAACCTCGACCGCGCCACCGGCGACGAAGTGGTGCGCCTGCTCGAAGGGCTGAACGCGCGCGGCGTCACGCTGATCGTCGTCACGCACGACGCCGCCCTCGGCAAGCGCGCGCGCCGCCGCATCGACATGGAGGACGGCATGGTCCGCGCCGATACGCGGACCGGGCCGGCCGCGCCGTGACACCGGTCGACACCGCCCGATTCGCCCTCGGCGCCGCCTCCGGCAACCGCCTGCGCACGGTGCTGCTGATGCTGGCGATGTCGATCGGCGTGGCCGCCGTGGTGATGCTGACGTCGCTCGGCGACGGCGCCCGTCGCTATGTGATCAATGAGTTCTCGTCGCTCGGCACGAACCTGGTCATCGTGCTCCCCGGCCGCACGCAGACGGGTGGCTTCTCGCCGCAGAACGTCATCACCGGAACGCCGCGCGACCTGACGGTGGAGGATGCGCTGGCCGTGCGACGCGCCTCGGCGGTGCGACGCGTGGCGCCGATCGTCGTGGGCACCTCGGAAATCAGCGCTGCGGGACGCCTGCGGGAGACGATCGTGGTCGGCACCGTCGCCGATTACTACCCCTTGCGCAACTTCACCATGGCGCAGGGTCGCTTCCTCCCGGAGGAAGACTGGGCGCGCGGCTCGCCGGTGATCGTCGTGGGGTCCAAGGTGCGCGCGGACCTCTTCGGCGGCACGCCGGCGCTCGGCCAGTTCGTGCGGATCGGCGACCGGCGCTTCCGCGTGATCGGCGTGCTCGGCACCAGCGGCATGGGGCTCGGGATGAACACGGACGAGCTGGCGTTCGTCCCGGTGGCCACCGCCCTGCAGATGTACAACACGAACAGCCTGTTCCGCATCCTCGTCGAGGCACGCAACCGTGACGCGATCCCGATCGCGAAGGAACAGGTGCGCGAAGTGATCAAGGCGCGCCATGGCGGCGAGGAGGACGTCACCACGATCACCCAGGACGCCGTGCTGGCGACCTTCGACCGCCTGCTCGGAACGCTGACGCTCGGCGTGGCCGGCATCGCGGCGATCAGCCTGGCGGTCGCCGGCATCCTCGTGATGAACGTGATGCTGGTGTCGGTGTCGCAGCGCACCTCCGAGATCGGCCTGCTGAAGGCGCTGGGAGCGACCGAGGCGGCCGTGCGTAACGCCTTTCTCGCGGAGGCGGCGATGCTGTCCTCCGCGGGCGCCCTCATCGGCTACGCGCTCGGCCAGTTCGGCGCCTGGGTGATCCGCACGCTGTATCCGACCCTGCCCGCCTACCCGCCGCAGTGGGCCGTGATCGCCGCGCTCGGCACCGCGCTCGTCACCGGGCTGCTGTTCGGAGCGCTGCCCGCGAAGCGCGCCGCGGCGCTCGACCCTGTCACCGCGCTGGCGAAGCGATGATCCTGCGCGACGGCGTCTTCCTCGCGATGCGCGCGATCACCGCGCATCGCATGCGCAGCGGGCTGACGCTGCTCGGCATCGCCGTCGGCATCGCCGCCGTCATCCTGCTGACCTCGATCGGCGAAGGCATCCACCGCTTCGTCCTGGCCGAGTTCTCGCAATTCGGCACCAATGTCATCGGCGTCTCGCCGGGACGAGTGAAGACCGGCGGCGCGCCGCCCTCGGGACTGCCGACCGCCGTGCGGCCCTTGACGTTCGACGACGCCCGCGCGCTGCGCAAGCTGCCGAACGTCACCGCCATCGGGCCGATCGTCTACGGCAACGCGGAGATCGAGGGCAACGGCCGCACGCGCCGCACGACCGTGTACGGCGTGAACGACGACGCGCTGCTGGTCTTCAACATGAAGGTCGCCGCCGGACAGTTCCTGCCACCGGACGAATGGGAAGGCGCCCGCGCCTTCGTGGTGCTCGGGAGCACCCTGAAGAACGAACTGTTCGGCTCGGCCAACGCGCTCGGCGCCCGGCTGCGCACCGGCGGCCTGCAGTTCCGCGTGGTCGGCGTGCTGGCGCCGAAGGGCCAGTTCCTCGGCATCGACCTCGACGACACCGCCTTCATCCCCACGGCGCGCGCGATGGAACTCTTCAACAAGGAGGGCCTCACGGAGATCCACATCTCGTACGCCGAGGGCGCGCAGGCGGGCAAGGTCGCCGACGCCGCGCGCGCGGTGCTGACCGCGCGCCACGGCCGCGAGGACTTCACGATCACGACGCAGGAAGACATGCTGCGCACGCTCGGCAACATCCTCGACATCCTGACGATGGCGGTAGGCGCGCTCGGCAGCATTTCGCTGCTCGTGGGCGGCGTGGGCATCGTGACCATCATGACCATCGCGGTGGCCGAACGCACCGGGGAAGTGGGGCTGATGCTCGCGCTCGGCGCGCGCCGGGGCACCATCCTCGGACTCTTCCTCGGCGAAGCGGTCGTGATGGCCGCGCTCGGCGGCGTCGCCGGGCTCGTTCTCGGCGTCGGACTGGCGCAACTGATCCACCTCATCGTGCCGGCGCTGCCCGTGCACACACCCGCGCTCTACGCGGTGCTGGCCATCGTGCTGGCGTCGCTCATCGGACTCGTCGCCGGCGTGATGCCCGCGCGTCGGGCCTCGCTGCTCGATCCGGTCGAATCGCTGCGCGCCGAGTAGCCGGGCGCTCGCCGCGCCGGGTGCATCGCGAATCGACCTGGTGGTGCGCTGGGGCGGGCGCAGGCGCCTGTCCGGGTTCGTTCCCGTCTAGTGCGCCTACGCCGACCTGCGCGTGATCGACACCCTGTGGCCCGACATGACGCTCGACGAGTTCGTCGGCGCGCTGCGCTGGTACGAGCAGCGGGATGTCATTCTCGGGGGCTGCCGTCGGCCTGCCGTGGCCGGCCGCACGCCCTCCTCAGCCCTGCAGCTTCGCTTCCAGCGTGATGGTGGTGTTCAGCAGCCGCGAGATCGGGCAGTCCTTCTTGGCGTTGGCCGCGAGCCGCTGGAAGGTCGCGTCGTCCGCGCCCGGCACCGTCCCCGCCACGGCGAGGTGAATTGCGGTGACGGTCCAGCCCGCGTCCGTCTTCTCGAACGTCAGCGTGGCGTTCGTCTCGAGCTGCGTCGGAGTCAGGTTGGCCGTGCCGAGCTGGCCCGAGAACGCCATCGTGAAACAGCCGGCATGCGCGGCCGCGATCAGTTCTTCCGGGTTGGTGCCGATCCCGTTCTCGAACCGCGTTCCGAACGAATACTGGGTCTTGTCGAGCACCCCGCTCTGGCTGGAGACCGTGCCCTTGCCGCCCTTGAGGTCGCCGTTCCACACGGCCGATGCAGTCCGTTTCATCCTTGCGCTCCTGTCGAAGTTGAACCTGTCGGCGCCACCGCGCCGAACCGCCACGGTACGCCGTCCGGCATTCCGGGCGCGCGACGTGCCCAAGCGGTCGAATCGGCCATCGTGGCCGCACCGTGGCGCTCATGGGTACGTCGCGTGCCCTTGCGGGGCTCGCGACTGTTGAAGCCATGGCGTCCCGGGCACTCCGATTGCCGCCACCTCCGCTTCCGGACACGACGGCACCGACGCCGAGCACGCCGGGGTCGACCATTCCGCAGAAGGCCGAGGAGGTCGATGCCATGAAGGGCAGCGAAACCGGAATGGTCGGCGGTGCCTCGGGGACAACGGCATCGGGCGGCAAGCCGGGAGCCGACATGCCGAGCACGGGCGGCGCCGCGCAGACCACCGGCGAGCCATCGGAGAACAGGAAGTGACGCGGGGCGGCCGCTCGGTCAGGCCGCCGGACGGATCGAACCGGAGCCGACGATCTCGACCGGCACCGGCTCCGTCGTCGAAAGATGAACGTCACGTTGCGGAAACGGGATCGCGATGCCCGCATCGGCAAACACGCGATCGATCATCAGCAGCAGGTCGCTCTTGACGCGGCGCGTGTCATCCGTCTCGTTCATCTCGACCCAGTACGTCATCGAGAAAGCGATGGCATTGTCACCGTACTCCTCGAGGTAGACCTGCGGCGCGGGGTCCTTCAGCACCAGTCCGTGCCGCTGCATCACGTCACCGAGCAGTTCGGCCACCTTGCGCAGCGGTGACCCGTAGGCCACTCCGATGGCGATGGTCTGCCGTGCCTGCGCGCTGGAGTACGTCCAGTTCGTCATGTTGCCTTCGAGGAAGCGGCTGTTCGGGATCATCGACTCGATCCCGTCGGCGCTGCGGATCGTCGAGGCGCGGATGCCGATCTCGGTAATCCGCCCGCGGATGCCATCGACCTCGACCAGATCGCCCAGCCGCAGCGGCCGCTCGATCAGCAGCATCACGCCCGACACGAGATTCTTGAGCAGCGTCTGCAGGCCGAAGCCCGCGGCGATCGCCAGCGCGCCGCCGAGGAAGGCGAAGGCCGTCAGCGGAATGCTCGCGCTGACAAGCGCCACGAGGCCGAGGATGGCCGCCACGAGGAAAAGGATCCACTTGCGCACCAGCGCGGCGCCCTGCGGCGTCGCGCGGCCGGAGGCCACGGCCTTGCGCTCGATGCGGCGGACGATGAAGCGGCTGAGCCAGTAGCCGACGAGCACGATGAGCGCCGCGCCGAACGTCTTGCCGACGGTGACGCTGCGCGACACCGCGAGCTTGCGGCCTTCGGCGGTCTCGAACGAATCGTCGATGGCGAACAGTTCGAAGTTCCACAGCTCGCGCGCGGCCAGGCCGACGGCCGCCGATTGATCCTTCAAGCGGGCGCTGAGCGACGCGCCGCGCCGGTCCTCCAGGTCGGCCCGGAAGTTGGCCACCAGGCGTTCCAGCGGCAAGGCGTTGTCGAGCGCCTGGCGCAGGTCCTGCTGTCGCTGCCGTAGCGTATCGAGGAGCAGGCGGGAAGCCGGCGTCTCGACATGGGTCGCCGCGCGCTGCCGGGCTTCCTCGTCGCGCAGCCGGCTCTCCGTGGTCGCGAGCTGCTGTTCCAGGTACTGACGGGTGGCGCGAAGACCGGCCATCGACTCGGCGAGGCGGTCGTACGCCGCCCGCGCGCGCACGCGATCGGTCAGTTCGAGGGCCATCGCCCGCGCTTCCCAGGCGGCCTTCTCGCTGTCGAGTTGCAGCAGGTACTCGCGCAGGAGGAACACCCGCTGCGAGGCGGTGGAGGCCGCCTCCCGGGTGGCCGCGAGATCGCGCTCCAGTTCCGCGACACCCGTCGCGTCGGCCGCCGTGCCGGCGGCGCGGGCAGCGGTGAGCCGCTGATCCACTCGCGACACGGCTTCCACGGCGGCCGCCGACCCCTTCGTCGCGCGCTCGAGATCCTTCTCCGCGGCTTTGCGCCGGGACTCGATCTCCGCGAGCATCCTGTCGAGGTCGGCGCGCGGCAGGGCCACGCTGGTGCCGACCGCGTCCAGCTTGCGCACCGCCAGTTCGGCCGTGGCATTCGCGGCATCGACCTCCGTCTGGGCGCCGCGCCTTCCGATCTGCAGCAGTCCCTGGACCGCGCTGTCGACCGACGCGCGCAGCGCCGCCATGCCGTGCTCCCACTCGCGCCGCTGGAGCGCCGGCGTGCCGCGCGCGCGGTCGGCGGCCTCCGCCGCCAGGCGGGCGGCGCCCTGCGCAGCCTTCAGCCGCGACGCGTAGTCCGCCTCGAGCCGATCGAACATGAGGGCGGTCGCCTTGGCGTTGGCGAGCGCGTTGCGTGCGGCCTCCAGGTCGCCGCGAAGTTCATCGACGACGAGTATCGAGTACGGGGGCGGCTGCTCGAAGCCGTGCCACGCCTCGCTGGCGCGCTTCTGCTCGTCCAGCCGGCGGCGCGCTGCCTCGGCCTTCTCGAGCGAGTTGAGCTGCTTCTCGTAGGTGCTGGCGAGCGTGCGCGCCAGCGTGAGCCGCTGGAGGATCTCCGCGGTCGACGTTCCCGGGGGAGCGTCGCTCGGAGCCTCGCCCGCCGCCTCGATGGCTTCGAGCTTCTTCTTCGCGGCGCCCAGTGCCGCGCGGACGTCGTCGATGGAGTAGTTCTCGACGCTGTCGCGGCGGCCGTCGCAGCCCCGCCGGCCTTGCCGGCATCGCCGGGCAAGCCGGGCAGGCCGGAGTGGCCTGCGCGAAGGCCGGTCCGAGTGCGCCGCACTTGCCAATGGCAACCGCACCTGCCAATGCGACCGCGATCGCTGCATGACGCCCCCGCCCCAGCATCTGCCTCATGTCGTCGCGCCCGCTCCGACGGTCATTCCGTGCCGATTCTCCCGCGTCGGCGCCGTTCGAGGTGCCGGACCGCGCGCGCCCACCTTGATGCCTGTCACGGATCGACGCTGGCTAGGTGTTCAGAAGCATCTTCACCAGGTTCGGCATCCCCTTGCCCTGGATGTACGGATCGCGCTCGAGGTCCGTGCAGTTGTCGAGCAGGATCTTCTTCACGCGATTCGGGTAGCCGATGAACTCGGCGCGCACCGACAGGAACCCGGCCAGCAGCCCGGAAACGTGCGGAGTGGCCTGGCTGGTGCCGCTCATCTCGACGTAGAGCTCCTTTTCGGCGGTCGCGTTCGCCGCCGCGGTGTGGGCAGCCGACAGGATGCGCTCCCCCGGGGCGACGAGGTCCGGCTTCATGCGGCCGTCGGCCGTGGGGCCGCGCGACGAGAAGTAGGAGACGCCATAGGTGTGCGGATTGACCTTGTGGACCGATCCGACGCTGATGCCCTCCTCCAGGTTCGCCGGATCGCCGATCGACAGGTCCATGTTCGACTGGATCGGTCCATCCTCGCCTTCGAGCACGGCATAGCCTTCATTGCCGGCGGCCACGCAGACGATCACGCCCTGGTTCCACAGCCGCCGCAGTTCCTGGCACAGCGGTGTGTGCCCGCAGTTGTACGACATGGGGTCGAAGGCGCCGCCGAGCGACAGGTTGATCCCGTGGATCACGAGGGTGCCGGCCTTTTCGTTGATCTCGGCGACCTTGTCGAGCGCCTTGATGATGAAGGCGTCCTCGCCGTCGCCGCTGTCCTTCAGCACCTTGAAGCCGATCAGCCGCGCGTCGGGCGCCATCGCCTGATACTCGCTGCCGGCGACCCCGCCGCCGATGATCCCGGCCACGTGCGTGCCGTGGCCGTTGCCGTCGAGCGTGTCGAAGGACTTCTGTCCGGGCTTGTGCAGCACCGGTTTGTCCGCCGTTGTGCAGTCCCACTGCTGGATCACGGTGTTCTTGCCGTCGGCACGACGAAAGTGGGGGTGCTGCGCGGCAATGCCGGTGTCGAGCACGGCCCAGGTGATCCCCTTGCCTTTCGCTCCGTAGCCGAGGTGGGCGGGACGCGCCTGCACGGTGCCGCTCGATTGCGCGATGAGCGCGCGCTTCGACAGGTTCTTCCAGATGCGCTGGATCTGCAGCTGCTTGAACTCGGTGCGCAGGATCTCGATGTCGTCGCGGGTCAGGTCGGCCGAAACGAAGCGGCGCATCACCTGAAGGCGAACGAGCTCTGCGGGCGCTGCGCGCTCCTTCGCCAGTTGCTCGATGCGGCGGCGCACGCTGTCGCGGCGTGTGTCGAGCGACGCGTCTTCACCGCCGTCCTCGGGAATGTCGATCTGGATGAGGGTCGGAAAGCGCTGCTCGGCGTGGCCGTTTTCGAGGTCGCGCACGAGGTCGCGCACGATGATCGCGCGCGTGATCACCTGCGTGAAGGCGGTGCCCGCCACCCGGCGCACCGCGGTGCGGACCTCCTCGGTGGAAAGGTAGCCGGTCGACGAGTGCGGATTGGTCTGCCAGTCGGGGTTGCGCACGTCGACGTCTTCGACCTGCACACCCCGCCCGTTGGGCGCGAACTCGCGCTTCAGCTCGGGGTCGAGGGCCACCGGATCCAGCCGCTCGGCCACGTTGACCCAGCGGTCGACGCACTCGGGCACGGCGAGCCGACCGCCGATGTCCTTCAGCACGTCCTGCACTTCGTCCATGCCGAGCGGCGAGCCGATGGTGAGGAACAGGCGCACGTCGGCGTCCTCGCGCTTGAGCGCGCGCAGCACGTCGTACGCGATCATCGAGCCCTGGCTGTGGGCGACGACGATGAACGGTCCGCCGCCCGCGGCGATGCGTCGCCGCAGCGTGTCTTCCATGCGGCCGCGCTTGTCGGCGTCGAACAGGAAATCGCGCACATCGTGCAGGAAGAGCCGCGTGATGAGCCGCGTGACGATCGCGCGCACGGGCTTGAAGGGCAGAACCTTGGCCCGCTTGTCGCCGGCCTTCGGCGGCGCAGTGGCGGCAAGCATCTTCTCGGCAATGGCGTCGAGTCGGCGCTGGTCCGCCGGGCGCAGCGGGGTCGCCTCGCGCGCCGACTTGATCGACGCCCCTCCGATGTCGGGCCACTCGGGCTCGGGTGGACGCAACCGCTCGCCGTCGGCGCAGGTGGCCTCTTCCGGGCTTGGGTAGCGCTCGCGGTCGACCCAGTACGCCAGGCGCGTGCGGTCGCCCATTTCCGCGCTGAACAACGCGCGGTCCCACTGGCATTTGAGGATCGATGCCTCGGGCTTGTTGCCGATGCCATGGATGTAGATGACGGTGCCGACGGCCGGTGGCTGGCCCGCCTTGACGAGGCTGTCGGCAAAGCTCGACGTCGTTTTCGGCGGGTTCTTCACCAGCGCCAGGCGCGCCGCGGACTTGCGGGCGGCCGCCGTCTGTTTCGTCGCGGACGACTTCTGTCCGCCCGCCGCCTTCGGCGTCGCAGCGGATCGCTTGCGTGTGACCATCGACTGCCTCCCCTGTGCTGACCTCGGGCGAGTGTAGGGAGCCGCCGTGGAGTGGTGCGGACCCTGTTCGCGGGATGCTGGAAACTGAACCGCCGCCTCGAACAAGCGTTGAGGCGAGTCAAGCGATGGAATCGACGACCACCTAGCTTGGAACAAGCCACACCGTCAGGCCGGGCTGGACTGCCCGCTCGTTCCCGACGATCAAGGAGAGTTGACTGATGCCATTCACGATTCGCCTCAAGTCCGCCGCCGTCGGACTCGCCTGCCTGACAGCCACCGCGCTTCTCGGTATTCCTTCACTGGCCGCCGCGGCCGACCTCGCATGGACGGCCACACGCACCTCATTCACCCAACTCGGCGGCGGAAAGACCGCTTCGAAGGGCACCGCCGTGTTCACCGGTGGTGACAAGGCGGACACATCGAGCACCTGCACCACGGAACCGAAAGACGCCAAAGGCTGGGTCGTAGTGAAGTGCGAAAGCGAGTACCGATTCACGGATGGCTCCCTGATCGTGCTGCTGATCAACAGCAGCTACGACGAGAAGACGCTGGACGCAAAGGCCGACGCCAGTTTCACCGCGGGCAAGGGGCGCTTCGAAGGCATCAGCGGCAAGGCCGCCGGCACCGGATTGATGGGCAAGATGCAATGGTCCGGCTCGTACTCGTTGCCGGCCAGGAAGTAGCGCCATGACAGCGGGCGCAACCGCTCGTGCCAAAGACGGCACGATCACGGAGGGCACCCGAGTCTGAACTGGTAGTGCTTCGCAAGCGAGTTCCCCATGCGCGTCCGCTGCATCTTGCGGATCGACGCGCCGCCAACTACTCGGAGTAAGCGGGAGCGCCGGACGCCGTCACACGGTCGGTCATTATGAACATCAGCACGTTGCCCGGTTCCGTAGTGGCATCGGTGCGCAGGGCAGCGATCCGGCCACGCACCGGGCTCTTGTACTCGGCCA
Organism: uncultured beta proteobacterium; assembly: GCA_963726405.1. Classification (GTDB taxonomy): domain Bacteria; phylum Pseudomonadota; class Gammaproteobacteria; order Burkholderiales; family Burkholderiaceae_F; genus JAOUJD01. Next base: position 10,688 of record CAVSCF010000013.1, on the reverse strand, counting down.
GCACTTCGCCGAAGGCATTGCGCTGGATGGCCAGCGTCTGTCCCTGCGTGACATTGTGGTCCAGCTTGGCCAGTAGCTCGATGAATCCCCCATGCGTGGCCAGCACAGCGGCCGAGCTCCTCCCGATGTAGACATCGACGTCCTTGGCGGTGCGTCCGATCGCACCCGGAACCACTCCGTAGTGCTTCAGCACGTTCATCGTGCCTTCGACGAACATCGGAATCATGTCCATGTCCAGGTGCCGTGCCGCACCGACCTCGGGCGTGAAGCAGGGAATGCCGACCGCCGTGTAGGCGTTGTGCAGCACGCCGGGATAGAGCGGATTGTCGAAGATCGACGGAACGGGGTAGAGCATCATCATCGTCTTCACTTCCGGGATGCTCATGTCTCCGATGTTGAAGGCGCCGGCGGCGAGGCCGGTGGTGCCGGTGTGGAAGTCGATGGCCAGGTCGGTGTTGGGCTTGAGGAGCCGGTTGAACACGAGCCCGGCCTGGCGGCTGACGGCACTGAAGCCGTTTTCGTTGCCGGGCCATTCGCGGTTCATGTCGGTCAACTCGAAGCCGCGCCCGGAACTCGGCCAGCGGCGCTGCATGCTCTCCATTGCAGGGCGAGCAATGTCCAGTACCGCCAGGACGGTGCCCGACATCCCCGCAGGGTCCAACCGGCCCATGACGGCCTGCACGGTGTGCACCGAACTCATCTCGTCACCGTGCACGCCGCTGGTCAGCGTGATTCGCTTGCCGGGCATGGCCCCCTTGGCCACGATCACCGAAACGTACCAGTACTGTCCCGTGGACATCTGCACGCCCCGGAAGTAGAGCAGGTGCTTCTTGCCGGGTTCCAGGTCACTGGTGTTCAGAGAGCTCACCACTTTCTTGCCATCGATCACATCCCCGGTGTAGACGGTGCTCATCGTGGCCGGAGTTGCAGGGCCGGCGCTTTGGGCTTGCGCCATGCCGATGCCGGCAAGCGCAAACGCGGCGATCAGCAGCGACTGCATGAAATTGCGGAGCCTCTGGCTACCCGCTGGTTCCTTAAGCATCATCAGTTCCCCAGTCCCGGAGATGTGAAGTCTTCAAGATCGTATGAGACCCGTACTGCACTGTACCAATCGAAGAGGGAGCGTCTCGTCGCCATGGATCGTTGTGAACTTCAGCTTCGGGCGAAAGCGGACGATCCGCCCGCACCTCGACTTCCCACCGTAATCCAGCAATCGAAACCCGGACCGACCGTTCTGAATTTTCCAACTGCGGAGCGTTGACCCGGCGTTGCTGCAGAAGCAGTCCGAATCCAATTCATCGCCGCGGCCGGTCGGCAGATCCACACCCCGCCGCACCCCGCCCGCCAGTCGCCTCGCAGGTCTGCCGTCGCTCGCCTCGCGCGCTTGGCGCTACCCGCCCCCTGGCCGACCGATCGCGTTGTTGAGGTCGACCGCCTGAGGAATCGCATAGCGCGGGATCTGACCGACCTGGGCCCCGGCTTTCCCCGCGGTGACCCCTCAAAAACGGCAAGGTCCGGGCGACCGCCCCCCGCTCGCCCGCCTCTCCCCTGACCTACAGCAAGTGACGCGTTGTTCGCCCAGACTACCGTAACCCCCGCCAAGAAGAAGTGCTCGAACTTTCCATTGACTGAACAGTGCCCGCTCGGGCGGGGCGCGTCGCACAAGAACCGGAGGAGCCATGCCAGCGCGAGTCGATTTTTCCAAACTCACATTGATGGACACGCTCGACATGGCCAATCTCATCGAGGTCGAGGCATTCGAGCGGTACACGCTGTTCGCCGAACAGATCGGCCACCGGCTGTCCAACGACGCCGGAGCCGTGTTCGCGTCGATGGCCGTGAACGAGAAGAAGCATGGCGACGAACTTGCCGCGCGCCGTCGCAAGTTGTTCGGCGATGCGCCGGCGAAGGTCGCCCTTGACGACATCTTCGACGTGGAGGCCCCGGACGTCGGCGGAGCGCGCCGGGACATGTCGGAGTTCAAGGCCTACCAGCTCGCGTTGCACGCGGAAAAGAAGGCGTTCGCGTTCTACGACGGCGCCCTGCGCACCGTCACGCAACCGGAAGTCAAGGCGCTGTTCGAGGAGCTGCGCGACGAAGAGGCCGAACACGTGCGCATGATCGAGGAGATCATGGAGAAGCTGCCGCCCTCGGCCAAGGTGGATCTCGAGGACGAGGACGCCGAATAGGCGTGCTTCGAGGCAGCCGGCGGACGAGAGTCGAGACCCGCGTCCGTCCGCTGGCCTGATCGCTTCCTGCCGTTTCCAGCTCAGCTGGAGCTGCGGGTTGTTTTCGTTGAGCCCGTCCCAGCCGTACTTGTTGCGCCAGTAGTTCCACTTCACGCCGAGGTACACGGTTTCCGCCTTGCCGGCGACCGACGCCGACAACGCCGCGGAGATGGAACGACGCGCCCCCGGCAGCAGGGGTGCGCGCGATGAAGTCCGCGAAGGGATCGGCGGAAGGCCGGCCGGATCGAAGTATCCGGAGCGGGCAGCTCGATCCCGGCTAGAACAGGACCTCGAAGCGATAGCCGCGGAAGCTGAAGACGGCGGCCTTCAGCTTGATCTCCTCGAGCGAGAGATCCTGCGTGAGGCGGTCCTTCTCGCGATACAGCTGGCCGTTGACGATCAGCGAGCGGGCAGCGGGGTTGGAGGAATAGATCGAACCGCCGACGGCGAACTGCGGCAACTCGGACCGGATGTTCGCCGGCAACTGATCGCGCGAAACGACGGGCGTCTCGTTGGGTGGCGCATTGGCCGCGGGCGCCGCCGGCGTGCCGACCATTGCTTCAGGGCGCGCTTCCCTGCGCTCCTCAGGCTGGCGCCAGGGCGCCGGCTGCGCAACGGGCTGCCCATCGCCCTGCGCGATTGGGGCCGGCGGCGTCGCGGGCGCCGCGACCGAGGCCGCGGGCGGCGCGACCGGAGCCGGTGGGGCCACCTGCGACGCCGACGGCGCGGCGGGCTGCGGCCGCTCCGCTCGCGCCACAGTCGTCTGCGGCGCATTGCCCGCGAGCAGGAACCAAGTGGCGGCGCCCACCAGTCCCAATGCCGCGCCAAAACCGATCCATAGCCAGTGCGGCCGCACGGCCGGCGCACGCGGTGCGACAGCCGACTTCGGAGCCACCGGCTGCGAATGCAGGCTCGGCACGGAGCCGCGCTCGCGTTCCGCATCGGCCTTGCGCAGGGCGTCGAGGATCAGCGACACGGCTAGGTCGACCTCTGCAGGCGCGGCTCGGCCACGCCATTCGCCCGGTTCAATTGCATCAGCGTGATCGGACCGGCGCTGCCATCCGACGGCAGTCCCTGCGCGAGCTGGAAGCGGTGGATCCAGCTCCTGAGCGTGGCGTCGTCGAGTCCCGCGTCGACCGGCTTCGTATCCCCGAGCGCCATCGCCAGTTGCCGTGCGAGCCATTGAGCGGCCGGCCCCCCGCGGCTGTCGACGATCGTGCCCGCGTAATTGGGTGGCGGCCGCCAGAACGTGGCGAACTCCCCGCGCCAGTAGTCGGCGAGCACGACGAGCGGGACGCTCAGCGCCACGCCCCCGATGTTCAACGTGGCGCTGTCGTTCGACAGTCCGCTGATCATCACGTACGCGGGACGGTTTGCGCCGTCCCGCAGCGTCAGCACCCCCGGGCGATCGAGTTGCCGGATCAGCGCCAGCGTCGCGGTGGCGGTGCGATAGCAGCGGACCTGCTGCCGGGCCGCCGCTGCGCAGGCATCGCCGTCACCCGGCGGCGCGAGTTGCCACTCGCGCGCCAGCTCCTGCCACGCTTCCTTCTCCGCGCCGACGAGCGAGCCGAAGCCCTTGCGCAGGTCGAACGCGGCGGGCTTCGAAGGTTCGGGTTCCGCGGCCGCCGGCTCGGCCGGCGCAGGTGACGCTGCAGGCGCGGTGACGAGTGTGGGCAGCGGCGCGTTCTTGCCTGCCGCGGTCTCGACCCGCTGCGGATCCGCTGCGCCGCGGTCGAGCGAAAGGCCGATCACGGCGACCAGCACCGCGCCTACCACCAGTCCGAGACCCACGAGGGCCGGACGCTCGTAGCGCGCGCGGCGGATCTGTCCGAAGTCACCCGCATCCAGGACCTCTTCGGCGGCCTTGTCGAGGATTGCGCCGTCGACGGTGGCCCTGCTGCCCGCATAGGCGCCGAGCAGCGCGCGGTCGCACAGGAGGTTGATGCGGCGAGGCACGCCGCGCGAATAGCGGTACACGCGCCGCATGGCCCGCAGATCGAACGGATTGGCCTGGTGCAAGCCGGCGACCGACAGGCGATGGCGCACGTAGTGCGCCGTCTCGCTCTCCGTCAGTGCCTCGAGGTGGTAGCGCGCGATCACGCGCTGCGCGAGTTGCTGCATGTCGGGCCGCGCGAGCATCTCGCGCAGCTCGGGCTGGCCGATCAGGATGATCTGCAGCAGCTTGCGCTCGCTGGTCTCGAGATTCGTCAGCAGGCGGAGTTGCTCCAGCACGTCGACCGACAGGTTCTGCGCCTCGTCGATGATCAGCACGGTGTTCTGCCGCACGGCATGCGTGCGCAGGAGGAACTCGTTCAGCGCGTCGACGTAATCCTTGACGGTCGGCACGCCCGGTCCCTCGTGCCGATACGGGATGCGGAACTCCGCGCACACCGTCTTCAGCAGTTCCTCGACTGTGAGCTTCGGATTGAAGATGTAGGCGACGTTGCAGCGCTCGGGCAGCTGCTCGAGGAAGCAGCGGCACACCGTCGTCTTGCCCGCGCCGATGTCGCCCGTGAGCAGCACGAAGCCACCGCCACCCTGCACGCCGTACAGCAGATGCGCGAGCGCCTCGCGGTGCCGCTCGCTCATGAAGAGGTACCGCGGGTCCGGGGCGATCGAGAAGGGGCGTTGCTTCAGCCCGAAGTGGCGTTCGTACATCGGCGGCAAGGATACCGGCCCGGCGCGAAGCCTGGTTGCGCTCCGCCGGGCGGCCCTTGCGCATTGGTCGGGACCCTGCGCGTCAGCCCGGGATCGGGTGACCGAGCGCCAGGGTCCCGGCGCGGCCCTCCGCATCCCCATACGTCAGGGGAAGCTGGGGCGCGCCACTGCAAGGGGCCGGTAACGCCGAACGCGACAGAACCCACGGGCTCGAATCGGCCCGCGGTGGTTGAGCCGGTGGTCGGCCGGCGCGTCAGCCGTGCTGGTCGGTGCCCTTTTCCGGCTTCTTCAGTACCGGGTCCACTTCGCCGGAGGGCTTGAGCGGCGGAGAAGTGTCGGGCGCAACCACCGTGCCGGCAGGACGCTGGGCGTTCGCATCCGCCTTCAGGCTGGACGGCTTGCCCTTGATGAAGTCGGCCGCGAAGAAACCGACCGCGAGCGCCACGGCCCCCACCACCAGCAGTTCTATCGAGTGGTAGAACGTCCTGCGGCTCGCAAGGTCGTCCTCCCGGTTGAAAAACTTCGCCAATCGCTTCCGCATCGCCCTTCCTTTCTTTTCTGCCGCCACTGCAGGTTCAGGTGTCCCTCCGACGCGCCGATGCGGGCCGCGCGCCGCGAGTGTGACCGATATCCGAGCTGGAGCGAATCAATTTCACCGCGCTTTCGATGCTGCGTCGCACAGGGAAGGATGACCGCACGAAGGTCGAGGCACTAACGAGCATCATCGTCGTGGAAGAATCCGGCATGCACACTTCCGTCCATGCCGCGACCCGGCGCGACTTTCGAAACCGCTATGGCGACGAGATGGCCGATATCGCCGAGGCGCATTGGAAGCGTGCCGCAGAGCCTGGGCAGGCTGCGTCGCACGATGTGAAGGCGACACTGCAGGCGATCATCGCCCTTCCCGACGCCGCTGCGCCAACGCGATTGGACTCACTGACCCACTCGCTCCTGATGGACCCCGCGTGGCGACGCTTTCGCGTTCCGTCGCTGGTAGGTCTGACGCACCGGCAGCTGACCGAGTGTGCGCAATACGCCCTCGATCACCTCCCCGCGTCGAGGAAGCCGACCATCGACGGAGCCGAAGTGATGATGACGCTTGCGCTGCTCGAAGCCGCGAAAGACTGGCACGCCCCCAGGCGCATCCAGCTCGTGCGCGCCGCGCTGGCGCTGGTCTTCCGCGCGGAATACGACCGTGCGACGGCGATCATCCGCAAGGCACACGGCCAGTTGCGCAGACGCCTAGGCTGAGGGTGCGATCGGAGGGCCGTGGCGCTCGCCGCAACGGCGCAACGGACCCAATCAGGCGGGTCCACCTGCCGCTGCGTGGTCGGACTCGTGTACTGTATGGAATACCAGTCCCTGTCTTCCTCCTCGCCGTGCCCGCCCCTTCCTCCGCTGCGCTGCCTGCCAATCCGCCCGCCTCCGGGCTCGATCGTCTTCTCGCGAGGCTCAACCCCGACCAGCGCGCCGCCGCGTGCCACGGGCTGGACGGTTCGGACGGCGGTCCGCTGCTGATCATCGCCGGCGCGGGAACGGGCAAGACCAATACGCTGGCGCATCGGGTGGCCTGCCTGGTCGCCAGCGGCGTTGATCCCCGCACGATCCTTCTGCTGACGTTCTCGCGCCGCGCCGCGGCCGAGATGGCGCGACGCGTGGAAGGGATCGTCGCGCAACTGGGCGAACAGTGGTCGCGCGTCGCGCATTCGGCGTTGCCGTGGGCCGGAACCTTTCACGGCATCGGCGCGCGGCTGCTGCGCGAGTACGCGGAGCGGTGCGGAATGGATCCGGCGTTCACCATACTCGACCGCGAGGACGCGGCCGACCTGATGAACCTCGTGCGTGCGGAACTGCGCCTCAACGAAAGCGGCGAACGGTTTCCGCTGAAGGGCACCTGCCTCGCGATCTACTCGACGGCCGTCAACAAGCAGGCGAGCCTCGATCGCGTCCTCGCGCAGGACTATCCGTGGTGCGCGTCGTGGGAGCCGCAACTGCGCCGGCTCTTCGCCGCCTATGTGGAAGCGAAGCAGCGGCAGGGCGTGCTCGACTACGACGACCTGCTGCTCTACTGGGCGCAGATGATGGGCGAGCCGGCGCTCGCCGGCCACGTGCGGCAGCGCTTCAGCCACGTGCTGGTCGACGAATACCAGGACACGAACCGGCTGCAGGCCACCATCCTCCTCGCGCTGAAACCCGACGGGCGGGGATTGACGGCCGTCGGCGACGACGCGCAGGCGATCTACGCCTTTCGCGGCGCCACCGTGCGCAACATCCTCGACTATCCGTCGCAGTTCACGCCTTCGGCGCGCGTGGTCACGCTCGCACGCAACTACCGCTCGACCCGGCCGATCCTCGACGCGACCAACGCGGTCATCGGCCTCGCGAGCGAGCGCTTCACGAAGGATCTCTGGAGCGAACGCGAGTCGCACGAACTTCCGCGCATCGTGACCGTCGCCGACGAAGCCGAGCAGGCGCGCTACGTGGCCGACCAGGTGCTCGAGCGGCGCGAAGCGGCCACCGCGCTGAAATCGCAGGCGGTCCTCTTCCGCGCGTCGAGCCACAGCGCGGTGCTCGAACTGGAACTTGTCCGGCGCAACATTCCGTACGTCAAGTTCGGCGGTCTCAAGTTCCTCGAAGCCGCCCACGTCAAGGACGTGCTCGCCTTCCTTCGCCTGCTCGAGAATCCGCGCGATCGCGTGGCTGGCTTTCGCGTGCTGCAACTCCTTCCGGGCGTGGGACCGAAGACGGCCGCGCGCCTGCTCGATACCTTTGCCAGCACGGACCCGGCCGAAGCCGTCGCCGCGATGCCGGCGCCTCACGGAGGGGCTTCCGAGTGGGAGGAATTCGCGGCGGCGTTCCGACAACTGCGCGCCCTGTCACCGGGCTGGCCCGCCGAGCTCGAACTCGTTCACCGCTGGTACGAGCCGCATCTGCAGCGCCGGCACGAGAACGCCGACGTGCGGCTGGCCGACCTGCGTCAACTGGAGGCCATCGCGGCGGCGTACCCGTCGCGTGAGCGTTTTCTCACCGAGCTGACGCTCGATCCGCCCGGAGCCACGAGCGACGAGGCCGGCGCCCCGCTGAAGGACGAGGATTACCTGATCCTCTCCACCATTCATTCGGCCAAGGGCCAGGAGTGGAAGGCGGTGTACCTGCTCAACGCGGTCGATGGCTGCATCCCGTCCGACCTTTCGACCGGCACGAGCGCCGAACTCGAGGAAGAGCGGCGGCTCCTGTACGTTGCGATGACGCGCGCGAAGGATCACCTGACCGTGGTCGTCCCGCAGCGCTTCTTCGTGCACCAGCAGGGAAGCGGCGGCGACCGCCACGTCTACGCGTCGCGTTCGCGCTTCATTCCCGATGGTCTGTCGGCCCGCTTCGAGCGGACCAGCTGGCCCGTGGCCGCCGCCGAAGGTGCGCGCGGAGCGCAGCCCCTGCCCCGCGTCGACCTTGCCGCGCGGATGCGCGGCATGTGGCAGTAAGGCGCGTGCCGGCAGTGAAACAGGGGACGGCCGTCACAGCCGCTTGAGCCGCGCGGCAGCCCCCTGGAGAAACACGTCGTCAGACACGTTGGCTGATGACTTCCGCCAGCATCGCTGCGGACGGCTGGATCAGGAATTCGAATCGCTGGTCTCGCGACCCTGGTGCAGAGTGCCGCGCCACGCACCCGTCTCCTGGCCGCGGCTTTCGATGAACCGCTTGAGGTCCTCGAAATCGCCTTCGATGCGGCGCTCGACGAAGCCAGGTGCATTGCCGACGTTTTCGAAGAAACCCGCGGGCTCGTACTGGAGTTCGAGGTGGACGAGCGTTTCGTCGGCGCCGCTGGACGTGAATTGCACCCAGCCGTTGTTCGTCTTGCCCGAGGTGCTGACCCAGGCGACGACACGGCCGGAGATGATCGAGGGCGCTCAGCGGCACCGGTGCAGCAGCTTGCGAAGCTCCTCGGGATCGATCGGCTTGACCAGGTGGTTGCCGAATCCGGCCTCGCCGGCTGCGCGCTTGTCGCTCTCGCCGCCCCACCCGGTCATCGCGACGATCACGAGAAAGGTGATGGCCTGGGCGGCCAGCGGTAGCGGAAGCGCGCAGACGAGCGCAGCCAGGGCAATTGCCCAGGGAGTGCGCCGACGAATGCGGAAGGAGATCACTGACCGTTTCGCGTACGGAGACCGACGACGCCGGGCAGTTTGCCTTGGGCGGCCCGGCCCCAGCGAGGATCGACCGTCGCTTGCCGCCGGCGCCTTGATCCAGGCCGAAACCCCCGTCCGCGGTGCGGTCGGCTACGATCAAAACGCTTTCCGGCCGTGCTGGAGCGGTCAGTTCTCGCGCGAGACCGGGAAACACTGCGGAGCGTTGTGATGCCCTTCGAGATCCTGTTTCTCTTCGGACTGATCCTGCTGAACGGGGTCTTCGCGATGTCTGAAATCGCGCTGGTCACCGCGCGACGCGGTCGCCTGCAGACGCTCGTCGACCGGGGCGACCTGGGTGCGGCCGCGGCCCTCGCGCTGAACGAGGACCCGACGCGCTTCCTTTCCACGGTGCAGGTCGGCATCACCACCATCGGCATCCTGAGCGGCATCGTCGGCGAGGCCGCCCTCGCAGCTCCGCTCGGGGAATGGCTGATCCGGCTGGGGGTCGAGCGGGATTACGCGCGCCTGGGCGCCACCGGGCTCGTCGTGGTGGTGGTCACGTATTTCGCGATTGTCTTCGGCGAACTCGTGCCCAAGCGCCTCGGCCAGATGTCGTCCGAGGCGGTCGCGCGCCGCGTCGCGCGGCCCATCACGTGGATGGCGGCCGCGACCAAGCCGTTCGTTCGCCTGCTCTCGGGATCCACCGACGTGCTCCTGCGGGTGGTCGGGGTTCGCAACACGTCGGTAAACGCGGTGACCGAGGAAGAGATCCATCAGCTGATCAAGGAAGGCTCGGAGTCCGGCGTGATCGACGAGCAGGAGCGCGCGATGGTGCGCAACGTGTTCCGGCTCGATGACCGCCAGATCGCCTCCCTGATGACGCCCCGGTCGACATCGTCTATCTCGACCTGGAGGATCGCACGAGGAGAACCTGCGCAAGGTCCTCGAGTCGGAGCGGTCCCGCTTCCCGGTGTGCCGCGGTGGCATGCGCGACGTTCTCGGCATTGCGAGCGCGCGCCGTCTGCTTCAGCAGAACATCCGCGGGGAAGCGCTCGACATCGCCGGCGCGCTGGAGCCGGCGGTCTACGTGCCAGAATCGCTGACCGGCATGGAACTGCTGAGAACTTCCGCTCGTCGACCAGCCACCTCGCCCTCGTGGTGGACGAGTACGGCGAGGTCCAGGGACTGGTCACGCTGCAGGATCTGTTCGAGGCAATCGCCGGGGAATTCAAGACGCCGCGCGGGGACGACTCCTGGGCGGTGCAGCGGGCCGACGGGTCCTGGCTGCTCGACGGGCTGATTCCCATCCCCGAGTTGAAGGACCGCCTGGGATTCAGCGCCGCGCCGGAAGAGGAACTCGGGCGCTACAACACGCTCTCCGGAATGATGATGCTGCTGCTCGGCCAGCGTGCCCGCGGTCGCCGACACGGTCGATTGGCAGGGATGGAAGTTCGAGATCGTCGACATGGACCATCACCGCATCGACAAGGTGCTCGCGTCGCGCGTCGCTGAGCCCGGCTCGGCGGCCGATTTGCTGCAGTTGAGGTGAGCGTGGGCGGCCTGGTCAGGAATAGACAAGTTCGGAACTCCGAAATTGCGTTCGGAAGCCTCGGTGCAAGCTCGACGAAGTCTGTTCGGAACACGTGGGGGCGCCCCGAATCACGGCTGCGGGACC
>CAVSCF010000012.1:0-133546 GCA_963726405.1 uncultured beta proteobacterium | reverse complement strand
CATCGAATCGCAGGTCGGGGAAATCGCGATATGACTTCAAGTGATGAGCGTGTAGCTCCACCTCCTTTGCTCCACACTTTTGGCAAGTCGCGGCGTCGCGACTGATCACCAATTTCTGCCACCGGTTGTATTCCTTGGGACGGTGATGATGACGAGACTCGCTGCTATAGCGCGGGTGCTCCGCGCCTTGGTAGCGAATGCCGCCAATGTCCGCGCACTTCTTGGAGCAAAACTTCTGCTTGACGAAGGTTGTGATGTTGCCGCCCTCAGGCAGCTTGAATACCTTCCCACATTGAAGACAGACCTTCTCGCGCTCGCCTCCTATCCAACCTGGGTTAGCCGCGCCTCGAATCTGGGTAGCCCTTGCCGCGCCTCGGCAGGCGTTCGAGCAATACCGAGCGGTCTTCGCCCGACCCGGAACAACCGAGACGTTTTCCCCATAGGCGGCAGTGCAAGACTGCTGAACCGCCTTTCCAGTTCGGGTTCGCACTTCCTGCTGCCGCTCGTTGGGTGTTTGCCTTGCGAAGGTTTTCGATGTGCTCTGCAGTGAACACCTTGCCGGTGGTCTTGCGGTGGCCGCCTACCGGCGCAGCGTCGAGCACGATGCCATGCTCCTTTATGCGGTTGAACACAGCCGTCTGCCCCACGCCGTAGTGCTCGGCTAGCTGTTTCATGCTCATTGACTGGTAGAGCCTGCGAAGCTCATCAGCCGGAGGGTCGAATCGTCGGGCCATCGCCGAAGGGTCGCGAGAGTGTTTCTCAGCATTCTCGCGCACGACGAAGAGGAGCGGTGCAGTTCTGGAAGACGCGCCGCCGCGCGGCAGCGGCGGCACGCATGGACCCAGCGTCCCGCTGGGACCCCGAGCGTCGGGACTCCGCCAACTGCCGCGCTTTCCTGCGCCGCCGATGCTTTCATGTCCGTGGCGTTCGGCGATGCCACGCACCGGCTCTTGCGAAATAGCGGCGTCCGGTGATGCCGCCGGTCGAGACTTCTGTCGGGTGGCGCTCGACCCTGCCACCCGCTGACTCTCTTGCTTCAGTGGCGGTCAGCGGAGCCACCGGCCGAGACTTCTGATCAGTGGCGCTCGGCCTTGCCACTCGTCGGCTTGCTGAAGACGGTGCCGACGGACCGTGCGCCGGGAGGCGTACCTCTGCCGTGCTCCTCGGCGCTTACCACGGCAGATTCTTAGACGACGACCTTCAGCATCCGGTACAGCGCCGCCGGTTGCGTCACGACGAAGTCGAGTCGCGTGTGCGCGATCAACTCGTGCGAGTAGCGGCCAGGATCTGCGAACCGGATGATCTCGAAGCGGATCTGCTGGCGCACCGCGAGGATTACGCCACGGTCGAAGCCGCCCAGATACGCCTTGCCCGCTGCGATCTTCGTGGTTGGGTACTCCGCCATGCCCGACAGCGCGGGCGGCTTGCCGAGCCAGCTTCCGGCAGTGCTCGCCAGTTGACCGGCACGGGCCACGAAGTCGGCTTCGCTTCCGATCATCGCGGTCGGCATCGTGATATCGGCACCGAGCGCGCTACCAACTGCTTCGAGTGTCTTCTGCCACGTGGCCGGATCCTGCGCACTTGCCGACTTGGCAATGTCGTCGGCGTCGAGTGACGCGAGACCGAGCGAATCCGCCTTCTGTCCGATGGCAGCCGCGCAGGACATCTCCAGCATGGCGGAGAGGTTCGGACTGTCCGCGACGACTTCCGCCGTCAGTGGCACGCGGATAACAATCGCCTTCGGTTTCGCCGTTACGGCATCGACCGTCATGTCACTCACCGTGATGTCGTTCGCGCCTTCGGTGTGCTGATGCGCAGTCGGGTCGCCCGTGATGCGCCCGAAGATCGAACCGCCATCGGCGACGACGACGGTCGGCACGCCCGCGTTGACCAGCGTGTTGTTCGCCCGCATCAGATCGATGATGCGCAACGACAGTACGGAATCGACCAGTGCCGGACCCGATGCGACCGCCTTTGTGCTTTTGCCGCCGATCACATGCGCGTGAACCCACGCAGCCGATCGAAGTCGTCGGCGGCGTTGACCCGCTGAACGAGCGATTCGCCGCGCCGCACGGCGGGGAACTCGTGCCGTCAGCCGTCTTGAAGACCAGCGGCTGCGAGCCGCTTTCCGTCGTGATCGCGCGAGGAAACTTGCGCTTCGATTCGAGTTCCTCGATCCGGTCGCGGTCTTCTTCCTGCTTACGCTTCAGGTCCGCGAGCACTTCCGCATTGTGCTTCGCGGTGGCAGCAGTGGCGCTGCCTAGTTCTTCGAGTTTCTTCGTAATCTGTTCAACATGTCCGTGTGCCCCTGTTCAGTTCGCACACGGAGTGGGTGGTGATCCCTGCGACTCGTGCGCGAGTAATCGAAGGCGCGGCTTCGCGCCTGCCAATGATTCGCACGAGTCCTCGGCATCCCGCAGAGGCCAGCCGCCACGCGCCCCAGCATCCCGCTGGTCGCGCTGATTAGCTTCATCGTGTCGCCGCAGCGGTGTTCCTCCGCCGAGCGATGTCGAGATCCTATCGGCACGCCGCGAGGAGTGCCAACCAAATCCGTTGCGTTTGCGCTTCGGGACGCGGGCGGTCCGCGTTCCGTATTCGCCGCGCACGAGCGCGCGTTGCTGCTTCCGGGGTCGGATGACCATCTTCAGTTCATCCGACTCGCTGGCGGCGCGCTGAGTTCGGCGCGGTGTGCCTCGACATCGTCGGCCATCTGCCGCAGCAGCTCGCTCAAGGCATCGGCGGACAGGCCGCCAGCGAGCGCGAAGTTGATGCAACTGTTCAGGCAGGCGAGCAGCGCCGCTTCGGCGCTGCCGACCCGCGCGGCTAATTCCAGTGTCTGGCGCAGTCGCTGCTCAAGCGCGACGGCGAAAGCTTCGGGGTTACTCATCGCTGACTCCTCTTCTTTGAAATCCGGCCAACCGGGCGGAGCGGTTTGGTTTCTGATCACTAACTTTCATACAGCGACTCTTTTGTCCGAGTGAGGGACCGGGTGGTCATGCCGGGGACGCGTCGATAGAAAAGCGCACGCCCCCCGGTGCCAGCGGCGATGCCTCTGCCGCTTGCGAGGCGGGCACGGGTTTGCTCGCTTTGGCGGCGAGGCACTCGACCATTGCCGCGACTGCCGACGCGCCAGAATCGCCGCTTTGCCCTTCGGCAACGCGCCTATCCGGCGCTGCTACTGGCGCGGCGGATACGCGGCTGATGCGCCGCTTCGGTTCGACCGGGGCGCGCTCGCGCGGCACCGGCCAGGCATCGACCACAGCGCGCAGCGCGCTCGCGTGTCTCACCGCAGCGGCCAGGTTGCCGCCGGGATGCCGGATGAGGAATTCCGCCGCTTGATGGCACGCGCTCGCGTGCGCCATGCGCTCGCGGTCGGAGTCGCGCAGGGTCAGAGTCGACAGGGGGTCGGGTCATCGGGCGTGTCCTTCGAGCAGTTGCATGGGTTCCAGAATTTCCGCATCGACATCGGTTCCCGGTTCCCACCCAAGGGTGTGGAACCCCGGAACCGTTGATCTCGCTTTTGCCGTCATCGGTTCCCGGTTCCCGGAACCGGTGGGAACCGTGGGAACCGTCCTAGTAGAGGTGGTCATATCCGGTCGCTCGAAGGGTTGCCCGGTCGGTCGCGCGCACCAACTTGCCCGCATCGGTGAGCCGCTTGATCGCTTCTAGTACGTCCTGCTTGCGCTTGCCGATCTCCTTGGCGATGCTCGCGCCGCTGGCAAATTCGCCGCGCCCCGTGAGCGTCAGGACTGCCGCCACAACTTCGTCATCGATCACCAGTTCCTCCTGCACTTCATGCACGCCGATCCTGAAAGCCAGCGAGGTGCTAGCGCGCGGCATCGCGTCGTCCATCACCTCGCAGATGTTGACCACCTCGCCGAGCAGTTGCAGCGGCGGCGGCATCTCCGCGTCCTTCATCTTTCGGCACTCCAGCGCGACTTCGAGCGACCGCTTTTTCACGCAGACGTACTCGAAGTCGGCCGCGCCGATCAGCACCGTGCTGCCCCGGATGCCGCCTTGCTTGTTGGCGTGATGCACCAGGATCACGGTGCAGCCGGGGAAGGCGCGGCGCAGCAGATCGATGCACTCGACCAGTCGCCCCATGTCCTCTTGCGAATTTCATCGCCCGCCATGTTTCGGCAACCGTATCGATGAGCAGGATGCGGGGCATGCGCCCGCTGGCGATAATTTCGGCAATGAGGGTCGTCACGTTCCGGCGCGTGTCGTCGTTCAGGACGATTGCGCCTCGACTCATGCCGAGCCGCTGGCCAAGCGTCTCCGTGATGCCGCGCGTCTTCTTCCAGGCCCGGATGCGCCGATGCAGACCGGCGGCACCTTCGCCCGCGATGATGAGTCCCTCGCCCTGTTCCACCTCGTGCTTGCCGAGCCAGGGCACGCCGTAGACGACGGACAGGACTACATCGACGGCGACGAAGGACTTGTAGGTGCCGGGGTCGCCCCAGATCACGCCGACGGCGTTGCGCTCGAAGAACCCGCGCACCGTCCAGGCAATCGGCTTCGGGTCTTCATCGTCCGGCCAGTCGATCATGGGATCGCGACGCCGGTTTCCCCCTGGCGTCGCCCTCCGCCTCGAAACCCTCCAGAGGGTCGGACGCCTGCGGCTTCGCCATGCCGACCGCGCGGAAGATCGCGCCGACGGATGTGCGATACGGCGGCTTGATCGAATCCCATACCCGGTCGAAGTCCGCGTCGTCAAACTTGTCTGACTTCGCCGACCAGGACCGCGCTAGTTCGCGCCGGTCGTCCCGGTCGTCGGACTTCAAGGCGCACAGTCCCCCGACCCACGACCCTCGGTCGTCGCAGTCGGACCAGCGCAGTGCCTCCAGCAAGTCCGCAGGCGCGTCGTCGTCTTTGAGTGGTGGGTATGGCTCCGTCCGCTTGAGGATCGATCCTGCGCCGCTCTGATGCGCCTGCGCGCCGCCCGTGGTGCCGGGTTTCGTTTCCTTCAGTCCAGCGGCCAACATCGCGCGCCGTGCCGCCGCCATCGCACGGGCGATCTGCTCGACGGTCAGCAGCGGGTAATCGTCGCGCTTCAGTTCGCACACGTTGCCGCGCCCGTTGTAGCGGTACGGCTGCCCCGTGTCGGGATGGATACCAGCGACGACGGTTTGCTGCCCTTTGCCGAGCAACTCGACTTTGTGCTCCTTGCCCTGCGCGTCGTACATCTTGATGACGCGCTTCGACTGCGGCACTTCGACTCTGGCGAGAAGCGTCCAGCGCGGTGCCTTGCCGATCTTCTCGGGTGCGGTGCGCAGTTCGGGCACCTCGGCGACGACGGCGTCGTATACCGCGCGGAACCGCGGGCTTCTGGTCAATATCGGCGTCGAGCGCGACCTCGTTGATAAGCACCAAGCCGATACTGAAGTCAGCGTAGGCGGCGATCTCCGCGTCGGTCAGGTCACGGTCGGGCCAGTCGTCGAGAATCGGGCGCTTGGCCGGTGCCACGGCGTGACGCGAAATCCTTGCTCGCGCATCCGCGCGGCATGCAGTCCGAAAGCGCCAGACATTAGTTTGCGACGCCCGCGTCAGGGGATCGTGATGCCAAAGGCGTCGCCATCCACGCTGCGTAACGCGGCCTGCTGGGCAATCGCTTGCACAGCGGGCAGCATCAACGGGGTCGCGTGAAATATCCCCCGGTGGCGGACCACCGCGCCCTTCGCCACCAAGTCCTTCTTGTGTTGGCGAAAGAAGTACCGCAGGCTTTCTTCGGAGGGAACAACTGGCGGTGCTTCGCCCGCCAGCAATTGCTGCCATCGTCGCCGAAGAGTGGCGACCACAGTTCTGTTTCGTTCTGCATCTGCACCTCGTCTTGATCAGTGCCGCTTCCCGGCGGCGACGAGGTGAACTGTGCGGATTAGCCGCTAAAGTTTGCTCTCACAATGCGGGGGGTTTTTGGGAGTGCCCCTTTACGCGACTGAAGGCATCGCTCCACTGTGGTGCGCGACGTGGAACACAGAAGACAAGTGCAGGATGATTCCTCACGGTCGAGTCGAATCCCATCCACTGCCACGCCTGCCGCGAGAAGCGTGTACAGATTGACGAGCGCAATCTCCTGAACCTTGTTGAGGCTGCGCTTGACGCCACGCCGTGGATCACGCCACGGTGCCTTGAGGATTAGGCCATACAGGTATTGCCGAGTTCCGGCCGGACGCCCTCGTAGACGAGCTTCAGCGCAAGCTTGCTGGCGTCTCGCTTTTCAATAGCGCCGCGTAGCTCATGCTGCCAGTCGAGCAGCGCCTTCTCCTCGGCGCTTCCCTCGGGCACGTTGAAGTGCTTTTTCATCCAATCGGGGAGCATAGATTCCCTACGCGGCCTGCCCGATGCCACCCAGCACACTGTGGATCAAGCGGGCCTTGCTGTCAGTGCTGAGGTGACTGTATCGCTTCACCATCGCCATTGTTCGGTGTCCCAGGCTGTCGGCAATCTCCAGCAGCGAAGCTCCTGACTGAGCCAGATAGGAGGCGTGGGTGTGCCGCAGGTCGTGGAACTTGAAGTCCTCAATCCGCGCATTCTTCAACGCGCGGGTCCAAGCTTCATTGATCGAATACGGCTGATCACGACGAAACTTGCCGGGGAACAGCAGCGCATCCGGCACGCCAGACCCGTGCCGCCGGATCTCCGCAATGACCAAGGGCGTGAGCACCAGGACGCGCGCGTCTCCGTTCTTGGTTCGCGGCAGCGTTGCCGTTCCCGTGCCGTCCTTGGCCTCCGGCAACTGGAGATCGCGATAGCGCAGGCCGAGCAGTTCCCCCGGCGCGCGCCGGTCGTGATCGCCATCAGTACGAGGAGATAGAGTTTCGGCCACGCGCTGATGCGGGCTGCGCTCAAGAGCCGACGGCGCTCGTCTGCGCTGAGATACCGCACGCGCCCAGCACCCTCGGGCGCGCCCTTTACGTCGTGGCACGGATTGCGCCACCCCTTCGGGGTAAGGCGCTTCTGGCGCGCCCAGGTCAGGACCGCACTCAGCGTCGTGCGGTAGCGGTTGACGGTCTTGCCGCTACGGATTCGGTGGTCGCGATAGAGGCGTCGGCCCTGCTCATCCTTGCCGACGTACTTGCGGACAGGTTGCGACGCGAGTTGGTCGAGCACGTCGGCAATCAGGTCACTGTCGAGGTCGCGCAGCTTGGTTTCCCCGATCACATGGGACCAATACCCCGCGCGCATGGCACGGGACGAGTCGCGACCGGCGTAACCGGCCATGTACGCGTCGATGGTCTCGCGGACCGTCAGATCGCCTCGGTTCAGCGCGGTCGGGAAGGTCCGCACTGCGGTCGGCGTGACCGCTTCGTAGGCTGCATTCATCGCTTTTGGCTCCGATCAGGAAGCAACGGACTGCGTTGCTCAGGTCGTCGCCGAAAAGCGGCACTGGATCAAGACTTTGGAGGCGGGGGTCGGAATCGAACCGGCGTACACGGATTTGCAGTCCGCTGCATGGCCACTCTGCCACCCCGCCGCCGCGGCATCGCGCAAAATCGGATGCCGTTTAAAACCAAAAGGGGAAGCGCGTTGGCTCCCCCAGGAAAACTGGAGCGGGCGAAGAGTCTCGAACTCTCGACCTCAACCTTGGCAAGGTTGCGCTCTACCAACTGAGCTACGCCCGCTCGAAGCGGCGGATTATAGCTGTGGACGAGGGGGTGTCAAACCAGCGCGCGAGGTTCTGCCGCCCGCGATCAGCGGTCGTCGTTGAGGTGCGGCCACGCCATCCGGAGATAGATCAGCATCGAGTAAACGGTCAGCACCGCGGCGACATAGATCAGCAGTGTTCCGATCAGGTGAACGTCGATCAGACCGAACAGCCGGTCATGGAACAGCAGCATCGGAATGGCCACCATCTGCGCGATCGTCTTGATCTTGCCGAGGGAGTTGACCGCCACGCTGCCGGACTTGCCGATCTGGGCCATCCATTCGCGCAGGGCCGACACGGCGATTTCGCGGCCGATGATCACGAGAGCGACGAACTCGTCGACGCGGCCGAGCGACAGCAGCACCACCAGCGCGGCACTCACCATCAGCTTGTCCGCGACCGGATCCAGGAACGCGCCGAGCGGGCTCGTCATGCCATAGCGCCGGGCAATGTATCCGTCGAAGGCATCGGTGATGGCCGCGAGCACGAACAGCCAGCAGGCGGTCGCGTTCTTCCAGTGGGCCGGGAACCAGGCGTCCGGCACATAGAAGATGCCGACGATGAGCGGGATCATCGCGATGCGCGCCCATGTGAGCGCCATCGGCACGTTGAAGCTCAGGGGAGTGCTATTCGGTGGGCTGGCCATGCAACTGGGCGTAGATCCGCTCCGCCAGCTTACGCGAAACGCCCTCGACGGTTGCGATGTCGTCGATCGACGCCGAGGCGAGCCCCCGCATGCCGCCGAAGCGGGCGAGCAGCTTCTGGCGCCGCTTGGGCCCGATGCCATCCATGCCTTCCAGCTGCGAGGTATTGCGCGTCTTCGCGCGCCGGGCCCGCATCCCGGTGATCGCGAAGCGGTGCGCCTCGTCGCGGATCTGCGCCACCAGCATCAGGGCCTGCGATTCGCGACCCAGCACGAGAGGCGGCCGGTCGTCGGGAAACACCAGTTCCTCCAGCCCGACCTTGCGTTCCTCGCCCTTCGCGACACCGACGAGAACGCCGGTGTCGATGCCGAGTTCCTCGAAGACCTGGCGCGCCACCGTCACCTGCCCCTTGCCGCCGTCGATCAGCACCAGGTGCGGCAATGCGGCCTCGCCCCGCGCGACCGGCGAGAAGCGTCGTGTCAGGACCTGCCGCATCGCCGCGTAGTCGTCGCCGGGCTCGATGCCTTCGATGTTGAAGCGCCGGTACTCCGCCGGGCGCATCTGGTGATTGGCGAAGACGACGCACGAGGCCTGCGTCGCCTCGCCGCCCGTGTGGCTGATGTCGAAGCACTCGACGCGCAGCTTGTCCGCGTCGTCATCGCCAAGCTCGATGTTGAGCGTTGCCATCAACGCACGCGTGCGCGCGATCTGGGAGCCCTCCTCGGCCAGGCGGCGCGCGAGCGCGAGTCGCGCGTTCGACTCGGCCATCTCCAGCCAGCGCCGACGCTGGTCGTGCGGATGGCGGATCACCTGCACCCGACGGCCGGACGACGCGGTCAGCAGTTCCGACAGCTCCTCCGCGTCGACCTCCGCGTTCACCACCAGCGTCGGTGGGCACGGCTGCACCAGGTAATGCTGCGAGATGAAGGCCTCGAGCACCTCGGCCGCATCCGCGGATTCCGCGGCGCGTGCCGGAAAATTGGGCTTGTCCCCGAGGTGGCGTCCACCGCGCACCATGGCGAGGTTCACGCAGGCGTGCCCGCCATCCATGACCGCGGCCAGCACATCGGCGTCGGCGTCGGAGCCTGTCGTGTCGACCGCCTGCTGGTGCAGTACGCGGGCAAGCGCTCCCATCTGGTCGCGCACCGCCGCGGCTTCCTCGAACCGGAGCGACGAGGCCAGTTGCTGCATCCGGCCCTCGAGTTCCCGCATCACGTCATCGGTCTGCCCGCGCAGGAAGCGGACCGCGCGGTCGACGTCCTCGGCGTACGCAGTGGCGTCAATCAGATGCACGCACGGCGCGCTGCAGCGCTGGATCTGGTGCAGCAGGCAGGGTCGCGACCGGTTCGCGAACACCGTGTCCTCGCAGGTGCGCAACCGGAACACCTTCTGCAGCACCTGGATGCTGTCCTTCACCGCCCACGCGTTCGGATACGGTCCGAAGTAGTGGGCACGCTTGTCCACGGCGCCGCGGTAATAGGCCACGCGCGGGTATTCGTGCACCGTGAACTTCAGGTACGGATACGACTTGTCGTCACGGAACAGGATGTTGTACCGCGGCGCCAGCGACTTGATGAGCGTGTTCTCGAGGAGCAGCGCTTCGGCCTCGGAACGCGTGACCGTCGTCTCGATGCCGCTCACTTTGCCGAGCATGTGCGCCGTGCGCGGCCCCACCCCCTTGTTGAAGTAGGACGAGACGCGCTTCTTCAGGTCGCGCGCCTTGCCGACATAGAGCACGATGCCGTCCACGCCCACCATGCGGTAGACGCCGGGCAAGTGCGGCAAGCCGTCAAGAACGGGACGCGGATCGAAGGCGGGGGCAGAGGACGACATGGCGATTTGTCGGCCCGATCATGAAATTCCGGGCCTGCCCGATGGATGCTGCAACGGGCGAGCCGATTGTAAGTGGCGCCCTGTCGGGTTCGCCGGATGGCGCGTCTCGCCGTGCGCGAACGACGACGATCAGCCCCGCTCTTCGGAGCGCGCGTTTGCGGTCGCCGCGCGGCGACTCAGCGGCCCATGCGCCGGTTGTAGCTTTCGCTCACGCGATCCACGAGGCCAGGGTCGGCCCCGCCGGTGGTGTTGAACTCCACGCGCACCCGGCCGTCGGCTTGTGTGCGCACGAGTGCGGTGACGGTGACGGGACCGCGCGTTCCGCGCACTACTCCGCTGGCGCGATCCTGTTCGCTGATCGCCATGCCCTGGTCCTGCAGCGCGCCGATCGCGGCGGCCCATGAGCGGTCATAGGTCGACGGGCCCTGCGCCATCGGCACCGGTTCGTAGACCACGCACGCGGCAAGCGCAAGCGCGGCAGCCACGACCGCAATGGCTTTCAGCATCCACCCGGAAAGACCCTGTTCCCCTGACCGACGCATCGCGTTCCCTCTTCTGGTTGCTGTCTGCGATCGATGCTACACGGCGGCGAGGTCCTCGAGATCGCGCAGGGCCGCCCGGTACACCTCCGAGCCCCGCAGGTCGGCAGGCGCCTGCGCCGGCCCCTTGGGCACAAGGCGCCCCAGGCGTTCGAGGTGGTGCGGTCCGGCCTTCCACCTCAACCCGTCGAGCACTTCGTCCATGGCGTCGATCCGATTGCACACCAGCACCAGGTCGCATCCGGCCTTCAGCGCGGCGCGCGCACGCTCGGGCATGGAGCCCTGCCCGCTCGCGCCCTGCATCAGCAGGTCGTCGCTGAAAATGGCGCCCGTGAAGCCCAGTTTGCCGCGGAGCAGTTCGATCCACCGCCGCGAGAACCCGGCTGGCGCGCCATCGACCGCGTCGTACACGACGTGCGCGGGCATCACGCTCGTCAGTTGCCGCCCGAGCCAGCGGTACGGCGCAGCATCCACCTCGACGATGGTCTCCAGCGGCCGCGGATCGTGCGGAATATCGACGTGGGAATCGGCCTCCGGCCAGCCATGCCCCGGGTAGTGCTTGCCGCAGTTCGCCATCCCGGCGAGTTGCAGACCGTGCATCAGGTGCGACGCGAGCAGCGTCACGACGCGCGGATCCGAGTGGAAGGCCCGATCGCCGATGACACCGCTGCGCCCGTGATCGAGATCGAGCACCGGCGTGAAGGAGAAGTCCACCCCGTGAGCGCGCAACTCCGCCGCCAGCACGTAACCGACCGAGGCGGCCGTCCGGCACGCCGTGAGGACGTCCCGCTCCCACAGTGTCCCCAGCGCGCGCATCGGCGGCAGGTGCGTGAAGCCGCGCCTGAAACGCTGCACCCGTCCGCCTTCGTGGTCGACCGCGATCACGAGCGGCGGCGTGCGCAATGCGTGAATGTCGGCCGTGAGCCGCTGCAGTTGTTCGGGCGACTCGTAGTTCGACGCGAACAGGATCACCATACCTACGAGGGGATGCGACAACCGCTCGCGGTCGGCCGGACCCAGTTCCGTTCCCTGGACACCCACCACCACCGGACCGAGACCGCTCACTAAGTGCCCTCCACTTCGGCGATCGCATAGGCGGTCGCCATCGATCTTTCATCGGTCAGCGAAACGTGCAGCCGCAGGCGCCGACGCTGCATGTACGCCCGCAGTTCGCCGCTCGCGAACGCGAGGGGCCGGCCCGTCGGGTCGTTGACGACCTCGACCGCGCGCCATGTCATCGGTGTCCGCATGCCGAGCCCGAGCGCCTTCGAGATCGCTTCCTTCGCGGCAAAGCGCGTCGCGAGGAACGCGATGCCGCGGACGTCGGAACGCGCCCGTCGCGCGTGATAGCGCTCCAGTTCGCGCTCCGTGAGGATCCGCCGCGCAAACCGCTCGCCGAACCGCGCGTAAGCCGCTTCGATCCGCGCGATCTCGATGAGGTCGACGCCGATGCCGTAGATCATCCGGCCCGCCGCCTCGCCCCGGCCCGACGGATCTCGGCGAGATACATCCTCACCGTGGCGGCGAGGCCGAACTCCAGCGCGTCGGCGATGAGCGCGTGCCCGATGGACACCTCGTCGACGCCTGGCACGGTCGCCAGGAACGGAGCCAGGTTTGCGCGGTTCAGGTCGTGGCCGGCGTTGACGCCCAGGCCCGCGGCGAGCGCGGCCTCGGCCGTGATCGCGTACTGCCTCAGCGACGCTGCCTCTTCCGGCGTGCCGAATCGCTGTGCATACGGCTCCGTGTACAGCTCGACGCGGTCGGCGCCGAGTTGCGCGGCGAATCGCATCGCATCGGGCACCGGGTCCATGAAGAGGCTGACGCGCACGCCGAGGCTCTTTGCATGCGCGATCATCGGCCGCAGGCGGTCCGCATCCGCGTGCAGGTTCCAGCCGTGGTCCGAGGTGAACGCACCGCTCTCGTCGGGGACGAACGTGCACTGATGGGGCCGCACCTGGGCGACGTACTCCATCAGCCCGTGAAAGGGATTGCCCTCGATGTTGAACTCGGCCGCCGGCCACCGCTGCAGCAGGTGGGCGAGATCGGCGACGTCGTTGGCGCGCACGTGCCGGCCGTCCGGGCGGGGATGGACGGTGATGCCGTCGGCGCCGGCCTCCAGCGCGAGAACGGCGGCGTGCGTGACGCTCGGAATGCCGATGGACCGCGTGTTGCGCACGAGAGCCACCTTGTTCAGGTTCACGCTCAGCGCAGTCATGAAAGCACGCTCATCACGTCAGAGTTGCCTGAGGTCCTGAAGGATGCGCCGCGTGTTGAGCGGCTTGGCGCCGAGATGGTAGCGAATCACCCGGCGCAGCAGCACCTTGGCCTCCGCGGCCACGCGCTCGTCGTCGAACCGGCGTGCCGCCATGGCGAGCAGCGTGCGACCGGACACCTGGGTGCCGTCGTCCGTGTCGCCCCGCTCCAGCCGGTGCGCGCCCTCGCCGATCCCGAACAGGTACTGTGCCTGCGCGTCGATCGGCTCACCATCGGCGCAACGGTCGAGGGGGACTTCGTAGCCGATGTCCTGCAGCAGGTCGAGTTCGAAGATCCGGAGCACGGTGTCGTGGCGCGTGTCGTGCGACAGCGCCTGCAGCAGGGCGACGTAACTGCCGAAGAGGCGTTCGTGCGGATCCAGCCGCGCGAGCAGGCGGACAAGCAATTCGTTGGCGTAGAACGCCGCCAGCAGCGCATCGCCGCGCAGGGGCTGCATGCCGCCCAGCCAGTCGGCCCTCACCAGCATCTTGATGTCGTTGCGGCCGCTCCAGCTCGCTGCCAGCGGGTTGAACGGTGACAGCAGCCCGCGGAACTGCGAGGTCGGCCGCTTGGCGCCGCGCGCGACCAGGGCCACCCGACCGAACTCGCGGCTGAAGAATTCGACGACGAGGCTCGTCTCGCGCCACGGATAGCTGTGCAGCACGAAGCCGGGCTGGTGGTCGACCCTCACATCGGCCGGCCGCTTTCGGGCCGCACGCCGGGCCGGAGCCTCGGCGGTCTCACTCATAACCCAGGGACCTCAGCGCGCGGGCGTCGTCGCTCCAGCCCTTCTTCACCCGCACCCAGACTTCGAGGTGGACGCGCTTGCCGAGCATCTCGACGATGTCCGCGCGGGCGAGCCGCGAGATCTCGCGCAGCTTCGCCCCGTCCTTGCCGATGACGATCGGCTTGTGCGCTTCGCGGTCCACCACGAGCGTGGCAACGATCTCCGCGCCCTGGTCCGTCTCGTCCCAGCGGTCGATGGTCACCGCCACGCCGTAGGGAAGCTCGTCGCCCAGCAGCCGGTACGCTTTCTCGCGAATCTGTTCGGCGGCGAGAAAGCGGGCGCTGCGGTCGGTGTACTGGTCGGCGTCGAAGAGCGGCATCCCTTCCGGCAGCAAGGCGGCGATCTCCTTCAGCAGGTCGTCGAGCTGGCGGCCCTTCCCCGCACTGACCGGCACGATCGCCCTGAACGGGAACCGCTGCATCGAGGCCGCCATCAGTGGCAGCAGCTTCTCGCGTTCGGCCACCATGTCGGTCTTGTTGATCGCCAGAATCACGCGGTCGGAATCCCTGGGCAGCAGCTGGACGACGGCTTCGTCCTCGCTGCGCCAGCCGATTGCCTCGATCACCAGGACGATCGCGTCCACGTCGTTCAGCGCACCGGTCACCTGCTGGTTCATGCGTGTGTTGAGGGCGGACCGGTGACGCCGCTGGAAACCGGGCGTGTCGACGAAGATGTACTGGGCGTCGGCGTCGGTGCGGACCCCCAGGACGCGGTCACGCGTGGTCTGCGGCTTGCGCGACGTGATGCTCACGTGCTCGCCGACGAGGGCGTTCACCAGGGTCGACTTGCCGACGTTGGGTCGGCCGATGACGGCGACCATGCCCACTCGCCGCGGCGCGGCCTGCTCCATGGATGCGGCCTTCAGGTCTGGTCGGCGGTCTGGGCGGGGGTGCCATCGGCGGGCGGTGTGCCCGATTCGACCGGAGCCGCCTCCACTGTCGGCGCTTTCCTGCGCGGACGGCGTCCGATCTGCGCGATCGCGTGCTGCGCGGTTTCCAGCGCCCGTTTCGCGGCCGACTGCTCGGCTGCGCGGCGGCTGCGTCCGGTGCCATGGACGCTGACCTCGAGCTTCGGGATCGAGCACTCGACCTCGAACTCCTGGTTGTGGGCGGCCCCGCGCGTCTCGACCACGGTGTACACAGGCAGCGCGATGCGCTTGCCCTGCAGGTACTCCTGCAGGAGCGTCTTGCTGTCCTTGCCCAGCGTCTTGGGGTCGACGGTCTTGAGGACCGGCTCGAAGAGCTTGCCGATCACCTGCCGGGCGGCATCGAACCCGCTGTCCACGAAGATCGCGCCGAAGAGCGCTTCCATGGTGTCGGCGAGGATCGAGGGCCGGCGGAAGCCGCCGCTCTTCATCTCGCCTTCACCCAGCCGCAGGAAATCCGACAGCACCAGCTTCTCGGCGATATCCGCCAGCGACTGCTGCTTGACGAGATTGGCGCGCAGCCGAGAGAGGTCGCCTTCGTCCAGACGTGCGTACTTGGCGAACAGCAGGTGAGCGATTGCGCAGTTCAGGACGGCGTCGCCGAGGAATTCGAGCCGCTCGTTGTGGACCGCCCCGTGGCTGCGGTGCGTGACCGCCTGCTCGAGCAGCACCCGCTGAACAAAGGTGTAGCCGAGGCGCTCTTCAAGCGCCGTCAGTTCCATCGCCTGTCCGCTGCCGGCCGTTCAAGGAACGGCCTTTGTTTGCCGGTCCCGGGTGGTGCCGGCGAAATCGATGACGAGCGACACGTTGTCGAGGATCGGGATCTTCTTCTGGTACGCGTAGCTGATCACGACCTTGTCGCCCTCTTTGGTGATGTCGAGGTCGCGAGAACTGATCGACGTGATGTCGTCGATCGTCCGATGCCGTTCGAACGCCGCCTGGATGTCGCGCACCGTGGACTCGTTCTTGATCTTCTGCACCGCGCGTTCGATGGCGATGTACTCGATCACCGCCGGCACGATCCGGAACCCAAGGGCCAGGAGGGCGACCACGATCAGGCCGACGAAGATCAGCCCGATCAGGCTCAGACCTCGTTGCCGACTTGCAGTTCGAGTATCCATCTTCCCCTGCGTTTTCAACAATTTAGCAATATTACTTCTAGTTAAAGGTTCCGATGCGTCCGATATTGCCAAAATTCATCCAGATAAAGAAGGCTCGACCCACGATATTTTCGTCCGGGACGAACCCCCAGAACCGGCTGTCCTCGCTGTTGTCGCGGTTGTCCCCCATCATGAAATAGTGCCCGGGGGGCACCTGGCAGACCACCCCGCTTCCGCTGTATTGGCAGGCACCCGGATGGGTGTTGGGGAAGCCGCCGCCCAATCCGGGCGGGACTTGCTCGCTCACGATGATCCGGTGCTCGGTTGCGCCCAGCGACTCGCTGAACTGGGCGTAGTACTGCATCCGGTCGGAGTCGTAGTACGGGTCGAGTTTCTTCATCGGGACCGGCTGGCCGTTGATCGTCAGCCGCTTGTTGATGTACTCGATCCGGTCGCCCGGCAGGCCGACGACGCGCTTGATGTAGTCCTGCGAAGGATTCAGCGGATAGCGGAAGACCATCACGTCGCCCCGCTTCGGCTGCCCGATTTCGATGACCTTCTTGTTCACGACGGGCAGGCGGATGCCGTATTCGTACTTGTTGACCAGGATGAGGTCGCCGATCTCGAGCGTCGGAATCATCGAGCCCGAAGGGATCCGGAAGGGCTCGAACAGGAACGAGCGCAGCACGAACACGAGCAGGATCACCGGGAAGAAGCTGGCGGTGTACTCCAGCCATGCCGGCTGCCGGACCGCGCCGTCCTCCAGGGTCCGCCGTTCCTGCTCGACGATGGGCTCCTTGCGCGCCAGCGCCGCGGCGTTGCGCTGGTCGAAGTCGGCGACCAGCCGTGCGGCGCGCTCGCGCCGCTGCTTGGCGAACACGAGCTTGTCGAGCACCCAGAGCACGCCCGTGAAGACGGTGAGAACGAACAGGATGAGGGCAAAGTTCATTTGTCTTCCACCTGCAGGATGGCGAGGAAAGCCTCCTGCGGAATTTCCACCGTACCGACCTGCTTCATGCGCTTCTTGCCGGCCTTCTGCTTCTCAAGCAGCTTCTTCTTGCGGGTGATGTCCCCGCCATAGCACTTGGCCAGAACGTTCTTGCGCAGCGCCTTGACGTCCTCGCGGGCGATGATGTTGGCGCCGATCGACGCCTGGATCGCCACGTCGTACATCTGCCGCGGGATCAGCTTGCGCATCTTCGCGGTGACTTCGCGTCCGCGGTGCGTGGCGTTCGCGCGGTGGACGATCACCGACAGCGCATCCACGCGATCGCCGTTGATCAGCATGTCGACCTTCACGACGTCGGCGGCGCGGTATTCCTTGAACTCGTAGTCCATCGACGCGTAGCCCCGCGAGACGGATTTCAGCTTGTCGAAGAAGTCGAGCACGATCTCCGCGAGCGGAAGTTCGTACTTCAGGATCACGTGCCGGCTGTGGTACGTCAGGTCGGTCTGGACACCCGCGCTTGCCGATGGCGAGCGTGATCACCTGCCCCACGTATTCCTGGGGAACGAAGATCGTCACGTCGACGATGGGCTCGCGGATCTCCTCGATCTTCGCGGGATCCGGCATCTTCGACGGGTTCTCGACCGACACCACGCTGCCGTCGCGCAGCAGCACCTCGTACACCACGGACGGCGCCGTGGTGATGAGGTCCATGTCGTACTCGCGCTCGAGCCGCTCCTGCACGATGTCCATGTGCAGCAGGCCGAGGAAGCCGCAGCGAAAGCCGAAGCCGAGCGCCTGCGACACCTCCGGCTCGAAGTGCAGCGAAGCGTCGTTCAGTTGCAGCTTGGTAAGCGCGTCGCGCAGCGCCTCGTACTGGTTGGATTCGACCGGGAAGAGTCCGGCGAAGACCTGCGACTTCACTTCCTTGAAGCCGGGCAGCGGTGCCGCCGCCGGCCGCGACGTGTGGGTCACCGTGTCCCCCACGTGCGCGTCGCGCAGTTCCTTGATGCCGGAGATCACGAAGCCGACGTCGCCGGCCGACAATTGCTCCCGGCCGCGCGACTTCGGGGTAAACACGCCGACCTGCTCCACCAGGTGCGTGGCGCCTGTCGCCATCAGCAGGATCTTGTCCTTCGGCTTCAGCACGCCGTTGACGACGCGCACCAGCATGACGACGCCCACGTAGTTGTCAAACCACGAATCGATGATGAGCGCCTGCAGCGGCTCCGACGGATCGCCCTTGGGCGGCGGCACGCGCTCGATGATGCGCTCGAGGATCTCCTCGAGGCCCATGCCGGTCTTCGCGCTCGCCAGCACCGCATCGTGCGCGTCGATGCCGATCACGTCCTCGATTTCGGCGCGCGCCTCCTCGGCGTTGGCCGACGGCAGGTCCATCTTGTTCAGGATCGGCAGGACCTCGACGCCAAGTTCGATCGCCGTGTAGCAGTTGGCGACCGTCTGCGCCTCGACACCCTGCGAGGCGTCAACCACCAGCAGCGCCCCCTCGCAGGCGGACAGGGAGCGGCTGACTTCGTAACTGAAGTCGACGTGGCCCGGCGTGTCGATCAGGTTGAGGTTGTACTTCGTGCCGTCGGCGGCGGTGTACTCGAGCGCCGCCGTCTGCGCCTTGATGGTGATGCCGCGCTCGCGCTCGAGGTCCATCGAGTCGAGCACCTGGGCCTCCATTTCGCGGTCTGACAGGCCGCCGCAGCGCTGGATCAGCCGGTCAGCCAGCGTCGACTTGCCGTGGTCGATGTGCGCGATGATGGAAAAGTTGCGGGTGTGCTGCATGCATTTGCGCCGAAACGGCCGCCTCTGAGCTCCGACGGTCGAATGAGCGACGGGAACGACGGGAAGTCCGCCGAGCCGCCAAAGAAAAGGGGGTGACCGTCAGGACACCCCCACTCCCGGTTAGCCAGCGATTTTACCGCGATGCGGCACATCGGTTGGCGGCGACGCGTCCAGAAGGACTATCCGGCCGCGATCCGGTGCTACCGAAGCGTTCGGCAGCGGCTTTGGCGCTGCGCCCGGACGCCACACCCGCGTGCGGCGCAGGCGCCCAGAAAAGGGATCCTGGCGCGCCCGCCGGGACGTCAGCGCCGTTCCCCTACTCGCGATGAATCTCCAGTTCGCCGTCGGTGGCGACAGTGCGGGTCGCGTCGACGGTGTTGACGAGGAGACTGGCCACCACGCCATGTGCGTTCACCATCGTCGGCAGGGCCGGCGGGGTCTGCACGAGGCCGTAGAAGCTGGCCGCGTCGATGAGGCTGCCGCTTTCATCGCGGTAGCGCGTACCGGCGCTGGTTGCGATGTCGAAGCCTGCGAGCTTGATCGCGGTCACGGGCTGCTTCGCCTCGGCCGGGCCCTTGACCACCACGCGCTGGTCGGGTGCGGTCCGCTCGATCTGCGTGGCCACGAGGTTGGCTGAGCCGTCCTTGTACGCCAGGACCTCGAGTCGGTCGCCGACGTTCAAGCCGGCGAGCGTGATCGCGGCGGGCTGGCTCGCGTTGGCGAGGCGGTCTGTAAGCCGCGTTTCCGCGGTCACCTTGATTGCGCGCCCGAGCAGCGTGATCGTCGCCAGTGCGGTGTCCTTCGTTTGCATGCCGGCCTCGACGCGCACGCTGGTCTGCAGCTTGAGGATCACGACGCGGGCAACCAGTATGCCGTTGACCATGGTTCCTTCGACCTCGACCTTCACCCCGTTCAGGATGTCCGCCGCGGTGCCGTTCCTGATGGTCGCGCTGCTCGCATTCACGGTCTGGCCGTTGACCTTGAAGCTCGTGATCGACACGAAGTCGGACACGTAGCCCTCGACCTCGACCCCATCGCCGTCCGGCGTCTGGATGCGATCGCGATCCCGGTCCCGCAGTCGGTCCGCCGTCAGCACACCGTTGGCGTAGCCCCGTCCACCGGCCTCCACAGTCATGCCGTTGGCAAGCCCGGCGGGACGCTCGGACGCCGCTATGCCCGCGAAGTTCACCGTCAGGCCGCCGATGGTGCACGTCCCGGCGGCAAGATTGAGATTGGCAACGGTCCCCTTGACCTCCATTTCGGTGACGCCGTTGGCGAACGTTCCCTTGCGCTCCATGCGCGTGGCCTGGAACCGGTTGCTGACCGGGTCCGGCAGGCAGCTGACCTCGACCGTGTCGCCGATCGAGAAGCTGTTCATGTCACGCAGGGTGACTCCGTCGAACACCGTGCCGTCATCGACGTGGACCGTTTGACCGAGCACGGTCAACGTGTTCTGGACCTGGTTCATTGCGGTGATGGGGCCTTCGACGCAGTCCTCGTACCGGATGCTGTCTGCGGTCCCGGTACCGTCACCGCGGATGCGTCCGCGGATCTGCACCACCATGCCCAAGCGCAGGCGATCCCGCGTTGCGACCGCGCCATCCATGGTCACGGCCGCGCTCGAGTCGTCGAACTTGACCCCATTGACGATCACGCTGCCGAAGCCGCTGATCGTGCCGACCACCGTGCTCATGGTGCCCGGCTGGGTACCGCCGTCGGGCGGAGGCGATGAGCTATCGCTGCCACCGCACGCGGCGATGGTCATCGCGGCCGCCGCGACGCATGCGAGTCTTGTTGTCGTCAACATGTCGGAACTCCCGTCCAGAGAACTGCTTGCCGTTCATCCGTGGCCCGGCGTCGGGCCTGTCACCGCATCGTGAACTGGCCTCGGCGTCCGGCTGATCGCCCTTTCGGTCTGTCTCGCCGTCCGTGCCATGGGGCGATCGAAAACACTCGGGTTGCGCGAACACCCTTAGAAAGCCTAGGCAGCGAGCATGAAGCGAAGCTGAAGACGGAGGTCTGGCGCGGCCGCGAGCTTGACCTTGCGCAGACGACTACGTGCGGAGATTCATGGAAGGCGCCAACGGACGCGTGGCGCCGAGATGGCCGTGAGCGCACGCGGCGAGCGCGCATGCTCCCCACGCCGCGTTCGCCACGAACGTCAATGCACGACAGGAAAGGGCCGGATTCAACCAGCCCGCACGGGACCCGCGCGGCAATGGTCCCTAGCGACGGATGATGACGAAGCGGGAGGCGTCGCCCCGCCGGACGAGCACCGCGACGTCCTTCTTCGGATCCAGCTTGGCCACCGAGTCGTTGAATTGCTTGGCGTTCTGCACTTCGACGCTGTTCAGCTGGCTGATCACGTCCCCGGGCCGCAGGCCGGCCGCCGCCGCCAACCCGTCGACGCCGTCGACCTGCACGCCGCCTTTGACGCCCAGTTCCTTCTGCTTGTCGGCCGACAGGTCGGAAACGACGAGGCCCAGCGCGTTGGTCGGGGCGGCCGGCTTCGGCGCCTCGCGGGTACGCGCGCTGGCCGGCTGGTCGGGCTGGAGTTCGGCGACCGTCACCTTCAGGTCGCGCTGCCCGCCCTTGCGGAAGACGGTCATGTTGACGGTCGAACCCGGCTTCGTCCCACCGACGATGCGCGGCAGGTCGGTCGAACGCTCGATCGGCTTGCCGTCGAAGCGCGTGATGACATCGCCCGGCTCGACCCCGGCCTTGCTCGCAGGCGCGTCCTTTTCGACCGTATTCACGAGCGCACCCACCGGCTTGCCAAGCCCGATGGCTTCGGCGATATCGCGGGACACGCCCTCGATGCCGACGCCGATGCGGCCGCGGATCACGCGCCCGGCGCTGCGCAACTGCTGCTGCACGCTCATCGCCTCGTCGATCGGGATGGCGAACGAGATTCCTGCGAAGGCGCCGGACGTGGTGAAGATCTGCGAGTTGATGCCGATCACTTCCCCCCGCATGTTGATCAGCGGACCTCCGGAGTTGCCCGGGTTGACGGCGACGTCGGTCTGGATGAACGGCAGGTACTCGCCCGTCTCGCGGCCCTTGGCGCTGACGATGCCCGCCGTCACCGTGTTTTCCAGTCCGAACGGCGACCCGATCGCAATCACCCACTCGCCGACGCGAAGCTTGTTCGAATCTCCGATGCGCGCCGCGGGAAGACCGGTTGCCTCGATCTTCAGCAGGGCGACGTCGCTGCGCTTGTCCGCGCCGAGGAGCCTGGCCTTGAACTCACGCTTGTCCTGCAAGGTGACCGTGATCTCGTCAGCGCCCTCGACGACGTGCGCATTGGTCAGCAGGTAGCCGTCGGCCGAAATGACGAAACCGGACCCGAGGCCGCGCGGGACATTCCGGCGCGGCCCCGGCTGCTGCTGGCGCGGACCCTGCGGGCCACCTTGCTGGGGAGGATTCGGAAAGAAGCGACGGAAGAACTCGTACATCGGGTCGTTCTCGTCGAGATCCGGGATGGGCAAGCCGCCTTGCTGGCCCCCACCCACCTTGGCCGTCGTTCGGATGCCGACGACAGCCGGGCCGACACGTTCAGCCAGGTCGGCAAAGTCCGGCAGGGTCTGCGTGGGCGCGGATTGCGCCACGGCGGCAGGCGACAGCAGCGGCAGCACGACGGCGAACAGCGGGGCGAGCAATGCAGCGGCAAAATTGCGGAGCATCGTGAATTCCCTCTTCTTGCTTGAAGACGACTACGTGGAAAGAAACGGCCCGCGCGTCAGCGCGGGCCGCGAAATTCGACCGACTGTGCAACGGCACGGATCGTACCCGGCGGAACCTCGCCGACGACCGTGACCAGCGCGTCGCCGACCCGCCGCGAATAGGCCGAGGTCGGGCCGTGCGTCCGTACCTCGGTCGACGGGGCGCCGGCCTGGGAGCCGGGCTCGATGAATACCGAGATCGTCGCCAGCCCGTCGGCGAACACGACCTGCATGGCCTCGGCCGCGTGCATGCGGCGCAGGACCTCTTTCGTCTTGCGGAAGCCATCCGGCGCCGGAACGATCCAGCCCTGCTTTGCGAGGTCGGTCTTGCGATAGTCGCTGCGCTCCACCGACCAGCCATCGGTGGCCCACGCCGGCTTCAGCGCCGCGCGATCGATGCGTTCGCCGATGCGCACGTCGCTGAATGCGATCTGCTCGATCACTTCCCGGCGCTCGTTGAGCGTCTGCGCACGCAGCAAGAGGCCGGTCGCGCGGTCGAGCCACAGGCGGTAGGCATAACGCAGCTTGTCCCGTGGTTCGAGTGCCAGCGTCTGGGCATCGATGCCGGCAACGCGCTCGACCGCCCCGAGCCGGGCGTCGTAACGCTGCAGGATCTCGTCGGGCGACGCGCTCGACAACGCCGGGAAGGACTCCTCCACACTGCGCTTCTCGACGACGATCTTCCTCGACTCGGGGATGAGGCACTGCACCTCATCGTCGCTGTCGGAGCGCTTGCGCAGGTATTCGCGCGGCTTGCCGTCGAGGGTCTGGATGCGTTCGTGCGACTTCGAGCCGTCGAACACGTGCGTGATGCGCGACGACGTCATCTCGCCGCCCGCCTGGTAGACGATGGTGCCGGTGTAGTTGATCCGCAGCGCCGCGTTGCGCGCGGCCTGGATCCATTGCGCCTCGCTGCGGGGCGCGTCGCGCCGCGCTTCCTGTGCCGGCACGTGCAGCGGCACGAATGCGCTGCCGGCCACGAGCACGGCGCCAATCCATCTCCGCGAGGTTCGCGGAAAACGCCGTCCCTCGCAGACTGCCCCACCGACCATCAACGCTCCCCGGCGCTGGTGCGCAGGTAAGCGGTCGCGCGCGGCAGCGGCGTGCCGCCGGTCAATTCGCGATGCGCGGCAAAGTAGGGATCGAGCGCGCGCGCGTTGGCGATCGCGCCTGCCGCCTTCGACGCCGCATGGGCGGCCTGCTCGTCGGCGTTTGCGACCACGGTGGCCGACGTTGCCGTGGGCGACTGCTTCTGCGCCGTCATATCGGGGGCCGGCGCCCGCAGCAGGGGCACGGCGACGAAGGCGATGGCTGCCACGGAGGCCGCGACGGCGAAGCCCGGGATCGCATAGCGGCGCATCGAGGACCGCCGGACGCGCGGCGCCAGCACGGTCGGTTCAGCGGCCAGGGCCTGGCTCACGCGCGCACAGAAACCGTCGAGGTGGCAAGCGGCGACTTCGGTCGACCGTAGCGCGTCGCCCACCAGTTGCAGATCGGACCATCGCCGTTGGAGCTCGGCATCCCGGCATAGCGCATCGAGCACCGCCGCTGCTTCCTGGGGGTCGAGTTCACCGTCGATGAGGGACGACAGATGTTCGATGTCCACTTTATCCCGTGCTGCGATGTGTCCGGCTGCCATGATCTTTCACCTACCAGCGCTTGTCTTTAGCCGTGTCAAGGACCGGCTTCAATTCCTGGGCAATGGCCTCACGGGCGCGAAAGATACGCGAACGTACGGTCCCGATCGGACAATTCATGGATTCCGCAATCTCTTCATAGGTCAGGCCCTCGATTTCGCGCAGCACGATGGCGGTGCGCAAGTCCTCGGGCAACTGGTCGATCGCCCGGTTCACCGCTTCCCCGACCTGCTTGGTCAACAACATCGATTCCGGGGTGTTCAGGTCTCTTAGGTGCTCGCCGTCGTCAAAAGTTTCCGCCTCCTCGATATCCACCTCGGTGGTCGTCGGCGCCCGGCGGCCCTGGGACACGAGGTAGTTCTTGGCGGTATTGATGGCGATCCGGTACAGCCACGTATAGAACGCGCTGTCGCCCCGGAAATTGGGCAACGCCCGATAGGCCTTGATGAAGGCTTCCTGGGCGACATCCTCGACTTCCGCGTGGTCGCGGATCAGCCTCGACAGCAGTCGAAAGATCTTGCGCTGGTACTTGGAGACGAGCAGATCGAAGGCGGCCTTGTCGCCGCGCTGCACGCGCTCGACCAGCTGCTGATCGATGTCGCGATCGGTCATGGCGGCCCCGCGCCATACGGCGCCTGCCACCCTGACAGTACCCGGCCGATCTCCACCCCGCGTGCCCTCCTTTGTTCTCGTTTCATTCCGGTTGGCCTGGCGCGATTCCGGCCGGGAGATCCGCCGGCTGCCGGCCGGAACCCCATCGGATATGGACCCATAAACGCCGGTAGGTGTTGCCGGGCACCGAATCCGGCCAGATCGGGATCCAGATGGTGCCGCGCCTGAGCGTTATCAACCACGGCGCGGCGAAAACGCACTGCAACCCGTGCTCCGGGACGCTTTCCGCGTCGTCTGCCCGACGGACGGCCAAGGCTCCCGAGCGATCCACGCCCACCTCGAGCCGCGCGGGCGGGCGGGACCGGCCGGCGACGGCACCCGCCAGAAGCGCAAGCACGGCAACCGCGGCCAGGAAAGCGTCGAATGCCTCGTCGCGAGCGGCGGCGACCAGCAGCGTCGCCGAGGTCGCGACGGCAAGGAAGACGCCCGTTCGCCGGACGGCCCGCTCACGTCGGGACGGCGTCAGCGGCGTCCACGGTACGAGCACTCAGATGCGCTTGAAAACCAGCGTGCCGTTCGTGCCGCCGAAGCCGAACGAGTTCTTCAGCGCGACGTCGATGCGCATTTCGCGCGCGGTGTTCGCGCAGTAATCAAGATCGCACTCCGGATCCTGATTGAAGATGTTGATCGTGGGCGGCGACACCTGATGATGAATCGCGAGCGCCGTGACGACCGATTCGACCCCGCCGGCACCACCGAGCAGGTGTCCGGTCATCGATTTCGTCGAATTCACGACGATCTTTCTTGCGGCATCGCCAAGAGCGGCCTTGATCGCGTTGGTCTCATTGACGTCGCCAAGCGGCGTGGACGTGCCGTGGGCATTCAGGTAGCTGACCTCGTCGGCGTTGACACCGGCATTGCGCAGCGCGGAGATCATGCAGCGTCTCGGACCGTCCATGTCCGGCGCGGTCATGTGGTACGCGTCGGCGCTCATGCCGAAGCCCGCGAGTTCGCAGTAGATGCGCGCGCCGCGCTTGCGTGCGTGCTCGTACTCCTCGACCACCATGACGCCAGCGCCCTCGCCCATCACGAATCCGTCGCGGTCCTTGTCCCACGGCCGGCTGGCCGTGGCCGGATCGTCGTTGCGCGTCGACAGCGCGCGCATGGTGTCGAACCCGCCGATGCCGAGCGGGCAGATCGTCGACTCGGATCCTCCCGCGATCATCACGTCGGCGTCCCCGTACTCGATCAACCGGCCCGCTTCGCCGATCGAGTGCAGGCCGGTCGTGCACGCGGTGACGATCGCGAGGTTCGGCCCCCGCAGTCCGTACTGGATCGACAGGTTGCCGGAGATCATGTTGATGATCGAACCGGGGATCAGGAACGGTGACACCCGGCGCGGACCGCGGTTGAGCAGTTCCGTGTGGTTGTCCTCGATCATCGGCAGGCCGCCGATGCCCGACCCGATCACGCAACCGATACGGTCGCGATTGGCGTCGGTGACTTCGATGCCGCTGTCCTTGATCGCCTGCACCGAAGCGGCGATGCCGTAATGGATGAAGGTATCCATCCGGCGCGCTTCCTTCGGCGACATGTAGGCGCCGAGATCGAAGTTCCGGACCTCGCCGGCGATGCGGCACCCGAGTCCGGAAGCATCGAAGCGGGTGATCGGGCCGATGCCCGACCGCCCGGCCAGCAGAGCTTCCCAGGACGACGGAACGTCATTGCCGACCGGGCTGACCACACCCAGGCCGGTTACTACAACGCGTCGTCGTCCGGTCATGCTCCGCGGGCGGCCGTCAGGCCTTCTTCAGGTGCGTGGTGATGTAATCCATGGCCTGCTGCACGGTGCGGATCTTCTCGGCCTCTTCGTCCGGAATCTCGCACTCGAACTCGTCTTCGAGGGCCATGACCAGCTCGACGGTGTCGAGCGAATCGGCGCCCAGGTCCTCCACGAAGGCGGACTCGTTCTTGATGTCCGCTTCGTTGACGCCCAGTTGCTCGGCGACGATCTTCTTGACACGTTGTTCGATGTTTTCCATTGCCACTCTCCTCCTACCTCGGTTTTTGATCAGGGCGACGAGCTTCTGTGCTTCTGAATTCCACTCCGGAGCCCGGCCAAAAAAGCGCGCGGATTCTAACAGAGCACCCTGTTTCACCTGCGCACACTCAGTTCATGAACATGCCACCGTTGACGTGCAGCGTGGCGCCGGAAACGTAGGATCCTGCAGCGGAAGCAAGAAAGACGACCGCCGCCGCCACTTCGTCCGCCTGCCCGAGGCGACCCAGCGGGATCTGCCCGAGCAGCGCGTGCGTCTGCGCTTCGTTCAGTCCGCGCGTCATGTCGGTGTCGATGAACCCGGGCGCCACGCAGTTCACGGTGATGTTGCGACTTCCCAGTTCGCGAGCCAGTGCGCGCGTCATGCCCGCGACCCCTGCCTTGGCCGCCGCGTAATTCGCCTGGCCGGCATTGCCGCTGGCGCCCACGACCGACGTGATGTTGACGATGCGCCCGTGCTTGGCCTTCATCATTCCGCGGAGCACGGCACGCGACATCCGGAACACCGCAGAAAGGTTGGTATCGATGACGGCCGCCCAGTCCTCGTCCTTCATGCGCATGGCGAGCGTGTCGCGCGTGATGCCGGCGTTGTTCACGAGAATGGAAAGCTTGCCGTATTCCTT
Organism: uncultured beta proteobacterium; assembly: GCA_963726405.1. Classification (GTDB taxonomy): domain Bacteria; phylum Pseudomonadota; class Gammaproteobacteria; order Burkholderiales; family Burkholderiaceae_F; genus JAOUJD01. The sequence goes on along the minus strand of CAVSCF010000012.1, from coordinate 106,427 downwards.
CCCGATGGCTTCGATCAGGGACTCGGCGCCCGCCCCGTCGGCGACGTCGAGCACCGCGCCGCGACCGCGTGCGCCAAGTTCCGCCAGGCGCTCGCCGATGCCGTCGGCACCGGCCGCAGAAGTCGCGGTACCGATGACGGTCGCCCCCGCGCGTGCCAGTTGCTCGGCGATGGCGCGCCCGATGCCGCGCGAAGCGCCCGTCACGAGCGCGACGTCGTCGGACAGGCAGTTCGGCTGGAACACTTGCATGTCGGCTCCCTAGGCCTTGAGTCGGGCCAACGCGTCGTCGAGGGCAGAAGCGTCGGCGACGGCGATGCTTTCAAGCGCGGGCGCAATCCGCTTCGTGAGGCCGGCCAGGATGCGCCCCGGGCCGCATTCGACCACGTGTGTCACGCCGTCGGCGGCCATCTTCTGGATCGTTTCGACCCAGCGCACCGGCGAGGCGGCCTGACGTGCCAGCGCATCGACGATACGCCCTGGTTCGCTTTCGATGGTGACGTCGACGTTGTTCACCAGCGGTATCGACGGCGCGGTCAGGCGCACGTTGGCCAGGTAGGCGCGCAGCCGATCGCTCGCGGGACGCAGCAACGACGAATGAAACGGCGCGGATACCGGCAGCGGCAGCGCGCGCTTCGCGCCGAGGCGCTTGGCTGCTTCGCACGCGCGCGCGACGGCAGCCGTCTGCCCCGCGATGACCACCTGCGAGGGCGCGTTGAAGTTCACCGGCTCGACGACTTCGCCCGCCGCCGCCTCCTCGCATGCCTGCCGCACCTGGTCGTCCGAGAGCCCGAGGATCGCGGCCATGGCCCCCTGGCCGACCGGCACCGCTTCCTGCATCGCCTGAGCGCGGAAGCGCACGAGCTTCACGGCGTCGGCGAGCGAGAGCGCGCCGCCGGCGGTGAGCGCGGTGTACTCGCCCAGGCTGTGACCGGCGACCACGGCCGGTTCGACGCCGCCCGCCGCGCGCCAGGCGCGATACACCGCGTAGCCCGCCGTCAACATGACGGGCTGCGTGTTGACCGTCAGGCTGAGGTCTTCAGCCGGTCCCGACTTGATCAGCGCACCGACGTCCTGGCCCAGCGCCGAGGACGCCTCGCGCAGCACATCGGCGACCGCGGCATTGCCCTCGAACGAATCGAGCATGCCGACCGCCTGGGAGCCCTGTCCGGGAAATACGAATGCGATCTTCATGTCACCACCGAACGAGAACGGAACCCCACGTGAAACCGCCACCGACGCCCTGCAACAGCAGGTGCTCGCCGCGCTTGATCCGGCCACCGCGCACGGCGTCGTCCAGCGCGAGCGGAACCGATGCCGCCGACGTGTTCGCATGGCGATCGACCGTCACGACCAGTTTTTCTTCCGGCACACCGAGCCGCTTGGCCGTCGCCTTCAGGATCCGCACGTTGGCCTGGTGAGGAATCAGCCAGTCGAGACGGCTGGCGTCGAGCTTGCCTAGCGCGAGCGTCTCCAGCGCGGAGGTCCCGAGCACGTTCACGGCCAGCTTGAAAACGGCCTGGCCGTCCATGCGCAGGAAGGGATCGCCTTCCACGGCGCCGTTGCTGACACGGCCCGCGGTGCACAGAACGCCCGCCTGGCTTCCGTCCGCCTTCAACTGCGCCGCCATCACGCCAGGTTCGTTCGACGCTTCCAGCACCACCGCGCCCGCGCCGTCTCCGAACAGCACGCAGGTGCTGCGGTCGTTCCAGTCCAGGATGCGGGAGAACACCTCGGTGCCGATCACGAGTGCGCGCCGGTGCGCTCCCGTCCGGATCAGCGCATCGGCCGTCGTCAGCGCATAGACGAACCCGCTGCACACCGCCTGCACGTCGAAAGCCGCGCAGCCGAGCGCGCCGATGCGGGCCTGGATCAGGCAAGCGTTGCTGGGAAAGATCTGGTCCGGTGTGGAGGTGGCGACGACGATCAGATCGATGTTGCCGGGATCGAGCCCGGCCGCTTCGAGAGCACCTGCGGCCGCGCGTGCGCCGAGTTCGACTGTCGTGATCCCCGCATCGGCGATATGGCGCTGGCGGATGCCCGTGCGCGCCACGATCCACTCGTCGGAGGTTTCGATGCCGCGGCTCGCGAGGTCGCGTGCAAGCTCCTCGTTGCTGACGATCCGCTGCGGCAGACCCGAGCCCGTGCCCGTGATTCGGGAATACAGGCGTGACGTCGGCATCAGGCGCTGGCGGCAGCCGAGGGCTGCGCGCGATGAAGTCGCTCCAGTTGCTCCACGTACGGTTGCATCGCGGCGATGGTCCGCTCGAGCACGCGGTGCCGCGCTTCTTCGTAGCCGCGCTTCAGCGCGCACTCGAACGCATGCGCGTCGGCCGATCCGTGGCTCTTCAGGACGAGGCCGCGCAGGCCGAGCAGGCTCGCCCCGTTGTGATGCCGGTAGTCGACGCGACGCTTCAACCGGTTCAGCACCGGCATCGCGGCGAGCGCCTGCAACCTCGCGAGCGGCCCGCGTGTGAACTCCTCGCGGATGAAGCCGCTGAGCATGGTCGCCAGACCTTCGGACGACTTGAGCGCCACGTTGCCCACGAAGCCGTCGCACACCACGACATCGGTCGTGCCCTTGAAGATGTCGTTGCCCTCGACATTGCCGTAGAAGTTCAGGGCACTGCCGCGCAGCAGCTCGCCTGCCTCCTTCACGACATCGTTGCCCTTGATCACTTCCTCGCCGATGTTGAGCAGCCCGATCGTGGGCCTGTCCTTCTCGTCGATGGCCTCGACAAGGGCGGCGCCGAGGACCGCGAACTGGAACAGGTGGTCCGAGCCGCAGTCGACGTTGGCGCCGAGGTCGAGCATCGTCGTCAGCCCGCCCTTCTGGTTCGGGATGACGCCGGCAATCGCCGGCCGGTCGATACCGTCGAGCGTCTTCAGCACGTTGCGCGCGATCGCCATGAGCGCGCCCGTGTTGCCCGCGCTGACGCAGACATCGGCGCTGCCGTCCTTGACGAGGCTGATCGCGACACGCATCGACGAGTTGCGCTTGCTGCGCAGCGCGACCATCACCGGGTCGTCCATCTCGACGACCTCTTCGGCGTGAACGATGCGGACCGACGACGGCACACGCGCCGGCAGCGCGGACTTCAGTTCGGACTCGCGTCCGACCAGCAGCAGGGAAGCGTCCTTCTGGTGTTCCAGGAACGCGAGAGACGCGGGAACGGTGACCGCAATGCCGTGGTCACCGCCCATGCAATCGATGGCGATGCGTACCGTCACCGTGGGCTCGCTAGCGCGGCACGTGCAGGCCGCCGCTCGGCAGTGGCGTGCGGCAGCAGGACATGGGGTTCGAGGCCGTGGGCGGCGACGCGCGGAGCGGAAGGCGGGGACGGTGCTTGACCCGGCCGATTACTCGTCGTTCTTGGTCGCGATGACCTTCTTGCCGCGATAGAACCCGTTCGGGCTGATGTGGTGGCGACGATGCACTTCGCCCGTCGTCGGCTCGATCGCCGTCGGCGGGTTGGTAAGGAAATCGTGCGCGCGGTGCATGCCGCGCTTCGAGGCCGATTTCTTGTTCTGTTGGACTGCCATGGCTAACCCCACGAAAAGAAACGGAAATTGTACCCGACCCGGCCCGGGCGCGGAAGCGGTCAGGCGTCTGCCGGCCCGTTGCCGTCGCCCCGTTTGAGCTTCGCGAGGGCGGCGAAGGGGCTCGGGCGGCCCGAATCGGCCACTTCCTCATCGGCGAAGGGCATGGCGCAGTCTACGTGCCGGGGCACCAGCGGCAAGGACAGGATCGCCTCGTCTTCGACCCAGTCGAGCAGGTCCATCGCCGGCGACCCGACGACCTCCTCGACCTCGTCGTCCTCGATCGGCAGCGCGTTGATTTCCTGCTCGCTCGCGACGAAGCGGAACGGCACTTCCCGTTCAAGCAGGAACTGCAGGGACGCGTTGCAGCGCTCGCATCGCAGCGGCAGCTGGCCCGACAGCTTCATGATGGCGCCGGGGTGCCCCTCGTCGTCCACGCGACCCTGGATGTCGTAGTGGACTCGCGCCCCGGCATCGAGCACCGACATCGCAAGACGCGGGAGGTCGGCCATCGAGGCGTCGCCGCTCAGCGTCTCGCTCTGGCGGGCGAGGCGGAACGCGTCGAAGGTTGGGCGGGCAGGCATGTGATGTTCAGGCATGCAGGCGGCATGCGTCGCTAAACTGCGGCGACCATGACGACGATCGTACTCGCCTCGACCTCGCCGTATCGCCGCGAACTGCTTCAGCGCTTGCGTGTGCCCTTCGAGGTACTGGCCCCCGCGGTCGATGAGACCCGACTCCCCGGCGAGGCACCCCTCGCACTGGCGCTGCGGCTGGCCAAGGCGAAGGCGATGGAAGTGGCAGGGCGACGGCCGGACGCCATCGTGATCGGTTCGGATCAGGTGGCGGAACTCGATGGCGAACCCATCGGCAAGCCGCACACGCACGACCGCGCGCTCGCGCAACTCGAACGCATGCAGGGGCGCCGACTCGTCTTTCACACGGCCCTCGCGGTGATCGGCCACGGCCAGACCGTCGTCGAGTCGGTTCCGACCACCGTGACGTTCCGGCGCCTCGAACGTCGGGCGCTCGAGGCGTATCTCAGGAGCGACCTGCCCTATGACTGCGCGGGCGCCGCGAAGATCGAGTCGCTCGGCATCGCCCTCGTCGAGCGCGTCGAATCCGACGATCCGACGGCACTCATCGGCTTGCCGCTGATACGCCTGACCTCCATGCTGGCGGCGGCCGGCCTGCCGGTGCTCGACGCCGCACGATGAGCGGCACGCTCTATCTCCTGCCCTGCCCCATTGCCGCCGGCCCGATCGGCGCGGTCCTTCCTGCCGAGGTCATCGCCATCGCGCGCCGGGTGGACTACTTTCTCGCCGAGGAGGCGAAAAGCGCCCGCGCGTTCCTGAAGGAAGTCGGTCATCCGCGGCCGATCCGCGAATTGTCGATCATCGAGATCGGCCACGAGCCCCGCACGGCCGACATCGAGGGCTGGCTGGCGCCCGTCGTATCCGGTGTCGATGGCGCCCTCGTGTCGGAGGCGGGCTGCCCCGGAATCGCCGATCCCGGCGCAACGATCGTGGCGGCGGCGCATGTGCGCGGGTTGCGAGTGCGGCCGCTGGTCGGCCCGTCGTCGATTCTGCTGGCGCTGATGGCCGCCGGGCTAGAAGGGCAGCGTTTTCGCTTCCACGGCTATCTGCCGGTGGCTGCCGATGCGCGCACGGCAGCCTTGAAGACACTGGAGCGCGAATCGAAAGCGCGGTCGGAAACCCAGGTCTTCATCGAGACGCCATACCGCAGTGCCGTTCTCTTCGAGGCGGTGCTCGGCGCCTGCGCGCCGTCCACCCGATTGGCCGTGGCCACCGACCTCACCGGCGCGGGCGAATTCGTCGCCACGCGATCGGTCCAGCAGTGGAAGAGCGGTCCCCAGGATCGGCGACCGCCGTTGCAGCGCCAGCCAACCGTGTTCTGCCTGCTCGCCCCTTAGCCTTGCGCTTTCACGGGCGCTTGCGCGTAGCCGTCCGGCTGCCAGCCGACCTGCCCTTCCCGCTCGACGACCTTCAACGCTCGCAGTCCGCCGCGGCCCACGCAGGCGCCGCCGGCGCACTCCCCGGTGGCCGGGTCGTACAGCGCCCCATGGGTCGAACACACCAGATGCTCGGCATCGAAGTCGAAGAACTCGCCCGGCTGCCAGTCGAGTTCCATGGCGACGTGCGCGCAGCGATTGAGGTAGCCGCGGGCAACACCGCGGAAGCGCACCACGAAGGCCGGAACCGCTCGACCGCCGACGCTCACCTCGAAACGCACGCCGCGTCCGCCATCGACGAGCGCTTCCGAGGCACAGATGTGGATCATCCGTTGATGTCGAGCCAATGGCGAAGCTCGGCGACATTGCCGACGAGCGCCGCAGGCGCGCACGCCTCGAGCTGCTCGCGTGGATGAGCGCCGTAGGTCACGCCGATGCCGGCCGCGCCCGCCGCCGAGGCCATTTCGAGATCGTGCGTGGTGTCGCCGATCATCACGATGCGGGTCGGCTCCACCGCGAGCTCATCGGCCAGTTCCAGCAGCATCGCCGGGTGCGGCTTCGGATGCGTTTCGTCGGCACAGCGCGATGCTTCGAACAGCTCCCCGAGCCCGGTCTGGTCGAACGCCCGCGCCAGTCCGCGACGACTCTTGCCCGTCGCGACCGCGAGAGGCAGGCCGCGCTCGGCCAGTTCGACGAGCATCTCGCGCACACCTTCGAACAGCACGATCTCGTGTTCGCGGGCGAACCAGTGGAACCGGTAGCGGGCCGAGAACTCCTCGATGCGCGCGGCGGTCAGTTCGGGGACCGCGCGCGCAAGCGCATCGTGCAGGCCGAGGCCGATCACATGGCTCGCCTGCTCGAGGGTCGGCACGGTCAGGCCGAGGTCCGCCGCCGCCTTCTGGATGCTGAGCGCGATCATCGCCGTGGAGTCGACGATCGTGCCGTCCCAGTCGAAGACGATCAAATCAAAGCGGCGTGCCATCGAGTCCTTTCAGGAAAGTCGAGCAATCCGGAGGCAGCGGCGCCTCGAACAGCAGCGGCTGGCCGCCCACCGGATGGGTCAGGCGCACCGAAGCCGCATGCAGGAACATGCGGGCCAGTCGCGGCCGCGCATCCGCGCGCGCGAGCGCCTTGTTCAATTCGAAGTCACCGTACTTGTCGTCGCCGAGGATCGGAAAGCCCAGATGCGCGAGGTGCACGCGGATCTGATGCGTGCGCCCCGTGCGCAGTTCCGCCTCGAGCAGCGAATAGCGGCCGCAGCGCTTCATCAGGGTGAACACCGTGTGCGATTCGGCGCCTTCCGGATCCACGCTCACGCGCCGCTCTCCTTCCCGCGTCACGTACTTGGTGAGGGCCAGGCGCACGTGCTGGCGGTCGTTGACCCAGTCGCCCTTGACCAGCGCCAGGTAGCGCTTGTCGACCTTGCCCTCCCGCAGTTGCTCGTGCAGGCCGACCAGCGCGCGGCGGGTCTTCGCAAGCAGCAGCAGGCCCGACGTTTCGCGGTCGAGGCGATGCGCGAGTTCGAGGAACGGCTGGTTGGGCCGGGCCGCACGGACGCGCTCGATCAGCCCGTAGGCAATTCCGCTGCCCCCGTGCGCCGCCAGCCCGGCCGGCTTGTCGACCACCATCAGGTGCTCGTCTTCGTACAGGATGGGCGGCATTTGTGCCGGGGCCATCGGAGGCGCCGCGGGCCGGGCCTCGGCCAGGCGCATTGGAGGCACCCGGACCTCATCGCCCAGGACCAGCCGGTAGTCGACGCCGACGCGGCCCTTGTTGACGCGCACCTCGCCGCTGCGCACCACGCGGTACACGTGGCTCTTGGGAACCCCTTTGGCGACCCGCAGCAGGAAGTTATCGAGACGCTGGCCCTCGGATTCCGGGCCCACCGTGAGGTATGCCGCACGGTCCGCCGCCACGCCAGCCGGACGCACCGTGCCGGCTACACCGCCCAAGGGCGCTTCTTTTCCCGTTTTACGGACAGCACCCATCTTGCATATACTTGAGCGGTCGAGGTTTTTCGGCACTTCCGGAAGATGCGGGACAGGCGTCCCGCCTTGCGCCGTGCCTGGCGCGCCCGGATGAAAGGTTCCGGCTTCGGTCGGCGCCGGCCCCGAAACCCGACAAACGCGAGGAATTGTAGCCGTGGCCACCCGCCGTCAGGCGGACGCCAGGCAAGCGATGCCCCTCGCACAGGCGCCGTGGTCCGCGTTTTGCGGGCATCGGTTCGGAAGCCGAAGAGGGCTTCCTGGATTCGCAGTCGGGCCGCTTCGGCGGCCGAGTGGCGCGAGCCATCGACTGCGCGGGCCCGCGATGTGCGGGAGCCGCTGAAGCGAACTGTTTTGGACCCTGAGCGCGGCGCGCGGCGCCGCAAGAACAACGAGATCAAATTCGGGAACCAGCACTACATGGCCTTCGTCCCTGTCCTGTCGCACGCCGCCCTTCAAGGCGCGGCGCGGGCGCGCACGACCGGGCGTGTCCACGCTGCCCTTGGCCGGAAACCGGACGCACCGCCTGGCGGTTGCTCCCCGGTCACCGCCGCCTGATCCTCGACGCTCGCAAGTCCCTGCCGTTCGCTTCAGCCTGCTGAAGCGCCCCTGAGAAGGCGCAAGGAGTGCTGAATGAAACGCATGTTGTTCAACGCCACCCATTCGGAAGAATTGCGGGTGGCCATCGTCGACGGCCAGCGACTGGTCGACATCGACATCGAGAACGCTGGCCGCGAGCAGCGCAAATCGAACATCTACAAAGGCGTGATCACGCGTGTCGAGCCCAGCCTCGAAGCGTGCTTCGTCGACTACGGTGAGGAGCGTCACGGCTTCCTGCCCTTCAAGGAAGTCTCCCGCGTCTACTTCAAGGACGGCGTCGACGTGCGCACCGCCAGCATCAAGGAGGCGCTGCGCGAAGGCCAGGAACTGGTGGTCCAGGTCGAGAAGGAGGAGCGCGGCAACAAAGGCGCCGCACTGACGACCTTCGTCTCGCTCGCCGGCCGGTACCTGGTGCTGATGCCGAACAACCCCCGCGGGGGCGGCGTGTCGCGCCGGATCGAAGGCGACGAGCGCCAGGAATTGCGGGAAACGATGGACAAGCTCGACGTGCCGAACGGCATGTCGATCATCGCCCGCACGGCCGGCATCGGCCGCACCGCCGAAGAACTTCAGTGGGACCTCAATTACCTGCTCAAGCTCTGGCACGCGATCGAGGATGCCTCGAAGCCGCAATTCGAACTGACCGTCGAGGATCCGGACCAGCCGGGCAAGAAGAAGGTCACGTACGTCGACAGCAACGCCGGACCGGACGGCCAGCGGCTCAAGCGGGCGAACCCGCCGCCCTTCCTGATCGTCGAGGAATCGAACCTCGTGATCCGCGCCATCCGCGACTACTTCCATCCTGAAATCGGCGAGATCCTCGTCGACACGGACGACATCTACGAGCAGGCGCGCCAGTTCATGGCGCACGTGATGCCGGACAACGTCACGCGCGTGAAGCGCTACCGGGACGACGTCCCGCTGTTCTCTCGTTTCCAGATCGAACACCAGATCGAGACGGCGTACTCGCGCCAGGTGCCCCTGCCCTCGGGCGGCTCGATCGTCGTCGATCACACCGAAGCGCTGGTCGCCGTGGACGTCAACTCGGCCCGCGCGACGAAGGGATCCGACATCGAGGAAACGGCGACGCGGACGAACCTGGAGGCGGCCGATGAGGTCGCGCGCCAGTTGCGCCTGCGCGACCTCGGCGGCCTGATCGTCATCGACTTCATCGACATGGAGGACGCCAAGAACCAGCGCCAGGTCGAAAACCGCCTGAAGGACGCGCTGCACTACGACCGCGCCCGCGTGCAGATGGGCAAGATCTCGCGCTTCGGCCTGATGGAACTGTCGCGCCAGCGCCTGCGTCCGGCGCTGTCCGAAGGCAGCCACGTCACGTGCCCGCGCTGCAACGGTGTCGGCGTCATCCGCGACACCGAAAGCTCCGCGCTGCACATCCTGCGCATCCTGCAGGAAGAGGCCATGAAGGAAGGCACCGCGGCGGTTCACGCGCAGGTGCCGGTCGAAGTGGCCACGTTCCTGCTGAACGAAAAGCGCGCCGACATCGCCAAGCTCGAGGCGCGGCTGCGCGTGTCCGTCGTGCTGATCCCGAACAAGTTCCTCGAGACGCCGCACTATCACATCGAGCGCCTGCGCCACGACGATCCGCGTCTCGACGAGGCAAAGCTGAGCTTCGAGCGCGCGGCGGAACTGGCGCCGAGCACCGACACGCCGTACACCGCGGGCAAGGGCGAACTGGAAAAGGAACGGCCGAAGCAGGAAGCCGTGGTCAAAGGCATCGTGCCCGAGACGCCCGCTCCCGTGGCCGCCTTGCCAGTCGCGATCGAAGTCCCGACGCCCGCACCACAGCCGCACCACGCATCGGGCGGACTATGGGGCCGCATCGTGTCCTTCTTCACCGGTGCACCGGCCGCCGAACCGGTCGTCGTGGCACCCGTCGCGGCCAAGCCGATCGGCGAGAAGCCGGCCCGCGATGACGACAAGCGCGGCGACCGCCGCCGTGGCCGCCATGATGGGCGACGCGACGGCCGACGCGACGAGAAGCGCGGCGAGCGTGGCGGCGGGCGCGAAGACAAGCGCGACGAGCGCCGTGACGGCAAGCGTGAAGAGCCGCGGCGCGGCGCAGAGCCGAAGCAGGACAACCGCGAGCGCCGCAACGACGGCCGCTCGCAGGAGCCGCGCCAGGCGGGCGAGACGCAGGAAGGCCGCAAGCCGCGGGGCGAGCGTCGGCCCGATAGGGAACGCGAAAAAGCCGCGGCTCCGGTCGCCGAGATCGAAAACGTCGACCAGGTGCCGGTCGAGACGGCGGCCGCCGTGGCCACCGCCACCACGGCATTGCTCGTGACGGCCGATGCGACGACGGAAGTGCCGCAGGAAGAGCGCCGTCGTCGTCGCCGCCGTCGCCGTGGACGCGGGGCGCGCAGCGGTGAAGAAGGTGCTGCGACGACCGACGGGCAATCCGCGGACGCGGGAGACCAGGACGAATTCGAAGGCGAACCGGTCGAGGCCGAGGCGACGTCCGGAGAGCAGCCAGCCGCCGAGCCGATTGCGGCCGACCAGTCCGTTCCGACCGTCCAACCCGCGTTTGAAGTGGCGCCCGAACCGGTCGCCCCCGCACCGCAGGTCACCGCGGCCCGGCCCGTTGCCGCACCGGCACCGGTCGTCGTGCCGCCCGCTCCCGTTGCTGTCGCCGGCATCGCGACCCTGCGCACGCCGGAGATGATCACCGTGCCAGGGACGGTCGCATTGCCGGCGGCTCAGCCGGCCCCGCTGCCGATCGAGCAGTTGCAGCCCGTGCTTGAACTCGCCGGTCTCACGCTCGTGCAGACACAGGCCGAAAAGCACGCGGAAGCCGTCGCGCGACTCGCTTCCGAACCTCGTCCGGTGCGTCGACCGCGCGAGCGTCCGACCCTGCCGCCGATGCAGGAAGGACCGCTGGTGCAGGTCGAGACGCGAGCGACCTCGACGCCGCAACTCGGCGCCTGAGATTGAAGGGTGCGGCGCGCTGATGCCTAGTGCAGCAGCGCGCCCGCCAGCGCGCAGGCAAGCGCAACAACCCACACGGGTACACGCGCGCCGATCAACACGGCCAGTGCGGCGACCGCCAGCACGCCGTCGGCGATCGAGCCGAGAGCGGACGTCGCCACCGGCGTGATCAACGCCGCGAGCAACACGCCAACGACACCGGCGTTCACTCCAGCGATGGCGGATCGCAGCGCGGGACGCTGCAACGCGCCCTGCCAGAACGGCAACGCCCCGATCACGAGCAGGAACGCCGGCGCGAAGATGCCGAGCAACGCCACCGCCGCGCCCACCACGCCTCCGGGCAGCGGAATGACCGCGCCCAGGAACGCGGCGAACGTGAACAGCGGTCCGGGGACGACCTGCGCGGCGGCATAACCGGCGAGAAACGTGTCGTTGTCGATCCACCCCGGGGGCACCACCTGGGCCTGCAGCAGCGGCAACACCACGTGACCGCCCCCGAACACCAGCGCACCGGCCCGGTAGAACACGGAGAAGACTTCGAGGACATCCGACTGCAGGGTCCGCGCGACGGCGGGCAGTCCGACGAGCACAAGCGCAAAGAGCGACAGCGCGAAGACCGCCAGTCTGCGTGGCACCGGGGACTGGAGTGTCGGCTTCGACGACGGCGGCAACGCGCCCAGCACTAGCCAACCGACGATCCCGGCCAGCGCCATCGCTGCCAGTTGCGCCTGGGGCCATGGCACGACGAGAAGGACGCCGGCCACGGCAATTGCGATAGCGCGGCGCGCAGAATCCGGACACAGCGCCCGGGCCATCCCCCACACGGCCTGCGCGACGATGGCGACCGCGAACACTTTCAGTCCGACCAGCCAGCCGGCCTGCGCCACGCCGAACCTGACGAAGCCCAGCGCGAAGACCGTCATCAGAAGCGCCGACGGCAGCGTGAAGCCGATCCATGCGCTGAGCGCGCCGGGCAGCCGCGCCCGCCGATACCCGAGCGCGATGCCCACCTGGCTGCTGGCCGGACCGGGCAGGAACTGGCAGAGCGACACCAGGTCGGCATACGCCTCTTCGTCGAGCCACCTTCGGCGGACGACGAACTCCTCGCGAAAGTACGCAAGGTGCGCAATCGGCCCGCCGAACGACGTGAGGCCGAGGCGCAGGAAAGCGCCGAGCACCTCGCGCCACGTGCCGGGTGCCGACGGGGGCGCGGTCGCGGGCAAGAGAGGATCGCTGGATGGCAAGGTCGCCGATGTTGACATGCCAAGGACGTCGAGCCTATTCGCCTTCCCGGCGTGTGGCTTTCAGCCGTCGCCCGGCCGGTAACATCCACCCATGACCGATCGCGTGATCCACGTCCTCGATACGCGGGTGCCGAACTCCCCGCGGCGGCCGACGGTGCTCGTCCCGGCCACGGGACGCATCGAGGACACGCGCGGCCGGCCGCTGCGGGACTTGCGGATTTCCGTCACGGACCGGTGCAATTTCCGCTGCACGTACTGCATGCCGAAGGAGACCTTCGACCAGGACTACCGCTTCCTGCGGCACGCGGACCTGCTCACCTTCGAGGAGATCACGCGGCTGACGCGCGCCTTCATCGCCCACGGGGTGGAGAAAGTGCGGCTGACGGGCGGCGAGCCGCTGCTGCGCAAGGACGTGCACAAGCTCATCGAGATGCTCGCGCCGCTGAAGACCGCCGCGGGCCGCGACCTCGACATCGCGCTGACCACCAACGGCTCCATCCTCGCCCGCAAGGCGAGGCAGCTCGCCGCGGCCGGCCTGAAGCGCGTCACCGTGTCGCTCGACGGCCTCGACGATGCGGTGTTCCGCCGCATGAACGACGTCGATTTCCCGGTGAAGGATGTGCTCGACGGCATCGATGCCGCCGCGGCCGCGGGCCTGGGACCGATCAAGATCAACATGGTCGTCAAGCGCGGCGTCAACGATCAGGAGATCGTGCCGATGGCCCGCCACTTCAAAGGCAGCGGCCACATCGTTCGCTTCATCGAGTTCATGGACGTCGGCACGTCGAACGGCTGGCGCATGGATGACGTGGTGCCGTCCGCCGACGTCATTCGCCGCGTCTCCGAAGTGATGCCGGTGCGCGCGGTCGATGCCAACTACCCCGGCGAAGTGTCGGAGCGCTGGAAGTACGAAGACGGCAGCGGGGAAATCGGCGTGATCTCGAGCGTGACGCAGGCGTTCTGCAGCGACTGCACGCGCGCGCGGCTGTCCACCGAAGGGCGGCTCTACCTGTGCCTGTTCGCGCAGAGCGGCTTCGACCTGCGCGCACCGCTGCGCGGCGACGCCGGCCATCCGGCGTTGAGCGACGTCGAACTCCAGACCGTGATCGGCGACATCTGGCGCGGCCGCACCGACCGCTACTCCGAGATCCGGACCGAAGCGACGTCGCGCGCTCCGAAGATCGAGATGTCGTACATCGGCGGCTGAGGCTTTCCGCCATGCCGTCCCCCGGACGCCAGGAGATCACCGGTCTCGTGCTTGCCGGCGGACGCGGCGCGCGGATGGGCGGCGCCGACAAGGGCTGGGTCGCGTACGAGGGCGAGCCTCTCGTGCACCATGTCCTGCGTCGCTTCGCGCCGCAGGTCGGTGCGGTGCTCATCTCCGCCAATCGAAACCTCGAGGCCTATCGCGCGCTGGCCGATGTCGTCACCGACGGCGACCAGGACCGCGCTCCGGAGCCGTTTCCCGGACCCCTTGCCGGGGTCCTGGCCGGTCTGCAACAGGCGCACGGCGACTGGGTGTCCCTCGCTCCGTGCGACGCCCCCGCACTGCCGCTGGACCTCGTGGCCAGGCTCGGCGCCGCCATCGGAAGTGCCGACGTCGCCTGCCCTGTCGCCGACGGCCGCAGGCAGCCGGTGTTCGCCCTGATCCGCCGCTCGAGCGCGGCGTCCCTGCGATCCTTTCTGCAGGACGGCGGCCGCGCGATGCAAGGCTGGTTCGAGACGCTGCACACCGTGGATGTCCCCTTCGATGCGCCCGACGGATTCCGCAACATCAACGAACCCGCGGTCACGCCTTCCCGGCGCAGCATCGAATGAGAAAGTCACGTTCGAACCGGACACAGAAGGCCAGTGCGTACCGCGGCCGAACCGGACGGCGGCAGGCCGTGCGCCGCATGACGGGCGCCGCGCTGCCGGAAGGTGGCGATGCGGTGGACGCGGTCCCGCTCGCCGCCCTCGACTGACGTCAGAAGCGCTTCATCAGGCGCAGGATCTTCTGCACGCGCGGCTTGTAGGGCGGCATGAACAGGTTCATGCCGTTGAAGCGCGATTGCTTGAACACCGGCGTGAGCTTGCTGAATGTCTCGAAGCCCCACTCGCCGTGGTAATGGCCCATGCCGGAGGGTCCGACGCCGCCGAAGGGCAGGTCCTCCTGCGCGACGTGCATCAGCGTTTCGTTCACGCACATGCCGCCCGCGTGCGACTCCTTCAGCGCCCACTCGGTCCGCGCGTGGTCGTCGTCGAACCAGTACATCGCCAGCGGGCTCGGCTGCGCGTTCACGAAGTCGATCGCGTCCTTCACGTCGTCGTACGGAAGCACGGGCAGCAGCGGCCCGAAGATCTCGTCGCGCATCACGGCCAGGGCCGGCCCGGGAGCGACCATCGCGACGGGCCCGAGGCGGTGGCGCTCGTCGTCCTGCGCGCGGCCTTCGAACAGGGGAACCATCTCCACGCCGCTTGCCCGCGCTTCGTCGAGATAGCCGACCAGGCGGCCGTACTGCCGCTGGTTGATGATGCTGCAGAAATCCGGATCGTCCAGACCGGCCGGGTACATGCGCCGCGCCTGGTGCTTCGCCGCCTCGACGAAGGCCGGCAGTTCCTTCCGCTGCACCAGCACGTAGTCCGGAGCGATGCAGGTCTGGCCCGCGTTGAGCAGCTTGCCGGCGAGGACGCGCTCCGCGGCCTTCTCCAGCGGATAGCCCGGTGCGATGACCGTCGGCGACTTTCCGCCGAGTTCGAGTGTCACCGGCGTGAGGTTCTCGGCGGCGGCCCCCATCACCTTGCGTCCCACGACGGTCGAGCCCGTGAACAGCAGGTGGTTGAACGGCAGCCGGGTGAAGTGCGCGGCGATATCCGGGCCGCCGGTGATGACGGTCAGCTCGTCCGGCATGAAGGCGGCAGCGACGAGCTGCTGGAACAGCGCCGAGAACGCCGGCGTGTACTCCGACATCTTCACCATCGCGCGGTTGCCCGCCACGAGCGCCGCCACCATCGGGCCCACCGCGAGATAGAGCGGGTAATTCCAGGGAACGACGATGCCGACGACGCCCAGCGGGCGGGGCTGGATGTGGGCGGTCGCGGGCTGGAACCACAGCGAGACGCCGGCCTTGCGTGGCCGCATCCAGGTGTGCCCCTTGCGCAGGGCACTCTTGATCTCACCGAGGCTCGGGAACAGTTCCGCGATCTGCGTCTCGATCCGTGGGCGGCCACCGAAGTCCGCGTGGATGGCGTCCTCGATGGCGGTCTCGTTCTCCTCGACCAGCCGCCGCAGGCGCGTCAGCCGGTCTCGGCGGACTTCCCAGTCGGGAAACGGCGCGGCATCGAACGAGGCGCGCTGGACCTCGAACGCATGCGACAGCTCGGCGGGAATGTCGGCGGCGTTCATGCTGGCTCCTGGATGACAGGGATCATTCTCTCCGGTGCAAGCTTACTGGCCGGCCCTTGAGCCTGTGCTCCAATTGCGGCGGGATCAGGGAGCAGGGAGAACCGGAAGATGGACGCGTTGCAGGGCCTGTTCGGCGTTGCGGCGATGCTCGCGCTCTGCTGGGTGCTTTCCGAAGACCGCCGGCAGATCCCGTGGCGAATGGTGGTGAGCGGCATCGTCCTCGCCGCGCTGCTCGCCATCGTGCTGCTGAAGGTTCCCCCGCTCGCGCACGCGCTCGCCGCCCTGAACGGCGTGCTGGCGGCACTGGAAGCGGCGCTTGCCGCCGGCACCAGTTTCGTGTTCGGCCATCTCGGCGGCGGCGCCACGCCGTACACGGTGACCGACCCATCGGCCAGCTTCGTGCTCGCCTTCCGCGCGCTGCCGCTGGTGCTGATCATCGCGGCGTTGTCCGCGGTGCTCTTCCACTGGGGCGTGATGCCGCTGATCGTGCGCGCCTTCGCCTGGGCGCTTCAGCGGACCATGGGTCTGGGCGGCGCGGTGGGCGTGTCGGCCGCGGCCAACGTGTTCGTCGGCATGGTCGAGGCGCCGCTCGTGATCGCTCCGTATCTAGCGCGCCTGTCGCGGGGGGAACTGTTCATCGTCATGAACTGCGGCATGGCGACGATCGCCGGCACGGTGCTCGTGCTTTACGCGAGCTTTCTCGGTCCCGTGGTACCTAACGCGCTCGGACATCTGCTGGTCGCCTCGATCGTGGCGACCCCCGTGGCCATCGCCGTCGCGGCGGTGCTCGTCCCCCCGCAACTCACCGACGCGTCGGCCGTTGCCTTCGAACGGCAGGACGCCAACACGATGGTCGCCATCACGCGCGGCACGCTCGAAGGGCTGCAGTTGCTGCTCAACATCGTCGCGATGCTGGTGGTGTTCGTCGCCCTCGTCGCGCTCGCCAACGGAATTCTCGGCAGCCTGCCCGCAGTGAACGGCGCGCCGCTGACACTCGAGCGGCTGTTCGGCTGGGTGTTCGCGCCGCTGGCCTGGCTGGTCGGTGTGCCGGCGAGCGAGGTGCTGACCGCGGGGAAACTGCTCGGGCAGAAGACGGTGCTCAACGAGTTCATCGCCTACATCGAAATGGCGAAGATGGGACCGGACGAACTGTCGCCGCGCTCGGCGCTGCTGATGACCTACGCGCTCGCCGGCTTCGCCAACTTCGGCAGCCTCGGGATCATGCTCGGCGGCCTGGACGCGCTGCTGCCGAAGGAACGCCGCGCCGAACTGGCCACGCTCGGCCTGAAGTCGATCCTCGCGGGACTGCTGTCGACCTGCATCACCGCGGCGCTGGTGGGGCTCGTCGTGTGAAGCCGGTTGTGTTGCAAGGGCCCCGTGTGCTGCTGAGGCAGTGGGAAGACCGCGACTGCGTCTGCTTCGCCGAACTCAACGGCGACCCTGTCGCCATGCAGTTCTTTCCGTCGACGCTGACGCGGGAGGAGTCAGATGCCGTGGTCGACCGCCTGCGCGCCGTGATCGCGGAAAAGGGCTGGGGCTTCTGGTGCCTCGAGATCGATGGTCACTGCGCGGGGTTCACCGGACTGAACATCCCGACCTTCGACGCGCCCTTCATGCCGGCGGTCGAGATCGGGTGGCGCATGCTCCCGCGGCACTGGGGACGCGGCTACGCGACCGAAGCTGCGCGCCTTGCGCTCGACTACGGCTTCGGCGCACTGAACGCCGACGAGATCGTCGCCTTCACCGCGCCCGGCAATACCCGCTCACGCGCGGTGATGGAGCGCCTCGGCATGCGGCGCGACCCCGCAGGAGACTTCGATCATCCACGCGTGCCCGCCGGCCATCCGCTGCGGCGTCACGTGCTGTATCGGATCAGCCCGCCTTCTTAGCCCGCTTGTGCGAGCCAGGCGCGGCCTTTCCCTTTGAAGGTTCTTCCTTCCCCTGGTCGCCGATAACGCCCTTCAGCGGGCAGATCTTGAACGCCGGGCACTTGGCGCATCCGGCAACGATCGCGATCGGGCATACGGTCATGGTTCCCCTCCCAAAGCGGAGCAGGATACGCTGCGAGCGCACCGTGGGAGCACAACCGATGGATTCGGAGTCCGATCTGGAGCGTTTCGTCGAGGCCCAGGACGCGATCTACGAGACCGTTCGCCAGGAACTGCGCGCCGGACGGAAGGCGACGCACTGGATGTGGTTCGTCTTCCCGCAGTTGCGCGGGCTGGGCCGCAGCGCCACGGCCCGGTACTACGGCATCGCGTCCGCCGCCGAGGCGCTCGCCTACCTCGGTCACGCGGTACTCGGTCCGCGTCTGCGGGAATGCGTCGAACTCCTGCTCGCCGTCGAGGGAAGGAACGCCGCTGCGATCTTCGGGTCTCCAGACGATCTCAAGTTCCGCTCGTCGATGACGCTCTTCGCGTGGGTCGCACCTGCCGAGCCGCTGTTCCGGCGGGCGCTCGAGAAGTACTACGGCGGCCAACCGGATCCGCTCACGGTCACAAGCCTTCGCGAGGCCGGCGCCGCAAGGTGAAGAACGGCGCCAGCTGGCGCCGTTCTTCGTTCCTGCGCGAGGCGCTAGGCGATCTCTTCGTACAGCGGCAGCGTCAGGAACTCCGCGAAGGATTCCTGCGTGCTCATCTTCTCGAAGATCTGCGCGGCGCGGTCGTAGGTCGGCGAGTTGGGCCCGACGTCCGCCTTCACCTTCGCCAGTTCCTCGGGGATCAGCGTGCGCACCATCTCGGCCGTGACCTTGCGGCCATCCTCGAGCACGCCCTTCGGCGAGCGGATCCACTGCCACACCTGGGAGCGGCTGATCTCGGCGGTCGCGGCGTCTTCCATCAGGTTATGGATCGGCACGCAGCCGTTGCCGGCCAGCCACGACCCGAGATAGTGGATGCCGACGTTGATGTTCATGCGCAGGCCGGCCTCGGTGATCGGAGTCTCGGGCTGGAACCTGAGCAGGTCCGCGCCGCTCACGTTCACGTCGTCGCGCTTCTTGTCGATCTGGTTCCTGCGCTCGCCGAGGACCTTGACGAACTCCTCCATCGCGATCGGCACGAGGCCCGGGTGCGCGACCCAGCCGCCGTCGTAGCCGTCGGTCGCGTCGCGCGCCTTGTCGGAGCGGACGCCGCCGAGCGCCTGCTCGTTCTTGACCGGGTCGTTCTTGATCGGGATCAGTGCGCTCATGCCGCCGATCGCCGGCGCGTTGCGCCTGTGGCACGTCTTGAGCAGCAGCAGCGCATAGGCGCGCATGAAGGGCGCGGTCATCGTCACCTTCGCGCGGTCGGCCAGGCAGAAGTTGCGATCGACCTTGAACTTCTTGATGCACGAGAAGATGTAGTCCCAGCGGCCGGCGTTGAGACCCGCCGAGTGCTCGCGCAGTTCGTACAGGATCTCATCCATCTCGAAGGCGGCGAGGATGGTCTCGATCAGCACCGTCGCCTTGACGGTGCCTTGCGGAAGGCCGAGTTCCTTCTGCGTCATCACGAACGCGTCGTTCCAAAGGCGCGCCTCCAGGTGCGACTCCATCTTCGGCAGATAGAAGTACGGGCCGCTGCCGCGCGCGAGAAGCTCCTTGGCGTTGTGGAACATGTACAGGCCGAAGTCGAACAGGCCCCCGGACACGCGCTTGCCGTCGATCAGGACATGCTTCTCGTCCAGGTGCCAGCCGCGCGGGCGCACCACGAGCGTCGCCACCTTGTCATTGAGCCGGTATGTCTTGCCGCCCTGCTCCAGCAAGATCGTGCGGCGGATCGCTTCGATCAGGTTCAGCTGGCCGGTGATCTGGTTGTCCCAGTTCGGCGCGTTGCTGTCCTCGAAGTCGGTCATGTACGCGTCCGCACCCGAGTTCAGCGCGTTGATGATCATCTTCCGCTCGACGGGGCCGGTGATCTCGACACGCCGGCGCTGCAGGTCGGCCGGAATCGGCGCGATCGTCCAGTCGCCCTCGCGCACGCTGCGCGTCTGCGGCAGAAAGTCGGGTCGCTCGCCGGCGTCCAGCCGTTTCGCGCGCTCGACGCGCGCCGCGAGCAGCTCCTGCCGGCGGGACTCGAACGTGCGATGCAGCTTCGCGACCAGGCCGAGCGCATCCGCGGTGAGGATGCGCTCGTACTCGGGCTTCATCGGCGCCGTGATCTGGACGCCTTGCGGAAGGTTCATGTGGGCTCCTCCGTGGTGTGTCATGCGTATTCCTTGAGAAGAAAGTCCGTCACCGTGGTCAGGTCGGTGCCGATGCGGTTGGGCTGGACCCCAAGGCGCTCCATGGGGAGGCCCGCGCGGTTGATCCAGCACGTGGTGTAGCCGTACCAGGTCGCGCCGCAAGCGTCCCAGCCGTTGCTCGAAACGAAGAGGATCTCGCGCGCCGGCCTTTTCAGGGCGCGCGGTCCGAGGGCATAGACGGTCGCGTCGGTCTTGAAGGCCCGGACCTGGTCGGCGGACAACACGAGATCGAGATAGCGGTGCAGGCCCGCGCCGACCAGGCTCGCCTCGAGCATCTCGGGATCGCCGTTCGAAAGCACGCCGAGCTCGACTCCACCCTTGCGCAGCGCTTCAAGCTCGCGGGCAACATCGAGGAATGGCGCCAGGCGCCTGTACTCGTCGAGCAGCGCGTTGCGCTGCGCTTCCGTGTGCGAAAGCTTCAGCACGTCGAGCGCGAACTCGAGTGCCTCGCGCGTGACCTGCGAGAACGGCACGTAGCGGCCGGACATCGTGCGCAGGCGCGAATACTCGATCTGCTTGTCGCGCCAGACCACCGCGAGGCGGGTGCCGTGGCCCGGGAAGAGCCCCTCCGCGCAGCGCGTGACCGAGTACACGTCGAGCAGGGTGCCGTACACATCGAACAGTGCCGCGCGTATCCGCATGCTGCGTCATCTCCCTGAGACCGACGAGTATATTTGAGCGAACAGTACGGAATCAGCAGTCCACAGCACAGGATCTTTTACCGAGCCGCACGAATCATTCCGTTCGCGATGGACCCGTTCAAGGAAATCACCACCTTCGTCAACGTCGCGCAGCGCGGCAGCCTGAGCGCGGCGGCCCGGCACGAAGGGCTCGCACCCGCAATGATCGGCCGCCGGCTCGACTCGCTCGAAGCCCGGCTGGGTGTCAAGCTGATCCAGCGCACGACCCGACGCCTGACGCTGACACCCGAAGGCATCGCCTTCCTCGAGGACTGCCAGCGCATCCTGCGGGAACTGGAGGACGCCGAGAGTGCGGTCTCCGCGCGCGGCAAGCAGGCCACGGGCCATCTGCGCATCACCGCCCCGGCGGGCTTCGGCCGCGCCCACATCGCCCCGCTGGTACCCCGCTTCGTCGCCGAGCATCCGAAGCTGGCGGTGTCGCTGGAACTTTCGGATCGCATCGCCGACCTCGTCGCCGAAGCCTTCGATTGCGCGATCCGCTTTGGCGAGCAGGCCGACAGCCAGCTGGTGCGCGTGAAGATCGGCGAGAGCCGTCGGGTCGTGGTGGCCCAGACCGATTACCTGAAGCAGCACGGCTCGCCGATGCGCCCGGCCGACCTCGCGCAGCATCGCTGCCTGACCTTCGGCGAAGGGACGGCACCGCAACGAGGGTGGAGCTTCGTCGTCAACGGCGCACTGGTGGTCGAGCGTGTTGCGGGCCCGCTGGCATGCAACGACGGCGCGGTCCTGCACGACTGGACGCTGGCCGGCATGGGCCTGGCGTGGCGGTCGTTGTGGGAAGTCGGCGAGGACCTTGCCTCAGGCCGCCTGGTGACCGTGCTCGACGACTACGAGGCGCCACCGACCAGCGTCTACTGCCTGTTCCCCGCCCGCAAGCACCTGCCCTTGCGGGTGCGCCTGTTCGTGGACTTCGTGCGCCAGGAGTTCGCGCAGCCGAAGATGACGCGCATTCTCAACGGACCCGTGCCGGCACCGCCGAAGGAACCGAAGCGAATCGGCAGGACCCGGTGATGCGGGCGGTCAGACGGAGCGCAGCAGGAAGCGGGGAATCGGCAGCCCGCCCAGCAGGCGGCCCATCCGTGAAGCCGCGGGCGGCGTCGATGGCGCACGCGCCGCATGCGAGTCCACAACGGCGCGAGTGACCAGCGCAGGACGGCGAAGAACGGGTGCGGGAGCACCCCTGAGCGGCACGCGGCGGTCATGGTCGGCGGGCGCGACGGCCGGAGCGGGTGGCTGCAGAGCCACCTGTAGCCATTCCAGGATCGGCTGCCACTCCATCATGTCGGGACGAACGACGGCGGGTGGCAGGTCGAACAGGGTCAGCCCCTGCTCGGCACAGCGGACGTAGGTCGCGGACTCGCGCAGCGCCGCGATGAATGGCAGGCGGCGGTCCGCCGCCCAGCGTTGCAGGACCACGTGCCCCTCGCTGCCGGTCTCCACGCGCATCCCGATCGCCGCCAGGCGGCAGCGCCCGGAGGCCACGCGCGGCAGCTGCCGCAGTTCGACGAGGCAGTCGGAGGCCGATTCGCGGTCGAACAGCGAATTGCACACCGGCATCACGATCGCATCGGCGTACATCACGACGCGTGCCAGTTCCAGGCCGGTCAATCCTCCCGGCGTGTCCACGATGACGACGTCGCTCCCGACGGGGGGACGGACGAAGGATTTCGAATCGACGGCGCCGCTCACGATGGCCGGGCGCTGATCCGCCGGGCGCGCATTGCGTTCGCGCAGCCAGGCGCGCATCGACTGCTGGCGGTCGACGTCGACCACCGTCACCGAGGCGCCCTGGTTGGCTGCGTAAGCGGCGAGATGAGCGGCCAGCGTGCTCTTGCCGCTCCCGCCTTTCCGATTGACCACCGCCAAGACCGGCATGCCAGGCCCTTTCAACCGGGGAGCGGCTCGCGACCGCGGCCTGCTCCGCACCGAGTGAGCGCTCGAGTGGAGCGCAAGTCTCGCGATTGAAACAGAGCCGTCCGGTTTCACACGGACGAGAAGCGGGCGAAATCGGCCCTAACTAACGAACGCCAGCCACGGAGCCGGCGATCAGAGTTGTGCGGCCAGACGCGTCCCCTGGTCGATTGCCCGCTTGGCGTCGAGTTCGCCGGCTTCGTGCGCCCCGCCGATCAGATGCACCGGCACGCCGGCGGCTTCCAGCGGCGCCTGCAACTCGCGCAACGGCACCTGCCCGGCGCACAGGACCACCGTGTCGCATTCGATGAGCTGGCCGTCGCGCCGTTCCTCGCCGTACGTCACGAACAGCCCCTCCGGCGTGATCCGCTCGTAGTTGACGCCGCCGATCATCTCGACGTTCTTCATCAGCAACGCGGCGCGGTGGATCCAGCCGGTGGTCTTGCCCAAACCCTTGCCGAGCTTGCCTGCCTTGCGCTGCAGCAGCGTCACCTTGCGCGCCGGCGGCGACGGCCGCGCACGCACGACGCCACCCCGCACTGCCCCGGGGTCGGCCACGCCCCACTCCGCCAGCCACTCCTTCAGGTCGAGCGTCGGCGAGTGCCCCGGTGGTGTGACGAGAAACTCCGCCACGTCGAAGCCGATGCCGCCCGCGCCGACGATCGCGACCCGCGCGCCGACCGGCTTGCCGTGCAGCAACACGTCGATGTAGCTCAGCACATTCGAACCGTCCTGGCCCGGGATCTTCGGATCGCGCGCGAGGACCCCGGTGGCGAGCAGCACGCCGTCGAACTTCTCCCCGACGAGTCGATCGGCGGTGACGCGCGTTCCCAGGTGCAGCTTCACGCCGGTGGCCTCGATACGCCCCGTGAAGTAACGCAGCGTCTCGGTGAATTCCTCCTTGCCCGGGATGCGGCAGGCCATGTTGAACTGCCCGCCGATCTGCGCCGCCCCTTCGAAGAGGTGGACTTCGTGGCCGCGCTCGGCGAGCGTCGTGGCGGCGGCGAGGCCGGCGGGTCCGGCCCCGACCACGGCGTAACGACGTCGCTGCACGACCGGCTTGATGACGAGCAGCGTTTCCCTCGCTGCGCGGGGATTGACGAGGCAGGTCGCCAGGTCGTCCTTGAAGATGTGGTCCAGGCAAGCCTGGTTGCACGCGATGCAGGTGTTGATGTCCTGCGGTCGACCGGCCCTCGCCTTGGCGACGAAGTGCGGATCGGCCAGCAGCGGCCGCGCCATGCTGACCATGTCGCCACAGCCGTCGGCCAGCACCTGCTCGGCTACTTCGGGCGTGTTGATGCGGTTGCTGGTGACGAGCGGGATCGTGATGCCCGCACCGCGCAGTTCCTCGCGCATCTTCTTCGTGACCCAGGCGAACGCGCCGCGCGGCACGCTCGTCGCGATGGTCGGAATGCGCGCCTCGTGCCAGCCGATCCCGGTGTTGATGATCGTGGCGCCGGCGTCGGTGACGGCCTTCGCGAGAGCGACGGCCTCGGGCCAGCTGCTGCCGTCCGGGATGAGATCCAGCATCGACAGGCGGTAGATCACGATGAAGTCGCGTCCGACGGCCTCCCGCACGCGCGTCGACGATCTCCACCGGCAGGCGCATCCGGTTCTCGTACGCGCCCGCCCCAGCTGTCGGTCCGCTGGTTGGTGTGCGTGACGAGGAACTGGTTGATGAAGTAGCCCTCGCTGCCCATCACTTCGACGCCGTCGTAGCCGGCTTCCCGCGCGAGCTTCGCGCAGCGCACGAACGCGCCGATCTGCCGCTCGATGCCGCGCGCCGACAACTCGCGCGGCGTGAACGGCGTGATCGGGCTCTTGATCCGCGAAGGCGCCACGCAGAACGGGTGGTAACCGTAGCGGCCCGTGTGCAGGATCTGCAGCGCGATCCGGCCGCCCTCGGCATGCACCGCGTCGGTCACGATGCGATGCCGCTTCGCCGCCATCGAGGTCGCCAGCGTTCCGGCCAGCGGTTTGGTCCAGCCGGCGATGTTGGGAGCGAAGCCGCCGGTCACCATCAGTCCCACGCCGCCGCGCGCGCGCTCCGCGAAGTACGCGGCCATCGCCGGGAAGTGCTTGCGCCCGTCCTCCAGCCCGGTGTGCATGCTGCCCATCAGCACCCGGTTCGGCAGGGTGGTGAAACCGAGATCCAGTGGCGCCAGCAGATGCGGGAACGGTGCGGTCATTGGCCCAGCCCTCGTTGTTGTTCGTTCTTGACGTCAAATATAAAAAAACCGCGGGGCGGGCCCGCGGTTTCTTCGAAGAGTACAACCTCTAGATCAGGCCGCCTTCTTCTCGACCTTCTTGTCGAAGAACTGCTCGTCCTCGGTGGAACCGCGCAAGGCGGCGGTCGACGCTTCCTTCTCGATGGTCGTGGTGACCGCATCGAAGTAGCCCGTGCCGACTTCGCGCTGGTGCTTCACCGCGGTGAAGCCCTTCTCTGCCGCCGCGAACTCCTTCTCCTGCATCTCGACGAACGCGGGCATCTGGTTGCGGGCGTAACCGTAGGCCAGTTCGAACATCGAGTAGTTCAGCGAATGGAACCCGGCCAGCGTGATGAACTGGAACTTGTAGCCCATCGCGCCCAGTTCCTTCTGGAACTTGGCGATCGTCGAGTCGTCGAGGTTCTTCTTCCAGTTGAACGACGGCGAGCAGTTGTACGCGAGCATCTTGCCCGGGAACTGCTTGTGGATCGCCTCGGCGAAGGCCTTTGCATAGGCAAGGTCGGGCTTGCCGGTCTCGCACCACACGAGGTCGGCATACGGCGCGTACGCGAGGCCCCGCGACACGGCCTGACCGAGGCCCGGCCTGGTCTTGAAGAACCCTTCGACGGTGCGCTCGCCGGTCAGGAACGCCTTGTCGTTGTCGTCGACGTCGGATGTCACCAGGTCGGCCGCTTCGGCATCGGTGCGCGCGACGAGCAGCGCCGGAACGCCCATCACGTCGGCGGCGAGCCGCGCGGCGACGAGCTTCGCGACGGCTTCGCGCGTTGGCACGAGCACCTTGCCGCCCATGTGGCCGCACTTCTTCACCGACGCCAGCTGGTCCTCGAAGTGCACGCCCGCGGCACCCGCCTCGAGCATGGACTTCATCAGTTCGAAGGCGTTCAGCACGCCGCCGAAACCGGCCTCGGCGTCCGCCACGATCGGCGCGAAGTAATCGACGTAACCCGGGTCGTTGGGGTTCTTGCCTTCCATCCACTGGATCTGGTCGGCGCGCGCAAAGGTGTTGTTGATGCGACGGACGACGGCGGGCACGGAGTTGGCGGGATACAGCGACTGGTCCGGATACATTTCACCGGCCAGGTTCGCGTCACCCGCGACCTGCCAGCCGGACAGGTAGACGGCCCTGAGACCAGCCTTGACCTGCTGCATGGCCTGGTTGCCGGTCAGCGCGCCCAGCGCATTGACGAACGGCTCCTCGTTGATCAGGCGCCACAGTTTTTCGGCGCCGCGCTTGGCCAGCGTGTGCTCGACCTGAACCGAACCGCGCAGGCGGACCACGTCTTCCGCGGTGTAGCCGCGCTTGATCCCCTTCCAGCGTGAATTTTCGTTCCACTCCTTCTGCAGGCGCTGAGCCTCGAGTTCACGTGCCGTCGTCATGCTTCCTCCATGTATTCGAAAAGTCGATTCACAACCGCTTCCGTGCTTCACGGGTTCGCTGCACGGATGGCAACCATCGTACGAGGGCTTGCGCGACGCAGCAAGTCAAATAACATTTATAAGACTCGTTTTCTTTTCAAGCTAAATCAATGACTTGAGGTTTTCATTCCACCATGCGCACTCATTTTCGGCGACGTGGAATCCCCTCTGCTGCCGTGCGGGATCGTGGATTCCTTATTGCGAAATGCAATTCGGAGCTTTGAAAAGGACACCTTCGCTCAATGCAGTCGCCGCCGGCGAACTGCCAGGCGAGCGTCGCTTGCGAAGGACTATGACCGCCGGTGCAGGAACCCGGGGATGGAAAGCGAACCCAGCAGGCCGCCCCGCGAGGTCTGCGGCTTCGGAGCCGACGCGCCTCCCGTGCGTTCAGGCGCCGCCGCGGCCGCAACGACCGCTCCCGCCGGCAGCGTCGCCGGCGGCTTCGGCTGCTCGACCATCGGCGCCGACTCGGCGCGCGGAGAGGCGGCGCCCGCGACGGCCGGGACAACGGGCTCGCTCGCATTGGCGGCCGGCCGCACCAGGGGCCGCAGCCATTGCATCAGGGGCTTCCAGTGCGCGAGGTCGGCCTCGATTTCGTCGAGCGGGAGATCGAACAGCGTGAGCCCCTTGTCGATGCAGCGGACGTAGGCGTGCGACTGCGGCAGCACGGCGACGATCTGCAGCTTCTGCTCCTCGGCCCAGGTCATCAGCGCGCTGCCCGCCTCGGTTCTCGGGTCGAGCCGCATGCCGATGGCGGCCACGCGGCACTTGCCCGAGGAGATGCGCGGCAGCGTCCGCAGCTCCGCCAGGCAACTGGCGGCCGATTCGCGGTCAAACATGGAGTTTCCGACCGGAACGACGATCGCGTCGGCGTACATCACCACCCGCGCCAGATCGAGCCCGGTGAGGCCGCCCGGCGTGTCGACCACCACATGGTCGATTCCCGCGGGGGGGCGGACGAACGAACGCGGGTCGACGTGCCACGCCGTGATGCGCATCGCCCCGCCGCCCTCGCGGATCTTGCGTTGCCGCAGCCACGTCTTCGTCGATTGTTGCCGGTCGATGTCGGCGATCGCGACGGCGGCGCCGCGGAGCGCGCAATAGGTCGCAATGTGCGTGGCGAGCGTGCTCTTGCCGCTCCCGCCTTTCCGATTGACTACCGCGATGACGGACATCAAAGGCCTTCGGATCTCGCAAAATCAGTCGTCAAAGGGGCTCCGCTCACGAGACCGCAGCCACTCTCGAAAACCGGAACGCAACACATCCACCCGCACCACGGACCGGATGCTACACGCGCGCAGAACAAGAGCCACTCACCCCAAGCGTGTAACACCAACACGGTGAATCATCGTTCGCCGCTCACGCGACCGTGTAAACGTTACTCGCCTTGCCCGATACGGTGAAGAGAATCAAAAGATTCTTCAGGGCAGCGTGGGCTTTTCGCTGCGTCGCATGGGGATCGTGGAAGATCCGCGTCAGGCAGTGGCGCGACGAGCGAAGGGCTCTCACGCAGCCCCTGGAGGGACGCAATGAAGGTACTTGGAATCGCTTTGAACCCATCCTCGACCGCGGGCCCGCTCCGCAGTCTCGGCTTCACGCTCGCGGTGATCGCGATGGTGGAAACGCGGACTCGCTGACGAGGGCGGCGCGGACCAGCAAAGGCCCGCTGTCGTTTCATCGTCGGCGGGTTCTCGGGTTTTCTGATGAACGAGTGCGGCGCGAGTTTCGGCAAGCACGGGTGGCGGGCTTTCGCGCTGCTCGTCGCCTGCGCGATATTCATCTACGCCGCGCTCAGCCTCGCGATCGGCTAGGCGGCTTCAGGCCGTCAGTGCGGTCGCGCTGACCAGCACTCCGTCGGCGTCCGCGTAGATCCAGTCCCCCGGCCTGACGGTCACGCCGAGAAACGTCACCGGAAGGTCGCGTTGACCTTCGCCGCGCTTCACCGAGCGGCGCGGGTGCAGCGCCAGGGCACGCACGCCAAGATCGACGGCATTGATCTCGGCGGAATCGCGCGCGCAGCCGTAGATCACGACGCCGGCCCAGCCGTTCTTCGCGGCGGCGGCCGCCAGGTTGCCGCCGAACACGGCGCAGCGCAGGCTGCCGCCCGCATCGACGACGAGCACGCGCCCGTCTCCGGCTGTCTTCACCGTATCGGCGAGCAGCGAGTTGTCCTCGAACACCTTCAGCGTGGCGGCCTGACCCATGAACGCCGCGCGGGCGCCGAGCGCGATCAGGCCGGGGTCGAAGACGCGCAGCGTGCCGTCCGCGAGAGCCGCTTCGTTGGCATCGCACAGATCGGTCGTTACCACGACGGCGCTCATGCGTTCGCCCGGCGAGGAGCAGCGCCGGCGCGCGCGCTGCTGCCGACGCGCAACGCCGTCAGCAGTGACGCCGCCTGAAGCACCGCAACGGCCGTGAGGGCCGCACTGAATCGTCCGGCATCGAGCAACGGACCGAAGACCAGTGGCGACAGCGCGAGTCCGGTATCGAGGCCCGAGTAGACGAATCCGTACACGCGCCCGAACGAGGCCTTGCCGAACTGGCTGGTGGCCGCGCGCCGCACGAGCAGGTCGCGGTTGGGCCCGGCGGTGCCGACACCGAACCCCATGACCACCATCATCGGCAGCAGCAGCGAGGACGACACCCAGCCGCTTGCGAGCAGCAGCGCCATGAACGCGGCCAGGCCGAGTGCCAGCGCGATCACGCGCTCGTTGTGCTCGCTGCGCGCCGCGAGAAAGCCCCCCACGATCGTGCCGACCGCACTGCCCGCCAGATATGCCGTCAGCCCCGCCGTCGCCAGCACCAGCGACACCCCGTACACGTTCCCGAGGATGGCCGGCGCATAGTTCTGCAGGATGCCGAACGCGGAGGTGGTCAGGAAGAAGAATCCGAAGCACAGCCACACCGCGGGCGACGCCAGGAAGCCGAGCTGATGCGCGGGAACCGGCCTGCTCCCCTCATGGGGAGGCGCGACCACTTCGGCAGCCGCGTCGTCGAGCACATCGCGCCGCCACCACAGCACGGCCAGCACGAAGGCGCCAACGCCAGCCGCCGCGAAGCCCGCCACGTGCCAACCCGCCGTCGCGGCGATGCCCGCCATGAAGACGGGCGCGGCGGCCCAGCCGATGTTTCCCGACAGCCCGTGCACCGAGAAGGCATGCCCCAGCCGCGGCTGCGCGACGCGGCGATTGAGCACGGTGAAGTCGGCGGGATGGAAGATGCTGTTGCCCATGCCCGCAACAGCGGCCGACAGCATGAGCATCGGGTACGTCGTCGCGACGCCGAGAACGATGCCGGACAGCGCGAGCATCGCAATGCCGGCGAACAGCACGGGCCGCGCGCCGATGCGATCGACCACGAATCCGGCCAGCGCCTGGCCCACTCCGCTGATCACGAAGAACACCGTCATCAGCATCCCCGCTTCCGTATAGCTCAGCGAGAAATCCTTCATGAGCCACGGAAAGAGCGGCGGCAGCATCAGGTGGAAGAAATGCGACGTGCCGTGGGCGAGGCCGACGAGACCGATCACTTCGACGTCGGCGCGCACGGGCGCGGGGGCAGCAGTCGTGGTCATGCGGAGCGATGCAGGGAGGGCACGACGACTGTAGCAGAGGGGGTGCCGACCCCGGCGATAATGCGCGACCGAAACGGGCCGCGCGACGAGACCAAGGCGGATGAAACGCTGGACCAGGACCTTTGTCGTCACGGCGATCGCCGCGCTGACGCTTGCCTTCGCGCCGTCCAGCCGGTCGCAGGGCGACCTCGCCAGGGTCCGCGTGATCGCCTTCAACGACTTTCATGGCCACCTGGAACCGGGCGACAACCGGATCGAGGTTCCCGACCCGGCCGACCCCTCGCGAACGCGCTCGCTCCGCGTTGGCGGTGCCGCGCATCTCGCCACGCTGATCGCCCGGCTGCGGGCCGAGGAACCGAGGAACGTGGTGGTGTCGAGCGGCGACCTCGTCGGCGCTTCGCCGCTCGTCTCCGGCCTCTTTCACGACGAGCCGACCATCGAAGTGATGAACGCGATCGGCCTCGACGCCAACACGGTCGGCAACCACGAGTTCGACCACGGCGTCGACGAACTGAAGCGCCTCGCGCGGGGAGGCTGCCGCACGGATAGCGGCGAGCATCGCAGGAGTTGCGACGGCGGGCCGTACGGCGGCGCCCGTTTTCCCTTCCTCGCCGCGAACGTGCTCGATCGGTCGACCGGGGAGCCGATCTTCGCGCCGACCTACGTGAAGAGCGTCGATGGAGTGCGCATCGGGTTCATCGGCGTCGTCACGCGGTCGACGCCCGGCATCGTGGTGCCGAGCGGCGTCGCCGGCGTTCGCTTCCTGGCGGAGGCGCGCGTGCTGAACGAACAGGCGAAGGCGCTGCAGGACCAGGGCGTGCAGGCCATCGTGGCGATCGTGCACGAAGGCGGCGATGCCGACGGCCACTTCAACGCGTGCGCGAATCCGCGTGGAGCGATCTTCGACATCGAGCGCGAACTCGACGCGGCGATCGACGTCGTCCTGTCGGCGCACACGCACCGCGGCTACAACTGCCTTATCGGCGGCCGCCCCGTGGTTCAGGGCGCCTCGTTCGGTCGCCTGGTGTCCGTGGTGGACCTCGCGGTCGACCGCACGAGCGGCGACATCGTGCAGGCGCGGACCCGCGTGCGCAACATCCCGGTGGTCAATGGCGCCGAAGCGGACCCACGACTGACGATCGACTTTCCCCCCTTGCCGGCCGAACCGACGATCGCCGCCATCGTCGAGTCCTACCGCGCCGCTGCGGCGCCGCTCGCCACGCGGCCCGTCGGCCGCATCACCTCGTCGTTCGAGCGACGGCCCGGCAGCGGCGGTGATCATGTCCTCGGGCGCCTGATCGCCGACGCGCACCTGGCCGCCACGCGAGTCAGTGGCGCGCAGGTGGCGTTCACCAATCCCGGCGGTGTCCGTACCAGCCTGACGGCGAGCGGCGCAAACGGCACCGTCACGTACGCAGACGCCTATGCCGCGCAGCCCTTCGGCAACACTCTCGTCACGATGACGTTGAGCGGCGCCCAGCTGAAGGCCCTGCTCGAGCAGCAATGGAGCGCGACCCGATCGGATCGCGCACGGATCCTCCAGCCCTCGGCGGGGTTCAGCTACCAGTGGGACAGCCGCCGGCCCCACGGCAGCCGCGTGGAGGGCATGCGACTCGACGGCCGTGCCGTGCAGCCCACCGATGAGGTCCGCGTCACCGTCAACAGTTTTCTCGCGGACGGGGGCGACGGCTTCCGCCTGCTGCGCGAAGGCCGGGACCGCGTGGGCGGGCCGCTCGACCTCGACGCGTTCACGCAGTTCCTGCGTTCCGAGTCGCTGGCGTCACCGCTGGCGCCCTCCAGTCCGCCGAGGATTCGCCGCACCGGCTGAAGGGTGGCGGACGCGCCGAAGGTGCGATAATTCTGCCCCCCTTCCCAGCAGGAACTTCGCATGCGCCGCAGTCGTGCCGGTACACGCGCCCGCCAGTCCGCCGACGCCTCCACGCTCGTCAAGATGGCCCGCCGACTTTCCGAGTCCGGCAGCCGGATCGAGGACCAGTTGTGGCAGCGCCGGCTGATCGAGCTGATCAACGAGCGTCTCGCGCGGCGCAGCGATGACGCGATCGAGGCGGCGCTCGAGGAACTGGCGAGCACCAGCCAGCGCGCGTACGACGATCTCGCGGACATCGGGGAGAGCTGCGCCGAGTCGACGCTGGTCGAAGTCGACGGCCGTGCCCACGAGGTGCTGCTGCTCGCGCTGCCCTTGCTCGCGTGGTCGCGCTACCGCCTGCCGACGACGACCCTCTCGGCCGGCATCGTCGAAAACCTCACCGCCCACCTGTCCGGCCACCTGCTGGCCCGCGACACGCGCGTGGCGATCGCCGATCACCTGTACTCGATCGATCAGTTGCCGGAGGCGTTCTCGGACGTCCGTCGCCTGACGGAACTGCTCGGCGACGCGGCGGTCGAGCGCGTCGCGCTGCACGTCGATCCGAAGAAACTGCGCGAGCCCATCGCGATGCTGGCCGACACCCGCTATGTGCTTGCGGCCGTCGCCACGCCCGCGGGGGGGCCGCTGTTCCACTGGCAGGAGCTCGGAGTCGACCCGGACGCGAAGATCGAGGCGCTCACGGCCTTTCGGGAACAGGTAACCAACGTCCTGCAGCCCGTGATGACAGGTTGCCGCTTCCGCGTGCTGTCGCCGAACGCCTTCCACGCCGCGCTTCGCTATGCCGACCGCGAATTGCGTGAGTTCTCGCTTGAAGCCGCCGTCGCCTACCTGAAGCTTGCCTACGACTTTTCTCCGGGCAATCTCGCGGCGGCTTACGGCATCTTTGCCGATCAGAGCGGCAGCGCCGGTGCGGAAGTCCGCGTGGGACTCGCGAAGGCGACGGACGAGGACGACGTTATCGAAGGCGTCGTGTGGCCGCTGCTCGGCGACGAGGAAGAGCCCACGATGGAAGAAGTGGAGAAGGCGCTGCGCGCAGTCGGCGTCGTGAAGGCCGTCGCGCACAGCCACCGTTTCCCGCTCGAGTTCTGCGACGACTGCGGCGCGCCGCTGTTTCCGAACACGGCGGGGCACGTGGTCCACGCCGAACCGCCGGAAGAGGCCGAAGACCGGCCCGCGACACCGCTGCACTGACGGCCGCTTACTCCGGCGGCAGCTTTTGCAGCCGCTCGAGCACGGTGCGGACGATGCGGTCGCAGCGCCACCCGCCAAACTCGTACAGGTCGCGCTCCGCCAGGTCCATCTCGCCCGCCAGGGCCTCGCGCAACAGGCTGCGGGCGCGGAAGTGACGCGACCGCACCGTCGCTTCCGGCACCCCGAGGGCGGCTGCCGTTTCCTCCACGGTCAGCTCCTCGACACAGCGCAGGACGAACACGGCGCGGAAGCCGGCGCGTCAGTGCACGATGCGGTCGAACGTGAATTCGCCCTTGCGGAAGTCGACCGGGATCACGTCCTTCGGCCCGAAGCGGCCCTCGAGCACCAGCCGCGCGACCGGGTTCTCGATCTCCTGCTGTATCGCCCGCTTCAGCGGGCGCGCACCGTACAGCGGATCGAAGCCGACTTTCGCCACCTCGGCCAGCGCCGCGTCGCTGACGTCGAGCTTCATGTCCTGCGCCGCCAGCCGCTGCTCGAGGCGCCGGATCTGGATCTTCGCGATCGCCCGGATCTGCGTGTTGTCGAGCGCGTGGAACACGACGATCTCGTCGATGCGGTTGATGAATTCCGGCCGGAAGTGCTTGCGCACCTCGCCCATCACCGTGTCCTTGATCACGTCGAGATCCTCGCCCGCGAGCCGCTGGATGTCGTGCGAGCCCAGGTTGGACGTCATCACGATCACCGTGTTCTTGAAGTCGACCGTACGCCCCTGCCCGTCCGTCATGCGGCCGTCGTCGAGCACCTGCAGCAGCACGTTGAACACGTCCGGGTGCGCCTTCTCGACCTCGTCGAACAGGATCACCGCGTAGGGCTTGCGCCGCACCGCTTCCGTCAGGTAGCCGCCTTCGTCATAGCCGACATAGCCGGGAGGCGCCCCGATCAGCCGCGCCACCGAGTGCTTCTCCATGAACTCGCTCATGTCGATGCGGATCAGCGCCTCCTCCGTGTCGAACAGGAATTCGGCGAGCGCCTTCGTCAGCTCGGTCTTGCCGACGCCCGTGGGGCCGAGGAACAGGAAGGAGCCGTACGGCCGGTTCGGATCCGACAGCCCCGCACGCGAACGGCGAATGGCGTCGGACACGAGCCGCACGGCCTCGTCCTGGCCCACCACGCGCTTGTGCAGGAACTCTTCCATCTTCAGCAGCTTGTCGCGCTCGCCCTGCATCATCTTGCTGACCGGGATGCCGGTGGCGCGCGAGACCACTTCGGCGATCTCTTCGGCGCCGACCTGCGTGCGCAGCAGCTTCGGCTTGCCCTTCGGCGCTTCGGCGGTTTCGGCCTGCTTCAGCTGCGCCTCGAGCTGCGGCAGCCTGCCGTACTGGATCTCGGCGAGCTTGTCGTACTGGCCCTTGCGCTTGAGGTCCTCCATCTGCAGGCGCAGCTTCTCGATCTCTTCCTTGATGTGCTGCGTGCCCTGCACGGCCGCCTTCTCGCCCTTCCACACTTCGTCGAAGTCGGCGTACTCGCGTTCGAGCTTGCCGATCTCGGCTTCGATCAGCTCGAGCCGCTTGATCGAAGCGTCGTCCTTCTCCTTCTTCACCGCCTCGCGCTCGATCTTCAGCTGGATGATGCGACGGTCGAGCTTGTCCATCGCTTCCGGTTTGGAGTCGATCTCCATCCTGATGCGTGCGGCCGCCTCGTCGATCAGGTCGATGGCCTTGTCCGGCAGGAAACGATCGGTGATGTAGCGGTGCGAGAGCTCGGCGGCCGCCACGATGGCCGGGTCGGTGATCTCGACGCCGTGGTGCAGTTCGTAGCGCTCCTGCAGCCCGCGCAGGATGGCGATGGTCGCCTCGACGCTCGGCTCGTCGACCAGCACCTTCTGGAACCGGCGCTCGAGCGCCGCGTCCTTCTCGATGTACTTGCGGTATTCGTCGAGCGTAGTCGCGCCGATGCAGTGCAGTTCGCCGCGCGCCAGCGCGGGCTTGAGCATGTTGCCGGCGTCGATCGCGCCTTCGGCCTTGCCCGCGCCCACCATCGTGTGCATTTCGTCGATGAACAGGATGATCTTGCCGGCTTCGGCGGAGACTTCCTTCAGCACCGCCTTCAGTCGTTCCTCGAACTCGCCGCGATACTTCGCGCCGGCGAGCAAACCGGCCATGTCGAGGACGAGAACCCGCTTGCCTTTCAGCGTCTCGGGCACCTCCTCGTTGATGATGCGCTGCGCGAGACCCTCGACGATCGCGGTCTTGCCGACCCCCGGCTCGCCGATCAGCACCGGATTGTTCTTCGTGCGCCGCTGCAGGATCTGGATCGAGCGGCGGATCTCGTCGTCGCGCCCGATCACCGGATCGAGCTTGCCCTGCTCGGCACGCTCGGTCAGGTCGATCGTGTACTTCTTCAGCGCTTCGCGCTGTCCTTCGGCTTCGGCGGAGTCCACGTTCGAGCCCCCGCGCACGGCGTCGATCGCCGCCACCAGGGACTTCTTCGACAGGCCGTGATCCCGCGCGAGCCGCCCGGCCTCGCCCTTGTCGTCAGCGACGGCGAGCAGGAACATCTCGCTCGCGATGTAGCTGTCGCCGCGCCTCTGCGCTTCCTTGTCGGTCGCGTTCAGCAGCGCGTTCAGTTCGCGGCCGACCTGGACCTGGCCGTCGCCGCCCTTCACCTGCGGCTGCCGCTTGACGGCACCATCGAGCGCCGTCGACAAAGCGGCCACGTTGACGCCCGCACGCTGCAGCAGCGACTTCGTGCCGGCGTCGTCCTGCCGGAGCATCGCGAGCAGCACGTGCACCGGCTCGATGTACTGGCTGTCGTGGCCGACGGCGATGGACTGCGCGTCCGCCAGCGCTTCCTGGAACTTGGTGGTGAGCTTGTCGAGTCGCATGAGTTGAATGGCCCTGTCGTTTGCGGGTACTTTGGGCCGGCCGGCAGGGCTTTCAAGCCGGCCGTGCCTCCGTCAGGCCCCCTGCTAGCATCGGCGAGGGCCGTCACGGCGTGGTTCTTGCCTCGCCGGCGTGCCCTTGCTGCCGCACCGTGCCCTTCCGCGCCCTCGCCTTCCTCGCCGTCCTCCTGCTCACCTGGCCGCACATCGCCGGCGCGCAGAACGGCGCGCCGGTGGCGATCGCCGGGCCCGGGTTGCCGGGGGGACTGACCCAGCTGGTCGAGACCACGCTTGAACGCTTCACCCTCGGCCCGGACGCCGACGAAGCCGACGAAGAGCGGGAATTGCGCCGCGCCGAGCGCGCGGTGCGCGAAGCGCTCGCCACCGAAGGCTATTTCGATCCGCAGTTCCGCTTCGAGCCCGCAAGCGAGGGAACGCGGCCCTACCGCCTGATCGTCCAGCTCGGCCCGCTGACGCGTGTCGCGCAAGCCGAACTCAAGTTCACCGGCGCGCTGGGCGAACCGCGCTTCGCCGAACGCGCCGAGCAGTTGCGCGCGGCGTGGCCCCTGAAGCCTGGCACGCCATTCCGGTCGGCCGAGTGGGAACAGGCCAGGCTGCGGTTGCTTGCCTCGGTCGAGGAGCGGGACTTCGCCGGCGCACGCATCGTCGACTCGCGTGCCGAGGTCCGCCCCGAGACCGCCTCTGCCACCCTCGCCATCGAGATCGACAGCGGTCCTGCATACACGGTCGGCGCCCTGACGATCGAGGGGCTGTCCCGCTACGACGCCGATCTTGTCGCGCGCTTCAACCCGTTCCGCCCCGGCGACCGCTACGAGCGCGCGAAGCTCGTCGAGTTCCAGCAGTTGCTGCAGGACACACCTTACTTCGCCTACGCGGTGGCCACGCTGCAGCTGTCGCCCGAGGACCCCGAAGAGGCGCCGCTGCGGGTGGTCGTGCGCGAGTCGCGCCTCAGGCGCATCAGCTTCGGCGTCGGCTACGAGTCGAACACCGGCGCGCGCGTCGAGGTCGCCTACCGGCAGAACCAGCTGTTCGGGAATCCATGGGTCCTGCTGACCGGAGCCCGGCTCGACCAGACCGGTGGCCTCGGCTTCGCGGACGTGCTGTTGCCGCCGCGTCCGAGCGGTGTGCAGGACAGCGTCGGCTGGCTGGTCGAGGACTCCGACCTCGAGGACCTCCACGTCCGACGCTGGGGCCTGGGCGCGGCGCGCGCCCGCACCGTCGGGCCGCGCGCCGGCAACAACGTCGTGACGCGCTGGTCGGTCAACTTCGAGCACGAGAACCGCCGCACGCCGACCACCGACTGGCAGACCCTGGATGCGTTGTCGACGACCTACACCTGGGTCCGGCGCAAGGTGAACAACGTCATCGAACCGCGCAGCGGGAACATCGTCCGGCTCGAGGCCTCGGTGGGTGCGACCGGCACGTCGTTCAACGACGCCTTTCTCCGGGGCCAGGGTCGGGTACAGCAGTACTTCCCGATCGGCGATCGCGACGTGCTGATCCTGCGCGCCGACCTGGGATACGTGGAGGCCGACAGCATCGCCGTGGTCCCGACCAAGTTCCTGTTCCGCACCGGCGGAACGACCACCGTGCGCGGCTACGACTTCGAGAGCCTCGGCGTCAAGCAGGGATCGGCCACCATCGGTGGTCGCGCCCTGGCTGTCGCCTCGGCGGAATACGTGAAGTGGCTGGACCGCTTCGGCGGCAACTGGGGCGTCGCCGCCTTCGTCGACGTGGGCGATGCCGCCGAGGACTGGGGCAAGCTCGACCCCGCGGTTGGCGCCGGGCTGGGCGTTCGCTATCGCACCCCGGCCGGGCCGCTCGCCGTTGACGTCGCGTACGGCGAGCGCGAGCGCCAGGTGCGGGTGCACTTCTCGGTCGCCATCGCGTTCTGATTGCCATGGCCGACGATCAGACGCAACCTGCCCCTCCGCCGCCGATGCCTGCGCGTCACCGGCCGCCCTGGCTGACGTCGCTGCTGCTGGTGCTCGTTCCCGCGGCGGTGCTGGTGGCGGGCGCGGGCATCGCGCTGGTGTGGCTCGGCAGCACTTCCTCCGGCCTGGCCGCGCTGCTCCGGGCGACGGCGTGGGTCGTGCCATCGCTGCAGGTCACCGGCATCAGCGGCTCGCTGCGCGACGGCTTCACGCTGGACCACCTCGTCATCGCGGAGCCGCGCTGGTCGCTCGACGCAGCGAACCTCACCGTGACGCCCAGGTACGTCGGATGGCGCGAGCGTTCGCTCGACCTGGAGAACGTGACCGCCCGGACGGTCACCGTCACGTGGATGCCATCCGAAACGAAGTCGCCGCCGGAGCCGCCTGCCTCCCTCGCGCTGCCGCTCGCGCTTCGATTGCGAAACGGGGCCGTCGGAGAACTGCGGTTCGGCGAACGCGGGCGCGAACCTCAGGTCGTGCGCGACGTCCTGCTGCAGGGCGAAGCCGATCAGGCGTCGATCCGGATCGCGCGGGCAAGCGCGCGTTACGGCACGACCGAACTCGACCTTGTCGGCACGGTCGGCGCCTCGCGTCCGTTTCCCGTATCCGCCCATGCCGACCTGCGGTCGATCCTGCTGGAGAAGCCCGTGCAGGCGACGGTGGACGCAAGCGGATCGCTGCTCGACTTGAAGGTTGCCGCGAAGAGCAACAGCGAAGCAGGACGCCTGGACGTCGAGGTGCAACTCGCGCCGTTCGCACCGGTGCCATTGGTGGGACTGTCGCTCGTGGCGGCCGACTTCCAGCCGGAGATGTGGATCCCCGGTCTGCCGGCAATGAAGCTCGCCGGAACGGCCGAGCTCAGGCCCGGACCGGGAACGTCGTTCACCATCGCCGGGCCCTTCAGGCTCGCCAATGCGATCCCGGGTCCGGTCGATCGACAGCGGCTTCCCGTCCAGTCGGCCCGCGGCACGCTGCAGTGGTCGGCAGCCATGCTCGAGTTCGCCATCGAGCAGGTGGAGGCAGCCGGCGGCACGGCACGCGGAGGCGTGAAGCGCTCACCCGATGGCGCCGTGGAGGCCAGGGCGACGTTCTCCGGCATCGACGGCTCGCGCATTCATTCGTCGGTCACGCCGACGCAACTCTCCGGTCAACTCGACTACCGGTTGGAGAAGGGTCAGCAGCGGTTCACGGGCCGGGCGAGCAATGCGAGGGGCCTTCCGGTCGACGTCGATTTCGCCATCAGCCTCGCCAATGAGATGCTCGACATCCAGAAGGCCGTCGCGCGGCTGGGCGAGGGACGGGCCGAGGTCAGTGGCCGGGTGCGGCTCGGCAAGGAGATGTCGGCACAACTGCGCGGCGAGTTCCAGGCGCTCGACCTTTCGCGCTTCGTCGCCGGCGTCAATACCCGGCTGAACGGTCGCGTGAGCGTGGACGGCACGCTGCAGCCGGTGCGTCGCGGGCGGGCGCAGGTGACCCTGAACGACAGCCGCCTGTACGGCCGGCCGGTCGACGGCAACGCCGATCTCCGCCTCGACGGCGAACTGCTCGACATCGACACCGCGCTGACGTCGGGCACGGCCCGGCTCAACGCGCGCGGTGGCCTCGGCGCCGGCCGCGAACTGTCGTTCGATCTGTC
The DNA here is from genome assembly GCA_963726405.1 of uncultured beta proteobacterium. Classification (GTDB taxonomy): domain Bacteria; phylum Pseudomonadota; class Gammaproteobacteria; order Burkholderiales; family Burkholderiaceae_F; genus JAOUJD01. Next base: position 67,198 of record CAVSCF010000012.1, on the reverse strand, counting down.
CGCGCCGCGCCTGGCCGACCTCGTCCCGAATATCGAGGGCGCGATCACCGCGCAGGGCACGATCGGCGGAACGCTGCAGTCGCCCGCCATCGTCGCCACCGGCGCGGCCTCCGCGCTCGTGCTCCCGAACCAGCAACGGATCGAAAACGTGACGGTGGCCGTGCAGGCGAGCGCGCAGCCCGACGCGCCGCTCGACGTCAAGATCGAACTCGCCGGTCACCGCACGCCGGGCCGCCCGGAGCTGTCGCTCGCGAGCGCAGCGCTCACCGCGCGGGGCACGACCGCGTCGCACGCGGTCGAATTCGCGGCGACCACGGCGACGAAGGAGACCGTCGCCGCGCGCGCCACGGGCGGCTGGCAGAAAGACGCCTGGCGCGGCTCGGTGACCTCGATCGTCGCCGGCAAGCCCTTCGACCTGCGCCTGGACACGCCCACGCCAGTGGTGCTCGGGCCCGGAGGCATCGCCGTCGGTCCGACCGCCTTCGTCGCCCGCGACACCCGCTTCGCCGAAGTCGAGTTCACCCGTGTGGATGGGCGGTTGAGAAGCTTCGGCACCTTCGAAAATCTGCAGCCGCAGGCCTTCGACCCGCGCGCACGCGCGCCGCGCCGCGCCGTGCGCACCACGGCGGCCACGCCGCAGCCGCTGACGCTCGCGGGCCGCTGGAGCATCGAGTACGGCAACGCGCTGAACGGCATCGTCGTCATCGAGCGCACCAGCGGGGACGTCTACAGCGGTGTCGACGCGGTCCATCCCGTCGGCATCAGCGACGTCGGCGCGGCACTGAGCATCGTCGACAACCGGGTCACCGGCACGGCGTACCTGCGCGGCGCGGCCCTCGGCAAGGTCGACGCGGTGATCGACGCCTACATCGATCCCGAACGCATGCGACTCGCACAGGATCGCCAGCTTCGCGTGAACGTGGACGCCACGCTGCCCGACCTCGGTTGGCTCGGTCCCCTAATGAGCGACACGGTGCAGGTCCAGGGCTCGGCCAGCGTGCAGGCCGTGGTGGGCGGCACCCCGGGCAATCCGACCGCCGACGGCAAGGTCCTCGGTCGTAACCTGCGGCTGGTGTGGATCGAGCAGGGACTGCGGCTCGAGAACGGCACACTCAACGCGGCCCTCGAGGACGGCGTGCTGGTGATCAACGAAATGACCTTCACCGGCGACGCCCGCGTGGCGCCGGACGAGAAGCGGGCACTCGGCGCGCTGGCCACGGGAGTGGGAACGCTGAAGGTCGTCGGCCGCGTGGCGGTGCAGACGCTGACCGGCAGTATCGGTGTGACGGCCGACAAGCTGCCGATCCTGCAGCGCCGCGACCGGTGGATGGTCGTCAGCGGCGAAGGCGGCATCACGCTGACGCCCACGCATGCCGAGCTGTACGCGAAGCCGACCGTGGACGGCGCGTACATCGACTTTTCTTCGCGCAATGCGCGGACGCTGCCGAATGACGTCGTCGTGGTTCGCGGCGAGCAACAGCAGAAGACGCGGGAAGGCGCGCCGCCGCTCACGGTCAACGTCAACGTCGAAGGGCGGCTCGGCCAGCGCTTCTTCATCCGCGGAGCCGGGCTCGAGGCGCGGCTCTCGGGCGGCGTGACAGTCACGGGCCGGCCGACCCAATTGCAGGCGCTGGGAACGGTGCGGATCGTCGACGGCATCTTCAATGGCTACGGGCAGCGGCTGCAGATCGAGCGCGGCCTCGTGACGTTCTCCGGTCCTCTCGAGAATCCGGCATTGAACGTGCTCGCCACGCGCCCCGGCCTGCCGGTGGAAGTCGGTGTGGCAATCACTGGGACAGCACTCGCGCCCGTCGTCCGGCTGCACTCGGATACCGCCATGTCGGATGTCGAACGGCTCAACTGGCTGGTCCTCGGCCGCCCGCCCGGAACCGGCGAGAGCCAGGATCGGGCACTGCTGACGGCCGCGGCGACGGCGCTGTTCTCCGGCCAGTCGGGCGGCACGGGCGCCAACCTCATGCGCTCGCTCGGCATCGACGAGTTCGGCCTGCGATCCGGCGGACAGAGTTCGTCGTCGCTGCTGCCGCGCGAGACGGTCGCGGGGACGCTGCGCAGGGGCAGTTCCGCGTCGACGACCGGCGACTTTGTCGCCCTCGGCAAGCGCCTCACGGACGAGCTTTACGTGACTTTCGAGCAGGCGCTGAACGGAGCCGAGTACTTCGTTGCCTTGAACTGGCAGCTGACGCGCCGGCTGTCGGTCATCGCGCGCGCCGGCAGCACCAACGCCCTGGATCTCGTCTACTCGCTGTCCTTCGACTGACGCCACGCTGCCGGCCGCGCACCCGCCGACGCTTCCGCCATTAGCGGCTACAGCGCGGCAAGCGCGGTTCGGTAGCGGTCCCTCGCCTCGTCGCTCCTCGTGACGGTCGTCAGAAGGTCCCGCACGAGGCCGTCCGCCAGCCCGTAGATCCAGCCGTGGACCGAAAGCCGCTGGCCGCGATTCCACGCGTCGTCGACGATCGTGGTCTGGCAGACGTGGGCGACCTGCTCGATCACGTTGAGTTCGCAAAGCTTGTCGATGCGCCGCGCGGTGTCCGCCACCGCGGCGACGCGATCGCCATGCTTGTGATTCACGTCCTGCACGTGGTGCAACCAGTTGTCCGCGAGGCCGACGCGGCGGTTCTCGAGCACCGCGCTCACCCCGCTGCAGCCGTAGTGGCCGCACACGATGATGTGCTCCACCTTGAGAACGTCGACCGCGAACTGCATCACCGAGAGGCAGTTCAGGTCGCTGTGCACCACGACGTTGGCCACGTTGCGGTGGACGAAGAGTTCGCCCGGCAGCAGGCCGACGATCTCGTTGGCCGGCACCCGGCTGTCGGCGCACCCGATCCACAGGTATCGGGGCGACTGCTGGCCCGCGAGGCGCGCGAAGAACTCCGGATCGCTGCGCCGCATGCGCGCCGACCACATGCGGTTGTTATCGAACAGGGTCTGCAGCGGATTCATCGCCGGATCATTCTAACCAGCCGACGCCGGGCCCGAGCCGCGACGCAGGGACCGCGGGCCGCGGATGCCTGCAGGAAGCCTGCGAGTGTTCGGCTATCTCGCCGCTGACGGCCGCTACGTCGACCGCACCTTCGAACCCACGGGTGACGTGAGCGAACTCGAAGGCCGCCTGCTCGGCGACGCGTGGCGCCGCATCGGCACTTCGGGAACGGGCCAGGCGCAGCGCCGCACCCCGTCGACGATCACACCGGGCGGCGAGCGGTCGTTCCGGCTGGCCGAGGAAATATCCACCGTCAGCGGACCCTTCCAGGCCCAGCCCGAGGTGCGCTACGTCCCGAGCGTGACTGCGACGAGCGTGCGCTAGGCGGGTTGCGGTCCCGCGACCCCGGCCGCGGCGCCGCCTGCCGGCTGCGGACGGCGCACGCGGAAGGCGGCGGCGTAGAGCGCCGGCAGGAAGAGCAGCGTCAGCGCCGTGGCCACGATCAGTCCACCCATGATGGCGACCGCCATCGGACCCCAGAACACGCTGCGCGACAACGGGATCATCGCCAGTACCGCTGCCGCCGCGGTCAGCATGATCGGACGGAAGCGACGCACGGCAGCCTCGACGATCGCATCCCAGACCGGAACGCCGTCGGCACGGTCACGCTCGATCTGGTCCACGAGGATCACCGAGTTGCGGATGATCATCCCGAGCAGCGCGAGAACGCCAAGCTGCGCGACGAACCCGAACGGGGCACGGAACACCAGCAGCGTCGCCGCCGCTCCGATGAAGCCGAGAGGACCGGTCAGGAAGACGAGCAGCGAGCGCGAGAAGGAATGCAGCTGCAGCATCAGCAACGTGAAGACGATGAAGAGCATCAGCGGAATGTTCACCGCGATCGACTTTCCGGCCTTCGCGGATTCCTCGGCCGCGCCGGCGACGTCGATGCTGTAGCCGGGTGGAAGCTGAGCGCGCAGCGTCGCGAGCTGCGGGTCGATCTGCGCGGTCACGGTGGGCCCCTGCACACCGTCCTTCACCTCGCTTTGCACCGTGATCGTGAAGTTGCGGTTCTCGCGCCACACGATGCCGGGCTCCCAGCCGAGTTCGACCTTCACCAGCTGCGACAGGGGCACGGATCGGCCGGACGCCGTCGGAATGTTGGCGTCCGCGAGGCGCGACATGACGGCGCGCTCCTCGTAGGGCTGGCGCAACACGATGTCGATCAGCTCGTTGCCCTCGCGGAACTGCGCCACGGTCGTGCCCGACAGGATCGTCTGCGCCGCCCGGGCCAGCGCCTGGCTCGACACGCCGAGCGCGCGCGCCTTGTCCTGGTCGAGCGTGAGCTTCAGCGACTTCACCTGCTCGTTCCAGTTGTCGTTCACGCCGAGCGTGTTGGGATTCGCGCGCACGATGTCCTTCACCTTGTCGGCGATCGAACGCACGGTCGCCACATCCGTGCCCTGGACCCGGAACTGCACCGGATACGGGACCGGAGGGCCGTTGGGCAGCAGCTTCACGCGGCCGCGCAGGTTGGGGAAGTCGTTGCGGAACAGCTCGATCATCCGCGGGCGCAGCTGGTTGCGCTCGGCGAGCGAGCGCGGCGTGACGATGATCTCGGCCAGGTTGCTGTTGTTGAACTGCTGGTCCTGGGGGAGATAAAAGCGCGGCGCGCCCGTGCCGACGTAGCTCACCCAGTGGTCGACCTCGGGCTGCTGCGCCAGCCAGTTCTCGAACTTCTTCGTCTCCAGTTCGGTCGCCTCGAGGCTCGAACCCTCGGGCAGCCACAGGTTGACCACAAGCTCCACGCGGACCGAGTCGGGGAAGAACTGCTGCTCGACGAAGCGAAAGCCCACGATGCCGAGCGCGAGGCTCGCGACCGTGATCGCGATGACGGTCTTGCGCCACTCGACGCACCAGTCGACGAGGCGACGGAACCGCGAGTAGAAGGGCGAAGCGAACAGGTCGTGCGCTTCGCCGTCGACGGCCTTCGCCGGCGGCTTCAGCAGCCAGACGCCGAGCAGCGGCACGAACAGCACGGCGACGAACCACGAAATCACGAGCGCGAGCGCGGTCACGCCGAAGATCGAGAACGTGTACTCGCCGGCGGCCGACTTCGCCAGCGCGATCGGCAGGAAGCCGGCGGCGGTGATGAGCGTGCCGGTCAGCATCGGGAAGGCGGTCGACTCGTACATGAAGGTGACGGCGGCCGTCCGGTCGTAGCCCTCCTCCATCTTCCGCACCATCATCTCGACCGCGATGATCGCGTCGTCCACCAGCAGGCCGAGCGCAATGATCAGCGCACCGAGCGAGATCTTGTGCAGGTTGATTCCGAGCACCCACATGCCGAGGAAGGTGATCGCGAGCACCAGCGGGATCGTCAGCAGCACGACGAAACCCGGACGCAGGTCGATGCGCAGCGGCCGCGTGTGCAGGCCAAGGCTGACGAAGGACACGGCGAGCACGATGACGAGCGCCTCGGCCAGCACGCGGAGGAATTCGTTCACCGAGGTCGACACCGCGCGCGGCTGGTCGGCGACCTTTGCCATGTCGATGCCGATCGGCAGGTTCGCCTCGATCCGGCGTTCGGCCTCCGCGAGCGCCTTGCCCAGTTCGATGATGTCGCCGCCCTTCGCCATCGAGACGCCGAGCCCGATCACCTGGTGACCCGCTTCGCCACGGCGGCCGGCCCGCATCTTGTCGCGCGGCGGATCGACGTAGCCGCGCGTGATCGTGGCGACGTCGCCCAGCTTGTAGGTGAGTCCGTTGGCGCGGATGGGCAGCTGGCGCAGGTCTTCCACCGCCCGGAACTCGCCGGTGATGCGCACCTGGACGTTGTCGGTGGGAAGCACGACCACGCCCGCACCCTCGACCGCGTTCTGTGCGTTGAGCTGTTGCGCCAGCTGGCCGATGTCGAGGCCGAGCTGCGCCAGCCGACGGTGCGAGATCTCGATGTAGACCTTCTCGTCCTGCACGCCGAAGAGGTCGACCTTGGCCACGTTCGGCACGCGCAGCAGGTCCTGCCGCGCCTGCTCGACGTAATCCTTCAGTTCCCGATAGGTGAAGCCGTCGGTCGAGAACGCGAACATCACCCCATAGACGTCGCCGAACTCGTCGTTGAAGAACGGCCCCTGCACCCCGGCGGGCAGCTGCCCGCGGATGTCGCCGATCTTCTTGCGAACCTGGTACCAGACGTTCTGGATCTCGCGCGGCGGCGAAGAGTCCTTCAGGAGCACGAACACCAGGGTTTCGCCGGGCTTGCTGTAGGAGCGCACCTTGTCCAGGTACGGCGTTTCCTGCAGCTTCTTCTCGATCTTGTCGGTGACCTGCTCGGCCATCTGCTGCGCGGTGGCGCCCGGCCAGTACGCGCGTACGACCATTGCGCGAAACGTGAAGGGCGGATCCTCGTCCTGCCCGAGCGCGGAAAAGGCGAACGCTCCTCCGATCAGCAGCACCGCCATCAGGTAGCGCAGCAGGGGCTGGTGGTCCAGCGCCCACGCGGAGAGGTTGAAGCGGCCGCGGACCACGGTCAGCCCTTCTTCGTGCTGTCAGGCTTGACCGTGGTGTTGCCGGCCGGGGCGGCCGGAGCGGCGCTGTCGGACAGGAGCTTCACCTTCTGGCCGTCCTTGAGTTGATGGGCACCCGCGGTCACGATCATGTCGCCCGCCTTCAGCCCCTCGGCGACGACCACCTCGTTGCCGGCGACGTTGCCGACGCGCACGCGGGTGCGGTGCACGGAGTTCGACCCCGGGTCGAAGCGCCAGGCGTGGGTCGCGCCCCCCTCGACCACCAGCGCCTGCAAGGGCAGCGTGATGACCGGCTGCGGCAGCGGGACCGCGAAGGCCACCGTGCCCGTCATGCCGAGCGCCACGGTGGGCGGCGGATCGACGAGTGTGATGCGGGCCGGAAAAGTGCGCGTCGCCGAATCCGCGAGCGGAGACACTTCGCGCACCTTGCCCTTGATCGGCGCGCCGCCAGCCCACAGCCGCACGCTGATGTCGGTCGCGTCCTTCAGCAGGGCGAGTTGCTGTTCGGGAATGCCGATGACGACTTCCTTCTCGCCGGTCTGCGCGAGGCGGACCACCGACTGCCCGGCACTGACGACCTGTCCGACTTCCGCGTCGATCGCCGTCACCACGGCATCGTGCGGCGCCCGCAGCACCGCGTAGGCGGTCTGGTTCCCGCTCACCCGGGCGTTGGCGACGGTCTGCGCATAGCGCGCTTCGGCGGCGTCGAGGCCCGCCTTGCGACGGTCGAGCTCCGCCTGGCTGATGAAGCCCTTCGCCTGCAGGTCCTCGAACCGCTTGTAGTCGGCGCGCTGCTGGTCACGATCGACCTGCGCGGAGGTGCGTGCCGCCTCGGACGCTTCCGCCGCCAGGCGATAGTCCTGCGGATCCACCGTGGCGAGCGTCTGTCCCTGCTTCACGGCCTGGCCGACTTCGACCAGCCGCTGGGTGATGCGTCCGGCCACCTGGAAGCCGGCCCGCGTTTCGATGCGTGGCCGGACTTCGCCCGCGAACTCCGCCACTCCGCTCGTCGAACGGGGGCTCACCGTGAGCGTGCGGACCGGACGGACTTCCTCCGTTGCGACGCGCTGCTCGGAGCAGGCAGTGAGCGCCGCGAGTGCGGCCACGGCCAGGGGCGGGAGGGCACGGCGGAGGAGCGGCATGGTTCGGCTTCGACTTCGTTAATAACTGACCGGTCAGTAATATACTCAGACCGCTGGAAGGGTGCAACGTCGAGTGAAGCGCCGGGGAACTGACCCGGGTTTCAGTCGAACAGGCGGACGCTGGCCATCCCGGCGGCGGTCGCCGCGAGCGACCCGACGAGGTGCACGCCGGCGTGCAGGACCGCCCCGCCCCACGCACCGCTGCCCAGCAGGGCGATGTTCTCCGCGGAAAACGTGGAAAAGGTCGTCAGAGCGCCGAGGAAGCCCGTGACGATCAGCAGCCGCCAGAACGGCGACAGCGCCGGGTGTGCGGCGAACACCGCCACCGCGATGCCGATCAGGTAACCGCCAACAAGGTTGGCCGTCAAGGTGCCCAGCGGAAGACTTTCGAGACGGGGATTCAGCCAGTAGGCGAGCCCCCATCGCAGCCACGCCCCCAGGACCGCCCCGATCGCGACCGCGGCGAACGCCGCCAGCAAGGGGCCGTCGCGGCCCGCCGTCATGCCTTCTGCTCCCATCGCTGGCGGGCGGCCTCGTCACTGTCCCGCGCATCGACCCAGCGCGTTCCACCCGGAGTCGTTTCCTTCTTCCAGAACGGCGCCTGGGTCTTGAGGTAGTCCATCACGAACTCGCACGCCGCGAACGCGTCGCCACGGTGGGCGCTGGTCGCGACGACGAGCACGATCTGGTCGGTCGGCCGCAGTTCGCCGACGCGGTGGATCACCAGCACGTCGTAGAGGTCCCAGCGCGTCTGCGCTTCGTCGACGATGGCGGCGAGTGCCCTTTCGGTCATCCCGGGATAGTGCTCGAGCGCCATCGTGGCGACTTCGGCGCCTTCGCTCAGATCACGCACCACGCCGATGAAGCTTGCGACGGCACCGATCTTCGGGTTGCCCGCCCGCAGCCGTGCGATCTCGGCGCCGACATCGAAGTCCTCGTGCTGGACGCGAACCGTCATCTCAGCCGCCGCCGGGCCGCCCCAAGGCGGCTGAGCGCCCCCGCGGGGGGCAGCGAACGAAGTGAGCGTGGGGGCGCATCCTGCTCAGCCGCCGGTGACCGGAGGGAAGAACGCCACTTCGGCGTTCTCGTGCAGTTCCGCGGAGTCGGTCGCCATGGCCTGGTCCACCGCGGCACGCACCCGCCGCGTCTCCGTGAACGCACCGGCCCACGGCTCGCCCCGCGCGGCGAGCCAGCGCTGCAGTTCGCCGACCGCGCGCACGCTCTCCGGCACGTCGACCGTTTCCTCGGCACGACCCACCCGCTCCCTCAGGGCGGCGAAATACAGCACGCGCAGCTTCATGCGAGCAACTCCGAATACGGCAGGAAGCGCACCGTGTCGCCGCGACGAATCGCCTGCCCCGGCGGATTGTCGACGAGGCCATCGGCCCACACGGCGGAATTCAGCACGGCGGAGTTCTGGTTGCCGAACACTTCAAGCGCGCCGCGCTCGTTGATCCGCGCACGGAGGAATTCGCGGCGCTTGTCACCCTGCGGGAGGTCGAAGTCCGCCGGCAGCGACAGCCCGCGCACCTCGACGTCGAGCACGCCCTGCCGGCGCAGGATGAAGGGACGCGCGAAAAGCAGGAACGTGACGAAGCTCGACACCGGATTGCCGGGCAGGCCGAGGAAGGGAACGTCGCGCACCTGGCCGAAGGCGAGCGGCTTGCCGGGCTTCATCGCGATCTGCCACATCTGCAGCCGGCCCTCCGCTTCCACGGCGGGCTTCACATGATCCTCCTCGCCGACCGAGACGCCGCCCGACGTGATGATGAGGTCCGCACCCACGGACGCGCTGACGAAGGCTTCACGGGTGCGCTCGCGATCGTCGGGCACGATGCCGAGGTCGAGGACCTCGCAGCCGAGCTTTTCCAGCAGACCGCGCAGGACGAATCGGTTCGAGTTGTAGATGCGACCGGGCGGCAGGGGCTCGCCCGGCATCACGAGTTCGTCGCCGGTGAAGAACACGGCCACGCGCAGGCGGCGATACACCGTGAGTTCGCCGACACCGACCGAGGCGGCCAGGCCGAGATCCTGCGGACGCAGGCGCGTGCCGGGCGCGAGGACGACCTGTCCGGCCTCGACGTCGACGCCCGCGCGCCGTATCCAGGCGCCGGCCGCCGGCTTCTCGTTGATCGTCACCTTGTCGCCGGCGGCGCTGCACGATTCCTGCATCACGATCGCGTCGGCACCGGGTGGAACCGGCGCGCCGGTGAAGATGCGCGCGGCCGTGCCGGGCTCGAGCGCATCGCCGACGTGGCCGGCGGCGATGCGCTGGCTCACCCGCAGCGTGGTGGGCGCGGCCGGCACGTCGAGCGTGCGCACCGCGTAGCCGTCCATCTGCGAGTTGTCCATCGGCGGCACGTCCATCGCGGCGACGACGCCGGTGGCGAGCACACGGCCGCACGCCTGCAGCGTCGACAGGGTTTCGACGTCGGTGATGGTGTCGGCACTCGCCAGCACCTGGGCGAGCGCCTGTTCGACGGTAAGCATCGGAAGGACCCGTTGTCAGCGTGGCGCCGGAAGGGCCAGGCGCCGCATGATGAAGGCGACGATTTTATCGGCGTCGTTGAGGTCGAGGACGGGCAGCGGACAGTCGAGCGCGAAATCCGCGGCGACCGCAATCACGTTGGGGTCGTTCGGATACAGCGGCTCGTCCTCCACGGATGCGCGCCGCACTTCGATGCGCGGGATCCGCCCTTCGCTCTTGAAGCCCTCGACGATCACGAGATCGCACGGCGCGAGCTGGGCCAGCAGGTCGTCGAGGGAGGCATGGCCCTGCGGCGTTTCCGTCAGCAGTGCCCAGCGCTCGCTCGTCGAGATCAGCACCTGCCCCGCGCCCGCCTCCCGGTACCGATACGAGTCCTTGCCGGGCCGGTCCATGTCGAAGCCGTGATGCGCGTTCTTGATCGCCGACACCGCCAGGCCCTGTGCACGAAAGCGCGGGATCAGCTTCTCGATCAGCGTTGTCTTGCCGCTGTTCGAGTAGCCGATGAAGCCGATGGCCTTGCGCGCGTCAGCAGGCATGGCGGGCGATGTAGTCCTTCAGCGCCTCGGCATCGGCCGCGATCGCCTCGAAGCGCTGCGGTTGCCCCTCGATGCCGTCGAAGGCGGCCGGACGCGGCGGCTGCGCGCCGATGGCCTCGACGATCGTCTCGGCGAACTTGACCGGCAACGCCGTCTCGAGGCAGATCATCGGCACCGACCGGTCACGGTTCTGCAGCGCGACCTTCATCCCGTCGGCGGTGTGGGGGTCGATGATGAGGTGGTAGCGGTCGTGAATCATGGCGATCGTGCGCAGCCGGTCGCTGTGCGTGCTGCTGCCGGAGACGATGCCGCTCGCCTGGATGAGCGGCCATATCGGCGTGCCGCCGATATGGAACTGGCCGCGGGTGTCGACCTCCCACCACAGTTCGCGAAGCAGCGCAGCGTCGCGCCCGATCATGTCGAACATGTAGCGCTCGAAATTGGACGCCTTCGAAATGTCCATCGACGGACTGCTGGTCGCGTGTGTCTCGCCGCCACCGCGCACGCGATAGCGGCCGGTGCGGAAGAATTCGTCCAGCACGTCGTTTTCGTTGGTGGCGAGCACGAGCCGCGCGATCGGCAGCCCCATCTGCTTCGCCACCCAACCGGACAGGATGTTGCCGAAGTTGCCCGACGGCACCGCGAACGAGACCTTTTCGCTGTTCGACGTCGTCGCGAGCAGGTAGCCGCGCACGTAGTAGACGACCTGCGCGACGACCCGACCCCAGTTGATCGAGTTCACCGTGCCGAGCGCGTGCCGCTCCTTGAACGGCAGGTCGCTGGCGACCGCCTTCACCAGGTCCTGGCAGTCGTCGAACACGCCCTTGACCGCGAGGTTGTGGATGTTGGCGTCCTGCAGCGAGTACATCTGCGCGCGCTGGAAGGCGCTCATGCGGCCCGCGGGGGACAGCATGAAGACCTCGATGCCGCGCCGGCCGCGCATCGCGTACTCCGCGGCGGAGCCGGTGTCGCCCGACGTCGCACCGAGAACGTTGAGCCGCGCGCCGCGCTGCTCCAGGACGTACTCGAAGAGCGCACCGAGCAGCTGCATCGCCATGTCCTTGAAGGCGAGCGTCGGGCCGTTGGACAGTTCGAGCAGGCCCAGGCCGGGCTCCAGCCAGCGCAGCGGCGTGATCGCACTCGCGTCGCTGTCCGGACGCGTGTTGCCGTACACCGTTGCCGTATACGTCCGCCGGCACAGCTCGACGAGCTTCTCCTGCGGGATGTCGTCGACGAACTTGCCGATCACGGCGGCGGCGAGATCCGCGTACGGCAGCTCGCGCCAGCGCGAGAGGTCGTCGCTCCCGATCTGCGGATAGTGCGACGGCACGTACAGCCCCCCGTCGGCGGCCAGGCCGGCGAGCAGCGCGTCGCTGAAGGCGAGCTCGGGTGCGCGGCCGCGGGTGGACACGTACTTCATCAGAGCAGGTCTTCCTGCCGCAGGCGGATCACCGGCGCGAGCACGGTGGGCAGGGCCTCGATGCGGCGGATCGCGGCGTTGACGTCCCGCTCCACCGCGAGGTGGGTCAGCATGATGATGTCGGTCTGGTTCTCGCCCTCGGACGGCTCGCGCTGGAACAACGCATCGATCGAGATCCGGCCGTCGGCGAGGATGCGCGTGATATCGGCCAGCACGCCGGGCTGGTCGGCCACGCGCATGCGGAAGTAGTAGGAAGTCACCGTGTCGTCGATCGACAGCCATGGCACGGCCGCCATCGAACCCGGCTGGAACGCCAGGTGCGGAACGTGGTTCTCGGGATCCGCGGTGTGCATGCGGGTGACGTCGACGAGGTCGGCGATCACGGCCGATGCCGTGGGTTCGGAGCCCGCCCCCGGCCCGTAGTACAGGGTGGTGCCCACTGCGTCGCCCTTGACCAGCACCGCGTTCATTGCGCCCTCCACGCTCGCCAGCAGGCGCTGCATGGGGACGAGGGTCGGGTGCACGCGCAGTTCGATGCCCGTGGGCGTGCGCTTGGTGATGCCGAGCAGCTTGATCCGGTAGCCGAGTTGCTCCGCGTAGCGGATGTCGGCCGCCGCGAGCCGCGAGATTCCCTCGGTATACGCGGCGTCCGCGTTGATCGGCACGCCGAAGGCGATCGATGACAGCAGTGCGAGCTTGTGCGCGGCGTCGATGCCTTCGACGTCGAACGTCGGGTCCGCCTCGGCGTAACCGAGGCGCTGCGCTTCCCTCAGGACCGTGTCGAACGCCAGGCCCTTCGAACGCATCTCCGACAGGATGAAGTTGCTGGTGCCGTTGATGATTCCGGCGATCCACTCGATGCGGTTCGCTGTCAGGCCTTCGCGCAACGCCTTGATGATCGGGATGCCGCCCGCGACCGCCGCCTCGAACGCCACCATCACGCCGCGCGCGTGGGCCGCCTCGAAGATCTCGTTGCCGTGCTTCGCCAGCAGCGCCTTGTTGGCGGTGACCACGTGCTTGCCGCGACGGATCGCCTCGAGCACCAGGGTGCGGGCCGGCTCGTAGCCGCCGATGAGTTCGACGACGATGTCGATGTCCGGCTGGCGAACCACATCCTCGGCACTCGACGATATGGGCAGTTCGGCCCCGACCGTCTCGCGCGCCTTGCGCACGTCGCGCACGGCGATGGCGGCGATCTCGATGCCGCGCCCCGCGCGCCGCCGGATCTCTTCCTGATTGCGCTTCAGCACGCTGTAGGTGCCGCGCCCCACCGTACCGAGCCCGAGCAGCCCGACCTTGATCGGTTTCATCGTCATTTCCGGAATGCCGGCCGCGCGGCCGGCCAAGCTGAAATTGTCGTCCCGCGGACGCCGTTCAGGCCGCGGCCTTCTCCGTCCGCGGCGCGACCAGGCCGTCCTTGCGGAACATTTCCTTGATGCCCCGCACGGCCTGGCGAATCCGGTGTTCGTTCTCGATCATCGCGAAACGCACGTGGCTGTCGCCGTAGTCGCCGAAACCGACGCCGGGCGAGATCGCCACCTTGGCCTCGGCGAGGACTTTCTTCGAAAACTCGAGCGAGCCCATGGACCGGTACGGCTCCGGGATCTCGGCCCAGATGTACATCGAGGCCTTGGGGATGTCGACCATCCAGCCTGCCTCATGCAGTCCGCGCGCGAGCACGTCGCGGCGCCGCTGGTACTCGAGCCGGATCTCTTCCACGCAGTCCTGCGGCCCTTCGAGCGCGGCGATGGAGGCCACCTGGATCGGCGTGAAGGTGCCGTAGTCGTGATAGCTCTTGATGCGGCCGAGCGCGGCAACGAGATCCTTGTTGCCGACCATGAAGCCGATGCGCCAGCCGGCCATGTTGTAGCTCTTGCTCATCGTGAAGAACTCGACCGCGACGTCGCGCGCGCCCGGCACCTGCATGATCGACGGCGCCCGGTTGTTCGGGTACGCCTCGTCGTAGCAGATGTCGGCGTAGGCCAGGTCGTGCACGACGTAGATGCCGTGCTGCTTGGCCAGGGCGATGACGCGATGGAAGAACTCGAGTTCGACGCACTGCGCGGTCGGGTTGCTCGGGAAGCCGAGGATCATCATCTTCGGCTTCGGAAACGACTCCCGGATCGCGCGTTCGAGTTCGGCGAAGAAGTCCACGCGGCCGTCCATCCGCACCGAGCGGATGTCGGCCCCGGCGATGATCGCGCCGTAGATATGGATCGGATAGCTGGGGTTGGGAACCAGCACTGTATCGCCGCGATCGAGCGTCGCAAGCATCAGGTGCGCCAGTCCTTCCTTGGAACCGATGGTGACGATCGCCTCGGAGTCCGGATCGAGGTCGATGTCGTAGCGGGTCTTGTACCAGGTGCTGATCGCGCGCCGCAGGCGCGGAATCCCCTTCGAGACCGAATAGCCGTGCGTGTCCTGGCGCTGGGCCGCTTCCACCAGCTTGTCGACGATGTGCTTCGGCGTGGGCCCGTCCGGGTTGCCCATGCTCATGTCGATGATGTCCTCGCCGCGCCGGCGAGCGGCCATCTTCAACTCGCCGGTGATGTTGAAGACATACGGCGGAAGGCGCTTGATGCGCGGAAACTCGACCATCGCTCCCTGATCCCTTGGTGTTGCAAGCCCTGCCAATCGCGACGAGAAATTCCGCCGTCGAGGGCTCGCTTGTGCGCTGCAACGTGTGCCTATAATGTAACCGAAGACCCCAGTCGCCGCCCCTCTCCTCAGAGGAGCGGACACAGCAAGCCACGGGCCACAGGAAGCTTCGGTCAGATTGAAACTGCACGCGGACACGCCGACAGCGCTCAATACCGTTACCGCGTACGGGCCCGGCTTCATCGAAATCAACAAGGTACGTCACGCATCGGCCGTTGTGCTCACCCCGGCCCGGGTCGAGTCGTGGGAGATCGCCTCGTTCGAGGCGCTCGCCGAAGCGGATTTCGAGCGGCTGCGGGCACTCGACCCGGAAGTCGTCCTGCTCGGCACCGGCTCGCGCCAGCGCTTTCCGCACCCTCGCCTGTCGCGCGCCCTCGCCGACGCCCGCATCGGGCTGGAGGTGATGAACACTCCAGCCGCCTGCCGTACCTACAACATCCTCATGGCCGAGGGCCGCAAGGTCGTGGCGGCCCTGATGCCGGAAAGCGCCCCATGACGGTCAGCCTCGGAAAAACGGTTCCCGACTTCACCGCGCCCTCCACGGGCGGCGACTTCCACCTGAAGGCGCAGCGTGGCAGGACGGTGGTGCTCTATTTCTATCCCAAGGACAACACGCCCGGCTGCACGACCGAAGGCTCGGACTTCGCCAGGAATCACGCGAAGTTCGTGAAGGCGGGCGCGGTCGTCGCAGGTATCTCGCGCGACAGCCTGAAGTCGCACGAGGGATTCAGGGCGAAGATGGGGTTTCCGTTCGACCTGATCTCGGACCCCGAGGAGGCGCTCTGCACACAGTTCGGCGTCATGAAGATGAAGAACATGTACGGCAAGCAGGTGCGCGGCATCGAGCGCAGCACGTTCGTGATCGATGCCGCGGGAAAGCTCGCCCGCGAGTGGCGTGGCGTGAAGGTACCCAACCATGTAGATGAAGTGCTGAGCTTCGTGCAGTCCCTTGCCTGATCCGATTCACCCCTGACGGACTCAACCCACCGCTGATGCCACTCCCGAAAGCGCCGACCAAGCCCGCCACCCTCCTCGTCCCCATCCCGACCGCTCCCGCGAACGTGGAGCGCATTCCGCAGGAACAGATTTCGCAGGAACCCCGGGCCCGCGGCCCGGAAACGCCGGCCTCGCGCCCCGCCCCCGCCACGCGGCTGGCGGTCGTCGAATCGAAGCCGCGCAATGGCGCCCGCAAGGCCCGCTCGACCGAGACGCCGAAGCTCTTCGTGCTCGACACGAACGTGCTGCTGCACGACCCGACGAGCCTGTTCCGGTTCGAGGAGCACGACATCTTCCTGCCGATGATGACGCTGGAAGAACTCGACGCGCACAAGAAGGGCATGAGCGAGGTGGCGCGCAGTGCGCGCCAGGTGTCCCGCACGCTCGACTCGCTCGTCGCCGCCTGCAGCACGGCGATCGAGGACGGCATCCCGCTCTCCTCGGTCGGCAACAAGGACGCCGCGGGGCGCCTGTTCTTCCAGACGCAGGCCTCCGAGGCGGCGCTGCCGGCCAGCCTCCCGGTGGGCAAGGCCGACAACCAGATCCTCGGCGTGGTGCGCGGGCTGAAGGACCGCCACACCGATCGTGAAGTGGTCCTGGTGTCGAAAGACATCAACATGCGCGTGAAGGCGCGCGCGCTCGGCCTCCCGGCCGAGGACTACTACAACGACAAGGTGCTCGAGGACACCGACATCCTCTACACCGGAATCCTGCAGTTGCCGGCGAGCTTCTGGGACAAGAACGGCAAGGGGATGGAGTCGTGGCAGCACGGCGGCTTCACCTTCTATCGCATCACCGGCCCCATCGTGTCCGACCTGCTCGTCGGCCAGTTCGTGTTCCTCGAGAACGGGTCGAACTTCTACGCGCAGGTGCGCGAGATCCGCGGCAAGTCGGCCGTGCTGCGCGTCCTGCGCGACTACACGCACGCGAAGAACGCGGTGTGGGGCGTGACCGCGCGCAACCGCGAGCAGAGCTTCGCGCTGAACCTGCTGATGGACCCGGACTGCGATTTCGTCACGCTCATCGGGCAGGCCGGCACCGGAAAGACGCTGCTCGCGCTCGCCGCCGGGCTCTCGCAGACGCTGGAGACGAAGCGCTTCTCCGAGATCATCGTGACCCGCGCGACGGTGCCGGTCGGCGAGGACATCGGATTCCTGCCGGGGACCGAGGAAGAGAAGATGGCGCCGTGGATGGGCGCGCTCGAGGACAACCTCGAGGTCCTGAACAAGACCGACGACGCCGCCGGCGAATGGGGGCGCGCGGCCACCAACGACCTGATCCGCACGCGCATCCGCATCAAGTCGCTGAACTTCATGCGCGGCCGCACCTTCATCAACAAGTACCTGATCATCGACGAGGCGCAGAACCTGACGCCCAAGCAGATGAAGACGCTGGTGACGCGGGCCGGCCCGGGGACGAAGGTCGTCTGCCTCGGCAACATCGCGCAGATCGACACGCCCTATCTCACGGAGGGTTCATCGGGACTGACCTACGTCGTCGATCGGTTCAAGGGCTGGCAGCACTCGGGCCACGTCACGCTGCAGCGAGGCGAGCGGTCGCGGCTGGCGGATCACGCGGCGGAGATTCTCTAGCTGGCGCGCACAGCAGGGTAGTCCCCTTCGCCTGAGCGGGCTGCGGGGCACCTCGACTCCGCGCCCGTCGCGGCGGGCGTCATTCAGCCTGCGTGCTCCCTTGCGGGCCACGCAGATGTCTGGATGGCATCTTGTCCGCGCATGAACCCCGGCGGGTTGCGGCGACGCCCTCCCGGCCCGCCCCACTTGCGCCATTGCACGCCCGCCGCCTGACGGTCGCTGCGCGAGGCACCCCACAGCCCGCTCAGGCGCCGACGCTGTGGCGAGGGGCGAAAACGTACAGCGTGCAGGCGTGTCTCCAAGGTCGGCGCGTCGACCGCGATGCGGGGTGCCTCGCGGAGCGCGGCTCGTGCGGCGGGCATAGCCAGCGGCGGTAGCGCGGGCCTATGTGGCGCAGGACGCAAGCCGCCACCCGGGCGAACGCATGAGCGCCAATCGGAAGCCGCAGGCCCGCGGTCGACAGACCGGCAGAGGTGCCCGCCGCCGGTCCGCGCGGAGTCGAGGTACCCCGCAGCGCGGTCGGCGCGCAGTGGCTCATGCCGCAGAATCGATCGATCAGCCGGTCGCCACCTTCGCAGTCGCTTCCATCGCCAGCGCACCGTCCGGGTTCTCCGCCCACAGCTGGACCGTTCCACCGTCCCCCGGCTTGCCGCAGACGTGGAACGGCCGCGATGTCGAACAGCGGGCTGACTGCCCGGAAAGAGAACTCGACGACGTTCGCAGTCGGCTGTTCGCGATCGAGCAGGTCGAGCAGCAGCGTGGCGATGAGCGGGCCATGGACGATCAGCCCCGGGTAACCCTCGACCTGCGTCACGTACGGCTGGTCGTAGTGGATGCGATGGCCGTTGAACGTCAGCGCGGAATAGCGGAACAGCATCACCGGATCAGGGACGACCTGGCGGCGCCACACGGCACCGGCCGGTGGCGCTTTCGCCGGTGGGGGCGCGGAACCCGGAGCGGGCGCCGCGCGGTAGACGATGTCGTGCTCGTCGGTGAGTTCGGCCCCGCGGTCACCGCTGATGCTGTGCGTGACCGTGACGAACACCAGCGTGCCCGTCTTGCCTTCCGTGATCTTCACGTCCTTGATGACCGAGCGGCGGGTCAGTTGTTCGCCGATCGCGGGCGTGCGGACGAAGCGCATCCGGCTCCCCGCCCACATCCGCCGCGGCAGCGGCACGGGTGGCAGGAAGCCGCCGCGCTTGGGGTGGCCGTCCGGGCCCAGTTCCGACTGCAGCGCCAGCGGGTGGAAGTGGAGCCAGTGGATCAAGCGCGGCACCACGAGCGGATCGGCCATGCGGTCGGTTCGATCGAGTGTCGCGTAGAGCCCGCGCACGAAGTCGCGCCGCACCACGTCGTCCTTCACTTCCTCGCGGCCGATCCAGTCGCGCAGGTGATCGAGTTGCTGAGTCATCGCGAGCGTGCCCCCTGATCAGTTGTTCGCCTTGTCCTTCGACAGGCGCGCCTGCTCGAAGCGCGCCTTGTTCTCGGCATCGGGCGGATACAGGCCAGGCAGTGCCGCGCCCTGCTCCACCTCACCCATGATCCACGCCTCGAGTTCCTCCTGCGCGACGGACGCCGTCACGACCTCGTCCACCAGCGCGGCCGGAATCAGTACGGCGCCATCGCCGTCGGCGACCACCACGTCGTTCGGGATCACGGCCACGCCGCCGCAGCCGATGGGTTCCTGCCACCCGACGAAGGTCAGCGCCGCCACGGACGGCGGCGCCGCGGCGCCCTGGCACCACACCGGCAAGCCGGTGCCGAGGACGCCGGCGAGATCGCGCACGACGCCGTCGGTGACGAGTGCGGCCACGCCGCGCTTCGCCATGCGCGCGCAGAGAATGTCGCCGAAGATGCCCGCGTCCGTGATTCCCATGGCGTCGACCACGGCGACGCAGCCCGCCGGCATCGCCTCGATCGCCGCGCGCGTCGAAATCGGCGACGACCACGATTCCGGCGTCGCGAGGTCTTCGCGCGC
Source organism: uncultured beta proteobacterium (assembly GCA_963726405.1). Taxonomy (GTDB): domain Bacteria; phylum Pseudomonadota; class Gammaproteobacteria; order Burkholderiales; family Burkholderiaceae_F; genus JAOUJD01. The sequence continues at coordinate 47,914 of CAVSCF010000012.1, read as the reverse complement.
GGGAACGAAGCGCAGCGTGAAGGCTCGGCCGACCACGCGGCCGGCCGCCGTCGGCAACGGGCGTGTTCCGCGCATCCAGACGTTGCGCAGTCCCTTCTTCAGCAGCACCGTGGTCAGCGTGGCCGTTGAAATCCGCTCGAGCTTGCGCGCGAGTGCGGCGTCGAGCGGCATCGGCTGGGTTCGTGTATCGGTTGGCATGTCTCGATTCGCTTCGGTTCGAACGCCGCAGCGCTCAGCCCAGCACGGCGCGCGCATCGACCTTGCCGACGCGCGCGAGCAGGTAGTCGACCTCGGCGCGTGCCGCGGGCGACAGCGCCACGGCGGGCCGCCGCTGCGTCTGCGTGGCAATCACGCCGCGCCGCATCAGCACGTACTTGCGCACGGCCAGCCCGATGCCCGGCTGCTGCTCGTAACGGATCAGCGGCAGGTGCGCGTCGAACAGATCGTGCATGCCGTCGCGCCGTCCCTCGGCGTGCATCCGCACGACGTCGACCAGCATGTCCGGGAAGCAGTAGCCGGTCATCGCGCCATCCGCGCCGCGTTCCAGTTCGAAGTCGAGGAAGAGCCCGCCATTGCCGCACAGGATCGAGATGTGCCGCATCGATCCGTCGCGCTCGAACCCCCGCAGCGCGGAGATCTTTTCCAGCCCCGGCCAGTCCTCGTGCTTGAGCATCACGCATGACGGGTTGTCCATGACGATGCGCCGGATCACGCCAGGCGTCATCACGACCGTGAACGTCAAGGGATAGTCCTGCAGCACGAAGGGCACGTCGTGACCGATCGCCTCGGCGGCCTGGCGGAAGTAGCCGACGATCTGCTCGTCGGTGCGCAAGGTATTCGGCGGCGCGATCATCACGCCGGCCGCGCCGGCCTCCATCGACGCGCGCGCCAGCGAGCGCATCCCGGCAAAACCGGGGGCAGACACCCCGACGATCACGGGCACGGTCGCGCGGCGGATCACGCGCTGCGCCACCTCGAGGGCTTCGGCGTGATCGAGTTTCGGCGCCTCGCCCATCTGTCCCAGCACCGTGATGGCCGTGACCCCGGCGGCGAGGAAGAAGTCCGTCATGCGGTCGACGGAGGCGTTGTCGATCCGGCCGTCGTCGAGGAACGGCGTCGGCGCGATGACGCAGACACCGCGGGCATTGGACAGGGACATGGCGGGACCGGGAGGCGGACGACAACCGCGATGATGCCACTCCGCCGCGGCGGCTTCAGTGCGTAGGTTCCTTCGCGGCCATCGAGCGGCGCTGACCGATCAGTGCCATCACGGACGAGAAGTCGACCGGCTTGGTGAAGTGCGCGTCGAAGCCGGCCTCCGCGGTACGCCGCCGGTCTTCCTCCTGGCCCCAGCCCGTGACGGCGACCACGAGCATGTCCTTGCCCCACGGCTGGGAACGGATCTGCCGGCAGGCCTCGAAGCCGTTGAGCCTTGGCATGCCGATGTCGAGGAGCACGACGTCCGGGCGGTGGCGATCGGCCGCTTCGACCGCCTCGAGCCCGTCCCTCGCGAGCTTCACGTCGTTGCCGTTGATCGACAGCAGCATCGCCGCCGACTCGACCGCGTCTTCGTTGTCGTCCGCCACGAGGATCTTCAGTCCGCCGATCGGCACGGCGGTCGCGGCCCTGATCACGTCGACCTCCGGCGGCGCCTGTGCGTCGACGAGCGGCAGCCGGATCACGAACTCCGAGCCCTTGCCTACACCCGGACTCGACGCGCGGATGGTGCCGCCGTGCATGTGGACGAGTCCCTTGGACAGGGCGAGGCCGATGCCCAGCCCTCCGCCCGTGAAGTCCTGCGCCGAACGCACCTGGGAGAACTTCTCGAACAGGCCACCGAGGCTTTCCTGCGCGATGCCGATGCCGTTGTCCCGCACGCGCACCACCGCCTCGCCCGCGTCCGTCTGGACCGCGAGGGACAGGCGGCCGCCGCGCGGCGTGTACTTGGCCGCGTTGATGAGGAGGTTCGACAGGACCTGGGCCAGGCGCGTGGCGTCGCCGACGAGGCGCACGGGGCGCGCCGGAATGTCCAGTTCGAAGCGGTGCTCGGCGGCGACGATGTGCGGCCGGGCCTGGTCGATCGCCTCGTCCACCACGGCCGCGATGTCAAGCGGCTCGCGCCGCAGCGTGAGCTTGCCGAGCGTGATGCGGCTGATGTCGAGCAGGTCGTCGATCAACCGGGCCATCTGCTGCACCTGTCGTTCGATGATGTCCTTCGCCCGCTGGCGCGTGACGTCCGCGTCGCCGTCGAGCTGCAACAGCTGGATCGCGTTGAGCATCGGCGCGAGCGGGTTGCGCAACTCGTGGGCGAGCGTGGCGATGAACTCGTCCTTGCGACGGTCGGCGTCGAGCAATTCGAGTTCCGTGCGCTTGCGCTCGGTGATGTCCTGGATGGTGACGACGACCGACTCGAGCGCGCCGTTGACGTCGTACACCGGGGTGCTGTTGTAGATCGCCACCCACTGCTCGCCGGTCCGTCGGTTGACCCCGTGCAATTCGACGTTGCACACCGGCTCGCCATGGAGGGAGCGCGCGGCGGGCGAGTCGGACGGAAGCATCGGACGGCCATCGGGATGCTGGTACACGAAGTCCAGGTTGAAGGCGTCGAGGCGCTCGCGCATCTCCTCGATGCTGCCGAATCCGTGCAGCGACAGCGCCGCCGGGTTCATGGTTCGCACCGCCCCGTCCGGGCCGAGGATGACGATGCCCTGCACGATGCGGTCGCTGGTCCCCCCTACGATGGCATGCAGCAGTTCATCGCAGTGGCTCGGGTCCGAGTGGAACAGGGGCATGGGTCGAAGCGGGGTACGGACGGAGGGCCGCAGGTACATTCTTCTCGGCGGCTGCGTATTGTGCTCTGCGAACGCGCGATCTCCCGCCAGATTCATGCGTGAGGAGACATGCGTAGGGAAGTTCTTCACATCGGCGAAGCGGATCTACATTAGGCAAAATTTTCATCGGCTAATAGACTTCGCCCCATGTTCCTCGGCCATATCGGGGTCGCGCTTGCGGCCAAGCCGCTCGCGCCCCGCGCCTCGCTCGGGACGCTGGTCTTCGCCGCCCTTTGGATCGATCTGCTCTGGCCGATCTTCCTGCTGATCGGGGTCGAGAGCGTGCGCATCGAACCTGGAGCAACCGCGGCCACTCCGCTGGTGTTCGAACACTACCCCTGGTCACACAGCCTGCTGGCCGTCCTCCTGTGGGCGGCAGCCCTGGGTTTCCTGCGCTTCGCCACGCGGGACGTGGGAAGCGCGATCGTGGTCAGCGCCCTCGTCATCAGCCACTGGCTGCTCGATGCCGTCGTTCACGTCCCCGACCTGCCCCTGATGCCCGGCGGAGCCCACGTGGGCGCGGGCCTGTGGAACCATCCCCTCATTGCCAATGGGCTTGAAGTGGCGATGCTCGTCATCGGCGCGACGCTCTATATCCGAGCGACGAAAGCCAGGGATCGCATCGGAAACTGGACCCTGTGGGCGTTCATCGTCTTTGTCCTGGCGATACAGCTGGGCAGCGCCTTCGGCCCGCCCCCGCCTGACGTGGAGGCGATACAGGTGGTCGGACTCGCCCAGTGGCTGCTGGTGGGATGGGCCGTGTGGATCGACCGGCACCGGCGTCCGGTCCGTGACCTTCCGCCGGCGACCCTAAGCCTGTTCCGCTAGCCGACGCGCCATCTCCTGGCCGAGCGCCTGCAGTCCCGTCGCCGGTCGCACCATCACTTCGAACTCGGTGATCAACCCGGTGTCGTCGAAGTGGATGAGGTCGATTCCCTTCAGTTGCACCGATCCCACGCACGCCGAGAACTCGAGTCCCACGTCGTTGCCGGCGACGAACGTCCGGTGATAGCGGAAATCCTGGAACACGGCAGCGGCGGTGGCGAGAACGCGCTCGGTGCGATCGGCGCCGTGGTATGGCTGGTACGCCACGGGAGAGCGGAAGACGCAGTCGGGCGCGAGCAGCGAGCGCAGCCGGCGCGTGTCGCCGCTCGCGATGATCTCGTGCCAGCAGGCGAGGGAGGCTTCGATGGCGGGGTTCATGCCGGCAAGTCTGCCAGACCGGCGCGGACCGCCGCTCGCTCCTCAGCCCCGCTCGAGGCGCCGCACTTCGTTGTGGTGACGAATCGCCCGCTGTTCCTCGCCGAGTTCCAGGTAGATGATCGCGAGGTCGTGGTGCGCATCGCTCGCACGCGGGTTCGACGATGTACGCAAGAGCGCCGTCACCCGTCCTCCCCGTCGCGACGTTGAACGAGGACCGGGTTTGCCTCGCGCGGCTTCCGTCGGCCGTAAACCTATAATTCCCGCAACACCCAGAACGCCCGCCGACAAGCGGGACCATCCTCAAGGAGACTTGGAATGCATTCATCGGTCCGTGCCCTGGTTCGCTCCTGCGTGGTCGGCTTCGCCCTCGCCGGGCTGGCCGCCGGCGCCTCGGCGCAGCAGAAGTTCATCAACATCCTGACCGGCGGCCAGAGCGGGGTGTACTACCCGCTCGGCGTCGCGCTCGGGCAGATCTACGCGAAGGCGCATGCCGGATGCGAAGACCAGCGTCCAGGCGACCAAGGCGTCGGTCGAAAACCTGAACCTGCTGCAGGCAGGTCGCGGCGAAATCGCGTTTACGCTGGGCGACTCGCTGTCGGACGCGTGGAAGGGCGTCGAGGACGCCGGCTTCAAGGCGCCGCTCACCAAGCTGCGCACGATCGCCGGGATCTACCCGAACTACATCCAGATCGTCGCCAGCGCGGACTCGGGCATCAAGACGCTGGCCGACCTCAAGGGCAAGCGCATCTCCGTCGGCGCGCCGCGCTCGGGCACGGAATTGAATGCGCGCGCGATCCTCAAGGCCGCCGGCATGACCTACAAGGACTTCGCGAAGGTCGAGTACCTGGCCTTCGGCGAGTCGGTGGAACTGATCAAGAACCGCCAGCTCGACGTCACGCTGCAGTCGGCCGGCCTCGGCGTCGCCTCGATCCGCGACCTCGCAACGTACGTGAAGATCAACGTGGTCAGCATTCCCGCCGACATCGTCGCCAAGATCGGCGACCCGGCCTACCAAGCGGCGACGATCCCGGCGAACACCTACGGCGAGCACCCCGCCATGCCGACGGTCGCCGTCAAGAACTTCCTCGTCACGCACGACGGGCGTGCCGACGGACACCGTCTATGCGATGACCAAGGCGCTATTCACCAACCTCGATCAGCTGACCGCGGCGCACTCCGCGGCCAAGGCGATCAGCGCCGTCCGACGCGCCCAAGGCCCCGCCGGTTCCGCTGCATCCGGGCGCCGAGAAGCTACTACCGCGAGGCTGGACTTCTGAAGTAGCCTGCAGCCAGGCAGTCCCGATCGATGATGGCACAGCGCTTGGCTGTGCCATTTTTTTGCGAGCGATGCAATGACCCAGCCGGTATCCGACGCCGACGCCGATCTGCAGCACGGCACCTTCCAGTTCACGCCGGCGGTCTATGCGGTCGCCGTCGCCTTCTCCACCTTCCAGATCGTCACCGCGGCGTTCAGCCCGATTTCCAGCACGGTGGTGCGTGCGGTCCACGTCGGCTTCCTGCTGCTGATGACCTTCCTGCTGATGCCGCCCGCTCGGTCGACGCTGGCTGGGCTGGATCGTCGGCGGCATCGGCTTCGTCTTCAGTTTCTATCACTGGATCTTCGAGGCGGACCTCATCCAGCGCGCCGGCGAACTGACCGACTGGGACATGGTGATCGGCGTGGTGACGATCGCACTGGTGTTCGAGGCAGCGCGCCGGGTCATGGGGATCGCGCTGCCGATCATCTGCGCGGCGTTCCTGCTCTATGGCGCGTTCGGTCAGTACCTGCCTGGGGCGCTTGGCGCACCGGGGTACGGCCTGGACCAGTTGATCGGCCAACTCGGCTTTGGAACCGAAGGCATCTACGGCACGCCGACCTACGTTTCGTCCTCGTACATCTTCCTCTTCATCCTGTTCGGCTCGTTCCTTGAGCAGGCCGGAATGATCAAGCTCTTCACCGACTTCGCGCTCGGACTGTTCGGTCACAAGCGCGGCGGCCCGGCGAAGGTAGCCGTGGTTTCGTCGGCCTTGATGGGGACTATCTACGGTTCCGGCGTTGCGAACGTCGTGACCACGGGGCAGTTCACCATCCCGCTGATGAAGCGCTTCGGCTACAAGCGGCGTTCGCGGGCGGGGTCGAAGCGACCTCGAGCATGGGCGGGCAGATCATGCCGCCGGTGATGGGGGCGGTCGCCTTCATCATGTCGGAGACGATCAACGTTCCATACGTGGACATCTGCGTGGCCGCGACGATTCCGGCGATGCTGTACTTCTTCACCGCCTTCCTGATGGTCCACCTCGAAGCGGGCCGCGCCGGGCTCCACGGCATCCCGAAGGAGGACTGCCCGAATCCGTGGAGCGCCCTGCGGGAGGGCTGGTACCTGGTGCTGCCGCTGATGATGCTGGTGTTCCTGCTGTTCTCCGGCTACACGCCGCTGTTCTCCGGCATGGTGGCGCTCGCGCTCACGGTCGTGCTGATCTTCGGCTTGCGTGCTCGCCGCGCAGTTCGGCCCGATCGGCATCCGCATCCTGTTCTGGATCCTCCTCGGCCTCGCCTGCGTCGGCGTTCTTCAAGTTCGGCATCGCGGCCGTCTTGGCCGTCGATCGCCGTGCTGGCCTCGGCGCTGCTGCTGATCAGCGGCGGCCGCAAACGCTGCGCGACGCCGTCGACGCCCTGGCGGACGGAGCCCGCCACGCCCTGCCGGTCGGCATCGCCTGCGCCCAGGTCGGAGTCATCATCGGCGTGCTGACCCTCACCGGCGCCGCCACCAACTTCGCCGGCTTCATCGTCCACTCGGCGCAGAACAGTCTCTTCCCTCAGCCTGCTGCTGACCATGTCCGTCTGCCTGGTCCTGGGCATGGGCATCCCGACCATCCCGAACTACATCATCACGAGTTCGCTCGCCGCCCCGCGCTGCTCCAGCCTCGGCGTGCCGCTGATCGTCTCGCACATGTTCGTCTTCTACTTCGGCATCATGGCCGACCTCACGCCGCCGGTGGCGTTGGCCGCGTTCGCCGCGGCGCCGATCGCCCGCGTCTCCGGCATGAAGATCGGCGTGCAGGCGGTACGCATCGCCCTCGCCGGCTTCATCATCCCGTACATGGCCGTGTACACGCCGGCGCTGATGCTGCAGGGTGGCACCTGGTTCGACACGGGCTACGTGGTCGTCAAGGCGATCGTCGCGATCCTCTTGTGGGGCGGCGCGGCGATCGGCTACTGGGCAGCGCCGCTCAACTGGATCGAACGGGTCTGGGCCTTCGTGGCAGCGGCCTTCCTCGTCGCAGCGCTGCCGATGACCGACGAGATCGGGCTGGGTCTCGGCGTCGCCCTGGCCGTCTGGCACTATCCTGCGAATGCGGGGACGCCAACGCGCGCAGGCCGCAACGCCGAGCACGGGCGCATGACGGCCCTGGCGCTGTGCATCGTCGTCGGCACGGCGCTCCACATCGTCCCCGCGCACAGCTTCACCCTGCGCTGGCAGCACACGGTCGAAAAGGTGGTGTGGGAGGAGGATTACATAGTGGCGGGCGACTGGCTGTACCTGGTCGCCGCGCGCGTTCGGGGCTCCGGCGCCGGGATGGAGCCGCCGGCGGGCGCCGTCCGCATCGGCGACGCCTGGCAGTACCGTCCGACGCAGCGCTGGCACCGTGAACTGAAGCTCGCGCGTTCCGAGTTCGGTCGCGACTACGAACTGTGCGTCGGCGACGATTGCCGGCCGCTGTCGGCGTGGGCCCCCGCCCCCCTCGCACCGACCACGCTGTCGGCGTGCACAGCCGAGCGCGGCTTGCGATAGAACTCGAAGCCATGCCGGTGCGGAACGTCGATCCTCAACGTCGGGCCGCCGACACCGTCGATTGACGTCCGCGTGACATCGGCGCAGCGCGGCCACCGTTTCCGGCCGCACCGCGTCGTGGGGGAAGACGTCGTTCCAGCCGAGGACGAGTTCGCCGTGCGCACGCAACGCACGATGGCACGCGGCGAAAGCCGCTTTGGCGTCGGCGCGCCGGTTCAGCCCCCATTCCAGCACGCCGTTGCATACGATCAGGTCGAAGCGCCCGAGCGGCACGTGGCACTCGAGCCGCTCAAGCCGGTCGCGGATGTGGCGGCTTGCACCCCAGCGGCGGTTTCTCCGCCGCGGGTCGATTGTCCAGTACCCGCCCGGCTGAAGAGCCGCTCGTAGTGCCGGGTGTAGCGAGTACAGCCGACGAACAGCACGCGGCGCACATCGACGCGACGCGCGCACGCCGGCAGGATGGGCCGCTCCAGCACGATGCGATCGCGCGTGCGGCGCTGCACCGGTCGGCCGCACAGCACCGCCCCGGCGGTCGCCAGCGACCGCAGCAACCCCTGTAAGGCCGCGAGGTTCATCGCGGTGCGGCAGCAAGATCGGCGCCGCCCGGGGCCGATGCCGTCTCGCAGACGCGCCGCCTGCGTGGGAAATGGCGCCCGCGATCCGGGCCGTCTGTGGCATCACATGGCTCATCACTCGCGCATCTGTGCCTGATCGGCACAGCTGTCTTGCTGCGCGGGATACGACGCTGCCAGGGACGACCGCGAGGAGATTTCCGCTGCCAAGCCGGCTCTCCAGAGCGAAGGCCCGCCCAATTAATCGAACGGGCGTTCGTTTTTCGCCGGGAAATCCGTGACTGCAGTCACAGTCAGGCCGTGTCGCGGAGCGCGAAGTGCGCTGCATCAATCATCGCCGCGACGGGAAGCGTGCAATTCGCCCTGCGTAGCGCGGCACGCGGAAACCGGGTGCCGCGCCCCACCACAGGAAGCCAATGGAAGCCCTCACCCGCCGCAGATTCCTCAAGATCTCGGCTGCGACGTTCGGCGCCGGCGCCGCGGCCACCCAGATCCCCTCCCTTCCCCATCTCGCCCACGCCGCCGCTCCACCGGGCGAGGTCAGGACGGTCCCAACCTTCTGCGAGATGTGCTTCTGGCGCTGCGGTGGCATCGCCTCGGTGCGCGACGGAAAGCTCTGGAAGTTCGAAGGCAACCCGCTCGACCCGCAGTGCCGCGGCCGGCTGTGCCCGCGCGGCACCGGCGCCGTCGGTTCCGTGAACGATCCGGACCGGCTGCGCACACCGCTGATCCGCACCGGCGAGCGCGGCAAGGACGCGTGGAAGACGGCGACCTGGGACGAGGCGCTCACCACATCGCCGAGCGGATGAAGAAGATCAAGGGCGAGCACGGCGCCGAATCGATCGCCATGCTCTACCACGGCATCGGCGTGCGCTTCATCCAGCACGTTCTCAAGAGCTACGGCGCCATCAACATGGCCGGCGCCTCGTTCGCGCAGTGCCGCGGCCCGCGCGACGTCGGCTTCAACGCTGACTTACGGCAGGGGCTCGGGTCGCCCGAGCCGACGGACATCGAGAACACCGACTGCCTCGTGCTGATCGGATCGCACCTCGGCGAGAACATGCACAACCTGCAGGTGCAGGAGTTCGCCAACGCCGTCGCGCGCCGCATCCCGATCATCGTCGTCGATCCGCGCTACTCGGTGGCGGCGAGCAAGGCCAAATACTGGCTGCCGATCAAGCCCGGCACGGACCTCGCGCTGCTGCTCGCGTGGATGAACGTCCTCGTCACCGAGGGCTGGTACGACAGGACCTTCATCGCGCAGTACGGCCATGGCTTCGACAAGTTCGTCGAGGAGATCAAGGCGTCGACACCGGAGTGGGCGGCCATCCAAACGGGCCTCGACCCTGCGCTCATCCGCGCCACCGCGCGCGAGTTGTCATTGCGGCGACCGGCGTCGCTGATTCACCCCGGGCGCCGCGTGAACTGGTACGGCGACGACACGCAACGCAGCCGCGCCGTGGCCCTGCTCAACGCCCTGCTCGGCAACTGGGGCCGGCGCGGCGGGCTCTTCATCCAGAACGGCATCAAGGTCGCCGGCTACCCGCTGCCCAAGTACCCGACGAGCGACAAGCCGTTTGCAGACAACCCGAACGGCGAGAAGTATCCGTTTGCCGACGAACAGGTCACCACCGGAATCCGCGACGCGACCATCACGGGCAAGCCGTACCCGATCAAGGGCTGGTTCGTCTACTCGTCGAACATCGTCCAGGCGCTGCCCAACCGCGCCGAGACGCTCAAGGCGATCGAGGCCCTCGACCTGCTCGTCGTCGTCGACACGGTGCCGAGCGAGATTGCCGGCTACGCCGACATCGTGCTGCCGGAGACCGTGTTCCTCGAGCGCCACGACGAGTTACAGGTCGGCTGGGGCCGCCGCGGCTGGGTCGCCCTGCGCCAGCCGGTGGTCCAGCCACCGCACGAGCAGAAGCCCGGCTGGTGGATCGCGAAGCAGCTGGCCGAGAAGCTCGGCATCCCCGACGCGATGCCGTTCGACGACATCGAGGACTACCTGAAGGCCCGCGTCGAGAAGTCGGGCTGGGACTGGGCCAGGCTCAAGGCCGAAGGCGTGATCATGGGCGAGAAGAAGCCCACGACGGTCGAGGAAGGCCTGGAGCTCGCGTTCGACACGCCATCGGGCAAGGTCGAGTTCTGGTCGCAGCGCCTGAAGGACAAGGGCTTCGACCCGGTACCGAAGTACACGAAGCACGAAGAGCCGCCTGCGGGCTACTTTCGCCTCATCACCGGGCGCGCTCCGGTGCACACGTTCAGCCGCACCCAGACCAACACGCTGCTCGAGCGAACTGATGCGCGATAACGAGGTGTGGGTCAACACCGCGACCGCCCGGCAGATCGGGCTGAAGAACGGCGCCTACGTCCAGCTCAAGAACCAGGACGGCATCGTCAGCAACAAGGTGCGGGTCAAGGCCACGCAGCGCATCCGGCCCGACACCGTCTACATGGTCTACGGCTTCGGCCACACCAACCCGGCGCTGAAGAGCGCCTACCTGAAGGGAGCCAGCGTCGCCGGCCTGACGACGAAGTACAAGACCGACCCGCTGATGGGCGGCACCAGCATCCACAGCAACTTCGTCACGTTCATGGTGGAGGCGTAGATGGCGCGCTTTGGAATGGTGATCGACACCGCCAAGTGTGTCGGCTGCATGGACTGCGTGGTGGCGTGCCAGACGGAGAACGACGTTCCGACCGGCTTCTGCCGCGACTGGATCACGACGGAGGTGCGCGGTACGTTCCCCACGATCACGATGGAGATCCGCTCGGAACGCTGCAACCACTGCGACAACCCGCCATGCGTGCAGTGCTGCCCGACCGGCGCGAGCCACGTCGAGCCCGTCGGCAGGACGGTCCAGGTGACGGCCAACCGCTGCATCGGCTGCAAGGCCTGCATCGCTTCGTGCCCGTACGGGGCGCGTTACGTCCACCCCAAGGGCTACGTCGACAAGTGCACGTTCTGCCTGCACCGCACGACGGCTGGCAAGGACCCCGCGTGCGTCTCGGTCTGCCCGACGCACTGCATGGTCTTCGGCGACCTCGACGACCCGAAGAGCACCGTGAGCGCGCTGCTCGCATCGCGCAAGTCGCACACGCTGTTGCCCGAGGCCGGCACGCGGCCCGCGGGTCTTCTACCTGACGTGAGGAGGGCGCCGATGCTCGAACTGACAACGACGCGCCACAACCCGCTGATCGACCCGTCGCTGCACATCTGGGGCTGGGAGATCCCGGTGTACCTCTTCCTCGGCGGCATGGTGGCCGGGATGATGGTGTTCGCCGGCCTGGCCATGCTGAAGACGGCGAAGGGCGAGGACACGCGCAACTTCTTCTCGCTGCAGACGCCGCTGCTCGCGTTCGTGCTGCTCAACCTCGGCATGCTCGCGCTGCTGCTCGACCTCGCCCACCCGCTCTATGTCTGGGCGATCTACCTCACCTTCATGCCGCTGTCGCCGATGGCCTGGGGCTCGTGGGTGCTGCTGATCGTGTACGCGATCCTGCTGGTTTCGGCGCTGATCCGGCTGCCGGAAGCCTGGCCGTGGATCGGCCGGACCGTGCCGTTCACGCAGAGCGCGTCGGACTGGTTCGTGGGGAGCCCGATCCCGCATGACGGCGCTGGCCTGGGTCAACATCGTGTTCGGCGTCGCGGTCGGCGTCTACACCGGCATCCTGCTCAACACGATGGTCGCGCGCCCGCTGTGGAACACGTCGGTGCTTCCCGTGCTGTTCCTGGTCTCCGGCCTGTCCGCGGCCGCCGCCGCGCTGCACCTCGCGGCGCGCGTGTTCGGCAAACGGCCCGCGCCACAGGGAATGATCAGCGGGGCGTTCGCCGCGCTCGGCCAGCCGCTCGGCCCGCAGCCGCCGGCGCCGCACACCGCCGAATCGCTGCAGCGCGCCGACATCGGCCTGCTCGCCTTCGAACTGATCCTCATCTTCCTGCTGCTGATCGGCCTCGTCACCTCGTCGACGTCGCACGGCGTGGCGGCGAACCTGCTCTTCAGCGGCAAGTACGCGGTGATGTTCTGGGTGGGCGTGGTGGCCGTCGGGATCGTCGTTCCGCTGGTCATGCAACTGCTCGAGATGTCGCACCGGATCCGCCACACGGTGGTCCCGGCGGTACTGGTGCTCGCCGGCGGTTTCGCGCTGCGCTGGGTGCTCGTCAACGCCGGCCAGGCGAGCGAGATCGTCAGTGCGGCCACGCGCTGAACCGGAATCAAACAGGATTTTCAACAACTGCACTGTCCGAGGGAGAAACGAAGATGAGAACACCGTGGGTTGTGACCGCTGTCCTGGCCGTCGCGGCTGCGGGACCGGTGGCCGCGCAGGCCCCGGCACCGAAAGCGACGTCGCCGAAGATCTGCATGAACTGCCACCAGCCCGCCGCGGGCTCGGTGCGCGGCTACTTCGACAACGTCGCCTTCAAGTCGACCTCGATCCAGCTCGCGATCGACGACGCGAAGGAGATCGTCCGCTTCGATCCGAAGACGCTGAAGGTCACCGACGGCGACGTGAAGAAGGACGCCGAGGCGCTGCGCGAGGCCCGCAAGGGGCACGAGACGCGCATCGCGTTCGTCGAGAAGGACGGCCAGAAGTGGGCCACCGAAGTCATCCTGAAAGGGCCGGTCAAGGTCGCCAAGGAAGACCTGGTCACCTATGACTTCATTCGCAAGCAGGTCGAAAAGCCCGACGCCAATGTCGTGCTGATCGACTCGCGCCCGCTGCCGCGCTTCCAGCAAGGAACCATTCCGGGAGCCATCAACATTCCGTATCCGGCGTGGGACAAGGTCGCGGCGAAGCTGCTGCCGGCCGACAAGTCGAAGCAACTCGTGTTCTTCTGCCAGGGCGTGACGTGCCAGATGAGCCCGCTGTCCCAGCGCAAGGCGATCGGGATGGGCTACAAGAACACCAAGGTCTATCACGAGGGCGTGCCCGAGTGGCAGACCAAGGACTACCTGGTGACGCGGCCCGAGTTCGTCAAGGAGGCCTACGTCGACAAGGACATCCCGTCGATCATCCTCGACGTGCGCTCGGCCGAAGAAGCGGCCGGCGGCCGCATCAAGGGCGCGGTCGACATGCCGCTCGCCGCGCTGAAGAAGGAGCTGAAGAGCTTCCCGCCCGCCAAGCTGCAGGCGCCGATCATCGTCTATGACGGGCGCGGCGGCGCCGACGCGATCGCCGCGGCGCGCGTACTGATCAAGGGCGGCCAGCAGAACGTCCAGGTGCTCGCCGGCGGCCTGCTTGGCTGGCAGGCCAAGGGCTACGCCACGGACTTCAACACGCCCGCGCTGACGAAGGTCGCCTACGTGCCGAAACCGCGTCCGGGGTCGATCGCCATCGACGAGTTCAGCAAGCTCGCGAAGGCTGCGCCGGCCGACGTGCTGATCCTCGACGTGCGCAACAAGGACGAAGGCAACGCCGGCATGATCAAGGGCGCCATGCTGATTCCCGAAGAGGAACTGGCGGCGCGCATCGCGCGAGCTTCCGAAGGACAAGCGCATCATCGTTCACTGCAGCACGGGGATCCGCGCGGAAATGGCGTATCACAAGCTGAAGGAGGCGGGCTTCAAGGTCAGCTTCCTGAACGCCGAGATCGACATCGACAAGCAGGGCAACTTCAAGGTCACGGCCAAAGCCTGATACGCCGATCCCCCGGGCCGGACTCCCATCCGGCCCACTAGAAGGCGCGTGCCGCAATGGCCGCGCCTTTTTTTCGCCCCCCGCCCCAACCTTCCTCTCCAGGCCGACACCATTGAAAGGCTGCCGACACGGGACGGCCATCCGAATACGGGTTCGGCACTCCCAGACGATCAGATCGCGTCGAACACCAGCCAACCGCTGCCGATGATCACCAGCCACTTCGCCGCCTTCAACATGATCGTCTCGCCTTTCTCAATGGGCCGCGCTCACCACCGCAGCGTCGCGCCAAGGAACGGTCCGCTCAGCGTCATGCGTTCGAGCGGATACCCTGCCTTGTACTCGTAGTCGAGGTAACGCCAGGCCGCGGAGACCGTGCCCCAGTCGAACGCGTACCCCAGCCCGGCCAGCGCCTGCCAGGTGAGCTTCGACTGTCCCGCGCCAATGTCGATGTGTACGGCACGACCCAGCGCCGGTCCGCGCCCAGCCGCGCCGCGCCCGTCACACCGACGACCGCGTCCCAGTTCGTATCGCTGACTTCGCTGCGTCCGCCGTCCCGGGCAGCCCTGTGCCGACAACGCTGCCTCTCAGCGCCCAGTCCAGCGTCTGCTTGACGTACGCCATGCGCGCGCCCAAGAGCGCATGCGACTCGTAGTCCGCGCTCCGGGCGACCGTATACATGCCAGCGATGGTCCACAGCCACGACTTCATGTCGAGGCTGAGGTTGCCCGCGGCGGACGCCGGCAGCGTGCCCTCGTTCAGGTGAGTGCGGTCGAGGTCTTCTCCCGACGTCGAGGTGAGACGTCGCCCGACAAGTCGCGCCGTCCCCTGTGCCCTCGACGACCCCCATGAATCCGAACTTGAGTCGTTCGAGGATCTCGCCCGCGTCCACCTCGATGGTCGGTCCCGGTGGCACCGCTGGAAAGCGCGTGACGGACTCGATGCTCGACAGCCACAGGTACGCCGACCGCGCCACTGCCAGCCGATCGCCGTCCTGCGCCTGTGCAGCAAGCGGCAGCAGGACAGCCGCGCCGAGGCACAGACCGGCGGCCGCGCGGGAAAGTCGTCGATAAGCCTTCACGACGCGTCCTTTCGCCCCTCACTCACGATCCAGACCGCGCTGCAAGCCGGACCGGTGCCGAGGAAGATTTGCGTGGGAAATTCATGGTGACCCTGTTCCCCAGCGGCCGAACCATCGCGCGCTACGTGAAGGGCCCACGTCGAACACCATGCTGGCGATCGCGAAAGCCCGAGCCAACAGCACACGCGACGATCAGCGTCAGCGACAACGAACTCGCTTTACCTATCAGCCTCGGTCTCCGCCGCAACTCGCCATACTCATAGCGTGAGCGCGCGCCACCATTCCGAGCAACGCCGACTGGCCGCTGTGCCCGGCCCCTTCCCTCTTCACGTCTTCGCTTCGTGCGCCTTCTGGAGCACCTGGAAGATGGTGAACTCGAAGCCGTTCAGCGACAGCGACGTGCGCACGACCGACATCAGCGTGCGATCGGCGCTCATCCGCGTGCGCTGCAACGACATCCCGGTGCGTCGCGACGAGAGCTCCACCGAGATGACATCAGAAGGCGACTTCGCCGTGACACGCGTTTCAGTCGGATCGTTCATCGACGTCTCCACCGATTACCGCTGGACTTCGGTCGCACTGCGCGGCACGGGCCTCTCCGCGTACTCCATCTCGCGATCAAGGAAGTAACTGAGGAACGTGCGGATCATGGCGACCGCGGCAAGCCGTCCCAGCTCGTTCCACGTCCGAGAACGACGTCTTCGTATGTCGCCGCGAGCACGAGGATCTCGAGCGCAGCGACAGGCAGCGTGCGTGGTTCAACCAGATCTCCTGGAACTCACCCTTGCTGCGCGTGCCGGCGATCAGCATGCGGACGGCCCTGACCAATGCGAGCGCGCTGCCCGTCGTGACGAATGCAATCGCCACCGCCTGGATCGCCAGAGCGATCGGGTACGCAATCGAGTGCAGCAGGGCTTCCATTGATGTGGACCGGCCGCGCCGGAGCGCCCCGGCGCGGCACGCGTTCTGTCTTTACTTGCCCGCCGCCGACCCTTCATTCAACCGCGCCAGCACCTGATCGATGTTGAAGCTGGCCGATTTCTGCCGCTGCGGAAACTCCTTGAACGTCTGCAGGAAGTGGCCGACGGCCGCCTGCATCGGCACGAAGGCCCAGAACTTGTCGCCCATCCAGCGCATCGCCATCGGGCAACTCGGCGATGTAAACATGGGACTCGAAGGGCGGTCCATGCGCCGGTTGCGATCTTCGGAAGGTCAGCGGCAGCGGCGGGCCGCCGTACAGCCAGTCGCCCGGCTTCGCGAACGTCGCCTTCCAGTCGCGGATCTCGCACGGCGTTGAGATTGCCGTTGTCGTCGAAGTAGAAGATCTCTTGCCGCTTGCTAGGC
The DNA here is from genome assembly GCA_963726405.1 of uncultured beta proteobacterium. Lineage (GTDB taxonomy): Bacteria > Pseudomonadota > Gammaproteobacteria > Burkholderiales > Burkholderiaceae_F > JAOUJD01. Next base: position 31,449 of record CAVSCF010000012.1, on the reverse strand, counting down.
CCCGTCCCCGCCAGCAGCTCATGTTGGTCGTAGCCGTCGAGATGGACCTTGAAGGTCTTCCCGTTCGCGACGTGACCCTTCTGAAGCTTCTCGTTGACGTCGGCCTCGCCGGCGGCGGCCAGCAGCGTCACCGCCCAGTCCTCGTGCGACATGACCCCGTCGATCACGGTGCCCGGCTTGACCGTACCCGGCCAGCGGACCACCTGCGGCACCCGCATGCCGCCTTCCCAGGTGCCGCCCTTCTCGCCCCTGAACGGCGTGTCCCCGCCATCCGGCCAGGTGAACTTCTCGGCACCGTTGTCGGTTGAGAAAACGACGATCGTGTTGTCGGCGATGCCGAGGTCGTCCAGCTTCTTCAGCAGCACACCGACGATGTCGTCCAGCTGCGCCATGCCGTCGGCTACAGGCCGTATCCGGTCTTGCCGTCGTACTCGGGACTCAAGCTCCAGCAGTGCTTCCGTGTCGGTTGTGCCAGACGAAGAACGGCATGCCGGCCTTGACGCGCTCTCGATGATGTCGAGCGATCCGGCGAGGAACTCGTCATCCACGGTCTCCATGCGCTTGCGCGTGACCGCACCGGTGTCCTCGATGACCTGCTTGCCGACCTTGCCGAAGCGCGGGTCGACCGTCGTGTCCTCCTTGTCGGTCGCCTTGCAGCGCAGCGCACCCCGCGGGCCGAAGTGCTGCCTGAATTCCGGCGTCCTTCGGATACTGCGGATCCTCCGGTTCTTCCTCGGCATTCGAGGTGGTAGAGGTTGCCGAAGAACTCGTCGAACCCGTGCACCGTGGGCAGATACTCGTTGCGGTCGCCGAGGTGGTTCTTGCCGAACTGGCCGGTCATGTAGCCGTGGTTCTTCAGCAGATCGGCGATCGTCGGATCCTGCGGCTGCAGTCCGAGCTCGGCGCCCGGCATGCCGACCTTCAGCAGCCCCTGCGGAACGGGTGCTGCCCGGTGATGAAGGCGGCCCGGCCCGCCGTGCAGCTCTGCTGGCCGTAGTAGTCGGTGAAGAGCGCGCCCTCGGCCGCGATGCGGTCGATGTTCGGCGTTCGGTTTCCCATCATCGCCTCGGTGGTAGCACGACAGGTTCCACATCCCGATGTCGTCACCCCAGATGACGAGATGTTGGGCTTGCTGTTCTTTGCCATGGCCATCCTTCATGTCGTTCGCGCAGGTGGTGCGCCTGTCCGGCGCCTTCTGTCGCGTTGTTTGACGAGCGATCCAGCGACGGGCGATCCGATCCACCGGGCCGCGCATCGCCGAGTAAGGAAAGAGTGCGAGCAGCAACGCGATGCCGAGCGCCTCCCCCGGATAGACCCAGCCGCGCACGTTGAGCTGGTAGATGACGTCGAGCGCAATGCGAGGCCGCCGACCTTCGCCGTCGCCCTGAGCGCCTCGCGTACGCGCCTGGCCCGCTCCGGCGGGTCGTGCAGCACGCTCCAGAAATACGGCGAACGCCCGGTCTTCGCGTCCTGGACGCCATCGCGCACGGCGAGCAGCAGAGCGATCATCGGCTGCACCGCGAGGCGGAACGCGAACGGGCCGCGCGGTCGCTCGAGAAGATCGGCCCACAGGCGCATGACGAAGTCGACGAAGTCCTGCATGACCCGTTACTCGAATGCGTACACCCTCTTCCAGTCGCGCTTCATGTCAACGACTGTCCAGCCCCTGGCCTTCGCCGCGTCCAGTGCCTTGTCGAGCACTATCGGCGGTGCGCGGTCGTACGCCCACTCGCGCTCGCCATCGGTGTGATGGACGATCAGGCCGAAGCGTGGGCCTGGGCCGGCCGTCGCCCACTGCAGCATCTGCAGATCGCCATCGGAGTTGCCGAACGCCGCGATCGGCCGGCGGCCGATGTGCTTGTGGATACCGACCGGCTTGCCCGCCGCGTCGTCGAGGAGGTCGATCTGCGGCAGCTTCACCAGGACCGGCACGCCGTCGCGCATTTCGAATGCCACCTTGCTCTGGCTCTCGATGATCCGCTCGGCGGAACACCGATCGCGCAGCCCGGGTCGGCAAACTGGATGAAGATCGCGGCGACGCCGTCGTAGTGGGCCGCGGCGCGCAGGAGCGAAGCTGTCGCAGTCGGCCACCGAGATCGACGTGAACAGCCGGCACGCTCAGCCAACGCACGCGCTTTCGCGACGCCGACCGCGGCGAACGCTTCGACCACGTATCCCTGCTGCGCCACCCAGACGCTGTTGCCGCCCTTCGCCGTCGGCGACGCGATGCGCTCCGCCGGCGGCAAGAGCGACTTGTAGGGCGCGGAGCCAGCCATTCGGGGCGCTGCGGCGCGAGCGCCTTGACCCGGTCGAGCGCGAAGACGAACTGGAACGGCATCGGCTGCTCGGGCCACAGCGTTCCGTCGTTGTCGAACACGGCGATGCGATCGTCCGGATCGACGTACCTCTCCGTGCCCCTCGTGGTGACATCGGTCCCGAACCGAAAGATCCTCGCCTTCGCCGAACCGTTGTTCCAGGATTCGAGCGGTTGCGCATCCGTCGGCGACGCGAGCGACAACAGCACGGCAGCGGCCACCGGCACAACAACTGAGCGTTCCGCGAGCGTCGAAGTCGATTCATGGTATCTTCCTCACATCCGGGGCAGCGACTGCGGCGCGAATGCGCGCAACTGCGCCGCGATCCCGTCGGCCTGCGGCCCCGCGTGCGCGAAGAAACGCTTGAGCCCCGCGCACAGGTAGTTGAGTCCCGGCTCACCGTCCGGCGTGCGCAGCAGCCGGTTCTTCGTGCACTCGCCCCAGCAGTCGGTCAGGAAACCGCAGCGACGGCAGAACTGCGGCAGCGTGTCCGACTTCGCGTAGCCGAAGCGCACCTGCTCGGGAGAGAACACCATGTCTGCGAGCGAGCGTCCGTCGCCAAGGCGGCCGCGACCGTATTCCGGATAGACGTAGTGATCGCAGGCGTAGACGGTGCCGTCGTGCTCGACCGCCACCCCCTTGCCGCACAACTGGCTGTGCACACACAGTTGCGACGGCAGGCCGAGATGCTGTGCGACCAGCGTCTCGGCGAAATTGACGAGCACCTTGCCGAGGTCGCGTTCGCCGCCACTCGTCCCAGATCTGCGCACAGAAACCGGCCGTACTCGTCGGGATCGACCGACCAATCAGTCACCACCGATGCGGGATGGTCCGGCCGCGCCCGCGGCGCCGCCAGGCATCGGCAGCTGCGAGGAGCCCAGGGCACCGCGGCGCACTCGTCTCGAAGCCCGCGCGCCTGCACGACAGGAATGAACTGCAGATACGTCGAACCGACCTCGCGGCGAAGGAAGCGGTACACGTCGAGCGGACGCGCCGCGTTGTACCGGTGCACGCAGGTCAGCGTGTTGAACGGGACGTCGAATTGCCGCAGCAGTTCGACGGCGGCCATGACGCCTGTCGAACGTAGGTGCGCCCTGCTTGGTGATGCGAAAGCGGTCATGCAGTTCCCTCGGACCGTCGATGCTCAGGCCGACGAGGAAACGATGCTCCTTCAGGAAGCGCGCCCAGTCCGCGTCGAGCAGCGTGCCGTTGGTCTGCAGGTCGTTCTCGACCCGCTGGCCAGGCCGCGCGTGCTTCGCCTGCAGCGCAACGACCTTGCGGAAGAAGTCGAGTCCACGCAGCGTCGGTTCACCGCCCTGCCACGAGAACACCACTTCATCTGCCGTGACGCCCTCGATGTATTGCCGGATCAGCAGTTCGAGTTGCTCATCGGCCATCCGGCCCGCGACCCAGGCCGCCGTCCAGCGTGTCCTTGCTGAGATAGAAGCAGTAGCCGCACTCCAGGTTGCACGACGCGCCTGCCGGCTTCGCCATCACGTGGAAGCGGCGGCGCCCGTTCGCCCCGAGCCATTGCGGCAAGTGGTACTTGTCCGGGCCTTCGCTTGCCATCGTTCACTTCTCGCGTCGTCAAGTACCGCGGAACGTGTGCGCATTCATATCGGCGGACCACTTAAGCCCCGGTCTCGCTGACTCCGCGTGGCGACTCGGCGCGAACCGCAAGAGAATGGCGTGATCAATCACTTCCGCCAACAGTTCACCATAGCCGGTGCCCGCGCTGGTGCCGCGCAGCCAATGTGATCCTTGCTCTGGGTCAACCGGGTCCCCGCGCCCCACGCCCGCGCTTCGCCGCTCGCTCTCTTCAACGCGATGTGAGGCACGCGCCCGACTGTCACGCCTTTGCACCTGCTGTGCCTTCCACCGCTGCCCGGGCTGCTTCAAGTCAAGGGATGCCCTCGCGCACCACCTTTAATGAAAGCCAGCGTCACCCACGGGAGACCACGTGGCAAGCGTCGTCGGTGGACAGCAAGCCGCAGGGAACGGGCGCCAACTTGTCGCGCTGGGTGTTCTCGCGTTTGTGCTCGGGCTGGTGGTCTACCTGTCCGACCGAGCTCCGGCGCGCTCGTCCTTGCTCCCCGCCGCCGTGCCGCTGCGGACACGCCGCTGTTCGGCGCGGCGGCGACTGGCTGCCGAGTTTCACGCACGTTTGCCTTCGCCTGCTGACCGCCGCGCATGCGCGCCGCGAGGCCGCCCCTACGAGGCCTGCGCTGTGTGGTGGGCGGTCGACGTCGCCTTCGAGGTCGCGCAGTCACCGTCGATCAGCCGGGCCTTCGTCGATGGTACGGACGAGTTCTTGGGACCGATTGGCTGACCCGCTCTTGTCGACTACCTCGCGCATGGCACGTTCGACCCGCGGATCCGCTGGCGGTCACGGCGGGCTCGCTGGCCGCCGCCGCCGTGCTTCATCTCCCGCAACCCAGGGAGGCGACCGATGCGGGTTGAACGAATCCGCAGGAGCGTTTCAGCAGTCCTCGTCCACATCACGATCGCCGCTCTCGGGGTGCTCGCATCGTCGGCAGCGGCGGCGGGATCGGCGCGATTGGCTTTCCGGATGTCTCCATCCCGACGTTTCCACCGGCTTCACCGACGCCGGACGTGTGGATCAGCCCGGCCGAGCCGACCGTGCAGGCGGGCACCGTCGTCCGCTTCGATGCGCGCGTGGCCAACCTGGATCCGCCGGTGACGTACCAGTGGCGCCGCGACGGCGTCGACATCGCGGGCGCGACGAGCACGTCCTATCTGCTGGGTGGGGCGCAACCGGGGGACGACCTCGCCCGCTTCCAGGTCATCGCCACGGGGCGGAACGCCGTCGTCACCGCCGTGGCCGTGCTGCACGTGTCGCCGTTGCCGGCGATCGTCGTCGGAGACAACGCCTTTGCCCTCACCGACTGGGCGGTCACCGCGACGCCGTCGTCGAACGGTCCCACCTTCACGGCGCTGCAATCCGCGAGCGGGGGCAACCCGGCGCCGTCGCGACTGCTCGTGCATCAGTTGCCCGCCGGCGTCAGCTCCCTGCAACTCGTGCACTCCTACTCGGCAGCGACGTATGTGCCCGCGTCGCAGGGCGCGATCTACACCCTCGACCACTCGATCGACTGCGCGGTGCTGGGCCGCTCCTCTGGACTGGCACCGATGGATCCGCAGTTCGCCGTGACGTTCGAGCAGGCCGGGCGGCTCTACCAGCTGGAACGATCGGCTTCATTCTGCGGGCCGGCCTGGAACACCGTGGTCGGCCAGAGCCTGCAGGCGGACCGCATTGCGCTCCTGGCCGGGCCTCCGTGTGGCGCCGACGAGCGCTGCCCCGACTTCACCGCCGGCGGAGCGCCGCTGCGGTTCGGTTTCGCGACCTGGGTGCGCACGGCGTCCGCCTCGCTGGCCGGCACGCTCGATCTCGGGATCGACAACTGGAAGGTGACGGTATGGAGGAAGTAGCGCCGCTCGCCAGCACACCGCCGGAGCCGCGTGACCGGAGTCACACCCAACATACCCCCTGGGGTATATAGTTCCTCGCATGAAAAACGACCGGATCCTTCGCGCGCTGCCACTCGCTGGCGGCCGTCCTCCTGATCCTCGCCTCGAACCTCGCCTTCGCCGACGACGGCCGTCCGGTGCCCTCTGTTCGGGTGGAAACGCGCGAGCTCGACGAGGTCTACGCCGCCGACGCCATCATAGAAGCCGTGCAGCAGGCCACCCTCGCCGCGCAGATCAACGGCAGCGTCACCGCCTACTACGTCGACGCCGGCGACCGGGTGAAGAAGGGGCAGATCCTGGCCCGGCTCGATACGCGTGACACCGATGCACAGGTGGCCGCGGGCCGCGCCGGCATTGCGCAGGCGGAAGCATCGATGAGCGCGGCGAAATCGAACTACGAGCGCACGAAGAGCCTGGTCGAGCAGAAGTTCATCAGCCAGGCCGCGCTCGACAAGGCGGAGTCCGACTACAAGGTGGCGCTCGCGGCCGTCGAGTCCGCCCGCGCCGGGTCCGTGCAGGCCAACACCGCGCGCGGCTTTGCGGAGATCCGCGCCCCGTTCGATGGCATCGTCACGCGCCGGCTGATGGAGAGTCGGCGAGTTCGCGAGCCCCGGTCGCGCCGTGATCTCCGTGCACGATCCGGCCTCCCTGCGCGCGGTCGGCAGCCTGCCGCAGTTCGTCCTGCCCGCCACGGCCCGCGTCGAGCGCGCCACGGTCGACGTCCCGTCGATCGGCAAGGCGTTCGTCGCGACGCGCGTCACCGTGCTGCCTGCCGCCGATCCGCGCCTGCTTTCCACCCAGGTGCGTGCGGAGCTGCCCACCGACGCTCCCGGGCTCACGCCCGGCATGGCCGCCAAGGTCCTCATTCCCATAGGCAAGGCGAGCAAGCGTGTCATCCCCGAGGCCGCGCTCGTCCGCCGCGGCGAGCTCGTCGCCGTGAATGTCGCGACCCCCCAGGGCCAGCCACAGCTGCGGCAGGTGCGCATCGGCCCGAGCGTGCGCACGCCGGACGGCGCCAAGCTCGTCGAGGTGCTTGCCGGCCTGTCGGACGGCGAGGTCGTGCTGCTCAACCCGTTGGCGAAGTAAGCGATGGACGCCGGTCACATCCCCGCCCGACTCGGCCTCTCGGGTCGCATCGCGCAGGCGTTCCTGCATTCGCAGATCACCCCGCTGCTCGCCCTGGTCGCGTTCCTGCTCGGCGTGTTCGCGGTCTTCGTGACGCCGAAGGAGGAAGAGCCGCAGATCAACGTCACCATGGCGAACGTGATGATCGCGTTCCCCGGCGCATCGAGCGAGGACGTCCACAACCTCGTCACCGTGCCGGCCGAGCAGGTCGTCTCGCAGGTCACCGGCATCGAGCACGTGTACTCGGTGACGCAGCCCGGCCTGGCGGTGCTGACGGTCCAGTTCAAGGTCGGGCAGCCCCGCATCGACTCGCTGGTGAAGCTGCACGACACGCTGCTGTCGAATCGGGACTGGCTGCCCACGCACCTCGGCGTGATGGAGCCGGTCGTCAAACCGAAGGGGATCGACGACGTGCCGATCGTCGCGCTCACGCTCACCAGCACGCGCGACGACATGGGCGCGGCCGACCTGCAGAAGGTCGCCCACGCGCTCGAGATCGAACTGAAGCGCGTGCCGGGCACGCGGGAAGTCACGACGCTCGGCGGGCCGGACGAGGTGGTCCGCGTGACGCTCGACCCCGAGCGCATGAACGCCCATCGCGTGACGGCCACCGACATCGAGCGCGCGCTGAAGGCGACCAACGCGTCGATGCCGGCCGGCGATCTCACGCGGGGCAGCCGCACGGTGGAAGTTCGCACAGGCCAGTTCCTGACCGATGCGCGCGACGTCGGCCAGTTGATTGTCGGCGTGACCGAGCGTCGCCCGGTCATGCTCGCCGACGTGGCTCAGGTCACCGCGGGCGCCGATACGCCCTCACGCTATGTATGGCACGGGCAGGCGGAAACCGGCGCCGGGGGACAGCGTTCGATCGTCGAGCGTCCTGCCGTGACGATCCAGGTGTCGAAGAAGCAGGGCGAGAACGCACCGACGGTGGCCGACGCGGTGATGGCGCGCGTGGCGCAACTGCAGGGCCAGCTGATTCCCTCCGACGTGCGTGTCGTCGAGACGCGCAACTACGGCGCCACCGCGAACGACAAGGCCAATCAGCTGATCAAGAAGCTGATCTTCGCGACGCTGTCGGTGGTCGCGCTCGTCTGGGCCACATTGGGCCGCCGCGAGGCCATCATCGTCGGCCTCGCCGTGGTGCTGACGCTCGCCACCACCCTCTTCGCGTCCTGGGCGTGGGGCTTCACGCTCAACCGCGTGTCGCTCTTCGCGCTGATCTTCTCGATCGGCATCCTGGTCGACGACGCGATCGTGGTGGTGGAGAACATCCACCGCCGTTCGCAGATCGACCACGCCCCGCTCGCCTCGGTGATCCCGGGCGCGGTGGACGAGGTGGGTGGTCCGACCATCCTCGCGACGCTCACGGTGATCGCGGCGCTGCTGCCGATGGCCTTCGTCAGCGGCCTGATGGGTCCGTACATGGCGCCCATTCCGATCAACTCGTCGCTGGGCATGTTGCTGTCGCTCGCGATCGCCTTCACCGTCACGCCGTGGCTCGCGCTGCGCCTGCTGCCCGCCGCACACGCCGCGCCCTCGTCGGGCGACAAGCTCGCCGGCCGCCTCGCATCGTTCTTCAAGCGCGTCATGACGCCGTTCCTGAACGCCGAGCGTGGCCGTCGCAACCGCATGAAGCTCTGGGGCGCGATCGCGGTCGCCATCCTGCTGTCGGTGCTGCTGGTCCCGCTCAAGGCGGTCGTGCTGAAGATGCTGCCCTTCGACAACAAGTCGGAGTTCCAGGTGGTCGTCGACATGCCGACCGGGACGGCCGTGGAAGACACCGCGGCGCTACTGCGCGAACTCGCGGCGGAAGTCGCGAAGATCCCCGAGGTGACGAACTACCAGGCCTATGCCGGCCTCGCCGCGCCGATCAGCTTCAACGGCCTGGTGCGGCAGTACTACCTGCGCACCGGTGGCGAAGTGGGCGACCTGCAGGTCAACCTCGTCGACAAATCGCACCGGCATCGCAAGAGCCACGAGATCGCGCAGGCTGTGCGCCCCGCCCTGGAGAAGATTGCGAAGGCACGCGGCGCCGACATCAAGGTCGTGGAAGTGCCGCCCGGTCCACCCGTGCTGTCGCCGATCGTCGCCGAGATCTACGGCCCGGAGTACGACGCGCAGATGCGCCTGGCGAAGCAGGTCCGCGCCGTCTTCGAATCGACGCCCGACTTCACCGCAATCGACGACACGGTGCTCGACCCGGCCCAGCGGATCGTGCTGCGGGTCGATGCGGCGAAAGCGGCGCTGTACGGCATCCCGGTCGCCGAGGTGGCGCGCGTGGCCCGGCTCGCGCTCGCCGGCGAAGACATCACGCCGATCCACGACGGCCAGAGCAAGTACACCGTGCCGGTGCGCGTCGGACTCGCCGCTTCGGCGCGCGGCTCGCTTGACGCCATGCTGAAGCTCAAGGTGCGCGGCCAGGACGAGAAGGGCCAGACCTACGAGGTGGCCCTCGCGGAACTCGTGGTGCCGCAGACGCTGCCGCGCGAGCGCGTCATCCACCGAAAGGACCTGCAGCCCGTCGTGTACGTGATGGCCGATGTCGCCGGCGGCCCCGGCAAGACCGACTCGCCGCTCTATGGCGTGTTCGGCGCGCGCGACGCGCTGTCGAAGGTGCAGGCGCCCGGCGGTCTGCCCGTCGAGGAGCGCTGGATCTCGCCGGCGTCGGACCGCTACTCGACCTTCTCCCTCAAGTGGGACGGCGAGTGGCAGATCACCTACGAGACGTTCCGCGACATGGGCATCGCCTATGGCGTCGGCCTGATCCTGATCTACCTGCTGGTCGTCGCGCAGTTCCGCTCGTACGTGACGCCGCTCGTGATCATGGCGCCGATCCCGCTGACCATCATCGGCGTGATGCCGGGCCACGCGCTGCTCGGCGCGCAGTTCACCGCCACGTCGATGATCGGCATGATCGCGCTGGCCGGGATCATCGTGCGCAACTCCATCCTGCTCGTCGACTTCGTCCACCAGCAGCTCGATGCGGGCGTGGCCTTCCAGCAGGCCGTGATCGACGCCGCCGCCACGCGAGCCAAGCCGATCGTGCTGACGGCCGTGGCCGCGATGCTCGGAGCGACGTTCATCCTCGACGATCCGATCTTCAACGGGCTCGCGATCGCGCTGCTGTTCGGCATCTTCGTATCGACCGTGCTGACGCTGCTGGTGATCCCGGTCCTCTATTACGCGGCCAATTACCGCAGGATCGCCGTGGCGCCCGCCGCGCCCAGCGCCCCCACCCTCATTCAACCCGCATGACCCACCACGGAGCTCCCATGACTGTCGACCGCCTGATCCGCATTTTCGCGGGCACCTTCATCCTGCTGTCGCTCGCGCTGGGCGCCGAAGCCAGCCCGTTGTTCGTTTCCCCGTGGTGGCTGGCCTTCACCGCGTTCGTCGGCCTCAACCTGCTGCAATACGGCTTCACCAACGTCTGCCCGCTCAGCTGGATCCTTCGCAAGGCCGGCGTTCCGGAGAGCAAAGTTGCCTGCGCGTAAGTCCCCGGCAAAGCCGGCCGATGGCGCGGATGGCTCACGCCGCGAACTCGTGCTGCGCCTGAGGCGCATCGAGGGCCAGTTGCGCGCGGTGCAGCGGATGATCGGGGAAGGCAACGATTGCGAACCGATCGCCCAGCAACTCGCCGCCGCGCGCAAGGCGCTCGACAAGGCGTTCTTCGAGCTGATGGCGTGCGCGATCGAGCACCCGGAGTTCTCGAGCGGCAGGGAGAACGACGCGGCGCGGGTGCAGCGGCTGACGCGCACCCTGGCCAAACTCGCCTGATCCGTATGCCCCCGCGCGGGGCGTCAGCGAGGCAGCGAAACCGCGGCCTTGCGCTCCGCGCGCGCCACGGCGGCCGACAACTCGGCGTGCCGCTCACTGCCCGGCGTCAGGCCGGCCAGCAGTTCCTTCCAGTAGCGGGCCGCCTCCGCATAGCGCCCTTCGGCATACGCCGCACTGCCCGCCATCTCGAGCCCCACGGGATGCTTCGGATTGATGGCGAGCGCCTGCGCGACAAGGTCCGACGGCTTGCCCGTGAGGTTCCCGCCCTGCGCCATGCCGAGCGCATCGGCGTATTCACACAGCACACTGGGGTCCTTCGCGATCTTCTCCGAGACCGTCAACGCCTTCTGGTACGCGTCCGACGCCGCCTTGAATTCGTTCCGATCGACGTGGGCGCGGGCGAGCAGCACCCAGCCGCGGCCGTCACGCGGCTGGCGCGCCAGATGGCTTTGGAGTCGCGCGACGTAGTCGCCCTCTCCCGCCTCACCCACCGCCGCCGGCGGCGCATCGTCGGTCAGCGCGTCGGGCTTTCCGACGGCGAGGTACAGGCCCGCGGCCACCAGCGGAAGCCCGACGGCCACAAGGAGCGCCACGGTGCGCGTGCGAGCACTCGGAGCAGCGGCAGGCGGCCTGGCCCGGCTTTGCTCGGCGAGCCGGCGATGCAGGTCCTCCCGCGCCGGCTGCGCCTCACTCGCCGCCAGATCGCCGCGCACCACCTCCTCGTTCAGTTCGTCGATCTCCTGGCGGTAGATCTCGGCATTGATCGCCGTGCGCGAGGCCGTCTCGCGGCGCATGCGCGTGCGCAGCAGTGTGGGCAATAGGAAGGCGAGCGCGACCGCGACGAGCGCAACGGCAATCAGCGAGAACAGGGCAACGGAGGACATGCAGGGTGTGATTATCCGTTGGGCAGAAGAGTTCAGCACCGCAGGCAAGAAAAAGGGGGCGAAGACCGCCCCCTTGCTTCGGCAAGGCCGCCTACTTCGCGGCGGCTGGAGTTACAGCAGCGGCGGGGGCCGCGGGTGCGGCGCCCGAGGCAGCGCTCGTCGTGCCCTTGCGCTTCGCCGCCATCGCGTCGTCCAGCAGCTTGATGCCTTCCTGCGAGACGGTCATCGACTTGTTCAGCGACTCGGTGGCCTGGTCCGGGTTGTGGAAGTGCGAGCCGTTCGAAGCCGTCCACCATTCCCAGTTCACGTGCGCGTCGTAGTGCTTGCCGCGCGCCGCCTCGAGCGCCTTCGGATCGACGCCAAGGTTCTGCGCTTCCTCGAACTTGTCGACGAACCGCGTCAACCAGAACTCGGCCTTGCGGACCTTGCCGGCGAAGCGGTTCTTCAGCGAGTCGATCGCGTAGACCGCCTGCTTCTCGCTCCACGCGGTGTGGCACGTCAGGCAGGTTTCCTTGACGTAATTCTTCGGCGAGGTCTGCCAGTGCGACGTGAACGTCTTGCCCGTCTTCGGATCCTTGACCTTCGGCATGTGGCACTGCGAGCACTCCACACCGGCCTGCTGGTGCTTCGAGCCGTAGAACGTCTCGACGTCCGGGTGCTGGGCCTTCCACAGCATGGCGCCGGTGATGCCGTGCTTGAAGTCGCGGAACTTGAGGTCGGTGTAGTGCTGGCCGATCTCGTTCACCGGCTTGAACGGGAAGTGGTTCGTGCGCTGGTCGGCCATGCCGATCGGCTGTCCCGTCGTCGGATCGGTACCCGGATTGCAGTTGTACTCGACGTGGCACTGGCCGCACTGCAGGTTCGTGTCATAGCGGGACAAGGTCGCGATCTTGCGCGTGAAGCCGCGCACGCCGAGGTCCTTGACCTCGATCTTCGCGCCGCGCGGATCCTTGTGCCACAGCGTGTCCTTCTCCGGCCGCGTCAGCGCCTGGATCAGGCCGTCGCGGATGATTCGCGGCTTGGCCGAGTGCGGGTCATGGCAGAAGTTGCAGTTGAGCGAGTGGTTCACGTCCTTGACGAAGTCGACCACCTTCGACGTGCGGCTCCACTTCGCGCCCGGGGTCGGGTCGCCCATATAGGCCCAGTCAAGGATGTGGTCCGACGTCTTGCACGACATGCACACCGGATTGGCGGCGGCGGCCGTGCCGGGCTTGAACGCCTTGTGGTCCTGGCCGGGATACTGGTCTTCCAGGTAATCCCAGATCTTGAAGTTGCCGCCGTCCTTGCCGAGGAACTTCCAGCCTTCCTTGTTCTGGAAGCGGCCGCCGAACGCGCGGTCGATCACCAGCTGGTCGTACAGCGCGAAGGCGTGGGAGCGAGGCTCGTTGTGCTCGCTTGGTGAAGCCGTGCGGAATCATCAGCTTGTCGTACGCCGGGTCGGGCGCCGGGCCGGTGGCCTGCACCTTCTCCTTGCGTGCCGTCTTTTCCCAGTTCATGTTGTACATCGTCTTGAACTGGTTCTGATGGCACGTGCCGCAGTTGGCCGGGTCCATGATCGTCTTCGGCCGCGCGGACGGATTGCCCAGGTGCTGCTCGATGCCGGTATGGCAACTGGTGCACGCCAGCCCCTTGTGCTTGCCCGCGTCGTGGAATTCCTTGATCGGCGCGTGGCAACCGAAGCAGCCGCTCGCGTCGAAGCTCGCCTGCTTCTTCGCAGGCGCCGCCGCCTTGGCCACGGGCGCGGCCGACTTCGTGGCGGGTGCCGATTGCGCGTACGCAAGCGGCATCGTGATGGCGAGCAGTGCGGCAACGCGCACGACTCCTCGGAACATCCGCTGCAACATTGACCCTCCCCTTGAGGTGCTCATGAACTTTGCGCAGGCTAGCAGCGGCGATGCGGCTAATCCCGCGCCGGTCATGCACGGCTTGACTGCTGTCAATCGCTTACCCCCAAGGGGGTAGACCGGTGTTCGTGCTCTCACTCGTCGTTCCGCGCCGCTGCAGCCACTCTGGTTACCCGCGATGCGACTCACTTCGGGCGAGCACGGGCGCGGGCACGCGGCGTGCGGTCGGCACTGCATGGCGCGTCGAACGACACGGAGAGGTCGCGGCGGCGCCGGGTCGCCGAAGGAAACGCGGATGCCGTCGGGTCAGCCGCTGTCGCTACGCATCCACCTGCTGACGCTCGTCGCCGCCGTCGCCGCACCGCTGCGCCTGTTCGCGGCCGCGATGGCCTTGTGGTCGGCGCAGCAGCAGCAGCAGGCGGCCGCGGAGTCCGGCCTCCGCGCAACGTCATGCGCGATGTCGCTTGCGATCGAGAACGAACTGCAGGGAAGCATCTCTGCGCTGGCGCGGGAACTGCGACGAAGACTGGGCAACCTGAACGTGATGCTCGTCGCGATCACCGCGTATGCGGCGCTCGCCGACCGCCAACGCGCGCAGGCGGCCGGCTTCGACGTGCACCTCTCGAAGCCCGTCGATCCCGGCCTGCTGGCCCGCGTACTGGATGGCGAAGGCCCGCAGGAACGGCCGCCCGCGTGCGGCGGCCCGTCGCGGCCCTCGCAGGAGGTCTTACGGAAGCGCGCGGTCGATCGTCAACGCCACGCCGCTCGATCCGACCTTGACCGGCTTGCTCAGGCCTTCGAGGTCGCCGCTCGCCGGCATTGCGCTACCGGACTTCGACACCCGCGCGACGAGGATGACTTCCGGGAACGCCGACATCTTGACCTGCGGGTTCATCGACGTCGTGTCGTCGAGCGTGAACTTCAGGGGCAGGTCCTTGACCTGCCCGCGCGTGAGCGCGATCGGCATCTTGCTGCCGTCCGCCGGCCGCGCGTAGACGAACACCGCGTCGGTGGGGCTTGCCTTCGCCGCGAGTCCCTTGTCGATCGTCACCGTCCCGGAAACGCTGGTGCCGCCCACTGCAGCCGGTGCCGCGGCAGCCGCCGCCGCTTTGGCCGCAGGCGCGGGAACGGCCTTGCTCGCCGCGGCGGCCACGGGTGCCGCGGGCGCCGAAGGCGGCAGCCCCGCGAGCTTGCGTGCCTCGTCGATGCTGGCCTGGATCTGCTTGCCGATCGGCTCGTCGCCGGCGTTGGCCCTCAGCCGCTCCCAGTACGTGATCGCGCTCTTGTAGTCCTTGCGGTCGAACGCCTCGGTGCCGGCCATCGCCAGCGCCTTCCACTGGTTGGGGTCGAGCTCCAGCGCCTTCTTCACCAGTTCCATCGGCTTGCCGGCGAGGTTGCGGCCCTGCGCCATCGCGAGCGCATCGGCGTAGTCGGCATACAGGTCGGCTTCGTTCGGAACGAGCTGCGTGAGCTTCTCGTACGCCCGCGCCGCTTCGGGAAATTTGCGCTGCTGGTAGTAGGTGCGCGCGAGCATCACCCAGCCGTCGACGTTGTCCGGCTCCTTCTCGAGGCGCGCGGCGAGCTTCGCCACCATCTCGTCCACCTGGGCGCCGGACAACTGGTGCTGGTCCTGCGGCGCGGTGGCCAGCGGAGAAAACGCGTCGGGTGCGCCGAGCTTTGCGTAGAGCAGTCCGGCGATCACGGGGATGGCCGCGCCGATCACCAGCGCCGTCTTGACGCCGCCGACCGGAACCGGGGCCGCAGCGCTCTTCTCGACGCGCGACTCCTCGAGCATGCGGCGCTCGAGTTCAGCCTTGGCTTCCTTGTAGTTGTCCTCGGAGATGCTGCCGCGCGCGAAGTCCCCTTCGAGGTCCGCGAACTGGTCCTTGTAGACGGACAGGTTGACCATGCGGCGTTCGACCGAGGTCCGGTTGGACGGACGCAGCAGCGGCCACAGCACCCACGCGAGTGCGGTCGCCACCATCAGGGCGGCGACGATGATGAAGGTTGTCACTGGATTACCCTTGTTTCCCTGGAACCTGGGCGAGGAGCCGCTCCGCTTCGGCGCGCTCGGCGTCGGTGAGCGGGCGGTCGACGATGACCCGATTGCGCGCACGCACGGTGCGCACGTAGAAGACGGCGCCGAGGACCACCAGCACGGCGGGGCCCAGCCACAACAGCAGCGTCGTCACGTTGAACGGCGGCTTGTACAGCACGAACGCGCCGTACCGCTCCACCATGTAGTCGACGATCTCGCGGTCGGACTTGCCCGCCTTGATCTGCTCGCTCACCTGCCGGCGCAAGTCGACGGCCAGTTCGGCGTTCGACTCGGCGATCGTCTGGTTCTGGCACACGAGGCAGCGCAGTTGGGAGGACAGCTCGACGGCGCGCTTGGCGGCGACGGGATCGAGTTCGGTCGGCGTGGCATCGGCGGCGAACACCGACAGGGGCAACGCAAGAATCAGCAGGGCCAGGAGGCGTTTCATGTTTTCCTCAGCTCCTCGATCAGCGGCTGCATCTTCTTGGTCCACACCTCTTCGGTGATCGGCCCGATCTGCTTGAAGCGAATGACTCCCGCCTTGTCGATCAGGAAGGTCTCCGGCACACCGTAGACGCCGTAGTCGATGCCGACGCGGCCGTCCATGTCCTTCACCGACAGGTCGTATGGATTGCCGAATTGCGCCAGCCAGCCGGTCGCGGCGTCGGGCTTGTCCTTGTAGTTGAGGCCGATGATCGGCACGGACTTGCGTTTCGCCAGTTCGACCAGCAGCGGATGCTCCTGCCGGCAGGCCACGCACCACGAGGCCCATACGTTCAGCAGCCACACCTGGCCCTTCATGTCCTGCGGTCCGAAGGGCCGGTCGGGCTGGCCCAGCTGGGCGAGCGAAAACTGCGGCGCCGGCTTGTTGATCAGCGGCGACGGCACCTCGCGCGGATTGAGGAACAGGCCGCGCATCAGAAAGCCCGCGAGGACGATGAACAGCGCCAGCGGGATCAGGAACCGCAGCTTCGATTTCGGCTCGACGGGCGCGGTGATCCCGTCCTCGTTCACGGTGCTCATGTGGTTGCCGCCTTTCCGGCCAGGGCTGCTTCGTCACGCCGCGCGAGCAGGCGGTAGCGACGGTCGGCCAGCGCACAGAGCCCGCCGATGGCCATCAGGACGCAGCCGCCCCAGATCCAGGTGACGAAGGGCTTGCTGTAGACGCGCACGACCCAGGCGCCGCCACCGACCGGCTCGCCGAGCGATACGTAGACGTCGCCGAAGATGCCGGTGTCGATGGCCGCCTCGGTCATGGGCATCTGCTGCACGTTGTAGATGCGCTTCTCGGGGAACAGGCGATCGAACGGCTTGCCGTTCTTCGTGACCTCGACCGAACCCCGCGCGCCGCTGTAGTTCGGCCCGGCCACTTCCCGCGTGCCCTCGAACTTGAAGACGTAACTGCTGATCGCGACCGTGTCGCCGACGTTCATCTTCACGTCGCGCTCGACCTCGAATCCCTTCACCAGCGTCACGCCGATGATGAACACGGCGATGCCGAGGTGCGCGATCTGCATGCCCCAATACGCGCGGCCCTGCGTGCTCAGCTTCTCCCAGAGCCCGCCCTTGATGTAGCGAATGCGCTCCTTCACGCCGACCACGATCGACGCCATCAGCCAGAACGCGAGGAACAGGCCGAAGGCGATCATCGGCGTCCAGTTGCCCGCGATGAAGGGCGCCACGATCGCGGCGACGACGGCCACGGCCAGGGCCCACTTGAGGCGCGAGACCAGGTCGGGAAGCTCGGCTTTCTTCCACCGCGCGACCGGCCCGATGCCCATCAGGAACACCAGCGGCGCCATGATCGGCACGAACACCGCGTTGAAGTACGGCGGCCCGACCGACAGCTTGCCCATGCCGAGCGCGTCGATGAACAGCGGGTACATCGTGCCCAGCAGCACCGCCGCGCAAGCGACGGCGAGCAGCATGTTGTTCATCAGCAGCGCGGACTCGCGCGACACGGTGTCGAACTTGCCGCCGAGGCCGACCTTCGGCGCGCGCCACGCGAACAGCGCCAGCGAGGAGCCGATGACCACGACGAGGAACGCCAGGATGAACACGCCGCGACGCGGATCGGTCGCGAACGCATGCACCGATGTGAGGACGCCCGAACGAACCAGGAACGTGCCGAGCAGCGACAGCGAGAACGACGAGATGGCGAGCAGCACCGTCCAGCTCTTGAAGCTGCCGCGCTTCTCGGTGACCGCGAGCGAGTGGATCAGTGCGGTGCCGACCAGCCATGGCATGAACGAGGCGTTCTCCACCGGATCCCAGAACCACCAGCCGCCCCAGCCGAGTTCGTAATAGGCCCACCAGCTGCCGAGCGCGATGCCGAGCGTCAGGAAGACCCACGCCATCGTCGTCCAGGGGCGCGACCAGCGTGCCCAGGCGGCGTCGAGCTTGCCGCCGAGCAGCGCGGCGATCGAAAACGCGAACGCGACCGAGAAGCCGACATAGCCCATGTAGAGCATCGGCGGGTGGAACACCATGCCCGGGTCCTGCAGCAGCGGGTTCAGGTCGCGACCGTCGGCGGCCGCGGGAAACAGTCGGTCGAACGGGTCCGACGTCGTCAGCATGAAGAGCAGGAAGCCGAACGACACGAGCCCCTGCACACCGAGCACGCGCGCGACCATTTCCTCGGGAAGATGCTTCGAGAACACCGACACCGCGAAGGTCCACCACGCCAGCATCAGCGTCCACAGCAGCAGCGAGCCCTCGTGCGAACCCCAGCTCGCGGCAATCTTGTACTGCAGGGGCAACTGCGAATTCGAGTTCTGCGCGACGTTCAGGACCGAAAAATCGCTGTTGATGAACGAGTACACGAGGCAGAGCCACGCGAACGTCACGAAGAACGCCTGGCCGCGCGCGGCCGGGCGCGCCATCGCCATCCACACGCGGTCCCCGCGCGCGGCGCCGACGATGGGCAGCACGCCCTGGATCAGCGTGAGCAGGAGCGCGAGGATCAGCGCAAAGTGACCGATTTCGGGAATCATGGGTTCGTCCTTCTCTTTCGTTCGCTGCCGCGCTTACTGCTTGACCGTCTTCTGCGCCTTGGCCGCCTGCTCGAGCGCGTGCGACGCCTCGGGCGGCATGTAGTTCTCGTCGTGCTTGGCCAGCACCTCGTGCGCCGTGAACACGCCGTCCGGTCCCAGCTTGCCCTGCGCGACGACGCCCTTGCCCTCCTTGAAGAGGTCGGGAAGGATGCCCTTGTAGGCCACCGGGATCACCTTGGCCGTGTCGGTCACATTGAACATGACCGTCACGCCATCGGGCTGCCGCTTCACACTGCCGCTCTCGACCAGGCCGCCGATGCGGAAGGCCTTGCCCTGCGGCACCTCGTGGTTGGCGACCTGCGACGGGCTGTAGAAGAACACGAGGTTCTCCTGGAACGCGGACAGCACGAGGGCGGACGCCACACCGAGCACGGCGAGGCCGCCGACGATGAGCGCGAGTCTTTTCTGACGTGGTTTCATCATGAGCTCCTGCGCGACGCCCGCTTCAGTTCATCGACTGCGCGGCGACGACGCACTTTCAACTGCCACAACTCGACCGCAAGGATGGCGACCGCCATGCCGTACGAACCCCAGACGAAGAGGCCATAGCCTCCCATCCTCAGGAAATTGTCCCAGCTTCCCCAGTTCACTTGATCTTGCCCTCCGTAAGGAGTTCCCTTACCCACTCCGCCCGGCGCTCGCGGTCGAGGATGATGCTGCGCACGCGGTGCAGCACGGCGGCGATGCTGTACATCCAGAACGCCAGCGCCATGACCAGCATTCCCCACAACATCGTCGTGGCCATCGACGGCGCGCGGGTGATGCTGACCGAAGCGCCCTGGTGCAGCGTGTTCCACCACTGCACCGAGAAGTAGATGATCGGCACGTTGATCACGCCGACGAGCGCAATGACGGCGCCCGCCTTGTCCGCGCGGCGCGGATCGTCGATCGCCGCCTGCAGCGCGATGAAACCGAGGTACAGGAAGAGCAGGATCAGTTCGGACGTCAGGCGCGCGTCCCACACCCAGTAGGCGCCCCAGGTGGGCCGGCCCCACAGCGAACCGGTCCACAGCGCGAGGAACGTCATCAGCGCCCCGGTCGGCGCGATGGCGGTGGCCATCATCGAGGACAACCGCGTGTTGAAGACCAGGCCCACGGCCGCCCAGAAGGCCATCACCACGTACAGGAACATCGACATCCAGGCCGCCGGCACGTGGATGAAGATGATCCGGTATGACTCGCCCTGCGTGGCGTCGGTCGGCGCGAGCAGGAAGGCGATGTAAAGGCCGATCGCGCCGAGCACGACCGCGAGCGCGGCGAACAGCGGCACCATCTTCCCGGCCAGCGGGTAGAAGGTCTGCGGCGAAGCGAACCAGAACAGGCCTGCGCGCGGCGACGCGACTGTGTTCATCGAGTCCTCGGGAACGTCATCAGGATCGTCGTATTCATCGGGAGTCCTATTCAACGGATATCCGCAGCGCCAGGGCGACAGCCCAGGGCGTGAGCACCGATGCGAAAAGCAGGAAGGCGCCCAGCAGGAGGAGGTACGCGGCGTAACCGACGCTGGAAGCCGCTGCACCCACCGCGCCGGAGCCGAAGATCAGCACCGGGATATAGAGCGGCAACACCAGCAGAGATGTTAGCACCCCGCCCCCTCTCAGCCCGAGCGTCAGCGCCGCCCCGACCGCGCCGATGAGGGACAGCACGGGCGTGCCGAGCAGCAGCGACGCGACGAGCACGCCGGTCTCCTCGACCCCGAGGTCGAACACCACGCCGAAGGCGATGGACATGATCGTCAGCGGCAGTCCCGTGACGAGCCAGTGCGCCGCCGCCTTGCCGAGCACGATCAGCGGCAACGGCTCGGACGACAGCAGCATCTGCTCGAGCGTGCCGTCGGCGTAGTCGTTGGCGAACAGGCGCGCCAGCGACAGGATCGCGGCCAGCAGCGCTGCCACCCAGACCACGCCGGGCGCGATGGCGCGCAGCAGGTTGGGCTCGGGGCCGATGCCGAGCGGGACCATGGTCACCACGACCACGAAGAAGAAGAGCGTATTCAGCACGTCCGCCTTCTGGCGAACCGCCAGCAGCAGGTCGCGCCGGATCACCTGGACGATGACCCTCAGCACGTGGCCTCCTCTTCGGTCGCGCTGACGGCGCCGCTGCCGCCGCCGGCGAACTCGACGCGCTGGCGCCGCGGGGCGTCGATCGGCACCTCCTGGTGCGTCACGAAGGCGACCGTGTTGCCGCTCTGCACGTGCTGCCCGATCAGCTTGGAAAGACCCGCCACGCCGCGCACGTCGAGGGCCGTGAACGGCTCGTCGAGAATCCAGAGCGGCGCGGTTTCGCTGACGTAGAGTCGCGCCAGCGAGATCCGCCGGCGCTGGCCCTGCGAAAGAAAGCGCGCCATGCGGTCCTCGAAGCCGGTCAGTCCGACGCGGTCGAGCGCGTCGGCCAGCCGGTCGGCCGACGCGGGACGGCCGGCGACCTCGGCGTTGACGCGCAGGTTCTCGCGCACGGTGAGGTCGTCCTTGACGCCGTTCATGTGGCCGACGTAGACGAGGTCCTTCCAGTATTCCTCGCGCAATTTGCGGATGTTCCTGCCGTGCCAGCGCACCTCGCCCGACACCGGTTCGAGCAGGCCGCACAGGATGCGCAGCAGGCTGGTCTTGCCGGTGCCGTTGGGGCCCGCAATTCGGAGCAGCGTGCCGGCGGGAGCGGAAAACTGGAGACCCGAAAACAGGCTCCGCTCGCCGCGTTCACACGTCAGATCAACGACTTCCAGCATTCGGAGGAGCAAGGGCGCCGAACGGGCCGCCGAGGTGCATCTGTAGTTGTTTGTATGGCGAGCGAAGGGTACGGGAGCCCCACTTTCGTTACAAGCGGCGTTACAGCCGCCTCTGGCTTATATCAATGTGTTACGGGTAAGCCCCTGTTCCACCAGCGAGAGTGGGCCCGGAGAAAAGGAGGGTCTGCAGGAGCGCGCCCCTCGGCCCAAAGAAAAGGCCGCGCGTTGCGCGGCCCTGGGTTCACCCCGTGCCCCGAGGGGCGACTACTTCCACGAATAGATGTAGCTCAGGCCGAGATAGCCGACGTTCTGGTTGGGCTTGATGTAGATCGTCGTGTTGTCGCTGTAGAGGAACGGGGTGCCGCCGTAGGCGAAGCCCCAGTCCTCGTAGGTCAGGCGCTGGTAGCCGGCGTCGAAGCGGATCGTCGAGCGCTCGCTCCAGCCGTAGGTGCCGAACAGTCGAAGTTCGGTGCGCTTGTAGACGACGTCAGGCAGCCCGCCCGTGACGGCAAGCAGCGCCGCGTTGCCCGGCGTGGCAGTCTCATCGAGCGACTGCGCATACGAGTCCGTATTGTTGACGAACGACAGCAGCGCGCCGAGTTTCAGCTTCTCGCTGACCTTGCCGTTGACACCGATCCCGGCGTTGAAGGCACTGTCGTCGAACGCGAGGACGTAGCCCCCCGGACGCGCCTGGTGGATCTTCTGGCTGCCGGTCGACAGATAGCCGTTCAGGTTCCAGGCGTCGGACAGCACGTAGTTGACGTCGAGCGTGTAGAGGTCGAACTTCGACTCCTGCAGCGCAAAGCGCGTCGGCATCGAGTAGTCGTCGCGGCCGACGTCGGCGGCAAACTGCACGCTCAGGGCGTCGGTGGCGGCCCATGTCAGCAGCAGGCGGATCTTCGAGCGGTCGCGGTCGGCGAGCGTCGGCATGTAGATGGCCGTCGGGCCGAGCGCCGTGGCCGGATCGCCCACCGGAGCCAGCCCAACGCCGCTCGCCCCGGGAGCCAGCCATTCCGAGCCGTCGCGCTTGCTGAACGAGTAGCTGAGCTGGCCGCTCACCGTCTCGGTCATGTTGCGCCGGACCTGCAGGAACCAGGTGGTCTCTTCCGTCTTCTCGCGCAACGCGCTCACGCCGGAGTACGAGGCGCTCTGCGTGAAGCCGCCGCGGTCGATCGACTCGTACGCCCAGCCCGCCGTGCCCTGGATCGCGTACGGGAACCGGTACGTGGCTTCCAGCTTGCCGTTGTTCACCTCGCGCGACACGCGCTGGTTGCTGTACGTCACCGCCCCAACCTGGCTGTACGGCGCGATGGTGGTCTGGTCTTCCTGGTTCGAGTAGCGGTACTCGCCGATCAGCGACAGCTTGGCCATCGGATTGGCGATCACGCGGAACTGCGCCAGCGTGTGGTTCACCTGGCCTTCGAGGTTGCTGACCCCCGTCGGCGCACCCGTGAGGCCCATGCCCGCGAAGTCCTGGTCCTGCTTGGTGGTGGCGTACGCCAGCTTGAAGTTGCTGCGGATGATCGGCGAGAACGTGTAGGAGCCGGTCAGGTCGAACTGGTTGAAGCTGTTGTCGGGCGCCAGTGCCACGGTCTGGCCGAGGTAGGCCGGCACCCCGAGCCCGGCCGGCAGCGGATTGCCCACCGCATCGTTCAGCGTGCCGGGCACGCCCGGCGTCATCGATCCGTTGTTGTTGGAGAAGAACGAGCCGTAGTAGCCGCCGCTCAGTTGCAGCGACGAGCCCGAGTAGTTCACGCGTGCCTCGGCCTGCGTGTGGTTGTAGTCGACGGGCTTCGGGTAATACAGCACGCCGAAACCGGCGGTCGTGCCGGGCGTGAAGCTGCAGCCTGAAGCCGTGGTGCCGATGCACTGGTTGCCCACGCCGAACAGTTCGCTGCCGCTCTTGTTCTCGCTGTTGACGCTGCCTTCGACCATCCAGCTGCCGGCGAAGGACTTCGAGCCGCCGAGGATCAAGGACTGCCGCTTGGTGCTCGGGGAGGTGTCGCCCCCGCTGCCCGGTCCGCCGAACAGGTAGCTCGCGCTCGGCGCGGTCTCCGGCCCGCTCACCGCCGTGTTGACCGTATACGGATTGACGCGCTTCAGCTCGCCGTAGTTCGCGTTCAGGCGCCATTCGCCCTGGCGGGTCCAGAACACGCCGAGTTCGCGCGTCTGCAGCCCGAGGTTGCTGCCGTAGATGTCGAGCAACGTCCCGGTCGACGTGTCGCGCCGGCTGTAGTCGAAATTGGCGATGCCGAACACGTCCTGGTAGCGCATGCCGTTGTACTGGCCCCAGAACGCGCGGTCGGCGGAATCGCCGGAGACGCCCATCGCACCACCCTCGAGCGTGATGGTGGTCTCGATGGGGTTCTTCTTCTCTTCTTCCTTCTTGTCCTGCGCCTGCACGCTGGTGAAGGCGGCGAGCACCGCCAGGGCCAGGGCGGTGCGGCTGAACTCGCGGACTCGTGGTTGCTTCGTCATGACGTCACTCCGATGCTCAGCGGAACAGGTTCGACGGCGCGGGCGCCCGCCGCGACGGATTGTTCGAGCCGTGGACCTGCGTGTGGCAGTTCAGGCAACTGCGGCCCTGCCAGATGTTCACGGTGTTGATGCCTCCCGACAGAGGCGTGACCGCGGACTGGGTCTGCGGCGGCACCGCCGGCGGCAACACGCCCGGCTGCCCGCGGACGGCGCCGACGTTGCCCACCGAGTGCGGAACGTGGCACTGGTTGCACAGGATCGGATCGCGCGATACCAGCATCCCCGCGACGTGGCTGCCGTGGGGGTTGTGGCAACTCGCGCAGTTGTCCTGCACCGGCTGGTGGTTCTGCACGAACGGACCGCGCTTCTCGGCGTGGCACTGGTAGCAGGTGGCGTTGGTGGTGTCGCGCTTGACGAGCTTCGGCCCGGCCGAGCCGTGGGGCGAGTGGCAGTCGGAACAGCCCATCTTGCCTTCCTGCAGCGGATGCCGGAACGGCTTGTTGCTCGCGACGCGGGTGTCCTTGTGGCACGTGAAGCAGACGTCGGACTGCGCGGCCTTGTTGAACACCGGGTCCTTGTTCACGTGGACCTGGTGGCAACTCGTGCAACCCACGCCCGCCTGCGGGTGCGTGCTGCCGGCCCACAGCAGCAGCTTCTTGTTGTTCTGCCCCTCGTGGCACATCAGGCAGACCGCACTCGCCTCTTCGCCGGTCAGCGCGCCCTTGCCCTTGAAGCGCTGGTCGGGCTTCGCGGCACTCGGATCGTCGGCGTGCTTCTCGCTCATGCCGTGGCAGCCGACGCAGCCGAAGTTGCGCGAGTCGGCGGCCACTGCGTGCGGGTGGCCGGCCATCTTCTCGTGGTCCGCGCCGTGGCACATCATGCATTTCGCGGACGGCCCGCCGTCCTGCGCCTGCGCCGGAGCGACGACGCCGAGCAGGCCCAGGCAGGCCGCCAGCAGAGCGCTTCTGATTCCCATTCGAACCCCCATCACGAATTCCTCCGAACGTCGCGCCGCGCGCGCGTTATCTACGCGTTATCCGTTGTTACTTGTGCACGACGTCGACGCCGCGCGGACTGCCCGGAGCGTGGCAATCCACACAGCTTTCCTGCGTCTGGAACGACTGCGCCTGCGTGGCGGTGCCGAACGCCGATCCGCCCACCCCCACCACGTGGCTGATCGCCTTGGCGGAGTCGTGGCACGAGGTGCAGGTGGCGGCCTTCGGCGTGATGACGACCCAGTCGAGCGGGTTGGTGCCCGCCTTCAGCGTCGCCGGGTCGATGGGTTTCGCGACCACCGAGCCGATCGGGTTGATGTCCTGCTGCCAGGAGTTGTTCACGTGGCAGGTGTTGCAATCCAGGCCGATGCCCGGGTAGGCGACTTCCGCAGCGTAGTTCTCCACGCTGGCGCCCGAAGCGCCGAGGGCCGTGCCCGCGGGCACGACGACGCCGGTGGAGTACGGCTGGAACAGCACGCCCGCCGGGGCCGAGATCGTCGACGAAGTGCTCGCCGCGATCAGGCCGTCCAGCGTAAGCAGGAAGGTCTTCTTGTCGAAGGCACCGATGACGTTGTTGCCGTGGGTGAACGGGTACGTGCGCTTCGAGTTGCCGTGGATGCCGTGGATCATGCGCTTGAACGCGTAGTTCTCGCTGAGCGCGCGGCCGTTGGTCATCACGGTATTCGAGTACCTGTTCTGGTCATGGCACATCGAGCACGCCTCGACCGTATTGCGCGCACCGCTGTGGAAGGCTTCGGTAAGCGCGGGATTGGAATTCGAGCCGGTCGTGGTTCCGAGCGCGCCGTGGCAGACGTTGCACTTCTCGTTCGACACGACCTGACGCCGCGGGTTGAGCGGTCCGGACAGCGCGACGTCGGCGTAGGTGTTCTGCGCGACGACGTTGATGAGCACGGTCGGTGTCACCGGCGGCCGCGGATCCTGCGCCGACTTCACCTGGAGCTTCGGCTCCTTGATCTGCCCGATGCTGACGACCCGCGCGGTGCCCTGCGCGACCGCCGTCGCCGAGTCGGCAGGAAGCGCGATCTGCACCGTGTACGTGTTGGTGCCGTCGTTCGTGCCCTTGTACATGTACTCGTTGGCGCCGCTGCCGCCGTTGTTGTACGCGGTCCATTCGGTCACGCCCGTCGGCTGCCCCACCATGTTCTGGTACGCGAGGTAGAAGCGCAGGTTGCCGAACCGGGTCGAACTGCCGCACGCAAGCGACGTCCCGGAGCCCGTGCAATCGGAGGTCACGAGGTTGTACTTCGCGTTGTTCGACGTCGGGTCGGCCACGTAGTACTTGATCGTGACCTTGCGCGCCGCGGAGTCGAAAGTCGCGCTCTCGATGGTGACCTTGTACTTGGCCGAGTTTTCCTCGTTCTGGTTGAAGTGCACGCGCCCCGGCGACACCGACGTTCCATCGCGGTGACACTCGGCGCAACTGCCGTTGGGAATGTCCGTCGGCTTGCCGCTCGGTCCGACAATCGCGAGGGCGAAGTCCTTGTGTGTCAGGTCGAACGGCGAGCCGGCGCCGCTGACGTGGCAGGTGAGGCAGGCTTCCTTGCTCGGCCGCGTCTTCCAGTTGTCGCCTTGTGGAGTCGCCGGGTTGGCGCCCGTGTGGCAGACGGTGCAATTGCGCAGGTCCTGCGGGAAACCCACTTCCGAATAGTCGTGCTTGCTCGACTGGAAGCCCCAGATCGTGTAGTGCTCGCCGCCGATCGCCGCAAGGCCCGGGCTTGCGAGCAGCCTGCCCGCATGGATCTTGTGCGTCATCGTCATCATCGTCAGCACGTTGCCGCTATTGGCGTCCGTGGTGCCCGGGTTGTGACACATCACGCAGTACTGGACATCGACACGGCCACCGCCATGCAGGGAAAGCTTCTCGTGACACCCGTTGCACTGGGATACGACCGCCATCACCCGGGTCTTGCTGGGATCGGTCACCTGCACCGACCGCCCGTTGGCATCGAACGTGACGTCAAGGTACGGATTGACGAGCACGGGCTGACCGGCCGCGTTCGTATAGCTCAGCTGGATGACGATGCGATGCGTCTTGCCCGGCTCGAAGACCACGCCATTCGTCTTCGCCGGGTCGGTGATGTCCGTACTGAACGTGTACGTGTAATAGCCCTCGGGCTTGTAGACCAATTGGTTGGCCTGAGCCGCGGGCTTCGGATCCGTCGTCGCCTGGAGGGCGGAAGGAAGCACCGGACCACCGCCGGCCGCCGAGCCCACGTTGTTGGTGCCGGTCGTCGTCTCGGTGCGCGATACATAGCTCTGCCAGTCGTCGATGTTGCCGTTCGTGCCCGGCATCAGTTTCGCGATCGCGAAGCTCACGTTGCTCAGCGTCAGCCCCTGCTTCACCGCACCGTCGGAGAAGACGGCGAAGTTGACGACCGGAGCGCCGCCGACGGTCACCGCGGGGATACCGTTGGCCTGCAGCACCGTGAACGCCGACGACGAGTTCGTCGACGTGTCGTTCGAGGGGATGGCGGCGGCCGCGTTCAGAGCGTTGCCGACCTGGCCGCTCGGCGGCGGCGGCGGTGGTGGCGTCGCGCTGCCCAGGGATCCGCCGTCGTTGCCGCCGCCACAACCGGCCAGCGCAACCAGGACGAGGGCCGCGGCCCCGAACCACTTGATCAAACGTTTCATGGAGGCTCCGTTACTTCTTCGGCGCGGATGTGCGGGGCTTTTGCAGTTCGACCTTGTACTTGACGGCAATGTAGACGCCCTCAGGCAAGCCGGCCTTGGTGACGAGTTCGCCTTTGCTCTTGTAGGGCCGGTTGGCGATGATCTTCTTCGCCTCGGCGTCACCCACCATCGGCAAGGTCTTCAGTTCGGCGAGGCTGGCGTTGTTGAGGTCCACCCTCTTTTCCGGCTTGGCCGGCGTCTTGCCGGGCTTGGCGTTCGTCGACGGCGGCGGCTTGGTGGCCGACGCGCCGGGAGCCGAGGCCTCGGTCGCCGGCGATGTTGCCGGTTTCGCGGCCGGCTGCGCCGGAGCCTGGCTGGTGGTGCCCGGTTGGGCCGGTGCCTTCGTCGATTCGTTCGCGGCGTTTACCACTGACACCAACAGGGTGACAACAACGCCGACCAGAAGATCTCTGTAACTCAATTCCGCCCCCGTTTTCAACACGCGCGAGTATGAACCGATGCTGCCCGAACGCGGAACCACCGGGCTTGACCTAACGCGACAAAAAGAAAACCCGGCAGTGTTGCCACTGCCGGGTTTGATGTGCTAGCGACCGACCGGGGTCGGTCGCTGTCGATGCCGACTACTTGTTGTGCACGGCCTTGATGTCCGCCGTCCGGCCGTTCGCGTGGCAGATGAAGCACTGCTCGACGCGTGTGGCTTCGACGCTACGCGCCTGGAAGAACGAGCCGCCATTGACTTCGAAGTGGCTGATCGCCAGGTTGGAGTCATGGCAACCCGAGCACACCGCCACGGTCGGCGACTGCACCAGGGTCGTTGCCGCCGCAGCCGTTGTCACGCCTGTGCCGGCGTTGAACGAGAAGTTCGCGCCGAGGTTGACCCCGATGTACGGCAGGATGTAGGGCGAGTTGCTGATGCTCGCCGCGGGCGTACCGCTCGCCACCAACCGCGGCTGGCGCTTGTCAGCCTGATCCGCACCGAGCCCCACCGCGTTCGCCGACGTGGAGAGCGAGAAGTCGTACGACGACCCGCTTGCGCCGGAAATGTGGCACTGGCTGCAACGGGCAAGAACGCCCGGATACACGATGTTGGCGAAGCTGTCGCCCGGGACCGACACGGAGTGCCAGGTGTACGGAACGGTGCGCTTGCCGCCGCCGTGGATGGCGTGAACCATGTTGTCGGTCTCCGCCGTCCAGCCCGTGCTGGCCCGGTTCGGCGTATGGCACCACGAGCAGGTCGTGCCGTCGTTGCGCTGACCGGCGTGGAACGCGTCTTCCGTGAACGTGCCGAGTTCCTGGTGGCAGGCGTTGCACTTCGCGTCCTCGACGATCGGACGACGGCCGGTGAAGCCGGCTGCCACCACCTGGACGTTCTTCGCGATCACGATCAGACCGCCATAGGCGTTCGGCATGCTGGGCAGAAGTTCGGACGACAGTGCTGTCGCATCGGTCGCGCCAACCGCTACCGGCGACGGAGTCGTCGGATACGCCGGGAGGTTCGTCTGCGTCAGCGGCAGCGTGCTGCGGTTGTTGTACGAATACCCGACGCCACCCGTCAGCATCACCGAACCCGCCGGCACCTGTGACGCCCGTCAGCGTGACGATGTAGTAGCCGGCATCCGCGCCCGTCCCTGCGACGAGAGTACCGACGCCCGTACCCGTCGCGGCTCCGTTCCAGATGCTCCGCAGGTAACCGGAAGCGCTGGCGTTGAAGTCGGCCGGTGCCGTGATGCCGTCCTGCGGAACCGCCCACACGAAGTACGCGCTCGGCGAACCCATGAAGTTGGCCCACATTTCCTTCTTGCCCGTCGCCGGATTGATCGGCGCGGTCGCGAAGTCGAGGATCGGGGCAGCCGCACCGTCCATCTTCACCTGGAACGTCATCTTCGGATTACGCGTGACGGCATCGACCGTGACGCTCTTGATCACGTATTCGATCTTGATCGCGCCGGCCGGAAGCCGGTTGGCGTTGGAGGCAATCCAGCCAGCGTTCGTGTTGGCGCCGCTGGTGTAGCCGGGATTCCCATGCAGGAAGCTGGCCGTGGCTCGGCGGCGTCACCGGTTTGTGCACCAGGTCCGGATTGCCGGGCGACCCTGCGCCGTGGCAGGACGCGTTGGAGCAGCCACCGTCCTGCGCATTGGCCGGGTGGGCGGCGCCGAAGAAGCCGGTGGACGTCGTCAGGCCCTTGGCTTTGTCGCCGAGGGTCAGGCCGGTGCCCGTGTCGAAGTTGATGCCGTCGTGGCACGAACCGCACGCCTGCCGGTTCGGGTTGTCTTTCCACAGCGCGGCCTGCGGGGTGTTCGTGTTGGCCGGGTTATGGCACTTCTCGCAATTGCGGATGTCCTGCGAGAACCCGCCCTTGTCCATCAGCACGCCACCGTAGTTGTAGCCGACGTTCGTCATGACGCCGCCGACGTGCAGCTTGTGCAGGAAGTTCGGCGCGCTGCCGACGGTGCGGCCCTGGACCTTGTATGTGCTGCCGCTGAACGTGCGCGTCGCCGCGTCGTACGTGGCTTCCGCCCGGCCGAACTTGCGCTGGTCGGTGTGGCAGACCACGCAGTACTCGATGTTGTTGCGGGCAGCCGCCGTGGAAGTCGAGCGAACCGCCCTCACCGTCCGGAAGCCCGCCCAGCGTGCTGTGGCACTGACTCGCAGTTCGCGTTGTCGACCATCTTGCGGTTCGCGCTCGCGGCCGGGGCTGCGCCCGTCGCCGGCACGAAGTCATAGATGACGTCGATCGGCTTCTTCAGCGGGACGCCCGGCGTGACCTGCACGCCATTCGACGTGTTGGTGCCGGTCCCCGGCGCGTTGCCGGAGATCTGGATCGTCAGGCGGTGCGTGGCGTTGGCGTCGTACGTCAGGTCACCCAGGTCGGCCTTGTCGCTGCCGGCCGGCGGCGTGATGCCGTCAACTTGAGCCTTGATGCCCGGGACGTCACGGTAGAACGTGTAGGTGTACGAGCCGTCCTTGTTGTCGACCAGCGTGCCGATGTTGTCCGTCGAGGGACGTCCGAGCGTCACGGCACCGTTGGTCTGGCTGACCGACGTCACGATGTAGTTGACCCACTTGCTCGGCGCGGCGCCCGCGACTGCTGGCTGGACCAACTTGGCGATCGAGAACGCGAGGTTGGGGTAGTTGGCGATGGTCTGCGTGGATGTCTTGGAGGTGGTGCCGAAACCAACGACCGGCACGCCTTCGTTCGTCTTCAGCGTGAACTTGACGACTGGCGGACTGGCAATCGTGACGCTCTGTACTGCCGCCACCAGATTCAAGTCGGCGAACGTGTCTGCCGGCGTCTGCGGCGTCAGCACAACTGCTGCCGATCCCGGAGGACCTGCCGGCCCAGTGGCGCCCGGTGCTCCCGGCGTTCCCGGCGTTCCCGGCGCTCCCGTGGCGCCAGGAGCGCCATTCGAGCCATCACTACCACCGCAACCTGCGATGCCGAGTGTCAGCATCGCAGCGGCAGTCAAAACTAATAGCCTTCTCATTTCCCCTCCCAACAAGGACGGTTAGGTACGACTCGGACTTACTTTTCCTTCGCAGGGCGGTTACGTCGCTTGACTGGTACCGACGTAACCGGACTGCGTTGAAACCCTATCTATTCGGTTGAGTCCTTGCAGGGTGAACCTGCTTTCGCCCCTCGGAAACTCCTCCCCCACAGATATGGCGCATTCTTGGGGTAGTTGGGGTAGCGGGCATTGACTGAGGGCAAACCCTCGTCGGCGTTAACCTTGATGCGGGTCAGGTTGAGGGTCGCGGCAAAGGGACCCGCGATGCGGTGTGTTCTGGTATGGAGGGTCGGCCGGTATCGCGCTGTCGGATCGCGGGGTTGCACCGGCAGACAGGGTCAGCCACGGCCCGTACGGGCGCAAGCCTTCCGCCCTTGCGCTGCGCTCTTGCGCGGAGTCAAATCGCGGATCAACAGCAGGGTTACAAAGCAAAGCCATTAGTGCCCGAAAACGGGCCATCCCGAAAATTTCACTGAGGAGACACGCACCATGCAAGACATCGATCTGAAGCGACGCGAAGTGCTGCTCGCCGCTGGGGCCGTCGCCGGCGCCGCGGCGCTTCCG
>CAVSCF010000011.1:0-477674 GCA_963726405.1 uncultured beta proteobacterium | reverse complement strand
CCAGTACTCCGGCACCCGGCCCCGCTTTCCTCCGTTCGCCATGATGTCGTCCACCACGCCAAGCAGCCGTTCGCGATCGGTGCCCACCAGCGTATTTGTGCCCTGCTCGACGGTGATCGGGCGCTCCGTGTTGGCTCGCATCGTCAGGCAGGGGACGCCGAGAGCCGTCGTTTCTTCCTGGACGCCGCCGGAATCGGTCAGGGCCATGCGAGCCGCGCGCAACAGCGCAACCATGGCGAGATACCCCTGGGCCGGGAGCACGGTGATCGGATTGGCTCGGCCCTTCACGTGCAGGCCGAAGCGCTGAAGATTCCCGGCCGTTCGCGGGTGCATCGGCCAGACGATCGGCAGGCGCTCGGAAACCTCGCCGATCAACCCAAGCACGTGCTGCAGGTGGTCGCGGTCATCCACGTTCGACGGGCGATGAAGCGTCACCAGCGCGAAACTGGCCTTCGACGGGGGGAGACCATCGGGAAGCTTCGCGGAGGCACGGCGTCGAACAACGAATCGATCATCAGGTTGCCGACGAAGTGAATTCGTGCGGCTGCCACGCCCTCGCGCAGAAGGTTCGCTTCGGCGTCTCGCTCCGTCGTGTACAGCAGCTCCGCGATCTGATCCGTCAGGACGCGATTGATCTCCTCCGGCATCGCGCGGTCGAAGCTGCGCAGGCCGGCCTCGACGTGGGCGACGGGGATGTGCATCTTGGCCGCCACAAGGCTGCAGGCGAGGGTCGAGTTGACGTCGCCGACGACGATGACACACGACGGCCGCAGGCGCTCGAGCACGGGTTCGAAGGCCTTCATCACGTCGGCCGTCTGGACCGCGTGCGAGCCTGATCCAACGTGCAGGTCGATGTCCGGCTCCGGAAGACCCAGGTCCTCGAAAACCTGGTCCTTCATGCGCGCGTCGTAGTGCTGCCCGGTGTGCAGCAGCACCGCCGGCGGAAGATCGTCTCGGGTACGCAGCGCTCGCAGCAGCGGAGCCATCTTCATGAAGTTCGGACGAGCGCCGACCACGCAGAGGATGGGACCCATCGATGCTGCTGAACCCTTCACGCGCGCCGCTCCACCCGGCGCCTGCGGCGCGGCCGTTCAGGACGTGCCGATTCGTCCTGCGGGCGGCCGCGTTCCGGATCGAGAAGCGCACGAACGAGGCCAAGGAGTTCCTGCACATCGCTCTCGAGGTTTTCGATGCGGTCAGACAACTTGACGAGACGCCGGACGGTGCTCGCCAGGTCAGTCTTGGTGACGCGCTTGACAGGAGGCGGTTCGGGCAGGGGCGTCGCGATTGCCCTGGGCCCGATTTCCCCGGTGAACTCGTTGACGACCTGATCGACTTCCGCCGCCGTGAACTTCCGCTGCCCCGCCAGGAAACCCGCCAGCATCAACCGATTGCAGATCGCGTTGATCCTTCGCGGGATTCCCCCGGCGGCGAGGAAGATCGCGTGGATGGCGCTCTCATCGAACTCCGGGACACCCCTCCAGTCGACGCGATGCAGACGATGCTCGACATATCCCCGTGTCTCGGGCTCATCCAGCGGGCCGAGGTGATAGGAGGCGATGATGCGCTGCCTGAACTGCTCCATGGACGCCGAACGCATCAGCGTGCGCAGTTCCGGCTGCCCGACGAGAAAGCTCTGCAGCAATGCCTTGTCGCCGTACTGGAAGTTCGACAGCATGCGCAGTTCCTCGATGGAACGCGCATTCAGGTTCTGCGCCTCGTCGATGATGAGCAACGCCCGCTTGCCCTGCTGAAATACGGTAAGAAGGAACGCTTCGATCGAAGCCAGGACATTCGCCTTGTCGTCGTGCGGCAGGCGGATGCCGAACGCCTTGGCCACCGAGCGCAGCAGATCGTCCGCCTCGAGCTGCGTGCTGACGATCTGCGCCGCGACGATCATCTGGGCGTCGAGTTCCTCCAGCAGCGCCCGCACGAGCGTGGTCTTGCCTGCGCCGACCTCTCCGGTGATGACGAGAAACCCTTCGCCCTGATAGACGCCGTACTTCAGGTAGGAGAACGCACTCTCGTGCCCCTTGCTGCCGAAGTAGAAGGTCGGATCGGGACTGAGCTGGAAGGGTTTGCCCGACAGGCCATAGAAATCTTCGTACATGGGACTCCTAAAGCCTGTGGAACAACCCGGCAAAGATCGTCGTTTCGTTCGACTCCGTGAAGGCCAGCGCCGCGCTGACGTTGCTCGTCCGTTGGTAGCGGGAGCCGAAGAAGAGCGTGGTACGAGGTGAGGCCTGCCAGTTCGCTTGAAGGCTCATCCAGCCCTCGCGACCGCTCAAGTCCGCGTTCTGGTCGAAACCGGTTGTGTACTGCGTTGTGATCGTGCCGTTCAGCGTGACGACCGGCGTCAGCAGGTGGCTGAGCGACAGCCCGGCACCGCGCTGGATGCTGTTATTGAAGGTCAGGAAACTCGGCGGGACACGCGCGTCGGGCAGGTACTCGGTCTTCAAATAGAAGAGATTGAGGGCCAGCGTGTTTCGAACGCCGATCAACGCCCAGTTGGCGTTGAATCCTGTCAGGATGTTGGCGCTCTGGTTATAGATATACGCGCCTTGCGGCAACGACTCCGGAAGGCCCTGGCGCGTGATCAGATCCTGCGCCTGCTTTGCCCGCTCGACAGGGTCCGGGAAGCGCGCGATGAGGATGGCGTCGAGCAGGCCGGAAACGCTACTCGTGGAAGGAACTTGAAGCAGTACCTGCGGATACGTCGAGATTGTTCGATAGCCACCGAAAGACGACGC
Organism: uncultured beta proteobacterium; assembly: GCA_963726405.1. Classification (GTDB taxonomy): domain Bacteria; phylum Pseudomonadota; class Gammaproteobacteria; order Burkholderiales; family Burkholderiaceae_F; genus JAOUJD01. Next base: position 474,924 of record CAVSCF010000011.1, on the reverse strand, counting down.
CACCCGACGCTGTCGATGGGAAAACTGATACTGGTAGCTCGGACCGTAGAACCGACTTTCCCAGTATCCCTCGAGACTCGTGAGCGGAGACGGCCGCCACGAAAGATTGGCACCGTAGATCGGGCCCGAGGTCTCTTCGGCTGTGTAGTTGGTACTTTCGTAGCCGCCACGCAGGCCGAACTTGAACTGCGGCGTGAAGGCGTAGTCGAAGATCGCCAGCGCTGTGTACAGCGTCTGGTCGGGCTGCAACTGATTCTGGATCCGCGTGATGTCGTTCGTGAGACGGAGGGTCAGTCCGAACGGCGTCGGCGCGCGCACGACCTCGGCAAGGTTGCGCGCGTAGTACGCGTTCTCGAGCGGAGCGTTGGACTGCGAGGTCCAGTTGTACGTGTTGTCGCTGCGGATTAGCCAGCGGACATACGGCCCGACCGTTCCCTGCAGGTAAGGCGCCAGCCGCACCTGTGACGACGTGTAGAGATTGTTGGTCGACGCCCGTGCGGAGGTGGGCAGAAAAGGGTTCTCGACCGACTGACTGACCACGAGCGCGGCATCGATGAAGAACAGATTGTCGATCGCTTCCAGGTTCGCGAGAATGTTCGCGGTCGGCAGGATGCTGTTGACCTGCGTTCCGTTGACGTACGCGAACATGTCGAGCGAGACGCTGCCATCGACGCGCAACCGCCCACCCTGGCGGTTGAACCTCCACGTCGGCACGACTTGAGAATCAGGTCACCCTCTCGAGTCGCGGAAGCCCCATAGTTGGCGTTGTTGGTCAGCGTGGCCTCGGCCCGCACGCTGGTCTCGGTCACCCAGGCGTCAATGCCGCGTCGGGCAGCGCCCGCCGGGGCGCCCGGCGCCGCGTACCCGTCAGGGCCGGGCAGCGGCTGTCCAATCGCCCGACCGAAAGCAAGAGCGATGACAGCCGCAGTCAGCAAGCGGACGACTGCGCGTCCGTTCCGTGCTCCGCGAGTACGGCCGCTTCGCTGGTGCCCAGGCATATCGGCGCTCCGCTGGCCTCGCTCAACGCGCGTACGCGTCGTACGAACCGTAGTAATGCCCGCGGTCGGATGCCGAGACCCGGTTGAGCAAAGTGAATACCACGGGGCAGTTCTCGAGCGTCGCGAGGGCCTCCGCCACCGTCCCTTGCGGAGTGTCGTCGGCGGCGATGACCATGATGATCTGGCCCATGTGAGCCGCCAGGACGCGGGGCTCGGAAGCCGCGAGCAGTGGTGGCGTGTCGAACACGACGATGCGGCGCGGGTCGTCGCTCGCGAGCCGCTTGACCAGATGACTCATTCCTTCGCTCGCCAGCAACTCCGTTGCATGGGCCTGGGGATTGCCGGCCGGGAGAATCGAAAGGTGGTCGACATTGGTCTTCAGCACGACCGAATCGAGTGATAGCTCCGGTTCGACCAGCAGGTCCAACAGTCCCTTCGAGGGTGCAAGTCCGAGTCGGTCGAGCACGGCCGGGCGCGACGCATCCGCATCGACCAGCAGCACGTCCGTATCGAGTTCCAGCGCGAGGCTCATGGCAAGGTTGAGCGACACGAAGGTCTTGCCCTCGCCGGGGAGCGCACTGGTGACCATGATCCGGTTCGCATTGAGTACCGGCGCCGCGGACTTCCCGCTGACGTTGTTGATCAGCGGCCGCTTGATGACGCGAAACTCCTCAGCCAGGCGTGAACGAGGCGCCGTCGGCGTGATGCACCCGTTGGCCGAAAGCCTGCCGAGGTCGATTTCGGCATAGCTGGATGCAACGACTCCCCCGTGAGGTGCTTGCGCGGCCTCTTCCGGACGCTCGGTAGGAGCGATCGCCGGTTCGGCGGTTCGGGGTGCGGGCCTCTCGGAACGGGATTCAAGCTCCTTGACCACGCGCAGCGGCACGGCTTCGTCATGCCGGTCCGCGACATCGCTTGCTTCGACGGGTGGCGCCCCTGCTGCGTCAACCTCAACGCCGGACCGCCGAAGCTGCTCGAGTCGCTTTGCGGCCTGTTCAATGATGCTCACGTTCTGCTCCTCAGCCCCGGCCAACCAGTGCGACCCAAACAATCCACGTGCCGTACATGGTCACCAGGCTGGCAAGCCCGCCCGCGAACGCAAAGTTCGAGCGTTTGCGCTGTCGGATCACCGGCTGTGTGGCCTGAAGCGACACCGTTCCGAGAACAGCGCGCTTGGTCGCAGCTCTCACCTGTCGTGCGTCATAGAAGGCAGGAAGGACCTGTGAAACCGCAAGAGCGGCCGCCGCACCGGCTGCGAGTGCCAGCGCCAGGAGCAGGGGCACCAAAACTGCCCGATTGGGGAAGACCGCTTTGGGCGATATCCGCGGAGGCTCGATGATGCGGAACTCCGCCATCCGCGCAAGACTGTCCACGTCCTCCGACATGGATGCCGACTCGCGTCTTGCGACCAGTTGGTCATAGTTCTTGCGCAGCACGTCGTAGTCGCGCGTCAACTGCGTCAACTCGGTCTCGACTTGCTGAGAGCGGCCAGCCGTGGATTTGATCTGCGCCAGGCGGGCCTCACCTTCGCTGACGCGCGCACGCAGTGCGGCGATGTTGGCCTCGGCGTCCGCGAGCGAGATCTTCAACTGCTGAAACACGGGGTTCGTCGATCCCGAAAACTTCGACGGGTTCGCGGCCGCCGCCTTCCGTCGCGCGTCGATGTCCTGCTTCTTTTGCTGCTCCAGCTGATTGAGCAGGCGACGGGTGGCAACGACGTCCGGATGCTCGTCGGTGTAACGACGCAACAGCTCATCCAGCAGCTTGGTCTGACTGGCGATCCGGACATCGAGATCGCTTGCCTGCGTCACTGCAGGGCCCGAATTCAGCTCGGGCAGCAGCACGGGGTCCTCGCCGGCGAGTTCCCGCTTCAGCGCATCGCGCGACTGCTCCGCGACCCGCAACTCGGTGCGCAGCTTGGCGACTTCGTCGGACAGCGCGCTCATGCGCGTGAAGTAATCCTGCCCGGCGTTACCACTGAAGCCGAGGTTCCGGATCTTGAAGTCCTTCACCCGGTTCTCGGCTTCCTCGAGCTTCTTCTCATAGTTCTTGATCTGCTCGTCGATGAAGTGCCGGGCCGACTCGGCATCGCGCCGCTTGTTGCCAACACCCGATTCGACGAACAGGGACATCAGGTCCTGGACCACGCGTTTCGCGCGGTCCGGGTTGGTATCCTGGTACGAGATGCTGTAGATGTTCTCCCTCCCGGCACCGACGAACTTGAGCCGCTGCGTCACCGAGTCGACCAGCCTGTCCTTCTCTATCTGTGTACTCGCGGCAACGTCGAGATCCGCGCTGCGGATGATCTTCTCCATGTTCGGGCGTGCGATCAGGGTGCGGGCCAGCATCGCGATCTGCTCGTCGATGTTGGGCTGCACCGCGAGCCCGGACATCAGCGGCTTGAGCACCGTCTGCGTGTCGACGTAGACACGCGCAGTGGCTTCGTAGCGATCCGGAATGCGAAGCAGCACGACCGCACCCACGACGGCCACCCCCCAGGCGACCGCGAGTCCGATCCAACGCCTGCGCCACATCCCGCGCAATGCCGCCACAATCTGTATCAGTAACTCGTCCATCGTTCCTCTACGCCTGTACGGTCGAACCGGTTCGAGTGCCTGCGATTGCCTAGAACCAGCTCTGCGGAATGATCAGCACGTCGCCCGGCCGCACGTCGACGTTCGCCGAGATGTCGCCGCGCCGCACGAGGTCGTTCAGCCGCACGCCGTACTGTTTGCCCTGCTCGGCACCTCGCACGAGCACGGCCTTGTTGCCATCGGCAAAGTCGGTCAGGCCCCCGGCGACGATGATCAGGTCGAGCAGAGTCATGTTCTGGCGGTAGGCGACGGCCTGCGGCCTGGCGGCTTCGCCGATGATCCGGATCTGCTGGTCAGACGGCCCGTTGAAGGCGGTGACGATCACCGTGACCACCGGGTCACGGATGAACTTCGACAGCGCCTTCTCCATCTCGCGTGCAAGTTCAGCTGGATTCTTCCCCAGGGCCTGCAGATCTTCGACCAATGGAGTACTGATCCGACCGTCCGGACGCACCGGCACGGATGCGGACAGTTCCGGGTTCCGCCAGACAACGATGTTGACCGTGTCGAGAGGACCGATCACATACTTGTAGTCGGGGGTCGCGGCGGTTGTCGGGGCCGGCGGGTACTTGCCGGTTGAGCAGGCGCCAAGCAACAGCGCGACCGCTGCGGCCGACAGGATACGAATGACGTGCGTTGCATGCCTCATGGCCTCGCCCCTCCACCGATAGATGACTGCTGCGGTACACGCAGCTGACAAAACAAGTCTAAGACGCGGAAGTCAAGTCTGATGCGCCACTAAGGCGCCGCGGCCCGGCTCAATCCCTTGCTACCAGAGAGCGAATTCTGCTAGAGCCGGCGTTCGGAACAATGCGGCTGACCTGTCGACTTACCGCGCACCCTCTCCGAAGAGCACCACTCGCACGGTCTCCGCGAGGATCAGCGCGTCGAGCACGAGCGTGTTGTTCTTCACATAGTACAGGTCGAACTGCAGCTTTCGCCTCGCATCGTCGACTGAAGCGCCGTACGAGTAGCGAATCTGGGCCCAGCCCGTCAGGCCCGGTTTGACGCTGTGGCGCAGGTCGTAAAAGCGGACCTGGTCGCGCAACTGGGCAACAAAGACCGGGCGTTCCGGGCGCGGTCCGACCAGGCTCATCTCGCCGCTCAGGACGTTGATGAGCTGTGGAAGTTCGTCGATTCGCAATTTGCGCAAAATCCCTCCAACCCGCGTCACCCGCGAGTCGTTGGCAGTCGCCCACCGCGCGACACCATCGCCCTCGGCGTCGGTTCGCATGGTGCGCAGCTTGAGCACCTTGAAGGGCCTCCCACCTCTGCCGACACGTTCCTGGGTGAAAAGGATCGGCAGCCCGCTCTCGACAAGGATGGCGAGCGTCGCCAGCAGGAGGACCGGGAGCGCAAGAAACAGCAGCACCGACGCGGCGATGACATCGGTCAGGCGCTTGGTGAGCCGCCGAACCGGACTCTGGACAAACCCTTCGCCATAGATCAGCCAACTCGCCTTCAGGGAGTCGACCGGGACTTCGCCCCGCATCCGCTCGTAGAACGCCGACAGGTCGGACACCGGGACGCCTGCCACGCGGCATACCAGCAGGTCGTCCACCGGCACCGCGCCTCCGCGCTGCTCGCGGACGGCGACAATGACTTCGTTCACGCCGAACCGTTCGACGATCGACTGCAGTTTCATGGTCGATGGAAAGGTCGGGGCGCGTCCGACCTTGTCGCCGCCGCCCTTTTCTTCCGGTGCACCCGCAGGATAGAAGCCGACAACCGTTGCACCGCGCGGTCCGTGATGGTTGATCAATTCCTCGACCGCCAGCGCATCCGCCCCTGTACCGACGATCAGGGTGCGGCGCCCGCCGAAACCGGTAAAGAGCGCCGCGAGCAGCACAGGGCGCACCAGGATGACTGCACTGAGCGTGAACAGCGCTGCATACGGCAGCAGCGCGCGCGGCGCTCCGGCTTGAGGAAAGGCTCCGAAGACCACGTAGCAGACCGGAGCACCGATTGCCAGGGCCAGCAGAGTGCGGGTGAACACCACCTGCAGCGGCTTGCGCTCTCCGCCGCGAAACAGCCCGAACATGGTGGCGATGGCCGTGATGACGAACGCAAAGGCCACAGCGGGGACTACAACCGAGCGCGGAGAGACTCCGTAGGGAGCCAACTGTACCGACACCGCGAGCAGCATCGATACGATGCAGAACACGGCGAACAAGCCCATGTCCGCAAACGAGGCCACCGGCGTCGGTCGACGCGAAAGACTGATCACAGCAGTTCCTTCCTCTTGCCCCCTTGCGCGCCGAAGCGTCGGGCGGGTCTTGGTTGCTCGTGTTCGAGATGTATCTATGACTGTGCACGCCGGCCTCAAGTGTCAGAGACACGACACAGTCACGCGGCAATCCTTTCTTTCCTCCTGCAGCGGCGACACGATCGATTGAGTATCAGGGACGGACCCGGCCCCCACCAGCCTGATCCGCGGCACGAAACATGCGGCTTCTTCCGCTTGACTGTCCGTCGGCTGTAGTGCATGAGCCCCGATGGCGCAGGGCATAAGTCAGCCCTCGCCCTTACAACCCCGGCATCGGGCTCTTGGAAATAGCCTAAACAAGTTAATCCCCCGCCGCAACGGCTTTCCGTCGGTTCCCGTTCGCCGACCGCGCTCCGACGGGCGCGCGACGAATCAACCGATCCCGGAGGTCGGGCGCGGCAGCGCCGGACTCCGGACGATGCTAGTCAGCGGCAGGGACAGCGAAACGATAGATTCCGGGCAGATTCCGCGCGCTTCACGGCTTGACACCCGCGAGAAGTTCGGTGAGAAAACGCGACGGGATGGCGTAGCTGATCCCGGAGGGCTGCGTCAGGGCGGACTCCTTGGTCGACTTGACGAAGACCATGTTGAGGATGCCGACCACGTCGCCGGTCGCCGGGTCGTAGAGGGGACTGCCGCTGTTGCCCGGATAGGCCGTGGCATCGAGTTGGAACACGGGGAAGGCGTCGTTGCGCAGGCGCCGGACGACCTTCGGATCGAGTTGCTGACCGCTCGCGGCCGGTATGGCAACCGGCGCGATGGCAGCCACCATGGCCTGGTGTGTCGCCGCGAACAATCCAAGCACGGACCCGATCGGAAACCCGGTGAACAGCAACCGGTCACCCTCCACCACCGAGGCGGAATCGCGCAACCGCAACGCAGGCAACGGCAGCCCGGTCATCTTCGCCAGGGCGACATCGTGTTCCGCGTCAACGGCAAGCCGCGTCAAGCGGCGCGGCTCCGGCCGGGACGGATCGGCCGTCGGCAACATGGCCACCAGCACTTCCGGATCGGCCCCGGGTTCCAGCACGGCCGGCAGGACGTGCGCGTTGGTCGCCAGGACGGTCCCATCGGCGATCGCGAACCCGGTCCCGGAAAAGCGGAACTGCGGAACTCGGGTCGCCTGATAGGTGCCGATGGCGACCACCGACAGCTTCACCCTGGCGATGGTCGAATTTGACTGGGCCGAGCTTGCCGGCACCGCCCCGAGAAACGCGAGGAGGAGCGGAGCAATGAGCGCTCTAGCGGCGATCACCTTGCCTCCGCGCCGCCCTCGGCCCGCTTGTCACAAGCGCCAGACCTGCAAGCCGCGCGACGCGAACTGCGAGGCGTCGGCCTGGCTCTTGACGTCGACGTAGAGCCCACCCGGCTGCAGCTTGCCCGCGAAGTCATCGATCGGCCGCCGCCTGAATCCGTCGTGCGCGACCGCCGCCACGATGGCATGAGCACGGGGCAGTTCGTCCCACGACTGCAGCTTCACGCCGTACTCGTGCATCGCTTCGCGCGCGTCGGCCAGCGGGTCGTGGACGCTGACCTTGCAACCATATGACTCGAGTTCCCGGATGATGTCGATGACGCGCGAATTGCGCAGATCCGGGCAATTCTCCTTGAAGGTCAGGCCAAGGACGATCACCTGGCAGTCCTTGATCGGGCCGCCGACCTGAATCATCCGCTTCACGGTCTCCTGGGCGACGTACTGCCCCATTCCGTCGTTGATCCGGCGCCCGGCAAGGATGACCTGCGGGTGATACCCGAGCATGTCGGCCTTGTGTGTCAGGTAGTACGGGTCCACGCCGATGCAGTGGCCGCCGACCAGTCCCGGTCTGAAGGGCAGGAAGTTCCACTTGGTTCCGGCCGCCTGGAGCACTTCCATGGTGTCGATATCCATGCGGTGGAAGATCAACGCGAGCTCGTTCATCAGTGCGATGTTGAGGTCGCGCTGGGTGTTCTCGATCACTTTCGCCGCCTCGGCCACCTTGATGCTCGACGCGCGATGCACGCCCGCCGTGACCACCATCTCGTACGTCTTCGCCACTCGCTCCAGCGTCTCGGGTGTATCGCCCGAGACGACCTTCACGATGCGGGTCAGCGTGTGCTCCTTGTCACCGGGATTGATGCGTTCCGGCGAGTAGCCGACGAAGAAGTCCCGCTTCCACTTCATCCCGGACTCGCGCTCGAGCAGCGGGATGCAGACCTCCTCGGTGGCCCCGGGGTAGACCGTCGATTCGTAGACCACGGTCGCGCCCTTCTTCATCACGCGGCCGACCGCGATGCTCGCGCCGACGAGGGGCGAGAAGTCCGGCCGGTGCGCGGCATCGATCGGCGTCGGCACCGCCACGATGATGAAGTCGGCCTCGCCGAGCTTCGCCGGATCCGTCGTCGCCTCGAGCAGCCTGGCGGCCTTCAGGTCTTCCGTGCTGACTTCCCCGGTCGGGTCGACGTACTCCCGATAGGCGGCGACCTTCTCGCGCGAGAGATCGAAACCGATCGTGCGCACCTTCTTGCCGAACTCGACCGCGAGCGGCAGGCCCACGTATCCCAGACCAACAACGCCTATCACTCCCATTTTGATTGCGCCTTCTCTTATTAAATTCGTCAACGCCCGACCTACTTTGCCAGCAGGTCGGCCACTTCGGTCTTGCCCGCAAAGTCCTGGCTCACGCCCTGCAACTGCGTCAGTTCCTTGCGGGCCTCTTCCTTGCGCCCTGCTTTCAGCAGCGCCTTGGCATAGTTCAGGCGGATTTCGTGCCGCTGCGGCGCCAGTTGCACCGCGCGTGACAGATAGTCCAGTCCCTTCGGATCCCCCTTGGCGCTCAGCAAGGTGCCTGCCGTATCGAGCACGCTCGCGCTGTCCGGGGCCACCTTGAGGGCGCGCTCCGCATAGCCGATCGCCCTCGGGTCGCCGACCTGGCCCAGGGCCCACGCCAGGTTGTTCAGCGCGATCGCGTTGTCCGGTTGCTGCTCGACCACGGCCTGGTAGTGCGCGGCCGCGGCCTTGTAGTCGCGTGCCCGCAGCGCGCGCTCGCCCAGGTAGCCGCGGAACACAGCGTCCTTCGGATGATCCGCCACCCACTTGCGGGCCAGGCCATCGGCGTCGGCCGGCTTGCTCGCCGCCAACAGCACGCTATGGAGCTTGATTGCCGCAGCGGCAGACGCCGGCTCGACCTTCAGTGCTTCGCGATATGCCTTCTCGGCGGCGGGCCACTGCTTGCCACTCGCATGCACGTCGCCTTCCAGCACGAGGCCGAGGGCGGACTTCGGAGCGGACTGCTGCAGTGCCCGTGCCTGCTTCAGAGCCTCGTCCGGCTTGCCCTGCGCCAGGTAGGCGAGCGCCAGGTCCCGGGTCACGTTCATGTCCCCCGGCGCGATGCGCTGGGCGCGAACCAGCGCATCGACCGCCTTGTCCATCGCATTGACGCTGGCGTGCAGGGAGGCGAGCCGCATCAGGGGAACGATCGATTTCGGCTCCGCCGCTGCGAGGCGGTTGAACGTATCGATCGCCTGGTTCGTTTCTCCAGCGGCGGCCTGCGCGCGGCCGAGTGCATCGAGGACGCGCGAATCCTTGCCCACCGCGCCGGCCGCCTCCTGGGCGGCGGTCAATGCCGCGCGATTGTCGCGGTCACGCAGATGCAGGTTGATCAGTGCCAGGCGCGCGTTCACCGACTGGGGGTTCGCGTCGATCGCACGCTTCAGGACGGCGATGATCTCCGACGACGGCGCCTTCGCACGCGCCATCACTTCGGCGAGTCCGAGCAGCGCGTTCTCGTTCTTCGGCTCCTTGACCAGTACCGCTTCGAAGCGGGCCCGTGCCTCCGCCGTCTTGTTCTCCTGGAGGTCGAGCTGGGCGAGCGCGGCGACCGCGGGCATGAAGGTCGGATTGAGTTCGACTGCCTTCGAAAAGGCAGCGCGCGCCTGCGCCGTTTCCTTCCGTATCAACAGCACGGACCCCAGTGTGTGGTGCGCGGCCGGATCGTTCGGTCGCTTCTTCACCATGCCCCGCGCGACGTCGAGCGCCCTTGCCGTTTCGCCCTGTCTCAGGTACCCGGCCAGCAGCGCCATCTCGGTCTGCGCCGAAGCGCCCTCGTCCGCTGCCAGGCTCTCGAGCTTACGTACGCCACCCTCGACGTCGCCGCTGACGACGGCGATCTGCGCCAGGCGGGTCTCGGCGAGCGGCTGCTGCGCCTTCGACTTCGACGCGGCGTCGAACGACGTCGCCGCCTGCTTGAGATCGCCGCTAGCGAACTGCGCTTCACCGACCAACATCAGCATCGACGGGTCGAGTTCGGCCCCCGTGCCGATGACCGGCTGGAGCGTTTCCAGCGCGCGCGCCGGCTGGTTCGAGGCGAGATAAGAGCGAGCGAGCAGGGACCGGGCGCCCATGTGCCTGGGCTCGATCGCCAGCGCACTCTGCAACTGGGCCTGTGCCTGCACGTACTGCTTGTCCTGCAGTTCGAGCCCGCCGAGCAGGACCAGCGATGGCACGTGGCCGGGCGCCTTCTTCAGCACCTGCTGCACGATCTCCCGCGCCTTGGCGAAATCCTTGTTGCCGGCCGCGACCTGCGATTCAAAGAACAGGAGCTGCAGCGCGGGGGCGCGGGCGGCTCGCGCCGCGGCGATCTGCGCAGTGGCCGCGTCAAGCTGGTGGTCGGCGATGAGGAGCGCAATCAGCTGCAGGCGGGGGCCGGCGTTGGCCGGCGCGGCATCGATCGCCCGCTGAAGCGAGGCAACGGCACCTGCGCGGTCGCCCTGCGCGAGCTTGAGCTGGCTCACCAGCAGGTGCGCATCCGGGGACGTGGGATAGGCCGCCGCGAGTTTTTCGGCGTCCGACGTCGCCTCGGGCAACTTCCCCGCGCCCGCCATCAGCCGGACGTTCCCCAGCTGCGCGCGGACGTTGGCCGGATCGCTTTGCAGCGCTGTAGCAAACGCCGTCGCCGCGCTCTTCGGATCGCCCTTGCCCAGATGGGCCTCGCCGACATGCGCCTTCAGCTCGGCGTTGGCCTTCGCATCGTCCAGCGTCTTCTCGCCGAACTCGGAGATGACCTTGTCCGGCGATCCACCCTTGCAGCAACGCCGCGGCGATCAGCGGGACCACGATGGCGGGCGGCTGTCCGTACTCGAGCGCCTTGCGGAATTCCTTCTCGGCCGTCGGCGCATCGCCGAGGACCAGGGAGGACTGGCCGAGCAGCAGGCGAGCCTCGCCGTTTTCGGGATGCTTCTGCAGCACGTTCCGCAGCTGGATGATGGCGGCGTTGTGATCGTTCTTCGCCTGGTAGTCGCGCGCGGAACTCAGAAGCGCCGCCGCGTCGTCACGTCCGCATCCCGAAAGCAGGATCGCCGCGCAGGTCGCCAACACGGCCAAGAGCTTCTTCGAGAGGAAACGTTCAGTCATGCGACACCCCATCCGGATTTCTTCGTTTCGATCAATCCTGCTTGCGCAGGCCGAAGCGGTTCAGCAGGTCATACAGCGTGGGACGGCTGATCCCCAGCAGATCCGCGGCTTTCGACAGGTTGCCGTTCACGCGCGCCAGCGCGCGGACCACCTCGCGCCGCTCGGCGCTCTCGCGCGCCTCCCGCAGGTTCAGCGGCTCGTCGTCCGCGGACCCGGCCTCCAGCCCCAGATCGCGCGGCTTGATGACCGGGCCGTCGCACAGGATCACGGCCCGCTTGATGACGTTCTCGAGTTCCCGCACGTTGCCAGGCCAGCGATGTCGTTCGATGACGCTCACGGCCTCGTCGCCAAGGGTGAGCCGGCCCCGCTTCTGCTCGTCCGCGAAGCGACGAACGAACGCGTGCGCGAGCAACGCGGCGTCGCCCGAACGGTCCCGCAACGCCGGCACCGTCACGACGATCTCGGCCAGGCGATAGAAAAGGTCCTCACGGAACTGGCCCGTGGTGATCCGATCGCTCAGGTTCTGGTGGGTCGCGCTGACGACGCGGACGTCGATCGGGATCTCCTCACGTCCCCCCAGTCGCTCGATCGTTCGCTCCTGCAGGAAGCGCAGCAGCTTGGCCTGCAACGGCATCGGCAGGTCGCCGATCTCGTCGAGGAACAGCGTGCCCAGGTTGGCGGTCTCGATGCGGCCCGGCGTCTGCTTGTTCGCGCCCGTGAAAGCACCGCGCTCGTAGCCGAACAGTTCGCTCTCGAGCAGCGTATCGGGAATCGCCGCGCAGTTGATCGCGACAAAGCGCTTGTCCTTGCGGGGCGACGCCTCGTGCAGCGCGCGCGCGAGCAGTTCCTTGCCGGTGCCCGACTCGCCGAGCAGCAGGACCGCCGCCGTGGTGGCGCCCACCCGTTCGACCATCCTGCACACCTGCTGCATCTCGGGTGCGCCAGTGAGGATGCGGCTGCCCTCGTCGGACCGCGCGGCCAGCAGCCGGCGGTTTTCCGTCTGCAATTCGTGCATCCGGAACGCACGGTCGATGATCAGGGTGACCGTGGCTGCATCGAAGGGCTTGGCGAAGAAGTCGTAGGCACCGAGCGCGACGGCCCGGCGCGCGTTCGCGCTGTCGTGCTGGCCGGTCACCACGATGACTTTCGTATCCGGCGCCAGTTCGATGATCTTCTCCAGCGTCCGGAAGCCTTCCGTCACGTTGCCGGGCTCGGGAGGCAGGCCGAGGTCGAGCGTCACCACCGCCGGCTCGAAGCGGCGCACCTGCGCGATGGCCTCCTCGCGGTCGGCGGCGAGTGCCACCTCGTAGCCGTCGAACGCCCACTTCATCTGCGTCTGCAGCGCGGGATCGTCCTCGACGACGAGCAGGCAACGGCGGGGGTCGGTCACGCCGCGGCTCCCATCCGGCTGGGCGTCACCGCCGGCAGCCGCACGGTGATCTGCGTCCCTTCGCCCGGCGCGCTCTTCACGTCGATGCGACCCCCCATCTGCTGAACGTACTGCTGGCACTCGAACACGCCAATGCCCATGCCGGATTCCTTGGTCGTCTGGAACGGTCGGAACAGGCGTTCGCGGATGAATTCCGCGGTCATCCCCTTGCCCCGATCGGTGACTTCGATCGTTACCATTTCCACGCTGCACCTGACCCGAACGGTGACTTCCTGCCCCGGGTGCCGGGATGCCTCGAAGGCATTCTGGACCAGATGCGCGATCACACGCTCGAGCAGATCGTCATGCGCCCAGGCGAAGGCGCCCTCCTCGACATCGACGACCAGGCCATCGCGGCCGCCGAGCCGAAGCGTTTGGACGCGCCGAACGATCGCCCCCACGTCGACCGGCTGCGGACGGTCCCGCGCCGACGCTTCCGGCCGCAACTGCAGGGTCAACTGGTGCATCCGGCCGACGACATGTTCGATCGTCCTCATCATGTCCCGCTGAAACTCCGGATTGTCACGGTGACGCTCGGCATTCGAAAGCAGGAGCTGCAGCTGGGCGATCAGGTTTTTCAGGTCATGCACGACAAAGGTCGACATGCGATGGAAGGCATCGAACTTCTGGGCCTCGAGCAGGGCCTCCGTGGCCTGGGTGTAGGCGACATACCCGGCCGCCTGGCGCCCGGCGGCCTTGAGGAGATCACGGACTTCCCAGTCCAGGTCGACCGCGACCCGCGGCGTAGTCAGCACCACGAAGCCCACGAGATCCCGCGCGGTCATGAGCGGCACGATCAGCCACGCGTCGCGCACGTTCACGATGTCGGCCGGCAGGGAAAGGCCCGGAAATGCGGACGAACGCCTCAGCACGTCGCTGACATCGAGGACCCAGCCGGTCCGGGTCAGGAAGGCGGGGAGAGACGCGTCATCGGGAAGCAATTGCGTGGAGGCGGGGAAGCCGGAGCGCTCCACCTGCCGATAACCACCCTCGGCACTGCGAAACCACAGCGCGCCGCCGGGACTCTCGACCAGGTTCCCGAGCGCATCGAGGCAGGCCGACCACGGCCGGGCCGCAGGTCCCGAGACCAGTGTGTTAGTCAGGCGCAGCCACTCTTCGCGATAGTCGTACCGGTAGCTGAAGAAGTGCTTCGATACGAGCACGCGGACCTTGGCCCGGAACGTCGCCGACAGGCCGATCACGACCATCGCGAGGACGGCCGCGAAAAGCAGGACGGACTGGAGGGCACGGCCCCACGACCCTCCGATTTCCTTCAGCAGGAACCCGGCACCCGCCACCAGAAGCAGGTAACCGCCGGTCAGTGCCAGGGTCGTCGAACCGGCCACGACGCCGCGAGACACCGAGAGTTCGAAAGACCAGTCCCGGCACCGATTCAGTGTGACGAGGATGAGCGGAACGGTGAGCGCCTGCGCAAAGCCGCGCGCCACCCACAGATCGAAATCCAGCACCCCGAAAAGCAGCGCGTCGGAGTACAGGACAAGGTCGAAGGCCAGGATGCCGCCCAGGCCGAGAAGCAGTGGTCGAACCTGCCAGCGCGCTGATACAGGCGTGCGTCGGTAGCACTCCTCCACCAGCATCAGGCCGAAGACGGCCACGCCGAGAGCACTGCCGAAGCCGATGTGCCGGCTCACCGCATTCGGGTCGAGCACGCGTGGCGGCCGGACGCCGACAAGCAGCCAGGCCAGCAGCAAGACGATTGCGAGACCAAGCAATGGCGCGATGTCGCGCCCCCGTTGTCTTGCCGAAGCGCCCTCGCGCCTCGAACCAAGGAACGCGAGGAGAAATCCAAGTGTCAGCCCCGCTCTGGCAAAGTCCAGGACCGCGGCGACCCATCCCAGCCCGACCGTCAGCTGAACGGCGAACGCGACCGATGCGACCGCGGCCGCGCTCGATCCAAGCGCCATGGCGAGCAGCATTGCCGGCTTGCCACCCGGGTGCCATTGAGCCACCAGCTTGAAGGCCAGCCACGCATACGCGACGGCGCAGGCGCCGTAGGTCCACGCGCCGGGATTGAGGTACCAGCTATTCACTGCAGCGAGGTAGAACCGGGTGAAAACCGCAATCTACCAAGCTCGGCGCAGCGCAATACCGGAAGAAAGACGGTGACCCGAGCAATCGGGCCGTACTGACGGCGCCGCCAGGAAAAAGAAAAACCCCGCCGAAGCGGGGTTTCTTGTGAACGAGGACTCAGATCAGGACGCGCGGCGACGCCGACGGATGAAGGCGAGTCCCGCCAATCCCGCTCCCAGCAGAGCCAGCGAACCCGGTTCGGGAACTTCCTTCGTCTCGCAGTCGCCGGTACACGGACCGATGTCACGGGCCAGGACCGTCAGGCCCGAGAGACCGGGGAATCGCCCGCCCCCGTTTGTGAACGCGATCTTGAACGTCCCGTCGTTCGAGGCCTTGATCGTGCGGTCATCAAAGAAGTAGTAAGCGCTGCTGCTGCCGGCGTGCAGATACACGATGAAGTCCATCGTGAAGGGGATCGGCGCGCCGGTGACGGTCAGCAACCAGCTCGACGGAGTGGGCTGGCCGTTCGTGTCGTTCGCAGCGGCGATCGTGAAGGTGTACCCGCCCAGCGATCCAGGCCCGGACGTACCGGAGATGCTGTCGTCCCGCGAAATGAAGGTCCAGGCACTGGGGGTCCACAGCCCGGTGGTATTTGCGAAACTCGTGATCGTGCTCGGATCCTGATTAGCGAGATCCACGACCCCGTAGCAGTCGTTAGCGGCCGCCGTGTTGAACATCACATTCGTCGTGGCGAGCGGTGCAGCGCCGCCGGCGGCACTGCAGTACGAAGGCGCGGCCTGCGCGATGCCGCACGACGCCGCGAAGAACGTCACTGCAGCGGCGATACGAACAATCTTCTGAAATCTCACGGCTTCAATTCTCCATTTAGCAGCTGGTACTGCCCCGCAACAATCCTTTCTGCACGTTGCGTGCCATATAGAATAATCAAAGGCTTACGGAGCCCAATCACTGAGATCGTAAAATTCTCCGACTCAGGAAATCCCATAGCCTCCGCTGTTGTGGGAAAGATTCCCACACAAGTCGTTGTTCTGCATGTCGATTTTTCTTGGGGGCGGGAATCGGCCCTTGGGCGCGCCCGGCTTTGTGTAAACGCCGCCGACACCGGGAGGCCCACCGAACACTCGGCAATTCCCCCTGTTCGAACGCAAGGCCGATCGCCTAAGGCACGATGGTCAGCAACGCCCTGCACCGGATACATGTCCAGAGCCAGGCGGCCAGCGTCCACTTGCACGTTAGCGCCTCCTCCCGCGCGATGCTGCCGCCCCGCGTGGCGTCCCAGAACATCCCACCCGGAGAACAGGTCCTGGTGACGGGATGCGCGAAGGCGCTTTGAACGTCCTGCAGCGTGGCGGCAACCCCGAAAGAGGTCTCCAGCCGCTTGCGGCGAGTCCAGCAACGACACCACTCCCGCCTTGCCGGCGAGCGCCGCTGGCGCGCGGCAGCGACTCGATTTCGCGCCGTGCCTCATCCATCCGCTCCCGCGCGATCAGCGCCTTGGCGGCACCGAGCCGGATATCGGCCCGATTCAGCCGCGCCGCTGGCAGTCCCGAATCCGGTTCGACCGTCAGCCCCTGCCGCAGCACATTCTCGACCCCGCCGAACCTCGGCTGGCTCTCGTGGACCAGGCGAACATTGGCGGCCTTCGGCCGCCGTGCAGCCCCGCCGCGCTACACGCGCCCGATGCCGTAATAGGTGAGGCCAGCCGCGCGCACCGTTGCCGGGTCGTACAGGTTGCGGCCGTCAAACAGGCTCTTCGCTCGCAGCGTGGATGCGAGCCAGTCGAAATCCGGACTGCGGAACTCGATCCACTCGGTGATGACCGCGAGCGCGTCGGCGCCTTCGGCCGCTTCGCGCGCGGACGTCGCCAGGGTCACGAGCCGGTTGTCGCCCAGTTGCTGGCGGGCATTCGGCATCGCGACCGGGTCGTAGGCGACGACGCAGGCACCGGCGGCAGTCAGCTCCTCGATCACGGCGAGGCTCGAGGCCTCGCGCATGTCGTCGGTGTTCGCCTTGAACGCGAGGCCCCAGAGCGCGATCGTCCGTCCCTTCACGTCGCCGTGGAAGTGCTGCTTGATCTTCTCGGCGAGCACGCGACGCTGGCGGGCGTTGACGTCCACCGCCGCCTTCAGGATGTCGCACGCCTGCCGCCGCTCATCGGCGGTGTGGATCAGCGCGCGCAGATCCTTGGGAAAGCAGGACCCGCCGAACCCGGCGCCGGCGTAGAGGAACTGCGGGCCGATGCGCGGATCGGAACCGATGCCCTGGCGCACGTGCTCGATGTCGACACCGAGACGCTCCGCGAGGTTCGCAAGCTCGTTCATGAACGAGATGCGAACCGCAAGCATGCAGTTCGCGGCGTACTTCGTGAACTCGGCCGAGCGCACGTCCATGACGATGAGGCGATCGCGGTTGCGGTTGAACGGCGCGTACATCTGCCGCAGCGTCTCGATCGACGCCTCGTCGTCCGCACCGATCACCACGCGGTCCGGCTTCATGAAGTCGGCCACCGCGAAGCCTTCCTTGAGGAACTCCGGATTCGAGGCGGTGCGCACGCTGAAACCCACGCCGCGCTTCTTCAGTTCTCCGCGTATCGCCTCGCGCACCATGTCGTTGGTGCCCACCGGCACGGTCGACTTCACGATGACGAGCGAATCGCGGCGCAGCCGTCGCCCCAGTTCCTGCGCGCAGTTCACGACGTGCGACAGGTCCGCCGATCCGTCCTCGCCCGACGGCGTGCCCACCGCGATGAAGATCACGTCGGCATGGCCCACCGCTTCGTCGTAGCTGGTGGTGAAGTGGAGGCGCTTCGCCTTCATCGACCGCTCGACGACCGACTCGAGTCCGGGCTCGTGGATCGGCACCTCGCCGCGCTGCAGGCGTTCGACCTTGCGCGGATCGACGTCCACGCACAGCACATCGTTGCCGACATCCGCCAGGCAGGCGCCGGTCACCAGGCCGACGTAGCCGGTGCCGATCACTGAAATCTTCATTCGCTTCTTCCTGGGATTCGCTGCGGGATTTTGACGAGCCGGATTTTCTCACGTGAAGAAAGGTGTCGACGCGAGCCGCGCTGAATCCCGGCGTGCACGCCCGCTCCGTCTCGCTGGTCCGCCCTCGGCCGGCGCCTGCCAAAGCGATTTGGCCTACCTCGCCCGAACGGCTATACTCCGCCTCTCTCGAAATTCGATGTTTCAGTGTTTCGAGACTAGCCGCGGGGTGGAGCAGTCTGGCAGCTCGTCGGGCTCATAACCCGAAGGTCGAAGGTTCAAATCCTTCCCCCGCAACCAGATAAAACAAGGGCTTCCGTTTGGAAGCCCTTGTCGTTTGCGCGCTCGCGCATACGTGTTCGGGCGCGACAGCGACGGCCCTGGGGGCGGCCTTGGTCATGACCCTCGGGCCGCGCCCGCGACCGCCGTGCAACCCGGTCGACTGCAGAGCGCGAGATCTGTATCGAATGCCACCACCCGATACCACCGCCGCAGTGATCCTTGCCGCCGGGCCTTCGCGTCGCATGGGCCAGCCCAAGCAGTTGCTGCAACTGGCAGGCCGGAGCCTGCTGCACCGTGCAGCGTCCACCGCACTTTCGTCGTCATGCAGACCGGTGATCGTCGTGGTCGGCGCCCATGCCGATCAGCTGCATCACGAATTGAGCGGACTTGACCTGCTCGTCGAAGAGAATCAAGCGTGGACGGACGGGATCGGCACCTCCGTGCGCTGCGGAATCGAGGCGGTCCGTCGACACCCCGGTGCCGATTCAGCCTTGCTGATGCTGTGCGACCAGCCACTCGTCACGCCGGAGCTGATCGACCAGCTGGTTGCCACGCACCGGCGGACGGGCGCACGGATCGTCGCTTGCGAATATGCCGATACGGTCGGGGTGCCAGCGCTGTTCGGCCGCGGGTTGTTCGAGGAACTGATCGCCCTTGATGGCGACACCGGTGCCAGGCAGGTGATCGCGCGCCATGCCGACGAGGTCGTTCGCGTGCCGTTTCCCGCCGCAGCTTTCGATGTCGACACGCCGGAGGACTTAGCGCGAGTGCGCGCGCAGGCGCAGCGCGGTCGCAGCTAGCTCAGGCCGCCGGCTCGCGGAAAGTGTCCGACGAAACGCGCTCGGGCGCGGGTATGCGGAAGCCGTACTTGCTCGCCGTGATCTCCGTGATGATCGAGGCCGCGATCTCCGGCGGCGTGCGCGCCCCGTTCTTGAGGCCGACCGGCCCGTGCAAGCGCGCCAGTTGCTCATCGGTGACGCCAAATTCCTTGAGTCGCTCCCGCCGTTGCGTCTGCGTGCGCAGCGAGCCGATCGCGCCGACATAGAACGCGTCCGACTTCAACGCTTCGATCAGCGCCAGATCGTCGAGCTTGGGGTCGTGGGTCAGTGCGACGACTGCCGTATGCGGATCGGGCTGGATCTCGAGCACCGTGTCGTCCGGCATGGTCCGGACCAATGCGGCACCCGCCGTGGCCCATGTGTCCGCATACTCGCTGCGCGGGTCGCAAACCAGCACCTGGTAGTCGCACGACAGCGCCATCTGCGCGAGGTAATGCGCCAACTGGCCGGCACCGATCAGCAGCATGCGCCAGCGCGGGCCGTGGGCCGTCACCAGCCGGTTTCCATCGCAGGCGAGCGCGTCGCCGCCCTCGCCGTCATCGAGCACCACATCGCCGCTGAGGAGGTTCAGCGAGCGCCGCGTCTGCCGGCCCGCGACAACCCGCGCCAGCAACTCGCCGATCCGGCTCGCGGGCGACAGCGGCTCGATGACGAGTTCGATCGTCCCGCCGCACGGCAGGCCGAAGCGAAACGCCTCGTCGGCGGTCGCCCCGTACTTCAATCGCTGCGGCAGTCCCGCGACAGCGCATTCGCCGCTGAACCGCGCGATGAGGTCGTCCTCGACGCAGCCGCCGGAGACGGAACCGACGATGAGCCCGTCATCGCGCAGCACGACCAGCGAGCCCACGGGCCGGGGTGACGAACCCCAGGTACGAACGACGGTACCCAGCACGGCCCGATGGCCATCGCGGAGCCATTCGTCGGCTGCCTTCAGGACCTGAAGGTCGATCGAGTCCATGAGGCCGGAGTCCCGCCGCCGCGTCAGGTGCCGTCGACCCGGTCGCAGCGCGTGTAGACGCTGAACGAATCGCCGTGCGTGAAGCCGACCAGTGTCTGGCCGCAGGACTCTGCCGTACGCACCGCGAGCGCGGTCGGCGCCGAGACGGCGGCGAGCACCGCGATGCCCGCCTGCGCGCTCTTCTGAACCATCTCGACGCTGGCGCGGCTGGTCACCAGCGCAAATCCGGAGTCCGTATCGACCTGCGCGCGCAGCAGCGCACCGATCAACTTGTCGAGCGCATTGTGGCGGCCGACGTCTTCACGTGCCATCGCGATGGCGCCGCTCGCGTCGCACCAGACGGCGGCGTGCGCCGCGCCCGTGGCCCGCTGCAGCGGCTGAAGGCTCGTCAGCCCGGCGTGCGCGCGTGCCAGCGCGGAGGCGCCGACGCGCATCCTGCGCCCCGCCAGGTCCGGCAGCGGACGCAGCACCTGATGCAGGCTCTCGGCGCCGCAGATGCCGCATCCGGTTCGTCCGACGAGCGTGCGACGGCGCGACTTCAACTGCGCAAAGGCACCCGCCGCTATCTCGATCGCCAGCGTGATGCCCGCATCGGAGGCGTGAAAATCGACGCCAAAGCACTGGTCCGGCTGCGCGATGTCCTCGCTGAAGGAAAAGCCGACCGCAAAATCGTGCAGGTCGGCCGGCGTAGCCAGCATCACCGCGTGCGAGATCCCGTTGTATTCAAACGCGACGGGAACCTCCAGCGCGAGTGCCGCCGCGCCGGCCGCCGCTTTCGCGTCGCGCCAGCGCTGCACTGCGTGATGCTCGGTTGCGCCCCCGGCAGTACGGCTTGCATCGTCGGCGCCCGTGGCAACCGCGCCGCGTCTTTCCGCCGTGGCACCGTTCATTCCGGTTTCCCTTTCCCGGGCAGCGGCGCTTCTTCGCCGGTGGCCAGTTGCCGAAGCAGCCGCTGCGCCATCACGATAGCCACCTGCCGCCGGTAATACGCGGAACTCACCGTGGTGCGTACCGGACTGATCTGGCGATTGATCCGCTTGGCGAGCGCGGCGAGGAGTGCATCGTCCACCGCCTGGCCGCACAAGCTCTCGGCATCTTCCAGCAATACCGGCCGCGCACTCACCCCGGTCAACGCCACCCGCAGCGTATCGAGGCGTTCCTCCTGGAAGCTCGCCCGGACAGCGACGCCCGCCAGCGGAAAATCCATCGCGCCGCGTATGCGCGCCTTGCGGTAGCCACTGCGCGCGCCTGCCGGCTGCGGCGGGACCAGCACCGCGGCCACCAGCTCGCCGGCGGCGAGCGTCAATGGGCGGATGCCATCTTCAACGTAGAGCTCGGCGAGCGGCAGCCGCCGCGTGCCGCCGATCCCTGCCACTTCAACCTGTGCGCCGAGCGCAAGCAGCGCGGGCGCCACGTCGCCACTGAACGCCGCGTGACAACGCTTTCCCTGCGGTGCCACGTGGCAGGTCTCGCCGCCCAGCTTCAGGCAGTAGGCGTTCGAGCGCCGCCACCATTCGCTCTGGTTGAAGAACACGCAGCGCGTGTCGAGGCACAGGTTGCCTCCAAGCGTGGCCACGGTGCGATGGCCGGGGCCCGCGACGCTGGCCGCTGCTTCATGCAGCGCCGGCAGCGCGCCGGCGATGCCCGCATCGTTCAGCAGCGCAGCCAGCGTCACGCCGGCACCCAGGCGCCAGCCGTGTGCATCGGACGCGATCTGCGCGAACTGCTCGATTGCGCTCAGGTCGATCAGCGCGTGCGGCGAGCCGATGCCGCGCCTCAGGTTCGGTATCAGGTCCGTGCCGCCGGCGACGAGACAGGCGCCAGGCACCTGCGCCAGCAGCGCGCTCGCGTCCGCGACCGTCGTCGGCCGGTGCAGCGTGAACGGGGCGATTTCGGTCATGTCCCCGACGCCCCGATGCGCTCCCGCTGCGCGCGCAGTTTGCGATCGCGCGCTTGCAGGGCGTCGAGCAGCCGGTCCGGCGATGCCGGAAGCTCGAGGATCCGCAGGCCGGTAGCGTCGGCAATCGCATTGGTCAGCGCCGGCAGGAATCCCGACAGGGATCCTTCCCCCGCCTCCTTGGCGCCGAACGGGCCGTTCGGATCGGGCGCCTCGACGATGAAGGTCTCGATCGGTGGCGACTCGACGATGGTCGGCACGCGGTAGTCGAGAAAGTTCGCGCGCAGCGGCAGCCCCTCGTGATACTGCGTTTCCTCGGCGAGGGCCTGACCCATCCCCATCCAGACCGAGCCTTGCATCTGGCCTTCGACCGCGAGCGGATTGATCGCGCGGCCGCAGTCGTGAGCAACCCACACGCGCACGACCCGCACGGTGCCGGTGCCGCGGTCGACCTCGACCTCGACGACCTGCGCTGCGTACGAATAGCCGGCGCCGGTTCCGACCGCCGCGCCCTTGAACGTTCCGCCCTGGACCGAGGGCGGCGTCGACCAGATGCCCTTGACGGTCAGCGTGCCCGCGTCTTCGAGCGCTGCGGCCACCACCTCCTTGTAACCCAGCGTGCGGTCCGTACCCGCGGCACGGTAGAACTCGCCGTGGCACTCGATCGCATCGGTCGCGACCTCGAGTCTTCGCGCGGCGGCCGTCTCCAGCAGCGCGCGCAGTTCGCGCGCCGCGCACACCGCGGCGTTGCCGACCATGAAAGACACACGCGAAGAGTACGAGCCGTTGTCTTTCGGCGTGACGGCGCTGTCGTTCGCCACCACGCGCAACCGTGCGAGCGGCAAGCCCATGACTTCGGCCACCGCCTGCGCCAGCAGCGTCGAGGAACCCTGGCCGATGTCGGCCGCACCGGTCAGCACGGTGATGCTGCCGTCGAAGTCGAGCTTGAGGTTGACCACGGCGTGGGGCTCGCCGGTCCAGTGCACCGGCTTGGCCGATCCGCTGACGTAATGCGAGCACGCCATTCCCAGACCGCGCCCTGGAGGCAGCCGCCCACGCCGTTCGCGCCAGCCGGAAGCCGCCTCGACCTTGTCGAGGCATTCGGCGAGACCACAGGAGTTGACCTGCAGGTCGTTGATCGTGCGATGCGGTGCGGTGAACAGATTTGCCCGTCGCAGCGTGAACGGATCGAGCCCGAGGGCCGCGGCCATCTCGTCGAGCAGCGCCTCGAACGCGTGCCGCACGTCGACCGATCCGTGGCCGCGCATCGCGCCGTTCGGCGGCGTGTTCGTATACACACGCATGCCACGGTAGCGGCAGGCGGGAACACGGTAGATCGCGTGCAGCAGGGCACCGGCGTACAGGATCGTCACGAGTCCATAGCCGGCGTAGGCGCCACCGCGCTGGGTCACCTCGCAGTCGACGGCGGTGATCTCACCGCCCGCAGTCAGGCCGATCTTCAGGCGCACATCGGTCTGCGGCCGGCCGCGGTGGGTGATGAAGGTTTCCTCGCGCGACAGCTCGAGCTTCACCGTGCCCGCCGCCGCGCGCGCCAGCAGCGCTGCGATGATCTCGAAGTTCAGCGTCTCGGTGCGGTGGCCGAAGCCGCCTCCGACGAAGGGTTTGACCACGCGGATCTGCGACTCGTCCATGCGCAGGCAACGGGCCAGGGCCAGGTGCACGTAATACGGCACCTGCGTGACCGAGTGCAACGTCAGGCGACCGCTCTCGGCGTCCCAGTCGGCCAGCGCGGCATTGGGCTCCATCATCGCGTGCGTGACTTCCGCGTAGTGAAAGCGCTGCTCACGCACCAGCGCCGCAGCGGCGAAGCCGGCCTCGACATCGCCGAACGACTGATCGACATCGCGCTCGATGTTGCCGGGCTTGTTGCCGTGGAGTTGCACTGCGTCCGGATGGAGCGCGCTCGCCGCATCGAACACCGCGGGCAGTGGTTCGAGGTCGAGTTCGATCGACGCCAGCGCGGCGCGCGCGGTGAGCTCGTCGACCGCCGCGACGGCGGCAACCGGCTCGCCGCGATAGCGCACGTGCCCGCGCGCCAGCGCGAATTCGTTGCAGGCGATCGGGATCACGCCGTACGGCACGTCGCAGTCGTCGCCCGTGATCACGGCCCGGACGCCCGGCATCGCGCGCGCTGCACGGGTGTCGATCGCGCGGATGCGTGCGTGCGCAAGCGGGCTGCGCAGGATCGCGCCGACGAGCGCGTGGCGGGCGGGCAGGTCCGCCGTGTACAGAGCGCGGCCGGTGACTTTCTCGACGCCGTCGATCAGCGGCTGGCGCACGCCGACCGCTCGCTGCCGGGCCGCGAGGAGCGCGTCGTCCTGCGGTGCGTTCACGGGGCCGCCAGCACAGCGTCTTGCGGCCCGGCCGCCGTCATGACCGCTTCGATGATCTTGACGTAACCGGTGCAGCGGCACAGGTTGCCGGACAGCGCGGCCCGGATCTGCGCCTCGTCGGGCGCGGGATTCTTCTGCAGCAGCGCCTCGGCCGCCATGATCATGCCGGGGGTGCAGAACCCGCACTGCGTGCCCAGCTTCTCATGGAACGCGCGCTGCAGCCGGCTCATGCGGCCATTCACGGCAAGCGACTCGATCGTCTGCACCGTCGCGCCGTCGCAGCGCGCAGCCAGGGTGATGCACGCGAGGCGCGGCTCGCCGTCGACCAGCACGGTGCAGGCACCGCACTCGCCGCCGTCGCAGCCGCGCTTGGTGCCGGTCAGGCCGAGGTCCTCGCGCAGGTAGTCGATCAGCAACGCGTGGTCGGCCACCGCGCTGTGTCGCGCGCGGCCGTTGACGGTGATGCAGAGCAGGCGTTCGGCCATGGCGGGCAGCGCTCTCCTAGGCGCCGAAAGGACGCGCGCCGCGCACCGGAAGTTCGCGTAATGCAAAGCCCTGGTTGTAGCCGGCGCGCGTGACCAGCACGAACTTGAGGTAGCTTCCGGCGAGGGCACCGAACAGCCCGGCCAGCGCAGTGAGCGCTGCGGGCGCGATACCCGTGCCGAACGCCAGCGCCACCAACGCCAGGGGCAGCACGGTGCCGCCGATCAGCAGCACGCGAGACGCTCGATCGAGCGCGCGCAACGCCCGCGGCGCGGCCTTGCCCGTCAACCGCTGCCGGTAGGCGATCCAGACGCCGGCCCTCATCAGCAGCAGCGCTCCGAACAACACCGCCAGCCACGCACTGCCCCGGCCGTGCCACGGCTGCGCCAGCCAGAACAGGCCCGCGCCCTCGGCCAGGCTGGTGGCCAGCAGCAGCGCCACCACGCGCGGCTCCCGCCAGGCGACGATTCCGCGCGCCCCCCGCAGCATGCGGCTCTGGCAATAGATGAAAGCAAGAGCGACCGCGGCCGGTATCCATGCGAGATGCTGCATGCCGAAGTACGCGCCGGCGGCGGCCGCCGCCCCCACCGGAAACAGTGCAGTGGCCGCGATCGACTCGCGCGTCATCCACGACGTGCGCGGGTTGAAGAACACGTGCAGCGCGCGCAGCGGCCGCCCCAGTTCGGCCCAGACGCACGTCAGCCCGAGGCCGACCAGCGCCAGGCCGGCAAGCAGCAGGACGGCGGCCACCGTGCCCTGCACGCCGGACACGGCCGTGAACATCACCAGTCCGGTGCCGGCGCCGCCGCCGATGAAGTTGCCGGCAGCACGCCAGTCCCAACTGGTCTGCTGCCACGGTTTCGGACCGAAGCTCATGACGCCCCCTTGTCCCATAGATAGAAGAAGCCCGGGCCGGTGCCCAGTTCCTCGTGCAGACGGAAGTGCTGGTTCTCGGCGAGCAGTTTCGAGACGTTGCTTTCGGGATCTTCGATGTCGCCGAAAGTCATCGCGCGCGCGATGCAAGCATTGACGCACGCCGGCGTGGCTTCGGGATCGACGCCTGGCTTCAGGCCCCTGGCAAGGCCGTCGTCGATGCGGTCGACGCAGAACGTGCATTTGGTGGCCACCGCAAGCCGCGCATCCACGCGCGTCTCGGTTTCGCTTTCGATCGCCTCGCCGTAGGCGAAGGTCGCCTTCAGCGTCCGATAGCGGGCCTGGTAGGGGCATGCCACGGCGCAGTAGGCGCAGCCCATGCATAGCTCGTAGTCCATCGTGACGATGCCATCGGGACGCTTGCGCGTCGCGGTGCTCGGACACGCCTCCACGCAGGAAGGCTCGTCGCAGTGCTGGCAACCGACCGGCACGAACACGCGCCGGACCGCCGGGTACTCGCCGAATTCCATATCGATCACGCGTCGCCACTGCACGCCTGGCGGTGTGGCGTTAGTGACCTTGCACGAAGCCGTGCAGGTCTGGCAGCCGACACAGCGGCGCAGATCGGCGACCATCGCCCAACGGGTCATCTGAGGTGTCTCCTCGCAGCGCGCCGGCGGATCCGCGCCGCGCTCGCTGCTGCGTTTGTCTGTTTTCGAGCCGCCCGGATTTGACCTGTTCGTTATCCGGGGAGGTTGAATCACGCTATTCTTGCAATTGAATACCGGTTTTGATCCCCCCAAGCTTTAACTCAGGTCAATGGCCAGAAGAAAAGCCGCAAGAACAGAAGCGACCCCGCCTGCGGTGCAGCGCGGGGAATTGATCATCCGCCCGGTCCGCCGCAATGACCTCGACGCTGTCATCGCCATCGATACGCAGGTCACGGGGCTCGAAAAGCGCGACTACTGGCGCTCCGTCTTCCGCCGCTACGGCGATGAGGCACGAGCGGGCGCGCAGTTCCTGGTCGCCGACGCCGAGGGAGAGGTGGTGGGCTTCGTGATCGGCGAGGTGCGGGACTGGGAATTCGGCGCCCCGCCGTGCGGCTGGGTGTTCGCCATCGACGTTCGGCCCGACGCGCGCCTCACCGGGATCGGCAGCCGCCTCCTGCAGTCGATGTGCGCGGTCTTCCGCCGTGCCGGCGTGCGAAAGGTGCGCACCATGCTGGCGAGCGACAACACGCTGATCCTGTCCTTCTTCCGAAGCCAGGGAATGATGGCCGGGCGCTTCATCCCGCTTGAAATGGACATCGAAACATGAGGCTGCAGCAGAACAGCCTGCTGGCCCTGTACAGCCTCATCGAGTTCGCCAGTGACCCGATGCGGCACATCTCGGCGGCGGAGATCGCGCGCAAGTACGACGTCTCTTCGCACCACCTGGCCAAGGTGCTGGCAGAACTGGCCCGCGACGGCATCGTGCAGTCCGTGCGCGGAGTCCGCGGCGGCTACCGCTTCGCGGCCAACGCCCGCCGCCTGACCTTGCTCGACGTCATTGCGCGCTTCGAGGACATCGGCAGCGGCACGACCGAGCGCAATGGCCGCACCCCGGCCGATCGGGCGCTTTCCCTGGTCCTCTCCGAGATCGACGAGATGGCCAAGGCCACGTTGAAGTCGGTCACGCTGGCGACGATGGTGCGTCTCACCGAGTCGCGTCCGCCGGCGAGCCCGACCGCCAAGGCCGAAAACGGATGACCGGGAACCGGGCGAGGCGGAGCGAACTGCTCGCCGACGGGGCGAGGCTGCACCGGCACCTGGCCGTCTGAAGCCGGCGAAGTGCCGATGGCCGGGTGGTGGCGTCAGCCTCCAGCCTTGGCGAGCTTCGCCTTCAGTCGCTGCGCGGTCTTCTCGATGCCGACGATGTAGCGGTTGTGCTTGCCGCGTGCCACTTCTTCGATTGCGTCGCGCACCGTGAAGTCGAACGAGACCGCAGCGCCGTCGACGCTTGCCACCGTGACCGTGATCTCCACCCACATGCCGAGCAGCGTGGCGCCGACGTGGTCCAGTTCGACGCGCGTGCCGACAGAGTCCCTGCCGGGTCCGATGTGTTCGAGCAGCAGGTCGCGGCAGGCGAACTCGATGTCGTAGAGCATCAGCGGAGTCGCGTACACCCGGCACTCGTCGCCCATGAAACTGATGGTGCGTTCGCGGTCAACGTCGATGCGGCGGGTCAGTGTGAGTCCGGGCTGCAGGGTGTCGCTCATCGGGGCTCCTT
Organism: uncultured beta proteobacterium; assembly: GCA_963726405.1. GTDB lineage: Bacteria > Pseudomonadota > Gammaproteobacteria > Burkholderiales > Burkholderiaceae_F > JAOUJD01. Next base: position 447,255 of record CAVSCF010000011.1, on the reverse strand, counting down.
GGGGCGTGCTGCGATCGTAGCCGCGTGCTGGCGCGCCTCGACCCACTGCACGAGCGCGGCAGTGGCGCGCGCGCAGTTGCGGAAGATGCACACGCCCTGGTCCATCAGGCGCGCGGCCATCGCGTCGTAGAGGCGGCCGGCATCGATGACGCCGACGATCGGCTTTTCATTGCGCGCGACGAGCGGCGGCATCAGGGCCACCGTGCTTGCCGGGTCGTTGATGTCGAAGCCGGGGCGCAGTCTGCTTTGTTCGAGCGCGCGCACCGCGGGTGCCGTTGGATCGAGCCCGACCACGACCGCGTCGATGTTCGCGTCCTGCAGGAACGCCTCGGCAATGGCCAGGTGAGCCTCGTCGTCGGCGCCCGGGTTGATGTCGATCGGATTGCCGACTTCGACCAGCGCGTCGAGCCGCTTGGCCGCGAGGATTTCCGCGATGCGGCCGACCGTCCCGGGAGCCAGCGCGCCCATCTCCATCGCAAAACTGCCTTGCTCGATCGAGTCCGCCATGCTGACCGCTTCAAACCCGGCGCCGCTGATCGCACCCAGCCGGCGGCCGCCCACGGCTTTGCGGTGCAGCGCCCCGGCGATGTAGAAGAGGTCGTCGAACGCCGTGACGTCCGCGGCGACCATCGCGCCCGCATGACGGACCACGGAGTCGAAGAGCGCGTAATCACCCGCGATCGAAGCCGTGTGGCCCAGGGCGCCGCCTGCGCCGGGTGCGGTGCGTCCCGCCTTGTAGACGACGACATCCTTGCCGTTGGCCGCCGCACGCCGGACGGCGCGCGCGAAATCCAGGCCGTCGAGATCCCTGAAGCCCTCGACGTAAACGCCGATCGTCTCGATCTCCGGGCGCTCGGCGCACCACGCGAGGAAATCGCCGTGCGTCAGGTCGGTCTGGTTGCCCATGGCGAGCATGTAGCGGGGATCGAGCCACGGGTTGTGCGACAGCCGCGTGATCATGAACGCGCCGCTCTGGCTCAGCATCACCGCCGTGCGCTCGGGCTTCTTGTTCGGTTTCGGCAACCGCTCGAGCGGGATGAACCACGAGTCGTAGGAGCCCGGATGCGAGACGACGCCGAGACAGTTTCCACCCAGGAAAACGGGACCGCCGCCCGGCCGGCCGTGTGCGGCGTTGATGCGCGCGGCCATCGCGGCGGCCGGCTCGCGACTCCTCGCCGTTTCTCCAAGCCCGCCCGGTATCAGCATCACGGCCTCGACCGCGTCGGTTTCGATGATCTCGTCGACCAGGCCATAGACGGCGTCGGCGTTCACGGCGACGATCAGCAGGTCGAGTTTTCCATCGAGCGCGCGCAGGCTCTCGACGCAGCGAACACCGTCGATCTCGGTCTCGCCGGGCCGGATGATGGTGATCCGCTCCTTCGGATAGCCGCTGCCCGCGAGGTTGCGCAGGATGATGCGGCCGAAGTTCATGCCGGTGGCCGACACGCCGACGATCCCGAGGGACGCCGGATGCAGCAGCTTGTCGATCTTCTCGACCGGGCGCGGCAACGGGCGCGCGACCGGCGCGCCGATGGTGCAACGCGCGCGCGACACGATCAGTGTGTCGCCGACGAGCAGCGGATCGAGTTCCAGGCTGTCCAGCGCGAAGCGCGCGCCGGGTGCGCCGGTCGGACACGCCCTCGCGAGGGCGAGCAGCGCATTGAAGCAGGCGCCGAGTTGCGCGTCGGCGACCGTCTGTCCTTCGCGCTCCGCGTGCGCGGCGAGCTTCTGGCAGGCGACCGTGCGACGGAAAAGGCGGAGGAAATCGGCCGCGTCGGTCAGTTCGGCGGCGGCGTGAACAGTGCCGCGGTCGCGCCGGAAATTGCGCTCATCGATGAGCGCGTCCAGGCCCCCGGCCCCGGCCGACAGCACCAGGCCGAATTCGCGCGTGCCGTGCAGGCGGATGCGCAGGTCGACTGCGGCTCCTTCGCGCAAAGCGTCGCCGCCCCCGCAGGCGATGCCCAATGCGGAAAGCAGTGCCACGACCTCTGCATCCTCCAGCGCGGCGCGGCCGTCGCTGGCGACGCGCGCGAGGATCGCGACGGCCGCAGTCACGTCCGGCTCGGCAGCTGTGCCCGTGCGGCGCGCAGCCTGACGCGGCGACAGGGTCACGCGGGCGTTCCCTGAATCTGCGTGGCTGCGGGCTGACGCGCGCCTGCCGGATCACCGGCCTTGCGCGCCAGCCGTGTCCAGCCCTCGTCAACTTCCGCCTGCAGCGCCTCGATCTGTGCGGGCGTCAGGTGGCGATACCGCCGCTGCAGCGCAAGGTAGTCGCTCAGCGGACGAGACCGGCTCGTGTGATTCAGCGTCCAGGTGCGGCCGTCTTCCACCTCGTAGAGCGGATAGGCGCCGCACTCGACCGCGTAGCGCGCGGCGGTCAGGCCGGCGTCGTCGGGCAGGCCCCAGCCGTCCAGGCACGGAATGAGCAGCGTGATGATGCGCGTGCCGCGCATCGCCTTGGCTTTCCGCACCTTCTGCAGCAGGTCCGGCAGGTGCCCGACGCTCGCGGTGGCCGCATAGGGAACCTCGTGCGCGGCCATGATCTCGATCAGGTTCTTCTTGCGCGTGGTCTTGCCGCTCGGCGTCGAGCCGGTGCTGGCGTAATGCGGCGTCGATGAGGACTTCTGCGCCCCGGTGTTCATGTAGCCCTCGTTGTCGAGGCAGAAGTAGATGAAGTCCTCGTTGCGCTCGGCAGCGGACGACAAGCACTGGAACCCGATGTCGTAGGTGCCGCCGTCGCCGGCCAGCACGATCACCTGCGTATCGCGCTTGCCCTGCGCGTCGAGCGCGCGGCGCAGACCCGAGGCAGCGGCGGCGCTCGCTTCCAGGGTCGGCTGGTAGACGGGAACCTTCAGCGAACTGTACGGCTGCGGCCCCGCGATGATCGCCATGCACGACGGCGGAATCACGGCCATCACGTCCGGTCCGAGCTCGGCCAGGACGTGCCGTACCGACAGCGCGTCGATGCATCCGGGGCAGGCGGCGTGGCCGGAGCACAGCATCGCGGCTTCGTTCAAGACGGGTTTGATCATGCGGTTCACCTGACCCACACCGATTCCAGTTGCGGCTCGTCGGCACGGGCGCGCCGGACGAACTCGACGATCCTGTCCGGAGGCACGTTCACTCCGCCGACCCCCGCGAGATAGCCGTGCACGCGGGGGGCGTCCCTCAACCCGTACAAGGCCGCGAGCAGTTCGTGGTGCAGCACTCCGCCGTGTCCGGGCGAGTGATTGCGGTCAAGCACGATCACCTCCGCCACGCCAGCCAGCCGAGCGCGCAGCCGCTGCACCGGCAGCGGCCGGAACAGGCGAACCTTCAACAGGCCGACGGCTTCGCCGGCATCGCGCAGCGCATCCACGGCGTCGCGCGCCGTGCCGCACATGCTCCCCATCGTCACGATCACCGTGTCCGCGCCATCGCACCGATACGACTCGAGAGCGCCGCCATGGCTGCGGCCGGTACGCGCCGCCCAGTCGCGGTCGACTTCGTCGGCCAGCGCCTCGACACGGGCCATCGCGGCGTCCATTTCCTGACGGTGCCGGTAGAACATGTCCTGAGTGACGACGTTTCCCCACGACTCGACCTGATCGGTCGACAGCCGGTGCACCGGCGCGTACCTGGGGAGGAAGTCGTCGACCAGCGCCTGCGTCGGCACGCTGACCGGCTCCAGCGAATGCGACACATAGAACGCATCGTGATTGACCATCACCGGCAGCGACACGCCTTCGGCGATCCGGAACGCCTGGACCGTGGTGTCGAGCGACTCCTGGGCACTTTCGCTGTAGAACTGGATCCAGCCGGTGTCACGCTGCGCAAGGCTGTCGGTCTGGTCGGGCCAGAATGCCCACGGCGACGCGACCGTGCGGTTGACGTTGGCCATCACGATCGGCGCCCGTGCGCCGGCCGCATAGTGCAGCAGCTCGTGCATCAGCAGCAGTCCCTGCGACGCAGTGGCCGTGAAAACGCGCGCGCCAGCCAGTGAAGCCGGGATGCAGGCGGCCATCACCGAGTGCTCTGACTCCGGCGTGATGACTTCGGCGTCGAATTCGCCGGCTGCCTGGAACTCGGTCAGCTTCTCCATCACCGGCGTCTGCGGCGTAATCGGATACAGGGGCACGACCTGCGGCCGCGCCAGGCGCGCCGCCCACGCAAGAGCGTGGTTCCCGGTCATCAGTTGCGGTGCGGACTGCCGCAGCACGCGGTCCGGGGCGTTCATCGCGCCTCCTCCACCATCTTCATCGAGCCTGTCAGGCACTCCTTCACGCACAGACCGCACCCCTTGCAGTAGTCGGCGAGCACCTCGTAGCCATCGCCAACCCGTCGCAGAGCCAGGTCGGGGCACGAAGAAACGCAGGCGTCGCACAGAATGCAGGTGCCGCACGAGAAGCAGCGGTGGGTTTCGGCCAGTGCCTGCTCGACTTCGAATCCGAGCTGCACCTCGGCCACGCTGTGCAGCCGTTGCCCGGCGTCGAGCCGCTCCTCCGGTGCGCGCCGCTGCGGCGGGTAGTAGAACGTGTTGATGGACGACAGCCCAACCTGCGCTTCCGTGGTCGGCGTCCCCGTTGCATCGTTCACCACAGCGCGCAGCTCGCAGTCGATCGCTTGCGCGGCGCGCTTGCCCATGCCGATCGCTTCGGTGACGAAGCGGGCCAGACTGACGAGATCGCCGCCCGCGTAGACGCGTTCGACGCTGGTGGCCTGCTGCGCATCGACGGCCAGCATCCCGTCGGCATTCGCCAGCGCCTGCACCGGTGCCAGCTGCGGATCCTGGCCGATCGACGGCACGATCGCATCGGCGAACAGCGCGAAATCGCTGTCCTCAATCGGCGTCACCGAGAATTGGCCGCGGCGCTCGCCCGGAGCGAAGCGAACCCGCGTCAGCTCCACCCGGAGCCCACCCGGGGCCTGTGTGACCCGCGTCAGCATCGCGCCGCCGACCAGCACGACGCCTTCCTCCAGTGCCTCGTCGATCTCGGCGCGCTGCGCCGGCATCTGCAAGACGCCCTCGAGGGCAACGATCGTCACCTCGTGCCCTGCGCGGCGCGCGCTGCGCGCCACGTCGATCGCCGCACTGCCGCCACCGACCACGAGCACACGCCGGCCGAGCGCGGGCGGCTGCCCGCAATTCGAGCGCGCGAGGTACTCCGCACCGTCGAGCACCCAGGGCTCGTTGTAATCGAGTTGTGGCAGGCGCTTTTGCCGCCGCGCGCCGAGTGCGAGGTAAACGGAATCGTATTGACGACGCAATTGCTCGAGGTCGAACGCTGCACCGAGTTCGGCGCCACATCGAACGTCGACGCCGAGCGCGACGACACGGGCGATCTCGCGGTCCAGCACCGAGCGCGCGAGCCGGTACGAAGGAATGCCATAGCGCATCACCCCGCCGAGTTCCGGCTGTGCTTCGAACAGCGTGACGCGGTAACCGAGCCGTCGCAACTGGTAGGCGGTTGAGAGCCCCGATGGCCCGCCGCCAACCACCGCGACATGCTCCTCGCGTTCGATTGCGGGCCCAGGAAAATTCCAGCCCTGCGCCAGCGCCTCGTCGCCGATGAAGCGCTCCAGGCGGCAGATCGCCAGCGACTCATCGAAGCCGGCGCGATTGCACGCGGCCTCGCAAGGGTGATGGCAAATGCGTCCGGCGATCGCCGGGAACGGGTTGTGCCGTGTCAGCACCTCCCATGCAGCACGGAAGTCCCGCGCGCGCGCATGGCCGATCCACTCGGCGATGTCGCCATTGACCGGGCATGCGCCATGGCACGGCGACGGCGCGCGTATGTATTGCGGAGCGGCGGTGCGCCACGTTCCGGTCTTGAAGACTTCGGTCGAACCGGTGGTCCAGATCGGGGGGATCGGCGCGTTCATGGGGCTGCCCGCGCGCTCATGCTGCCATTCGCTGCATCTGCGCATCGACGCAACGCCAGCCGTCATCGCAGGCGGCGATGTTTTCGTCGTGCAGTTTCGGGGCCTCGGCGCCGATCGTGTCCATCAGCACCTGCAGGCCGGGGGCCTGCACCGCGCGCGCGAAGGCGCCGAGCAAAGCCGAGTTCACGATGCGGCCCAGGCCGTGGCGACGCGAGATCGCGATGGCGTCGACCGGAATCACCCGGTAACCGGGCAGCCCGGCCGCGAATTCGGAGTTCGTCTTCATCGAGTTGACGACGATCAGCGTGTCCGGCCGCGCGGCCGCCAGCAGACGCGCGTCCAGCAGGCTGGCGTCGAAGCACAGGATGGCGTCGGCGCGCTCGATGTCGCAGCGCAGCCGGATCGGCCGCGAATCGACACGGATGAACGAGCTGACCGGGGTGCCGCGCCGCGCGCCGCCGTAGCTGGAAAACGATTGCACCTGCTGGCCGGCCGCAAAGTAGGCCATCGCGAGCAGGCTGCCTGCCGTCTGCGCGCCCTGCCCGCCGCGTCCCTGGATGATGACCTGCAGCATCGTGCCTCCCGCCCTTGCGAAGGGCAATCTAGGCCCGCTCTGGCCATTCGTCCAATTGATTGTCAGAATGCGCGACATTCACCAGCTGAATGGATGGATCGGATGAACTTCCGCCAACTCGACCTCAACCTGCTGCGCGTGCTCGCGGCGATCTACCGGACCGGCTCGGTGACGGAAGCGGGGCGGCAGCTGGCACTGTCGCAACCCGCGACCAGCAACGCGCTGGCGAGGCTGCGCGAGTTCTTCGGGGACGAGTTGTTCGTGCGTTCGCCGCGCGGATTGCATCCGACCAATGTCGCGCAACGCGTCGCGCCGGCGCTGATCGCGCACCTGCAGGGACTGGAATCGACGGTGCTCGGCGCGGCCGAAGCATTCGATCCCGCGGTCAGCGAAGCCCACTGGCGACTGTCGCTGTCCGACCTGGGCGAGATCCTCTTCCTGCCGTCACTCGCGCAGGCGCTGCGCACGGAGGCGCCGAACTGCCAGGTGTCGAACATCGCGGTGGCCGCCAACGAGGTGAGTGCCGCCCTCGAAGCGCGCGACATCGACATCGCCATCGGCATCCTGCGGCCGGCGCACCGCGGCATCGCCGGCCACACACTGTTCCGCGAACGGTTCGTCGGCATCACGGCCCCGGGATGGACGCCACCCACCGGAGGCGGCGGCCGGGGGTTGAGCGCGCGCCAGCTATCGCAGGTTCGGCTGGCGGTGGCCACGCCCGCCGCCACCGTGCACGGCAGCGTGGAGGTTCGCCTGAAGCAACTGAAGCTTGCCGGGCGCGCCGTGCTGCACGCGCGCCACTTTGGCGCCCTGCCCGAGCTGGTGACCCGCACCGACCTGCTGGCGATCGTGCCGCGCATGTTCGCCGAGTCGCTGCACCCGCGTTACCTCGTGCGGATCTGGGAACTGCCTGAAGTCGGTCCGCAGTATGAAGTTCGAATGCTCTGGCACCCGTCGGCGGAGGCCGACCCCGCGCATGCGTGGCTGAGAGCGTTGCTGCGCCGACTGTTCGACCGCGGCACGCCGGAGGTCAAGCCGGGCCGGCGCGGGCGCAGCTGAGTTGCAGGCGGCAAGGCCGGCTGCGGCTTCGGCCAGCCGGCCCTCCTGCAGGAAACTCCGAAGCTATTGGCGCGCGACCTTACGCACCGCCACACGCACGACGTCGGCGCCCGAGCCCGTCGCATCGGTGAGTTCGAGCGACATCGGGGCAATCGTGTTCAGGCTCGGGGCCTTCATCTGCGTCGCGTACGGCGTGGCCCAGTGGTCGAACTGGCCGATGATCAGCAACGTCTTCGGATGGATGCCCTGCGCAACAGCGGCCTTGCCCTGTGTCGAACCGATGACCGACGTGACTTCGATCAGGTCGCCGTCCTCGATGCCGAGTTCGCGCGCGGTACGGGTGTTGATCATCACGCCGCGATGACCCCGCAGGTTGCCCGCGACCTCGTCCATCAGCTGGATCGCCGCGTTGCCGCCCGAGTGATACTGCATGCTCTTGGTCGTGATCAACCAGAATGGAAAATCGTCCGGCTTGTGGCCACGACGCACGAGATCCTTTTCCCACAGCCCGGCGAAGTCGTGCCACACCGGCAAGGGCTGATATTCCTCGAGCTGACGGTCCCACCACTTCACGCCGCTCTCGTGCAGCCGGTTGGCCAGCTGCCGCCCGGCGCGCAGCAGGCGCTCCTGATAGGGCAGTTCGAAGCGCAGTCCCTGCGCTTTCAGGGTGGGATACAGGTACCAGGCACTCTGCTTGAACGGCCGCGTCATCAGGCCGTGCTCCTTGAACCAGTCGAGATCGTGCACTTCCTCGCCCTGGCTCAGTTCATGGCTGGCGGCGCGGCACACCGCGTCCCAGATCGCGTCGACCGCGTGTTCCTGCGTCGTGTCGAGCGCGAAGTCGCGTGATTCGGTCTTCAGCGGCACGCCGCAGACCCCGCGGTTGATCGCGTCGTTGTAGCCCTCGAGCAGGCCGGTGCGGCGCGCCAGCTCAGTGGCGATCCACGTGAACTCGCGCGTGTCCCCCCGCGGCGCCACGGCAGGCTGACGCAGCACGAAACCCTGGTGGTGCCAGAACTGCTCGACGAACTTCGTCTTCCCGAGCCGGATCAGCTGCGTCGACTCGAGGTCGGTCGCCTCGGGCAGCAGGATGTCCGCCATATGGTTCGTCTCGTCGTGCGTGTAGGCAACGCAGACCGTGTACGGAAAGCGCGCCATCATGCCGGCTACCGCGCGCGTGTCCCAGAACGAGATGGCCGGGTTGGTGCGATATGCAAACCAGAGGTCCGGCTTGCTGGTTTCCGGCCATGCCTCCGGACGGCGGTCGCTGAACATCCACGCCAGGTGCGTCGGTCCGAGCGACTCGCTCCACGCGCCCGCATTGCCCGACAGCGGCACGAGCTTGCGGTGGGCATTGCGACCCGCCGGCTTGCTTACCCAATTGTCCTTGTCGGTCGGGTTCATGTTGGTGCTCATGAACCCGTCGACGCCGGGCTTCACGCTCTTGTGGCGATTGTCGTGAGGCTTGTTCAGGCGGATCGTCGTGCCCAGCGTGCCCCCTGGCACTTCCAGCGCGCCGACCAGCACGGCCAGCAACGTTCGCGACCACACGCACTCGAACGCGCCCCAGCCGTTGTTCACGGTCTTGCCGAGAGTGACCGCGACCGGCCGGAACGGCAGGGCCTGGCCGTCGACCTCGATCGTCTGCCCGACGCACGCGTGGTCGAGGTACTCGCCCGCGAGCCGGCGGATCGTCGCCGCCGGCACCTCGCAGATCGGCGCCGCCCACTCGGGGCTGTATTGCCGCATGTGCTCCACGAGGTGTGTGAACGCGGTGCCGGACTCGACATTCTCGTGCGTCCAGCTTTCACCGTCGGCACCGACCTCGACCGCCGCCGCGACGTTGACGCGGCCTTCGAGCAGCGGCTCGGAGTCCGGCGTGTCGAACGGCACGGCCGCGCCGCGCCGCGCGTCCCAGATCAGCGGCTTGAAGGTCGCGGGATCCCGCAGGTAGTAGCCATGCGCACCGACCAGATACGGCGACGAGGTCATGTCGCGCAGGAACGGCACATCGAGCCTGTCGCGCGGATGCTCGTGCAGCATGGTGTGGATCAGCGCGAACATCATCGCCGGGTCGGTCTTCGGCTTGATCGGGATCCATTCGGCCGACGTCGCTCCGGTGACTGAAAGATGGGGTTCGATCTGCACGCGCTTGGCGCCGCGCACGCGCGCATCGGCATGCCGGATCACCGCGCAGGGCCCGCCGGTGACCTCGTTGTTGTTGCCGAACGAAAGGTTGAAGCGCGTGTACGTCATGTCCGCGGACACGGTGAACGCTCGATGCCAGAACTCGCCGAACAGGTGCTCGGAGTGCACGCACTTGACGCCCTGGCCCGAGCCGAAGCTGTAGTCGATGTCGCCCCATGCCGCGAGGAACGCGGGGAAGCTGCCCATGTAGTTGGCCGGCGTGCCGCCGTGGCCGAACGTAGCCGCCAGGCGCGGATAGCCATGCTCGTCGCGCAGGCCGCGGCTGCGGATGTCGCGCAGCTTTTCGGCGATCGTGTCGAGCGCTTCGTCCCAGGAGATCGGCACGAACCCCGGGTCCTCGTCGATGCCTTTCTTCGGATTGGTCCGCTTCATCGGCGTCAGGATGCGAGCCGGGTGATACGTCTTCTGGATCAACCCGTACGCCTTCACACAGGGCCGGCCGTCGGACGGGTGCAGCCCGACGCCGTCGAAGTTGGGACCGATGCCGGTCGCCACACCGTCGGTGACCTTGACCGTCAGCAGGTCGGGACCTGCCACGCAGTTGTAGCAATAGGTCGGAACGTCGCGTGTCTCAGTGCGCGGCGGTGCGGTCAGTACGGTGCTCATGGCGGATCTCGCTTCTGTCGTTGGGCCTTGGCGTGTCGGTCAGCTTGCCGGTGGAAGTCCTGGTGTAGCTTCCGAGTTCGATCAGCGCCGGACTGTCGAGCAGTCTCGGCCACGAAAATCATGCTCATCGCCGGGTAGTGGGTCCCCCTGCGCCGGCCCCACGCCTCGCCGAGCTCGGCGCGGACGGCCAGATACGCCGGCTTGTCGCAGCAATAGACGGTGATGCGACAGTTGTCCTCGGCGCGGCCGCCGGCCTGCGGCGCGTCGCCGTGCAGCCCGCCGACGGCGAACGACAGGTCGGCCGGCGCGATCGTCACGCCCACCCGCGCCTCACTGGCGCTCGCCGCCGAACCCGTGCTGCCGTTCATAGCCCTCCAACGGGTCGAGCCATTACATCCGTTGATGCGACCTGCTCGGTTTGACCCAGATCATTGATTTCGCAGTGCGATCCCGGAGCATGTGCACCGATACATGTAATTCGGTACCGGTATGCCAGAATAGGCGCGCCAGACACCCTGGGTCAATGCCGGCCCGGCACCTGCGGCTGATCTGGCGCAACCATCGAGAGGCTCCATGCGCATCGACGCCCACCGCTGGATGATGAACGCGGCCAACGCGCCACTGGTGCGCGAGCGATTCACTGCCGAACCCGCGGCCGGCGAAGTCGTCGTCGCCGTGGCCGGTTGCGGCGTTTGCCATACCGACCTGGGGTTCTACTACGACGGCGTCCGTACGAACCATCCCCTGCCGCTCGCGCTCGGGCACGAGATCAGCGGCACGGTGACCGCAGCCGGGGAAGGTGCCGAGGCCTGGCTCGGCAAGACCGTCATCGTGCCCGCCGTGCTGCCCTGCGGCGAGTGCGACCTGTGCAAGCGCGGGCTCGCGCCGATCTGCCGGCAGCAGAAGATGCCGGGCAACGACGTGCACGGCGGCTTCGCCTCGCACATCGTCGTGCCCGGCCGCGGCCTGTGCGAGGTCGATCCGCGGCGGCTCGCGGCTGCCGGCCTGACGCTGCCGCAGGTGTCGATCGTCGCCGATGCGTTGACCACCCCGTATCAGGCGGTGCGCCGCGCCGGCGTCGAGCCGGGCTCGCTCGCGATCGTCGTCGGTGCCGGCGGTGTCGGAGGCTACTGCGTGCAGATCGCCCGCGCGTTCGGCGCGCAGGTCGTGGCCATCGACGTCGATGACGCCAAGCTGGCGGCCATCGCGCCGCACGGCGCTGCGCTGACGCTCAACGCCCGCGCCACCGACGCGAAGACATTGAAGGCGAAGATCGCCGCATTCGCGAAGGAAAGCGGAGCGCGCGCCACCGAGTGGCGGATCTTCGAGTGTTCCGGCACCGGGGCCGGGCAGTTGACCGCATTCGGCCTGCTGGTGCACGGCGCCACGCTGTCGGTGGTCGGCTTCACCATGGACAAGGTCGAGGTGCGGCTGTCGAACCTGATGGCGTTCGATGCGCGCGCGATCGGCAACTGGGGCTGCCCGCCGGAGTACTACCCCGCCGCGCTCGACCTCGTGCTCGATGGCCGGGTGGCGATCGAGCCGTTCGTCGAACTGCATCCGCTCGACGACATCAATCACGTCTTCCACGCCGTGCATGTCCGCGAGATCCGCAAGCGCGCGGTGCTGGTGCCCAACTGAACATCGGAACGAGGATCAACGCCATGCGCGATTTCAAGAACCACGACATCGTCGACGACATCAGCAAGCCCGGCGTGCGCTACGAACTGCGGCCGGCGCGAACGCCGGACGGCAAGGCCGTCGATGGCCTGTACAACGCCTGGATCACGCTCGACAACCCGACGCAGTACAACTCTTACACGACCGACATGGTCAAGGGCGTGATCCTGGCGATGCGCGCCGCGAGCAACGCGCGCGACGTCAATTGCGTCGTTTTCACCGGCTCCGGCGACAAGGCGTTCTGCACCGGCGGAAACACCAAGGAATACGCCGAGTACTACGCCGGCCACCCGCAGGAGTACCGGCAGTACATGCGCCTGTTCAACGACATGGTGTCCAACATCCTCGCGTGCGACAAGCCGGTGATCTGTCGCGTGAACGGCATGCGCATCGGCGGCGGACAGGAGATCGGCATGGCCTGCGACTTCTCGGTCGCGCAGGACCTCGCGCGGTTCGGCCAGGCCGGTCCGAAGCACGGCTCCGCCCCGATCGGCGGCGCCACCGATTTCCTGCCGGTCGCCGTTGGCACCGAGCGCGCGATGGCCGCCTGTGTGCTCTGCGAGCCGTTCTCCGCGCACAAGGCGTACCTGATGGGCATCCTGACCGACATCGTGCCGGCCCTCAAGGTCGACGGCCGGTTCGTCGCCAATCCGCTGGTCGAAACGCAGAAGATGTTCGACGAGTTCGGTCGCTACGCTTTCGGCGAGCCGAAGACCGGCGACGCCGCGAAGGAAGGCAAGGCGCTGCTCGCACGCGGCAGCGTCGACCTGTCGCTGCTCGACGCCAAGGTCGAGGAGCTTGCCGCCAAGATCCTGCTCACCTTCCCCGACTGCACGACCAAGACGCTGGAGGAGTTGCGCAAGCCGAAGCTCGAAGCCTGGAACCGCAACAAGGAGGACTCGCGCGCGTGGCTGGGGCTCAACATGATGACCGAGGCCCGCGCCGGCTTCACCGCCTTCAACGAAGGCACGAAGGACGACCGCGAAGTCGACTTCGTCCTGTTGCGGCAGAAGCTCGCCGCCGGCGAAAGCTGGGTCGGCCCGCTGCACGATTCGATCCAGCCGAAGGCGAAGCGTCATGGCTGAAACGCGCGCCGCGATGGCCGCGCCCACGGATGCGCCGCTGAGGGAGTGGCTCGAGGCCGACGACGCACTGCTGCGCCTGCGACTGAACCGGCCCAAGGCCAACATCGTCGACGCGGCGATGATCGCGGCGCTCGGCCGGGCGCTGGCCTCGCATCGCGCGGGTTCGACCTTGCGCGGGGTGCTGCTCGATGCCGAGGGCCCGAACTTCAGTTTCGGAGCCAGCGTCGAGGAGCATCTGCCGGCGCAGTGCGCCCAGATGCTGGCGTCGCTGCACGCGCTCGTCATCGCGATGATCGAGTTCCCCGCGCCCATCCTGGTCGCCGTGCGCGGCCAGTGCCTGGGCGGAGGGCTGGAAATCGCCCTGGCCGGTGGCCCGATCTTCGCCGCGCCCGATGCGCAGTTTGGCCAGCCGGAGATGAAGCTCGGCGTGTTCGCCCCCGCCGCTTCGGTGCTGCTGCCGTACCGCGTGAACCAGCCGATGGCCGAGGACCTGCTCTTCTCGGGCCGTTCGATCGGCGCACACGAGGCGCACGCCGCCGGCCTCGTGCAGTCGGTGTCCGACGAACCGGATGGCGCGGCGCTGGCGTACTTCGAGCGGCACCTGGCGGGCAAGAGCGCAGCCGCACTGGCGTGCGCCCTGGCCGCCGCCCGCGGCGCCCTGCTGCGTGACGTGCGGCTGCGGCTGGCCGAGGTCGAGCAGCTCTATCTCGAGCGGCTCATGCAAACACGCGATGCGAACGAAGGACTGGCGGCCTTCCTCGCCAAGCGCGCCCCTCGATGGGAGCACCGTTGATGACCTCTATCCCGGCTGTGCAGCAGATCGTGCAGCGCTGCGAGGCGCTGTTCGAGGACCTGAACTTCGGCTCCGTCAAGGCATGGAAAGCCGGCGCCCCCGGCCGCAAGGCGATCGGCTACATGCCGGTCTACGTCCCCCGGGAGATCATCCACGCCGCCGGCATGCTGCCGGTCGGCATCCTCGGCGGCGGCGACGGGCTCGAGGTGATCCAGGGCGATGCGTACTACCAGAGCTACATCTGCCGCATCCCGCGTTCGACGATCGAACTCGGGCTGACGGGACGGCTCGACTGCCTCGACGGCATGCTGTTCCCGTCGATCTGCGACGTGATTCGCAACCTGTCGGGCATGTGGCAGATCCTGTTTCCCGATAAATACGTGCGTTACTTCGACGTTCCGCAGAACTACGAGGACGCGGTCGGCGGGCGCTTCTACGTGCAGGAACTCGAGGTGCTGCGCGAGGATCTCGGCAAGGTGGCGGGCCGCGAGATCACCGATGCGATGCTCAATGCGTCCATCGCCGTCTACAACGACAACCGCGCCGCAATCGCGGAGCTGTACCGCGCCCGCGCCGCCGCGCCGTGGCAGATGCCGACCGCCGAGGTGTACCTGGTGCTGCGCGCCGGCATGCTGCTGCCGCCCGAGGAGCACACGGCACTCGTGCGCGAATACGTTGCGGCCGCCTCGGCGATGCCGCGGCCACGGCGCGACAACGCGCGCGTCATCATCAACGGCACGTTCTGCGAACAGCCGCCGCTGGCGCTGATCAAGTCGATCGAAATGGCCGGCTGCTACATCGTCGACGACGACTTCATGCTGGTGAACCGCTGGCTGCTCGACGATGTGCCGACCGACGGCGTCCCGCTGGAGGAACTGTCGAAGGCCTTCCTGCACCGCTCGGCGACGACCGCCGCCAAGTACGACCAGCGGCGCGAGGAAAAGGGACAGTATCTGCTGAAGCAGGTACGGAAGTTCGGCGCCGAGGGCGTGGTGTTCGCCGCGCCGTCGTTCTGCGACCCGGCGCTGCTCGAGCGTCCGATGCTGCAGGACGTGCTGAGCAAGCACAAGGTTCCGCACACCGCGTTCAAATACTCCGAAAACACCGGCCAGATGGCGCCGATCCGCGAGCAGGCGGGAACGTTCGCCGATTCGATCAAGCTGTGGGACGCCGCGTGATGCACGCCCCCACCCACGATGAAAGGGGCTGACTGATGACCACCGCCACGATCGCCGCGCCGATCTCCTCGAAGAAGCCGCAGGACGTCCAGAAAGAGGATGCGATGTGGTTGCAGAAGGAGATGATCAACCGCAACTACTCCGAGCTGGCGGCCGCGCACTCGGCAAACCGCAAGGTCGCAGCGACTTTCGTCCCGGGCAACCTCAACGAACTGCTGATGTGCTTCGACTTCGCGCGCAGCCTGCCCGAGACCAATGCGCTGCAGAACGGCATGCGCAAGAAGAGCGGCAAGATGATCATGGACGCCGAGCGCGACGGCCAGAGCGAGGACGTCTGCACCTACGTGAAGGCCGACCTCGGCATGATGCTCGGCGGCGAGATCGGGCCCACCGGCGAGGCGTTGCCCCGGCCCGACATCCTGCTGCTGTCGTACACCGGCTGCTTCACCTTCATGAAGTGGTTCGAGCTGATCCGCCACAAGTACGGCTGCGAGACCGTGATGCTGCATGTGCCCTACCAGGGCGAAGGCCGCATCGCTCCGAACATGCGCGAGTACGTCGTCAGGCAGCTGAAGGAAACGGTGATTCCCACGCTCGAGCGGGTGTCCGGCGTGAAGTTCGACATCGACCGGTTGCGGCAGTACATGCGCGAATCGGCCAAGGCCGAGGAGGATCTGGTTGCGGTGCTGCACTCGGCCAAACACCGGCCGAGCCCGATCGACGGTTACTTCGGCGCCGTCTACTACATCGGACCGATCTTCACCGCGTTCCGTGGCACACCCGAGGCGACGGAGTACTACCGCGTGCTCCGGGGCGAGATCGAACAGCGGGTGCGCGAGGGCAAGGGGCCGATCACGCCGGAAGGCGAGATGGGCGAGGAAAAGTACAGGCTGATCGTCGAAGGCCCGCCCAACTGGACCAGCTTCCGCGACTTCTGGAAGATGTTCTACGACGAAGGCGCCGTGGTGGTCTCATCCACCTACGCCAAGGTCGGCGGGGTGTACGACTTCGGCTTCCGGCACGATCCGGAGAACCCGATCGAGTCGCTGGCCGACTACTGCCTGGGCTGCTACACGAACCTGAACCTGCCGTCGCGGATCGACATGATCTGCCGCTACATCGACGAGTACCAGGCCGATGGCCTGCTGATCAACTCGATCAAGAGCTGCAACAGCTTTTCGGCCGGCCAGCTGCTGATCCTGCGCGAAGTGGAAAAGCGGACCGGCAAACCGGCCGCGTTCATCGAAACCGACCTGGTCGACCCGCGTTACTTCTCGGCCGCCAACGTGAAGAACCGGCTCGAGAGCTACTTCCAGATGGTCAAGCAGAAGCGCACGTCGGCAGCCAGCAGCAGTCTCGCCGGTTCGGTGATCCCGATCGTGGCCCACTGAGGGGCGGAGGACACCATGCGTTGCTTCATCGGCATCGACCTCGGCTCGACCACCACCAAGGCGGTCGTGATCGACGAGAACCAGCATGTGCTCGGCCGCGGAATCACCAATTCGCGCTCGAACTACGACACGGCGGCGGCGATCGCCAAGCAGGAGGCGCTGCTCAACGGCCGCTTTCACCTGTTCCGTCGCGCGCTCGCCGACACCAACGCGCTCGATGGCGCGCTCGATACCTTCATCGGGCAGCTTGAACGCGACTTCAGGGCCGAGCAGTACGTCGAGCAACTCGGCGACCTCGAGGCGACCTGCCAGCGCAACCTCGCCACCGCCAGGTTCGGCGACGCCACGGCCGCGGTGGGCACGGCGCTGACCGAAGTCTTCCTGCGACTGATGGGCGAAGCGCCGCTGCTGTTCGCGCCCGGCGCCAAGCGCAAGTCGGACTTCTTTCGGGACATCGCGGGCAGCCAGTATCTCGCCACCGGCGAAATCGTCGCCAGGGAAGCCGATATCCGCTACGACTTCCTGCTCAACCTGTTCGATCGCTCGATCATCGAAGTCGAGAACCGCGTCTACGACGCGTCGATCAAGCGACACCTGCTCGCCGCGCTCGAACGCACTTTCATCGCGCTGCCCGAAACGCTTCCCAGGCGGGCGCAGATCGAGGCCCCGATCAAAGGCGTGCTCGACACCGAACTGGAGGAAACCTACGTCGTCGGCACCGGCTACGGCCGTGCGCGACTGCCGTTTTCGAAGGAGCACATCCGCTCGGAGATCCTGTGCCACGGCCTGGGGGCGCACATGATGTACCCGGGCACCGCGACCGTGCTCGACATCGGCGGCCAGGACACCAAGGCGATCCAGGTCGATCCGAACGGAATCGTCGAAAGCTTCCAGATGAACGACCGCTGCGCCGCCGGTTGCGGGCGCTACCTCGGCTACATCGCCGACGAGATGAACATGGGCCTGCATGAACTGGGGCCGATGGCGATGAAGTCGACCAAGACCATCCGCATCAACTCGACCTGCACCGTGTTCGCCGGCGCCGAACTTCGGGACCGACTGTCACTCGGCGACAAGCGCGAGGACATCATGGCGGGACTGCACCGCGCCATCATCCTGCGCGCGATGTCGATCCTGGCGCGCTCGGGCGGCATCCGCAACGAGTTCACGTTCACGGGCGGCGTGGCGAAGAACGAGGCCGCGGTCAAGGCGCTGCGCAACCTGGTCGACGAGAACTACGGCGCGTTGAAGCTGAACATCGATCCCGACTCCATCTACACCGGCGCGCTCGGCGGCGCGACATTCGCCTGGCGCGCGGTGGTCGAGGAAGGTCTGACCGCGCAGGCGCGCGCGTAAGGAGAACACCATGACGATCACCGTCGGCATCGACATCGGCTCTGGCGCCGTCAAGTCAACGCTGTTCCGCTCGGAAGGGGAGCAGCCCGTGTGGCTCGCCCGGCGCTGCGAGCGGATCCGTCGGCGCGACCCGATGACGCTCGCCCGCGAGGGGTTCGAGGCGGTGCTCGCCGACGCCGGCATGACGGAGGCCGACGTCGACTACATCGCGACAACGGGCGAAGGCGAGAACGTCAAGTTCGCGACCGGGCACTTCTATTCGATGACGACGCATGCGCGCGGCGGCGTCTTCCTGGAGCCGAGCGCGCGCGCGGTGGTCGACATCGGCGCGCTGAACGGGCGCGCCATCTACGTCGACGAGCGCGGCAAGGTGCTGTCCTACAAGATGACCAGCCAGTGCGCCTCGGGCTCCGGACAGTTCCTCGAGAACATCGCCCGCTACCTGGGGGTGGCGATCGAGGAGATCGGCCCCCTTTCGCAGACATCGGTGAATCCGGAAAAGGTCTCCTCGATCTGCGCCGTCCTGGCCGAGACCGACGTGATCAACATGGTCAGCCGCGGCATCGCGACGCCGGACATCCTCAAGGGCATCCACCTGTCGATGGCCTCGCGCATCGTCAAGCTGCTGAAGGTCACCGGAATCAAGAGCGGCGCCGCCCTGCTGACCGGCGGCCTCGCGCTCGACACCGGATTGCTGGCGGCAATCCGCGAAGAAACCGTCAACGAGAAGGTGAACGTGACCGTGACATCGCACCCCGACTCGATCTACGCCGGCGCCATCGGCGCAGCGCTATGGGGAGCGTTCCGTCACGCCCGGCTCAATCGGCTGGAGTCCGTCGCGGCGGCGTGAACCCGCGCCATCGCCGGAGAACATCACCGGCGCCACGCCGCTCATCATCGACGGGTTCCAGATCGGCGGTCGCAGGATCGGGCATCCCACCACCAGATTGACCTGCGACCCGCGTGCCGACTGGCGCAATGGTCTCGACCGCGGCGCGCGCCTGCTCGACCAGCATCTCGCTCACCGGACAGGCGGGCGTGGTCATCGTCATGTCGACCTCGATGCCGCTTGTGTCGCTGCGCACGGCATAGACCAGCCCGAGGTCGACGACGTTCATGCCGGCTTCGGGATCCTCGACACCGCGCAGCGCGTCGTACACGGCACTGTCGTCGATGCCGTCCATCAACCCACCGTTCGTTCGAAGGCAAGCCGCTGCGAATGCAGGAAGCCGCAACCGGCGAGGAACCCGGCGAGCGCGATGTCGCTCGGCGCGACGATCGTCTCGACCCGTTCGACCCTCAGTGCTCCAAGATTGGCGAACAACTGCGACAGCAGCGCGTGACCGATTCCGCGGTGAGCAAACGCCGGGTCGACGCCGATGGTATCGATGACCGCGACCGGTTCGGTGCGTCCGAAGTCGCCCAGGTCCGAGCGGGCCATCAGATAGCCGGCCGCCACCCCGTCGACACGCGCCACGAGCGACACGCGAATCGCCGAATCGGCCATGCTCTCCGAAAACTGCGCTCCGATGTATTCGCTGCGGTCGACGCCGGTCAACGCGCGATCGATGCGAACGATGTCGGCCAGGTCGGACGCGCTCATCGAGCGCACGTCGGCGGAATCGCGCGCCATTTTCTCGAAATCGTTGGCGCTCGGCGCCCCATAGTCGATCTCGCTGTGCGACCCGACTGGGGGTTGCGAGACATCGTCGCGTTCGGGCCGGTACGCGCCGTCGAGCACCGGACACTCCACGATGCGATCGGACGCCAGCACGAACCCGGTCGCATCGAACCAGCGCAGCATCCGGTGATCGCGCCAGTCGGCTGAGGTGCGCAACTCGACCAGGCCTTTGCGCCGCGCATACCCGCTCAACGCATCGAGCATCAGCCGGCCGACGCCTTGTCCCTGCAGGTCCGCGCGCACACCGACGAGTTCGATGCGCAGTGCGGGGCGACGACGGCCGAACTCGCCGCGCAACACCCGCGCGAGCAGGTAGCCGATCAGGCCGTCCGCATCCGTAGCGGCGAATTGCGCGTGCCGCGCCGGCTCGCGCAGCGCCGCCTGCAACCGGCGCTGGACGTAGGCGCGGCGCGGTCGCTTCTCGATTGCACGATCGATCGCGACGACCGCGTCAAGGTCGTCCGGTTTCAGCGCGCGAATCGTGATGCGGGGTTCAGCGGCGACTCGGTTCATCGCGTGCTCCGTCAGATGAAATCGGCGGGTATGTTCAGGACGATGCGTAGCCGAGCGCCAGTGCGCGATCGGTTTCATCGTCGAGCAGGTCGTCGAGCAGCGGAACCAGGGACATCTCCTCTTTCTCGACGTGCGCCAGCAACCGCTCCACGAGTTCGAGCGCGAGCCGCCTGAGGCGGTTCCATCCTTCGGCATCCAGCGTGCCGTCCGCGGCGATGCCGACGAGCGGCGTGAGTTCGCCTCCCACCGCGCGGATCGCGTCGTGCTCTTCGGTAAGCAGTTCCGGGATATCGCCTTCGCCCGCGGCCACCATGCGGGGAAACAGTTCCTCTTCCTCGAAAGCGAAGTGGCGCGCCAGATCGTGCGTCATGTGCTCGCACAACGACCGCACCAGCCGGATGGCTTCCGGGTCGTTGACGTGGTCGCCGCCGCCGCTGCGCTGCATCGCCTGCTCAACGCGGGCGAGCAGTGCGAGGTTGTCGCGGTGTTCACGGCCGAGGATCAGGCCCGTTTCGCTTGGGGAACTCATCCGGCGATAATACCGGTACTCCGATACCGAATTAGTTGATGCACGTCACACCTCGCCCGCGATGCACCGCGGATCAGGTTTGCCCGCCGGGACCAAGCCAGCGTGCTGCGTGCCTCGACCCCTGAGAATTCACTCGGAAAGACCGATAGAGCGGTCGGCGAAAAGGTGCAGCCAAGTGCCTCTTCGGGATCGCCGACTGCCTTCGCCGCCGGGAACCGACGACCGCCGTCAGCCGCCGACCACCACGCGCCGACGAGAACGAGCGCGCCGATGAACAGCGTCTCGCCGAGCAGCAGGACGGCCGGGGCCCATCCCATGCGTATCAATTCCGCGGGGGAACTGCCGATGCCGACGGCGGCGATGGCGATCACCAGCAACCAGCGCGACGCGACGCTGGCCGCATCGATTGCGGGCGGCGGGATGTAGCCGGCGCTCGACAGCGCGACCAGGACGCAGAAGGCGACGAGAAACGATGGCAGCAGCGGCGGACGCGCCGCGTTTTCGCTCGTTGCCCGCGCCCGCATGCCAATGGCAAGCGCCAGCGTCAGCACCACGGGGACCAGAAGCGCGACCCGGAACAGCTTCACCACCGTCGCACTGTCGGCCGCGCCCTGCGACACCATCATTCCGGCCGCCACGACCTGCGCGACGTCGTGAATCGAACCGCCGAGGAAAAGTCCGGTCTGGACGACCGAAAAGTGCAGCGCGCTCGAAAGCAGCGGATAGACCACCATGGCCACGGTCGACATCAGCGTGACCCCGGCGGCCACCAGCAACGTGAACCGCTCCGTCTCCGGCTTGCGAGGGAAGATGCTGGCGAGCGCCAGGGCGGCCGACACACCGCAGATGGCGACCGAGCCACCGGAAATGATCCCCTGCTCGATCGGCAAACGAAGAACTTTCGAAAGCAGCCACCCGAGGCCGATGGTCAGCACGACGGCCAGGGCAATCAGGGCCCCGCTCCGGGGACCGAGGTCGAAGATCACCGGGAGCGTGATCCGGGCCCCGAGCAGCGCTACGCCCAGACGCAGCAGCGTGCGCGAGCAGAAGTTCACTCCGGCTGTCAGCGCGCCCTGGCTCCCGACCGTGTGCAGCGCCAGACCGATCAGAAGCGCATAGAGGACCTGCGGGCCGCCGTACTGCTGCGACATGAAGCCCGCGGCCATCGCGACGGTGAGGCAGACCAGGACACCGGGAACCAGCGCGCGAGCGCGCCCGGTCGATCCCTCGGCAATCGCGCCTGCCTCGTCCGCGCCATGCGAGCCGTGGTTCACGTCGCCGCCCTGCTTCGGCGCCCCGCTCTCGTCGCCGTCCCCACCTTCTTGCGCCCTCGCTTTCCCGTCCGCCCCGTTTCTAAGCGCTCCCACTCCTCTCACCGGATCGGAATCGCAAGATCGCACGCGTGAGTGCCCATCACCGTCGTCAACTCGATGGTTTCCGCCACTTCGTCGCGCGTCGCGCCGGTGCGCAACGCATTCCCGATATGACGGTTCGGCCCCGAAGTCGGCGAGCAGGCGACCGCAGCGCGCACGTCGTACAGGCGCGAGACGTGCGATAACTCGAGTCGCAGCGCCCGGTTGCGGAACACGGGCAGCGCAGCGCTAGTTCAGATCCTTGTCCTTCCAGTACTTCCGCCCGCCGGCCGCGATCCCGGCCGCCAGGCCCGACTTCGTCATCGGATATACGGTGATCGGGCCCGAGGACACTTCGGTCGCTTCCGCCTTGGCGCCCTTGCCGCCGGCCATGGCCGCTGCCGTCCCGCCTCCGCCGAACTCCCATCCGGACTCGACAAACTTGGCCAGCGTTGCCTGGTCCTTGAACACGAGCACTTCGCGGTAGTCCTTGATGCCGAAGTCCAGCCCCCCGGTCGCCTGGCCCATGTTCATGAACGTCGTCTTCTTCGTGGCGTTGTCATGAACAAGCCCGCGACCGCCGGCACCGCCGACAAAGAACGAAATGCCGAAACTGGAGAAGCACCCGTAGCCCGCCGACTTTTCAACCGCGGCCTTCGCCTCCGGCTTCGCCTTGTAGAGCGTCGCCAGCGCGTCGTCGCACATCTTCCGCAGTTCCGCCTTCTGCGCCGCCGGATCGGCCCCCAGCGCCTGCCCGGCAAGGGTCAGCGCCGCAACGGCCACCATTCCACCAAGAACCTTTCGCATCGAGACCTCCGCCTTTTCCTGTCGACTGAACATGATTTCTCACTGAGCACGCGCGGGCGATCGCCCGACCGTACCCGATCTTTATAGGCGCTTCCGCGAGAGTCCGCATGCGCCATGGCGCGCGCCGCGGCGCCTGCCCCTCGGGCCGTGAAAATTGCATGGCGGCCTGCGATAGACTGCCTCGCAGTCCCGCTACCTCGAACCCATCCAGTGCGCTTCTGCTCCCACTGCGGACACCCGATCACCGTTCGCGTCCCCGAGGGGGACAACCGCAGCCGCGCGTGCTGCGACCAGTGCGGCACGATCCACTACGTCAATCCGCGCCCGGTTGTCGGCACGGTTCCCGTGTGGGGCGAGCGGGTGTTGCTCTGCCGGCGCGCCATCGAGCCGCGCTACGGCAAGTGGACGCTGCCGGCCGGGTTCATGGAAGTGGGCGAGACCACCGGCGACGGCGCGATGCGCGAAACGCTCGAGGAAGCCGGTGCCCGCGTCGACCTCGGCCCGCTCTTCACGATGATCGACGTGCCGCACGTGCAGCAGGTGCACATCTTCTTCCGGGCGGACCTGATCGACACCGCGTTCGCCGCCGGCACCGAGAGCCTGGAGGTCCGCCTGTTCGGCGAGGAAGAGATCCCGTGGGAGGACATCGCCTTCCGCACGGTCGCGGCCACGCTGCGGCATTTCTTCGAGGACCGCAAGCGCGGGCAGTTCGGCACGTACATCGAGTCGATCGTCGCGGGTGCCCCGCCGCACCCCGGCAGCAGCGTCCGATGATCCCGTGGCTGGCGGCCGGCCAGCCGTTTCCGCCGGTGCGCGCGGCCCTGACGCATCCGAACGGGCTGCTGGCGGCGAGTCGCAGCCTGTCGATCGACCGCCTGCTGGATGCCTACAAGCACGGCATCTTCCCCTGGTATTCGGCCGGCGAACCCGTGCTCTGGTGGTCGCCCGACCCACGGATGGTGCTTTTTACCGACGAGTTCCGCGTCTCGCGCACCTTCGGCAAGACGCTGCGCCGGGTCGCCCGCGGCGGCACGGTCGAACTTCGCGCGAACAGCGCGTTCGAAGCGGTGATGCGGGCCTGCGCGGCCCCGCGCGGCGCGGAGGCGGGAACGTGGATCACGGCGGAAATGATCGCGGCCTACACGGAGCTGCACCGGCTCGGCGTGGCGGTTTCGATCGAGACCTGGAGCAACGGCGAACTGGTAGGCGGGCTCTACGGCCTCTCGCTGGGCCGCATGTTCTACGGCGAGTCGATGTTCGCGCGCTCGACGGACGCATCGAAGATCGCGCTGGCCGCTTTGGTGCGACTCTTGCTGATTGAGAAAGTGCGAGTGATAGACTGCCAGCAGAACACGCGGCACCTTGCGTCCCTCGGGGCACGCGAGATCGGACGTGCTGATTTCCTGGCTCACGTGAAGACCGCGGTGGAGTGCGCGCCGATCGACTGGCAGGCGTACATGCACCGCCCGCTCAACGCACTGCTGACCGAGACCCGGGCCGACTGACGTGGCGAATCTCAAGGAACTGCCCTTTTCCGCGCTGCAGTTCTACGCCACGGCGCCCTATCCCTGCAGCTATCTCGACGAGCGTCAGGCCCGCTCGCAGGTCGCCACGCCGGCGCACCTCATCAACGCCGACGTCTACAGTGAACTGGTCAAGATGGGATTCCGCCGCAGCGGAATCTTCACGTACCGCCCGTACTGCGACGGCTGCCGGGCGTGCGTGCCGGTCCGCGTGCCGGTCAGCGAATACGTAGCGAACCGGACGCAGCGGCGCTCGTGGCTGCGCCACCGGAACCTGGTGTCGCGCGTGGCCTCGCTCGCGTTCGACCACGAGCACTATGACCTTTACCTGCGCTACCAGTCGACGCGCCACGCCGGCGGCGGCATGGACAACGACAGCCGCGAGCAGTACTCGCAGTTCCTCCTGCAGAGCAAGGTCAACACGCGGCTGGTCGAGTTCCGCGACCCGCTGCCGCCCGGCATCGATGGCCTCGGCACGCTGCGCATGATCTCGATCATCGACGTGCTGAACGACGGCCTGTCGTCCGTCTACACCTTCTTCGACCCCGACGAGGCCGGCACGAGTTACGGCACGTTCAACATCGTCTGGCAGCTCGAGCAGTGCAAGGCGCTCGGGCTACCGTACCTCTACCTCGGCTACTGGATCGAGGAAAGCCCGAAGATGGCCTACAAGGCCCGCTTCCGGCCGGTGGAGATGCTGCGCGGCGGGCGATGGGAACGTCTGACGGAGAACAAGCGCGTGCGCTGAGCGCACCGCCCGCCGTCGCTAGAATGCGCGCGTGCTGTACAACTTCGCGCGCTCCGTACTCTTCTCGCTCGACCCCGAGGTCGCTCACGACCTCACGCTGACGCAGCTTCAGCGCGCCTACTCGCTCGGCCTCACCCGCTTCGTGTGCAAGTCGGTGCCGGCCCTGCCGGTGACAGTGATGGGCCTCGCGTTCCCCAATCCGGTCGGTCTCGCGGCTGGCATGGACAAGAACGGCGACCACATCGACGCGCTGGCAACCTTTGGTTTCGGCTTCATCGAGGCGGGGACGGTCACACCGCGGCCCCAGCCCGGCAATCCGAAACCGCGCATCTTCCGGCTCATCCCCGCGCAGGGCGTGATCAACCGGATGGGGTTCAACAACGACGGCGTCGACAAGCTCGTCGAGAACGTGAAGCGGCAGAAGGCGTTCCGGCGTCGCGGCGGCGTGATCGGACTGAACATCGGAAAGAATGCCGACACGCCGATCGATCGCGCGCTCGACGACTACCGGATCGGCCTGCAGAAGGTGTACGAGCACGCCGACTACGTGGCGGTGAACATTTCGTCGCCCAACACCAAGGACCTGCGGGCGCTGCAGGGCACGAAGGAACTGACCGCGCTGCTTGCCGGCCTGCGCGACGAACGCAGGCGGATGGAAGATCGGCATGGAAAGCGCGTTCCTCTGGCCGTGAAGATCGCCCCTGACCTCGCCGACGACGCCATTCCGTTGGTGGCCGATACGCTGGTCGAGCACGGCGTCGACGCCGTCATCGCAACCAACACCACGATCGCGCGCGATCGTGTCAGAGGGCTGCTGCATGCCGAGGAAACGGGCGGCCTGTCCGGTCGGCCGCTGACCGAGCGCGCGACCGCGGTCATCGACATCCTCGCCCGGCACCTCAAGGGCGCCCTGCCGATCATCGGCGTGGGCGGCATCATGACGGGCGACGACGCGGTGGAGAAGATCCAGGCCGGCGCCTCGCTCGTACAGGTCTACACCGGATTCATCTACTCCGGGCCGGACATCGTGGCCGACTGCGTCGCCGCCATCCGCGCACTGAATGCCACGCCGACGCGCGCGCCCCGCGCGGGCGGAGCTCGCCGGGCGGCCTGACGTGCGCTGCTTCATCGCCGCGTGGCCGGACGCCGGGGCGCGGCAGCGCTGCGCGGAACTCACTCACGCACTGCGTCCTCACGCGGAGCACGGACGTGTGATGCGCCCGGAGAATCTCCACCTGACCCTCGCCTTCATCGGCGACCTGCCGGACGCCGTGGGAGCGAAAGTGGCTGGCGCGTGCGCCGCGCTGCCCCCACTGGCCTGCGACTGGCAACTCACGCAGATCGGTTTCTTTGCACGTCCGCGCGTGCTGTGGGCCGGAGGCCTGCTGATGCCCGACCTCGGCGAGATCGCGAGCCGCGCGCGCGCGCTGCTCGATGCGCTGCAGGTCGGCTACGACCGCAAACCCTTCGTGCCCCACGTGACCCTGCTGCGCGACGTGCGCCGCTTCGATGGCCCGCGCGAGATCGCGCCGCCGATCGACTGGCCGATCCGGGAAGTCGCGCTCTACCGCTCGGGGCGCGACGAACAAGGGGCGCGCTACGTGCGCGTCGAACCGACCTGACCGGCCTGCTTGCGCTCGCGGTACATCTCGCGGAAGGTGCGGCCGCTCGGCGCCGGGAAATCGCGGCTGAGGGTCCAGCCGGCGCCCACCGGCAGGCTGCGAATGCGCTTCGAACTGCCGCCCATCCAGCGCAGCACACGCACCGCGATCCGCGAGCCGAACGCGTAGAGCGACGGCCGCATGGCCGCGTAGGCCCACACGCCGACGCCGACCTTCTCGTACCACGGACGCAGCCCGCGGTCCCACTGCTTCTCGCGCAGCTTGCGCAGCAGATCCGGGAGCGGAATCTTCACCGGGCACACGACGCTGCACTGACCGCACAACGTCGCCGCCTGCGGCAGGTCCAGCGCGTTCTCCACGCCGACGTAACTCGGCGTCAGCACCGATCCCATGGGTCCCGGGTACACCCAGCCATAGGCGTGGCCGCCGATCTTCTGGTAGACGGGGCAGTGATTCATGCAGGCGCCGCATCGGATGCAGCGAAGCATGTCCTGGAACTCCCCCCCAGCAGGCCGGTGCGGCCGGCATCGACGAGCACGTAATACATGTGCTCGGGACCGTCTTCCTCGCCCGAGCGACGCGGGCCGGTGAGCACCGAGAAGTAATTGGAGATCGGCTGCCCCGTGGCTGATCGCGGCAGCAGCCGCATCAACGTCGCCACGTCTTCCAGCGTCGGCAGCACCTTCTCGATGCCGGTCAGCACGACGTGCACCTTCGGCGGAAGGATCGTGCACATCCCCTCGTTGCCCTCGTTGGTGACGACGGTGGCCGACCCGGTCTCGGCAATCAGGAAATTGGCGCCCGTCACACCCATGTCGGCCGAGAGGAAGTGGCCCCGCAGCACCTCGCGCGCCTCGCGCGTGAGCTGGTTGATTTCCGTCTTGCGCGGCGTCGCGTGCGCCTTCGCGAAGAGATCCGAGATCTCTTCCTTGTCCTTGTGAATCACGGGCGCGATGATGTGGGACGGCGCCTCGTTGTTGTTGATCTGCAGGATGTATTCGCCGAGGTCGGTCTCGACCGGCTGGATGCCCGCGGCCTCGAACGCATGATTCAGTCCGACTTCCTCGGACACCATCGACTTCGACTTCGTGACCTTCTTCACTCCGTGGTGCCGGGCGATGTCGACGATCAGCCGGACCGCTTCCTCGTGCGTCTCGGCATAGAGCACCTTGGCGCCATGCGCAGTGGCGTTGCGCTCGAAGGTCTCCAGCCAGACGTCGAGATTCGCCAAGGCGCGGTTGCGCCGCTCCACCGCCGCCTCACGGGTCGCCTCGAAATCGTCGAGCTCGGCGATCGCCGACGCACGCGCGGTGACGAACTTCTCCGACAGCTTCTTCAGGTTCTTCTGCAGGCGCGCGTCGGCGAGCTTCTGGCCGGCGCGTTCCTTGAAATGCATCGACTGGACTTGCATCACGCATCTCCCGCAAGTATTTGAGCGATGTGGAGCACCCGCGTCTTCTCATCGCCGGTGCGGCGCAGCCGCCCTTCGATGTTCAGGATGCACCCGAGGTCACCGAGCACCACCGCATCGGCGCCGCTCGCCTGGATGTTGCGGCACTTCTCGTCGACGATCGCGCCGGAGATGTCGCCGTACTTCACCGAGAAGGTGCCCCCGAACCCGCAGCACTGCTCGCAGTCCTTCATCTCGGTCAGTCGAACGCCGGGCAGCTTGCCCAGCAGAGCGCGCGGCTGCTGCTTGACGCCCATTTCCCTCAAGCCGCTGCACGAGTCGTGATACGTGATGTGACCGGCGAAGCTCGAAGGCAGTTCGGCGATCTTCGCCACGTTGACGAGAAAGTCCGTCAGCTCGTAGGTCTTCCCCGCCAGCCGTTCGACGCGCGCCTTCAGGTCGGGGTCGTCGCGGAACAATTCGATGTACTGCACCTTGATCTGGCCGCCGCACGAGCCGCTCGGAAGCACGACGTAATCGAAGGGCTCGAATTCGCGCAGCACCTTTTCGGCCAGCTCGCGCGCGGTGCGCGCGTCGCCGGAGTTGTAGGCCGGCTGCCCGCAGCAGGTCTGGCTCTCCGGCACGACCACCTCGTACCCCGCGCCCTCGAGCAGCTTCAGTGCGGAGAACCCGATCTCCGGCCGTACAGCGTCGACCAGGCACGTGACGAACAGTCCGACTTTCACGATCGCGATCTCCCCCGGCCCGCCGGGCCGTCGCTCGTCACAGCCAGGCAGGCTGCATGGCCCCGGGAATTCTGAGAAAGCTGCCGTAGGTCAACGTCGCCCGGTGCGCACCGTTGTCCTCTTTTCGTATTCTGATATAGAGTGGCAGCAGGTAAAAAATACCGCAAAGCACAATGACAATCGTCCCGCGGGACAAGACAGCCATTCAGGTCATCGAGCGCATGATGAAGTTGCTCGATGCCCTCGCGGCGCGTTCCGAACCGGTCAGCCTGAAAGACCTCGCGAACACGACGGGACTGCACCCCTCGACGGCGCACCGGATTCTAAATGACATGGTGGTCGGCCGATTCGTCGATCGCGCGGAGACGCCGGGCTCGTATCGCCTCGGCATGCGCTTGCTCGAACTCGGCAACCTGGTGAAGGCACGCCTGTCGGTGCGTGAAGCCGCGATCGAGCCGATGCGGGACCTTCATCGCCGCACCGGTCAGACCGTGAATCTTTCGGTGCGCCAGGGCGACGAAATCGTCTACATCGATCGCTCCTACAGCGAGCGCTCCGGCATGCAGGTGGTTCGCGCGATCGGCGGCCGGGCGCCGCTGCACCTCACTTCAAGCGGCAAGCTTTTCCTCGCCTACGAGGACCCGCGCGTGGTCCGCGCCTACGCGACCCGGACAGGCCTCGCCGGCCATACCAAGAACAGCATCACGGACCTGGCCAAGCTGGAGCGCGAGTTGTCGATGGTCCGCACGCGCGGGTACGCGCGCGACAACGAGGAACTTGAACTGGGGGTGCGCTGCATCGCCGCCGGCATACGGGACGACTCGGGGAGGGTCACGGCCGGGCTGTCGGTATCGGCGCCGTCGGAGCGGATGCAGGACGACTGGCTGGAAGACCTGCTCGCAACGGCCCAGCGGATTTCCGCCGGGCTCGGCTACGCCGAGCCGCCGGAGCCGCGCGCGAAGAGCTAGATCGACTTCGCGCCGGTGGTCACCACCGGCCCGGCCGACTTGGCAGGAGCGGGGGTCAACGCGGCGTTGGACTCGAGCCAGTCACGGATGCGCTGCGCATCGGCGATCCTCGAGTATTTCCCGACCGAGTCCAGCAACACCATCACGACACGCCGTCCTTCGATCACCGCCTGCATCACGAGGCAGCGGCCCGCGGCGGAGATGTAGCCGGTCTTCTGCAGGCCGATCTCCCACCCCGGATTCGACGTCAGGCGGTTGGTACTGGCGTAGCGCAGGGTCCGCTTGCCGACCGGCAGCGCGAGCTCGCCACTCACCGAGTACTCGCGGATTACATCGTGTTCGTACGCCGCCTTCACGAGGCGCACGAGATCGTTGGCACTCGAGCGGTTGTCCGGCGACAGGCCGGTCGGATCGACGAAGTGCGAATCGCTCATGCCGAGGATCCGCGCCTTGGCGTTCATCGCTTCGACGAAATTCTGGAGCCCGCCCGGGTAGGTCCGGCCAAGCAGTTGCGCGGCACGGTTCTCGGACGACATGAGAGCGAGATGCAATGCCGTGGCGCGCGACATCGTCAGGCCCGGACGCAGGTTGGAGCGAATACCGGCACGAACGACTTCGTCGGGAGTGACCTTCAGTTCCTCGTCGAGCGGCAGACCCGCTTCGACGGTCACCAGCGCAGTCATCAACTTGGTGATGGAAGCGATCGGGAGAACGGCATGGGTGTTCTTCTCGAACAGCACCTCGTCGGTGTCCTGGTCCACGACGAGCGCCACGTGGCTCTTCAACTGCAGCGGGTCGCCGCTATGGGTGAGACCGGTCAACTGACCCTCGGACGGGTGCAGCGGCGGCCGCTCGCCACGGGCCTTGCGCGACTGAATGCGCGCCGTGCCCGCGGGGATGGTGCCCTGAACGCGGTTCGCGGACTTGGCCTTCGCCACGGTCGTCGAAGCCTTCGACGCAGGTTCTGACGACGTCGTTGCAGAGACCGCCGCACCGGAAGCCACCAGACAACCCGCCAGGGTCAAAACCAGCAATGCTCGCAACGTCGGCTCCCTCTTCACATCAAGCCCACAGCAGATCACACGGCCCGGTGTCCTAACGATGGGAAACCGGGTCGATTCGGCGTCTTCTTTTTTCGGCCGGCGGCTCAGCTTTAACACTGCGCGCCAGACCCTTGAATCATTTGTGTTTATCGCCCGGCGCGATTCTATTCACATTTCCGGGCTTCGGGACAGCGAATCATCCCGAATTGGTGTCGAATCGGGCTGACCCCCGTCACAGAAGCCTCGCCCTGCCTGTCTATCGACGGTCAGGTCCGGTACATCCAGTCGCGGGTCAGCGGTAAGCCGGTCGACCCTGGCGTGCGCTGCACGATGCCCAGCAACTGGTGGATCGACACCCAGCCCTGGGCGAAGCCATGCGAGCACCCGGCCAGATAGGCGCGCCAGATGCGCAGCGTCCGGTCGCCCACCAGTCGCTCCGCCTCGTCGAGTTGGCTCTCCAGCCGGTGCGACCATAACGCGAGTGTCCGGACGTAATGCGGCCGGAGCGATTCGACATCCACCACTTCGAACTGCGCCGCCGACATCTCCCGGACAGCCAGGTGCAAGTGCGGCAACTCGCCGTGCGGAAAGACGTACTTGCCGATGAAGTCTTCCGCGCCGCTGCCGACCGGCCGGTTTTCGACGTCCGTTGCGGTAATCCCGTGATTCAGGAACAGCCCGCCGTCACGCAGCATCGCCGCGACGGTGCCGAAGTACGTGGCCAGGTTCCGGAGCCCGACATGCTCGAACATGCCGACGCTGGCGGCCTTGTCGAACGTTGCGCGGCCGTATCGTTCCGGCAGTTCGCGATAGTCCAGCAGTTCGACGGCAACGCGTCCGCCGAGACCCAGAGCCGAAATGCGCTCGTTCGCGAAGGCGTGCTGTTCCTTCGACAGCGTGATGCCCACCGCCGACACGCCATAGTGCTGTACCGCGTGGAGCACCAGCCCGCCCCACCCGCAGCCCACGTCGAGGAGGCGGTCGCCGGGGACCAGCCGCAGCTTGCGGCAGATGTGGTCGAGCTTGGCGCGCTGCGCTTCATCGATGGATTCTTCGCCGCTTTGGAAGTAGGCACACGAATAGACCATGCGCTCGTCGAGCCAAAGCCGGTAGAACGCATTGCCCACGTCGTAGTGGTACCCGATGGCATCGCGATCGATGCGCGTGGTGTGTCGCACGAAGAGTCCCGCGACGCGCTCGGCGATCCCGCTCCCGCTCCCGCCCGCTTGCACCAGGCGCTCGACCAACGGAAGCGCCTCGAGCAGGTCACCTTGCAGATCGACCCGGCCGTGAACGAAAGCCTCGGCAAGGGACGCAAGCGACGGCCGCGCGAACTCGGCCAGGACCGCCATATCCCGCACGACGATACGAATGCGCGGCGGCAGGCCGAAGCCGAGCCGGTTGCCATCGGGCAGGACGACCTCGAGCGGTTCTCCGCCTTCGCCCGCAATCCGGGTGGCGAGCCGCTCCAATGCAGTCCGGGCAGCACCAGCGACCTGCCCTCCCGTCCGACGCGTCAGCGCTTGCGCGAAGCTCATCGCCGCCTCCGTCAGTTCCTGAGAAAAAAATGTAACGCCGCCCAAGCCGGGTGCCAAGCGCGGGAGTTGCGGCGCCGTAGCAATCACTTCGCCTCGCCCGGAAAAGCGGCGAAAGCCCATCCCGCAAATGAAGTAAGTAGCCGGCCCCCACGCCTCCAGCCGTAAGCCATCGGTCAGGCGGAGTAAGGCGGCGGTAAGTTGGGATCGCTAGCTTGCGTCTGCCAGGGCCGGAGCAGAAGAACAAGGCCGGGTTCGCCGCGGCGCTTTCGTCGCGGTGCACGAAAAAAACTTCGGATTCAAGGGAGGGTTCTTAATGGCATCGACTTCCATCAACTGGGGCGCGATCGTGGCCGACCCGCGCTTCCAGACGCTACACAGGAAGAAGCAGTCCTTCCTGACCGGCCTGATGATCTTTTCGGTCTTCTTCTATTTCCTGCTTCCGATCGGCGCGGCTTACTTCCCGTCGCTGTATGTGGTCAAGGTCTGGGGTCCGATCAACGTCGGCATCCTGTTCGCACTCTCGCAATTCGTCGTGGCGTGGGGCATCGCCTTCTACTACTCCAGGCGGGCCAACAACGAGTTCGACGCCATGGCGCGCGAACTGATCGTCGAGTTCGAGAAGAAAGTGAAGGTCTGACATGAGCGCACTCTCACTTCGGACCAAGGCGTTCACCTTCGTCGGCGTCGCCGCCATCGCCCTGACCGCGCTGCCTGCGCTCGCGCAGGGCGCCGTAGCCCCGAACTACCGCTGGCTCACGTTTGCGGTCTTTGCGGCCATCATCGGCGTCACGATGTACGTCACCTTCCTTGCCGCCAAGCGCGTGAAGACGGCCTCCGACTTCTACACTGCCGGCGGCGGCGTTTCCGGTCTGCAGAACGGCTGGGCCATCGCGGGCGACTACCTGTCGGCCGCTTCGTTCCTCGGCATCGCGGGCCTGATCAGCCAGTTCGGCTACGACGGCTTCATGTACTCGGTGGGCTGGCTCGTCGCCTACATCACCGTGCTGCTGGTGATCGCCGAACCGTGCCGCAACATCGGCAAGTACACGTTGTCCGACATCCTCGCGTACCGCAATGATCCGAAGAAGGTCCGCATCGTCGGTGCCCTGTCGACGATCACGGTGTCGACCTTCTACCTGACTGCGCAGATGGTGGGCGGCGGCGTGCTGGTGAAGACGCTGATCGGCATCGACTACGAGATTTCGGTCATCACGGTCGGGGTGCTGATGCTCGCCTATGTGCTTTTTGGCGGCATGGTGGCCACCACCTGGGTGCAGATCATCAAGGCGATCCTGCTCGTCATCGCGTCGATCATCCTCGTGATCCTGGTGTGGGCTCCCTACGGGTTCTCGCTGCCGGCGTTCCTCCAGGACGTCGTGGGCGACCCGAAGGTTCAGGCACGCGTGGCCGGACTGCTCGGCGAGGCGTCGAAGAACATGTCGCCACAGGAACTCGGCCAGCGATTCCTCGAGCCGGGCCTGCTGTTCAAGGCGCCCATCGACCAGATCTCGCTCGGCATGGCGCTGGTGTTCGGCACGGCCGGCTTGCCGCACATCCTGATGCGCTTCTTCACCGTCCCCACGGCGCAGGCCGCGCGGAAATCGGTGATCTGGGCCATGGCCATCATCGGCGGGTTCTACGTGCTGACGTTGTTCCTCGGCTTCGGCGCCGCCAAGCTCGTCGGTCCGGCCGCCATCGCCGGGGTCGACCCGGGTGGCAACATGGCCGCTCCGCTGCTGGCGCAATACCTCGGCGGCGGCGCCGACTCGCTGCTCGGCAACTTCATGCTGGCCTTTGTCGCCGCGGTGGCGTTCGCCACCATCGTGGCCGTCGTCGCCGGCCTCGTCCTGGCGGCGGCCTCGGCCATGGCGCACGACCTCTACGTTGGTGTGGTTCGCGAGGGGCACGTGACGGCACAGGAGCAGGTCCGTGCCGCCCGTATCGCCACGGTCATCGTCGGCGCAATGGCCATCACCATCGGCATCGCGGCCAAGGGCCAGAACGTCGCGCACCTGGTGGCGCTCGCCTTTGCCGTCGCCGCATCCGCAAACTTCCCGTGCGTGCTCATGACGCTGTACTGGCGCAAGTGCAACACCGGCGGCATCGTCGCCGGCATGATCGTCGGCACGGCACTCGCCGTGGGGCTCGTGCTCGTGTCGCCGAACATGACATACCCGAAGGCCGTTCGTGGCGCCGCAGAGAAGGTGCTGGCCGCGGATGGACCGAAACGGGCGGCTGCCCAAGCCGACGTCGCATCGGGCGAAGCCGCCAAGGTGGCCTCGGCGCAGAAGACGATCGGGGCGCTCGACCGCGCCGCCAACAAGGCCAAGGCCGACATCGAGCGCGTCAAGGGCGAGAACACCTCGCTTGTTGGCCTCGAGGCCCCGCTGTTCGAACTGCGCAACCCGGGCCTCATCTCGATCCCGCTTGGCTTCCTCGCCGTGATCCTCGGTTCGCTGCTGTATCGCGACCGTCGCGCCGACGAGATGTGGGAAGAGTTGTACGCGCGTCAGAACACCGGCATCCTGGCTTCCAAGGCCGCCGCGCACTGACGAATCGCGATTGAGCAAGGACGAAGGAGGCCCCCGTGCGGGGCCTCTTTCATTTGCGCCCCACCCCGGCGTTTGACCGGAGACAAGGCCGCGGCCGATGTCGTTGTGCAACCTGCCGCATGAGACCATGAACCCATGCCCACACCGTCCCTGATCAACGAAGCGACCGTCGGCTTCCTGCGCCACCATGCGCCGTTCTCGCGCATGGCGATTGCCGACCTCGAGTTCATCTCCGAGCGCGTGCGCCTGGCCTACTTCCCGGTCGGCTCCCTGATCATCGACCCGGCCAGTGGCGTTCGTGTGCGCGATCTGCACATCATCCAGCGCGGTCACGTCCGCAACTACAACGCGGCGGTCCAGGGGGCCGACATCGTGCTGGGTCCCGGGGAGTGCTTTCCGGTCGGATCGCTCTCGGCAAACTCGGTGAACACGCGTCACTTCGTCGCGGCCGAAGACGTTTTCTGCTACCAGTTGGCCAAGGAGGACTTCGAGGAGCTGCGCACACGCTCGTCTCCGTTCGCCGAGTTCTGCACGCAGGCGCTGGCGTCGATCGTGCAGCAATCGCTGGCGCAGTTGCGCACGCAGTTCTCGCAGCGCGCCGCCGAACAGCAGACGCTGCTGCAGCCGCTGAAGGCGCTTGTCCGGCGCAGCCCGGTCTACTGCGGCAGCGGTACCCTGATCCGCGATGCGCTCACGACGATGAGCCGGGAACAAGTCGGCACGATCGCCGTCGTGGACGACGCCCAGAGGCCGGTTGGCATCTTCACGCTTACCGACCTGATGGATCGGGTGGTGCTGCGGGGCGTGGCGCTCGATCGGCCGATCGCGGAAGTGATGACGCCGGGTCCGGGCGTGCTCGACGAACTCGCAAATGCCCAGGAGGCGCTGGCCGTCATGGCCAAGCGCGGATTTCACCAGCTGGTGGTGACCCGCGAAGAAAAGATCGCGGGCATCGTGTCGGAGCGCGACCTGTTCTCGCTGCAGCGCGTGTCGATGCGCAACGTGCTGCAGTCGATCAAGACCGCGCGCAGCGTCGCTGCGCTGAAGCGCGCGGCGCAGGACATCGGCATGCTGGCCGAGAACCTGATCGCGCAGGGCGCGGCCGCCGAGGGCCTGACGCACACCATCGCGGCGCTGAACGACGCCATGACCGAGCGGGTGTTCGACCTGCTGCTGCCGCAAGCCGACCTCGACGGTCTCGTGTGGTGCTGGCTGTCGCTCGGCAGCGAGGGCCGGCGGGAGCAGACGGTCGCGACCGACCAGGACAACGCGATCATCTTCGACGGCGACGAGGACACGCTAGCGCACGACCGTGCGCGCCTGCTCAATTTCGCCCGCAGCGTCAACGAGGCCCTGGCGGAACTCGGCTTCCCGCTCTGTCCCGGAAACATCATGGCGAGCAATCGCGAGTGCTGCCTGTCCGTGGATGAATGGCGGGCGAAGTTCGCCGGCTGGATACGCGAGCCCACGCCGACGGCGCTGCTCAACGCCAACATCTTCTTCGACTTCCGGCCGCTGTTCGGCGACGCCACGCTGCCCGAGCGCCTGCGCGGCTGGCTGCTCGGGATCACGCGGGAGAACCGCTTCTTCCTGCGGATGATGACGTCCAATGCCCTGCAGGCCGAGCCGCCCCTCGGACTCATCCGCACCTTCAAGACCGACGACGGCGAACACCACGGGACGATCGACCTCAAGACGCAGGGCACGCGCATCTTCGTCGACGCGGCGCGCGCTCTGGCGCTGGGGCTGGGCACTCCGGAGACGAACACCAGCCAGCGCCTGTGGGCCACCGCGCGGCGATTGAACGTGGAAGACCGTCACGTCGCGGCCGTGACGGAGGCATTCCAGTTCCTGCAGATGCTGCGACTCCGTGCGCAGCGGGGCGAGTTCCTCGACCCGAGCGACGCGCGTGCGGGCGACCCCGGGCGGAACCGCAATCGCATCGATCCCTACGCGCTCAACGAACTCGACCAGCGCATGCTGAAGGAATCGTTCCGACAGGCGCGCGACCTGCAGCGCCGCCTGCAGCAGACCTTCGGCCAGTAGACGCACGCGCGATGAAGCCGCCGTTCAGCGCCGCCATCAACGCCTGGCGCATCCGCCGCTCCTTGTCCGAGGACGGACAGGAACGGCTCGACCGGCTGCGGATCCGGCTCGACCACATGGCGGAGCGTCCCTACTTCATCGAGCGCACGCCGCTCGCCCTTGCCCGTTTCGTCGCGCTCGACCTCGAGACCACGGGGCCCAACATGCTCGAGGACGTCGTCATTTCCATCGGCGCCATCACGGTCGAAGGGCGGTCCGTGCGCCACGACAGCACGTTCGACGTCGTCCTCCGGCAGCACCGTCCGAGCGAGGTCGACAACATCCTCGTGCACCAGATCGGGGGCCAGGAGCAGATGGCCGGCTCATCGCCGATCGAGGCCTTGATGGACTTCCTCGAGTTCCTCGACGAGTCCGTCGCGATCGCCTTCCGCGCGGAGTTCGATCAGACCGTGCTGACGCGGGAGGTCAACGGCGTGCTCGGGCTGCCGCAGCAGCACACCTTCCTCGACCTCGCGGTGCTGCTCCCCTCCGTGTTTCCGGGCACGGAAAACGACTCGCTCGACGACTGGGCGCAGCACTTCGGCATCCGCCCGATCGGGCGGCATCGCGCCATCGCGGACGCCTACACGAACGCGCAACTGCTGCTGTTCGTCCTCGAACGCGCGCAACGCGACGGCATGGTCACCGTCGGTGAACTGATCAAGATGGAGCGCGCCCAGAAGTGGCTGGGCAAGCGCCGCTAGTACCAGCGACCTGGGCCGCCGCCTGGCTTGCCAACGCCCGTCCGCGGGCGCACCCTCTTGCTTCCTCGTTTGCGCTGGCTCTGTCTGCCTTCCTTGCCCATGTCCGAAGAGATCGTCGTCCAGGATCGGGAAGAGCTCATCTACCTGTTGTGCGAGGCGGCCGAGTTCGAGCACACGGTGATGTGTTCCTACCTCTACGCGCAGTGGTCCCTGAAGCGTGACGCAACCGAAGGTGTGACGCCCGTCGAACTGGCAGCCATCGGACGGTGGCGCCGCTCCCTGGCGCAAGTCGCGCTCGAGGAGATGCTGCACCTGTCGCTCGTCAACAACCTGCTCGCCGCCATCGGAGCGGCGCCGCACTTGTGGCGGCCATCCTTCCCCGTGCGCCCCGGTCACTTTCCCGCCGATGTCGTGATGGCGTTGATGCCCTTCGGCGAAGCGGCGCTCGATCACTTCATGTTCATCGAACGGCCAGAAACGGCGACCATCGAGGACGGCGCCGGGTTCGTCCATGCGAATCACTATCGCCGCATCGCGCGCCCGGACATGCTCGCGCCATCTCCGCAGGACTATGCAAGCCAGGGACACCTGTACCACGGGATCCTGCACGGGCTGGCGCGCCTCACCGAGCAGCTCGGCGAGGATCGCGTCTTCGTCGGCCACGGCCAGGCGCAGGTCAGCACCGAGGAGTTCGGTCTCCCGGGTCTGTTCAGGATCACGGACCTCGCTTCGGCACGGCGCGCCGTCGAACGAGATCGTGGCCCAGGGCGAAGGCGCACCGGCGCACCGCGCCGACTCCCACTTCGCGCGCTTCAGCGCGATCCGCGAGGAGCTGGGAGAACTGCGCGCAGCGCGCCCCGATTTCGAGCCGGCCCGGGCGGTCATCCGCAATCCGATGCTCGGCGATTTCGGCATTGCGCACGACCGCACTCGCATCGTCGATCCGCTCGCCTCCCGGGTGGTCGATCTCGCCAATTCCGTCTACGCGCTCATGGTCCGCGCGCTTTCGCAGGTGTTCGCCCCGGCTCCCCTGCCGGCACAACTGCGAAGCGCACTCGCCACGACGACAACGACACTGATGGCGGCGATGAGCCGCGTTGCGGACGTCGCGACACGGCTGCCGGCCGACCCGTCCGGTTCTGCGGCCACCGCGGCGCCGAACTTCGAACTGCCCGGCTCGTCCGGACAGCTGGTGCAGCAGTGCGCCGCGCGCATCCTCGGGGAACGGTGCGCCGAACTCGCGATCGCGGCCCGCAAGCTTGGAGGTGCCGTTCCGCTATCGGATGTCGCTGACGACCTCGACGCTCTCGCGCGCCGTTATGAAGACCTGCACGCGCGCTTCGAGACCCGGATCGGCGAGGCCGTCGACCGCATTGCATCTGTTGACGCAAACGCCGCGGCCGATACCGCCCCTGCCTCGGGCGAAATTCCCCACGCGATCCCGGGCGACGCCGGAATCGACGTGGCAAGCACGGACGCGATCACGCTGCGCTTTGACGGTCGCCGCTGCATCCACTCGCGCCATTGCGTGCTGGAGGCGCCTGCGGTCTTTCTCGCCAACACGCCCGGGGCATGGATTCACCCGGAAGCGACGACCGTCGAACACTGCGTGCACGTAGCCCGCAACTGCCCCTCGGGGGCCATCGCCTACGAGCGCCACGACGGAGGGCCCGGCGAGAGCGCGCCGGCCGTCAATGTGATCCGCGTGCGCGAAAACGGGCCGTATGCCGTGCACGCCGCCCTCGAACTCCCCACCGGCGCGGAGTTCCGGGCCACCCTCTGTCGCTGCGGTCGGTCGAAGCGAAAGCCGTACTGCGACGGCAGCCACACCGCGGCCGGTTTCACGGCGACCGGCGAGCCGGCCACGCGACCTTGCGAGCCGCTCGTCGAGCGCGGCGGGACGCTGGCCATTGCGCCGCTTCCAAACGGCCCGCTGCAACTCAGCGGCAGTGTCGAGATCTGCAGCGGGACGGGACGTACGGTTTTTCGTACCCAATCGGCGCGGCTGTGCCGGTGTGGAGCGTCAGAGACGAAGCCGTTCTGCGACGGCTCGCATGTGCGCGTGGGCTTTTGCAGCGAGGACAGTTAGACATTGCAGTCCGCCGCCATAGTGGCGGGAGCATGCCCAACAAGGCTAGTCGAGCGGGTGCTCGGTCAGGACAGCGTCCCGCCCGCGCGTGTGGCAACCGACGCACAGCGGAACTCCCTGCCCGCTCGCCACCGTCGGACTTCCCGCTGCGGTGCCGAGGATCTCGAACCAGTACCAGCCCTTGCCGCCATCGCTGTCCGCGGAGGTCTTCACCGACACCGCCCAGCCGGACAACTTGCCGGCGGCATCGAGCAGTTCCTTCACCGCCGCTGCGCCCTTCGGATGCGCGGCCGCCTTGGCTCCGAGCGATTTGTCGAGTGCAGGACTGATGTGCGTCAGCACCAGCGTCTGGTGCGATCCCATCGAGCGGTGCGGCGCTGATTCCTTCGGCCACGCCCTGTACGCGCCGGCCTGGAGCCACTTCAGCAGAGCCGCCGCCTCGACGGGTGGAACGTCGCCCGCCTGCGCCTGCGCGGACGGCGCGGCAAGGCCGAGGGCGACGCACAGAAGCGCGGAGAGTCGGGCGAGATGCTGCATGAAATTCAATCCAGGTTTCGATGAGGAGGGCGGACGATACCGGCGGACCCGCTCGGCCCTCCGCCGGGACAGCGTCGCGCGTGACGGTCCTCACTGAGCGCGGCCGCCGGGTCTGGCGGCAACCGCACGTCAGCCGGCCACCGCCTCCGCGATGGCCTTGCCGAGGTCGACCGTCTTCGCCGTGCCGCCGATGTCCCGCGTCAGCGGCGCATTCTTCGGGCCGGCCTCGAGCACGCTTTCGATCGCCCGCATCACCGCGGCCGCCGCATCGCGCTGCCCGAGCCAGTCGAGCATCAGCGACGCGCTCCAGATCTGGCCGATCGGGTTGGCGACGCCCTTGCCCGCGATGTCCGGCGCGCTGCCGTGCACCGGCTCGAACAGCGACGGGAAGGTGCGCTCCGGGTTGAGATTCGCCGACGGGGCGATGGCGATCGTGCCCGTGCATGCCGGCCCGAGGTCCGACAGGATGTCGCCGAACAGGTTGGAGGCAACGACGACGTCGAACCAGTCCGGGTGCTGCACGAAGTGCGCGGTGAGGATGTCGATGTGGAACTTGTCGATGCGCACGTCCGGGTAGCCCTTGGCGTTGGCCTCGAAGCGGTCGTCCCAGTACGGCATGGTGATCGAGATGCCGTTGCTCTTCGTCGCTGACGTCAGGTGCTTCTTCGGCCGCGACCGCGCGAGTTCGAAGGCGAACTTCTGCACCCGGTCGATGCCATGGCGGCTCATCACGGTTTCCTGGATCACGATCTCGCGCGGCGTCCCTTCGTACATCTTGCCGCCCACGGACGAGTACTCGCCCTCGGTGTTCTCGCGCACGACGACGAAGTCGATGTCGCCGGGCTTGCGGTTGGCGAGCGGCGACGCGATGCCCGGCATCAGCTTGCACGGCCGCATGTTCACGTACTGGTCGAATTCGCGGCGGAACTTCAGCAGCGAACCCCACAGCGACACGTGGTCCGGCACCGTCGCCGGCCAGCCCACCGCGCCGTAGAAGATGGCGTCCACACCGAGCAGGCGGTCCTTCCAGTCGACCGGCATCATCGTGCCGTGCCGCGCGTAGTAGTCGCAGCTCGCGAAATCGTGGTGCTCGAAGTTCAGTTCGAACCCGAACTTCCGGGCCGCGGCGTCCAGGACCCGCAGACCCTCCGGAACGACTTCCTTGCCGATCCCGTCGCCCGGGATCACGGCGATGCGTTGTGCCATGGCCTTCCTGTCCGATGAACTGCTATTCGAAGAAACGCGCGAAGCCGCTGACCGGCTCGCGCTCGGTCACGAGCGCGTTCTCGACCTTGCTCATGTCGGCGTAGCCCAGAGACATGCCGCAGACGACCATCTGTTCGTCCGGGATTCCGATCACGTCCTTGATGACCCGATGGAACTGCGTGAACGCCGCGTGCGGGCAGGTGTCGAGCCCGCGCGCCCGTGCGGCGATCATGACGTTCTCGAGGAACATGCCGTAGTCGAGCCAGCTGCCCTGCTCCAGGATGCGGTCGATCGTGAAGATCATCCCCACCGGTGCGTCGAAGAACGCGTAGTTGCGGCCGAGCTGCTCGTGCATCCGCGCCTTGTCCTCGCGCCCGATGCCGAGCAGTCCGTACAGGTCCCAGCCGATCTTGCGGCGGCGCGCCAGGTACGGGTCGACCCACTTGACCGGGTAGTAGGCGTACTCCTCGCTGTGCTGCTTGCGCTGCTCGGGATCGTCGTACGCGGCACGGACCGCGTCGCTCAGGCGCTGGCGCGCCGCGCCCATCAGCACCGTGACTTTCCATGGCTGGGTGTTGGTGCCGGACGGCGCGCGCGAGGCGACGTCGAGGATCTCCTCGATCGTCGCGCGGGCCACGGGTGTGGGCAGGAACGCGCGTATGGCCCGGCGCGTGCGGATCGCGTGGTCCACCACTTCGTGCGGCCCGATCGGCTCACGACTCCTGGCGTTCGTATTCATGCCTGGATTTTCTCGAGGGCGGCGCGCAGCGGTGCGGGGAGCGAGGTCGGCCGTCGCGAGGCGCGGTCGACATACACGTGGATGAAGTGGCCCTGGGCACTGGCGCCCGGTTCGCCTTCGGCGAACACCCCGATCTCGTAGCGCACGCTGGAATTGCCGAGGCGACCGATGCGCAGCCCGAGGTCGACCGGCTGCGGGAACGCGAGCTCGCTGAAGTACCGGCACTGGGTCTCGACGACGAGGCCGATGACGGCGCCGCCCGCGATGTCGAGCACACCCTGCCGGACCAGGTACTCGTTCACCACGGTATCGAACCAGCTGTAGTAGACGACATTGTTCACGTGGCCGTACGCATCGTTGTCCATCCAGCGGGTGGTGATGCGATGGAAGTGCCGGTAGCTTTCGCGGCGGTCGGGAACTGGACGTTCGGTGCTCATCGTCTATGCGTTCTTTCTTCCGGCTCTTCAGGACCAGCGCCACGCCGGCCATCGTCACGACCACGCCCGTCCACGCGAGTGCCCCGAGCCGCTCGCCGAAGATGAGCCAGGCGAACACCGCGGTGGTGGGCGGCGTCAGGTACATCAGGCTCGCGACTTCGGTGGCCCTCCCGCGGCGAATCATAACGAGCAGCAGGGTGATCGCTACGAGCGACAGCGCCAGCACGGACCACGCGAGCGCGCCCCAGAACTCGGGCGTGTAGTCCACGTGCGCGGATTCGACCGCCCATGCGACCGGCAGCATCACGATGAAGGACGCGGCGAACTGGATCAGGCTTCCGGTGCGCAGGTCCGCGGCGCCGCCATGCTTCTTCTGGTACAGCGTGCCGACCGTGATCCCCGCCAGCGCAACCAGGTTGGCGGTGAGCGCCAGCGGCCCGACACCGGCCAGCGTCAGGCGGTCCGACAGCACCATGCCGATGCCCGCGAATCCGACCAGCAGCCCGATCCACTGCAGTCGCGTGGCGCGCTCGCCCACCGTGAAGGCGAAGAGCGCCGTGAAGAGCGGCTGTGTTCCGACCAGCAGCGCCGACACGCCCGCCGGCATGCCGAGCGCGATCGCAACCCACACACCGCCGAGATAGGTCGCCTGGAGCAACACGCCGACCACAGTGACGTCCGCCCATGCGCGCAGTGTCCGCGGCCACGGCGCGCCCATGATCAGGACGATGGGCA
Source organism: uncultured beta proteobacterium (assembly GCA_963726405.1). Classification (GTDB taxonomy): domain Bacteria; phylum Pseudomonadota; class Gammaproteobacteria; order Burkholderiales; family Burkholderiaceae_F; genus JAOUJD01. Next base: position 403,919 of record CAVSCF010000011.1, on the reverse strand, counting down.
GCAGCACGGCGATGGCACCGGCGAATCGATACACCAGGAAGGTGAGTGGCGGGGCGTGCGGCGCGGCGTACTTGGCGACGATGAATCCCGTGCTCCAGAGGAGCACGAACGCGAAGGGCATGGCCGCGAGCCAGGTCTGCCGCGCTCCGGAGACCGGCGCGTCAGGCACTCGCGACCGCCTGACCTGATTCGCTGCGCTCGATCCACGCCCGGTACGCCAGGCGAATCGTCTGCAAGTGCAGTTCGACGGTGAGGTCGATATCCCGTCCGTACCCGCCCGCCATCGTGACGGCGATCGGCACACCGAGTCGCGAGGCAAACGCGAAGACCCGTTCGTCACGCGCGCGCATGCCGTCGAACGTCAGCGCGAGTTTGCCGAGCCGATCGTGCTCGTGCGCGTCGGCACCGGCGAGATAGATGACGAGTTGCGGCGCGAAACGCCCGGCGAGTTCGGCAAGGGCGCGGTCCAGATGCTCGAGGTAGTCGTCATCGCTCGTGCCGTCGGGCAATCCGATGTCGAGGTCGCTCGCCTGCTTGCGGAACGGAAAGTTCTTCTCGCCGTGAATCGACAGCGTGAACACCGAGTCGTCCGCCGCAAGGATCTGCGCCGTGCCATCGCCCTGGTGCACATCGAGATCGATCACGGCCACGCGCCACCGCCGGCGCGACACGGCAGCGTCCGCCTGCATCACCCGCGCAGCGATCGCGGTGTCGTTGAAGACGCAGTAGCCGGCGCCGCGTGCGCGCGCCGCGTGGTGCGTTCCGCCTGCGAGATTGGCGGCGACGCCCTCCTGCAACGCGGCACGGCATGCCGCGATGGTGGCGCCCGAGGCGCGACGGGAGCGCTCGACCATCCCTTCGCTCCACGGAAATCCGATCGCGCGCACCTCGGCGTCATCGAGCGAACCGGTGACCACGCGCTGGATGTAATCGGCGTCGTGAGCGAGGGCCAGTTGGCCGTCGGTGGCCGCCGGCGGCTCGGCCAGGCGAACGTTGGGCAATTCGCTCTGCACGCGCGCTCGCAGCTTTCCGTACTTCTGCATCGGAAACCGGTGGTTCTCCGGCAGCGGCAGCACGAAATGATCGCTGTAGAAGGCTTTCAAGGGCGGGCGCGGGCGTCGGCGAACGTGGATTGTAGGCCGCCCGGATCGCTCGCCCGACCCCCTGCGGCGATGCCGCATTTCGGCTAGAGTGGTCCTTCGAAAACGTTGGCTCCGCCCTTTCTAAGATTCTGAAGAAAAAGGAAAAAAGCATCGGGGAGAGCACTGGCTTGCCTATGGTGCGACGCACCAAAAGTTCTTGACTTGGCCGTCCAAATCCATACAATTCGTTCTTGTGCAGCGCAGCAAGCGCACCCGATCCAGATCCCCTCGCAAGAGGGAACGCAAACGAAGCAGGACAACCCAGGAGAGCTTGATCATGTTCACCACCCCCGCGCAATTCGCCGAACTGCAAAAAGGCCAGATGGACGCCGCTGTCGCCCTGAGCCAGACCTTCTTTGACGCCACCGAGCGCCTGATGGAACTGAACCTCGCCGCCGCCAAAGCGACGCTGGAAGAGTCCGTCGAGAAGACCCAGGCCCTGCTGAGCGCCAAGGACGCGCAGGAAATGTTCGCGCTGTCGACCGGCAATGCCCAGCCGTCGCTCGAGAAGGCCGTCAGCTACTCGCGCACCGTGTACGGCATCGCCAACGGCGCCAACGCCGAAGTGTCGCGCATCGTCGAAGCCCAGATCGCCGAGAGCAACAAGAAACTTGCTCAGCTGATCGACTTCGCCGCCAAGAACGCCCCGGCCGGCTCCGAGCCTGCCGTGACCGCGTTCAAGAGCGCCGTCGCCGCCGCCAACACCGCGTATGACACGTTCGCCAAAGCGACCAAGCAAGCGGTCGAGATGGCCGAGTCGAACGTCGCTGCCGCCACGTCGGCAACGATGAAGGCCGCCAACGGCGCCAGCGAAGCCGTCAAGGTTGCGAAGCGCAAGTAATACCGGGCAGCGAGGGGAGTTCGCTCCCCTCTTCCCGCCAGCGGCTCTCGAGCCATCCGGCGAAAGAGCCGCCCGCTGTCAGATTCTCGACATCAACGGCACGCAGAATTCGGGCGAGCGGTGATGTGAATGGACTTAAGGTGATGGCAGTGCCTCACCTGTAATGGTTGTCTCCTTGGCACCACTTGCCTGGATGCAAATCCGGGCCCCTTCTGTCTCCTCTTTTGGTGGTGCTTTTGAAAGCCTGGTCTTCGGACCAGGCTTTTTTTTGCATTCCCGTGGTCGAAGGGGCATCCCCCGCCACTCGATGTTTATCGCTACGAGCGCTCGCTACTGCGATAGTCGCGGCGGCGCGTAGGCTCCGTAGCTCGGCCCGCTGCCGTACCCACCACATGTCTTGCCTTTGATGAAGCGGCCTTGGATGTATTTGTCGCTAGCGCCTTCCGAGGCGGTGATATGGAATCCAGCGAAGGCAACCACGGGCTCATATTCATGGGTGTCCGGATCCATCACGACCGAAATGCAGACGTCCGCGGGGACTGGCACAGCTGCATACAGCGCGGTCTTTGTACCGGGCTGAATCCAGATGCTGTCGCCGATGCCAAAGGGCGTTGGGTTCCCGTTTGTGATCAAGTCGCGGATGTAGGGCACGTCGTTCGCGTCTACAAGAAATGACGTCCACTGACCCCACGTGCACGGATCCTCCGTGTGATAGGCGGAAGGGATCCTGAATTCGTATGGCTGACCAACGACCTGCGGATAGTCGGTGCCGGGAATCGGAGTCGCGCTGGTTGCCAATTTCGGCTCGTTCTTCGCCGCATCCCAGTATCTGTCGAAGAGGCACTTTCCGATTGCGACGGGAAATATCTGCCCTGGGAGAGCACCACCAAACGGTGCAAGAACCGCGGTAGCCACCACGCTCACGTCCGACACGGTGCTGCCAATCAGCGGAGCCAGGAAGAGCGCAACTGGGCCGCCGTTCGAGCCGGCAGCGCGTGCTGTCGTCACCTGGACCGCCGGCTTGTCATTTGGTCCGGGTGTGATGTCTTTCGGTTGCAGGCCCTTTGTGGTTTGTGTGATGTCCCAGTAGCCCGCCGTTGCACTCGCATCGGTCAGCGACACGCGCTCTGCCTTATTCAGTCCGATAGCTGTCTCGGCCGCGGTCACGGCCTGGGCCCAAATGGGGTCGGCCCCGCCGCTCGGCGTCGGGTTCAACTTCGACGCACCCACCAGGGCGGCGGCATCAGCCGCGTTCTGCAACTCCGCGTGGATCACCACAAGGCGCCCATAGTCGATGGCGAGAGCCGCGAACCCGATCAATGGAATGAGGAGGACCGCAGCCATGATGGCGATATTGCCTCGCGCCCTTGTCTCGTTCATGCGCCGATGTTTCATCTCCACTTACCTCTCGATCAATTCGCTCCGTTCTGCCCCGACGACGAAGGCATCCGCGAGAACTCTTGCCTCCAATTACTCATAGTCCATGGTGCTTGTCGCCGCGATTGTGATCGGTCCGCTGAATACGCTGAGCATCGGACCGAGGAGGAGCCCGGTGTATTGGTAGCTGACCGTAACCGACAACATCGGAACGCTGTTGTTGACATCGGTTCCGTGCACCGGCGTTACGGTTACCGGTGGCGGGGCCCCGGCCCCAAACGTGATCAGCGCGCTTGCCGCGTCCTCGCCGATCTTCTTTATGGTGGCATCGGGGAGGATTGGGTCTCGAAGAACGATGCCGGCGCGTACGGCGGCCCTGCTGGCCTGGGTAACTACGTGCTGGTCGTACAACGCCGCGCCTAGCTCCACTATGCCGAAAACGAGCAGCAGAAAGATGGGCAAGACCAGCGCGAACTCGACTGCGGCTACGCCGCCTTCTCGGATTTGTTCACGGCTTACGCTCGAAGGCTTGCTGAACATTTTGAGCCTCACCCGGCTTCATGAAAGATCAAGATCGAAATGCGTCCACGAGAAATGTCCATAGCGAGGTCATGCTAGGGATGCCTAATTTGATGTGACTGTGCCCTGCGCCACCTGCTCGGGCTTCGAAACCAGCGCGACGTCGGCCGGCAGTTCCCTGCCGAGCACCAGACGCACGTCGATGCCTTGCGCAGCCCGATAGAGGCGACGACGGGCGGATGCCCGGGAACTGCGCCACTCAAGTCCAGCGCGGCCTTGTTCGTGGCCCGGCCGGTAGAACCTGCGTCGTCACCTCGCCGTACGGAATCTGGTTGGTCAGCCGGGCCACTTTCATCCCTACAGTCGCGCAGTTGTTTGCCGACGCGACGCGCCATGCCCGCCGCGCCGTTGCCATTCGACACCTCGACGGCAAGGCGGCCGTGCGAAGTCGGCAATGTGGCGAGCACCGGCTTGGATGCGCTCGGCTTCGGCATCACCAGTTCGAAAGCATGGGGTCCGATGGCAACCAGGCGCGCCGACTCCGTTTCGGGGGCCGTCTTGCTGGCCATCGAATCCACTGGCTGCGGAGGCGCCGTCACGGCGTCGAACGTGGCGGGCGCAGCAGTCACGGAGTGTGTGCGGAGCCGGGCGTCTGGTTGTTGGATGCGATCTCGAAGTTCGCGCGATATCGGTTGTTTTCCGGCTCGAGCCGTGCGGCTTTCTCGAGCGGCGCAACCGCCTCGGCCCGCTTCCGCTCGAGCAGGAACGTATAGCCGAGGTTGTTGAGGACGGCGGCGTTGTCCGGCGACGGCGGCGAGCGCCGCCTCGAACTCCGCGTGCGCCTCCGCGTAGCGTCCTTGCAGTGCGTACAGGCGTGCCGAGGCCGTTGTGCGCGTCGACATGCTTCGGATCGAGCGCGAGCGCCTTGCGGTAGGCCTCGCCGCATCCTCGTAGCGGCCCTGCGTCTGCAGGAAGCGGCCGAGCTGGTAGTAGCCGTCGGGCTGCAGGCCGCTGTGGCGGACTTCGAGCACGGGTTTGATCTGAGGCTGCGGCGCAGGCTTCGTTGCGCAGCCGGCGGCGAGGGACGCGAAGAGCGCGGCGTCGAGGGCGATGATGATGGCGCGTTTCATGGTTGTCGGATCGAGTTCACTGCATCGACTGGGCGACCGGGAAGAAGACCCGAACGATCCGGATGAAGGCCGGGCCAAGAAGCACGACCATCATCGAGGGGAAGATGCAGAAGATCAGCGGGAATAGCAGCTTCAGCGGGATCTTCGCCGCGGCTTCCTCGGCCCGCAGCCGACGCTTGGTGCGCAGCCCGTCCGCGTGCACGCGCAGCGAGTCCGCCACGCTCGTGCCGAAACGCTCCGCCTGGATCAACATCGCCACCAGCGTGTCGATGTCCTCGACGCCGGTGCGCAAGGCGAGATTGCGCAGCGCCTTTTCCTTCGAACTGCCGGCGCGCAGTTCGAGATTGACGAGATGCAGTTCCCCGCTCAGCACCGGGCTCGTCAGTTCGAGCTCCGTCGCCACCCGCAGCAGCGCGGCATCGAGGCCCAGTCCCGCTTCGACGCAGACGGTCATCAGGTCGAGCGCGTCGGGAAAGCTCTCCAGGATGTCGCGTTGGCGCCGCTCCACCTTGTGCGCCAGGACCCCGTTGGGCAGGTAGTAGCCGATGCCACCCGCCAGCAGCAGGGCGGTCATCGTCAACATCGGCGTCAGCTTCGCTCCGCTGACATCCAGGCCGAAGAACAGCAGGGCCGGCAGGCCAACCGCCAGCACGGTTTTCGCGGTGAAGAAGATTGCCGGCGTCGCGGGACCACGCCAGCCGGCATTCATGAAGCGAATCCGCACCGGCGAGCGTTCCCAGCCTTCGTCGGGAATGGACAGCCGCGCCAGTGGTCCGGTCAAATGAACGATGCGCTCGATCCAGTGCGGCTTGCCATCGCCGCCGGGAGGGATGTGCGCGCCTTGCGCGGCGAGTTGTCGCACCCGCCGTTGAGTCGGATCGGGCGAGAACAGCCAGGTGGCCACCAGGCCCATACCAAACACCGCCGCAAACACCACCGCGAGGAAGATCCATTGCGAGGAAGTGACGGACGACGACATCGTGTCCTCCCTAGATGTGAATGCGGATTACGTTCCGCATCCAGATGATGCCGATCACCATCAGGACCAGCGCTATCGCCACGATCAGCGTGCCGGCCGGATCTTTCCAAAGAATGGAAAGGAAGCCGGGATTGACCATAAAGATTGCCGCTGCAAGCACGAAAGGCAACAGGCAAAGGATCCAGGCCGACAAACGACCATCGGCCGACAAAACGCGGATCGTGCCGATCAGTTTCTGCCGCGCGCGCATGATGGCCGCGATCTGGTCCAGCAATTCGGCCAGGTTGCCGCCGGTGGTGCGCTGGATCAGCACGGCGACGACGAAATACTTCAACTCGGTGCTGGGCACGCGTGTGGCAAGGTTCATCAGCGCATCCTGCATCGATATGCCGAAGTTCACCTCGTCGAACGCGGTGCCGAACTCGGCCGCGATCGGGTCGGCCATTTCGTCGCCGACCATCTTCAGTGCGCTCGGAAAGGCATGCCCGGCGCGCAGTGCGCGCCCCATCAGGTCCAGCGCATCGGGCAGTTGCTCCTCGATGCGCCGCAGTCGCCGCCGCCGGCTGCGCAGCACCAGAGCGAGCGGCACGAGTGCCGCCACCACCGCGGCGAGCGCAAGCAGCGCCGGTTGCCTCGTCACCAGCGAGGCCAGCAGCAACGCACCCACCGCCAGGCCGACCGTGAGCAGAAGGTACTGCGCAACGCTCCAGGAAAGGCCCGATTGCTCGAGCAGCCGGTCGAGCCGGTGGATGCGCGGCACGCGGAGCAGAAGTTGCTGCAAACCAGGGGACGTCGACAGCAACCGCTGCTTCAGAACGGACGCGTGCTGTTCGTCATGCGCACCCGCGGACATCAACCGCAGGCGCTGCTCGATGCGGCGTGCCTCGGGCCCGCGCACGTCACTCCACCAGACGTACGCGCCCTCGACCAGCAGCACCACCGCGACGAAGGTGAGGACCGCAAAGAGGTAAGGCAGGTAGTGGCTATAGGCCGACATTGCGTCCCCCTATTCGTAGCGGCGGGTCGGATCGAACAGCGCGTCGGGCAGTTCGATGCCGAACGCGCGCACCCGCTCGGTGAAGTGCGGCCGAACGCCAGTAGCGCAGAAATAGCCTGAGACCGTGCCCGTGTCGTCGATGCCGGTCTGGCGGAAGGCGAACAGTTCCTGCATGGTGATGATGTCGCCCTCCATGCCGGTGAGTTCCTGGAGGCTGACGATCTTGCGACGGCCGTCGGTCAGACGCGCGATTTGAACCACCACAGACAGCGCCGAACTGATCTGGTGCCGCATCGCCTTTGGCGGCAGGTTCATGCCCGCCATGCCGATCATGTTTTCCAACCGTGTCAGCGAATCGCGCGCCGTATTCGCGTGGATCGTGGTCATCGAGCCTTCGTGGCCGGTGTTCATCGCCTGCAGCATGTCGAGCGCCTCGGCTCCGCGCACCTCGCCGAGGATGATGCGGTCCGGCCGCATGCGCAGCGCGTTGCGGACCAGGGCCCGCTGCGTCACCTCGCCGCGACCCTCGATGTTGGCCGGCCGCGTCTCGAGACGCACCACGTGCGGCTGTTGCATCTGAAGTTCGGCCGCGTCCTCGATCGTGACGATGCGCTCGTCGCCCGGGATGTAGCCGGACAGGATGTTCAGCAGGGTCGTCTTGCCGCTGCCGGTTCCGCCCGAGATCATGATGTTCATCTTGGCGCGGACCAGGCTCTCCAGGATCTGCGCCATCTCGCGGCGTCAGCGTCTTGAACGCGAGGAAGTCGCGCATCGTCAGCGGGTTCACCGCAAAGCGGCGGATCGACAGGATCGGGCCGTCGATCGCCAGCGGCGGAATGATGGCGTTGACCCGCGAGCCGTCCGGCAGCCGGGCGTCGACCATCGGGCTCGACTCGTCCACCCGGCGACCGATCCGCGACACGATCTTGTCGATGATCTTCATCAGGTGCGCGTCATCGGCGAACGTGATCGACGTGCGTTCCAGCTTGCCGTGCCGTTCGACGTAGACGCTGCTGTGCGTGTTGACCAGGATGTCCGAGATCGTCGGGTCGGCGAGCAGCGGCTCCAGCGGTCCGAGCCCGAGCATTTCGTTCTGGAGTTCGCGAACCAGCGCGGCACGGTCGCTTTCGTTCAGGGCGACGGACTCCTCGGCCAGCAGTTTCTCGGTGAGCGTCCGCAGTTCGTCGCGCACGCGCTCCGGCTGAAGCTGTTGCAGCCGCTCGAGGTCGAGGCGGTCCAGGATGGTCTGGTGCAGGCGGGCCTTCAGCTGTTGCAGGGCCGACCCGACCATGCCGGTCTCCCCGGCGAACGTCGCGGCTTCCGGCGCCGCCCGTTCGTTCGTCATCAGCCGTTCCCTCAGCGATACGCTCATTCGTTCCTCCCGCAGGTCGCCCTGCATCAGGCTCTTTTCAGCATGCGGCTCAGCCAACCGCCGGTCTTCTCGACCTCCGTCCGGGCGAACGTTGCCGACAGATCGCGGATGGCATTCGCGATGGCGCTGTGTCGCGCGAGCTTGGTCACCGGCACGCCCTGGTTGACGGAGTTCGATGCCGGGCCGAAATCGTTCGGCAGCGTCCTGAACACCGGCACGCCGATCGTCCGCTCCAGATCCTCGAGGCGCACCGGGCCGCCCTTCTCGTAGCGGTTCACGATCGGCTTGATCTTGTCGTTCGGATAACCCAGCGAGCGAAATGCGGTCAGCAGGCGGCGAGCGTCGCGCACGACCGGCAGGTTCAGTTGCAGGACCGGAAAGATCCGGTCGGCGTAGTCGAGCGCGCGCACCGTCACGGCGTCCAGCGACGGTCCGGCGTCGACGATCACGACGTCGTAGTTCGCCCGTGCGAGCCGCAGCACCACGTCGATGTGCTCGGGCCGGATGTCGAGCGCGTTGACCGGGTCGTCCGGCGCAGCCAGGATGCCGAGGTTCGGATGCGCCTGCACCAGGCTGGATGCGAGGAACACGGAGTCGACGCGCTCGATCTGCGACGCGAGCGTGGCCAGCGTGGTCGTCGGCTTGCGGTCGCTGATGAAGAGTTCCGCGTCGCCCCACTGCAGGTCCAGGTCGATCAGGATCACGCGCCGTCCGCTCTCGGCCAGCGCATAGGCGGTATTGGTGGCGACGAACGTGGCGCCGCCGCCGCCCTTGCAGGCGATGAACGCGAGAACCTGGCCCTCGTGGGGCGCGTCGGCGCGGCGGCGATCGAGCACGCGCCGAACGGCAGCCAGCAGCGTCGGTGTGTCGATCGTGCGCGGCAGCACGTCTCGCACACCGACCCGCATTGCAGCCCTCAGAAATTCGGGACTGTGATCCTCGCTCAGAAGCACGACTTGCATGCTGGGGTAGATCTGCACCACGCGCTCGAGCTGTGCCAGCGTCGGAGCCGCATCGCCCGGCGCATCGAGCACCATGGCGTCCGGATCCGAGCGGCCCAGTGCCGCCACCACCTGCTGCGGCCCGCCGTGCACGGCAATCACGTTCCATGCCCCGCCGGCACTGCGCAGTGCCAGCGCGAGGTCGTTGCCATGCAGCGGGTCCGCGCTGACGACCGCGATCTTCGCCACGGCCGCGCTGCCTTCGGTACGGACGTTTGCTGGTGTGTCCATGGTCAGTTGCATACGGGGTCGGCGCCCGCAGCGCTGGCCAGGCTCCTGCTGCGAATCCCACTTACCTCATCCCGCTGCTCGACGTACCCGCCGGAGACACCGATCGTGAAGACGTTCGGCTGCGGCGTGGGCCGGATGAACGAGAACAGGTAGCGGTCGTAAGCGGCACGCGCCGCGCGCCCGTCGACTCCGGCCACTGGGTTCGCCGCGTTACGAACGGTTGCAGCCGGGTCCATGGTCTGGCGTGCCTGTGCGATCTGCACGGAGTCCCCGAAGCGCGCGTCGTAGTTCGGCGTCGTCGTCACGCACGCCGACAGCAGCGCACATCCGGCAAGCACCATGAGCGGTCTGAGTTGGGTTGTCATGCTGACCTCCCTTATTTGAGTTCGAAGCCAGGCTGGTTGGCCGTCGGCGTCGATTGTTTCTGCTCTTGTGGCGGCGACCCTTCGAGGCGGCCACCGAGGAAGAATTCGGTGCGGCTCGGCTCGACGTACGCGTCGGTCGGAAGCTGGACGGGGCCGGCCAGTGGTTTCACGAGCCGCGGCGTCACGACGAACAGCACTTCCGAGCGGTCGGTCGTGAAGTCGGAACTGCGGAACAGCGCACCGATGATCGGCAGTTCGCCGAGAATCGGAAACCGCTTGATGTTGCCAACCGCGTTGTTCTTGATCAGGCCGCCGATGACCAGGCTCTGCCCGTCGAGCAGCTGCACCGTCGTCGTCGCCCGGCGCGTGGTGATCAACGGCAGGATCTGCCGGCCAGCCACATTCGGCGCCGATACGGCGATCCCTTCTCGCGAGAACTCTGAAACTTCAGGTGCAACCCTCAGGTTGATTCGACCGCCCGCCAGGACAGTCGGAGTGAACTTCAGGCCGACGCCAAACTCCTTCTCTTCCAGCGTGATGGTGGTCGCGGCACCCGTTGTGCTCTGCGCCACCGGCAGGTACACCTTGCCGCCCGCCAGGAAGCTGCCTTCCTGTCCGCTGATTGCCATCACATTCGGCTGGGCGAGGATCTTGACCAGCCCGTCCTTCTTCTCGGCATCCAGCAACAGCCATTTGTTGAAGCCCTCCTTGATGGCGCCGGCTGTTCCCGCCCCACCGGACAGGAAACTCGACAGGATCGCGTACGTCCAGTCGCCGTTGGTGCCCGTGAGCTTCAACTCGGCGCCCAGCTTCTCGGCGATCTGCTTCGCCACCTCGGCGACCGTGACTTCCAGCATCACCTGCTGAGGAGCAGTGACCGAGAGCATGTTGATCACACGCGTCTCCATGCCCGCGAGACCACCCGACGTCCCTTGGCCCGACTGCTGCCGCTGCGTATCGGTGTTCTGCGTGTAGCGGACGTAGGCGGTCGCGACATTCATTGCGTATTCGACCTTCGTCGCATCGGCCACGACGCCGGAAAGCACCAGCGTGTCGGCCGCGGGCGTGACGGTGATGTTCTTCTCGTCCGGCATCAGCTGCGCCAGTTTGCTGCGCAGTGGGCCGCCGTCCATCCCCACGTTCAGATCGACCAAGGTGCACCGGCCGCTGCTGTCCTGCAGGACCATGTTGGTGCTGCCGATGTTGGTGCCGAGGATGTACAGGGTCGTCGGCGACAGCAGCCGCGCCTGGGCAATCTCCTTGTCCGCCAGCGTGCGCAGCGTGATCGCGCCCGGCAGCTTGATCAGCGTCGACTTGCCGACGACCACGTCGACAGCGATCGGCGCAGGCATGTCACCGCTGCACACCGGCATCGCGCCGCGCGACTCCGCCGCCGGCGTCGCGGCGGCGGCTTTCACCGGAGCGGCCGGCGCTTTCGCGGGCGCTGCCTTGGCAGGCGCGGCCGCCGTGGCCGCCGCTTTGCCGTACTCGACTGCCGGTTGTGCCCATGCCGTCCCAGACAGCGCGGCCGCAATCGCAAGCGCCATCACTCCGCGCATGCCCAGGCGCGCGCTGACTCCGCGCAGGACGTTCCCTTGTTCAGACCTTGTGTTGTTCATTGAATCGCTCCACGCAACTTTCGTCAGAAGCATTCACGCGAAACCTGGGTGCCAGTCACGACCGAGACGCACGTCTGCGGCGCGCTCGCGATCTGCTTCGGCGCGGGCCGCGGTGTTGCGAGCTTGACCGCCTGGACTGGGGCCGGCGCGTTCGGGCGAAGCAGCTTTTCCTTCGTTGCACCGAGCGTCTGCACCGCCAGCGGATCGACCTGGTTGCGCAGCACGAGCGACAGCGTGCCGACGCTGCGCGCGAGGTCGAGAAGTTCCGCTTGCTCCGGCGTGACCTCGAGCGTCACGGCGTTGACCACTTTCGGCTTGGTCTCGTCGCGGCTGGCTTCCTGCGCGACCGCCAGCACCAGGATGTGCTCGAGCACGATCTTCGAAACGCTCTTGTCCTTGTTCTGCGCGGACCCCGCGCCCTCCTCGATACGTGTTCACCATGATGTCGACGTGATTGCCGGGCAATGCAAAGCCGGCGACGCCGACCACGTCGTTCACGCGTACGGTCATCGCCCGCTTGCCGTCGGCCACGATCGCCGACAGCCCGCCCTTCGTCCCGACCGGCGCGAGCTTGCCTTCCAGCACCGGCTCGCCCTTCAGGATCGTGGTGCGCGCGACCCGTTCCACCAGCGGACCGCGTGTCCTCCACCGCGCCGTCCGGAACGCTGCCGGCCGGCCACTGTGCCGTCCGCAGCATCTCGCGTGTCAGGCGGCTGCCGAGTTCGATGTCGACGGCCGCCACGGCAATCTGCTTGGTCGCCATCGCCGCCTGCCGGCTGACCCACTGGAACGCGAGGACCACGGCGGCGGCCGCGATCAGGAACGCGATGCCGATCATCACAAACGCTCGAGTGCTTCTCATGTCGTCCTCCCTGATGCCGGTCGCGCAGGCCTCCGGCGGCTCATTCCTCGATGAAGTAGTTGTGCCATGCGCGGTCCAGCGCCTCGGCGGTCAGCGTCGGCGCCACTCCTTCATACAAAGCGAAATCGCGCACCTGCGACAGCAGGTCGCGCGGGTAGCAGGCGAGCAGGGGCTTGCCGCTGGGCGCGTGGAAGTCGCGCAGCAGCCGCTCGAACATCGGCTCGCTGAATGGAATGCCGTATTCCGCGCACACGTTGCAGAACACGGCCCGGTAGTCCGCCTCGGCCATCGGCGCGAAGCGGATCTTGTGTCCGATCCGGCGCAGGAACGCCTCGTCGACGAGGTCCGACGGCTTCAGGTTGGTGGAGAACACCACCACGACGTCGAACGGCACCGAGAACTTGTTCCCGGTCCGCAGCGACAAGTAATCGATGCGACGGTCGAGCGGCACGATCCAGCGGTTCAGCAGGTCCTGCACGCTCACCTGCTGGCGACCGAGGTCGTCGACGACGTAGATGCCGTTGTTGGCCTTCACGTGCGGCGGCGCCTGGTAGTAGCGCGTGCTCTCGTCGAAATCGAGGTCGAGCATCGAGAGCCTCAGTTCGCCGCCGGACAGCACGACCGGTCGACGGCAACGGACCCAGCGCAAGTCCGCGATGACGGAGCGATCGAACGATCCTTCGGCCGTGGTCGGCTCGTCCACCGGACGATGGACGATGGGGTCGAATACCTGGATCACTTCGCCCGCGACGTTGATCGCGTACGGCAGGACGACATCCCCCAGCAGCAGGCGCCGCAGGCGCTCGGCCAGGAACGTCTTGCCGCTGCCCGCCGGGCCGTAGAGGAACATGGCCCGGCCGGAATTCATCGCCGCGCCGACCTGGTCCAGCAGGCGCGGATTGATCACGACGATCCGCGAACGCCTCGTGCACCTGCGTGCGGGTCACGCGAAGATTCGGCCACCGATTGCGCCTCGACCATTTCGCAGTACGCCTGCAGGCTCACCGGCGCCGCGCCGGCATAGGCGAGGCGCTCCAGAAAGCCCGCCGCGCGCTCGCGCCCGGTGTCGGTCAACTGGTAATGAACGTCACCTTCGTGCGCGCCGCGCCGAGCGACTTCGCACAGCCGTTCGGTGCGCATGAAAGCCAGCAGGCTTTCGAGCACCGAGGCGGGAAGCCGCAGCTGATGGCACAAGTCGGCCAGCGACGACTGGCCGCGCAGGAACATCGCCTTGGCGGCGAGTTCCACCAGGAACGTCGAATCGAGTCCCGTTGCCTCGATGGTCTTGGGCGCAGGCGGAAGCCGTTGCGCCGTGGCACCGACGAGCGAACTGATTCCGCCCTCGATCGGGAAGGTCTGAACCGACATCTGTGCGCGTGTCCTCTCTGGCTGCTCGACGATCACTGCACGTCTACCTGCGGCGAAGCCGCTTGAGTCCCGGAGCAGGACGTGCAGAAGACTGTTCCGGGCACTAAGGCCGGTTCACGCGAAGATGCCCCCCTTCACGACCGCGAGATAAAGAATGGTTCCGGCGGCGATCGCCACCCCGTAGGGCTGCACGCCGACCGAACGACCCGGGGCCGCGATGGCGGGGCCGGATCCAGCCATGGTGTTGACGAGACCGCCGAACACCATCTGCTTCAATTCACCGCGAGCTGCCCGAATGCGCGCTGGCGCGCGACGGCCACCAGGCCGAGCACCCCACCGACCACGAAGATCACCAGCGCGGCGGCGAACATGTCGCCCGCGCCGAGAAACGCACCGACCATCCCCATCAATTTGACGTCGCCCGCGCCCATCGCGCGCAGCCAGTACAGCGGCAAACCCATCGCCATGCCGACGGCGATTCCGGCGATGCAGTGGGTCACGGAGCCGCCTGGAAGATGCGCCATCAAGAGCGCGAGAGCCGCGCCGGAGAACACCAGGATGTTCGGGATGCGGTGCTGGAGGACATCGATCCACGCAGCGCCGATCAGCAGTGCGACCAATGCAGCGCACACCAAGAACTGCCAGCCACCTGCTGCGAGCCAGGAACCCGTCGAAGCGATGCCGTTCATTCTCGTGATCGCTAGGCCGCGGGTACCGGCGGACACTTGTTGACAACACCGCTCATACAGCACGCGCACGTTCACACCGAGGGCCGTCACCCCGTCGAGGATCGCCAACGCGACCAGCATCGCGATGAGGCTGTATTCGACCGAGGCGACTCCATCCTCGGCGAGGAGAAAGCGTCTCAGACCGGTCATATCAATTCGCATTCGCATGCCGAGGCGCTTCGCGCCCCGGCATGAGCTTGCACGTCATGCGAAGTGCAATCCGACTATTACGCGCCGGCGGCGTAACGTTGCCGGCGATGTAGTTGAACACGACGTTCAAGTGCGTGCCGATCAACGTAACGGCCGATGATGATCGCGACCGCAATCAGCGACGCCAGCAGCCCATATTCAATCGCCGTCACGCCTTCTTCGTCTCTAAGGAACCGAACGATGCTTTTCATCTTCACTCCTCTCCAGAACGACCTAGCTTTCCAGTCAGTCCCCGAAAAAAGCGTGAAGTATCCCGCGGCGGTCGCACACCACCGGACTCGACGCTTTCGGAGCAGAAGGCCGAAGCCCGTTTGAACTTTTTCCCTCCTGCTCGTATCAACCTAGGTGGTACCGCATAAGCGTTATTGATCGCGCGCAAGGGAATTTCTTGGGCGCACTGCTCCCTGAGAGGTAGCACCGATCGTCGGAACCACCCTTGATTTTTTGGAAATCTGTGCAGGGTGAGAAACGCGCGAAGTCAGGCGGCTTCTTGACTCGCTGCGCCATCCGAACCAGCGGCGCGTCGACGACCGAGTGCGGCGCGCACCGCCGCGATCAACGCCTCCGGCTGGCACGGCTTCGACAGGACGGTGAACTTGCGTGCCGATGCTTCACGCAGCTGACTCGCGTATCCGGTCATCAACACGACGGGCAGTTCGGGATGGCGTGCGCGCAGGTACTCGGCAAGACCGAGACCGTCGAGTTCGCCGGGCATGGCCATGTCGCTGACCACGACGTCGGCGAGCGCCGTTCCGCTTTCGATCATCGTGCGCGCCGCGTCGCCGCTGTTGGCCCACTGCACGCGGCCGCCGACACGCTTGAGCAAGGCGCTGGTCGCGCCGGCGAGGTCCTCGTTGTCCTCGACCAGCAGGATCGCGCAGTCGAGCGGTTCGTTGTCGCTCCTGGCCACCGCGGGCGCCGCCGCCTGCACGCGCTCCGCCGCGGGCAGGAAGAGCTTTACCTCGGTGCCCTTGCCCGCCGTCGATTCGATGCGCGCGGTGCCGCCTGCCTGCGTACACAGGCCGTAGACCTGGCTCAGGCCGAGGCCGGTGCCTCGTCCATGCGGCTTGGTGGTGAAGAACGGCTCGAACACTCGCTCCATGACCGCCGGGTCGATTCCCGTGCCGGTATCGGCGACGGAGATCAGCACGAAATCGCCGGGCACGTCGGCTTCCTGCGGCCGCGCACGTCTCGCCGTCAGGCGAAACAGGCCGCCGTCCGGCATCGCATCCTTCGCGTTCACCGCGAGGTTGATGATCGCCAGTTCGAGTTCCGCGGCGTCGACTTCGACGTTCGGTGTACCGGGTTCGACGTCGCATGCGCCTTCGATTCGCGGCCCGAGGGTGGGAGCGACGAGCGCGAGCAGCATCGGGAGCCGCTCCTGCAGCGAGACCACTTCCGGATGCAGCGGCTGCCGCCGCGCGAACGCGAGCAACTGGCGGGTCAGTCGCTCTCCAGACACCACGGCGCGGCCGATCGCCGCGAGTTGCCGGCTGCCTTCCAGTGACGGCTCGATCCGCCGCAACAGGTGAAGGTTGTTGCTGACGATCATCAGCAGGTTGTTGAAGTCGTGCGCCACACCCCCGGTCAATCGCCCCAGCGCCTCGAGCTTCTGCGCCCGCCGCAGCGCGTTCTCGGCACGCGCGCGATGCTGGATCTCCCGATGCAGTTCGCGCACGGCGGCAAGTTCGCGGCGCGTCCGGCGCAGGGCGACCCACGCGATGTAGATAAGCGCCATCGCCGTCGGGAACGTGAAGGCAGCGAGCAGCGCGGTGCGCCGCTGCCAGGCCTCCAGGATCGTGGCGCGCGGGACGGCCGCGGCCACATACACCGGGTAGCGCTCGAGTTTCCTGAACACGAGGAGCCGGCGCTCTCCATCCACGGTCGACGGACCGTCGAAGCGACCTTCGGTCTGTCCTTCCGCGATCATCTTCAGGACGGGACTCGCGGCCGGAACGCGCGTGGACGTGGAGGCGGGAGCGGGCCGACGCGCGAGGATCACGCCGTCGCTGCGGAACAGGTTGACGAGAAGATCGGGTTCGTCCTCCGCCAGCCCCGCGTAGAAGTCCGAGAAGTACTTCGGGTGCAGCGAGACCCAGACCGCGCCTCGCAGATCCCGATCGGGTCCTTGCCAGCGGGCCGTCAGGTCGAAGAACGGCTCGTTCGTGATGCGGCCGATCTGCGGCGCCGTGATGTACGGCCCCGGCTCGCCAGCCTGGTACACCTTGAATCCCTCGCGGTCCGAAAGATCGAGGTTGCGCGGCACCGGGAAGATCCTGTTGGTGGCGATCGCATGGCCGTCGCTGCCGATGATCCACACCGACTGGATCTGCGGTATGTCCTCGACCGCGGCCTTCAGCAACTCGTGCAGTTCGCGCTCGCGACCGCGCGCCTCCTCCACCGTCGAGGATCCGAGCTGGCCCAGGATGTGGCGCGCGATCGTCTCGTTCGTCTCCAGGACCTTGGACGCCTGCTCCACGCCGATCCGCGCGGACCGATCGACCCGCGCCCAGGCATCGGTCATCGCATCCCGGTACGTGCTCCAGGCCGCCACCGCAAAGAAGAGCGCGGGCAGCGCCGCGGCCATCACCATCGACCAGCGCAACCAGCGGACGATTCCTGGGCGTTCCTGCTCGACGTCCTCCGTCTCGGTCATCCGCTGCTCGTGCGAGGCCTGGCCGGCGAAGAACGCCACCAGGAACGCGCACGGCAGGAAGACGGCAATCTGGAACCAGCCCTCCCCGGACGAAATGCCTGGCGGCAGCCCAGGCATCGCCACCCAGATGGCGCACCCGACCGCGGTGAGGGCACCCGACCCGACACCCGCGAAGAAGGCCACCGCGCCGACGGCGGGGAACGCCGTGATGAACGGCGAGAGGTCCGCGCCAAGCCAGGGAGTGACGAGGACTCGCAGGCCTATGGCCGTCGCGACTCCGAGTACGACGGCCAGCGTCTTCCCGGCCAGGCTCTGCCAATAGCCAGGCGGGCGACGGCGCGCAAAGGACGGAGCTTTCAATGGCACAAAAGTAACGGGCCGCTCGGAAAGCCGCGATGCCCGCATTGAATTAACAACTGGCGATGATACGAGCCGCCACGCGCCGACAGCGGCGTGCCCGCCCGGCGGCTCGCGCCCTCGCACGTTTACGCGCCTTCAGGACTGCCTGGTCGCGAATGAAGTCAAGCCGGCGGCGCGGCGAGCGCCTCAAAGGGAGCGCCGAGCGATCGTATGCCCTGCAGCAGGGCGTCGAAGGCCGGCTCCACCAATGCCTGATCGCCCTTCACGCCGAGTTCGACATGACGGCGCGCGGGCCGTCCATCGCGTCCGTCGCCGATCGACGGCAGGCTGAACGCCTTGATGCCGACGAACTCGCGCTCGATCGATTCCATCAGGGGCACGAGCGCGGACTCGGGCGTCTCGAACACGAGCATCGCGCGCTCCACGACGATGTGCCGGTGGAAGTGGGCCGCGTAGTGCGTGTCGAGCACCCACTCGATCATCGGCCACGCCATGACCGGAAAGCCCGGCACGAACCAGTGGTCACGGATCGAGAAACCCGGGATCCGGTTGAACGGATTCGGGATGATGCGGGCGCCCGCCGGGAACTCGCCCATCTTCAGGCGCTGTCGATTCTCCGGGTGGCTCATGTCCGCCGAGCCCTTCCCTTCGCGCGCCATGTCGGCACAGCGCTGCGCGATGAGCACCTCGGCTTCGGGATGCAGGACAACGCGAAGGCCGAGCGCGGCCGCGGCCGCCTGCCGCGTGTGATCGTCCGGGGTCGAGCCGATGCCACCGCAACTGATCACCACGTCGCCGCTCGCGAAGGTGTCGCGGTAGAGCGCCGTCAGCCCATCGCGATCGTCACCGGCATAGCGCGCCCAGGAAAGCGCCAGGCCGCGTTGAGCGAGCAGCCGAATGACGGTGGCGAAGTGCTTGTCTTCCCGCTTTCCCGAGAGGATCTCGTCGCCGACGATGACCAGTCCGAAGCGGGGTGCCGGCGCGCTCATGGCGATCCGTCCTGCGACGTGCGTGCAGCGATCAGCATTGCGAAGTTTCCGGATTTCCCGTTGACAGCCGGAGCGACTGCAGTCTTGTCATGAGCGCGCGCTACCGGAGATTCCCTGTGTGGCCCAGCGAGTAGCGGCCGGGCTGCGGCCACACGGTCAGCCCATGCGGCTCCTTGCCCACCGGAATGATCTTCACGTCGCCATTGCTTGTGTCGAATGCGTACACGACGTTGTCGTAGCGCCCGGACAACCAGAGCCACTTCCCGTCGGCACTGACGTTGCCCATGTCCGGACTGCCGCCGCCCGGAACCAGCCAGTTCGCCTCGACCTTCCGGGTCGCGAAGTCGATCACCGACACGCCGCCCTTGCCCTTCGGTGGTCCGTGAATCTTGTTCGAGCCGCGATTGGCGACATACAGTTTCTTCCCGTCGCGACTCGGATACAGGCCGTGCGTGCCTTTGCCGGTTTCGATGAAGCCGACCTGGCGGAACGTTTCGCCGTCGACCACATGGACCCCGTCAGCCATCATGTCGGCGACGAAGAAGAGCTTTCCATCCGGCGACGCCCGGATGTCCTGCGGCATGCCTTTCCACGTTGTGCAGATCTCCTGGTCCTGCCCGTCGGGTCCCTTGACGATCTTGATCGGGCGGCCGGGCTGGATCACCTGTGTATAGCCAAGCACCTTGCGGTTCACGAGGTCGATCTTGGCCACCGTGCCGGAAAATTCGCACGTGAAGATCGCGAATCTTCCGTCGATCGAGAAGTCGGCGTGGTTGATACCGGCGCACAGGGGAACGTCGATCGAGTACTGCAGTTTCATCGTCACCGGATCGCGAAAGTCGAGTCGCTTCATCGCCTCGGCAACGATGATTGCGGACTTGCCGTCCGGCGAGAAGTACATGTTGTACGGATCATCGACTGCAATCGGCTTGCCGGGCTTGCCGGTCTTCGGATCGACGGGCGTCAGGCTGCCCTTGGTGGTGTTCTCGGCGTTGTTCGCCACCCACAGCGTGCGCAGGTCCCATGACGGCACGACGTGCTGCGGGTTGAGGCCGACCTTGAACTTGTCGACGACCTTGAACGTTGCCGGGTCGATCACGTAGACGTCGTTCGACGTGACGTGCGGCACGTACACGCGGACAAGGTCCTGCGCGAGGGCGGGACTCAGCTTGGCGGCGGTGGTTTCGCTGTAGAGATTCGCCCGATCGGGGACCGGCGGCATTCCGGGCACCGTGGATATCGGCGCAACCGAAGCCTCGGCCGGCGCTTTCGCCGGGGCCTGGGCGCAGGCGATCGAATGGGCAAGGACAAACGGCACGGCGAAGAGCAGGTGGCGAGCGCGCGCTGGAAACATCACAACGACTCCTGAGGTTGCGGGTCGGGACTGCGGGAAATCTGCGGCATCGAGTCTTACCGGTGGGCGATGGCCGCCCGTATGGCCGCCACGGATTGGATCACGATCGCATCGACGCCGGTCTTCCCGAGCTCCGCGGTGGCACGCCGGGGATCGCCCGAAACACCGACGGCGGCACTCCCTGCCGCCGAGTGCAACTGGGCTGGTCGCACGAGTCCCGGGTCGACCGCCAACGCGAGCGACGTGTCCGCAAGACCGGCATGAAGACCGATCTCCGCATCAGAGTAGCCGCGCGCCTTGAGGCTCCTCGCGAAGCCATCCGTTGCCGCGCGGTAGTACTCGACGAGCGCGTGCGCGCGTACCGCGGTCCCGGCCCATTCGCGATTCAGTTGCCGGGCCACGAGTTCATTGTCCTTCTGGTAGTCGCCGTGATCGCCGAGGAAAACGATGTCGCGAAATCCAGCGAGCCGGAAGCTGCGCGCCGCCGCATCGAGCGTCTTGCGATACACCTCCGCCGGTACGGTGATCGTTCCCGGATAGCGCATGTGCCCCGTCGGCGGGTTTGACGCCTCCCTCGGGCACGTAAGCGATGACCGGGGCGACCAGCGCGTTACCGAGTTCCCGCGCGATCCTGCCCGCCAGCACCTTCGCCCGCACGTTGTGCTTCCCGAGAACCATGTGCGGCCCGTTCTGCTCGGTCCCGCCGACCGGAATCAGGATCGTCGTCGTGCCGGCAGCGACCGCCATGGCGAGTTCCGGCGAGGTCAGATCCTCGAGGAACACACTCGCCGGCGCCTGAGCGAGCGCGGCATGCGCCGACGCGAGCACGACCAACGCCAACGCGACGATCCCTCTTCTCATTCCTTCTCCGGGCTGGAAACCTTCGAATTCTAAAGGACCGCCCAACGGCGCTTCCGCTTCCGGCAGGCCGCGCGCATGCATCTTGCCGGGGCCGGACGAGCATCTGCCGCAGTGACGAACGGACGATGCGGAACGGAACGTTTTTGTGTCTAATCAGGACGACCTGCCGTCGTCATTTCCCCGGGAGCCGTCATGTCCCCTCGCCTGTCCTGCCTTGCCCTTGCCTGCGCGTCCGTATTCGCGGCCGGATGTGTCGCGACCGATCCGAACGCCCAGCAGGCGCGCAGCGACGTGACGCCGCCCGCCGCGCAGTCCACGCCCCAGGTCAAGAGCGCCGCGGAGTTCCACCCGGCCGACGTCGAGGTGGTTGCCGCCCAGTTCGGCGTCTTCGGCGCGGACCAGTCGGGACGGCGCACGCTGTTCGAGACGGACAAGTTTCCGGCGCTCGTGGCCGCGCCCTACGGCTGGTTCATCGTGTTCAAGACCGACAAGCCGACCGTTGTCTGGCGCGAGGAATTCGAGCTTCCGGTGGCACCGCCGACCTGGGGGCCGGGTGAAGCGCTGGGCATCTTCCAGGTGTCGCCCGACCGCAAGACGGCGGTCACCGAGCGCATCATCCCCACCAAGCTCGGCTTCATCGCCAACGAGTGGCGTTACGCCTCCGGCGACCCGGTTGGCGCGCACAAGATGCGCGTCTACATCGACGGGCAACTGATCCGCGAATTCAGTTTCGACATCGAGAAGATGCCGGATGGCGGCACCCCGCGTCGCAATCCGCACGGCGGCGAATCGTCGTCCGGTTCCACGACCTGAACTTCCGCGCTGGCGCACGTTCTCGTGCGCCTGGTCCTCGTGCCGACGTGTCCTGGCGGACCTGCCCCGCACCCGCGCGCCAGTTTGTAGACTCGCGCCTCTTGCGCGCTTCCGTGGGCCTCCCGTGAACCAGGAAACCATCCTTCGTGCCGCGCCCCGCGGCGCCTTGCGTTCCCCGCTCTGCTCGCGGCGGCGGTCGCTCTGCTGTCGAGTGCGAACGCAGCCACCTTCGCCGGCGTCGACGTGCCGCCGCCCCTGCCACCGCAGCCGGTCGTCGACGTGCACTGGGGCGTATCCGTGGAAGACCCGTACCGCTTCCTCGAGGACACCTCGAATCCGCAGGTGCAGGCGTGGATGCGGCAGCAATCGGACGCCACCGCCGCGATCCTGGCGCGGTTGCCGGGCCGCGACCGCCTGCGCGCCCGCCTCGCGGAAATCGACGCTGACATTCCCGCCGTGATCGGCCGCCTGCACCGCGATGCGCAGGGCCGCCTCACTTACCTGAAGCGGGCCGCCGGCGAGAACCAGCTGAAGCTCTACCGGCGCGATTCCATCGACGCCCCCGAGCGGCTGCTCGTCGACCCCGAGGCGATCGCAAAGACGACGGGGAAGGCCCACGCCATCGGTTCGTTCGAGCCGTCGCCCGATGGCGCCCTCATCGCCTATTCGCTGTCCGCCTCGGGCACCGAGATCGGGACGCTGCACGTCATCGACGCGGCCACCGGCAAGGAAGTCATGCCCCCGATCGACAGGATCCGCGGCGGGGGCGCCGACTGGTTGCCCGATTCCACCGGCTTCTTCTACGGCCGCCTGGCGGAGGACTGGCAGACACGACCGCGGGCGGAGCGGTTCATGGATCACCGCACGTACGTCCGTCGCCTGGCGGATCCCGCCGCCGACCGCGTCGTCTTCGGACCTGGGGTGCACCCAGGCGTCCCGCTCGACCGCAGCGACGGGGCCAGCCTGGTGCCGGTGCGCGGGCAGGACCTGGTCTTCGCCGTGGTTCAGCACGGCGTGCAACGCGAACAATCGCTGTACCGCGCTTCGTTGAAGGATGTGCTCGCCGGCAACCCGCGGTGGGCCAAGCTCTACGACGCGGGCGCGCGGGTCCACAGCGTGGGCTTCACGGAGCGCTGGCTGTATCTGCAGAGCGCCGCCGACGCCCCGCGCTTCAGGCTGCTGCGCCTGCCGATCGACGGCGAACTGGCGTCGGCGCAGACGGTCGTCGCCCAGAGCGACCGCGTGCTGACGGGTTTCCGTGTGGCACGCGATGGCGTGTACATCACGCGCAGGGATGGCGTCGTCGACGGCCTCGAACGGCTTTCTCACGCGACGTCCCCGCAGCTGGCGGTCGTCAAGCTCCCGGTCGAGGGCACGGTGCGGCTCGCCCACGCGGAAGAAGACCAGGACGGCGTCATCGTCGCGCTCGGCGGCTGGACGCGCATCGCGCGGCACTATGCCGTTGATGCGGCGGCGGTCCGGCCGCTGGGTCTCGTGCCGCCCGGCCGCTTCGATGCGCCGGAAGGGATCGAGGCGCGCGAGGTGAAGGTCGCCAGCCACGACGGGGTCGAAGTCCCCGCGTCGATCCTGATGGCGCGCGGCACCCGGCTCGACGGCCGCAATCCGCTGATCCTCTACGGCTACGGCGCCTACGGAATGGTGGAGCAACCGTCGTTTTCGCCGACCATGCTCGCGTGGCTGGAACGCGGCGGCGTTTTCGTGATCGCGCACGTGCGGGGCGGCGGCGTGTACGGCGACGCGTGGCACCGCGCCGGCTGGAAGACCACCAAGCCGAACACGTGGAAGGACGGCATCGCGATCGCCGAGTGGCTCGTCAGGAACGGCTACACGTCGCGCGAGCGGATGAGCGTCGCCGGTGGGAGCGCCGGCGGCATCTTCGTCGGTCGCGCGATCACCGAACGGCCCGACCTCTTCGGTGCCGCCGTCGTCAGCGTGGGCAACGTCGACCAGATCCGCTCCGAGACGCGCGCCAACGGCGCGGGCAACATTCCCGAGTACGGCACCGTCAGGAAGGAAGACGAATTCAGGGCGTTGCTCGCGATGAGCCCGTACGCCAACGTCAGGCCCGGCACGCCGTACCCGGCGGTGCTGCTCGAGCACGGCGTGAACGACAGCCGGGTCGATGTGTGGATGTCGCTCAAGTTCGCATCGCGGCTGTCGGCCGCGACGACGAGCGGCAACCCGGTGCTGCTCCGGCTGGATTACGACAGCGGCCACGGCGTGGGGCGCACGCGCGAGCAGGGGCAGGCGCAGACCGCCGACCGCTGGAGCTTCCTGCTGTGGCGCGCGGGGCATCCCGACTTCCAGCCGGCGACGGCGCAGTGACGTCGACAGCTTTGCCGGCGTTGCGCCGCCTCCTCGCCGTCGTCGCGCTGCTAGTCTTCCCGGCCATGAGCGACGCCATCGACATCGAATCGTTCTGGGAGTACGGCGACCCGGCCGCGAGCGAGGCACGTTTCCGCGCGCAATTGCCGAAGGCCACGCCCGACGAGCAGCTCGAACTGCTGACGCAGATTGCGCGGACGCATTCGCTTCGCCGCCAGTTCGACACCGCGCATGCCCTGCTCGACGACGTCGAGCGCCACCTCGGCGACGCGGGGCCGGCCGTGCGCGCGCGCTATTTCCTCGAGCGCGGACGCACGTTCAATTCGGCGGGCGACAAGGGGCGAGCGGCAACGCTTTTCGAGCAGGCCTGGAGCACGGCGTCGGCGGCGCGGCTCGAGGGACTGGCGGTGGACGCGGCCCACATGCTGGCGATCGTCGAGCCGCCGTCGAGCGCCGCGCAATGGACGAAGCGCGGAGTCGAACTCGCGCGCGCATCGACCGACGCGAAGGCGCGAGGGCTGCTGCCGGCCCTGCTCAACAATCACGCCTGGAACCTCCACGACGAGGGCCGCCACGAAGAAGCGCTCGCGGTCTTTCGCGAAGCCGAAACAGCCTGGCACGCCACCGGGCGGCAGCCGCAGGGACGCATTGCGACCTGGTCCGTGGCCCGCGCATTGCGGTCCCTGAAGCGTCACGACGAAGCGCTTGAACTGCAGCTGCGGCTGGAACGCGACTGGCAGGCCGCGGGAGAAGCCGACGGCTACGTGTTCGAGGAGATCGGCGAGAACCTGGAAGCGCTCGGCCGCACCGCCGAGGCAACGGCGTATTTCCGTCGTGCCGAACAGGAACTCGGCAAGGATCCGCAGTTCGCGCGGGACGAAGCGGCCCGCTGGCAGCGCATCACGTCGCTCGCCGCGCGAGCGCTGTAGCTGTAATCGACAACCGGTTTCTTGGAGCGCGGTCCGCATAAGGGGCGTCATCGCTTCCCCTCTGACTCCGAACATCGAGCGTTCCTCTCCTGCGCCCGAACAGGCTGCGGCGTACCTCGACTCCGCGCCCGTCGCGGCGGGCGTCATTCAGCGCATGGCGTTCATTGCGGGCCAGCAGATGTCTGGATGTCGTCCGTGCCGATCCGGCGGCGGTGGGTTGCGGCCAGGCCTTCCCGGCCCGCCGCACTCGCGCGCATGGCACGCCCGCCGCCCCGACGGTCGCTCCGCGAGGCACGCCACAGCCTGCCCAGGCGCCGC
The DNA here is from genome assembly GCA_963726405.1 of uncultured beta proteobacterium. GTDB lineage: Bacteria > Pseudomonadota > Gammaproteobacteria > Burkholderiales > Burkholderiaceae_F > JAOUJD01. Next base: position 378,552 of record CAVSCF010000011.1, on the reverse strand, counting down.
GCGCTGTGGCCAGGTTGGATAGCGCAACGTCCCCTTGCGCCGCCACCGCGAGCCAGCCCGGCGTTGCTGCCAATCGCAGGCAAGGCGCACGAACACTGCGTCCACAACGCTCGGCGCGTCGACCGTGATGCGGGGAGCCTTGCGGAGCGCGGCGCGTTGCGGCGGGCGTAGCAGTCCGGCGGCTGCGGCGGGCCGACACAAGCGCTGGCCGGAAGGCACAACCGCCGGAATCGGAGGATCTCACTCCGAAAGCTACCGGCCCGCAGAGAGCACCCCGGATCCAGTGACGCCCGCCGCGCGTCGCGTGGAGCGAGGACCCCGCAGCGCGGGCGGCGCGCAGGCGGCTCAGCCACGCAACACTCCCCGCTGAATCTGCACAACTACCGCTGCACGCTGTCCCACACCTTCTGCAGGCGCTTCACGCTCACCGGCATCGGCGTGCGCAGTTCCTGGGCAAAGAGCGACACCCGCAATTCCTCCAGCAGCCAGCGAAACTCGTCGAGCCGCGCGTCGACGACGCCTTTGCGGGCGGCCAGTTCGCGCACGAACGGCGTCTGCAGCGCGCCAACCTCCGCCATGCGGGCCGCATCGCGCGCGGGATCGTCCTTCAGCTTGTCTAGCCGCGCCGCGATCGCCTTCAGGTAGCGCGGATAGTGCGCGAGAGCGGCACCGGGCGCCGACACGATGAAGCGCCGCGCGAACAGGCGCGCCATCTGCTGCTCGACGTCGCTCACCACCGCCGGGAATCCCTTGAGTCCGTTGAGCTTGCGCGCGATCGGAGCAGCCTCCTGCACGATGGTCGCCACGATCCGTGCGATCTCCTGCGCGATCAGGGTCAGCTTGCCGCGCGCCTCGTCCTTGCGCGCCACGAAGCTGGCGCGGTCCTTGGGCCACGGCTCGACGAGACAGGTGCGGTCGATCGCGGCCGTGACGACCTGTTCGCGCAGATCCTCGAAGCCGTCCCAGGCGTGCGCGAGCGCGGGAACGGTCGCCGCCTGGATCTGCGTGGTCTGCAGCGTCGACAGGCTCTTCTCCAGATACTTGACCTGTTCCCGCAACTGCAGGCGGAAGAGCCTTCGCAGCCCCTCGCGGTGCTGCGCCAGCGCCTCGTCGGGTTCGTCGAACACCTCGACCGAGCAATGCGTGCCATGGTCGACCAGGGCCGGATAACCGACCAGCGCCTGGCCTGCCCGACGAATTTCCAGCAGCTCGGGGAGTTCCCCGAAGTCCCAGTCGGTGATCTCGTCGGCCAGTCCTTCGGCGACCTGGGCGTCCTTCCCGGCCAGTTGCTGGAACGTCTTCTGCGCCTGCGCGCCGAGCTCGGCGCGCAGTTGCGCGAGGTTGCGCCCCATGCCGAGCTGCCGCCCGTGTTCGTCGATCACCTTGAAGTTCATCAGCAGGTGGGCCGGCAGCGTCTCGAGCTTGAAGTCGCCCGCCTGCGCGACGAGCCCGCGCTCGGCGCGCACGTCGGCGATGAGCGCCTCGATAAGCGACGTGTCGCCCATGCGCTCGCCCGCACGCTCCACGAAGCGCGCCGCGTACTCGGGCACCGGCACCAGGTGGCGACGCAGCTTCTGCGGCAGCGACTTCAGGAGCAGATGGGCCTTCTCCTTCAGCATGCCGGGCACCAGCCATTCGCAGCGGACAGGATCGATCTGGTTGAGCGCGTAAAGCGGCACCGCCAGCGTCACGCCGTCGCGCGGACTGCCGGGTTCGAAGTGATACGTCAGCGCCATCGTCACGCCGCGCATCTCGACCTGCTTCGGGAAGAGATCGGTCGTGACCCCGGCCGCCTCGTGCCGCATCAGGTCGTCGCGCGACAGGAAGAGCAGTTTCGGCTGCTCGCGCTCCGCGGCCGTCCGCCATTTCTCGAAGCCCGCCGCCGTGTTCACGTCGACCGGCACGAGCTTGTCGTAGAACGCGAAGATCAGTTCGTCGTCCACCAGGACGTCGAGGCGTCGCGTCTTGTGCTCGAGCTCGCGGATCTCGCGCACCAGCCTCTGGTTGTGCGCGAAGAACGGCGCCCGCGTCTCGAGTTCGCCTTCCACCAGCGCCTCGCGCAGGAAGATTTCGCGCGCGTGCTCCGGGTTCAACGGCCCGTACGGCACGCGGCGCTGCGCATAGACGACGAGGCCGTAGAGCGTTCCGCGCTCGAACGCCATCACCTGCCCGGCCTTCTTCTCCCAATGGGGGTCGGTGTGACTCTTCTTCAACAGGTGAGCGCCGACGCGCTCGAGCCACCCGGGTTCGATGTTGGCGATCGTGCGCGCGAACAGGCGCGAGGTCTCGACCAGTTCCGCGGCCATGATCCAGCGCCCGGCCTTCTTCAGCAGCGGCGAGCCGGGCCATACGTGGAACTTGATGCCGCGCGCGCCGGCGTACGGCGGCTCGCCGCGGTCGGCGTCGAGGATGCGGGTCCCGACGTTGCCGAGCAGTCCCGCGAGCAGGGCGAGGTGCAGTTGCTCGAAGGTGGCCGGCGACGGGTTGAGGCGCCAGCCCTGCTCGGTCGCGATCGTCGTCAGCTGGCCGTGCACGTCGATCCACTCGCGCACGCGCCGGGGGCTCAGGAAGTGGCTCTTGAGGTCGTCGGTCAGCTTGCGGTTCGATTTCTTGTGCTCGATCTTCTCCTGCACGAAGTTCCACAGCTTCACCAGCGACAGGAAGTCGCTCTTGTCGTCCGCGAGCCGGCGGTGCGCCTGGTCGGCCGCCTCCTGCGCCTCGAGCGGCCGTTCGCGCGGGTCCTGCACCGACAGCGCCGAGGCGATGACGAGCATCTCGGCGAGGCACTGCTGGTCGCGCGCGGCGAGCAGCATGCGGCCGATGCGCGGATCGAGCGGCAACCTGGCCAGTTCGCTCCCGCTCGCCGTCAGTTCGTTGCGCTCGTCGACCGCGTTCAGTTCCGCCAGCAGCTGGTAGCCGTCGGCGATCGCGCGGCCGGGCGGCGGTTCGACGAACGGAAAATCGGCGACCTCGCCGAGGCCGAGCGACTTCATCCGCAGGATCACGCTCGCCAGCGAGGAGCGCAGCACTTCCGGGTCGGTGAAGCGCGGCCGCTTCGCGAAGTCGTCCTCGCCGTAGAGCCGGATGCACACGCCTTCGGCGACGCGGCCGCAGCGGCCCGCCCGCTGGTTGGCCGCCGCCTGCGAAATCGCCTCGATCTGCAGCTGCTCGACCTTGTTGCGATACGAATAGCGCTTCACGCGCGCCATGCCGGTGTCGACGACGTAGCGGATGCCCGGCACCGTCAGCGACGTCTCCGCCACATTGGTCGCGAGCACGATGCGCCGCGCCGCCGCCCGGCTTGAACACGCGCTCCTGTTCCTCGACCGAAAGCCGGGCGAAGAGCGGCAGGATCTCCGTGGCCGGCGGGTGGTGTTTACGCAGCGCCTCGGCGGCCTCGCGGATCTCGCGCTCGCCGGGGAGGAACACGAGGACGTCGCCGCGCCCCACCCCCGCGAGTTCGTCGACCGCGTCGACGATGCCGTCCATCAGCGTGCGATCGTCGGTGTCGTCCTCGTCGGTGATCGGGCGGTAGCGCACTTCGACCGGATACAGGCGGCCCGACACCTCGATGATCGGCGCGGGATCGGCGCCGCCGAAGTGCTTCGCGAAGCGCTCGGCGTCGATCGTGGCCGAGGTGATGATGACCTTCAGGTCCGGCCGCCGCGGCAGCAGTTGCCTCAGGTAGCCGAGCAGGAAGTCGATGTTCAACGACCGCTCGTGGGCCTCATCGATGATCAGCGTGTCGTAGGCCTTGAGCAGCGGATCGCCCTGCGTCTCGGCGAGCAGGATGCCGTCGGTCATCAGCTTGATCGACGCACCGGGCTTGGTGTGGTCGGTGAAACGGACCTTGTAGCCGACCACTTCCCCGGGCGGCGTGCCGAGTTCCTGCGCGATGCGGCGGGCGATCGTGGAGGCGGCCAGCCGGCGCGGCTGCGTGTGCCCGATCAGGCCGCGTTCACCGCGGCCCAGCGTGAGGCAGATCTTCGGCAATTGCGTGGTCTTGCCGGAGCCGGTCTCGCCGCTGACGATCACGACCTGGTGCGATTCGATCGCGCGCGCGATGTCCTCGCGGCGACCGGAGACGGGCAGTTCCTCGGGAAAGGTGATGACCGGCAGCGGCGCACGACGACGAGGGGGTCGCGGGGACCCGGACGCGTTGTCTCGGCGGTGAGGCTGCATCGGCGGCGGCGCGCTAGCGCCGCGTGGTCATTGTCGGCTCGACAGGCAGGAAGCGCGCTCGGGGCGAACGCGAAAGCGGTCAGTATACTTTTGCCGATGAACGACACTCCTCCCGCGCCCGAGCTCGCGACGCCGGCCGAAACGATCGACGACCACGCGCGCTTCGTCGCGTGGCTGCGCGAGGTCGCGCCCTACGTGCACTCGCATCGGGGCAAGACCTTCGTGGTCGCCTTCTCGGGCGGTCTGGTCGAGGCGGGCGCGCTGACGCGCCTGGTGCACGACCTCTCGCTGCTCTCCGCCATGGGGATCCGGCTGGTCATCGTGCACGGCTCGCGGCCGCAAGTGCAGGCCCAGCTCGCGCTGAAGGGGGTGCCGTCGCAGTTCCACGCCGACGTCCGCATCACGGACACCGCTGCGCTCGAATGCGCGAAGGAAGCGTCGGGCGAGATTCGCCTCGACATCGAGGCGGCGTTCTCGCAGGGCATGCCTTCGACGCCGATGGCGAACGCGAAGGTGCGCGTGGTCAGCGGCAACTTCGTGACCGCGCGGCCGCTCGGCGTCATCGACGGCGTCGACTACCAGCTCACGGGCGTGGTGCGCAAGGTGGACGCCGACGCGATCAAGTTCACGCTCGCCAACAACGCGATCGTGCTGCTGTCGCCGCTGGGCTTCTCGCCCACCGGCGAGGCGTTCAACCTGACGATGGAGGACGTCGCGACGAGCGTGGCGACTGCGATCAAGGCCGACAAGCTGATCCTGCTCACGGAGACCGAGGGCATCCGCGATGCCGACGGTGAACTGCGAAGCGAACTGAGCGTGCACGATGCGGAAGCGATGCTCGGCACCAAAGCGGTCAAGGGCGACCCGGCGTTCAACCTCATGTACGCGGTGAAAGCGTGCAAGGGCGGTGTCGCACGCGCTCACATCGTCCCTTACACGCTGGACGGCAGCGTCCTCGCGGAACTGTTCACGCACCAGGGCGTGGGCACGATGGTGGCTCCGGAGGACCTCGAGAAGATGCGCGAGGCGACGCCGGACGACGTCGGCGGCATCATCAAGCTGATCGAGCCGCTCGAAGCGGATGGCACGCTGGTGAAGCGGCCGCGTGAGCTGATCGAGCGCGAGATCGACCGCTTCGTGGTGCTGGAGCACGACGGCTTCATCTTCGGCTGTTCGGCGCTGTACCCGTTCCCGCGCGAACACATGGGCGAACTCGCGTGCCTCACGGTGCATCCGGACTACCAGGGCTATGGCGACGGCGAGCGCCTGTTGAAGCGGATCGAGCAGCGTGCGAAGGCGGCGGGCATCAACACGCTGTTCGTGCTGACCACCCGCACCGCGCATTTCTTCATCAAGCGCGGGTTCCGCCCGGGAACCGTCGACGACCTGCCGCAGGCCCGGCAGAACATGTACAACTGGCAGCGCCGCTCGCAGGTGCTGCTGAAACAGATCTAGGAGCGCTTTAATGGCACGGATGGTGAACTGCGTGAAGCTCGGCCGCGAGGCCGAAGGCATGGACTTTCCGCCGGTGCCGGGCGAACTCGGCAAGCGCATCTGGGAAAACGTGTCCAAGGAGGCCTGGGCCGGCTGGCTGAAGCACCAGACCATGCTGGTGAACGAGAACCGGCTGAACCTGGCCGATGCGCGGGCGCGCAAGTACCTGCTGCAGCAGATGGAGAAGCACTTCTTCGGCGAGGGCGCGGACCAGGCGCAGGGGTACGTGCCGCCCGCGAGCTGAGGCGGCTGCGCCGTCTTCGTAGTACGGCTTCCTCGCAGTGCTTCAGCGCCCGCCCAAAAGGCGGGCGCTTTGCTTTTCGTACGGCCCCTGCCGCGGAAGCGGTCAGAACTGGAAACTCGCTCCGACCGCGTAGGCGCGCGACGCGACCAGCTGCACACCGTTGACGTTCTGGTAGACCGGCAGTTGCACGAAGCCGTACACGCTGGCGGCGGGCGTGATCGAGAACGTGAATCCCGGGCTGATGAAGACCCATCGGCCGCCGGAATCGGCCGGCTCGGCTTCGTCACCCGAATCGCTGCCTTTCCAGCTTGCGTTCAATTGCACCAGCAGGCCGAGCCGTTCGGTCGCCTCCCACCGGCCTCCCACGTCCAGGAGCACCTGCCTGCCGGGCTTGTAGCCCTTGCTCGAGTTCAACGGAAGTTGCGCGCCCAGCTGGGTGAACCACGAGGCGTTCCACGCGCCCAGCGCCTGACGGTAATAGGCTGCCAGCGTCACGTCCGTGGTGCCCGTTCCCGGTTGCAGGCTGCGTTCCGCCACTTCGCCTTCCTCGTTGGCGACGTCGGTCTTGCCCGTCGGAAGCTTCAAGCCCGCCATGACGCCGGCGTAGCTCAAGCGCAGCTTGTCGGCATCCTCGAAGGCGGTCTGGTACCGCCCGGCCACGCGGACGTCACCCAGATCGGAGAATTTCCAGGACTCGGTGATCGCCGCGCCGTGGTGGTTGTGGATGTGCTCGTGGCTGCGGTCGACCCACGGCATGATGACCGTCGCGCCCCAGTTCGGCGAGAAACCGTAATCGAGCGTGCCGAACCAGTTGCGGTTGACGGTCTGGACCTCGTCGTGATGCTGGCGGACCTCGCCCACGCCAACGTTCTGCGTGCCTGCGCGGGGCTGGTCCTGGTTGATGTATTCGTAGCGCAGATCGGCCCGCCAACCCGGCTCGGTCCATACGCCCTGGGCGCCCCAGTTGGTGTTGACGAGACAAAAGGCTGAACCGCACGAGCCGTGCGCCGACGGCAGCCATGCGGCCAGTGCCGCGGACATTGCAAGGAGACGAATCTTGTTCATGGAGACCCCAAACGAAAGACGCGAGGACATGGCGACCCCGATGCGCGCACGGCGGTGCGGCCAGGAAGTCGAGAGATGCTCCCGTGCGACGTCGAGCCGCCGGGGACGGCGCCTAGCTCCGGGACGGAGGGCCGCGCGTGTGATCGATCGACCACTCGAAGTGGCGGTCGGGGACATCGAAGGCGACGAACGCGGACACGCGCTGCGCGGACGCGGCCGGCGGCACCCGGTTGGCTTCGCTCGCCGCGGTGGAAGCGGCGAACTGTGAGCACAACGAGCAATCGTCGAGCGCCAGCTTGAAGGTCTGGACGGGCGACGCATCGAGCGAGCCGGACTCGGCGTCGGGGGCCGCGACCGGGATCAGCCGGACCTGCCCGCCACTGCAGACTTCCATCCACTCGGAGGTGAACCGGATGCAGCGACCGTCGGCGCGAACAGCGGCATGAAGGCGTGCAGCAGCAGCGCCAGTGCGACGGCGAGCGTGACCTTCCAGCGCAAGGTGTGCGGGACGAGCATGCGCGGCAGTATCGGCAGGGGCATCGGCGGCGACAAGGGGGGAAGTCGCGACATAGTGCCGCGCCCGGGTCGGTGAGTGTGATGACCACGCACCTGCAGGGGCCACTTCTGAGGTGCGTCGCCCTGCCCGCTGGCGTGCGTGAGGCGAAGCTGGGGAGCGTCCACCTCGCGCCATGCCGCGCCGCACCGGCGTGGCCAGCCTCGAGTTCACGAGCGCCGCGCGCTACCGACCCCGATTGCGAGGACCGTGCGCTCCTCGTTGTTGATCTCCGGCTCGATTCCCTCGACGGCGCCCGTTGCGGGGTGAGTGCCGGCCGCGACAGTGAAACGCCGCGGCAGGATCCTGCACCTGCAGGACTACAGATCGCGTAGCTGGAAGAAGATCGCGGCGTCGAACGGCGCCCACAGCGGAACCCGCACACCGGCCACCTGCAGTCCGCGCCGGACCCATTCGTTGCTGGTAAACCGCAACGAGTAGCGCGGAGCCGCGGCATAGAAGGCGTCGGACGCGAAGTAGCCGGGCGCCGGCAAGCGGCGCGGCCGTTCGCTCGCGTCACGCAGGAACGATCCCGCGAACGTAGTCCACCAGCCGCGCGTGCTGCTCGGCGGTCAGACGCAGTTCCCGCCCCGCGTACGCGCCCGGTCGCGCGAGGTACTCGACATGCATCGCGCCCTCCCCGCGCCCGCTGAGGGCCGCCAGTGCCGTGCTGAAGCGCAGATCGGACCAGGTGGGCGTGGTGGCGAAGAACCCGGCATCGCCCCACCCGAATGCGATCCATGGCAATGGTTCCGCCAGGGCCCGCATGTCGCTCGCCGGATGGTCGGTCGTCCAGTCGACGCCGGCGCCGCGTGTCTGCAGGACCAGTTCGGCGTGCACGCCGTTGGTTCGCACGTAGACCGGAATGCCGTCCGGGGTCGATCGGAACCCGGCGTTGGCCGGAATCAGGCCAAGCACGAGAGCGACCGCCAGATAACAGGCCGGCAGAAGCAGCGCCGCGGCAAGCAGCGCGATCGCTCCTCGCACCACGCGGCGCATCAGCGCGGCGCGTGCTGCTCCGACAGCCGCGCGCGCAGCCAGACCCGGCTGTCGACCGCCGGCTTGCCGGGACAGATCACGCGATACGGCCGGCCGCTGACGCTGCTGCCGCTGGCGACGCGATCGATGAAGAGGTCGGGGTTCATGCCCGGATAGCCCGAGCGCTCGAGCTTCGTCCGCAGGTGCTCCGCCGCGGCCTTGGCGTCGTGCAGCTCGCCGTTGCGTTCCATCTGGCAGCCGGACGTCTCCACCGACCGGAGCAGCCCGGCCACCGCGGGATCGATCGACTGCGCGGCACCCGCACCCGCTGCGGCGAGCAGCACCGCCGCGAGGAGGACCTTCACGACCGCTTCAACTCGCGCACGCCGTCCGGTGTACCGAGCAGCAGCACGTCGGCGCCGCGCGCGGCGAAGAGCCCGTTGGTCACCACGCCAACGACGCCGTCGACCGCGCGTTCGAACGCCACGGGGTCGGCGATCGACAGCCCGTGCACGTCGATGATCACATTGCCGTTGTCGGTGACGAAACCCTCGCGCAGTTTCGGCGTGCCGCCGAGTTTCGCGAGTTCGCGCGTGACATGGGCGCGCGCCATCGGAATGACTTCCACCGGCAGCGGGAAGCGGCCGAGCGTGGCAACCTGCTTCGTGTGGTCCGCGATGCAGACGAACGTGCGCGCGACTGCCGCCACGATCTTCTCGCGCGTGAGCGCACCGCCGCCGCCCTTGATCATGCAGAAGCCGGGATCGACTTCGTCGGCGCCATCCACGTAGACCGACAGCGACTCGACATCGTTGAGATCGAAGAGCCGGATCCCGTGGTGCGCCAGCCGCGTGGCGCTGCGCTCGGAGCTCGGCACGGCGCCGACGATCCGGCCCTTGAGCGCGCCGAGCTCGTCGATGAAGAAATCCGCCGTCGATCCGGTGCCGACGCCGATGACCTCGCCGTCGGGCACGAAGCGCACCGCGGCGCGCGCCACCGCGCGCTTCAGTTCGTCCTGGCTTGCCATGGGTCCGTCCCTCCCTGGGCGGGATGATACGGACCTGGACTCGATGGACGGCCTGCGGTCAGTGCAGCGTCGAACGCGCGGCCGACTGCACGATCCAGAAGGGCCGCGGGCGGTGCTCGCAGAAGCTGCGCATGCCCTGGTCGGCGAAACGGGCCACGCGCGGGCGCAGGGCCAGGTTCGTGGTCAGCAACTGCGGGGAGTTGTCTTCGCTCTCGACGATGTAGCCGTGGCCGTACGGCTTCACGACGACGTTGCCGCTGATGCGCACGCGCCGCGATCCGACCGTCACGATGCCGCGCTGGTAGGACTGGTGCACCAGGCAGCCGACCACCGAACTCTCGGCGGCTTCGCCGTTGTTGTGCCAGTGCAGCGGGTAGCGCCCCGGCCGGTTGAACTGGCCCATGCGCCGGAACTCGACGCCCGAGAACCGGCCGATCGATTGCCGGACGCTGCCGGGGACTTCACCCGGTCCGCCGGCGATCAGGCAGTAGGCGCCGACCGAGTCACGCTCGGACTCGGTGCAGCCTTCCACCACGACGTTGCGGGTCAGGAGCACGGCCTTCGCCAGCGATCCGGGCAGCACGTGCCGCACCGGCGCCTGCCTGCCGTGATGCCGGTGCATGATCGGCGACGCGAGCTTCACCGTCAGGCAGTCGGAGGCGACTTCCTCGACGGCGCGCTCCTCGATCACGGAGTGATCCGCGCCCGAGGCCAGTGCGACGAGTTCGCCGCGGCGCCAGTCGACGGGCTGGTCGAGCCGCACGGTGTCATGACCGGGTGCGGTGCTGAAGCCCAGCGGCACCCAAGACGTGCGCGCTTCGCCGTGCAGGTCGATCGTCCCGCCGTTCACGGCCGCAAGGAACTTCGATCCCAGGTCCGGATGCGGCTTGGCGCCGCTGGCCGTGCACAGCGTGATCGTGAGTCGCTGCCTGAACGGCTGCTCTGCGCTGCCGGCGACGAATTCGCCATGGCCCGACACGAGTATCCAGCCGGCGCGGATGTTGATGTCACGCCGCTCGACGATGACCTTCCCGTGGATCGTCAACGATCCGATATCGAGGTCCTGGTCGATGACCAGCGTGCGCCCGGCGGCGATGGTCACGGCATCGCCGCGGCCCGGCTGTCCGGCACTCCAGGCGGCCACGTCGGACCACCGCTCGGCATTGCCTGGAATCACTTCGAGGGGAGCGGGTGCCGGTGCGACACCGGCCGAGAGATATTCGAGGAAGCCCATCTGCTGCGTTACATCCTGATGCTGTTGTGGCGAGTGTCGCGACGATGAATCCGAGGGTAAGAGAACGTGCGCGAATTTCAAATCGCGCACGAAGCATGAGGAAGGATGATGCCTGCGATATTGCGCGAAATCAGCCGGCGCGCGTATCGGGCACACCGCCGAAGAAGACGCGGCCGGTGGCATCCGGCTCGAAGATCACGTGCACCGACGCGCGTTCGCGCGTGGTGGCCTCCGAAACAGCGGTCGCGATGACCTCCGCCCGTTTTGGCCACACTGACGGGTCCTTGGTACGCACGATCACCCGGACGAAGACCGGCAGGTTCTTCTTGGGCGGGCCGTTCTCCGCGTAACCCGACGCCGGGAGCTTCTGCACCTTGACCCACAACTGGCCCTTCGGCACGCCGAGGGACTCGCCCACGCCGTTCGCAATCCGCTCGGCCAGCTTCTCGGTCGGCGGATCGCCGGCCTGCTGCCCGATGACTTCGACTTCGAGGATCGGCATCGCTAGCGGCGCGCCGGCGGAACGTCGGTGCAGACGCCTTCGGCGACTTCCGCCGCCAGGCCCACCGATTCGCCGAGGGTCGGATGCGGGTGGATGGTGCGGCCGATATCGACCGCGTCCGCGCCCATCTCCACCGCCAGCGCGACCTCGCTGATCAGGTCGCCGGCGTGGGTTCCGACGATGCCGCCGCCGAGGACCCGGTGGCTCGCCTCGTCGAAGATCAGCTTGGTGAAGCCTTCGTCGCGCCCGTTGGCGATCGCGCGTCCGCTCGCCGCCCATGGAAAGCGGCCGACCTTGACCTTCACCCCCTGGGCCTTTGCCTCGTCCTCGGTCATGCCGACCCAGGCCACCTCGGGATCGGTGTACGCGACCGACGGAATCACGCGCGCGTCGAAGAACGCCTTCTCGCCGTGCGCCGCCTCGGCCGCCACGTGGCCCTCGTGCACGGCCTTGTGGGCGAGCATCGGGTTGCCGACGATGTCGCCGATCGCAAAGATGTGCGGGACGTTGGTGCGCATCTGCCGGTCGACGTTGATGAAGCCGCGGTCCGTCACGGCAACGCCCGCCGCTTCGGCGCCGATCTTGCGGCCGTTGGGCGAGCGGCCCACGGCCACGAGCACGAGGTCGTAGAGCTGCGGTTCGGCCGGCGCCTGTTCGCCCTCGAAACGCACCAGCAGGCCCTCGGGCTTCGCCTCCACGCCGACGGTCTTCGTCTTCAGCATCACCTTGTCGAACCGCTTGCCGTTGTGCTTCTGCCAGACGCGGACGAGGTCGCGGTCCGCGCCGGTCATCAGCACGTCGAGCATCTCCACCACCTCGATGCGCGCGCCGAGCGTCGAGTACACGGTGGCCATTTCCAGCCCGATGATGCCGCCGCCGATGACGAGCATCCGCTTCGGCACCGCCCGCAGTTCGAGCGCGCCGGTCGAGTCGACGACCCGCGGGTCGTCGGGAATGAAGGGCAGCTTCACCGCCTGCGAGCCGGCGGCGATGATCGCCTGGGCGAAGCGGATCACCTTCTTCTCGCCGGTGGGCGCCTGGCCGTCACCCGAAGTCAGTTGCACCTCGAGGTGATTGGGTCCGACGAAGGTGCCCACACCGCGCACCGTCGTGACCTTGCGGCTCTTCGCCATGCCGGCGAGCCCGCCGGTCAGCTTGCCGACCACCTTGCTCTTGTGCGCGCGCAGCTTGTCGAGATCCACCTTCGGCTGGCCGAAATCCACGCCGATGGCCGCGAAATGCGCCGCCTCGTCCATCACTGCGGCCACGTGCAGCAGTGCCTTGGACGGAATGCAGCCGACGTTGAGGCACACGCCGCCGAGCGTCGCGTAACGCTCGACCAGCACGGTCTTCATGCCGAGGTCGGCGGCGCGGAAGGCGGCGGAGTAGCCGCCCGGCCCGGCGCCGAGCACGAGCATCTCGCACTCGATGTCCGCCGAGCCTCCGAAGGCGGCGGCCGGTGCGGCGGCCGCGGGCGCCGGTGCGGGGCCCGGCGCGGCGGCGGCGCGCTTCGGGGCGGCGGCCGGCGCGGGTGCCGGCGCCGCGGCCGGCGCTCCGGACGCTTCGAGCACGAGCAGCGCACTGCCTCGCGACACCTTGTCGCCGAGCCTGACTTTCAGTTCCTTCACGACGCCGGCGGCCGACGACGGGATCTCCATCGACGCCTTGTCGCTCTCCACCGTCACCAGCGACTGGTCCTTCGCGATCGTGTCGCCCGGCTTGACCAGCACCTCGATCACCTCGACGTCCTTGAAGTCGCCGATGTCGGGCACGCTCACTTCGATGGTCTGGCTCATGCCTTGTCCCCTTCCGTGGTCGGCTGCAACGGCACGCTGAACACGCGCGTCGGCAGCGACGAACTCTTGTCGAATTCCGCGCCCGCCTTCACCCCGATCTCGGCGATGCGGCGGGCCGAGGCGGTGCGGTCGTACGCGGCGTACATCGCCCCGAGCGCGAAGTTGCGCCCCGATCCAATGCCCCAGAAACGGTCGAAGCTGAACACCTCACGGTAGGAGTACACGCCGTAGATGCCGGTGCCGTTGGCGATCAGCGCGGTGATGTGCGACGACTCGTACGGATCGGCGTCCTCCTCCTTCGGATTCAGGAAGTAGCGGTCCTTCAGCAACGGATGCAGCCGCTGGAACGTGTTGAAGACCTCCAGCCGGCTGCCGAGCTTGCACTCCTCGCCCAGGTGCCGAAGCCCCTCGGCCATCACCGCGAAATGCGCCGTGCTGCCGGCCAGTCCGACGTACGAATCGTTGATCCGGAAGATCTTCTCGTTCATCTCGTAGCCATGCGGCAGGCGAGTCTCGCCGAACGTCACGAGCGCGTCCGATGCGATCGCGATCTCGTCGTTCTTCTTTACGACAACAATGGTGGTCATGGTCTGCGGCAAGGCGACGCGCCCGCCGGGCGCGCCGAGGGTGTCAGGCTTCGGTTACAGCATCACCCGGCGGAAGTCCGCCAGGATCTGCGCGAGGTAGGCGTTGAAGCGCGCGGCGCCCGCGCCGTCGACGACGCGATGGTCCCATGAGAGCGACAGCGGCAGGAGCAGGCGCGGAACGAACTGCTTGCCGTCCCACACCGGCCGCGTCTGCGACCGGCACACCCCGAGGATGGCGACCTCGGGCGCGTTGATGATCGGCGTGAAGTAGGTGCCGCCGATGCCGCCGAGCGACGAGATCGAGAAGGTCCCGCCCTGCATGTCCGATGGCGCGAGCTTGCCGTCGCGGGCCTTGGCGGCCAGCGCGGACGTTTCCTGCGCAATCTCGAACACGCCCTTCTTGTCGGCGTCCCGGATCACCGGAACGACGAGGCCGTTCGGCGTGTCGGCCGCGAAACCGATGTGGTAGTAGCTCTTCAGGAAGATCGCGTCCCCGGTTTCGGAGTCGATCGACGCGTTGAACTCCGGGAACTTCTTCAGCGCGGCGATGCAGGCCTTGACGAGGAAGGCCAGCATGGTGAGCTTCGGCGCGTCCTTGTTCTTCTCGTTTTCCTTGTTCAACTGCACGCGGAAGGCCTCGAGTTCCGTGATGTCCGCGTCGTCGTGATTGGTGACGTGCGGAATCATGATCGAGTTGCGCGTCAGCGCCGGCCCGGAGATCTTGCGAATCCGCGACATGGCCACCCGCTCGACCGGGCCGAACTTCGAGAAATCGACCGCCGGCCACGCCGGCAGGTTCATCCCCGCGCCCGCCCCCGCGGCCGCCGGCGCGGCGGCGGCCGGCCGTGCGCCGCCCGCCATCACCGACTTGACGTGCTCGCGAACGTCGTCGGGCGTGATGCGGCCCTTCGGCCCACTGCCCGCGACGTACGCCAGGTCGACACCGAGTTCGCGCGCGAACTTGCGCACCGACGGCGAAGCGTGCGGGCGCCCGCCCGGCGCCGCCGCATCCGCGGGCGAAGGCCGCGCTCCCATCTCGGTGTGGAACGCGTGCGACTTCGCCTCGGCGGCCGGCATCGGGGCCGGCGCGGCCGCCGGTGCAGTGCAGGTGAAGGTGCAGCCACGGCGCTCGGCGCGGGCGCCGACGCCGGAGCGCCGCCGCCGCCAACAACAGCGACGGGCACGCCTTTCGACACCTTGTCGCCCAGCTTCACCTTCAATTCCTTGATCACGCCGGCGGCCGCGGACGGAATCTCCATCGACGCCTTGTCGCTCTCGACGGTGATCAGCGACTGCTCCTTCGCCACCGTGTCGCCCGGCTTCACGAGGATCTCGATCACCTCGACGTCCTTGAAGTCGCCGATGTCCGGCACCGACACGACGACGTCGCCACCGCTCGCCGCAGGCGCCGGCGACGGCGCGGCGGCGGGAGCGGCGGCCGGCTTCGGCGCCGGCGCGGGCGCAGCCGCCGGGGCGGCCTTGGTCGCCGGGGCCGGCGCTGGTGCAGCCGCGGCGCCCGCCTCGGCATCGAGCACCAGCAGCAGCGTGCCCTCGGCCACCTTGTCCCCGAGCTTCACCTTCAATTCCTTCACGACGCCGGCGGCCGACGACGGAATCTCCATCGACGCCTTGTCGCTCTCCACGGTGACCAGCGACTGCTCCTTCGCCACGGTGTCCCCGGGCTTGACGAGCACCTCGATGACCTCGACATCCTTGAAGTCACCGATGTCCGGCACCTTCACTTCGACCAGTTGGCCCATCTCCTCGGCCCTTTCTTGTACGTTGTTCTCGCGCCGTCACCGGCGCCGCGTCGTCGTGCCCTGCGGTCGCCTAGACCGTGTGCGGGTTCGGCTTGCCGGGGTCGATGCCGTATTTCTTGATGGCCTCCGCGACCTTCGCAACCGGCAGCATGCCCTCGTCGGCGAGCGCGCGCAGCGCGGAGAGCGCGACGTAGCGCCGGTCGACTTCGAAGAACTCGCGCAGCTTCGCACGGGTGTCGGAGCGCCCGAAGCCGTCGGTGCCGAGCACGCGGTAGTCGCGTCCCTTGGGCAGGTACGGCCGGATCTGGTCGGCGAAGAGCCGCTTGTAGTCGGTGGTGGCGACGATCGGTCCGACCGTCTTCTCGAGCTGCTGGGTGACGTAGGCCTTGCGCGGCTTGTCCATCGGGTGCAGCAGGTTCCACCGCTCGACGTCGATGCCCTCGCGCCGCAGTTCGGTGAAGCTGGTAACGCTCCAGACGTCGCCCGCCACGCCCCAGTCGTTCCACAGCAGGTCCGCGGCTGCGATCGCCTCGCGCAGGATCGTGCCGCTGCCGAGCAGCTGCACGCGCGGGATCGACCGGCCCAGGCCGCTGCCGGCCGGACCTTCGTGCAGCCGGTACATCCCTTTCAGGATGCCCTCCTCCTGGCCCTTCGTCAGGCCGGGCTGCGGGTAGTTCTCGTTCATCAGCGTGATGTAGTACCAGACGTTTTCCTGGTTCTCGATCATCCGCTTCATGCCCGCCTGCAGGATCACCGCGACTTCGTGCGCGAACGTCGGGTCATAGCTGATGCAGTTCGGGATCGTGAGGCTCATCAGGTGCGAGTGGCCGTCCTGGTGCTGCAGGCCCTCGCCGTTCAGGGTCGTCCGGCCCGCGGTCGCGCCGAGCAGGAAGCCGCGCGACTGGCAGTCGCCGGCCGCCCAGGCCAGGTCGCCGATGCGCTGGAACCCGAACATCGAATAGAAGATGTAGAACGGGATCGAGATGCGGTTGGTGTGCGAGTACGACGTCGCCGCAGCAATCCACGAACTCATCGCGCCGGCCTCGTTGATGCCTTCCTCGAGGATCTGGCCTGCCTTGTCCTCGCGGTAGTACATCACCTGGTCCTTGTCGACCGGCTCGTACAACTGGCCCTGCGATGCATAGATGCCGAGCTGGCGGAACATGCCTTCCATGCCGAAGGTGCGCGCCTCGTCCGGAATGATCGGCACCACGCGCGGCCCGATGTTCTTGTCGCGCACCAGTTGCGTGAGCGAGCGGACGAAGGCCTGCGTGGTGGAGATCTCGCGGCCTTCGGCGGTCGGCTCGAGAACGGCCTGGAACGCGTCTAGCGACGGGACGGTGAGCTTCTCGTCGGCCTTGCGGCGACGCTGGGGAAGGTTGCCGCCGAGCGCGCGACGCCGCTCGTGCAGGTACTTCATCTCCGGCGAGTCGTCGGCGGGTTTGAAGTACGGCACTTCCTCGAGCTTGTCATCGGGAACCGGGATCGCGAAGCGGTCGCGGAATTCGCGGATGGCCGAGGTGTCGAGCTTCTTCAACTGGTGCGTCGGGTTCTTGCCCTCGCCGACCTTGCCCATCCCGTAGCCCTTGACGGTCTTGGCGAGGATGACGGTGGGGCGCCCCGTGACCTTCATCGCCGCCGCGTAGGCCGCGTAGATCTTGTACGGGTCGTGGCCGCCGCGGTTCAGGCGCCAGATGTCGTCGTCGCTCATGCGCGAGACCATCTCGAGGACCTTGGGATCCTTGCCGAAGAAGTGCTTGCGCACGAATGCGCCGTCGTTGGCCTTGAAGTTCTGGTACTCGCCGTCGACGGTGTTCTCCATCACCTGCAGCAGGCGTCCCTCGTGGTCGCGCGCGAGCAGCGGATCCCAGTACGAGCCCCAGATGACCTTGATGACCTTCCAGCCGTCGCCGCGGAAGCTGCCTTCGAGCTCCTGGATGATCTTGCCGTTTCCGCGCACCGGGCCGTCGAGGCGCTGCAGGTTGCAGTTGATGACGAAGATCAGGTTGTCGAGCTTCTCGCGCGATGCCAGGCCGATGGCGCCAAGGGATTCCGGCTCGTCCATCTCGCCGTCGCCGCAGAACACCCACACCTTGCGGTTCGACGTGTCGGCAATGCCGCGCGCGTGCAGGTATTTCAGGTAGCGCGCCATGTAGATCGCCTGCAGCGGCCCGAGGCCCATCGACACGGTCGGGAACTGCCAGAAATCGGGCATCAGCTTCGGGTGCGGATACGAAGTCACGCCCTTGCCGTCGACGTCGCGCCGGAAGTTGTTCAACTGGTCCTCGGTGAGGCGGCCTTCCATGTAGGCGCGCGCGTAGACGCCGGGAGCCGAGTGGCCCTGGAAGTAGATGAGGTCGCCGCCGAAGTCGGCCGTGGGCGCGCGCCAGAAGTGGTTGAAGCCGATCTCCATCAGCGTGTTGACCGAGGCGTAGCTGGCGATGTGGCCGCCGAGATCGCCCTCGCCGCGGTTGGCCCGCACCACCATCGCCATCGCGTTCCAGCGGATGTACGAGCGGATGCGCTCCTCGATGGCCGCATCGCCCGGAAGCGGCTCCTCCTGGTGCGGCGGAATCGTGTTCAGGTAGGCCGTGTTGGCCGAATACGGAATGTGCGCGCCTTCGCGGCGCGCCTTGTCGATCAACGCTTCGAGCAGGAAGTGCGCGCGCTCGGGACCTTCGCGCTGCAGGACCGATTCGAGCGCATCGAGCCACTCCCGGGTCTCGGAAGCGTCGTCGTCGTTCGCCGCGATGTGAGGAATGGCGGACATGCTGTCTCCTTGTTGGGATGCCGAGTGAACCCGGCCTTGCCCGGCGCGCTACATGGGTGCCCGGTGCAAGTGTGAAAAATGGACGATAACAGCCCCTCCAGCTTCTTTCAAATAGTGGCGCGTGATTTTGTCATGTGAAACACGATCCGAAAGCCGAGAGGGAATGCGCCTGCCGCTGCCGATAATATGCGCAGCCCCTCGCGCCGTTGTGGTGCCGAGCAGCAATCCACGCGCACGATGGACTCCACTCCGCCCCCCGCCCCCGACTCCGTCCTGCTCGCGTTCGATCGCATGGCGCGGGCGAAGAGCCGTCGGCCCGAGCTGAGCCGCTACGCCTATGCGATCGCGATCGCACTGCTTGCCGCGCTGCTCGCGGGCCTGGCGTACCTGATCGTCAACGAGGACCGCGAGCTGCGGCACGATGCGCTCAACCGGGATGTGGACACGCTGGTGCAGTCGATCTCGTTGCGGCTCGAGACGATGAGCGAGGCGGCGACGAAGATCTCGATGAACATTCCCGGAACGGACTACAACGAGCGCCGCTTCACCTCCGCCGCCCGCGAACTGATGCTGCAGAAGCAGGAGCTGATGCACATGGCGTTCGTCGACGCCGACCGGCGCGTGCGGTGGTCGGTCGCCTCGCCCGGCCCGCTCGGCGACGCCGCGCGGCCGCCGGACAGCGAGATCAGCGGCGACTTGCTGCGCGCGGCCATCGAACATGCGCGGCGCTCGCACTCCGCCTTCTTCTCCCCGCCATACGAGGACGTCTCCGGTCCCGCGGGCGCCGACAACGGCAGCCCCTTCGCCGACCTCGTCGTTCCGGTCTTCGGCGACGACACGTACCTGGGCGCCATCCTCGCGCGCATCTCGCTTCCGCAGTTGCTGCGGGAGGCGGTGAACCTCGAACTCGCGCAGAACTACCGGATCTCCCTGATCGACGACGCCGGCAAGATCCTCGCGACATCGACGCTCAGCGAGGCGCGGCCCGATGCCCCGCGTTATGCCGTACCGATCCCCCTGCTGCCCGACGGCGTGGCCATCGAAGCCTCCGCCTTCAAGCAACGCTCGCCGCTTCTCGGAAACGCCCTGGCCTGGCTGGTCGGCGCCCTGTCGCTCGCCGTGATGGGCACCCTCATCGCGCTTGCGCGTCGCGACGTGCGCCAGGCCCAGGTGGAACGCGTGCTGCGCGCGGAAACGGCCTTCCGCCGCGCGATGGAAGATTCGCTGGCCACCGGCATGGAGGTCATCGACCGCGACGGCGTGATCCGCCATGTGAATCCGGCCTTCTGCCAGATGACCGGATGGCCGGAGAAGGAACTGGTCGGGCGCGGCGCCCCCTTTCCGTACTGGCCACCCGGCCAGCATGCCGAACACCGCAGCCAGCTCACGGAGACGCTGGCGGGCAAGGCCTCGCCGACCGGCTTCGAGCTGAAGGTGCAACGCAAGGACGGCACGCTGTT
Organism: uncultured beta proteobacterium; assembly: GCA_963726405.1. Lineage (GTDB taxonomy): Bacteria > Pseudomonadota > Gammaproteobacteria > Burkholderiales > Burkholderiaceae_F > JAOUJD01. Next base: position 358,900 of record CAVSCF010000011.1, on the reverse strand, counting down.
CGATGCGCGCATGTACATCTCGCCGCTGCTGACGGACGACGGTGAACAACTGGGCTGGATGTCCGCGATGGCGGACATCACCGAGCCCAAGCGCATCAGCCAACAGCTTGCACTCGCGCACGAACGCTTCACCACGGTGCTGGAGTCCCTCGACGCCGCCGTGTCGGTCACCGCGGGCGCCGATGGCGAGGAACTCCTGTTCGCCAACCGCCGTTACCACGACCTCTACGGGACCACGGCGGCCGGCCACAAGCGCCTGCAGGCGGCGCTCGGCGCATCGACGGTCGGCGAAGTGTTCGACGGCGAGTCCCTGCGCTGGTTCGACGTGCGCACGCGTGAAGTCCGGTGGGTGGACGGCCGCGACGTGCGTCTGCAGATCGCCACCGACATCACCGAGCGCAAGGGCACCGAGGACATCGTCCGCCAGCAGCAGGAAAAAGTGCAGCTCACGTCGCGGCTGATGACGATGGGCGAGATGGCGTCGTCGCTCGCGCACGAACTGAACCAGCCGCTGACGGCGATCAGCAACTACAGCCTCGGCACCGTCTCGCGCATCAAGGACGGCGGCGCGTCGGTGGAGGACGTGCTGCCCGCGCTGGAGAAGGCCGCCGCACAGGCGCAGCGCGCGGGCAACATCATTCGCCGCATCCGGGAGTTCGTGAAGCGATCCGAGCCGCGGCGCCGCTCGACGCCGGTCGCGCGCGTCGTCGAGGACAGCATCAGCTTCGCCGAGATCGAGGCGGCCAAGCGCGGGATCGCGATCCGCACGCAGCTGCCGTCCGACATACCGCCGCTCGACGTCGACCCGATCCTGATCGAGCAGTTGCTGCTGAACCTCCTGAAGAACGCGGTGGAGGCGATGGAGGGCGCGCGGGTGCGGACCCTCGACCTCGTCGTCAAACGCGTGGACGACATGGCCGAATTCGCCGTGATCGACCGCGGCACCGGCATCCCCGAGCCGCAGCGGCAGAACCTGTTCCAGCCGTTCTTCAGCACGAAGTCCGAAGGCATGGGGATGGGGCTGAACATCTGCCGCTCGATCGTCGAGTTCCACCATGGCCGCCTCACCGTAGAGGAAAACCCCGAGGGCGGTTCGATCTTTCGCTTCACCCTTCCGCTTGCCCGCGAGCAGGCAGTCAACGACAATCCGCCCGCCTGAAACTGAGCGAACGCTGGAGCAGAACGTGACCGACAACGAAGAAACGCTGGGCGTGGTGTATGTCGTCGACGACGACGATGCGGTGCGCGACTCGCTGCAGTGGCTTCTCGAGGCGAGCCGCTACCGCGTGTTCGGATTCGAGAGCGCCGAGAAGTTCCTCGCGGGCTACGACCCCGCTGCGATCGCCGTGGCGATCCTCGACGTGCGCATGCCGGGCATGAGCGGCCTCGAACTGCAGGAGGAACTCATCGCCCGCAAGGCCACCTTCCCCATCATCTTCATCACCGGCCACGGCGACGTGCCGATGGCCGTGAACACGATGAAGAAGGGCGCGGTGGACTTCATCGAGAAGCCCTTCGACCAGGCCGCACTGAAGGTGCTGGTCGACCGTTTGCTGGTCGAAGCGCGCGAGCGCGCGGCCGCGAACGAAAGGCAGCGCATGAGCGAAGCACTGCTCGCCAAGCTGACGCCGCGCGAGGAGCAGGTGCTGGAGCGAATCGTCGCCGGACGCCTGAACAAGCAGATTGCCGACGACCTCGGCATCTCGATCAAGACCGTGGAGGCGCACCGCGCGAACATCATGGACAAGGTGAACGCCACCACGGTGGCGGACTTGATGCGCATCGTGCTGTCGGGCGGCGGCCTGAAGTGATGTGACGCCGCCTCCCGGCGCCATCGCCGGGTGCAGGACTTGGCCGGGGAGCCACCCTCCCCTCAGTAGAATGGCCGGCTCTTGTGCAGGAGAAGGCCGACATGACGGCACGCATCATCGACGGCAAGGCCCTTGCCGCCTCCACCCGAGCCAGCCTCGTTCCGCGCGTCCAGGCCCTCACCGCCGCCGGACACCAGCCCGGTCTCGCCGTGATCCTCGTCGGCGACGATCCCGCGTCCGCGGTCTACGTCCGCAACAAGGTCAAGGCCTGCGAGGACGCCGGAATCCGCTCGCTCTTCACGCGGCTGCCGGCCGAGACGAGCGAGGCCGAGCTCCTCGGCCACATCGCGCGGCTGAACGCCGACCCCGGCGTGCACGGCATCCTCGTGCAACTGCCGCTGCCGAAGCACCTCGACGCGCAGAAGATCCTCGAGACGATCGACTTCGACAAGGACGTCGACGGGCTGCACGCGACCAACGCCGGTCTCACGCTGATGGGCACGCCGCACTTCCGCTCGTGCACGCCGTACGGAGTGATGAAGATGCTGGAGTCGATCGACTACCCGGTCGCCGGCTGCCACGCGGTGGTGCTCGGCCGCTCGAACATGGTCGGCAAGCCGATGGCGATGCTGCTGCTCGCCGCCAACGCAACCGTCACGGTCGCGCATTCGAAGACGCGCGACCTTGGCGCCATCACGCGCCAGGCGGACGTCCTCGTCGCGGCGGTCGGCCGGCGCAACCTGGTGACGGCGGACATGGTCAAGCCCGGCGCGGTGGTCATCGACGTCGGCACCAACAAGACTCCCGAGGGCAAGCTCGCCGGCGACGTCGACTTCGACGGCGTGAAGGAAGTCGCCGGGTGGATTTCGCCCGTCCCCGGCGGCGTCGGGCCGATGACCATCACGATGCTGCTGGTGAACACCGTCGAAGCGGCGGAACGCCGCCGCGATGCCGAGTAAGCACACCGGGTGGCAGGATCGAAAGCACGGCCCGGGTGAAGGGCCGTCGCGGTAAATGCTTGTGCAGGACGGCGCCGCGCCAGGGCGCCGCCTCTCCTCGACGGACGAAACAATGGACAACGACCTCAATCCCCTCCTCGACTTTTCCGGTCTGCCCCGCTTTGGCGACATCCGGCCCTCGCATGTCACGCCGGCCATCGACCTGCTGCTGCAGCAGGCCCGCGATGCCGTGCAGCAGGCGACGCATCCGGCCACGCCGGCCACTTGGGACGGCGTGGTCGAGCCGCTCGACGACATCACCGACCGGCTCGGCCGCGCGTGGGGCGCGGTCTCGCACATGAACGCGGTCGTCGACACGCCGGAGCTGCGCGAGCAGTACAACGTCAATCAGCCGAAGCTGACGGAGTTCTTCACTTCGCTGTCGCAGAACGAAGCGCTGTACGCGCGTTTCAAGGAAATCGCGGCCGCGCCGGAGTTCGCCTCATGGCCGGCCGCGCGGCGCAAGGTGATCGAGAACGAACTGCGCGACTTCCGGCTCGGCGGCGCTGAACTGCCCGCGGACAAGAAGGCGCGCTTCAAGGAACTGTGCGAGCGCGAGGCGCAGGTGACGACGCGCTTTGCGGAAAACGTGCTGGATGCCACCAACGCCTTCGCGCTGTATGTCGACGACGCCAAGGCGCTCGGCGGCGTGCCGGAAGACGCGATCCAGATGTTCGCGGAAGCCGCGACGGCCGAAGGCCGCACCGGCTACAAGATCTCGCTGCAGTATCCGAGCTATGCCGCGGTCGTCGATTACGCCGACGACCGCGCGCTGCGGCAGCAGCTGTACCGCGCGTACACCACGAAAGCGTCCGAGTTCAGCAAGCCCGAGTGGAACAACGGGCCATTGATGGTGGAGCTGCTGGCGCTGCGGCAGGAACATGCGCGGCTGCTCGGCTATGCCAGCTTCGCGGACGTGTCCCTGGTGCCGAAGATGGCGGACAAGCCGAACGAAGTCCTCGACTTCCTGCGCGACCTCGGCCGCCGCGCCCGGCCCTTCGCGGAGCGCGACGTGGCGGAGGTGCGCGCGTTTGCGGCCAAGGAACTCGGCATCGACGACCTGCAGCCCTGGGACTTCAGCTACGCGAGCGAGAAGCTGCGCGAAGCGCGCTACGCCTACTCGGAACAGGAACTGAAGCAGTACTTCACCGAACCCCGCGTGCTCGCGGGCCTGTTCAAGGTGGTCGAGACGCTCTTCTCGGTAGCGATCCGCGAGGACAGCGCCCCGGTGTGGCACCCGGACGTGAAGTTCTTCCGGATCGAGAATCCCGCCGGCGAACTCATCGGGCAGTTCTACCTGGACCTGTATGCCCGCGACCACAAGCAGGGCGGAGCATGGCAGGACGACGCGCGGACGCGGCGCGCGCGGCGCACGGACCTGCCGACGCCCGTGTCGTACCTGACCTGCAATTTCTCCCGCCCCGTGGGCGGCAAGCCGGCGACCTTCAAGCACGACGACGTGCTGACGCTGTTCCACGAGTTCGGCCACGGTCTGCATCACATGCTGACGCGCGTGAACGAACCCTCGGTATCCGGCATCCATGGCGTGGAGTGGGATGCGGTCGAGCTGCCGTCGCAGTTCATGGAGAACTTCGCGTGGGAGTGGGATGTCCTGCAGTCGCTGACGGCCCACGCGGACACCGGCGCGCGGCTGCCGCGCGCGCTGTTCGACAAGATGATCGCCGCGCGCAACTTCCAGAGCGGCTTCTACACGATGCGCCAGCTGGAGTTCGCGCTGTTCGACATGCTGCTGCACGCCGGGCCGCCGCCCGGCAGCGACACCGAGGTTCTCGCCCTGCTCGACGAGGTCCGCCGCGAGGTGACCATCCTCATGCCGCCGGAATACAACCGTTTTCCGCACGCTTTCTCGCACATCTTCGCGGGCGGTTACGCCGCAGGCTATTACAGCTACAAGTGGGCCGAAGTCCTGTCGGCCGACGCCTACTCGGCCTTCGAGGAAGGCGGCGTGCTGAACCCGGCGATCGGTCGCCGCTTCCACGACGAAATTCTCGCCGTGGGCGGCAGTCGACCGGCGATGGAGTCCTTCGTGGCATTCCGGGGACGGAAACCGACGATCGACGCCCTGCTGCGACACCACGGGATGGTGAACTGAACAGGAACGACATGAAGGTTGGGCTCTATTCGCTGGCGGCGGCCTTGCTGCTCGCGGCGTTGCCCGTTTCCGCCCAGTACCGCTGGGTGGATGCCGACGGTCGCGTCAATTACGGCGACCAGCCGCCCGGCGACGCGAAGAACCTCACCCGTATCGACGCCCGCGGCCAGGTGCGCGAGGACGCGATGGCGAGCCTGCCGTTCGAACTGCGGCGCGCGATGTCGCAGTACCCGGTCACGCTGTACACGGCCCTCACGTGCCCCGGTTGCGAAGCCGGGCGTGTCTTCCTCCTGCGTCGCGGCGTGCCGTTCCAGGAGATCGTCGTCGAGACCGACGAGGACGCCGCCGAGATGAAGCGCCGAGTGGGCACCGATGCGGTTCCGGTGCTCGCGCTCGGGCGCACCCCGACCATCGGCTTCAACGAGGCCACGTGGACGGTCGCGCTGAATGCGGCCACCTACCCGGCGCAGTCCCAATTGCCGTTGACATACCGTCAACCGGTTCCGCAGCCGCTGCTGCCCCGCACGGCGGGACCGGTCAGCGAAACGGCCCCTGAAAATTCCACCCGCTGAGCGGAGTTACACCATGAGCGTTGCAACCCTGATGGCGAGCGCGATGATCGTCGCGATGCAGGCGCAGTCCGCCGTGCCGCCGTCCGCGGTGCCGCAATCCGCGCTGCCGCCCGGCGCGGCGGTCGGCCCGATGAGCACATCGTCGCCGCACGTGCTGTTCCGCTGGACCGACGCCAGGGGCCAGATCAATTACGGCGACCGTCCGCCGCCCGACGCGCAGAACGTGATCCGCATCGACCTGATGACGATCGGCGAGAACACGCAATCGTTGCTGCCTTACCTGGTGCGCCGGGCTGCCTCCAACTTCCCGGTGATGCTGTTCACGTCGAAGAACTGCCCGCCGTGCGTGACGTCGCGCAATTTCCTGAACCAGCGCGGCATCCCGTTCGCCGAACGGACGATCGAGTCGTCCGACGACTCGGTGGAGTTCAAGCGGCTCACGGGCGCGGAAGGCGTGCCCGTCGCAATGCTCGGCACCAAGCCGATGATCGCGTTCGATCCCGACGAGTGGAACAACGGGCTCGACGCCGCCGGCTATCCGCAGAAGTCGCAGTTGCCCCCGACCTTCAGGCAGGAGCCGGCGCGGCCGCTGACGCAGAAGACCACGGCCGCCGCGGCCAAGCAGTAAACCCTCCGGGCCGGAAACAGAAAGGGCGCCACAGGCGCCCTTTCTGTTTTTCCAGGTCCGGTCAGTCGGCAAGCACGCGGACGCCCGACGCGTCCGTGATCCGGCCCCAATGCTGCCGGATCGTGTCTTCGACGGCCGGCGGCAGCGGAACGTAGTCGAGTTCCTCGGACATCCGGTCGCCGTTCGCGTACGCCCAGCTGAAGAAGCGCAGCGCCGCCTGCGCCTGCTGCGGCTTGTCCTGCCTTGCGTGCATCAGGATGAACGTCGCCCCCGTGATCGGCCACGCTTCCTTGCCCGGCTGGTCGGTCAGGATCTGATGGAAGGATTTCTTCCAGTCGGCCGCAGCGGCGGCCGCCTTGAACGTGTCGTCGTCCGGGGCGACGAACGCACCGGCTGCGTTCTGGAGGACGGCATACGCGAGCTTGTTCTGCTTCGCGTACGCGTATTCGACGTAGCCGATCGAGTTCGGCAGCCGCTGGATGAACGCAGCCACGCCTTCGTTGCCCTTGCCGCCGATGCCCGTGGGCCAATTCACCGCCGTGCCGTCGCCGACCTTCGACTTCCACTCGGCGTTCACCTTCGACAGGTAGTTCGTGAAGATGAACGTGGTGCCGGACCCGTCCGCCCGCCGCACCACGGCGATCGGCATGTCGGGCAGTTTCAGGCCCGGGTTCAGTTTCGCAAGGGCCGGGTCGTTCCACTTCGCGATCTTGCCGAGGTAGATGTCGCCCAGCACCTGACCCGTGAGCCGCAGCTGGCGCGCCTCGATGCCGGCGACATTGAGCACCGGAACGACGCCTCCGATCACCGTTGGAAACTGAACGAGGCCGTCCTTCGCGAGTTCCTCGTCCGTGAGCGGCATGTCCGACGCTCCGAAGTCGACGGTCTTTCCGCGGATCTGGCGCAGGCCCGCTCCGGATCCGACCGACTGGTAATTCACCTTGATGCCCGTCGCCTTGTTGTAGGCATCCGCCCACTTGGCATACAGCGGCGCCGGAAACGTTGCACCCGCCCCGGTGATCTGCTGGGCGGAAGCGAAGCCAGGCGCGCCGATGACGATCGCGCACGCGACCAGTGTCCTGAAAACCGTCAAGCGCATTGCGAACCTCTCCAGTCGTTGGGTCGTTGAATGACCCGACTCTAGGAGAGCGGAATGACACCCCGGTGAATGGCGCATGACACGCAGGTGACAGCGCGACCGCTCAGGACGCGCATGGAGAACAACGGCGGAATCGCCGTCTGCGGATCAGCTTGAAAATACGGAGCGCGCAACGACGAACAGAAGCAAGGCGATGCTTCCACCGACGCCAACCGCGGTGGCGCGCAGCGACAGGGTGTCATAGAACTCGAGGAACTGCCGATCCCGTTTCCTTCGCCGCTTCTCGCCGCTGCTCGCACTCATTCCCGCGCCTCTTCGTCGTTCGATACTCGATCCGAATCTTGCGCGAAGCCACATGACGAGCGCATGTCCATCCGCTCTTCCTGTCGATCCGGCCCGATGGACGGCAATCCGCGGGACAAATTCGCCACACGTTTTGGCGAAGTGATACTTCACCAACATCGATCGCGTGGGCGTCCTCTGCGATCCCGTAGAGTTTCAACGCCCTGGCCGTGCTGCCGCCGCTCTGGTCGAGCGCAGCAATGAAGCCGCTGGCGCGACCTCGCAGGAAGGACCGGACCTCACGCATACTGAAGATCATGTTCAGCTGCTGCATCCCGCGGCGCTGTGGACATGGCACGTCCCGCGCTCCTTCGACGCGGCGCTCGAACACACCGGCGTGCACGAATGGCAGCAGGCATCCTTCTTCGTGACCGCACTGCTGTCTGGTTGTCCATCCTCGGCCGGCGAGCTTCGATCGTGCCGTCGGTTCATCGAGTTCCCCCGGTGCACCCGGCTTTGCGCAACGCGGCAAATCGGCGCGGGCGAATGGGATAGCCTCCCGCTTCCCTCGCTCAGCCACCGCCCGATGACGATCTTCGCGTCCGACCGGCCCTTGGAGGTCGCTCCGGTGCCTCCTGCCGCTCGCCCGGATTCGCCTGGCGGCCGTGGCAACGCTGGCAATGCTGGCGCTGCTGTGCCTGGCGCCCGTTGCCCACGCGGCCCGCTTCAACTTCGAATCGACGCCGGGCCGCCTGCCCAAGGACGTCGTCCCGACCCATTACACGCTGCGCTTCGATCTCGACCCCGACCGGGAAACCTTCACCGGCCGCACCGAAATCGAACTCGACGTCCGCCGGCCGGCGTCGGCCATCGTCCTCAACGCGAACGAACTCGACGCGACCCGCGCGGTCCTGACCAGCGAGTCGGGCGCGTCGCGTTCCGTCGCCGTGACGCCGGACAAGGCCACCAGCCAATGGCGCATCGACTGGACGCCGCCCGAGCCGCTGCCGCCCGGCCGCTGGCGACTGGCCATCGACTATCGCGGCAAGGTGGAAAAGCGCGGTGAGGGCCTGTTCCGGGTCGAGTACCGCACGGCCGCCCGCGAAGGCACCCTGCGCATGCTCGCCACGCAGCTCGAGCCGATCCACGCCCGTTCGGTCTTCCCGTCGTTCGATGAACCGGCCTTCCGGGCGACGTTCGACGTCGTCATCACGGCGCCCTCGCAGTTCGAGGCCGTCTCCAACATGCCCGTGCTGCGTCGCTCGCCGGCCGGAGAAGGACGCCGCGAGACCGTGTTCCAGCGCTCGCCCTCGATGCCGACCTATCTCGTGGCGCTGGCCGTGGGGGAGTTCGACACGCTCTCCGACAGCTTCGACGGCACGCCGTTGCGCATCCTCACCGCGCCCGGACGGGCGGAGGAAGCGCGCTACGCGATGGAGGTCACCAAGAAGCTGCTCGGCTATTTTCGCGACTACTTCGGCATCCCGTACATGCTGCCGAAGCTCGACCAGCTGGCGATTCCCGGCGTGCGCGGGGGCGCGATGGAGGACTGGGGCGCGATCTCGTACAGCGAAAGCCTGCTGCTGTACGACCCGAAGCGGTCGTCAGCCAGGCAACAGCAGCTGATCTTCAACGTCGTTGCGCACGAAGTCGCGCACCAGTGGTTCGGCGACCTGGTCACCGCTGCGTGGTGGGACGACATCTGGCTCAACGAGGCGTTCGCGGACTGGATGCAGGAGAAGGCGCTGGCGCACTTCAACCCGCTGTGGGGCACCCGCGCACGCGAGCGCCTCTCGCGGGAACCGGCGCTCGCTCTCGACGCCACCGGCGCCACCCGGGCGATCGCCGATCCACCGACTCACGAATCCGCCATCGACGAGGTGTTCGACGACATCACCTATCGCAAGGGCGGGACGGTCCTGAGAATGTTCGAGGCGCAGCTGGGCGAAGACGTCTTCCGCGACGGCCTGCGGCGTTACATGGCCGCCCATGCCTACTCGAACGCGACCGCGGACGACCTCTGGCATCACTTGTCCAAGGCGGCCGGTCTCGACCTCACCGACGTGGTCGGGGGCTGGATGCGGCAGCGGGGCTTTCCCCTGCTCAAGGTCTTTACCGACTGCCGCGACGGTCGCACGCACGTGGAACTGTCGCAGGAGCGCTTCACGTCGACGAGCGCGGCGCCACTGGCGGGCACGTGGCAGGTCCCGGTGGTGATCCACGCGGCCGGGACGACGAAGCGGGTGATGCTCGGCCGCGCGCCGGAGCGTGTCGACTTTCCGGGCTGCGTGGCGGTCGTGGCGAACGGCGGCGACGACGGGTACTACCGCGTCCAGTACGACGAGGCCAACATGGCGCGACTGCGCGACGGCTTCGCCGCATTGCCGGCGACCGAACGCGTCGGCCTCGTCGCCGACACCATGGCGCTCGCCCGCTCCGGCCGCATCCCGTTCGCCGAGTACTTCCGACTGCTGGACGCCATGCGAGGCGAGCGCGAAGGCGCGGTGTGGCAGCAGGTCATCGAGCACCTCGAATATCTCGACGACGCCTTTGCCCGCACGCCGGTACAGGACTCCGTGCGGGCGTACGGGCGCTCGCTCCTGCGGCCGGTCCTCGGCCCGCTCGGATGGCAGCCGCGCGGCGGCGAGGACGCCGACATCCTTCGGCTGCGCGACCAGCTGATCGAGGCGCTCGGCCGCTTCGACGATCCCGAAACGACGGCGCGGGCCCGTTCGATGTTTGCCGCGTACACGGCGACGCCGTCCGTTCCGATCGACCCCTCGATCCGGCAGGGCGTCGTACGCACCGCCGCCCGAACGGCCGACACCGCGACGTTCGAAACGCTGCGTCGCCTGATCCGTGGCGCAGGCTCGCAGGAAGACGAGTTCCTGTTCGGCGGAGCGATGGTTCGCATGCGCGATCCGGCTCTCGTGCAGCGCGTGATGGAACTCGGGATCACCGACGAGTGGCGACCGGGCGCGGCGAGCTGGTACATGCGCAACATCGGCGTGTACAGCGGACAGCCTGCCCGCGCGCGGGACTTCGTCGTCGAGCACTTCGCGGCGGTGCAGGCGAAGTCGACCATGATGGGGCACGCCTGGACGCTGCCGGCTACCTTCGAGGGCTTCAACGACGAGCGCGAAGCCAAACGCCTGCTGACCCTGCAGCGCCAACTGCTCGGTGAGGAGGGGATGAGTGCCGCTGCCCAGGTGGCCGAGCAGATCCGGGAGAAAGCGGCCGTGCGCGAGCGCGAGGAAGAACGGTTGCCGGCGCTGCTGCAATCGCTCACCGTACCGGCCAGGGCCACCGCGACACCGGTCGCTGGCATGCCAGCGCGCTGATCCTCGCGCGGCCCTCTTTCTCCTTCGTCAGCACGAGCGGCGAAAGCCGCCGCTATGCGTCCTCGATGGCGAAGCTCAGACCCGCACGCTCCTGCAGCCTCTGCACCAGCTTCATCCCCATCGCCGCGCCGGGCGTCCAGACGCCGCCCGCCGTTCTCGCGCGGTCGGTTTCGCCGAGGAGGCACAGCGCGCTCTCGGCGACCAGCTTGCAGGTCGAGCCGTAGCCGGGGTCGCGGTCGCCCTTGACCACGGCCCGCAGCCGTTGCCCTTGCGCGGTATCGCCGATGAACAGCAGTTCGTAGCGGCCGCGCTCACGCTGCTCGGCTGACGGGCCCTGCCCCGGCTTCGGCAACGCCACCCGCCGCAGCAGTTCGCGCGTCGGGCCCCAGCCCAACAGCAACCCTTGCAGCCGGATGTTGCGGGCCAGCCCTTTCGCGCGGAGTTCCCCACGGGGACCGTCCCCGGCCAGGCTGCGCTCGTCGTAGACGAAGTCGCGGCCCCAAGGGTGCCCGAGCAGCGCGTGGGTGCGGTGCACGTTCTTGGTGTTGATCGCGGCCATGACGAAGGGCACTGTCCATGACTGCGCGGCCTCGTCATAGCTCGCCGCGTCGCTGTCCGGCTGCGTGGGGCCGCGGAATCCGGGCGTCAATGCAAAGGGGTCGCGCATCGCGCGCGCCACGCCGGGGTCGCGTCCCGCCGCCTCGAGCGTGGCGAGCGCGCTGGCGATCGTGCCTCCGGAAAACGTGCCCTTGAGGACGCGCACGCGGCCGCGCACATGTGTCAGTGGTGCGCCGAAGCGGCGCAGCGCTTCGGCCTGCAGGTACACCACGCCGAGGTCGAACGGGACGGAGTCGAAGCCGCACGAGAACACGATGCGCGCGCCGCTGGACTTCGCCGTGCCGTCGTACTGCGCGATCATCCGCGCCATCCACGCGGGCTCGCCGCACAGGTCGACGTAGTCCGTGCCCGCCTCGGCGCACGCGCGAACGAGCGGCTCGCCGTACCGCTGATACGGGCCGACCGTGCTGATGACGACCCGCGCCTGCCGTGCGAGCGCGGCCATCGACGGCAGCGATGAAACCTCGGCCTCGACGATCGGCAACGACGATGGCGCGCCGATCTGCGCGCGCACCTCCGCCAGCTTGTCGCGGTTGCGACCGGCGATGGCCCACGCGATCGAGCCACCGACGCCGTAACGCGCGTTGAGGTACTCGGCCACCAGCCGGCCGGTAAATCCGGTCGCGCCGAAGACGACCGTATCGAAAGGCTTGTCCATGCGCGATCGTCGCATGATTGATGAGTGGGCAGCCATCGGCGCTTCCCTGCGATTCAGGGCAGCGGATGGCACACTCACCAGCCGCAGCGACACCCAGGCAGGGATTCATGAACGCGATCTCCGACGATGCGAAGCGCAACCGCGAAGGCTGGACGAAGGCCAACGCGGAATACACCGATGGCCGTGCACGCGAAGAATGGGCGGCGACCGAGATCACCTGGGGAGTCTTCGGCGTGCCCGAAGCCTCCATCGACACCCTCGGAGACGTCCGCGGGATGGACGTCGTCGAACTTGGCTGCGGCACGGCCTACGTCTCCGCCTGGCTGGCGCGACGCGGCGCGCGGCCGGTCGGTGTCGACGTCACGCCCGCGCAACTCGCGACTGCGCGACGATGCCAGGGCGAGTTCGGCATCGACTTTCCGCTGATCGAGGCGAGTGCCGAGGACGTTCCGCTCGCTTCAGCCAGCTTTGACCTCGCCGTCTCGGAGTTCGGCGCGAGCATCTGGTGCGATCCGCACCGGTGGATTCCGGAAGCGCATCGACTGCTCCGCCCCGGCGGCCGCTTGTGGTTCCTGCGGAACAGCACCTTGTCGATCCTCTGCGCAACGGACGAGGGGCCACCGAGCACGAAGCTCCAGCGGCCGCAGCGCGGGCTGGGCCGGCTCGAGTGGCCGAGCGACGTCACGGTGGAGTGGCAACTGCCGCACGGCGAAATGTTCCGGCTTCTGCGGCGCACCGGCTTCGACGTGATCGATTTCGTCGAGCTCTACGCGCCCGAAGGCGCGGTCAAGCACGCTTATTACGGAGCCTTCTCCGCCGACTGGTCGCGGCAGTGGCCGGGCGAGGAGATCTGGGTGGCGCGAAAGCGCGCGTAGTCGCCGCCGTCAGTGCTGTGTGACGCCGACTAGCGACGCACGTTCACGCAGTCGAAGTTGGCCGCGTCGTCGGTGCTGCCCGTCCCGCGATAGCGCGCCGACAGCGGCCATGCACACAAGGGGCGCGTGCGAGCCGGTGCCGCGGCGTTCTTCGGATCAGGCGCGCGTGATGCGATCAGGCGCTCGGGTGAGATGCCGCGTTCCACCCACCGCTGCATCGCGGCCGCCACGCTGCGTTCCGGATCACCGGTCCCGCCGGCGAACTGGCCGAACTGATCGGTGCCGGGACCACCCCGTCCATGCTCGACCCCCGGAACCATGAAGAGGCGAACGGCCCGGCGCGCCGCCTCGGACCCCAACGCGTCGACGACGCGCACGTAATAGTCAACCGTGTCATACGCCGACACCGCCGGATCGTTCCACCCGTGCCAGAGGATCAGCTTGCCGCCGCGCGCGACGAAACGGCGCAGGTCAGTGCTGATCGCGTCGAGCACGGGCGCGACCTTCCGTTCCGCAAGCGTCGCGGAGCGGATCAGGTCGAAGCTCCCGGGGTCCCACGCGGAATCCTCGTACACGAAGCCGCGCATGAATCCGAGCCCGTAGGTGTAGTACTCGCCGCTGCCCGGACCTTTACCGAAGTGGATGTCGCCCCAGGCCACTTCCGACGCGGGCGGCAGTGCGCCGATCGCACGCGCGGTTGCCCCCACCTTGAGACCCGAATAGAGGCGGCGAACCGTGGACAACTGCGACGGTGTCAGACATCGTTCACCGGCCTTGTCCGGGCACGCGACAACGGCGGGATCGAAGCGGCAGAGGTCGGGCTCCTCGATCACTCCATCCTTCACGCCATCGGTCGCATCGCAGGCGTCGATGGCAGACTCGCTGAGCGCCGCGAGCTGGTCCGGTGACAGGTGCCGGTCAACGCCGGCGAGCACGTTGAACTGGGTATCGGCAACCGCCGCGTAGGTTCTGGTGAAGTCGTAGGCAGGGGCGCCGGCGATGATGCCGTCGTAGTCCTCCGGATAGCGCTGCGCGAGCATCAGTGCCTGTCGTCCGCCGTTGGAGTACGCGCTGAAATACGAGAAATCGGGCGCGCGGCCGTAGTACGCGCCAGCAACGCGTTTGCCTTGCACGGCCGCGAGATGGATGGCGCGATGCCCGTAGTCGATGACCTTTTCCGGCTGCCCGATGGCCCAGCTCACGTCGGCGGAGTCTCCCCGATGGCCGGTGTCCGTCGCCACCGCCGCGTAGCCCGCGGCGACGCGAGCGCCCAGTCCCCGATGAAAAATGCTCCCGGCGAAGCCCCCGTTTCCCAGCCCCCAGAAGCGACCGTTCCATCGTGCCGCGTCTGGCAACCACACCTCGATGGTGATGTCCGACGCAGGGCTCGGTCGAGCGCTGATGACGACGCGGCAGAACGCGTTTCCCACCTGGAACGAGGCGCCGGCGGGCGGCTTGAACGGACCGGCGTCATGCCGCTCGGCGCTGACGATCACCGCGTTGTCGATCTGCAAGCTGCGCAGTGCGGGACAGTCGGAGGTGGCCGCGTGCAAGCTTCCGGGCGCGATCAGCGAGAGTCCCATCGCCAGCGCGAAGGCGGACGATGACGAGGCGAAGCGGTCGAGGGCCATCACGGGAGGTCGGTGTGCTGGTGAGCAAACGAAGTGGCGGGCGAAAGGTAGCAAGAGCGGGAAGCCGGGGGAAGGAGAAACGCCGGCAAGAGATCGAAGGCCCCACCGCTCGCCGGAAACGCCGCGCCCGGCCGCGACATCGAATGCCTCACGGACGCGCTCCCGATCGCCGCCATCCCGGCCGGCAGAGCGCCATGGAGGCATCGTATGGAATTGAGGCTCACGAAGTGGACCGCGGGCGCAGTCGCCGCGGCGTCATTGGCAGCGTGTGGCGGTTCGGCCAGTTACGAGCCGGCCATGACGCCCGCGGCCCAGGAAAGCGGGCAACCAACCGACCTCGCCGCGCAGGGCATGCAGATCTTTCGCTTCGACACCTTCGGCGACGAAGCGAAGTGGACAGACACGCTGCGCATGCACGAAGTGATCGCTGCGGCGGTCGATCCGGCGACGGCGCTGTCGGTCGGGTTGAAGGTCGATGCGGAGGCGCTTCCGCCGAGCGTCGTCGACGGCATTCGCGACGGCAGCGTCGATCTGCACAGTCCGGCGACAACCATCGCCCTGCTGAAGCTCGATGCGGTGGTGGGACTCAAGGGCACGGTCGATAAGGTGAATGGCGTGGACCGGCTCACGAAGGTCGGGACCACGTGCGCGCTGTGTCACTCCACCGTGGACGACTCCTTCGCGCCCGGCATCGGCAAGCGGCTGGATGGCTGGCCCAATCGGGACCTCAACCCCGGCGCGATCATCGCGCTCTCCCCCGCGCTCGACGCGCCGACCAAGGCGATCTTTAATTCGTGGGGCCCGGGAAAATACGATCCCCGCTTCAACATCGACAAGCTCACCAAGCCCGTCGTGATTCCTCCGGCGTTCGGTCTCGCCGGCATCGATCGCATCACGTACACCGGAGACGGCGAGGACATCGCGTACTGGAATCGCTACGTCGGCGTGACCCAGATGGGCGGCCTTGGCACGTTCACCGAGCCGCGCCTGAACCTCACCGTCACCAACGGCGCCGTGGATCTTGTGAGCAGCAGGCTGCCCGCGTTGCAGGCCTACCAGCTCTCGCTCGGCGCGCCGCCCGCGCCCGCCGGCAGTTTCGAATCCGCGGCCGCGACGCGCGGGAAGCTGGTGTCCGAGGGCCAGGGCGGCTGCGTCGCATGCCACACCGGGCCGAGCTTCACGGACGCCAACGTGACGCTGCACGCGCCCGGAGATTCGATGGCAGAACCGGAGTCGCCGAGCTACGCCGCGCGTTCCGCCACCAGGCAGTACCCGACCACGCCGCTCAAGGGCGTCTGGCAGCACGCGCCGTATTTTCACGACGGGTCGGCCGCCACCCGCGAGGACGTCGCGCGCACCTACAACACGCGGCGCAGCCTTGGGCTGAGCGAGCAGCAGATCCGCGATCTCGCGCAGTACCTGAAGTCGTTGTGACACGCCCGGCTGCGTCGAGCAGCGCGACGGCGCCGCGATAGCCGCCACTCGCCGAGATGGAAAGGGCCGGCCAGAAGGTCGGCTCTTTCCCTGGCCGGTCGTGGAAAGCCGATTGACCTTGCGACGCCGAAACCCTGGTAACCCGCCAAGTCGGTCAACGGCCCTCGCTCAGCCATCGGTACTGCAGCGCGATCCCGAGCAGGTCGAAACTGTTGCCGGTGCGATCCGACACACCGCTGCTCGCGTATAGCTTGACCGAGAGGCTGCGATTGACCGGAAAGGCCAGCGTGGAACCGAGGCGCCAGTTCTGCTGCAGGTCGTTGTTCAGCACTCCGTTGAGCGTCGTTCGTCCGCCGGCATAGCCGGTCGCGTCGACCGACAGCCAGATCCCGTTCGCGAACCCGTAGATCACGTGCCCGCGCGCCGCATAGAGCGGATCCTGCGTGATCGTATTGCCGTTCCACAGGTTGTCGTTGGTCGTGAAGAACGTCGCGGCGAGCGCGCCTTCGAAGGTCCACTGCCCCATCGCCTTCGACACGCCGACTTCCGGCTTGAACGACCAGCGATTGGCGCCGATATTGACGAGCCGTGTCGAGTCGTACTGGCCCCATGGAGGCGCGACTCGCAGGCTGGCGCCGACGATCAGGTCCTGTTGCCAGACGCCGAACTCCGCGGCGGACAACGCCGGCGCTCCGTAGAGGTTCGCCGAGAGCCGAAACGATGGATTGGCGAAGCCGTTGATGTCGCGCGAGACCTGCTCACCGCGGTAGTCCGCCGTCCCGGACAGCGACGTGTATGGGACGACCGCCTCCAGCTTGGCGGACTGGCCACCCAGCTCGATCACACGCGCATAGGCTGCCACCGCGCTGATGGTGCGCAGGTCCGGGTTGGTGAGGGGCGACGACGAATCGAAGGAGAGTCCGCCCCGCGTGGCGGCGAGACCGGTAACGAGGAAGTTGTAGCCGATCGGCGCATTGGAATAGGCGCGCGGCTCGATGTCCTGCGCGCCGGCGTTCGAAATCGCCGTGGCAGCGGCGCAGCCGACGATTGCTCCTGACCACCTCGACATGCAACGTCGCCGCATCACGCGATCCGACCTCTCAGGCTGGCATATGCGCTTCATTATCCGACGCCCATCACGTTGCGTCGGTGTTCTCGATCAGTTTCTCGACGCGAGCGCATCGTCGCGGCGCACCTGGAAAACCGACCCGGCCCGCAGTGCCTCACAATGCGGCATGAAAGCTCCCAAGCGCCTGCAACCCTTGATCGACGAAGGCCTGATCGATTCCGTGGTGAGGCAACTGATGAGCGGCAAGGAAGCCGCCGTCTACGTGGTCCGCTGCGGACACGAAACGCGCTGTGCCAAGGTCTACAAGGAGGCCTCGCACCGCAGCTTCCGGCAGGCGGTCGATTACACCGAGAACCGCAAGGTCAAGAACACGCGGCAGGCGCGCGCGATGGCCAAGGGCACGCGCTTCGGGCGGCAGGCGACCGAAGCGGCGTGGCAGAGCGCCGAAGTCGACGCGCTGTACCGCCTGGCGGGCGCCGGCGTTCGCGTTCCGAAGCCCTTCAATTTTCTCGACGGCGTGCTGTTGATGGAACTCGTCGCCGACGAGCATGGCGACGCCGCGCCCCGGCTCAACGACGTGCTGTTCACCGCCGAGCAGGCCCGTGCCCACCACGCAACGCTGATCCGGGAAGTGGTGCGCATGCTGGCGGCCGGCGTGATCCACGGCGACCTGTCCGAGTTCAACGTGCTGCTGGCCGTGGACGGCCCGGTCATCATCGACCTCCCGCAGGCCGTCGACGCCGCCGGCAACAACCACGCGAGCCGCCTGCTGCTGCGCGACGTGGCCCGCCTGCGCAATTTCTTCGCACGCTTCGCTCCGGATCTGCTCGATACCAACTACGGGCCGGAGATCTGGGACCACTACGTGCGCGGCGACCTGCACGCGGACGCGGAACTGACCGGCCGGTTCGTGCAGCGCCATGCGGCGGTCGACCTGGCGAGCGTCATGCGGGAAGTCGACGACGCGCTCGCGGAGGAAAAGATGCGGCGGGAGCGGATGGCGGTCTGAGCGTTCCTCGCGCGTGCAACGGCGCGCTCACGCGCGCGCCGGCGGCCCGCCCCAAAGCCACGCGGCGCCCCGTACACCGCTCGAGTCGCCGTGCGCGTGCTTCACCAGGCGGGTCGATACGTGATCCGAGAACACGTGCTCGCCCCACAGCGCCGGCACCGATGAATACAACCGGTCCACGTTCGACACGCCGCCCCCCAGCACGATGACGTCCGGATCGAGAACGTTGATCACCCCGCCGAGCGCCCGGGCGAGGCGCGCCGCGTACCGGGACAGCGCGATCTCGCTGGCGGCTCCGCCGTCGCGTTCCAGCGCCGGTCCGCAGAGATACGTTTCGATACAGCCGGCGCGACCGCAGTAGCAGGGCCGCAGCGGCAGATCCTCGTCGACTCGGCCGCGGCAGCGGGTTGTGGCCCCACTCGCCCGCGATCGCGTTCGGGCCTTCGAGAACGCGGCCGTCGACGACGATGCCGCCGCCGACGCCCGTCCCGAGGATTACTCCGAACACCACTCGCGCGCCCCGGCCCGCGCCGTCGACCGCCTCCGAGAGCGCGAAGCAGTTGGCGTCGTTGGCCAGCCTGACCGGGCGCGCCAGCGCCGCTTCGAGATCCGCTTGCAGCGGCTGCCCGATCAGGCAGGTCGAGTTGGCGTTCTTCACGAGGCCGGTGATGCGCGACAGCGCACCGGGGATGCCGACCCCGATGGTGCCCTGGCGTCCGGCGGCCGATTCGATCGCACCCACCAGCGCGGCGATGGCCGCGACCGTGCCGCGATAGTCGCCTTGCGGCGTCGGCACGCGACGGCGCGCCAGTTCGCTTCCGGCATCGTCAAGCGCGATGCCTTCGATCTTGGTGCCGCCGAGGTCGATGCCGATACGCACGAGGGCGATGCTACCTGCGCCCGCCCGCGAGGCGCCGGGCCCGCAGCGGCCGCGTCACGCCGTGCCGCGCGTGCGCCGGATCGACCACTGCCGTTGCGCCTCGCGCCGCACGGCGGGCAGCATGAACAGGCGAATGGCGACGATCCCGAAACGCGCCCAGCGCCAGTAGCGCATGAATTTCCGTCGACTCGCGGCGTCGGTGGCCACCGCGCGGGTTTCCTGCGCGAACCGCGTCACCTCGGGCGCGATCTCGCGGGCCTCCAGCGTCCAGGCGATCTTCACCTGGTCCGGCTCGGCGTACGCGGCGAAGTCCTGCGGGGGCACGGCGGTGAACTTCACGTCGCCCAGCCACGGCTGGCATTTCGCCCCGCACACGACGAAGCGGCCCGGCTGCTCCTGCAGCACGCCCCACCCGAGGCGTCGCGTTTCCTCGAGGATGCCCTGCGGGCGGCGCGCGGTGGCGCACGTCCCCAGCAGCCTCTCCCGCAACCGGATGATCCACCGCACCGCTGCAATCGACTGCATGTCGAAGTTCGCGGCGACCTGCATGACCACCGGCGCGGGGGCGCGGATCGTCGTCTCGAACCGCTCCCGGATGTCGGGGTGCGGAATGAAGCGATCCAGAAGTGAAGACGCCATGGAGGCCGGTGTTCGTGATCGGCGCATCGGTCGGGCTTGGGCGCGAGAAGTCATTCGCAGGCCAGGCGATGTCGGTTCGTCCCGGGGCGCCGGACGCCGCACGCGCGCGTGTCGGTGCGACGTCCACGCTCTTCAGCCGCCCGACCGCTCGCCGCGCCGAAGATCGACCGTCAGCTCACGTGCCGGGCGCCGGATGGATGTTGTCGATCCAGTGCACTTCCTCGGGTTGCTCGACCACCGGAATGTCCAGATTGACGACGACCGGGTCCTGGCCGCTGCGCACCAGCACGCACGACAGCGGCTCGTCGTCGTTCGCATTGATCTCCTGGTGCGGCACGTACGGCGGCACGTAGATGAAGTCCCCCGGCCCCGCTTCCGCGACGAACTCCAGCTGCTCGCCCCAGCGCATGCGGGCGCGTCCGCTGACGACGTAGATCACGCTCTCCACCGGACCATGGTGATGCGCGCCCGTCTTCGCCTTGGGATGGATCACGACCGTGCCGGCCCAGAGCTTCTCGGCCCCGGTGCGCGCGTTCGTGATGGCCGCCGCGCGGTTCATCCCGGGCGTCTGCGGCGTGTTGATGTCGAGCTCGTGGCCGTGCACGACATGCACGCCGTCGAATTTCCACCGGGGGCCCGAGGGGATGCCCATCCGGCCCTATTTCCCGCCCGGCACCGGTGTGCCTTTGCCCGCACCGAAGGGCACCGCGGGCCCGCCCGGCTTCTTCGACTGCTTCGGCTTCTTCTTTTCCTTGTTGCTTCGTTGCTGACCCTTTGCCATCTGTTCCTCCTCCATTCATCAACACAAGAGCTCGCGCTCGGGAACGACCTTCGAATCCTCGATTCATTTCTCAGCAGGTTTCCTTCCCAGCAGATCCTTCAGCCCGGCAAACGGCGAGTGCGTCGACACGGGGCCGGCGTCCGCGCCGGACGCCCCGGCGCCCGACGCTTCGAGCTGGCGCTGGTGTTCGTTGTCGTGACAGTACAGGCACAACAATTCCCAGTTGCTGCCATCGGGCGGATTGTTGTCGTGATTGTGGTCGCGGTGGTGGACGGTCAGCTCGCGCAGGTTCCTGTGCGTGAACTCGCGGGCGCAGCGACCGCAGATCCACGGGTAGATCTTCAACGCCCGTTCGCGGTAGCCCTGGGCGCGTTCGTCCTGCTGCCGGCGCGCGTCGGCGATCACGCGGTCCAGCCTTCCCGGGTCGTTCGTCTTCATGCGTCGCC
Organism: uncultured beta proteobacterium; assembly: GCA_963726405.1. Taxonomy (GTDB): domain Bacteria; phylum Pseudomonadota; class Gammaproteobacteria; order Burkholderiales; family Burkholderiaceae_F; genus JAOUJD01. The sequence goes on along the minus strand of CAVSCF010000011.1, from coordinate 338,016 downwards.
GATCCTCGCCATGCGGTTCCGTCGCTCGCTACCAGGACACTTCGCGTTCCGGGGTCGCGCCGATCTTGTGGATCGACAGGTCGGCGCCGTTGAACTCCTCTTCCGGCGACAGCCGCAACCCGATCGTGCTCTTGAGGATGCCGTAGACGAGGAAGCCGCCGGCAAGCGCGATCGTCACGCCGAGGACGGTCCCCACCACCTGCGCGCCGAAGTGCACGCCGCCGAGCCCGCCGAGCGCCCGGGCGCCGAAGATCCCCGCCGCCAGCCCGCCCCACGCCCCGCACAGGCCGTGCAGCGGCCACACGCCGAGCACGTCGTCGATCTTCCATCGATTCTGCGTGAGCGTGAACAGATAGACGAACAGCGCCCCGGCGATGGCGCCCGTCGCGAGCGCGCCGATCGGATGCATCAGGTCGGATCCCGCGCAGATGGCGACGAGCCCGGCCAACGGACCGTTGTGGACGAAGCCCGGGTCGTTGCGACCGGCCACCAGCGCCGCAAGCGTGCCTCCGGCCATCGCCATGAGCGAGTTGATCGCGACCAGGCCGGAGATCTTGTCGATCGACTGCGCACTCATCACGTTGAAGCCGAACCAGCCGACCGTGAGGATCCACGCGCCGAGCGCGAGGAAGGGAATCGACGACGGCGGATGCGCGGAGATCGTGCCCTCGCGCGTGTAGCGACCGCGCCGCGCGCCGAGCAGCACGACGGCCGCCAGGGCCACCCAGCCGCCGACCGCGTGCACCACGACCGATCCGGCGAAGTCGTGGAACTCGGCGCCGAACGTCGACTTCAGCCACGACTGCACGCCGAACGCCTGGTTCCAGGCGATCCCCTCGAACAACGGATAGACGAGACCGACCAGCAACGCGGTGGCAATCAACTGCGGCACGAACCGCGCGCGTTCGGCGATGCCGCCGGAAACGATGGCCGGGATCGCCGCGGCGAACGTGAGCAGGAAGAAGAACTTCACCAGTTCGTAGCCGCTGCGGGCGGCAAGCGATTCCGCCCCGGCGAAGAACTGCACCCCGTAGGCGATCGTGTACCCGACGAAGAAGTAGGCGAGCGTCGACACCGAGAAATCGACGAGGATCTTGACGAGCGCGTTGACCTGGTTCTTCTTCCGCACCGTGCCGAGTTCGAGGAACGCGAACCCGGCGTGCATCGCCAGGATCATGATCGCCCCGAGAAGGACGAACAGCACGTCGTTCGACGTTTTCAGCGCTTCCATGCAAGGGCTCCGCGCGCGCGTTCTGGTTGTCGCCTGCGACCCATCGCCCGGCGCGCCGGGCGGGATGGTCGCGGATTATCCGCCTTGCAGCGGCTTCTGATGGACCGCCGTATCCGTGTACTGGTGGAACGAAATCGCCTTGCCGTCGCGGAACGTCCAGACGTGCGCGAACGGCGCCTTGAAGCTCTTGCCCGTGGCCTTGTAGGTGCCGCTGTAGTCGCCCAGGGCGACGACCGTGTCACCCTCGGCGACGAACTGCCGGGGAACGGCCGAGTAGCCGTCCCATTCGCCACCCAGCCTCATGAACACGTTCCGCAGCACGGCGTCCGGCCCGACCGACACCCCGCCGTACGGCCCGCCCTCCGCCTCGGTCCAGCGAACGTCCGGCGACAGGGTGGCCAGCACCGCAGGGATGTCGCCGCGGCCGAACGCCGCATAGAGCCCTTGCGCGATTTCAGTGTTCCTGTTCATTTCGGCCTCCCTGCCGTGGACGCGGTCGGTTCGACAGGATACGGCGGTGCAGGAATGCCGCGTTACGGCGAAGCGCAGAGCATTTCGCGCATGGGCAGGCACAACGTCCCCCGCCCGCCTCGGCAGGCGAGGCCTGACCACGCGCTAGCGAACGATCCTCAGATGAACTCTTGGCTTCGCGTATGCGGCGGTCGATGCGATCGACCAGGTCGGCTCGTACTTCCGCACGGCCGCGGCCGGATCGGCCATCACTTCCCGCCTGGCCGCTTCGTACAGCGAGCGCAACGTGGGGCGCGCACCTGAGCGCGCTGCTCCACACCTCGACCTGATGTCTGTGACTGCCATCGTTGCCCTCGGTGTTCACCATGGGCGATGAATCCTTCGAGGGCAAGGTGCGAGGCTGCGACTCCGTGATGCACGTCAAGGCGGCGGGGACGCGCAACCGCATCGCATGATTTCGATCATCTCCGCGGTTTCACGTAACGAGATGTGGACGTCGTGGCGGCGGCCGGTTGCCCGCGCGTCGATGGCCGACGCCGCCGACCCGGCGCTTCCGGACAAGGCCGACTCCGGCGAGGACGCGATGGCAGGCGCTAGGAAAGCATCTGCACGACGTCCGGGAAGTTGTTCGCGACCTCGGTGACGGGCACCGGCATTCCGAGCTGACGTTCGATCTGGGTGCGCGAGATCACGCCGCGAATGCGGTCCGCCGTCGCATCCGGCGGCCGGTCGACGACCAGCAGGTGATTGCGGCCGTGGCGGCGCAGCGTCGCAATGACGTTGCTCACCGTGGCCGCCCGCAGGTCGGCGAAATCCATGGCGTCGATCATCGCGAGCGGCGTCATCACATCGGCCACCGTGAGGTCGTCGTAACGGACGTTGCGCTGCTGGACCAGGCGCATCGTCATGTCGCCGTGCAGGTCGGTCGTGGTCACGAGTCCCTCGATCCTCGGCATGCCGCGCACGACGAACAGCATCCGGACTCCCTGGTAGATCATGATCTGCTCGGCCTGCCGCAGCCCCGTCGACAGGCTGGTGGTCGCCGCCTTCACCATCGTGAGGTCCGTCATGACGGCGAGCGCCGGGGATTCGAGGGTGACGGGATGGGTCTGCCAGTCGCGCGCCTGGGCGATCACGGTGGCGGGCGGCAGGCGCCGGGTAGGCAGCGGCGAGTCGGGATGCATCGTTCCTCCGTTGGTGGTGTGGCGGGGTGCCAGTGATTCAGACGTTCGGACGACGCGAAGCGTTCCCGCCGCGCACGGCAGCATGTTCAATCATGTGCGCGCACCGCAGGAAGAGTACGTGCTTTGCCGTACGCAGGTGCGCCGGGGAGGACGAGACGTCCGCGGCGCATACGAAGGTCGGCCCTGCCGAGGACGCTCAACGCTCTCCGCCGGACCGGGGCAACGCCTGGTAACGCTCGATCGCGGCGCGCGCGTTGAACAGCATGCGCTCTCGTCCCAGCCGATCGGCGAGCCCGACGTGCCGCACCATCTCGAGCACGCCTGGATTCAGGCCGACCAGCCACGTCTGCACGCCCGCCTCGGTCATGCGCTTCTCGCCCTCGACCAGCGACTGCAGGGCCGAGTATTCGAGATCGGGGACGCGGCTCATGTCGAGTGCGACCACCCGCGGGGCGTACTGCGCTACCAGTCCCTGGATCTGCTCCCGCACGTAGGCGGCGTTCACGAAGAACAGCCGACCTTCGGGACGGATGATCAGAAGGCCTTCGAAGGTTTCGTCGTCGGGATGGTCGGGCGACAGGGGCCGCAGCACGTCGGCGCCGCGCTTGCGGCCGATGACCGAAACCCGCGGGTGCGACGTCTGGCTGGCGAGACCGATCATCGACACGACGATCGCCACCAGGATGCCCTTCAGCGTGCCGAGCACCAATACGCCGAGGCACGCCGCCAGAGCCCAGCGGAATTCCATCGTCCGAACCATCCTGATCGCGCGAAACTCCGCCGGCTGGATGAGCCCGACCGAATACACGATGACCACGGCGGCAAGCGTTGCGTTCGGCATCAGCCCCAGCAACGGAGCGAGCAGCAGCATGGTCGCGACGGCCGCGACGGCCGTCACCATCGATGCACGCTGCGACTGTCCGCCGGCCGAGCGGACGACGGCGGTCTGCGACGTGCCTCCCCCGGCCGGCATCGCACCGAACAATGCTCCACCCAGGTTCGCGGCGCCGGTCGCCACCAGTTCACGGTTGGCATTGATCGGCGGATCCGAAGGCCGTGCAAATGCGCGGCCGGCGGCAATCGTCTCCGTGAAGCTCATCAGGGCAATGCCGAGCGCACCGGGCACGAGATCCGTGACCAGTTTCAGATCCGGCAGGGTCAGGGCCGGGAACCCCTGCGGAATGGCGCCGACGATCGAAACACCCATCGAATCGAGCCCCAGCAGCCAGGATGCCGCGATCGCGCCGCCGACCGCAACGAGCGGTGCCGGCGAATGCGGCCACAACCGTTCCATGCCGATCAGGACCGCGAACGTGGCCGCCGCCACGGCCAGTGTTGCGAGAGATGTCGCGGGCAGGTGCTGCACGATGCTCAGCGCGTCGAGGAAGAACCCCTGCTTCTGGATGTGGAGCCCCAGGAGCTTGGGCAACTGATCGAGCACGATCACGAGACCGATGCCCGCCTTGAAGCCCGTGAGCACCGGTGCCGAAATGAAGTTGGCGACGAACCCGAGGCGCAGCAGTCGCGCGACAAGCAGCATGACGCCGACGAGCGCGGTGAGCGTCGCCGTGGCGGCAAGCAGCTTCGCCGGATCCGCGTCCGGCACCGCCAGACCCAGCTGAGTCCCGGCGAGGATCGCCACGGTCGTCGTCGAACTCACGCTCAGCACCCGGGACGAACCGAGCAAGGCGTAGATGAGCATCGGCACGAAGGCCGTGTACAGGCCGACGGCGACCGGCAGCCCGGCCACCGTCGCATAGGCCATCGCCTTCGGCAGGACGACGGCTGCCGCCGTGAGGCCCGCGACCACATCGAACTTGAGCATCCGCGGGTCGGCAACGGCGGCGGGGGTGGAGCTAGAGGTAGGGGTCACTTGGTTCCACTCCCGCGGTGCCATGCCAGGCAGGCTTGCGTCGTCCCGTGCATCGACGGTTCCCGTGGACCAGCGGCGAAATGACGACGGCTGCCCGGCTCATCGTCCTTCGCCGGGCAGCGTGTTGAACGGCCGGAAACGTCAGAAGCGTTCCGGCACGTACTTGAAGGGATAGTCGACAGCCTTGTAGCGGCCGATCTTGCGCTTCGGCAACTTGATCTTCTGCTCGGGCGGCGCCTTGTAGGGCACCTGCTTCAACAGATGGTTGATGACGTTGAGCCGCACGCGCTTCTTGTCCTCGGAGCGCGCGACGAACCACGGGGCCCACGGCGTGTCGGTCGCCTTGAACATGTCGTCGCGGGCGCGCGTGTAGTCGTCCCATCGGTCGTAGGACTTCAGGTCCATCGGCGACAGCTTCCAGAGCTTGCGGCCATCGGTGCAGCGCGCAGCCAGGCGGCGGGTCTGCTCCTCGGGGCTGACCTCGAGCCAGTACTTCAGAAAAATGATTCCCGACTTGATCATCAACTGCTCGAACAGCGGAACCATCTGCAGGAAGCCGGTCGCCTGCTCTTCGGAGCAGAAGCCCATCACGCGCTCGACGCCTGCCCGGTTGTACCAGCTGCGGTCGAAGATCACGACTTCACCGGCGGCCGGCAGATGCGGCAGGTAGCGCTGCGCATACATCTGCGACTTCTCGCGCTCGGTCGGCGCCGGCAATGCGATCACGCGGAACACGCGCGGGCTGACGCGCTCGGTCAGCGCCTTGATCGTCCCGCCCTTGCCCGCGCCGTCACGGCCCTCGAACAGGACGCAGACCTTGAGGCCTTTCAGCTTGACCCATTCCTGCAGCTTCACCAGCTCGACGTGCAGTTTCTCCATTTCCCGTTCGTAGACCTTGCGGGAAATCTTCTCCTTCTTCTCCGGCGTCGCCGGCGCGTCGGGCTTCGCGGCGACCTTCACGACAGCGGCTTTCCGGCCCTTCCCGGCCTTGACCGACTTTCCGTCCTTCTTCGCTTCAGGCTTCGTCTTCGCTGCCTGCTTCTTCGCCATGTCCAACCTCGCACGCTATAGATCCAGTGCCATCGTGCCCACCCGGAAGGTCGAAGGCAATCGACATGTCGAGATAAGTGACTGGTAGGATCGAAATTCCCGGCAAGCTCGTGGCGTCTTTACGCAGCCACGTCCCCAACCCCGGCTTTCCTGTGGCCAACTGGTCGAAATCGCTGAGCCCCGTCGCGCAGGTGGGCGAGACCTACCTGCATCGCGAACTCTCGCAACTCGCCTTCAACGAGCGTGTCCTCGCGATGGCGACGCGCGACGACGTGCCGCTCGCCGAACGGCTGCGCTACATCTGCATCGTTTCTTCCAACCTCGACGAGTTCTTCGAAGTCCGGCTGACGGATCTGACGGAGGAGATGCGCAGCGACAAGACCGGACCGGCCGCGTCCAACTACCGCGCGATCCTGGCGCGCGCACACGGACTGGTGCGACGCCAATACGCGCTCTACAACGAGCACGTGATGCCGGCCCTCGCGCAGCGTGGCGTGGTCGTCCTGCGCAACCCGGACCGCAATGCCGCCCAGCGCGAGTGGGTGCGCGACTACCTGCAGCGCGAAGTGCGGCCGCTGCTGTCGCCCATCGGTCTCGATCCGGCCCACCCGTTCCCGCAGATCCTCAACAAGTCGCTGAACTTCGTCCTGCAGCTCGAAGGCAAGGACGCCTTCGGCCGGCCTTCGTCGATCGCCATCCTCAAGGTTCCGCGCGTGCTGCCGCGCGTGATTCCCGTGCCCGACGCCGTCGCCGGCGGCAAGCTCGCCTTCGTGCTGCTGACGTCGATCATCACCGCGCACCTGGAGGATCTGTTCCCCGGTCGCGCGTTGCGGGGCTTCTCGCAGTTCCGGGTCACGCGCGACTCCGATCTGACGGTGGACGAAGAGGAAGTCCACAACCTGCGCCAGGCCATGCGCATGGAACTGACGCAGCGCCACTTCGGCAATGCGGTGCGGCTCGAGGTGCTGGAGACGTGTTCGCAGCCGCTGCAGCAGTCGCTGCAACGGCAGTTCAACCTGCCCGACGAGGCCGTGTTCCGCGTGAACGGACCGGTCAACCTCGTCCGCCTCAATCAGCTCGTCGACCTGCTCTCCCAGACCGACCTGCGCTGGCCCGTCTTCTTCCCGGCCTGGCCCGGCAAGCTCGCGCGCGGCGCCGACATGTTCGCCGCGATCCGGCAGGGCGATATCCTGCTGCACCACCCGTTCCAGAGCTTCGAACCCGTCACCGAGTTCCTTCGCCAGGCAGGCGCCGACCCTGCCGTGGCGGCGATCCGCATGACGCTTTACCGCACGGGGATCAGTTCGACGGTCGTCGACCTGCTGGAGGACGCCGCCCGCCGGGGCAAGGAAGTGACGGCGATCGTCGAACTGAAGGCCCGCTTCGACGAGGAAGCGAACATCAACCTCGCGGAGCGGCTGGAAGCGGTCGGCGCCCAGGTGGTGTACGGCGTGATGGGCCTGAAGACGCACGGCAAGCTGACGCAGGTGCTGCGTCGCGAAGTGGTCGGCGGGGTTTCGACGCTGGTTCCCTATGTCCACCTCGGCACCGGCAACTATCACTCGGTCACGAGCAAGCTCTACACGGACTTCGGGATGCTGACGGCCAACCCGGCCATCTGCGCGGACGTCGAGAAGGTCTTCATGCACCTCACGAGCCTCACGAAGGTGGAGCGCCTGAAGCACCTGTGGCTCGCCCCCTTCTCGCTGCACCGTGAACTGCTGAAGGCGCTGAGCCACGAAGCCGCCGCCGCGGCGGCGGGCCGTCCGGCGCGCGTGATCGCGAAGATGAATGCGCTGACGGACGAATCGACGATCAACGCGCTGTACGAGGCGTCGCGCGCGGGCGTCAAGATCGACCTCATCGTGCGCGGGGGCTGCGCCTTGCGGCCGGGCGTGAAAGGCCTGTCGGAGAACATCCGGGTGCGCTCGATCATCGGCCGGTTCCTGGAGCACCATCGCATCTACTACTTCGAGAACGGCGGAACGCCGCTGGTGTACCTTGCGAGCGCGGACTGGATGGGCCGCAACCTGTTCCGCCGCATCGAGATCGCATGGCCGGTGCTCGATCCGAAGCTCGCGAAGCGCGTGGTGGAGGAAGGACTGAAACCGTACCTGGTCGACACCATGGAGAGCTGGGTGCTCGGGTCCGACGGCCGCTACCGCGCGCCCCGGCGGCCCAAGGGCGGCGCCTGCGCACAGCAGATGCTGCTCGCCGAACTCGGGGCGGGACGGGGCCCCGCGCGATGAGCGACGTCATCCTGTGGCGCCATGCCGATGCGGAGCCCGGCGTTCCCGACCTTCATCGCGCCCTGACCCGCAAGGGCGAAAAGCAGGCCAGGCGCGTCGCCCGCTGGCTGCACGAACGGCTGCCCGCGAATGCCATCGTGTTCGTGAGTCCGGCACGACGCGCGCAGCAGACAGCGTCGGCACTCGCTCAACTCGCGCCGCGCGAGTTCGTCACGCTCGACGCGATTTCGCCTTCGGCGCCACTGAGCGCGGCGCTTGGTGCCATCCGCGCCACCGACCGCGCGCGCACCGTCGTGCTGGTCGGTCACCAGCCCACGCTCGGTGAACTCGCCTCGCAGCTGCTGGACGCGCAGTTGGAGGACTGGCCGATCAAGAAAGGGGCGCTGGTGTGGCTGGCCGAAAAGGAGCACGGCGACGGCGCGCGCGCGGTGCTGGTCGCGGCCATGACTCCGGACCTGGTGTGACGCCCGGCCAGGCGTGACTCCCAGGGGTCAGCGTGTCTTCACCGAGAAGCGCACCCCCGCGCGTTCCCACCGTCCGGCTTCCTCTTCGAGCAGGTACTGCGTCAGGGGATGGGCGGCCAACCAGGCGCCATCGACCTCGAAGTCGATCGAATCGTCGAACCGCAGCGCCATGTGGGAGAGCTCGACCGGACGGCGTGCGTGCGCCACGATCGCCGCCAGCCGCAGCGCGAGGATCTTCGCCGCGCGTTCGCGGTCCTGCAGCGCTTCCGCGATCTTCTTCAGGTTGCCGCGCTGCGCGAGCACGAGGGTGGCAATGCGCTCCTGATCGGTCGTGGAGAAGCCGGCCAGGTCGCTGTGCTGGATCAGGTAGGCCGAGTGCTTGTGATGGTCGCTGTGCGAAACGGCGAAGCCGACCTCGTGCAGCATCGCCGCCCAGTGCAGCCGGTTGGTCATCTCCACGGAAGCCCGCGGCCTGAGCGCCGAGTACAGCGCCAGCGCGAGGCTCCGCACGCGCTCGGCCTGCTCCCGGTCGACCGCGAAGCGGTTCATCATCCGCTCCACGGTGGCGTGGCGCACGTCCTTGTGTTCGCGCCGTCCCAGCAGGTCGTACAGCACGCCCACACGCAGGCCGCCGCGCGCCGGCTGCATCGACGTGACACCCAGTGTCTCGAAGATCGCCGTGAGCACCGCCAGGCCGCCCGGCATCACGGACTGCCGATCCGGCTTCATGCCGGCGAGCTTGATGCGGCCGATCTCGCCTGCCTCGAGGACCGCTGAGCGCACGCGCTGCAGCGCGTCGGCGGTGATGGTGCCGTCGGTCCAGCCTTCGGCCCGCACGATCTCCGACACCGCACCGATCGTCCCGCTCGATCCGAACGCTTCGGTCCAGTTGGCGCTCCCGAACAGCGACACCGCTTCCTCGATCTCCGCGGCGGCCGCGACCTGCGCCTTCTTCAACGACGCGCGGTCGATCTTGCCGTCCTTGAAGAAGCGCAGCGAGGTATTGACGCACCCGACCTTGAACGACTCGGCGCTAGATGCCGTGAAGCCGGTGCCGACGATCAGTTCGGTCGACGCGCCACCGATGTCGGCCACCAGGCGCGGCTGGTCCGACAGCGGCAGTTCGTGCGCGCAGCCTTCGAAGATCAGCCGCGCTTCCTCGCGTCCCGAGATCACCTCGATGGGGTAGCCAAGGGCGCTCTGTGCTTCGAGGAGGAATTCGCCGACGTTGCGGGCCTGGCGAAGGGTCTGCGTGCCCACGGCGCGGACCTGGTCCGCGCCCATGCCGCGCAGCCGCTCGTTCATCCGCGCCAGCACGTCGACGGCGATCGCGATCGCCTTGCGGCTCAGTCGGCCGTCGTCATCCAGGCCGGCGGCAAGACGCACCGTTTCCTTCCAGTAGCCCACGCGCGCGAGGTGCGTGCCTTCGACGCGCCCGATTTCGAGCCGGAAGCTGTTGGACCCGAGATCGACGGCAGCGAGCTGCATGCGAATGCGGACGGACGAAAAGTGCGGAACGCGAAGGAGCGCGAGTGTATCAACCGAGACGCAGCTTCATCCCCTCGTGCGACGCGACGAACCCGAGGCTTTCGTAGAACCGGATCGCATCCGGTCTCGCCTTGTCGGAAGTGAGCTGGATCACGTGGCAGCCCCGCTCACGCGCGCGGTCGATGGCCCGCTGCAGGAGGCGGCCACCGATTCCGCCGGAACGGAGCGCCGCCGCGACACGGACGCCTTCGACGAGCGCGCGCCAGCCGCCCTGGTAGGTGAGGTACGGGATGAACGTCAGCTGAAGCATTCCGGCCAGTTGGCTGTCCGCGGTTTCGGCGACGATCAGTTCATTGTTCGGATCGCGATCGATCGCCTCGAACGCCGCGTAATAGCTTGCAGGCAGCGGTGAAGTCGCCGCTTCGCGCTGCGCGCCCAGGGGATCGTCCGCGAGCAGGCGGACGAGCACCGGCACGTCCTCGCGCCTGGCGCGGCGGAATTGGATGGGCGTGTCCAGAACGATCTCCGAAACAAGGGGTCGCGTCCCGCCGACCGGGGTCAGCCGAAACGGACCGGTGCCGCGGTGCCGCCCTTGCGGCGCACGACGACGGTGCCCGCCATCTTGTCATGCCAACCCTGCTTCCGCGGGTCGAACGCCACCCAGAGAATGCCGAGGAACAGCGGCAGCATCGAGACGTAGTACCCGAGATAGCGGATGACCAGTTGCATGGTGGTGGGCTTGCCGCCCGTCTTCGCGTCGACGATGCGGGCGGCGAAGGCCATCTTGCCCGGCGTCGCCTGGCGGGCAAGCCAGAAGAGGACCACCGCGACCGCGGGCAGCACCCAGGACACCAGGAAGTCCACTGGCCCCTGGACCAGCCTGTCGCCGCTCCAGTAGTCGGTGCCGTACACCGCCGTCATCACGGGCCAGATGACGATGGCGATGAGGATGGTGTCGATCAGCGCCGCGCCAACCCGCACCCAGAAACCGGCGTACTCGAGTTCGTCGTTCATTCGGATTCCCGGATCGTGCGTCGCCAATTGCAGTACCGGCAACGCGGTTGTATGGAGGCCTGCCCCGCGCGATGATGCTCCATCGCGCCACGGACTGCGCGCGTCGCCATCCGGGAGTCACCATGACGATTCACGCCGTTGCCCGCATCGCCTGCCTCGCCCTGCTTGCACCGCTGTCGGCCGGCGCCACGCCGCAGACCGCCGAAGGCCAGAAGCTCGTGCAGCAGCACAAGTGCGAAGCCTGCCACGAGTCGAAGGTGTACGGACCCCCTGGCAGCATCTACACGCGCAAGGACCGCAAGGTCACGAGCTGGGAGAAGCTGAAGGCTCAGGTGGCGGGCTGCAACACGATGCTGAACATCGGCCTGTTTCCGGACGACGAAGAGCACGTCGCGGCCCACCTGAACGAGGCGTATTACAAGCTGCCGATGAAGTGACCGCCGGGCGGCGCCACCGATTCAATCGGAGGTGCGGCCCGGGCGGCCCGCCGTGTTGTCGTCCGCGCGAGTGAATCGCACGTTGCCGATCCAGTTCCGCGTGCGCCGGGCAAGCCGGTCGGCGACGCTCTCCCCGTCGAAAGTGACCGGGGACATCACGAGCATCGAGCGATCGATGCCCTCCAGTGTGTTGACGTTCACCACCGCGTAGTCGCGCGCGTCGATGGTGCTCGTCGCCAGTGGCACCACGCCGCAGCGGGCGCAGACGTGGAACTCGGCGGTCTTCGTCTCGAAGGCATAGCGGGAAACGAGCGACGCATCGCCGACAGCCACGTTGAGCGTCCCGGCCGGACACGCTGTCCACACGCCGCCGTGCTTGCGGCAGAACGCGCAGGTGCAGGCGCGTGCGGGAATCGCGGAGGGCTCCGGAGTCCAGTCGAGCGTGAACGCGATGTTCCCGCAGTGGCAGCTTCCGCGGATCCGCATCGGACGCTCAGCAACCCAGGCGGTCGGCGAGGTCGAGGAAATCCGCCGCGACGACGTCCCATGCCTCGCTCGGCGCAAGGTCGGTCGTCTGCGCGGGTCCGTGCTCGGTCGCGCGCAGCACGAACGCCGTGGCAAGGCCGCACCCGCGTGCGGCTTTCAGGTCGCCGTTGTGGGCGGCGACAAGGCACACCTCGTCGGGTTGCAATCCGAGGATGTCCGCTGTCCGCAGATAGGCCTCGGGCTGGGGCTTGTACGCGCCCGCCACTTCCGCCCCGAGGATCGCGTCCCACGGAAGCCCCGCGCGCTTCGCCATGTTCAGCAGCAGCGCGACGTTGCCGTTGGACAGCGGTGCGATGACGTAGCGCGCCTTCAGCCGGAGCAGCCCCGGTATCGAGTCCGGCCAGGGATCGAGCCGGTGCCACGCGCGGTTGAGGTCGTCCAGTTCGGCCGGGCCGACCGATCGCAGGTCGACACCGGATTCCGACAACACCGCCTCGAGGTTCTCGCGATGCAGGACGTCGAGCCGCGTGAACGGCCGCCGGCCGGACCGGCACTCCTCCATCGCCGGCTGGTAGCGGCGGCGCCAGGCGTCGGCGACCGCGTGAGGGTCGACCTCCGCGGCGCCATGCTTATTCAGGAACGCCGCGAGGTCGCGCGCGACCCCCTCACGCCAGTCGACCACCGTGCCGAACACATCGAAAACCAGCGCCTTGAGCGTAGCCATGTCGCGACCGCCTCATTGGAGGGCGCGAGCTTACCCGCTCGATTGCGACGTGCGACCCCGGCCAGGCACTGCCCGACCGCGGTCCGCCATCGGCGAGGATCTAGCGGGATGCGACCTTGCGCGCGGCCGCGAGTTCGGGCCGGTTCGTGTCGGCATCCTTCGCCAGCGCCATGAGCTTCTCGTAGTAGCTGGCCGCCTTCGCCTTGTCTCCCGCCATCTCGGCGGCCTTCGCCGAACCGAGGTAGTTGCGGAAGCGATTCGGTTCGCGCGTCTGCGACGCCTCGAACTCCTTCAGCGCGGCCTGGGGCTGCTTCAGCTCCAGCAGCATCTCGCCCAGCAGTTCGCGCGCGGGTATGACGCGGCCCGGCGTGACGATGTGCTTCTCGTTGCGATCTTCCATGTCCGCGGCCGACCGCATCAAGCGCACCGCCTCCTCCTTGTTGCCCTCGCCCAGCTGGATCCAGGCGGCTGCCGCGGTGCGCTGCACGTCGACTTCGGTCGCCCAGTAGGTGTTCTTCGCCTCGACGAGCGCCTTGTGGAAGGCGTCAAGGCGCTGCGCATCCTGCTTCGCCGCGGCGAGGTCACCGCTGCGCGCGGCGCCGAGGCTCCGCGTGAAATGCGTGATCGCCTCGACGAAGGGGTAACTGCTGCCCGTCGGGACCAGATTCGCCGCCGCCTTCCAGTCGCCACGTTCCGCGGCATACCGGGCCGGGACGGCCGCGATCGCATAGGGGCCGACGAATCGCGGACTCGTGCCCGGCAGGTACTTCGCTTCGTCCATCACCTTGCGCGCTTCGCCGTCGCGGGCGAGCTGCAGGTTCGCGTACACCATGTAATCGACCGCATGCCAGGCTTCGTCGCCATCGCCGCCGGCGGCCGCAGCCTCCATCGAGCGCTTGTTCGTCGCCGCCGATTCCTTCCACGAGCCGACGCGCGTGAAGATGTGCGACGGCATGTGCAGCGCGTGCGGGGCCGCGGGCGCGATGTCGGCATAGAGCTTGGCGGCCTTGACGCCGTCCTTCGCGATCGGCGGTGCGTCGTAACTGTGTATCAGGTAGTGCGCGACGCCAGGATGGTCCGGGGACTTGGCGAACTGCTCCTCGAGGATCGCCGACGCCTTGCGGTACGCCGCGTAGCTCTGGTCGGCCTGCGCCTGCGTACCGGCGATGTAGAGCGCCGAGAAGATCTTCGCTTCGTCGTCCGTCGGATAGCGCTGCGCGAGCGCTTCGTACGCCGCCGCGCGCGACGCCTGCCGTTCCTTCTCGGAACGCTGCGCGAAGTCCTTGTAGTACGCCGCGACCGCTTCGATGTAGTCCCGCTCGCGTGCGGTCTTCGCACCGATGCGACGGCCCTCCTCGATGGCGGCCTGCGCCTGCTCTGCGCCCTTCGGGGACGCGCCCTGGCCGGCAAGCGGATTCGACATCAGGAGCGACGCGATGCCCCAATGGGCGATGGCGCACTGCGGATCGCCTTTCAGCACTTCACGGAACGCCTTCTCGCCTTCGGAGTACCAGAAGGAATGGAGCATGGCGACCGCGCGATCGAACTGCGGCTGGACCTTGGGATCGCAACTGGTTGGGAATGCGACCTTGCCGAGCCGGGAATCCTTCGAAGCAGCCTGCGCGGACGGCGCGACCTGCACGGCCATGGCGACGGCGGCGGAGAGCAATGCGGGAGCGAGCTTCATGGGACACCTCTTGTTCTTGCTGCGGAAGGGGGCGGTCAATGTGCGCTGCGCCCGGTCGAGGGTCAATCGTGAAACCACGTGCTGCACCGCCCAGTCGGCGCGATCGACGCACACGTGGGATGCGCGGTGCGTGCAGACGTAACCCCTACTTCGAATATGGAAAGCATCGCTGTTCTCCTCGACAGCCATGCATGTCGACGCAGCGAACAGCCGCGCCAGCGCCATCCGCTATAAAGGGAGGCAATGCGCCCGCACACCCAACAGAGATAGGCAATCCCGCGATGGCCCTGACGCTCGCCACCTGGAACGTGAACTCGCTGAAGGTGCGCCTGCCGCACCTGCTCGACTGGCTGGCCGAGCACGCCGTCGATGTGGTGTGCCTGCAGGAGACGAAACTAGCGGACGACAAGTTTCCGGTCGAGCCTCTTCAGCAGGCGGGCTACGAGAGCGTGTTCACGGGTCAGAAGACCTACAACGGAGTGGCGATCCTCACGCGGCGCGCGACCGTGGGCGTGGCAACCGACGTGCAGGCGAACCTGCCCAACTTCGCCGACGAGCAGAAGCGGCTCATCGCCGCTACGGTCGCAGGTGTCCGCGTGGTCTGCTGCTACTTTCCGAACGGGCAGTCGGTCGGCAGCGACAAGTACGAGTACAAGCTGCGCTGGATCGCGGCGCTGAACCAGTGGCTGCGGGAGGAACTCGCGCGTTGGCCGCAACTCGCCGTGCTCGGCGACTACAACGTCGCCCCCGAGGACCGCGACGTGCACGACCCGAAGGTCTGGGCGGGCCAGGTGCTGTTCTCGGAGCCCGAAAAGCAGGCCTTCCGCGACCTCGTCGCCGTCGGCCTCGTCGACAGCTTCCGCCTGTTCGAGCAACCCGAGCGCAGCTACACGTGGTGGGATTACCGCATGCTCGCCTTCCGTCGCAAGATGGGGCTGCGGATCGACCACATCCTGCTGTCGAAGGCGCTCGTGCCGCGCTGCACGCATTGCACGATCGACGTCGAGCCGCGTCGGCGCGAACAGCCGAGCGACCACGCGCCGGTGATCGTCACGCTGGATTAGCGCGGGCGTACGGCTTGCCCTGCCCTTCCCGCGGCGCCCGGGCGGGAGCGTTCCCGACACCGCGCGGCCTGACGTCGCCCGCGCGCGCACCGTCCTGAGCGGTCTGCGCGAAGAACCGATCTTCGACCTCGGCTTCCCGGCGCGCCTCGGACTCGAAGTGGTTGTGCCAGCAAGGACCGTGACGCCCGAGCCACGCGACCACGCTCAGGCGCCGCCGAGCTCCCGGCGGCGCCGATAGGGATCGATGACCTGCAGGTCGACCCATCGCGCGAACTTCAGGGCCTCGGGCTCAGTGCGCCGGTCGAGCCACGCGCGCAGGCCGGCCTCCGAGAAGACCAGCAGCCCGGAGCCGGCAAGTTCCGCGAGGCCATCCCGCCCCGCGACCAGGCGGCCACGCTCCGGGTCCCGCTGGCGCCCTTCGAGTCGCAGCGCGTCGAAGACGTCGTCGGCCGAAAACCAGACCAGGTCATCCTCGAACACCACCCGGACCTGCTGCCCGTCGAACTCGTAATAGTTGCCCTGCCATGCCTGCCATCGGGAGTGGCGCGACCAGCGCACCCACAGCGCCCAGCCTCGATACAAAGGCCAGAGCAGCCAGAGGGCCCAGAACGGCGCGGACAGGACGACGCCCAGCGCAAAGCCGCCCGAGTGGATGTCCTCGCCGAGCAGCCCGGTGCCGATGACGGCCCACGTGACCCAGAGGAACCAGCCCCAGCGGAGCACCGTCGGACCTGGATCGGGAGCGAGGAGCGGTCGTACCATTCACGAAGGTTAGCGGACAGCCGGGCACCCACGCATCCGGCTTGCCTCTGTCCGGCAGACCCCCTCCGAGGAGACCGAATGGCACGTCTGGCATCGCCGCTAGTGCAGACCGCACTGTTCGCCAAGAACTTCCTGAAGCACCCCCTGATGCTCGGATCGTTCATTCCGAGTTCCCGGTTCCTGATCCGTACGCTGCTGGGGGAACTGGACTTCGACCGCGCGCGCGTGATCGTCGAGTACGGACCGGGCGTCGGCACGTTCACCCACGAGATCCTCGCGCGGATGCGGCCCGACGCGATGCTCGTCGCGCTCGAGATCAACCGCGAGTTCGTGGACTTCCTGCAACGGTCGACCCGAGACCCGCGGCTGAAGGTGATCCATGGATCGGCCGCGGCGGTGCAGGGCGCGCTGAAGGCGCATGGCGTGCGCAAGGCGGACTTCGTGATCTCGGGGATTCCGTTCAGCACGCTGCCGGCCGCCGAGCGCGAAGCGGTGCTCCACGCCACGCGGGCGGTCCTGCAGCCGCAGGGCGCCTTCCTCGTCTACCAGTTCTCGCCGATGGTGCTGGCGAGCCTGCGCCAGGTGTTCTCGCAGGTGCGACGGGGATTCCAGCCGCTCAACATGCCGCCCGCGCAGCTCTTCTACTGCACCCCCTGACGGCGCGGCCGGGCCCTCAGGCCTTGTCGGCCGGCTGGTGCGACAGCGCCGGCGCGCCGTGGCGCCGCTTCACGAAGCGGCGCTCGAACGCGTCCAGGTACGTGTAGAGCACCGGCACGACGACGAGCGTCAGCAGCGTCGAGGTGAGCACGCCGCCGATGATGGCCCGCCCCATCGGCGCCTGCTGCTCCGCGCCTTCGCCCAGCCCGATGGCGAGCGGCAGCATGCCGAAGATCATCGCGGCCGTGGTCATCATGATCGGCCGCAGGCGCGTCTGCCCCGCGGCCAGCAGCGCCTCGTTGCGAGGCAACCCGTCGCGCTGGCCCTTGTTCGCGAAGTCCACCAGCAGGATGGCGTTCTTGGTGACCAGCCCCATCAGGAAGACGATGCCGATCATCGAGAAGATGTTGAGAGTCGTGCCGGTGATCAGCAGCGCCAGCATCACACCGACGATCGACAGCGGCAACGACGCCATGATCGCGACCGGCTGTATGAAGCTGCCGAACTGCGAGGCCAGCACGATGTAGATGAAGATCACCGCGAGCGCGAGGGCGCCCACGATCGCCGCGTTGATCTCCTGCTGGTCCTTGATCTGCCCTCCCACGTCGAAGCGCAGCCCGGGCGGCAGTTCGTAGGCCTTCACCAGGTCCTGCACTTCCTTGCCCGCGTCGCCTGTGGGACGGCCCTCGACGTTCGCGAACAGCGCCACCCGGCGCTGCAGGTCCTGCCGGCGGATGTTCTCCGGGTTGAAGGTGCGCTCGATCGTCGCGACCGCACGCAGCGGAACGATCTCCGGCGTGCCGTCGGGCAGCAGGCGGCTGGTCGCGATGTTGAGGTTGGACAGGTCGTCCACCACCGTGCGGCTGGCGCGCGGCAGCTGCGTCATCACTTCGTAGTTCTGGCCGTCGGGCGCGAGCCAGTAGCCTGAGTTCTCGCCTTCGACCATCGCGCGCAGCGTGGTGCCGAGCTGCATGTGGCTGATGCCGTACTCGGCCGCGAGTTCGGGCTTGAGCCGGATCGACAGCGCCGGCGTGCCTTCCTTCACCGTGATCTCGATGTCGGTGACGCCCTGGATCTTCGCGACCTTGTCCTTGAGGTCCAGTATCACGCGGTTCATCTCGGGGTCGTTGTTGCCGAGCAGCGCCACGTAGATCGGGCCGCCCCAGCCGACACGCAGGTCGACGCCCGGAATGGCCGCGGCGCGCTTGCGGATTGCCTCTTCGATCTTCTTCTGGCTGAGGGCGCGATCGGCCCGCGGCACGAGCTTCAGGTTGATGCGCGCGGTGTTCTTGCCGCCCTCGGTGGCGATGCCGGTGTCGACCGACTCGATCTCCTTGAACTCGCGCAGCATGTCCTCGACCCGTTTCACGCGCTCGTTCGTGTACTCGAGGCTGGAGCCCACGGGTGTCGTCAGGCGAACGCTCGTGAAACCCTCGTCGCTGTCCGGCACCATTTCGGTACCGACCAGCCCGCCGATCGGGATGCTCGCCAGGAAACTCGCCGTCGCGATCGCAAGCGTCGTCTTCCGGTGCGCCAGCGCCCAGCGCAGCAGCGTGTCGTAGACGGCATGCAGGCGATCGACGAAGCGGTCGAAGGCCGCGAGGACCGGGCCGATTCCCCTGACGTTCTTCGCACCGTCCGGCGGGTCGCGCCACACGGCGGACAGCATCGGGTCGAGCGTGAAGCTGACGAACAGCGACACCAGCACGGCAACCACCACGGTCATGCCGAACGGATAGAAGAACTTCCCGATGATGCCGCCCATGAAGGCGATCGGCACGAACACCGCGACGATCGAGAACGTCGTCGCCAGCACGGCCAGCCCGATCTCGTCGGTCCCTTCGCGCGCCGCGGTGTAGTGGTCCTTGCCCATGCGGATGTGCCGCACGATGTTCTCGCGCACGACGATCGCGTCGTCGATCAGCAGCCCGATGCACAGCGACAGCGCCATCAGCGTCATGTAGTTCAGCGTGAATCCGAGCGCGTAGATGGCGATGAACGTGGCGATGACGGCGATCGGCAGCGTCAGCCCGGTGATCACCGTGCTGCGCCACGACCCGAGGAAGAGGAACACGATCAGCACGGTCAGCAGCGCGCCTTCGATGATCGTGGTCTTCACGTTGTCGACCGACTGCTGCACGAAGTCCGACATCGCCCACAGCAGCTTCAGCTCGACGCCGGCCGGCAGCTGCTTGGCGATGGCAACCGCCGCCTCCTTGAGGTTGCTGCCGACCTCGACGATGTTGGCGTCCTGCGTCTTGAACACGTAGATGCCGACGGCGCGCTGCCCGTTCACGCGCGTGAGCGACTGCCGTTCGCGCTCGGCGTCGCGCACCTCGGCCACCTGCGACAGCAGGATCGGCGTGCCGTTGCGGCGCGCCACGATGATGTTTCCGAACTGGCCCGGCTCCGCGAGCCGGCCGTCGACGCGCACGATCGCTTCCGCCGTGTCGTTGGAGATCGTTCCCACCGGCACCGACACGTTGGCGTTGCGCAGCGCCTGCACCACCGTGTCCACCGTCAGCCCGAACGCCGTCAGGCGCGCGGGATCCACCCGCACCTGGATCTGCCGCGTCACGGTGCCGCCCAGCGCGACACGGCCGACGCCGTTCACGCGCTCGAAACCCTTCTGCACGATCTGTTCGGCCGCCAGCGTCAGTTCGCGCTGGGTCTTGTTGGCACCGAACAGCGTGTAGGTCGTCACCGGCTGGTCGTTCTCGCTGCCGCCGCGCTCGACCACGGGATCCTTGGCATCGCGCGGCATGCCGGAGCGGATCTGCGCGATCTTGTCTCGGATCTCCTGCGTGACGCGGGTCGTGTCGATGTCGAGGCGGAACTCGACCCACGTGTACGACACGCCCTCGTACGAGGCGGACGCGATGCGCTTGACCCCCGCCACCGTGTTCACCGCGTTCTCGACCGGCTTCGTGATGTCGTTTTCGACCTGCTCGGGGGACGCGCCCGGGTAAGCGACGCGGATCGAGACGCGCGGCGGATTGATGTCCGGCATCGGCTCCACGCCGAGCTTGTTGTAGGCGAAGAGCCCCAGCACGGTCAGCGCGACCATGACCATGGTCGCGAACACCGGATGATTGATCGAGACGCGCGTCATCCACATGGCGCGCTCCTAGTTGGCCCGGTCGGACTGCCGCGGCGCGTCCTTGTCCGCGACGCGCGCCTCGCCCGGTCCGCTGATCACCTTGGCCGCGAGGCCGTCCTTCAGGTTGTCGAACTTCGTCGCGAGCACCGTGTCGCTGTCGTTCACGCCCCCGAGCACCTCCACGAGCTGGGCACGCTCGTCCCGACGGCCGAGTTCCACCAGCCGGCGTTCGATCCTTCCATCCCGCACGGTCCACACGAACGTCGTGCCGTTGTCGATGCGCACGGCCGACAGGGGCAGCGCAGGAACCTCGGCGTCCGCGGCCGTGATGATCGCCACCCGCGCGAACATCCCCGCCCGCAGCAAGGCGTCTTCGTTGGGCAGGGTCACGTACACGTTGATCGTGCGCGTGCCGGGCTCGGTGCTCGGATTGATCCGGTCGACGCGTCCGGCGAACTTGCGGCCCGCCAGGCCTTCGATCTCCACCTGCGCCGGCATGCCGCCACGCAGGCGCGCGACGTCGGACACCGGTACCTGCGCCTGCACTTCGAGCAGCGACAGGTCGACGATCGAGACCAGGGGCGCGTCGAACGCGACCTTCTCGCCCGACTGCACGTTGCGCTTGGCCACCGTGCCCGAGATCGGCGCACGCACCACCGCGTCGGCAAGCAGCAGCTGCGTCTGCTCCAGTTGCGCGCGGGCGGCCGCGACGGCAGCGAGCTGCGCCTGGTACGCGCTGTCCGCGGTGTCGAAGGCGTTCTGCGAAATGAAGTTCTGCTTGACGAGCTGGGCATTGGCCTGGCGCGTCCGCTCCGTCGTGGCGAGCTGGGCCCGGGCCGACTCGTGCGACGCCGTGCGCTCCGCCAGCTGCGCGCGCAACTGCGCCGTGTCGAACTCCGCGACGACCTGTCCGGCCGTCACCCGGTCGCCTTCGCGCACCAGCACCCGCTTGACCTCGGCCGACAGCTTCGCCCGCACCGTCGCCTGCGATACGGCCTGCAGCGAACCCGGCATCGCGAGTTCCACCGTCAGCCGCTTCGGCTGGAGCCTGACTACGTCCGCCGCGGCAAATTCCAGCGGCGGCGGCTCGCGTTTCCGGGTCGCTTCCGCTTCGGCCGACCGCTTGGACACGGCGAGCGCCGCGGCGCCGCCGATCGTGGCGACGGCAAGAGCTCCGATCACCGCCAGCCACCACCTCGATTTCTTCGTCATGATTCTTTCCCCCTTGAAGCGACGCCCGGTAAGGCGCGCTCGTGCGCGTGCTCGTGGCACGCGCCACCAAGTGCATACGATGGGCCGGATTATCCGGGCCGACGGTGTGGAGTCCTGCCGATTGCGACGAAGTGCGGGGCGATGCGACGAACTGCACGCCCCCGGGATGAACGGCCGGCCCGGAAGCCACCGGCCGTGTACGTTCTTCAGTCTTCCAGGCCCAGATCCTGGATTTTACGGGTGATCGTATTGCGCCCCAGTCCCAGCCGCGTCGCCGCATCGATCCTGCGACCGTGCGTGTGCTTCAGCGCGGCGCGGATGACGGCCGCTTCGAAGTCCCGCGTCAGCGCATCCATGACATCCGGCACACCCGCCTGCAGGCGCCGTTCCACCTCCGCGGTGAGTTGCGCCAGCCAGCCTGCGGTGCCCGCCATCATCGGCGCGGCCGCCTGCGCGGGAACGGCACCCGCATCGCCGGGCGCGGGGCCGCCGGTCGCCGTGTCGGCGCCCGTCAGCCAGTTGCCCTGCCGCGCCTCCAGCGGCAGGTCCTCGACCTTGACCACCTGCGCGGGGGCCAGCACGGTCAGCCAGTGGCAGAGATTCTCGAGCTGCCGCACGTTGCCGGGCAACGGCATCTGGCTGATGTACTGCAGCGCCTCGTCGGACAGCTTCTTCGGTTCCACGCCGAGCTCGCGCGCGCTCTTGGCGAGGAAGTGCTTCGCCAGCAGCGGAATGTCCTCGCGCCGCTCCCGCAGCGAGGGCAGTCGAAGCCGGATCACGTTGAGCCGGTGATAGAGGTCCTCGCGGAACAGTCCCTGCCGGACGCGCTCCTCGAGGTTCTGATGGGTTGCGGCGATGACGCGCACGTCGGCCTTGATCGGCTGGTGGCCGCCGACCCGGTAATAGAACCCGTCGGACAGCACGCGCAGCAGGCGCGTCTGCAGTTCGGCCGGCATGTCGCCGATCTCGTCCAGGAAGAGCGTGCCTCCTTCGGCCTGCTCGAAGCGCCCGCGCCGCATCGCCTGCGCGCCCGTGAACGCGCCGCGCTCGTGTCCGAACAGTTCGGATTCGAGCAGGTCGCGGGGGATCGCGGCCGTGTTGAGCGCGATGAACGGCTTGTCGGCGCGCTGGCTGTGCTTGTGCAGCGCTTTCGCCACGACTTCCTTCCCGCTGCCCGACTCGCCGGTCAGCAACACGGTGACGTTCGACTGGCTGAGCCGTCCGATCGCCCGGAACACTTCCTGCATCGACGGCGCCTGCCCCAGGATCTCCGGCACTTCGACCGGCGCATCGTCGGCGCGCGATTCGCGTTCGCTCTCGTCCACCGCGCGGCGGATCAGTTCCACCGCCTTGTCGACGTCGAAGGGCTTCGGCAGGTATTCGAAGGCGCCGCCCTGGAAGGCCGACACCGCGCTCTCGAGGTCCGAGAACGCCGTCATGATGATCACCGGCAGCGCCGGATGCTTGCGCTTGACCGCGCGCAGCAGTTCGATGCCGTTCATGCCCGGCATGCGAATGTCGGATACCAGCACCTGCGGGCTGTCGTGCTCGAGTTCGTTCAGCACGTCCTGCGCGACGCCGAACGCCTTGCAGGGCAGGTTCTCGCGCGCCAGGGCCTTCTCCAGCACCCAGCGGATGGAGCGGTCGTCGTCCACGATCCAGATCGGTCTCATTGCGTCGAACGTCCTTGGATGTTCATGCGTGTCGTCGGTCTCAGTGCAGCGGAATCAGGATGCGGAAATCGGTGCGGCCCGGCCGGCTGTCGACTTCGATCAGGCCGTCGTGCTGCTGGATGAAAGTCTGCGCGAGCGTCAGCCCGAGGCCGGTGCCGGTGTCGCGGCCGGACACGAGCGGGAAGAAGATGCGGTCCTTGAGCTCGTCGGGAATGCCCGGGCCGTTGTCGATGATGTGCAGGTCCAGCGCCAGGCGATGCCGCGTCCGCGCCACCGTGACCTGCCGCGCGACACGCGTGCGCAGGATGATGCGCGCGTCGCCGGAGGCGATGCGGTCCTCGAGCGCCTCGGCGGCGTTGCGCACGACGTTGAGCACCGCCTGGATCAGCTGCTCCTTGTCGCCGCGGAACTCCGGGGCGCTGGCGTCGTAGTCGCGCTCGATCGTCAGGCCGCGCGGAAACTCGGCGAGCATGATCATCCGCACGCGCTCGAGCACTTCGTGGACGTTGACGTCCGCCACCACGCGCGGCGACCGATGCGGGACCAGCAGCCGGTCGACCAGCGCCTGCAGCCGGTCGGCCTCCGCGATGATGACGCGCGTGTACTCGCGCTGGTCGGCTTTGAGTTCCGATTCCAGCAGCTGCGCGGCGCCGCGCACGCCGCCCAGCGGGTTCTTGATCTCGTGCGCGAGGTTGCGCAGCAGCTGGCGATTGGCTTCCGTCAGTCCGAGCTGACGCTCCTCTCGATCCACCTTCAATTGCTGCTCGATCTCCGACACCTCGAGGACCACCGGAGTCGCCTCGCCGTACTGCGCCGTCGCCGTCACTTGCACCAGCAAGGGCTCGCGCCCGGTGCGACGCAGCTCCATGATCTGGCGGCGCTGCCCGAAGGCGTTGCTCTCGGCGTCCGCCACCAGTTGCCGGATTTCAGCCTCGTCGCCGAGCACGCGGCCCACCGGCTGACCGAGGAGCGTCTTGCGCGAAATGTCGAAGAGGAGTTCGGCGGACTGGTTGACGTGGACCACGCGCGCGCCGGAGTCGAGCAGCAGCACGGCGGTGGACAGGAGGTCGAGCCCCTCGTAGCGCGGCAAAGCGGTGACCGACGGGCTGAAATCGAGCGCGCTCACGCCATTACCCTCCGCGCCGAGCGCTGCGGGGCGAGCGCTTCGGAGCGGCCGTGCGCGCATGGAACGACCGTCCGCGCTGCGCGCGGCGGGACGAGCGCTTCGGAGCGGCCGTGCGCGCATGGAACGACCGTCCGCGCTGCGCGCGGCGAGGCGAGCGCTTCGGAGCGGCCGTGCGCGCTCGCGGGCAGAGCCCGTGCAGCAAGGTAGAACGGAGCGCGCGCCGGCCGGCACGCGCGATGGGAGTGGCTACTGGGTGCGCAGCAGCGCGATTTCGCGCCGCAGGGCGTTGACGTTGCCCTCGGCGCGCGCGAGGTCGTCGCGCAGCTTCTGGACACGCTCGGCGTAGAGAGCGAAGTTGCGTTCATCGCCACGCCGCTCCGGCTCGCCGCTGTTGTACTCGGACTTCAGCCGCGCGAGTTTCTCTTCCTCGGCCTTCAGTTCGTCCTCCAGCAGGCGCTTGCGGTCGCCGTCCCGGGAGCGTTGCGTCTCGCGGTCGACGCGCGGGAAATTCGCCGGCGACACCGTGACGCGGTCCTCGGGATCCCTGGCAGCCCGTTGCGGCGGCAGCCGGGGCGCGGGCACGCTGAGCACGGGACCGACGTCCATGCGCTTGCAGCCCTTGCCGGTGCCGACGTTCTGGAACGTCTTGTTGCCCTCGGCATCCAGGCACATGAAGATTTCCGACGACTGAGCGCGCACCGCAAACGAGGCGGCCGCAAGCGCGGTCGAGACGAGTGTCAGGGCAAGTCGATTCACGGACGATCCCCAGGAGGAACAGGTCGAAACCAGTGTATCCGAGGGCAGGCGCGGCAAACGCCGCGAGTCCCGCCTGTTGGCGGTCCACTTCCCTCATTTCCGGTACTGCCCGTGCCATTCCTGGGTCCCCATGGTGGTGCCGCGGCGCGAATGAAAAGGGGCGGTTGCCCGCCCCCTTCCCGAGCCGAGCAGCGTCGCGCTCTTACGAGCTGTAGTACATGTCGAACTCGACCGGATGCGTCGTCATGCGGAAGCGCGTCACCTCGTCCATCTTCAGCGCGATGTACGCGTCGATGAGGTCGTTGCTGAATACGCCGCCGCGCGTGAGGAACTCGCGATCCTTGTCGAGGTACTCGAGCGCCTGGTCGAGCGAAGAGCACACGGTCGGGATCTTCGCGTCCTCTTCCGGCGGAAGGTCGTACAGGTTCTTGTCGGCCGCCTCGCCCGGGTGGATCTTGTTCTGCACGCCGTCGAGGCCCGCCATCAGCATCGCCGCGAACGACAGGTACGGATTCGCGGTGGGATCGGGGAAGCGCACCTCGATGCGACGGCCCTTCGGGTTGTTGACGTACGGGATGCGGATCGACGCCGAGCGGTTGCGCGCGGAGTATGCGAGCTTGACCGGCGCTTCGAAGCCCGGCACCAGGCGCTTGTAGCTGTTGGTGCCCGGGTTCGTGATCGCGTTCAGTGCGCGCGCGTGCTTGATGATGCCGCCGATGTAGTACAGCGCGAAGTCCGACAGGCCGCCGTAGCCGTTGCCCGCGAACAGGTTGGCGCCGTCCTTCCACACGGACTGGTGCACGTGCATGCCCGAGCCGTTGTCGCCGACGACCGGCTTCGGCATGAAGGTCGCCGTCTTGCCGTAGCTCGCCGCGACGTTCCAGATCGTGTACTTCATGATCTGCAGCCAGTCGGCGCGCTTCACCAGCGTGTTGAACTTCGTGCCGATCTCGCACTGGCCGGGCGCGGCCACTTCATGGTGATGCACTTCGACCTCGACGCCCTGCTGCTCGAGCAGCAGGCACATCTCGGAACGGATGTCCTGGAACGAGTCGACCGGCGGCACGGGGAAGTAGCCCCCCTTGACCGGCGGACGATGCGCGAGGTTGCCGGCTTCGTAGTCGAGGCCGGTGGACCACGGCGCTTCTTCCGACTTGATGCGCACGGCGCAGCCGGACATGTCGACGTTCCATGTCACCGAGTCGAAGATGAAGAACTCGGGCTCGGGGCCGAAGTAGGCGGTGTCGCCGATGCCGGTCGACTTCAGGTAGGCCTCGGCGCGCTTGGCGAGCGAACGCGGATCGCGGTCGTAGCCCTTGCCCGTCGACGGCTCGACCACGTCGCAGGTGACGATCAGGGTGTTCTCTTCACGGAACGGGTCCATGCGGGCCGACGCGGGGTCCGGGACCAGCAGCATGTCGGAGGCTTCGATGCCCTTCCAGCCGGCAATCGAGGACCCGTCGAAAGCATGCCCGTGCTCGAACTTGTCTTCGTCGAACATCTTGGCTGGCACCGAGACGTGCTGCTCCTTGCCCTTGGTGTCCGTGAAACGGAGGTCAACGAAGAGCACTTCGTTGTCCGTCATCATTTTCATTACGTCTTTGGCCGTGGCCATCGATGTGTTCTCCTCAATCGCACTTGGTTAACGGTCCCCCGGACAACACCGTTGCCCGCCCCGGGTTCTGCGGCATCGCAACGCAGGAAGTGTGCCAAAACCACGTGCACCGCTCCTTGCGCTGCACTAGCCTTGTGCAACAAGCGTTTAGAGCGGGACCGTCGTTCGCAGGAAGCGGCCCATGCGCTACGGTCGGATCCCACTCCTGGGGCGTCACGCACCGTAATTGTGCGCCACAACGCACTACCTAGGTGCGTCGGGCGGGTAGAAATAGCGCCTGAAGGTCCGTGAGGAAGCGCCGGCCAAGCGCGGTAGGGCGGATCCGCGCGGGATCGGGGTCGAGCAGCCCGCGCTGCTCCGCCTTTTCCAGAGGCTCCTGGATCGCCGATGCCGGCAACCCGGTCCGGTCCGAGAACATTGCGGTCGGCACCCCGTCGGCGAGCCTGAGCGCATTGAGCATGAACTCGAAGGGCAGGTCGCGGCGGGCGACCTCCACGTGCTCGGACAGGAATTCACCCCGCGCGGCGCGCTCGAGGTACGACGCCGGCTGCCTGTAGCGCACCTGCCGCACGACCCGGTGCGGAAACGAGATCTTGCTGTGCGCGCCGGCCCCCACGCCGAGATAGTCGCCGAAGCGCCAGTAGTTGAGGTTGTGCCGGCACTCGTGCCCCCGCTGCGCATAGGCCGACACCTCATAGCGCCGGTAGCCGGCCCCCGCCGTTCGCTGCTCGATCCACTCCTGCATGTCGGCCACCGTGTCGTCGTCCGGAAGATCGGGCGGATACTTCGCGAAGACGGTGTTCGCTTCGAGCGTGAGCTGATAGAGCGACAGGTGTGGTGGCGCGAACGCCAGGGCCGTCTCGACGTCCGCGCGCGCCTGCGCAAGGGTCTGGCCCGGCAGCCCGAACATCAGGTCGACATTGAAGTTGCCGAAGACCCGCTGCGCGAGTTCGATGGCCGCGATGGCCTGGTCGCGATCGTGGATGCGGCCCAGCGCCGTGAGCTTCGCCGGCTCGAACGACTGCACGCCGATCGACAATCGGTTCACGCCGCCCGCGCGATAGGCCGCGAACCGCTCGGCCTCGAAGGTCCCCGGGTTCGCCTCCATGGTGATCTCGCAGTCCGCTTCCAGCGGAAGCCGCGCGCGCACGTCCGAAAGCAGCCGCTCCACACCCGCCGCGCTCATCAGGCTCGGCGTGCCGCCCCCGACGAACACGCTGACGATGGGACGCCCCCAGATGAGCGGCAGCGCCGACTCGATGTCGGCCGTCAGGGCGTCGAGATACGCCGCCTCGGGAATCCCGGCGGGCTCCGGCTCGTGGGAGTTGAAGTCGCAGTACGGGCACTTGCGCACGCACCACGGGAAATGGATGTAGAGGGAAAGCGGCGGCAAGGCGGGCAGCGACAGCGTGCCCGGTCGCATGAGTTCGGCGACGTCCGGCATTCGCGCGCCGGCGGGCTTGATGTCGATCGGGGACGGCACGGCGGTCCGCAGCTCAGGTCCAGTTCGTCGCCATCTTGCGGGCGAGCTCGGCCATCGCCTGTCCGCGGTGGCTGATGCGGTTCTTCTCGGCGGGGTCCAGCTCGGCGGCGGTCTTGCCGAGCTCGGGCAGCAGGAACAGCGGGTCGTAACCGAAACCGCCGCTCCCACGCGGCTGCAGGAGGACCTCGCCATGCCAGCGTGCGTCGGCGATCAGCGGCTCCGGATCATCGGCGCTACGGACGGCCGCGAGCACGCAGGTGTAATGCGCGCGTCGGTCGCCGGAGACGGCCAGCCGACGAAGAAGCTCCTCGTTGTTCCGTCGATCGTCGGACGGTTCGCCGGCGAAGCGGGCCGAGAGCACGCCGGGGGCGCCGTTGAGCGCCGCCGCGCAGATGCCGGAGTCATCGGCAAGTGCGGGCAGCCCCGTCGCGGCCGCCGCATGCCGCGCCTTCGCCAGCGCGTTTTCGAGGAAGGTGGCATGCGGCTCGTCGGCCGAAGACACGTTCAACTCGGCCTGCGAGACGACGTCCCAGCCGAGCGGCGCGAGCAGATGCCGGAACTCCCGGAGCTTTCCGGGGTTGCTGGAGGCGATGACGATGCGTTGCATGGGTTCTAGCCGGAGCGGATCAAGGCCTGCGACGTCGCTTCATCCCTCTGGCGCAGGCAGGTAAGAAACATGGCGAAACAGGCCAGCACGACGGCCACCCAGCTCAACTGCAGGACCAGCAAGCTGCCCTGCAATGGGTGGAAGGCATCGTTCTCGTGCAACCAGGCGAACAGCAGCGGCACACCATACGCGACGATAAGGTTGTTCGCCGCGTGCGCGAAGATGCACAGCCAGACGCTCCTGTAGCGAAGATACAGCAGACCGTAGACCACCCCGCCGAATGCAGCGGGGAGCCACGAAGAATGGACCGAAGCGAACAACGCCGTCGACATCGCAAGCGCCAGCCAGGGACGCAGAGGCTTCAGCAGAAATCCCAGGACAAGCACTCGAAAGACAAACTCTTCGAACACCGGTACGAGGACAACATTCGCAAGCGCGGCGCCTGCGAGACCGCTGCGAGGAAACTCGCGCGTCAGGGACTGCAGACCATTGGCAACGGTGAAACCAGCGGCTCCGGTGTCAGAAGTGGATACCGCGGTGACCGCGCCAAGGACCATGAACAAGACCTCGCCGGATAGAAGCCAGCAGACCGCTCGCATTCCGGCCGCACTCGCTCCAACGCTGGCGAGCGAGACGAGCGGCAATCTGAGCAGAACGGCGACGATCGCGAAGAGCGCAACCTGGACTCCAGAAATGGTGAACCATGGATCAACGGATGTGGGGAACCAGCGCATTGCGTGGAGAAGCAGGGACGACGGTGCGCGCAAGAGCAGCCAGACCAGAGCGACCGCGGCGACGACGCGCGCGAACGTGGCAAGGACAGATCTGACGTTCATCCCTGAGGGCTGAGCCGGAAGCGAAGAAAGTTCGTCGCCCCCGGCGGCCTCCTCACCCGACGTGCGCTTCGCCGTATCGGATGCCCGTCGAGTAATGAGCGTATTCGGCATAGACCCGATCGCTCGCAAGGTTGTAGCAATCCATCCAGTCACCTAGCGACCCGCTGATCGATGCGCCCGTGATGCCGAACGACAGCGTCAGGTTGCTGCACAGCGCCCCGCCGACTTCCTTCATTTCCTCGGTCGAAATCTGCCTCATGCCATCCTCCACAAATTGACGCGATCGCCGCGTCGGTTGCCGGCGCAGGCCGGATCTCGGGATGACTCGAAGCTACGTGGCCGAGCGGGCCGCGCCTATCCGACTGATGTAGGACTGTTCAGAGTCCCAGCGCCTTCTTCTGCGCGGCGAGCAGCGACGTGATTCCCTGGCGCGCGAGCTCCAGCAGCGTGTCCATCTGCTCGCGCGTGAACGGCTTGCCCTCGGCCGTGCCCTGCACTTCGACGAATCCCCCGGCGCCGGTCATCACGACGTTCATGTCGGTCTCGCAGGCCGAATCCTCGACGTAGTCGAGATCGAGCAGCGGCGTTCCCTGGAACACGCCGACCGACACGGCGGCGACGTAGTCGAGCACGGGAAGTTTCTCGATCATCCCGCGCTCGCGCAGCCACCGCACCGCGTCGTAGGCGGCGACGAAACCGCCGGTGATCGCGGCGGTCCGCGTCCCGCCGTCGGCCTGGATGACGTCGCAGTCGATGTGGATCGTGCGCTCGCCGAGCCCGGGAAGGTCGAACACCGAGCGCAGGCTGCGGCCGATGAGGCGCTGGATCTCCTGGGTGCGACCGCTCTGCTTGCCGCGCGCCGCCTCGCGGTCCGACCGCGTATTGGTCGCGCGCGGCAGCATGCCGTACTCGGCGGTCATCCAGCCCTGCCCCTTGCCCTTGAGGAAAGGCGGCACCTTCTCCTCGACGCTCGCGGTGCAGATCACCTTGGTGTCGCCGAACTCGACGAGCACCGCGCCTTCGGCGTGCTTGGTGTAGTTGCGCGCCAGCCGCACGGGACGAAGTTCGTCGTGACGCCGGCCGCTCGGGCGCTGCATTTCGGTTTTCATTCGTGGATTCCGGATGTGGAGGCAGTCGCCCCGCAGTTCCGGCAAGACTAGCGCAGCACGCGGCTACTTGTTGACGAGCTTGCCCGCGCGCTGGATCGCCCGCTGGATCTCGGCGACGGCGTCGTCGATCTCCTCTTCGGACAGTTCCTCGTCGCCGTCGTGCTCGCCGACGCGCGGCATCTGGATCGTCGAGGCGACGGTGCCTTCGGGGATCAGCAGGGTGGAGACCGGTTCTTCGCTGGGCGGCACCATCTCCATCGACTCGGTGCCCGCCCAGGTCATCGCCACCCCGGTGCAGTTGTCGCACTCGGGGCCGCCGAGTTCGAGTGCCAGTTCCATCAGCTCGGGCACCGCGCGCATCACCGTCTTGCCGGTGAAAGCCTCGGCCACCTGGCGGTCGCTGAGCGATCCCCACAGGCCGTCCGAGCAGAGCAGCAGCGTATCCCCGTTGCGCAGCGCGCAGGGCCGGCTGACCTCGACCGTCGGCGCCACGTAGGCGCCGATGCAGTTGAAGATGCGGTTGCGCTCCGGATGGTCCTTGGCGTCTTCGGGGCGAATCAGCCCCGCCTGCACCAGATGGTGCACGCGCGAGTGGTCGATCGTGCGTTCGACGATGCGGCCGCCGCGGATCAGATAGAGCCGCGAGTCGCCCACGTGGGCCCAGATCGCCACGCCCTGCTGGACGATGCAGGCGACGAGCGTGGTCCGCGGCGCTTCCGGCAACGTGTGCTCGGCGCGATAGCGGTGCAGTTCGCGATGCGCGGCCAGCACCGCCTCTTCGAGAAACCGCACGGGGTCGGTCAGCAGCGGCTTGGCATCGCGCTGGTAGATCGATGCGAGGGTCTGCAGCGTCAGTTGCGAAGCGACTTCGCCGCGGGCGTGGCCCCCCATGCCGTCCGCCACCAGCATCAGCAGCGAATCGCGCGTGTACAGGTACCCCATCCGGTCCTGGTTGACCTTGCGCCCGCCCTTCTTGCTCTCCTGGTAGACGGAGAACCTCATGAAATTCGGTCCTCGTGTACGCGATGCGCTGCGCGCATCGCACGTGCACTCGGACCGCTCAGATAGGCGGGCGGGCTCCGGAGCGGCCGAGCGCCCGCCCGCAAATCAAAGGCACGCAACAGCGGGAGAGGTCGTGCCGTTCTCATGCGACGCGCCTTTACGTGCCTTTGTGATGAAGAAAATCGACTGGCTCTGCCAGCGATTTTTTCACGACCGCGCAAAAGTAGGTGTGCACTTTTGCGCGCCTCTCAAAACCAGGTGATGTTGTGATCCTTCATGAAACGCGTGACGCGTGCCTGGATGTTACGGAAGCGGGCCCCGGCCCGTTCTGACATGGAGAACTCCGGGCGCTCGGGCACCGTCTGCAGCAGTTCCTTCTGCACCGCGTACACCGTCTGCGGACGCTCGAGCGAGTTCAGGCGCAGGCAGCGCTCGATCATCGAGATCAGCTGGTTCGAATACAGGCCGCGGAACGACCGCAACGCCGTCGGCATCTTGTCGTCCTTCAGCCGCGCGTCCGACTCCTGCGGCGGCATGCCGGACATGCACGCGTAGATGCACGAGCCGATCGAATACACGTCGGTCCACGGACCGAGCTCCGCGTCGCGCTTGTAAAGCTCGGGCGCGGCAAAACCCGGCGTGTACATCGGGTAGGTCTTGTTGATGTCACGCTGCAGCGTTTGCCGGGCCGCGCCGAAGTCGAGCAGGATCGGCGTGCCGTCCATGCGCAGGTAGATGTTCGCGGGCTTGACGTCCAGATGCAGCAGGCGGTTCGAATGCACTTCGCGCAGCCCGTTCATCACCTGTGCGAAGACGCGGCGGATGAACCGCTCCGACAGGACGTCCTTCTGGTCCTTGCTGCGGTTGCGCAGCACGTGCTCCTGCAGCGAGCGCCCCGACTCGTAGTTCATCACCATGTACACCGTGTCGTTCGCGCGGAAGAAGTTCAGCACGCGCACGATGTTCGGGTGATAGATCGACGCCAGCGCCCGGCCCTCCTCGAAGAAGCACTTGAGGCCGATGCGGTACGTGTTCAGGTTTTCCGGGGCGATGTACGGCGATAGCTCACCCGGCTTGCGCTGCGCGAGCGCCGCCGGCATGTACTCCTTGATCGCAACCGAGTTGCCCTGGTCGTCGGTCGCCAGATAGACGATCGAGAATCCTCCGCTCGATATCTTCTTTACAATGCGGTAGCCGCCGACCTCGAGGCCTTCAGGCAATGATGCGTTGGTCTGCGCGGGCATTTAGGGCGTTCAGGGGGTATCGGGCGATTCTAGCTAAATAGCCTCGACGACCCGAACACCCAAATAGGCGTGAAAACACCTCGATAACCCACGCTCGACCTTCCTCCGGACCCCAATGAAACCCGTCGCGAGCATGACCGGCTTTGCCAGCGCCGCACGCCCCACCGCGCTGGGCCAGCTGACGCTCGACCTGCGCTCGGTCAACTCGCGCTTCCTCGACCTCACGCTGCGCCTGCCCGACGAACTGCGCGTGCTCGAGCCCATGCTGCGCGAGAGCATCGCGACCCGCCTGACACGCGGCAAGGTCGAGTGCAGGATCAACATCGTGCGAGGCGTCGGCGGCGCCGAACCCACCCTGAACGCCGCGGCCCTCGGGCAGCTGACCGGCCTCGCCGCCCAAGTCGAGCGGTCCATGCCGGGAGTCCAGGGCCTGTCGACGGCCGACGTTCTCGGATGGCCCGGCGTCGTCGAGACGCCCGGCAGCGATCCCGAGGCGCTGCGAGCGGCCACGGCCGAAGCGCTCGCCGAGGCCCTGAACGGCATGACGGCGAGCCGGCAGCGCGAAGGTGCGTCCCTGCGCGACGCCCTGCTCGCCACCTGCGCCCAGATCGAGGCCATCGCCAATCAGCTGAAGACGCGCGCGCCGGACCTGCTCGCGGCGGTTGAACGCAAGCTGGTCGAGCGGCTAGAGCAGGCGCTCGGCGAAGCCATGACCCGGGCGACCACGTTGACGCGCGAGGAAATCGCCGACCGCATCCGCCAGGAAGTGACGCTCTACGGGCTGAAGATGGACGTGGAGGAAGAGATCAAGCGGCTGACGACGCACGTGAACGAAGTGCGGCGTGTGCTGGGCGCCGGCGGGCCGGTTGGCCGGCGGCTCGATTTCCTGATGCAGGAGCTGAATCGGGAAGCGAACACGGTCGGATCAAAGGCCGCGGCGATCGAAATGACGAATTCCTCGGTCGAGCTGAAGATCCTGATCGAGCAGATGCGCGAACAGATCCAGAACCTGGAGTGACCGTGCCCGAACTCCTTCCGCCGCTCACCGGCAATTACGCCGGCTCGCTGTTCCTCGTCGTTGCGCCGTCGGGCGCGGGCAAGTCCACGCTGGTGAACGCCCTGCTCGCGCGCGACCGCAACATCCAGCTTTCCGTCTCGTACACCACGCGCCACCCGCGGCCCGGCGACAAGGACGGCCGCGAGTACCACTTCGTCACCATCGAGAATTTCATGCAGCGGCGCGCCGACGGCGAGTTCCTGGAAAGCGCCGAGGTGCACGGCAACTACTACGCCACGTCGCGCACCTGGATCGAGGAACGGGTCCGCGCCGGCACCGACGTCCTGCTCGAGATCGACTGGCAGGGCGCGCGCCAGGTCAAGGCGCAATTCCCTCACGCGGTCGGCATCTTCATCCTGCCGCCGTCGTTCGACGCCCTGGAGGCCCGGTTGAACAAGCGCGGCCAGGACACCCAGCCGATCATCGCCCGCCGCCTGCTCGCGGCCGGCAGCGAGATGGCACACGCTCCCGAGTTCGACTACGTGATCGTCAACGAGGAGTTCGAGACGGCCGTGCAGCAACTGGCGGCCATCGTCACCGCGACCCGCCTGCGCTATGGCAGCCAGGCGGCGCGGCACCACGAGCTGTTTGCGCAGCTGGGAATTGCCGGATAGCGCGCGCTTTCGGTGTACGCGAGCCTGCGGCTCGCACGTGCACCGAAAGCGACCAGTCAGGCCGGAGGGCTTCGGGCGGCCGGGCGCCCTCGGGCCGTCCAAAGGCAACGCGGACGCGTCTCGGCGATGCCGCAGCGTCGCGGTCGGTTAAACTGCGCCTCAACCTCAAGGATTGAACCCAAATGGCCCGCATTACCGTCGAAGACTGCCTGAAGCACATCCCGAACCGTTTCCAGCTCTGCCTGGCGGCCGCCTACCGTGCCCGCCAGCTGGCGCAGGGCCATACGCCGAAGATCGACACCAAGGACAAGCCTCCGGTCGCCGCGCTGCGTGAAATCGCGCAAGGCAAGGTCGGCATCGAGATGCTGCGCAAGGTACCGACGTAAGAAAGCGCTTTGCGGCCGCCGCCCCGTCAAGCTAGCCTAGCGACGGGGCACCTGTATGCGGTCCGCTGATCCTCCTTCCTCCACTCCGAACCCGGCTGTCCCGCAGCCCGGTTTCGCACGCCGTGCGGCCGAGGCGCTGAAAAAGGCCGTCTGGCGTTCGGACGCCGCCGAGGAACCTCACAACGGCGTCGCCACCGTCGCCACCCTGACCGACCGGGTCAAGAAGTACCTGCCGTCGAGCGACGTGCAGAAGGTCAAGGACGCGTTCCGCTTCTCCGACGAAGCGCACCTCGGCCAGTTCCGCCGCAGCGGCGCGCCGTACATCACGCACCCGCTGGCCGTTGCCGAGATCCTCACGGACTGGCGGCTCGACGGCCACGCCATCCAGGCCGCGCTGCTGCACGACGTGCTCGAGGACTCGGGCGTGCCGAAGGAGAAGCTCGTCGAACGCTTCGGCGCCGTCGTCGCCGAACTCGTCGATGGCGTCTCCAAGCTCGACAAGTTCCAGTTCTCCTCGACCGAGCAGGCGCAGGCGGAGAACTTCCGCAAGATGCTGCTCGCGATGGCGCGGGACGTGCGCGTCATGCTCATCAAGCTCGCCGACCGGCTGCACAACATGCGCACGCTGGACGCGGTCGATCCCGAGAAGCGCCGGCGAATCGCGCGCGAGACGCTCGAGATCTACGCCCCGATCGCGCACCGCCTCGGCCTCAACGCACTGTTCCGCGAACTCGAGGAACTGAGCTTCGAGCACCTGCACCCGATGCGCCACCGCGTGCTCAAGCGGGCGGTCTTCGGTGCGCGCGGCAATCGCCGAGAACTGCTGGGCAAGATCCTCCAGTCCGTGCGCAAGGCGCTGGGGGAGGCGAAGATCCGCGCGGAGGTGTACGGCCGCGAGAAGACGCTCTACGGCATCTATCGAAAGATGGTCGAGAAGAACCTGTCGTTCTCGCAGGTGCTCGACATCTACGGTTTCCGCATCGTGGTGGATACGCGGCCCGAGTGCTATCTCGCGCTCGGCGCCCTGCACGAACTGTTCAAGCCCGTGCCAGGCAAGTTCAAGGACTACATCGCGATTCCGAAGGTCAACGGCTACCAGTCGCTGCACACCACGCTGATCGGGCCGTACGGCACGCCGGTCGAGTTCCAGATCCGCACGAAGGACATGCACCACGTCGCCGAGACCGGCGTGGCCGCGCACTGGCTGTACAAGGACGACGACTCCGACCTCTCCGAGCTGCAGTCGCGCACGCACCAGTGGCTGCAGTCGCTGCTCGAGATCCAGCGCCAGACCGGCGACTCGAGCGAGTTCCTCGAGCACATCAAGGTCGACCTGTTCCCGGACAAGGTCTACGTGTTCACGCCGAAGGGCAAGATCGTTTCGCTGCCACGGGGTGCCACCGTGGTCGACTTCGCCTACAGCATCCACACCGACGTCGGCAACAAGTGCGTCGCCGCCCGCATCAACGGCGAGATCCAGCCGCTGCGCACGCCGCTGCGCAACGGCGACATGGTGGAGATCGTCACCGGCCCGGTGGCGCGGCCGAATCCGGCGTGGCTGACGTTCGTGCACACCGGCAAGGCGCGTTCGGAGATCCGCCACTTCCTGCGCACGATGAAGTTCGACGAGTCGGTCGAACTCGGCGAGCGGCTCCTGTCGCAGGCTGCGCGCCAGTTCAACCTCGCCCTGGGCGAAGTGACGGAGGCCCAGTGGGAGACCGTGCTGAAGCAGGCCGAGCTCGCGTCGCGCAACGACCTGCTCGCCGACATCGGGCTGGGACGACGGCTCGCCGCGGTCGTGGCGCGCCAGCTCGCACTCGGTGCCGCGCCGGTGGAGCGGTCGGAAGAGGACGCATCGCCCCGCACCTCGCCGCCTGCATCGAGCGTGCCGGTGCTCGTGCGCGGGTCCGAGGGCATGGCGGTGCAACTCGCCAACTGCTGCCATCCGATCCCCGGTGATTCGATCGTCGGCCACATCCGCAAGGGACAGGGCCTCGCGGTGCACCAGGCCGATTGCCTGCATGCGCAACGGGCACGCCGTGCGGACCCCGAGCGCTGGATCGAACTGCAGTGGGCGAGCGACTCCGCCTCCAGCTTCACCGTCGGCCTCGATGTCGGCGCGCTGAACGAGCGCGGCGTGCTCGGCCGCATCGCGGTGGCGATCGCCGAGGGCGACTCGAACATCCTGAACGTGCACGTCGAGGACGAGGACGCGCGCGTCGCGCTGATCCACTTCAAGAT
Source organism: uncultured beta proteobacterium (assembly GCA_963726405.1). Lineage (GTDB taxonomy): Bacteria > Pseudomonadota > Gammaproteobacteria > Burkholderiales > Burkholderiaceae_F > JAOUJD01. The sequence continues at coordinate 301,114 of CAVSCF010000011.1, read as the reverse complement.
CCAGGTGCGTGATCGCGTCCACCTCGCGCGGGTGATCCGCGCACTGAGGCGCGTCAGGCAGGTGGTGCAGATCGCGCGGCCGCGGGGCGGCCCGCGCGGCGCTCACGAGCCGAGCGTCGCCGGGAACACGTCCGCTGCATCAGCGGCCAGCCTCGGCACGGACGACCTTTGATCTGACCGGAACGAGGCCGGCCACCGTTGTGAAAGAGTCCTGATTGGAGCCGACGCGTCCTCGGCCGTGGAGAGGACCGCCCTGAGTTCAGCGCCGCGGGCAATAACAACGAGGAAAGACAATGATCCGGAAGAACGCGATTGCTTCTGCCCTGCTCGCCTCACTTCTCGCTTCGACCGCGACCGCGATCCCGATTTCCGAGGTGCCAGCGCCGGAACCCGGTTCCTCCCGACCGAGCCAATCCAAGCTGGACGAAGGCCTGGCCGCACTCCGCAGCGGAGACCTGGCGGCTGCGCAGAAGGCCTTCGAAGGCGCGCTCGCCATCAATCCACGTGCCGTGGGCGGTTTCCTGGGGCTCGCCGAAGTCGCCGGGCGTCGCGGCAATGACAGCGAGGTTGAGGGATGGCTGCGCAAGGGCCTGGTTGCCGTCCCCGGCGACATCGACCTGCTGCATACGCTGGGTGTCTGGTACCTGAAGAAGAATCGGCGGGCCGACGCGGAGAAGACGCTGTCGGAGGCGGCCCGGCTGGCGCCCCGCTCGGCACCGGTACTCGCGAGTCTCGGCGATGCGCAACTCGCGGACCCCAAGTCCACGAAGAAGGCCGAAGAGACGTTCCGCAAGGCGCTTGCCGCCGATCCCGCCTGCGTCGGCTGCCAGGTGGGCCTCGCGCGGGCACTTGCGGGCCTCGGCGACAAGGCGGGCGCGAAATCGGTCCTCGACGGCGCCGCCAAGGCCGCCCCGAACGACCCGCGGCCGCTGCACGCGCTCGCGCGACTCGCCGCGTCGCAAGGGGACATCGACGGCGCGATCAAGTACCACCAGGCGACGATGGCCGCAGCGCCGGACTTCCTGGCTGCCTATCTCGAGCAGGGCGACCTCTACCTGGCGAAGGGCGACATCGAGCGTGCGATCGGCTCGTACCGCGCGGGCGTGGCCTCGGCCAAGGATCCGGTGCCGGCGCTGTTCCGGCTGGGCGTGGCCTACGAGGCGGCTGGCCGATTCGACGACGCGGAACGCGCCTACCTGGATACCGTGAAGCGCGATCCATTGGTGTTCGGTGCCTACAACAACCTGGCGTTCATGGCTGCCCAACGGAAGGTCAAGCTCGACGAGGCGCTGGCATGGGCGAGGAAGGCGAACGAACTGGCGCCGGGCGTGGCCACCGTGCGCGACACGCTCGGCTGGGTCTATCGCGCCCGCGGCGAGCTTCCCAGCGCCGCCAAGTCCATCGAGGAGGCCGTGCAACTCGCACCGAGCGACCCGACCATCCGCTATCACCTCGGCGTCGTTTACGCGGAACTCGGTCGCAAGGGCGACGCCGAAAAGTCGCTCAAGCGAGCGCTGGAACTGAGCCCCGACTTCCGGCAGGCGGACGACGCGCGGCGAAGGCTAAGCGAACTCGGCGCGAAATAACGAGCGCAGAAAAGAAAACCGGCAGCCGAGGCTGCCGGTTTCATGCTGCCGTGAGAGCAAGTGTCAGCGGATGCGGCGGCGCACTGCGCCGAACGCCAGCAGACTCAGGCCGATCAGCGACAGGGAGCCGGGCTCGGGAACCGTGCCGCCTGCACCGAACACGTCGCGCTCGCTGGCGACGATGCCGCGGTCGACCAGCGCATGCGTGTCGAACGTCGTGTCGCCAGCAGCCAGGCGCGTGAACGTGACGTCGAACGTGAATGTGCGATCAACCGAGCGGTCGTACTTGCCGACCGCGCTGGCGCCGACACACGAGCCGCCGGCGGCGGCAGACACGCAGACCGTGCTCACGCCGATCTCCGGCAAGCCGGCGCCGAGGTCATCGACTGTGACGTTGCTGTAGGTGGCGAAGCCGGACGCCACCGCAGCCTCGATGGCAGCGGCTACCGTTGCCGGCGACGTGCCTCCCGGAAGGACGCTACCGCCCAGACCGGTGACGCTGGAAGCGAAAGTCGGCGCCAGGGCACAGGTGCCTGGACTGGCACAGAAGTCGAGACCGAGCAGCTTGACGCCATTGGCCAGCAGCGAAGCGGCCGTCCCGGCCTGTGTATCAAGAGCACCCGGGCCGTTCTTGAATCCGGCATCACCGAAGACGACGATGAACCGGTTGGAGCCCGGCCGCCAGGCCGCGGTGTCTGAGGCTAGTCTGATGCCGGCATAACCCACTTCGGGGTAGTCTCCGCCGCCGCTGGCGCCTAGCGTGTTGATCGACGCCTGGGTGGTAGCGACAGTGGTCGTCAGGTTGCTCAGTACGGAGAAGGCCGGATCGTTGTACTGACCCACGCCACTGGCGAGGCTCCCCCCGCCGCTGTTGTACGTCGCCGCGAGGCTGGTGAGCACCGTCGTAGCCGACGCCTTGGCGTTGGCGATGGCGCCGCCCATGCTGCCGGTCGTGTCGAATACGAACATGATGTCGACCACGGCCGCCGTCGGTCCGCTCGACGACACGACGACCGTCTTACGGACCGTGGCGCTGTCACCCACTCCCAGCGTGGCGCTGAAACTCGTGGGGGAAATCGAATCCGCCCACGCGGCGCCGGACGCCAGCACGAGGGCTCCGGCGGACACCCACCGTAGGCACCTCTTGATGCTGCTGCTCAACCTTCCCATCGCGCTCCTCCTTCTCAACTTTCATGTTGCTTCGGTCGGTGCTGCCGACCGGAGGAATTGGCGGCACGCCGACGGGTCGGCGAACCGTGCCGCTTGCGCTTCACGCAAAGTCCGAGCCATGCTGCCGGCATAGTGGCTAACCCTAGGAAAAAACTGCGGAAACCAAAGGGAGCGCAGCGTCAAGAAGCGCGGGACGGACGGCCTGTGTAAAGAAGACCGACGGCTAGATGTGTAACTTTCGGCGTAACACGCCTGCTCGAATGCCCGGTGTGTGCAGAGCGGGAACGCCTTTCAGGCCGAGGCCCGTGGCAAGGCTGGTCTGGCTCGCCGGGCGTAAAGAAAACTGACAGCCAACGCGTTACCCTCCCTCGTAACGCACCTCGAGAATCGCCAGGGTCTCCTCGCCGGCCGGCGTTCGAAATGGCACGGTGTCGCCTTCGCGCGCCTTGAGCAGCGCCCGCGCGACCGGCGAGATCCAGCTCACCTGCCCGCGCGCGGGATCGACTTCGTCGATGCCGACGATGCGTATGCGGTTCTCGCGGCCGTCCCCGTCGCGTAGAGCACGGTCGCACCGAAGAACACCTGGTCGGTCGCCTCGCGCGCGGCCGGGTCGACGACCTCGGCGAAATCGAGTCGCTTTGTCAGGAAGCGGATGCGGCGGTCGATCTCGCGCAGCCGCTTCTTCCCGTAGATGTAATCGCCGTTTTCGGACCGGTCGCCGTTGGACGCAGCCCACGCCACGGTGCGAACGACCTCCGGGCGCTCGACGTCGATCAGGTGCAGCAACTCGTCCTTCAGCCGCTTGTGGCCGGCGGGCGTGATGTAGTTGCGCGTGCCGGCGGGAATCTCGGGAATCTCGAGTTCCTCGTCGTCGTCCTCGCTCTCCTTGACGAATGCCTTGCTCATGTCGTTGGTCTCCGACGGAGATGCTACCTGCATGCGAGCAGCGAACGGGCCCGGGGTTTGCTGCCCCTCGACGACGCACTGGGGAGGACGCATGGCAGTTGAATCCAGAGCAGTACGAAGAACTTCGCGGGACGCTGCTTGAACGGAAGGCGACCCTGCTCGGCGAGGTCCAGGACGGCTCGCGACGTCGCCTCGAGGACGACGCCTATCGGAACATGGCCAGCGAGGTCGGCGACGCCGGCGACGCTTCGACGGCAACCGACCAGGCCGATCTTCGCAACTCGCAGATCGAGCGTGACGTGAACGAACTGCGCACGATCGACGCAGCCCTCGCCCGCTTCGAGGACGGCACCTACGGCATCCGCTCGCGCTGCGGCGGCGACATCGGCGAGGCGCGCCTGCGCGCGAACCCGGCCGCGGAGCGCTGCATCGCCTGCCAGGCGGCGCACGAGAAGCAGCACGCCGGCAACGGGACGCCGTCGCTTTGAACGCGCCCGATCGCAATCGCCGCATCGGCGAAGGAGAAGCGGTCCACGCGGGAAAGCTGTGCGTGCTGCGCGAGGACCGCTGGCACGAGATCGACGACGATCAACCGTTCAAGGGGAAGCGCGTGATCGTGTTCGGCCTGCCCGGCGCCTTTACTCCAACGTGCTCCTCGCAGCACCTGCCGCGGTACAACGAGCTGACACCCTAGCTGCGCGCCCACGGTGTCGAAGACATCCTCTGCGCCTCGGTGAACGATCCGTAGGTGATGGAGGCCCGGGCGCGCGACCAGGAGGCCGACAACGTGACGCTCGCGGCCGACGCCGCGCGGCGGTCAGCCGTCGCTTCGCGTCTGGGGAAGAACGCGGATCTTCTTGTAGGCCACCTCGATCACGCCGCGTTCGCCGAGTCGACGCAGCAGCATGCACAAGGTCTGCCGGGACACTCCGACCATCGTCGCAAGCTCCGCCTGCGACACAGTGATGTCGATTGCGCCACTGAGGCGCGCATCGCGGCGGCGGATCGCAGCGAGGTCCTGCAATCGCCTCCACAGCCACTCCTCGGCAGCCACGGACCGCGCCTCGCAGGCGTAACGGAACACCGTGGTGTAGCGCTCGTACAGCAGGTCCGCGAAGAACGGATAGTGGCGCGGCTCGTCGGTGACGATGCGCTGGAACTCCGCCCTTGGAAGCAGCAGCACCCGCACGTTCGTCGTGGCGACGACGCTTGCGATCGCGGGCTTGCCCGACAGCGTTCCGTGCTCGCCGAACCAGGAGCCCGGCTCGCCGACATGAAAGAGCGCCTCTGCCGACTCGCCGACGTCACGCAGGACGTGCACGCGGCCCTCGAGCAGCGCGAACAGTCCGCGCGGGGGCGCGCCTTCGCCGATGATCCGCGCTCCCTTCCTGTAGGAGCGCAGCATCGACCCCTCGATGAGGAGCGACTGAAGTTCCGTCGGCAGCGACCCGAACCAGCGCCCGCGCCGCAGCAGTTCGACGTCGCGGTCGACTGCGAACGCCAGGGTGCTCGGGACCACTCCCGGCTCCATCGATTCGACTGCCCGATCGTTCACGAAATCCGCCTCCGGGAGCCCCAACGCCGGGCTCACTTTCCCCCACTCGAACGCTACGTGAGGCCCGACGCACACGGAATTGGACCAAGGTTCAATCCGCTGCAGCCGTGCCGCGCCCGACGGGCGCGGCCATAGCACGCAGCCCGTTCCTTTCCAGAATTGCCGCTCGGCCTCATCCGGTATTGCCCGATGTCAACCGGCCGACCTGGCGCCATGGAGCCAGCGCAAGCGCGGTCGGAAAACCCCATTCCGCTCGTCGCCGAACCGTCCATGCCATCCGCATCGGCGGTCGCAGCGCTCATGGCAATCGTGGTCCGGGAAGACAGCCCAGGACCGGGCAGAACGAACGGTGCCGCCACTTGCCGCCGACCTCGTCCACGGTTCGTCGTCGGATTCGCGACCCGGTCCACCGGGAAATGCTTCGCCGGCGAAGCGGAGCTATCCGCAGGGACCGGAGACCAGGCGACGCGCTCGCGCTCGCCTATCGAAAGTGCGCAGCTGAGCGGCTTTCACCTGTGCAACGCGATGGTCACCAGGACCGAGGCGTTTTCGATGGCCACGACTCCATGGTCCACGTCGCGGGCAAGGTAGATCAGGTGACCGGCGTTGAGAATCCGGCTCTCGCCGTCCAGCGTGACGTCGATCCGGCCTTCGATGCACTGGATGGTGATCTCGCCCGCGACCCTGTGCGGGGGCAACGACTTGCCGGCCGCAAGGACGAGCCGCATGACTTCGAGGTCGTCCGTCTTGAACAGGGCGGTGGTGCGCACGCCCGTCAAGGCGGCTCCGAGCGGCCGCACATCGATCACCTGGCCCGAGCGCGCATGTGGAATTGCCATGTTGGATCCTCGTCTCTCAGTCGATGAGGCAGGTGCGTCCGGCAGTCGCGTGGCCTCACCCGGTACCGAACGCAGAGCAGATCGCGCGCCAGACCGCGATGCGTCACGCGGCTGGCTAGGCGCCGGCGAGGAGACTTTCGTACACGCGCAGGTCAGCCCGATAACAGCCGCAGGAGGCGGCCTCCATGGCGGCGCGGTTGAGGATCGTGACTTCGCCTCGGTGATAGCGGATCAACTTGCGCTGCTGCAGTGCATTGGCCGCCCGCGTCACTCCGACACGGCGAACGCCGAGCATGTGGGCAAGCACTTCATGCGTGACGTGAAACCCGCTGTCGTGCGCGCGATCCTGCGTCATCAGCAGCCAGCGGGCGAGTCGGCCTTCGATGAGGTGAAAGCGGGTGCACGCGGCCGCCTGTGCGAACTGGGCCATCCTCACCTGCAGATAGCGGTGCAGCGCGACGCGCAGGACCGTGCTGGCGCGGAGTTCCTGCACGAAGGTCCTGGCGCTCATCCGCCATGCAGGCCCCGGGCCCTGAACCATCGCCTGCAGATCCGAGTGGTCCACGCCGAGGATCAGCGGCACACCGACCATTCCTTCGTTGCCGACCATGCCGACTTCCAGGTGGTTCTTGCCGTCGACAGGAATCGACAGGGACACGAAGCTGTCGGTCGGGAAATAGACATCGCGGATGCGCGCTTCGGGCTCGAAGAGGACAGCGCCCGCTTCCAGGTCGACGGGGTCACAGGCCGCAAGCAGCCGCCCGCACTCCCGCCGCGGCAGCGATGCAAGCAGGCGGTTGGGCGGCGCAGCGCGCCGGCCGGCGGAAATCGAAGAGGCGGCCATCGAAGCAGTCAGAAGGTCCAGGTGCCGGTCGCAGAGCCCCCCGGGGCGGGCGGCCTTTCGCACGATGGCGCACTGTAGGCTGCATTCGCCACTTTGTTTGTTCGGCAGCGCACGTAGTGGCGGCGATGCATTCGCGCTCGTTCGCAACCTATGTACGCCACCGTACCGACCGCATCGCCGGCTGGCGTTAAGGTGCCCTCGAAGTCGTGAAACGGTGCGCCGTCTGCACTTGACTTCCGAAACGTGACTTCGCGCTCTCTGGCGGACACGACCGGGCGACGAGGGGCGCAGTTTTGTCGCCCCGCCCTCGCGGCAGCCCCACCCGACCCCGCGGGTGATTCACATGGACCAGGGTCCACACCAGCGCCCGAGCGGGGCGACGGGAAGTTCCATCGACGATTCACATGATCAACCGAACCGGAGTATCGACAATGAAGAAACCCACCAGCTACATCTCGGCCGCTCTCATGGCATTTGCCCTTCTGGGGGTCGTCGGATGCGCGTCCACACCGACGAAGGAAGGCACGGGCGAATACGTGGACGACACCGTGATCACCACCAAGGTGAAGGCGGCCATCCTCGACGAACCCACCTTGAAGGTGGCCGAAATCAACGTCGAGACGTTCAAGGGCGTGGTGCAACTGAGCGGTTTCGTCGCTTCGCCGGCCGCGTCCACCCGGGCAGTCGAGGTCGCGCGCAATGTCGGCGGCGTTAAGTCGGTCAAGAACGACATGCGGGTCAAGTAGGCGGACGCCGCAGTGCCACAGCGGTCAACTGAACGAAGCAAGGAATTCCAGATGAAATCAATGCAGAGATGGGCAGTCAGCGCCGCGGCGGCGGCCACGTTGGTCGGCCTCGCGGGTTGTGCCGGGATGTCGCAGCAGGACACCAACACGGCCATCGGTGCCGGGGCGGGTGCGGTGGGCGGAGCGGTGCTTACCGGCGGCAGTGCCGGGGGCACGATCGGCGGTGCCGTCGTTGGCGGCGTCATCGGCCACGAGGTCAGCAAGGACAAGAAGTAGAAGCAGGCGAAGTCGCAGCAGGCGCCGGCAGGAGGAACGCGCCGGGCCGCTCGGAAAGCTCCCGGCGGACTGGCGCTCGTTTCCCGTCGCTCCAAACCGCTCCGCCACCGCTCGCTCGGCTGGCGCCGTTCACTCCCCCAGCAACTCGGCCAACGGATGCAGCGGCTCCACGTGCTGCGCCACCACCTTTGTGATGACGACGATGGGAACGCTGAGCAGCATTCCCCAGATGCCCCACAGCCAGCCCCAGAAGAGCAGCGAAATGAACACCGCAGCGGCATTCATGTGGGCGATTCGGCCCGTCATCCACGTGGTGACGAAGACTCCCACGAGCGTCGCGATGGTCAGCGAGGCACCGCCCGTCAGCAACGCCATCGCGGCCGAGTCGAACTGCATGAACGCCGCCATGGCGGTCGCGCCCGCGGCCACCGCCGGACCGAGATAGGGAACGAGGTGCAGCAGGCCGGCAGCGACGGCCCACGCTCCGGCGTTGTCGACGCCGATGAAGTGGAACGCCAGCCAGCTGAGCAGAATGATCAGCAGATTCGTCGCGAACAGCATCAACATGTACTTCTGGATCGAGCGGTTGATGTCGTCGAGAATCGTGACCGTGATCTTGCGCTTCGACAGCGTGGGGCCGGCGAGCCGAACCAGCTTCCGCTTGAACGTGTCACCACCCAGCAGCAGGAAGAACACCAGGAACACGACCATCGCGGCCTGACCCGCCACCCTGATGGCGCCGACCGAGCTTTCCCACAGGAAGTCGTTGAGCCTGAACTTCGGCGGATCGACGATCACGTGCGTGGCCGGCTGGCGTGCAACTCCACCGACTGCACTCGCCGTGGCGCTTTCCATGGCGGTCGCCGCGCTTTCGATTTTCTGCAGGTTCCCGCGCTGGCTCCTGCGCAGTTCCGCGAGCGAAGCGGATAGCTTCGCCGTCGCGACGGGCAACTGCTCGACGATCGTCTGCACCTCGCCCCGCAATGAGTACGCGGTCAGGACGAACGCGGCGATGACCGCGGCCATGACGAGCGTGGATCCGGCAAACCGCGGGATCCGCAGGCGTTCGAGCCAGCCGACGATGGGACTCAGGGTGTAGGTGATCACGACGCCAATCAGCAGCGGTACGAGCAGCGACTGCGCCCACGACAAGGCGAAGGCCATGGCGAGTGTCGCCAGGATGCCCAGCGCAAGGCCGCGCGCGTCCACCTGCACATGCGTTGAGGGCAGCGTGACCTGCGACGCGTCCACCTCGCGCGCGCCCTCGATCACTTGACTGCGTTGCATCGGGCGCGCGGAACCGTCACGCCGCGCGGCGAGGCAATCTCCGCGTCGAACGAGTACTCGTCCGGCTGAATGCGCGTTCTCCGTATTTGAACGTAAGCAGCCTCCTCGCGCGGCGCGTCGTCTGCGGCGAGAACGTTTCCGCCTTCCGCGATCAGATCGCTGACGGCTGGAGGGAGATCGCGCGGAGCACGTCGGCTCGGTGTTTTCATGGCTTGCCTCGATGATTCTCACGACAAGCTCATCGTGGTCGCCCTCTCGAATATCGTCTGTACGGTTGCGTACCAAGCACCGCCCAGCGCCTATACTGACCTGCCTGCTCCAACGCTGCGGTTGCTTTCCGGGCTCCGAGCGCGTTCGGGCTGCAACCTTTCGGAGCGGCGCTTGGCCCCATCGCCGGACCCGCGGCAAAACCATCTCCTCGCTTCACTTCCAGACGCCGAGTGGGCGCGTTGGCTGCCGCATCTCGAGCCGGTGATCATGCCTCTCGGCAAATCGCTGTACGAGTCGGGCGCGAAGCTGGGCCACGTGTACTTTCCGACCACGTCCATCGTGTCGCTGCTCTACGTGATGGAAGATGGCGCGTCCGCCGAAATCGCCGTCGTGGGCAATGAAGGGCTGGTCGGTGTGTCGCTGTTCATGGGCGGCGAATCCACGACGAGCCGCGCGGTCGTGCAAAGCGCAGGCCACGGCTTCCGCTTGCGGTCCAGCGTGATGATGCAGGAGTTCAACCGCGCCGGCCCCGTGATGCACCTGCTGCTGCGCTACACGCAGGCGCTGATCACGCAGATGGCCCAGACGGCGGTGTGCAATCGGCATCACTCGCTCGACCAGCAGCTGTGCCGCTGGCTGCTGCTCAGCCTCGACCGGTTGAAGTCCGACGAACTCGTGATGACCCAGGAACTGATCGCCAACATGCTCGGGGTGCGCCGCGAAGGCGTGACCGAAGCGGCCGGCAACCTGCAACGGGACGGACTGATCCGCTATCGACGGGGCCGCATCTCGGTTCTCGACCGCAAGGGCCTCGAGCAACGCGCGTGCGAGTGCTACGCGGTGGTTCGGACGGAATACGGGCGGCTGCTTCCGGCGACGCTTGCTGTCTGACCGGTCGCCGCACGGGAAAAGCGGCCGCTCAACGCTCGATCGGTTCGACCTTCGCTGGGGCGGCGCATTGCCGGGCGCCCTCGGCCTTGTCCCGATACATCGCGCCATCCGTCGCGCGCATCAGGTCGCCGTACTCGCGACCGTCCATTGGATAGAGGGCGGTGCCCATGCTCGCGGTCACGGTGATCTGCGCGCCGTCGACAACATATGGAGCGGAGAGCCGAGTGCGGATCTTTCGCACCGCTGCCAGCGCGCTCCCCGGCGTCTCGAGTTCCGGCAGCAGGACGACGAACTCGTCGCCGCCGTACCGGCATGCGGTGTCGGAGGCGCGGATGGAGGCCTGCAATCGCGCGCCGACCTGCTGGAGAATCGCGTCGCCGGCGGCATGTCCGTACGTGTCGTTGACGTTCTTGAATCCGTCCAGGTCGAGAAAGAGCAGCGCCACCAGCCGGTGCTGCCGGGCCGCCAGCGCCACGGCCTGCTTGTATCGGTCCAGCAGCAGGCGCCGGTTCGGAAGTCCGGTCAGCTCGTCGTGATACGCGAAGTTGCGCTCGCGCGTGACCGTCCGCTGCAGGAGAGCCACCTGGTGCCGGAGCATCAGGCTGTTCGTCTCGAGCGCGTCGATCCGGCCCAGCGCCGCCTGCAACCGTGCACGGCTGATTTCCAGCGCACGCTGGAGTGCGGCCGGGTCCAGGGGCTCTCGCCCGGATGGTGCTCGCGCGGCGACCGCCGCAGCAATGATCCTGTGAGACTGCTCGCCAAGGCCGTGCTCGCCGGGCGGCGCCGGCGAAGCGAGCGACTCGTCGATCATGGACCGATTCTTCACCGAACATCTCCTGCGGCAGGTGTCCAATGTCCCGGCACCCGCGCCCTCACGGTGGACCACCAAGGTACAAGAGTACGAATGCGGCCGGCATCGCGTCTGTGCGCTTCCGTACCTGTCCGTCGCAAGGAGACGTGATGCGCAGTTCTCCCAACGCTTGCATCCGGTAGCGGAGGGTGAATCAAGTGCCCGCTCCTTATCGTGCTTGCGCAGGGTGCGACTGTTTCGACGGGACGCGACGGTACGCAAGAATCCAACGACAATGGAGATTGAAATGACACTTCTCGAGAACAGACTGAATTTGGTGGCCGCTGCCGCCGTCGTGGCCGTCGTCACGCTGGCGGCCTGCCAGGATCGCAACTCGCCCGTCGCGCCGGCGCCCGCAAGTACCGGCGAGTATTCGATTCCTGCGGGCGATTCGGCGACATCATCCAGCCCTGCGGGCAACGTTCCGGGGAAAGGCAGCGACGTCACTACACAAGGATCGGAGACAGGCGTGGTCGGCGGGGCCTCGGGGACCGTCGGTTCCGGCGGCAAGCCGGGGTCCGGCTCCGCAGGCGGAGCCGGCACCGGCGCAGCCGTTTCCAGCGATAGCAAGGCGGACACGAGGAAGTAGCCAGCGCCTCGCATCCGAGGACGATGGTCACTGGAGCTTCGTTGACACCAGCCCGCCGGAATCAACTTGTCGTCAGTTGCGAGCACGGTGGACGCGAGGTCCCGCGCGCCTACGCCCCGCTCTTCGCGGGCCGGGAGGCACTGCTCGACAGCCACCGCGGCTGGGATGCGGGCGCCATGGAACTCGCTCGTCCGATGGCCGACGCGTTCGGGGTGCCCCTGCATGGCGCCACCACGACGCGCCTGCTGATCGACCTGAACCGTTCGATCGGTCATCGGCAACTGTTCTCGGAAATCACGCGCGCACTGCCGCCCGAGCGCCGACAGGAGATCGTCGATCGCTACTACCGGCCCCATCGGCAGGCGGTCGAAGCCGAAGTCGCGCGCCTCGTCGCATCAGGCCGCCGGGTGATCCACATCGCGTCGCACAGTTTCACGCCGACGCTCGACGGCGTGCCGCGGCACGCAGACGTCGCCTGGCTGTATGACCCAAGCCGAGCTGGCGAAGTGACTTTCGCACGAGCGTGGATGCGGAGTCTCGCGCAACGGGCGCCGGACTTGCGCCTGCGACGAAACTATCCGTACCGGGGGCGTGACGACGGTCTCACGGCCGCGTTGCGCAAGCGCTATCCGGATTCGGCCTATGTGGGCATCGAACTCGAGGTCAACCAGCGCTTTTGCGAACGGAGCGACGTTACCTGGGACAGGCTGAAGTCCATGCTGGTGGACTCCCTGAAGAACGTCCTTCCCGGCGCGCCGGATCGCTGAGCGTGCCGCCGGGTTCACACAGAAGCAACGGATATGGCGCGATGCCTACCATTCCAGCGGCGGCAGTTCGTGGAACACTCTCCGCGTGCCCTCGAGCCACTGCTGCGTCAACGCGTCGAAGTAGATATCGCCATCCTCGAACCGGCGCTTCATGGTGACCTTCAGGCTGTCGCGCGCGTAGCACAGCAGGTCGATCGGCATGCCCACGGACAGATTGCTGATCATCGTCGAGTCGTAGGACACCAGAACGCACTTCGTCGCGTCTTCCATGGTCGCGCTCGAAGTCACCGCCAGGTCCAGGATCGGCTTGCCGTACTTGGCTTCACCGGTCTGCAGGAAACAGGTGTCGGTGTCCGCTTCGATGAAGTTGCCCTCCGCATAGATCCGGAACAACCGCATGGCTTCGCCGCGGATCTGCCCGCCGAGGATGAACGACGCGTTGAACTTCAGGCCGCCCGACTCCAGGAACGGGCTGTCGCGGCGCTCGATGTCGCGCATCGCGTCCGAGACCAGGTTGGCCACGTCGAACATCGAGCCGGCGCTCCAGATGTGGGGCGCCTCCCCCGCCGCGCGTTGGCGCAGCAGGTTGATCACGGTTTGCGTCGCCGCCAGGCCGCCCGAGCTGAGCAGCACCAGCACGCGGTCGCCGGAACGGTCGAACACCGTCATCTTGCAGAACTTCGCGTAGTTGTCGACACCCGCGTGCGTGCGCGAGTCGCTGGCGAAGATCAGCCCCTCGTCGAGCTTGACGCCGACGCAGTAGGTCATGTGGTCACCTCCCGCCGAGGCCCGATGCGTCGCAGTGGTCATTGCCCCGCATTCAAGACCACCGCGACTTCATCGGCCCAGACCTTGAAGCGCTCCAGCGTGTTCGGTCCGAACGTGCTCGACAGCGCGACGTCGCAGGCATCGCGGCCCCGAGCGATGAGCACGCGGCCGATGCGCGGAGTGTTGTTGCGCGCATCGAAGGTGTACCAGCGGTCGCCCAGGTAAGCCTCGAACCAGCCGGCGAAATCCATCGTCCCGTACGGCGGTTCGGTCCCCATGTCGCCCAGGTATCCGGTGCAGTAGCGGGCGGGGATGTTCATGCAGCGGCAGAACGCGATCGCCAGGTGCGCATAGTCCCGGCAGACGCCGCGGCCTTCCTTGTAGGCCTCCCACGCCGTGCGCGTGCTCCGGGCGTGCGGATAACCGAACTCGATGTGCCGATGGACGAAGTCGCAGATCGCCTGGACGCGCGCCCACCCCGTCGGGCCACCGCCAAAGTGCTGCCACGCGACGTCGGAAAGCAGTTCCGTCTCGCAGTAGCGGCTGCCAAGCAGATAGACCAGCGTGGACTCCGGCAGGTGCTCGACCGGGATCTGCGCGGCCGTGGGGACCACCACATCGGGCAGGCCGTTGTCGTTCACGAGTGCATCGGTGCTCAGCACGAACCTGCCGGGCGGCGCCACGAGACGGCTGCACCAGTTGCCGAAGAGATCCCGGTAGGCCGTGACCGGCACCGCCGGATTCGTGACGAGATGATCCGGGCGCACCAGGTCGGATGCGCGCGAATAGTGAATGCTGAGCGCGAGGATCATCGGCGTCGCGTCGCGACACCGGTACTCCATCTCGAAGCCGACACGAATCTGCATGCGGGTCATCGCCAGGAATCCGATCTGCGCGCCTGCGCCTCGACGTTCACTTCCGCCTTTCGACGACCACCCGGCCGGCCGCGTTCACATGGACGCGGTAACGATTGCCGTCCTTGCACGTACAGGCGTAGTCGTTCTCGGCATTCACCGTGACCGCCACGACCTGGCCGCAAGGCAAACCTTGCAGTGCGATCACGGCGGTCATGTCCTTCCTGAGCGCCTCGTCGTCGGCCGCTAACGACGGGCCGGCGATGAATGTGGCGACGAGGAGCGATTGAGTCAGCAGTGCGGTGCGCTTGATCATGGCCCGGGTGGCGTTCAGCCTTCGAGAGTTGCAAACTTCTTCGGATCCGCGAGCAGCCCCCAGATCGCTTCGCGGGAGGCCACGATCGCCGAGGCGAGCTTCTGGTCGGCGTCCTGGAGCAACGAGAGCACCTTCATCAGCAGCAGATCGTACGCGCGGCGCAGTTGCGCCATCGTGACCTTGGCCTTGCCCTGATAGAAATCGCGGAACTGCTGGAGCAGGTCGTCGACCTGGTTCTTGAGCGTCAGCTTGGTGAAGACACCGATGGCCTTGGTTTCCTTGAGTTGCTCCTTCAGCCCGTTCAAGTCCAGCGCGGGACGCTCAGCGGACGGCGTCGCGACGCGGGACTGAGTCGCAGGCTTGACCGCGGTTGCGGACGACGCCGATGCGGCCGGCGGCCGTGCTGCGACGGCTGGACTCTCCGTTCCGCGTGAAGCGGACTTCGGCTCCGATCTTGGAGCGGTTGCTGCCGCGGGTGCCGGCGTCGCCGTCAGCACGGGCTGGCTCGCAGCCGGCGCAGACGTCCGGTCGGCGGGCTGCGCTGCAGACGTTGGCCGAGACACCATCGCCTCAGGCTGCGGCGCGACCGGCACTTCCGAAACGTCCGGAGCGACGGCCGCACAGCCGGTGAAGAGGAAGAACAGGAAGGAAACCTGTGCCAGGCGCACTTCGCGTCAATTCCGTCTTCCGCCGAACACCAGAAGTCCACCGCCGATCACGATCGCGCCCACACCCATCCAGAGGGGGATGTTCACCGTCTGCTTTTCCTTCACCGAAAGCTCGATCGGGCCGATTTTTCCCGTGTGAGTTTCCTTGGTATAGCTGAAGCCGCCGTAGGCCAGGCCCAGGATGCCGGCCACGATCAGCGCGATCGCCGCAATCTTGATGGCGTTCATTTCGCCTCCTTTCGATTCGAAACCATTGTCTCCGAGGCACGCAACGCGCGACCGGGAGCGAATAGCACTGCGAATGGATTGGACAGCCCGGGCGCCGCTGCCGGCACCCGGTCGCCTGCACAACCCATGCCACCGTCGTCAGGCACGTCGACCCTGGATGATTCCGACCAGGAACACGACCACGGCGACAACCAGAAGCACGTGAATGAAGCCCCCAAGGGTGTACGAGCTGACGAGCCCCAACAACCACAGGACGAGCAGAATGACCGCAACGGTCCACAGCATCTTGTTTCTCCCAATCTACATCACACGGTGGCTCGAAATGCTGAGTTCACACGCCCCGCCACCTTGGGGCCTGGTCTCCCGGCTTTGACTCAACCGCGCTTGTCTTTCTCGACGAACCACGCATCGGTCGCCTTCAGTTCCCAATCGGCGATCTGCCGCTCGACGTCATCCTTCGCGATGCCGTAGCGCTCCTGGATCTTTCCGGCGAGCTGCTCGCGGCGGCCGGCGACGACATCGAGGTCGTCATCGGTCAGCTTGCCCCATTGCGCCTTGGCCTTGCCCACCACTTGCTTCCAGTTGCCTTGAATGCGGTCCCAGTTCATGCGGTTTCCTTCGTGACTGCGTGAAAAGTCCCGGGAACGGGTCCGACGTCGCGGCGCTTGTGCAAGCTCCCTTGGCCCTGACCGTTTCCCCCCTTTGACGAACCTTAGGCGTGCATCACCGCGATTTCTGTGCGCAAGCGAACATAAGGGGCCGCGCCGGTCGCTCACGTCCCAGATGCACTAGACATAGAGAGTGGATTCGCGAATCGGGATTTCACTCGGCACTGCCGGATGACCGCTGGCCTCACCCCGAGACAAAACAAGCTTTTGGCCGCGCTACCGGAGGTCGAACTCCTGCGCCTGGCGGCGAAATTCGACGTGGTCGAGCTGCGCAGGGTCAGGCCCTGTATGAGTCGGGCAGCACGATGTCCTACGTGTACTTCCCTACAACCGCCCTCGTTTCAATGGTTTACGAGTTCGAGGACGGCGCCGTGGCCGAAACCGCGGTCGTCGGCGACGAGGGCCTGTCGGCATCGCCGTGTTCATGGGAGGGACTCGCGGCTGGGTCGCGCCGTCGTGCTGCGGGCCGGGCACGCACTCCGAATGCGCGCGCACGTGTTGAAAGAAGAGTTTCAACGGACGGCCCGTTGATGCACCTGCTCCTGCGCTACACCCAGGCCTGATCACGCAGATCGCGCAAACGGCAGCCTGCAACCGGCATCACTCGCTGGACCAGCGCCTGTGCCGCTGGCTGCTGTTGAGCCTGGATCGCTGCAGGGTCACGATGGTCGCGACGTCGTTACGAACGTGCTCGGCATGCGGCCCGAAGGCGTGGCAGCGGCTACGGAGTCAATTCAGACGCTTGGACTGATCCACCGCATGTGCGAGTGATACGCAGTTGTACGGAAGGAGTGCAAGCGACGGCTGCTCCGCCGCTCCAACGAAGAACGTCAGCCACCCCACTTGCGGCCAGGCCGGCTGCGCAGTCACGGACGCTGTGTGCGATAGCGAACTGACCAGCGTCGCACGGCGGGCTACCCTTCTTGCTTCCAAGCTCGGACTAGCGCATGCGCTGGTCGCGGCTGGTGCGGAGTCACGCCAAGGGATCGCCCAGGCGCGGGCCTCGATCACCCGCTGCGAGAGTTCGTTCTCGGCCTGTTGAGCGGTTATCGACACCTTCGAGGAAAGACCATGAGCCTTGGAACCATCCTGTTGATCGTCCTGATCCTGATGCTGATCGGCGTCATTCCAACCTGGCCGCATAGCAAGAGCTGGGGTTACGGGCCCAGCGGTGCATTGGGGGTGGTGGTGCTCATCATCATCATCCTGCTGGTGACGGGAGGCTGTGACGACCGCCGCTGACATCCGTTCAGCTCGGAGCCGATAGCCCGCGGCGCACCGTGGCCCGCGGCCCTCGTCTTTCCGGCGCTGTGATTCTCTGAGCCAGGCGAGGCAGGCGCGGCCATGGGCGCGATGGGCTGGTCACTTCGGTCGCGTCGTGCGCTGGCGGGGCTCTGGCGCGTGGTCGCGTCGCGGTTGCTCTGTCGGTCGCCTGCAGCGCCTGCCGAGCATCGTCCCGACCTGCCTCCCTCGTCGCCTCCGGTCCAGCTGGAAGGGGCGCGCGGCCCGCTGTCGGCGCGCAAGCAGCGATCCTCGACGCTGGCGAGCCGGGCGCACGACATCTTCGACGGCACCTGCCATCGAGGCCTCGTCGGCAGCCCGCTGACCACCGGCAACCAGGTGCTGCTGCTGCAGGACGGCCCGGCCACCTACCAGGCATGCTACGCGGCCATCCTGGCGGCGCGGGACCACATCAACATGGAGACCTACATCCTGGACGACGACGAAGTCGGCCAGCGCTTCGCACAGGCGCTCATCGACAAGCAGCGGCAGGGCGTGCAGGTCAATCTCATCCGCGACAGCGTCGGCACGCTCGACACGCCGCCGGCGTTCTTCTAGCAGCTGACCGACAGCGGCATCCGGTGCTCGAGTTCAACCCGCTCAATCCGCTGGTGGCGCGCAAGGACTGGGAGCTGAACCAGCGCGATCACCGCAAGCTGCTGATCGTCGATGGCGCACGGCGTTCCTCGGCGGCATCAACATCAGCAGCGTGTACTCCGGCGGCTCGTTCAGCCAGCGGTCGCGCGCCGCGGCCGGACGGCAGCCGGCCGTGGCGCGACACCGACCTGCAGCTGCGAGGGCCCGGTGGTCGCCGAGCTCCAGAAGCTGTTCCTCGCGACCTGGGCGAGCGCAGAAAGGCGAGCCGCTGGCGCCGAGGAACTACTTCCCGCCGCCCGAGAGCGCCGGCCGCCAGGTGGTGCGCGCCATCGGCAGTTCGCCCGACGAGCCCTACAGCCTGATCTACGCCACGCTGCTCTCGGCCATCGCCAGCGCCGAGACCAGCGTGCGCCTGACCAACGCCTACTTCGCCCCCGATCCGCAACTGCTCGCCGCGCTCGAAGCCGCCGTCCGCGCGGCGTCGACGTGAGCTGATCCTGCCCGCCAGACCGACTCCTGGCTGGTGTTCCACGCCGGGCGCAACTACTACGACGCAGCTGCTGCGCGCCGGCGTGAAGATCTACGAGCGGCGCGTGATCCTGCTCGCAGACGGCGCTGATCGACGGCGTGTGGGCCACGTCGGCTCCACCAACCTCGACTGGCGCAGCTTCCTGCACAACCACGAGCTCAACGCCGTGGTGCTCGGCGCCGAGTTCGGCAGCCAGGTGCAGGCGATGTTCGACAAGGATCTGGCCGCATCCGAAGCGATCACGCTCGAGCAGTGGCAGCGACGCTCGCTCGACCTGCGGATCAAGGAGTTGTTGCCCGGGTCTGGGAGTACTGGCTGTAGTTTCTTTTCGGGCATCGTATTATTTTTTTTTTTTCGAGCCTATGTTCGATATCGCACCTATAACTCGCGCGCGTAGTTTACTTTACGTTATGAAGTTCATTTCTCGTAGTCGCCTATCATCTATCTACTACGCTCTATCGTAGTCTCGTTCTCTCGATTTTATTTCTATTTCGAATCAGTTTTCGTTCAATTTGGGAATCAACCATGAAACACGCTGTCAATCTTCTCTTCGCACTTTTCGTCGCCGTTTCGCTGTTGTCCGTCGTTGGCTGCGCTAGCTCTTCTCAGTAGGTAGGGACCGTCTAGTACATCGACGACACTGTCTATCACCACTTAGGTGTAGACCGCCTTATTCTATGATCCCACGCTCTAATCCGCGGATATCTATGTCTAGACGTTCAAGGTTTTGGTCCAGCTGAGCGGCTTCGGAGACGCCGTGCCGACATCGACAAGGCCGTCGTCGTGTCGCGTGGCGTCAGCGGCGTGAAATCTGTCTATATCGACATGCGTTTGTAAGCAGTAGTGGATGGTTTCGCAGGCGCGCCCGAGCGGGCGTTTTCTCTTCAAACGACGTATAACAGTATCGCGTCGAATAGCGCAGCGCTGTCAGCGAGCACGAACAGTAGCCAGATACCTTGCGCGTGTTTCAATCTCTCACATCTAACACATAGAAAACGATACCTACCATGTAGAACAACCCACCCTACTCTACCCACTCTAAACCTCTCTCTACCTAACACATTACAACATCTACACCAACACCACTACAACCACCCAACCCATCAACTATATATATCACCACCTACAATATCCTATCTTCATTTTCTCTCTCTCTTCTCTTACAATCTATCTATCTATATCTAACCTCTACACCATCTCTAACAACTTCCATTCTCATATCTCTCTCATCTTCACTATACTTTACTATTTATATCTACCTTCTTTTAACATTATATACTCTATTTTCCATCTTTCTCAATACTTTTTTCTCTTTCCTTCCTCTCATTCTTTATACAACATCTTTATTATACATAAACTAAACACTCATAATTAACACATCCCCCTCTCTTTACCCACCCAGCCCGAACGGGCGCTTCAAGCTGCAGCGGGTCTCGTTCCGGGACGACCCCGTCCCGACAATGCAAAATGAGAGCGTGAACATGAAACAGTTACTGCGCAACGGATTCGTGGTGTTGGGGTTGGTGCTTGGCTCGGTGGCCTCGGCGCCCGCCCAGGTGAGCGTCGGCGTCTGGCTGCCCGGGGTTTCCATCGGCATCAATCTGCCCGTGTATCCGCAACTCGTCGCGGTGCCGGGGTACCCGGTCTACTACGCACCGCAGCTGAACTCGAACTACTTCTTCTACGACGGCATGTACTGGGTCTACCAGTCCGACAACTGGTATGCGAGCTCCTGGTACAACGGGCCGTGGGGACTGATCGGTCCGCAAGCGGTTCCGGTCTTCCTGCTGCGTGTCCCGGTGCGGTACTACCGGGTACCGCCCCCGTACTTTCGCGGGTGGCAGGCTGACAGGCCCCCGCGCTGGGACGAACACTGGGGCAATGAATGGAAGCAGCGTCGAAGCGGATGGGACCAGTGGGATCATCGCGCGGTGCCGCCACGCGCCCCACTGCCCACGTACCAGCGCCAGTACTCCGGGAGCAGGTATCCGCAGATGGAGCAGCAGGCGGCACTGCAGGGTCAGAAGTACAAGTACCAGCCGCGTGACGTTGACGTGCAGCCGCACTACCAGAAGCATCAGGCCCAGGCTGCATCCGGGAAGTCGCCACAGCGCACGCCAACCGCGCCGCGGCCGGATCAAGCGCAGCCGCGTGCGAGCCAGCCGCCGCAGCAGTCACAGCAGCCGCCACGGCAACAGCAGCAGCAAGCAGGCACCGAGACCGCCGGAACAGGACCGCGGTTCGCAGGGCAAGGCGTCTCAAGGTCAGCAAGACAGGGGTCCGCAGGACAAGGGGGCGCAGGACAAAGGCCCTGGTCACTCTTCCGGTCAAGGGCAACCCAAGGACAGTGGCAAGGGTGAACAGGGCGGCGGCCAGAAGAAGTAAAACCCTGCGGCGGAACCGGGGCGACACTCCGAAGCCCGGCGACTCCGGATTGAATCCTAGTGCGGACCCATGCTTGGCCCAGGTGTGGCGGTCCAGCGACTGACGATCGTTCGATGACCAGAAAAGCGGAGTGGATCATTCGCGTCGGCGCCATGCAGCGCCTCGCGGTGGTGATTGCCGTCGGCGTCATTGCCTACTTCGCACAGCCGCCGTTCATCTCGTGGCACACCCGCGCGGTGGTGAGCTGGGATCTCAGCGTATCCGTCTATCTGTTCCTGGCGTGGTGGCTCATCGCGAGCACCGATGCCGCCTCGACGCGCGAACACGCGTTGAGCCAGGACCAGAGCGCCTATGTCATCCTGCTGTTCGTCGTCGTCGCCGCCTGCGCCAGCGTTGTCGCCATCGGGTTCGTCGTGAGCGCCATTCGCGATCTCGCCTTCTGGCCGCGGGCGTGGCATATCGCCCTGACCATCGGCGCACTGATTTCGTCCTGGCTCCTGATCCAGACCGTCTTCGCGTTCCACTACGCCCGCCGCTACTACGCGATCCTCCACCGTGAACGAACGGCGACGCCCGAACTGCAGTTCCCGGGAGGCAAGGAGCCCGACTACCTCGACTTCGCCTACTACTCGTTCGTCATCGGAATGACCTCGCAGGTGTCGGACGTGGCGGTGACGTCCCGCTCGATGCGTCGGCTCACGCTGGTTCACAGCGTGCTGGCCTTTGTGTTCAACATGGCGGTGCTGGCCCTGAGCATCAATATCATTGCCAGCGTGCTCTAGAAGGTTCTCTCGCCACCATGACGAAGCGGTTGGTGTTCCTCGTTCCAGGCTTCTTCGGCTTCACCTCCATCGGTGCGGTGAATTACTTCGACGACGTTGTGCGCTCGCTCGGCTCCGGCCTGCGCAGGCGCGGCGTGGAAGCCAGGATCGTGCGGTGCATGACGCAACCCACGGCCTCGATACCGCGTCGTGCCGACGTGCTTCGACGGCAGGTGATCCGCAGCGGTGGCTTGGCAGCCCGCGAACTGCACTTCGTCGGTCACTCGACCGGCGGCCTCGACGTTCGCATGCTGCTGACCCCGGACGTGAAGATCGCGCGGGGCGACTCGGAAGCACGCATCGCCGGCCTTACGAGGACGGCCATTTCCGTGGCCACACCGCACCACGGCACTCCGTTGGCCAATCACTTCGTGACGGTGCAGGGCCAGACGCTGTTGCTGGTGCTGAGCGCCCTGGCAACCTCGGGGCAAGGCCGCGGCGCGATTCTCGCGGCAGCAAAGGCCGTTGCGCTCGTGGCCCGGCTCGACGACTGGCTGGGCGGAGCCGAAGGCCCGCTCGATCGCATTGCCGAGGCCTGCTGCGCAGGATCCGCTTCGACCGCCGCGACCCGGCGTGGAATACCTCGGCGAAATCGAGCGCGACCAGGGCGCCGTGCTGCAACTGACGCCGGAGGCGATCGATCTGTTCAATGCGGCCGTTGGAGACAACCCGGGCGTCGACTACGGCTGCGTGGTGGCCGGCGTACCCAGGCCGCGCGAGGAGTTCAAGCTGAAGGAACTCGTGGATCCGGAGTACGTGATCCTGCGTGCGCTGTTCAGGTTGCTGCATGCGCTCACGGCGCGACCCCATCCCTCGCTATCCGTATCCGAAACCGACGAAGGCCGCGCAGCGGACTGCTCGATCAGGGGCTCGGATTCAGGACGACCGCCGAGATCAGCGATGGCATCGTTCCCACGTTGAGCCAGGTGCATGGCCGTGTGCTGCACGCCGTGCGCGCCGACCACCTCGATCTGGTCGGTCACTACACGCTGGCGGGTGGCGGCACGGCGAACTGGCTGCCCTCGGGCGCCGGCTTCACACCCGAAGCGTTCGATGCGACGTGGGACGCGGTCGGCGCGGCGATTGCGAAGGCCAGCCGGCGGGCTTGAGGCGACACGGCGTCGCGGAGATTCCTCGGCCCCAAGGTCATGTGCGACACCGCACCGACGGCGGAACAGGTCGCAGCTAACGTCCTCTCTCCCCTTCGAAGCAAGACGTTTACCGAAAAGACTTGCGCGCGGGCTTCCGGATGTCCCACCGATAGGCGTGAGGCCACATGAAAACGATCTTCGATCCGACGTTTCGCTATACCGCGAGCTTCAGCACCGACCTGAAGAAGACCTTCGCAAGAATCCGGCGCGCCGATCGCGCGAAGCCGGAAAAGGCAGTGCCGGCGCCTGCGGCAAGCCTCGGCAACGTTTCGTCGATCGCACGGCGATCGGTTGGCCGCTGACGCGGCCATGAGCGCGGCCGGACGGTGGTTCATCGCAACCGGCCACGACGATCACGACCCATCACAGGAGAACACCTTGAACGTACTAACACTCGCTGCAGTGACCATCGCCGCATGGGGATTGTCCGCGTGCAGCACGATGGGCGGAGCGCCGGCGACGGACCAGCACGCCACCATGAATACAGAGCAGAAGTGCGCGATGCACCGCGAGACGATGGAAGGCAAATCCCCTGCGGAACAGCGCGCGACGGCCGAAGCCCATATCAAGACGATGCATGGCAGCGCCGACGCCGCTCACGTCGACCGGCATATGCGGATGATGGAACAGATGTGCGGCACGAATCCCGCGGCGGGAGTGGTCGGCCGCTAGACCAAAGGGCGTTGGCACCAGCCCGACGCGCGAGCTCAGATGAAGAAACTGTCGCAGGCGATCTCCAGGCCGATCGAAGAACGCGAACCCGACGAGGCCGCGCTGACCGCGGAGATGATCGCGATCCTGCGTCGCAAGATGGCGCGCGACTATGCCAGAGGCAGCACGCTGCGCGACGCTCACCCGAAGACGACCGGGCTGCTGCGCGGCCGCTTCCGCATCGAGCCTGGCCTGCCGGACGCACTGCGTGTCGGGCTGTTCGAGAAGCCCCGAAGCTTCGATTGCTGGGTGCGCTTTTCAAACTCCAGCGGCAAGGTGCAGTCCGACGCGGTGCCCGATGCCCGCGGAGTCGCGATCAAGCTGCTGGCGCCACGCGGCAAGCGTTCCACGGTCGGCGCAGAGCTGGGCCAGGACTTCGTGCTGCTGGACACGCCGGTGATGCCGCTGGGCACGGTGGCACTGTTCCGCGATGCCGTTTACTACACGATCGAAAGCACTCCCGTGCTGCTGGCTGCCAAGTTCGCGCTTACCGGCCACGCGGGGGCGCTCCTGGGCCTGCTGAAGCTGCGCGGGAACCCGGCCTCGCCGCTCGACATCCGGTACTGGAGCACCACGCCGTTCCGTTACGGCCCCGATCGCGCGGTGAAGTATTCGCTGCGGCCCACCTCCAGGCACAAGAGCCGCAAGCCAGCGACCCCGGGCGAGGCCTACCTGAGCGAGGCCATGCAGGCCCATCTGGACGCGCATGAAGCCACGTTCGACTTCTGCGTGCAGTTCTGGCGCCCCGGGATGCCGATCGAGGATGCGGCCCCGCGCTGGAACGAAGCGAAGTCTCCCTTCCTGAAGGTGGCGACGCTGCATCTGCCCATCCAGAAATTCCGCAACGACAAGCGCGCCCGGCAAGCAGAGGCGCTTTCCTTTTCGCCCGCGCACGCCCTGGCGGAGCACGCCCCGCTGGGCGGACTGAACCGCGCACGCAGCAAGATCTACGCGGCGCTGTCCAGGTTCAGGCACGCGCGTGACAAACGCGCCGAGGGGGCCTGAGGGTCCGCGGCGCGTTGAAGTCGTAATCGCCCCCCAGCGATAACCACCTTTCAATGAACGGATGGAGATGAACATCAACGGATCCCAAGCTCGCCGGTTGCTCGGTTTCGCTCTCATGGCGGCCGTGACCCTGGCGTCCTCGTTTCCCGCTGCCGGGGCGGTGGTCGAAGGACGCACGGGACAGGACCGCCGCTACATCGCGGGCGGAATCGGCCTCGACGAATCCGAGCAGATGAAGGCATCGGCCCGCGATTTCGCACTGACGATCACCGTGGCCGCAACATCGGGCGCCTATCTGGCCGATTCACGGATCAGGATCGAGGATGCGCGCGGACAGTTGGTGCTCGACAGGCAACTGGACGCGCCTTACCTGTTGGTCGACCTCGCTCCGGGAACGTACAAGGTCGAGGCCACGCTGCAGGGGAAACGCGAAACGCGGAGCGTCGACATCGCGGCGAAGGTGCCCGCCAAAATCGTGTTCAGCTTTGATGTCCCGGTCGACCGCGTGCCTGAAAGCGCGTTGACCAGGTAGCCGCATCGACGCGGCTGGCGGGGATCACTCCAAGCGCTTGAAGGAGTTGGGTGCGCGGATGGATCTCGAACCCGCGACAACCGGACGCTCGCGACCCGGCTGACTGGACGGCTCCACTCAGCCGGCCCCCGCCTGACCGGGACGCCGAGCAGAAGGGCCACAGCGCATCTATGGCGGGCTCCAGCGACGTCATGAAGGTCCTCATCGCCCGCCGATTGTGATCACGGGGCGACTGCCCGTCACTCGATGTCGGCCGGGCCGACCCCCGTGCAGTCGACCTTCTCACTGCCACGCTGCGTTCGCCAATCCGTGAACCATGCGTCCCGGCCTGCGGCTGATGGATAGCGCGTATTTGGGTTAGTTTTCACAAAAACACTTGAATTCGGTGTTATTTGGGCTAGATTTCCCACGTGGATACAAAAGCCCAAAGCTCGGCAGCGCTTCAGCAGGCCGTCCTCCGCGTGCTGCGCGCACTCACCCGGGTACTGGTCAGGCACGGCATGACGCTGCCGGCCTTCGTCGAACTCGCCAAGCGCGCCTATGTCGATGTCGCCCTCAAGGACTTCGCGATCCCCGGCCGCAAGCCGTCGGTGTCCCGCGCCGCACTTCTGACCGGACTCACCCGCAAGGAGACGCAGCGCATCGTCGATGGCCAGGGATCGGTCGCGGACAGCGCTTACGCACTACCCGAGAACCGCGCCGCCCGCGTCGTTGCCGGGTGGGTCAGGGACGCCGATTTCCACGGGCCGGACGGCCAGCCGCTGGCACTGCGCTTTGAAGGTGAAGAGCCCACCTTCTCGACGCTGGTCCGCCGCCATAGCGGCGACGTCCCCCCCCGCGCGGTCCTCGACGAACTGCGGCGCGTGGGTACCGTCGAGCGCCTGGAAGACGGGTCGCTGAAGTTGTTGACGCGCGCCTACATCCCGCGCGCAAGCGACGCCGCGAAGCTCCGCATCCTGGCGGCTGACGTGCCCTACCTCATCGGGACGATCGACCACAACTTGCAGGGGCTCGAGCCGAGCCGCTTCCAGCGCAAGGTGATGTACGACAACCTGCCGCTGGAAGCGATGGACGCATTTCGTGCCATCTCGTCCCGGCATGCCCAGGAACTGATCGAACTGCTCGACCACTGGCTCGCGCAGCACGACCGGGATGCCAACCCGGACGTCTCGGGCAGCGGCCGTGTGCGCGCCGGCGTCGGCGTATTCAGCTTCGAGGAAGTCATCGAACCGCAGACCGAGCGCGCATCGAAACAACATTCCGCGCGCCGGCGCCGGCCCTCTTCGCAGCAGGGAGAAGAAAAATGACCCAGCGCAAGTCCCCGCGTGCCGCACTGCTCGCGGCCTGCTTCGGCCTCATCGCCGCCTGCGGCGGCGGCACCGATGGCACCGGCAGCCCCGTCCCACCTGCCGCTGGCATCACCACCAGCGGCGTGATGACGAAAGGCAGCGTGATCGTCAACGGCGTGCGCTTCGACGACTCCGCCGCGACGGTGACCGACGATCGCGGCCGCACGGCCTCCGACCTGGCCAACGGCATGGTGGTCAAGTTGCGTGGCCGCAGGATCGATGGCGGCAGCGGCATCGCCGAACGCATCGATGTCGAGAACGAACTGCGCGCCGCGATCGCCTCGATCAATCCCGCGTCCAGCCCGCCGTCGTTCGTCGCCGCCGGCATCACCGTGCTGGTGGAAAGCGGGACCGTCTTCGTCAACGCCGCCGGTTTCGCCGCGCTGAGCACGGGCGCCCGTGTCGAGGTCCATGGGCTGCGCGACGCGGGCGGCAACCTGCACGCCTCGCGCGTCGAACTCGTGGGCGCGGGTCCGGCCGACGAGGTGCGTGGTGCGGCATCTTCGATCGATGTCGCCGCCGACACCTTCGTGATCAACGGCAGCATCACCGTCAACTACGCGCGCGCCGCCTTCAGCCCGGCGGGCACCGGCGAATCCTCGCTCCGCAGCGGCACCGTGGTCGAGGTCCGCGGCACCCTGGCCGGCAATGTGTTCACCGCGACTCAGGTCGACTTCGAGGATCTGAAAGACGACAGCCTGCGGGGCAGGACGGACGAAGAGCAGGAAGTCGAGGGCTTCGTCAGCGGCTTCACCGCCCACCCGGGCAGCTTCCTGGTCAACGGGCGCAGTGTGACGACCACCTCGAGCACGCGCTTCGAAGACGGCACGAGCGGCGACCTCGTCAACAACGTCAAGGTCGAAGTCGAAGGCATCGTCAATGCACAGGGCGTGCTGGTGGCGAGCAAGGTCGAGTTCCGCACCGTCCGCGTGCAACTCCGCGGACGTGCGACCGCAGTCGATGCGGGCGCGGGCACGATCGTCGTTCTCGGCCAGACGGTGCGGTCCACCAACCTGACCCGGATTGAAACGCGCAGCGGCAGCGGCGGCTCGACCTCGCTCGCCGATGTCGTCCCGAACGTCGATTGCGTGGAAGTGCGGGCAACCGTCGACGGCTCGAGCATCGTCGCCGAAGAGATCAAGGAGCCCGACAGTTGCGGCAAGGAACTGGTCCAGGCGGCAGTCAGCGCGAAGAACGAATCCACCTTCACCCTGACATTCTTCGGCGCTCTGAGAGCATCGCTCGCCGACACCCCCAGGTTCCTCGACCGCAACGAGCAGGCAATCAGTCGTGCGCAGTTCTTCGCCGCGGTGGTGCCGGCCAGCGCCACGTCGCCCGGCACCCTCGTCGAGGTCGAGGGCAACTCGCTCGGGGCGGTGGAGAAGGCCCAGTTCGAGGACTGAAGTGAGGCTTCCAGCCCACACCGGTCGAAGCGCGCCGATTTCGCACGCCTCACCGGGTGAACCGGAAGCAGTGCGGTGCATGTAGGTCAAGCCGGAGGCCGGGGAATGCCCCGCCGGTCACCGGGCTCCGATGATTTGCCAGCCGTCTGCATTTGACATCGGAGTCATGTTGAGCGGCCGGAAGACGCGACGTCGGGCCCCCCGTCGAATCGTCCATGGCCAAGTTGAGTTGTTGTACCCAAAGGGAGTCGTCAATGAAGAATCGAGCACGCGGTAGGAATGTATTCCGGCTCACGGCGGCCGCACTCGCCGTCAGCCTGTTGTTTGGTTGCGGCGGCGGCAGCAGCGACACCAGCCCGGCGTCGATCGGGCAACCGGCTCCGGTCTCTGCTCCGTCGGCAGCCGTCCAATCCGTATCCGTCGCCGAGACCGCCACGAAGATGTCGGTCACCGCGGAGGTGCGTACCGCCGGCAAGCCGATGTTGTACGAAGCGCAGTCATTGCAGTACACGTTCGCGGCTCAACTCGACGCCGGCCCGAACAAGGGCATCGCGCTGACCGGCATGCTCACGTTGAAGGGCGAACGCGAAGATGACGGCTACACCGACGTCGAAGGACGGCTCTTCCCGGATGAAAGCCCGACGCTGCCGCCCCCGGCGGAAGATCTGAAGGAGAAGTTCAAGACGGACCGCAAGGAGCTGAAGGCGGCGCTGCGGGCCGACATCAAGGCGCTGTCGGAAGACCTGAAACTTGCGCTCGCGAACGGCGCAGTCCCCGACTCCACCGGGCTGAGCGCTGCGCAAAGAGAGGCCCTGGCGCTGTTCAGGACGAGGTTCAGTCAGCGCATGGCCGAGTATCGGGCTGCGCAGAGCGCACTCGTCGCCGAGTACCGAGCGGCATGCGACAAAGGACGGCCGCCAGGTGACGACGACGACGAGGACGACGAAAGAGCCGCCAAGGGCTTCGAGGTTCACGGCAGGATCGAACCGGGCGGCGTGATCATGCTGACCATCGACCTCGGCGACAGAGGCAAGATCCGCGCGACCGGACTCGTTGCCGCCGATGGCAGCGTGAAAGGCACACTGACCGGCCCCGCTGAAGGCGACACGGGCACCTGGACGGCGTCTGCAACAGTGGATTCGCCGCCGCCGCCACCGCCGACGACGCCGACCGCCGCCACCACCGCCGCCGCCGCCACCGCCGCCGCCGCCGCCACCGCCGCCGCCGCCACCGCCGCCGCCGCCGCCGCCGCCACCGCCGCCGCCGCCACCGCCGCCGCCGCCACCGCCGCCGCCACCGCCGCCGCCACCGCCGCCGCCGCCACCGCCGCCACCGCCGCCACCGCCGCCACCTCCGGGGCCAAGTGCGGCGAACGGCAAGGTGCTCTACGGCACTTCCTGTGCGATCTGCCACACGGCCAATCCGGCGGCCAACGTGTCCAACGTGCTCAAGGGAGCCAGCAATCCGACCGTGATCGCCAACGCAATCAGTAGTAACAGGGGCAGTATGGGCGTGCTCGTCGGGAGGCTGACGGCTGCTCAACTGGCGGACATCGCGGCCTATCTCGCGACGCCCACCATCTAGGTTGGCGCGAAGTGCAGGCGGCGCCCCCGGGGGCGCCGCCGATGAAGAAGGCCCGACCCGTTCCTCGGCTCATCGAGGTGCGCGTATCGACGACTGGCAGCGCCGCGGCGTCGGCACCCGCTTGCTCGACAAGCTCCTCGAGGTGGCGCGCCACGCCGGCATTCCGCGTGTGATCGGCTATACGTTTGCCACGAACGAGGCGATGAAGAGGCTCGCGCGCAAAGCCGGCTTGACGGTGCGGTCCGACCCGGCGGATGCGAGCGTGTCGATCCTCGAGATCGACCTCCGAGCCCCGTGAAGGTGCCGCGAGGCGCGTGTCTCAGCCGTTCGCCGGCGCCGCGGCTTTCGCCAGGCAGCGCCGGTAGCGCTCGTCGACACGACGGGCGAACCACTCCGTCGTCAGCTTGCGTGTGAACTTCGGGCTCTTCAGCGTGATCGTCGGCAGCGCGGCACGCGGCACCCGTTTCCCCGCACTCTGATCCGCCAGTTCGAAGACGCGCTCGTACAGGCGCGTGCGTTCGAAGGCGGGTTCTTCCCCGCGTTCGAGATCGCGCCGGATCACGACCTCGCCGAGACCGAGTTGCTTCGAGATCGCCAGTGCGGCGCGTTCGGTTTCTCCCGGAGCACTGTCGCGCTGTGCGCCCGGCGGCAGCAGGTCGCCGTCGAGCACGAGCGGAATCCCGGACAGGCGCGCGAGTGCGCCCTGGAACGCCGCGTTGCGACTGGCATAGCGCCCGGCATTGAAATCGGCGAAGCGGTAGAGCGGCTCCGGGTATGGCGCTTCATAGCCGAGCAGGTGCGCGATGCCGAAATACATTCCGCCGCGTCGCGTGAACACCTCGCGGCGGACCGACCCGGTGAGCGGGAACGGATAAGGATGCGCCGCCACGTACGACTCGGCGAAGACGACGCTCACCTGCATGGGCCCGCCGGTGCGCACCGGGTTGTGCCTGGCGAACAGCCGCATGCCCATCGGCACGCTGCCGATGAAGTCCTCGTAGATCTCGCTCAGCTCGCGCTCCGTCCTCACCGCATCGATGCGCTCGCCGTAGCTGCGGCCATCGGGCGACGACAACTGCAACGCGGCGCGCACGGCGAACTTCGGGATGCCCGCGCGCTCGGCGCGGTTGTCGATTTCGCGCCACGCGATCTCGGGCAGGCCGGGGACGGACGGATCGGCGCGGAAGGTCGACTCCTGCTCGGTGATCGCCAGGACGGCGCAGAGGTTCTCGTAGGACGGAGTGAGATTTTGCGTGGAGAACGCGGCGTAGATGTCAGCCGCCCATCCGGCGCGGTCCGGCAGGGCCGGAGGCAGCAGCCGCATGATCTGCGACGGCACCGCCTCGGGCTTCACCCCGGCCGGAACCTCCTCCCGCGTCGCGCAGGAGCAGAGAAGCGCGAACAGGACAACGACAACAATTCTCCGCATCACAGGATCAGCCGTTCGAGTGTTCGCAAAACGAGCGATAGACGTTCCCGCCTCCGGGCGTCGATGGTCAGCGACTTCGCGATTGGCGCTTTCCGGTTGCGACGGCCGTGCCGCGTCAATCCGCAGCCAGCGTACGAAGCGCTCGACCTTGCCCCATTTGCCGTGCGGTTCCTGGCCGAAGGCAAAGGCGGTCCACAACGCGTCGCCCTGCCGGCGACCAGCTCCGAAGTGTTGCCTGCCATCAAGGTTGCGCAACTCCGACGCCGCATAGTTCGGGTCTGAGGATAAGACACGGAGGCTTGGAGCCATGCCACGCATGCATCGGGAGCGACACCGCACGGACCGGATCGGCTGGCTTCGCGCGGCGGTGCTGGGGGCCAACGACGGCATCGTCTCCACCGCGAGCCTCATCATCGGCGTGGCCGCGGCGAACGCGGGCCGTGGCGAGGTGCTCATTGCCGGCGTTGCCGGCCTCGTCGCAGGCGCCATGTCGATGGCCGCCGGCGAGTACGTGTCGGTGAAATCCCAGTCCGACACGGAAGAGGCCGATCTCGCGCGGGAACGGGCCGAACTCGAACTCGACGCGGCCGCGGAGCATCGCGAACTGGCCGGCATCTACGTCGGCCGTGGGCTCGACCGTGGCCTGGCGGACCAGGTGGCGTCGCAGCTGATGGAGCACGACGCACTGGGAGCGCACGCGCGCGACGAACTCGGCATCTCCGAGACGCTGAGCGCGCGCCCGGTGCAGGCGGCGCTTTCGTCCGCGGCCAGCTTCACTGCCGGCGCGGCGTTGCCCCTGCTGGTCGTGTTGATGGTGCCGAGCGGCGCGCTCGTCTGGGCCGTCGCTGCGAGTTCGCTGGCCTTCCTCGCAATACTCGGCACGGTCGCCGCGCGGACCGGGGGCGCCTCGATGGTCAAGGGCGCATGGCGGGTCACGTTCTGGGGCGCGCTGGCGATGGCGATCACCGCCGTGGTCGGCGCGCTCTTCGGGACCGCCGTCGGCTGAGGTAACGACCGCGGCCCTGACCCGCGGGAAGGAGCGATCGCTTGAAGGAGGTGGGGTGGCTGATGGGACTCGAACCCACGACAACCGGAATCACAATCCGGGACTCTACCAACTGAGCTACAGCCACCACTAAACCGTTGCGCCCCCGGCGGCAAAGCCGCCGCCCCCGTGGGGGCGCGCGATGAGCCTGGGGCAGCCCGGCGCTCATCGCGACAAGAATTCTGGCCTGCCCGACAGGACTCGAACCTGTGACCCCCAGCTTAGAAGGCTGGTGCTCTATCCAGCTGAGCTACGGGCAGAAGTCGAACGCACTGCGGGCGCGCCTTCTGGTGCGGCGCTGGTCGGGGTGGAGAGATTCGAACTCCCGACATCCTGCTCCCAAAGCAGGCGCGCTACCAGACTGCGCTACACCCCGTGGGCGGCGAATGATAGCACCGCGGTCACGCCGCTAAGCCGCGCTTGTTCGCTATGCAGCCGGCAGGCAGCGGGCAGCAGAGATCACTCGGGAAGGCGGAAACACCGCGGCGAATGTGCTGCCTTCGCCGACTTGCGGACTGGACGTCGAGCCACGCGTCGTGACGCAGCAGCACGTGCTTGACGATGGCGAGTCCGAGGCCGGTGCCGCCGGTCTCGCGCGAGCGGCTCTTGTCGACCCGGTAAAAGCGCTCCGTGAGGCGCGAAACGTGCTCCGGCGCAACGCCGATCCCGGTGTCGCGCACCGCGAAGCGCCCGCCTCCGTCCGAGTCGCCGCCTGCCACGCAACGAGATCGTTCCGCCTTCGGGCGTGTAGCGGATGGCGTTCGAGACCAGGTTGCCGAACGCGCTGCGCAGTTCCTCCCGGTTGCCGCGCAGGAAGCCGCGCGCCGGCTTCAGTTCGATCCGGTGCCGCCCGCCGGACAGCGCCGTCGCCTCGGCGGCGATCTCCCTGCATCAGGCATGCACGTCGACCACCTCCTCGACGATCGAGCTCTCGCTCGACTCCAGCCGCGACAGCGTGAGCAGGTCCTCGACGAGGCGCGACATGCGCAGCGCCTGCTCCTGCATCAGCTTGAGATGGTGCTTGCGCGTCGCCTCGTCCTCGTGTGCGGCATCGAGCAGCATCTCCATGAACCCATTGACGACGGTGAGCGGGGTGCGCAGCTCGTGCGACACGTTGGCGATGAAGTCACGCCGCATCGCGTCGACCTGTTCGCGCTGCGTGATGTCGCGCGAGATCACCATCAGGCGCGTCCGCTCGACCTCGATCACGCGCACTTCGAGCGCCATGTGCGGACGCGCCATCGGCCTGAACTCGAGCGGCGTGTCGTACTTGCCGGACGTCATGTAGCTGACGAACGCCGGGTCGCGCACGAGGTTGGTGATGCGCATGCCCATGGTCACCGGTCAACGACACCCCGAGGTGCTGCTTCGGCGACGGGATTGCACCAGTCGATCTGCAGCGACAGGTCGACGAGCACGATGCCCTCAGGCAGCGCGCTGATCGTACGGCGAAACCGCTCCTCGTTGTCCTGCAGCCGGCGTTCGTTCTGCTCGGTCGTGCGCCGCGTGCACGGTACAGCCGCGTGAAGACCTGCGTCCATATTCCCATTCCGTTGGGAATGTCCTCGAGCCGAGGAACTTCGAGCCACCCGGCGAGCAGGCTCGCGTAGAACAGGTGCATCGCGAGCAGCAAGCCGAAGCCCGACCACGGCGACCCAGAGGCCGGCAGACTGCCCGAACAGCCAGCCGGCCATGACGGCGAACGCGACAAGTGCCGCGACCCGCACGAAGGCGGGTGCCAGCACCCGGATGCGGTCGCGTGCGCGCGCGCTCATGCGAAACCGGTCAACTTTCAGCCCGCTGGGAAAGCCGATACCCGAGGCCGCGGACCGTCTGCACCAATCGCCTGCAGCTCGTGCGGGTGCCAGAGCCTTGCGCAGACGCAGCATGTGCACGTCGATCGTGCGCTCCTCGATGAACACGTGGTCGCCCCACACGCCGTCCAGCAGCTGCGCGCGCGAGAAGATGCGATCGGGATGCGCCATGAAGAAGGTACAGCAGCTTGAACTCGGTCAGTCCCATCTTGAGGTGGTTGCCGTTGGCAAGCACCTCGCGCCGCGCTGCATCCAGCCTGAGTGGGCCGTACTCCATCACGTCGCCCGCCAGTTGCGGGGCGCGCCGACGGAACACGGCGCGGATCCGGGAGACCAGCTCGCGCGGGGAGAACGGCTTCACCACATAATCGTCTGCGCCTGCGTCGAGGCCGGTCACCTTGTCCGCTTCGTTGCCCTTGGCGGTGAGCATGATGACGGGAAGCGCCTTCGTTCGCTCCTGGCCGCGCAACTCGCGCAGCAAGTCGATCCCTGGGCGGTCCGGCAGCATCCAGTCGAGCAGGACGAGATCCGGCAGTTCGCCGGACACGGCCTCGCGGCGCGGACCGCACGCTGTCGGTGCGCCGGACCTCGAACCCGTTGGTCTGGCAGGCGTAGGCCACCAGTTCCTGGATGGCCGGCTCGTCCTCGACTACCAGGATGGTCGGGGACATCTAGCCCCTGGCCAATGCGCGTTCGACTTCGTCCGGAGTCATGTGGCGCATGTCGACGCCCTGCGAAATGAAGATGATGAACTCGGCGATGTTCTTCGCGTGGTCGCCGATGCGCTCGATCGCCTTGGCGGCCCAGACGATGTCGAGCGACGTGGAGATCGTGCGCGGGTCTTCCATCATGAAGGTGATCAGCTGCCGCAGGATGGCCCGGAAACGGTCGTCGACTCCCTGGTCCTCCTTGATGATCGACAGCGCCGCGGCAGCGTCCATGCGCGCGAAGGCGTCGAGCGTCCGGCGCAGCATCGAGACCGCGATCTCGCCCGAATGCTGCACGTCCGGCACGCGGTGCATTCGCGTCCCGGCGCCCTTCTCGTGCAGCCACTTCACGGCGCGCGCGATCTTGGTCGCTTCGTCGCCGATGCGTTCGATGTCCGTGATGGCCTTTGCGATGCCGGTGATCATGCGCAGGTCGCCAGCGGTGGGCTGCCGACGGGCGATCACGTGGATCACCATCTGGTCGAGCTCCAGTTCGAGGTCGTTCACGCGGCGGTCGGCGTCGATCGCCTGCTGCGCGAGGTCCATGTCCTCCTTCTCGAACGCCGCCAGCGCGGTCCGCACCTGGGACTCGACCAGGCCGCCCATGTGCAGGACGCGCGAGCGTATCGCCTCGAGTTCCTCGTCGTACTTCCGCATTGAATGATCGCCGCTCAACATGTTCTGTTCCCTGCTCAGCCGAAACGGCCGGTGATGTAGTCCTCGGTTTCCTTGCGCGCCGGCTTCACGAAGATCTGGTCGGTGTCGCCGAACTCGATCAGCTCGCCCAGGTACATGTACGCCGTGTAGTCCGATACGCGCGCCGCCTGCTGCATATTGTGCGTGACGATCGCCACCGTGTAGTCGTGCTTCAGCTCGTCGATCAGTTCCTCGATCTTCGCCGTCGAGATCGGATCGAGCGCCGAGCACGGCTCGTCGAACAGGATGATTTCCGGCTTGACCGCGATGCCTCTGGCGATGCAAAGACGCTGCTGCTGGCCGCCTGACAGGCTCGTGCCGGTCTGGTTCAGCTTGTCCTTGACCTCGTTCCAGAGCGCGGCCTTCTTCAGGGCCCACTCGACGCGGTCGTCCATGGCAGAGCGCGACATCCTCTCGAACAGGCGCACGCCGAACGCGATGTTGTCGTAGATCGACATCGGGAACGGCGTCGGCTTCTGGAAGATCATGCCGATCTTGGCGCGGACCAGCGCGACGTCCTCCTTGCTGGTCAGGATGTTCTCGCCGTCCACCTTGACCTCGCCCTCGGCGCGTTGCTCGGGGTAGAGCTCGAACATGCGGTTGAACACGCGCAGCAACGTCGACTTGCCGCAGCCTGAAGGTCCGATGAAGGCGGTCACCTTCTTCTCCGGCACCTTCAGGCTGATGCTCTTGAGCGCCTGGAACTTCCCGTAATAGAAGTTAAGGTTCTCGACGTTCATCTTGATGCGCTCGTTGGCGAGGTTCGCCACGTTGGCCGTGTTCATCGGTGTCTCGTCTATTTCTGCCGGAACAGCACGCGCGCCAGGATGTTGAGGGCGAGCACGCCGAGGGTGATCAGGAACACGCCCGCCCAGGCCAGCTGCTGCCAGTTGGAGAAGGGACTCATGGCGAACTTGAAGATCGTCACCGGAAGGTTGGCCATCGGCTGGCCGAGGTCCAGGCTGAAGAACTGGTTCGACAGCGCGGTGAAGAGCAGCGGCGCGGTTTCGCCGGCGATGCGCGCCAGCGCCAGCAGCACTCCGGTGACCACGCCGGCGCGCGCCGCCTTCAGCGTGACGCGCACGATCATCACCCACTTCGGCGCACCCAGCGCCACGGCCGCCTCGCGCAGGGCGTTCGGGATCAGCGCGAGCATGTTTTCGGTCGTGCGCACGACCACACGGCACGACGATCAGCGCGAGCGCCAGTACCCCTGCGTAGCCCGAGAAGGTCCGCGGTCTTCGCGACGATGATCGCGTAGACGAACAGGCCGATGACGATCGACGGCGCCGACAGCAGGATGTCGTTGATGAAGCGCGTAGCCTGACCAAACCAGCCGCGCTGGCCGTACTCGGCCAGGTAGATGCCGGCAAAAATGCCGATCGGGGTGGCGATCGCGGTCGCGGCCGTGACCATGATCAGTGAGCCGACGATGGCGTTGGCCAGGCCGCCTTCCTCGGCGTTCGGAGGCGGCGTCGAATCCATCAGGACCTGCATGCTCAGGCCCTTGAACCCGAGAATCAGCGTGTCCCACAGGATCCACACCAGCCAGACGAGACCGAACGCCATGGCCGCGAGCGACAGGGCCAGCGCGATCGCGTTGACCAGTTTGCGCCGCTTGTGAAGTCGCAGCCGATAGTCCGCACGAGGCGGCAGGACCGTCTCCACACTCATGTGCGCCTCCCCTCGTTGCGCTTGAGACGGAACAGAAGCACCTTCGACAGGGTGAGCACCACGAACGTGATGAAGAACAGGATCAGTCCGAGGTAGATCAGCGACGCCTCGTGCAGGCCCGGCGTCGCCTCGGCGAACTCGTTCGCAAGAGCGGACGTGATCGAGTTGGCGGCCTCGAACAGCGACAGCGAGTCGAGCTGGTTGAAGTTTCCGATGACGAAGGTGACGGCCATGGTCTCCCCCAGCGCCCGCCCGAGCCCGAGCATCACACCCCCGATCACACCCGCCTTGGTATAGGGCAGCACGACCCGCCAGACGACTTCCCATGTGGTGGAGCCGAGCCCGTAGGCCGACTCCTTCAGCAGCGCCGGCGTCACCTCGAACACGTCGCGCATCACCGCGGCGATGAACGGAATGATCATGATCGCCAGGATGATGCCGGCCGACAGGATGCCGATCCCGACCGGAGCTCCCGAGAAGAGCGCGCCCAGCACCGGCACGTCGCCGAACGCGCGCTGAAGGGGCTGCTGCACGTGGGTGGCCAGCAGCGGCGAGAACACCAGCAGACCCCACATGCCGTAGACGATCGACGGGATGGCTGCGAGCAGCTCGATCGCGGTGCCCAGAGGCCGCTTCAGCCACTTCGGCGATAGCTCGGTAAGGAAGAGCGCGATGCCGAAGCTGACCGGCACGGCGATCAGCAGCGCGATCAGCGAAGTCGCGAGGGTCCCGTAGATCATCACGAGGCCGCCGAACTTCTCCTGGACCGGGTCCCACTCGGACGTCCAGAGAAAGGCCAGGCCGAAGTGCCGGATCGAGGGCCAGGCGCCGATCGTCAGCGAAACGATGATGCCGACCAGCATCAGCAGAGTCAGGGCCGCCGCGCTGCGCGTGAGCCACGCGAAGACCACGTCGCCGAGGGTCCCCGCCTTGCGCGGCGGTGCTTGCTCGGGCATCTGCATCGCGATTTCGTCTTGACGGGTGGGCGAGGATGAAAGTGTAGCGTCCACGGGCGCCTCCCCGGAGCGCGGCCGGCAGGCGGCCGCGATGTGAAAGACCGCGGACCTTCCCGGGTCCGCGGTCAGCGATGTCGCTACTTGTAGGAAACCGCCTTGCCCGCGGTGTCGGCGACCTTGCCCCAGTGCTGGCGGACCATGTCCTCGACGACCGGCGGCAGGGGAACGTAGTCCAGGTCCTCGGACATCTTGTCGCCGCTGCGTAGGCCCAGTCGAAGAACTTCAGCGCCGCCTGCGCCTGCTGCGGCTTGTCCTGCTTGGCGTGCATCATGATGAAGGTTGCGCCCGTGATCGGCCACGCATCCTTGCCCGGCTGGTTGGTGAGGATCTGGTAGAAGGACTTCTTCCAGTCGGCGCCGACAGCCGCCGCCTTGAAGGTCGCATCGTCGGGCGCCACGAACGCGCCGCTCGCGTTCTGCATCAGCGCATGCGCCAGCTTGTTCTGCTTGGCATAGGAATACTCCACGTATCCGATCGAGTTCGGCAGCCGTTGAACGAAGGCGGCGACGCCCTCGTTGCCCTTGCCGCCCGCGCCGGTCGGCCAGTTGACCGCCGTGCCCTCGCCGACCTTCGACTTCCACTCCGCATTCGCCTTTGACAGGTAGTTCGTGAAGATGAACGTCGTGCCCGAACCGTCGGCACGGCGGACCACGGCAATCGCGCGTCCGGCAGCTTCAGCCCGGGGTTCAACGCCGTGATCGCCGGGTCGTTCCACTTGGCGATCTTTCCGAGATAGATGTCGCCGAGGACCTGGCCCGTCAGCTTCAGCTGGCCCGGCTGGATCCCGGGCACGTTCACCACCGGCACGACGCCTCCGATGACGGTCGGAAACTGGATCAGACCGTCCTTGGCGAGTTCCTCGTCGGTGAGCGGCATGTCCGACGCGCCGAAATCGACGGTCTTGCCGCGAATCTGGCGCAACCCCGCGCCGGAGCCGACGGACTGGTAGTTGATGCGCACGCCAGTCGCCTTGTTGTAGGCGTCGGCCCAGCTTTGCGTACAGCGGCGCCGGAAATGTCGCGCCGGCCCCGGTGACCTGCTGCGCCAAGGCGCCGGTTGTCGTCCCGGCCAGCAAGACGAACAGGAGGAATCTGACGATCGAAGCATTCACCGCGCTCACAGGCGTCCTGCCGCCCGAAAACGGTGGAGTGTAGAAAGGCGTCATGACCGTTCCGTTACAGCGTTGGGAGGCCGACCTGGCCGCCCGCCGCGCTGGGTGGATCGACTCGGTCTATTGTCCGCCTTTACCGCGTTTCACTCCGCGAAACCATGCCCCCCGATTCCGAAGTCGAACTCAAGTTGATCGTTACCAGGGGGCGCGTTGCCGACGTTCGGCAGCACCTACCGCGGGCCGGGCTGAGCCGCGCCCGCATCGACGATCTCTACTTCGACACCGCAGCCGGATCACTGCGAGAGCATGGCCTCGCCCTGCGACTGCGTCGCGACGGCAAGCGCTGGCTCCAGACGCTGAAGGCGGCGGACCAGGGGGCGCACCTCGTATCGGAGCGCGGCGAATGGGAGGTCGGGCTGGGTGCGGGAAAGGCGCGACCGGCCCTCGAACTCGCGCACTTCGCCGACACCCCGCTGGGCGCACTGGTCGAAGCGGGGCTCACGGTGGACGACCTCGTTCCCCTCTTCCGGACCCGTTTCGTGCGATGCCGGCTGACCCTCCCGCACGCCACTTCGACCATCGAAGTGGCGCTCGATGAAGGCGACCTCATCGCCTCGCGCGGAACAGAAAGCGAGCGTCGGCCGATCGAGGAGGTCGAACTGGAACTGAAGTCCGGGACGCCCGCAGACGTCATGGACCTCGCGAAGAAGCTGGTGCGCCAGGGCCGGGCGACTCTGGTTCCGGCACTGCGCTCGAAGGCCGAGCGCGGATACGCCCTCGCTTGCGCAACGCCGCTTTCGGTGGCCCGTGCTTCGGCCGCGGGTTTCGCAGCGTCGATCGTCCCGGACATCTCCACGGGTGACGCCTTGCGGGCCGTGATTCGCCATGGGCTGGCGATCGTGGTCGCCAACGCCGATGCGCTTCGCGGCACACCGGCGATCGAGCATCTGCATCAGGCCCGTGTGGCGCTGCGCCGCATGCGCTCGGCGATCCGGCTCCTCGATGCGCAGGGAACCGACGTTCCTCGTTCCATTGTGCGACGGTTGCAGCAACTCGCGCACGTGCTCGGCACGGCACGCGACTGGGACGTGCTCTGCGAGGACACCCTGCCCACGCTGCTCGCATCCCGCGCGCCGGATGCGCGCACGGCCGAGGTGCTGGAAGGAACGTCACGGATCCTGCGCTCTCAGTCCATGAACGCTGTGGTGAACGCCATCGGGTCGCGGCGCTACGCACGGCTGGTGCTCGGCCTCGGAACGTGGAGCATGTCGGCGAGTCCTCCATCCCCGCGCCTCGCCGACAGCGCGGGCGTCCTGCTCGACCCGCTCGCGGATGACCTTGCCGCCGGATCCCGCGCATTCGCACGACTTTCCCGCCACGAGCGGCATCGGGTGCGCATTCACGCAAAGCGCCTGCGCTATGCACTCGACCTGCTCCGCTTCGCGTTGCCCGCGAAGAGCGCAGCTGACTACCTGGATGCACTGGCAACGCTGCAGGACACCCTGGGAGCGCTCAACGACGCTGCAGTGGCGCGTGAGCGCCTCGTACGGGCGATATCGCTGCGCCCCGGCAAACGTGTCGTGAAGGACTGGATTGCCGGTGTCGAGCCCGCGCTCGTGCGAAAGGCGTCGCGTGAGCTGAACGCATTGGCCCGGCGCAAGCGGCCCTGGCGGGTCGCCAGCTGACGCCAGTCGCGGCTTGAGCGCGCCGCGCAAGCCCGGCTAGTGAGCGGCGGCCGGCCCGACCACGGCAGCGAGCCTGTGCGCCATCGCCTCCGCGATCTCCGCCTCGCTGGCTTCGACCATCACGCGCAGCACCGGCTCGGTGCCCGACGGCCGGATCAGCACGCGCCCGGCGCCGTTCAGTTCGCGCTCGACCTCGCCGACCGCGCTCACGAGTCCGCTGTGCGATTTCCAGTCGAAGCCACGTTCGACCTTCGCGTTGACGAGCGCCTGCGGCATCAGGTTCAGGTCCTGCGTCAGTTCGGCCAGCGTGCGGCCCTGCCTACGCACCGAGCTCAGAACCTGCAGCGCGCTGACGATGCCGTCGCCGGTCGTGTGGCAGTCGAGCGTGAGCAGGTGCCCGGAGCCCTCGCCGCCGAACAGCCACCCCTTCTCTTCGAGCATTTCGAGCACATAGCGGTCGCCGACCTTCGCGCGCGCGAAAGGCACGCCGAGTTCGCGGAAGCGGCGCTCGAGCGCGTAATTGGTCATCAGCGTGCCGACGACGCCGTCGACCTTCCCGGTGCGCATGCGCTCGCGCACGATCACGTAGAGCAGTTCGTCGCCGTTGTAGACGCGGGCATCGGCATCGACCATCACCAGCCGGTCGGCGTCGCCGTCGAGCGCGA
Organism: uncultured beta proteobacterium; assembly: GCA_963726405.1. Taxonomy (GTDB): domain Bacteria; phylum Pseudomonadota; class Gammaproteobacteria; order Burkholderiales; family Burkholderiaceae_F; genus JAOUJD01. The sequence goes on along the minus strand of CAVSCF010000011.1, from coordinate 259,906 downwards.
TGCCGAGGTCGGCGTCGTGCTCCTGCACGGCCCGCGCGAGTTGCTGTGCGTGCAGGGCTCCGACGCCGTCATTGATGTTCATGCCGTTCGGCGTGGCGCCGATCGAGATGACGTCCGCGCCGAGTTCGTGGAACACCGGCGGCGCGACGTGGTACGCGGCGCCGTGGGCGCTGTCGACGACGATCTTCAGGCCCTTGAGGTCGAAGTCGTTGGGGAACGTCCGCTTGCAGAACTCGATGTAGCGACCGCCGGCGTCGTCGAGGCGACGGGCGCGCCCGAGCCGGGTCGAACTCACGCAATGCAGCGGCTTGTCGAGTTCCGCTTCGATCGCGGCCTCCACCGCGTCCGGCAGCTTCTTCCCGTGCGCCGAGAAGAACTTGATGCCGTTGTCCGGATACGGATTGTGCGAGGCGCTGATGACGATGCCGGCATCGAGCCGCAACGCGCGCGTGAGGTAGGCCACGCCCGGTGTCGGCAACGGCCCGCACAGAACGACGTCGACGCCGGCGCTCGACAGCCCGGCCTCCAGCGCGGCTTCGAGCATGTAGCCCGAGATGCGCGTGTCCTTGCCGATCAGCACCGACGGCCTGTTGCCGTCTGCGGTGTTGGTCAATGCCCGTCCCGCCGCCTGACCGAGGCGCAGCACGAACTCCGGCGTGATGGGCGCTTCGCCCACCGTTCCGCGCACGCCGTCCGTTCCAAAGTATTTCCGGCTCACTTGGTTTCTCCCTGGCCCTGCATGGCTTCCCAGACGCGCAGCCCGTCGCGCGTGGCGCGCACGTCGTGCACCCGGAGCACGCGCGCGCCGCGCTCGACCGCAAGCACTGCGCCCACGACCGACGCGGTCACCCGCTCGTCGACGGCCCGGCCGGTCACGGCGCCGAGCATGGATTTGCGCGAGAGGCCCGCCACCACCGGACACCCTGACCCAGCCAGCCGCCGCAACTCGCGCAACAACGTGAAATTATGCTCGACCGTCTTGCCGAACCCGAAGCCTGGATCGAGGGCAACGCGGTCGGGCGCGACGCCGGCAGCCGCGAGGACGGCGAGCCGTTCGCGCAGGAAGGCCGCCACTTCGGTGACGACGTCCTCGTAGTGCGGCGCGACCTGCATGGTGCGCGGGACGCCCTGCATGTGCATCAGCACGATGCCGCAGCCGCTCCCGGCGATCGCCTCGACGGCACCCGGAGCCCGGAGCGCGTACACGTCGTTCACGACGGCCGCGCCGGCGTGGAGCGCCGCCCGCATCACCTCGGGCTTGCTGGTGTCGACGGAAAGCGGCACACCGCGGCCGGTGAGCGCTGCGATCAACGGCACCACGCGGTCGGTCTCTTCGGCCTGTGACACCTCGGCCGCCCCGGGCCGCGTGGACTCGCCGCCGATGTCCAGGAGGTCGGCGCCCTCCTCGATCAGTCGCAATGCGTGGGCGAGTGCGGCATCGTGCGTGGCATGCTGCCCGCCGTCGGAAAACGAATCCGGGGTCACGTTGACGATGCCCATGATCAGCGGACGCGCCAGCGACAGCGTGCGACCGCGGACGGTCCACGTTTCGGCGGCCGGCCGGTCCGGGGCTCGATCTCGCTTCATTCGGCGATTCTAGGAGCACGCACCGGGCCGCTGCCGAAAGGAAAAGGGCCGGAATGCTCCGGCCCTTCCTTGATGCGTCGCGCGGCTACGCAGGCTGTGCCGCACCTTCGACACCGCCGCTGGCCGACTTTCCGCCCGTCGGCGGCGGCGAGGTGGTGGATTTCGGCGGCCGCGGGGGCTTGCCGGCGATGATGTCGTCGATCTGCTCGGCGTCGATGGTTTCCCACTCGAGCAGCGCCCTGGCCATCGCCTCGACCTTGTCGCGGTTCTCCTCGATCAGGCTGCGCGCCAGTCCGTACTGCTCGTCGATGATGCGGCGGATCTCGGCGTCGACCTTGCGCATCGTCTCTTCGGAGACATGCGTCGTCTTGGTGATCGAGCGGCCGAGGAAGACCTCGCCCTCGTTTTCTGCATAGACCATCGGGCCCAGCGCGTCGCTCATGCCGTAGCGCGTGACCATGTCGCGCGCCATCTGTGTCGCGCGCTCGAAGTCGTTGCTCGCGCCGGTGGTCATCTGGTTCATGAACACTTCTTCGGCGATGCGGCCGCCGAACAGCACGGCGATCCGCGACAGCAGGTACTGGCGGTCGTAGGCGTAGCGGTCCTGCTCGGGCAACTGCATCGTCACCCCCAGCGCGCGGCCGCGCGGGATGATCGTGACCTTGTGCACCGGGTCCGACTTCGGCACCAGCTTGGCCACCAGCGCGTGCCCCGACTCGTGATACGCGGTATTGGTGCGCTCTTCCTCCGACATGACCATGGATTTGCGCTCCGCGCCCATCATGACCTTGTCCTTGGCCTTCTCGAAATCGATCATCTCGACCACGCGCGCGCTGCGGCGCGCGGCGAAGAGCGCCGCCTCGTTGACGAGGTTGGCGAGATCGGCGCCCGAGAAGCCCGGTGTGCCGCGCGCGATGAGGTCGGCCTTCACGTCGGCGCCGATCGGTACCTTGCGCATGTGAACCGACAGGATCTGCTCGCGACCGCGGATGTCGGGCAGGGGCACGACGACCTGGCGGTCGAAGCGGCCCGGGCGCAGCAGGGCCGGGTCCAGCACGTCCGGACGGTTGGTCGCGGCGATGACGATCACGCCCATGCCGGTCTCGAAGCCGTCCATCTCCACGAGCATCTGGTTCAGCGTCTGCTCGCGCTCGTCATTTCCACCACCTAAACCAGCTCCACGCTGGCGGCCGACGGCGTCAATCTCATCAATGAAGATGATGCAGGGCGCATGCTTCTTGGCGTTCTCGAACATGTCGCGCACGCGGGCGGCGCCGACGCCGACGAACATCTCGACGAAGTCGGAACCGGAGATCGAGAAGAACGGCACTTTCGCCTCGCCGGCGATCGCCTTGGCGAGCAGCGTCTTGCCGGTGCCCGGCGATCCGACCAGCAGCACGCCACGCGGAATGCGGCCACCGAGTTTCTGGAACTTCGACGGGTCACGCAGGAACTCGACGAGTTCCTGCACTTCTTCCTTGGCCTCGTCGCACCCGGCGACGTCCACGAACGTGATGTTGTTGTTGGTCTCGTCGAGCATGCGCGCGCGCGACTTCCCGAAGGAAAACGCGCCGCCGCGCCCGCCGCCCTGCATCTGACGCATGAAGAAGATCCATACCCCGATCAGCAGCAGCATCGGGAACCAGGACACGAAGATGGTCGTCAGCAGCGACTGCTCTTCTTCGGGCTTGCCGAACACCTGCACGCCGTACTTCATCAGGTCCGAAACCATCCAGGCGTCGCCCGGCGACGTCAGCGTGTAGCGGGCGCCTTCGGCGGGGGTGACCTGCAGCGTGCGGCCCTGGACTTCGACGCGCTTGATCTTGCCCGCCTTGGCTTCCTCCAGGAACTGGGTGTAGCTCACGGACTCGACCGGTTTCTGCCGGCTCTCGAATTGCTTGAAGACCGTGAACAGGACGAGCGCGATCACCATCCAGATGGCGGCTTTCGCGAACATGTTGTTGTTCAACGTGGGACTCCTTGTTGAGTCGTCTCGAACGTCGTTTCCGGGACGACTCGAGTGAAACCGGGGCCTCCGGCCGGGGCCGGAACGGGGCGGAGAAGCGGGGTTCTGGCCATTCTAAACCCGCATTGCTGCACCTTTCCCCAAGTAGAGGGCAAGTCCCGGATATTTCAAGGTCTTGGCCGCGCCGCGAGGGAAGTAATTACCCGACTGCCTGCACACGCAAGCCGCGGGCCAGCAGATAGACCTCGGCGGAACTCTCGCGCGAGGCAGCGGGCTTTCTGACAGCCACCGAGCGGAAGTGCCGTTTCAGGCGCTCGACGTACTGGCTGTGGCCGCTCCCGTGAAAGGCCTTCACGAGGAACACGCCATCCGGCTTCAGGTGCTTGACGGCAAAGTCGAGCGCAAGTTCCGCAACCAGCAGGCTGCGGGCCGCGTCAGCCGCGGCGACGCCTGACAGATTGGGCGCCATGTCCGACAGCACCACATCGACCTTGCCCCCCTCGAGCAGCGCTTCCAGTTGCCGTTCGACCGCTTCCTCCCGGAAGTCCCCCAGGATGACTTCGACGTCGGGCAGCGGTTCCATCGGCAGGACATCGAGGGCGAGCACGCGGCCGCTCACCTTGTCGTGCCGGGTCAGCCGCTGCCGGATCACCTGCGTCCAGCTGCCCGGCGCCGCGCCAAGGTCGACGACGACCGCGCCGGGACGCAGCAGCTTGTCCTTGTCGTCGATCTCGATCAGCTTGTACGCCGCGCGCGACCGATAGCCCTCCTGGACCGACCGCTTCACGTACGGGTCGGCCAGATGCCGTTCGATCCACTCGCGGTTGGAGCGATGCTTTTTCTTGGCTTGGGGCATGTTCCGTGCAAACTCTACCGATTGGCCGATCCTGCGGGTTGAACCCGGGATCGGCACCGCTAGACTGTAAATGGAGGTTTCAAATGGCCGAGATTCAACTGACACCGAAAGAACGACAGGCCCTCAAGGCCCTCGCACACGGGCTGAAACCGGTCGTTCTGCTCGGCTCGGCCGGGCTGTCGCCCGCGGTCTTCAAGGAAATCGACCGCGCGCTGGCCGCCCACGAACTCATCAAGGTGAAGGTGCCGGTCGACGACCGCACCGAGCGCGAAGAGATCTTCGCATCGGTGGCGGAGAGTCTCTCGGCCGCGCGCGTGCAGGCCATCGGCAAGCTGCTGGTCCTGTTCCGCCCCGCGCCCGAGCAGGAGGACACGGCTCCGCAGGTGCCTCGCCAGAAAGGGAGCTCCAGTATGCGCACCGAAAATCGCTCTCCCAAAGCCCCGGGCTCTGCGCCACGGGGCAAGACACCCGCGCTGGAAGGCACCAGCCTCGCTCGCACCAAAGCGGGCCGCAGTGAGGTCCAGCAGGTCAACCGCGGCACCACACCCCGGCGCGATCCGGGCACGGCGCGTCCCGCCGTGGGGCGGACGAATGCGCCCAAGCGTGGGCGCGGCCCATAGGCCAGCGCCGCACGCCTACTCGTAGGCGACCGAGACGATCGAGTAAATCCGCTTTCCGGCAGGGGCGAGCACTTCCGCCGTGTCGCCCTCGCTTCGGCCGATCAGCGCCCTGGCAATCGGACTCGACACCGAAATCAGGCCGGCCTTGATGTCGCCTTCGTCGTCGCCGACGATCTGGTACTTCACCGTCTCGCCCGAGGACTCGTCCTCGAGTTCGACCGTGGCGCCGAACACCACGCGCCCCGCCGCGTCGACGGTCTTGGGATCGATGATCTGCAGGCTCGACAGCTTGCCCTCGAGTTCCTTGATTCGGCCTTCGATGAAGCCCTGACGCTCGCGTGCGGCGTCGTACTCGGCGTTCTCCGACAGGTCGCCTTTCTCGCGCGCCTCCTTGATGGCCTGGATGACGGCCGGGCGGTCCACCGAGCGCAGACGCTGCAGTTCGGCCTTCAGTCTTTCGGCGCCGCGCGCCGTGATCGGGATTGCACGCATATCTTCTGGGAACACGAGAGAAAAAGAAAGCCCCGGCAGTGCCGGGGCCGCTCGCAATGTATCGGATCGCCCCAGTGGGCGCAACAACGACGCGGCCGCAGACGGAATGATTCGCAACGCGCCTGAGGTCGCGACGACCCGTGCGCAGCGCCCTGTTGTCCGCCGTTAAGGCGCTTCCTCTTCCGTGGCCTACTGTTGCCGCATGTTCGGTCAGGCGAGTTCCTCCGTGGCGTCCGGCGCAGGCGATGCGCGTCCCGGGGTCGGCGTCGAGTCCCTCGCGGTTCCGCTCGGGCGCAGTGTCTGGCAGCTGATCGCGGCGTTCACGCTGCTGCGGATCGTGCTCGCGGCAGTCCTGCCGCTCACGCCCCAGGAGGCGTACTACTGGCTCTGGAGTCGCCACCTCGCGTGGTCCTACTTCGATCATCCCCCGCTGGCGAGCTACAGCATCGCGCTGACGACGGCGGTCCTCGGCTCCACGGCCTTCGGCATCAAGATGGCGGCGGTGGCCTGGTCAGTGGGCTTGAACATCGTCTGGGCGCGCCTGCTGGTCGACATGGGGTCGGGTACGCGCACCGTCTGGTGGACGCTGCTCGCGCTGAATCTGGTCGGGATCATCGCGGCCTATGGCATCGTCATCGCCCCGGACTCGCCGCTCCTCTTTGCCTGGGGTGCAACGCTGTGGGCTGTCTGGCGCGCCACGGTGACGGGAGCCGGGCGGTGGTGGTACGTCGCCGGCATCTTTCTCGGCCTCGGGCTGCTCGCCAAGTATTCCGCCATGCTGCTGGTTGGCGTGGTCGGGCTGTTCCTGCTGTTGTCGCCGCGGCACCGCGCCTGGCTGGCGCGCCCGGAGCCGTATCTCGGGGTCGTCCTCGCGGCCATCCTCTTTACACCGGTCATCGTCTGGAATGCCCAGCACGACTGGGCATCGTTCGCCTTCCAGACCACACAGCGCGCCGCCGGGATGGGTCGTTGGAAACCCCAGTACTTCCTGCAGATGCTGGGCACGCAGATCGTCGTCGTCACCCCCTATCTGCTGGCGATCGCGCTGGCTGCGTGGTTGCGCGGGCTGCGGGGCTGGCGCGCGGTGCTGGTGGACGATCGCCAGCTGCTGCTGCTCGTCGCAGCCACGGTGCCGCTCGTGGTGTTTTCGCTCGCCAGCCTGCGCTCGATGGTGAAGCCCAACTGGCTGGCCCCGGCCTATGCGCCGCTGATCGTCCTGGCCGTCGAGGCGCGCCTGACCGGCGCCGCGCCGCGCGCCTTCAGGATCGGCCTGGCAACCTCGGCAGTGCTGCTGCTCGCGGCCGTCATCGCCATGGCCTGGCCCGACGCCCGCCTTGGAGCGGCCAACACCTGGAGCGGCTGGCCGGAAGCGGCGCGCCGCATCGACAAGATCCAGCGCGACCTGTCGGCAGGCGGCAAACCCTCGTTCGTCTTCTCGACGAACTACAAGAACAGCGCCCTGCTGGCCTTCCATCAAGCCGGGCATCCGCGCACGTATGCCCAGGACATCTACGGTGAACGGGCGTTGCAGTTCGACTTCTGGCCGCCCGACGGCTCGCTGGCCGGTGCGACGGGCATCCTGGCCATCGACGATCGGCGCGATCAGTCTGCGCCACCCCCCGCCCTCGCTAGCCACTTCGAATCGATCAAACTGATCGACAGCATCGAAGCGGGCGGCGGCGGCACAAGGCATATTGACCTGTACGAATGCCGCGGCTACCGCGGCCATCCCCGCGCAGAGCGAATTCGACCATGACAGCGACCACCACCTTCGAAGATGTCGGTGCCTCCAGCGCCGCTCCGGCGCCGGAGGCGCACGCCGCCGCGCCTTTCGCGTCTACGGCCCGGACTGCGGAGACGTCGATTCCGATCCTGTCGATCATCGTCCCCACGTTCAAGGAGGCCTGCAACGTGCGCACGGTGGTCCAAAGGATCGGCGCCGCGCTCGAGGGCGTCGACTGGGAGGTCATCTTCGTCGACGACGATTCGCCTGACGCGACGGCGGAGGCGGTGCGCGACCTGGCGCGCCGCGATCACCGGGTGCGGTGCCTGCAGCGCATCGGCCGGCGCGGACTCTCGTCAGCCTGCGTCGAAGGCATGCTGGCGAGTTCCGCTCCGTACCTCGCGGTGATGGACGCGGACCTGCAGCACGACGAACGCATCCTGTCGACGATGCTGGGCATCCTGCGCGCCGACGAGGCCGACATTGTGGTCGGCAGCCGTTACGTCGAGGGAGGCGGCACCGGAAACTTCGCCGAGGGACGGGCGACGATCAGCCGTATCGCGACGCGACTTTCGCGCGCGGTGACGAAGGTGCCCGTGGCGGACCCGATGAGCGGGTACTTCATGCTGACGTCGCGGCTGCTGCACTCGACGGTGCACGACCTCTCGGCCACGGGCTTCAAGATCCTGCTCGACCTGCTCGGCTCGGCTCCGGCGGACGTCCGCGTGCGGGAGGTCCCTTACCACTTCGGCGATCGGCTGGCCGGCGAAAGCAAGCTCGACGCGAAGGCCATCTGGGACTACCTGGTCATGCTGCTCGACAAGACCGTGGGGCGCTTCGTGCCCACGCGTTTCGTCGTGTTCTCGCTGATCGGCCTGGTCGGCGTGGCGGTGCACATGGCCGTGCTGACGACCCTCTTCGCGTGGGGCGAGACGTCGTTCGTATGGGGTCAGGCCTGGGCGACGTTCGTCGCCATGTCCTTCAACTACGCGTTGAACAACGAACTCACATACCGCGACCTCCGGCTGCGCGGCGTCGCGTGGCTCGGCGGCTGGGCCTCGTTCGTGGTCGCCTGCAGCATCGGCGCCGCAGCGAACGTCGGCATCGCCGGGTTCCTCTTCGAGCACGAGGAACCCTGGGCGGTGTCCGCCATGGCAGGAATCCTCATCGGCGCGGTCTGGAACTACGCGGTGACCTCGATCTACACCTGGCGCACGCGCTGAACCGCGGCGCCGGTCAGTGCGGCAACTGCCGGTGCAAGCTCTGCACGTCGTAGACCTCGAGGCTCGCGAGATGCTTCATGCCCTCGATGGCGGCGCGGCCGCCGGCGATCGTCGTGTAGTACGTCACGCGCTGCGCCAGCGCCGTGATCCGGATCGAACGCGAGTCGGCGATCTGGCTGCGCACTTCGCTGACGGTCGTGATCACCAGTTGAATGTCGCCGTTCTTCAGCAGGTCGACGATGTGCGGGCGGCCGTCCTTCACCTTGTTGACGGTCTTCACCGGGATGCCGGCCTGCTCGATCGCCTGGGCCGTGCCCCGCGTGGCAACCAGGTCGTAGCCCATGTCGGTCAGCAGGCGAGCGAGGGAGATCGTCTTCGGCTTGTCCGCATCCTTGACGCTGAGGAACACGGTGCCCTTGTCGGGCAGCGAGACGCCGGCGCCTAGTTGCGACTTGAACAGCGCTTCGCCGAAGGTCATGCCGACGCCCATTACCTCGCCGGTGGAGCGCATCTCGGGGCCGAGCAGCGGATCCACGCCCTGGAACTTCGCGAACGGGAACACCGCCTCCTTCACCGAGAAGTACGGCGGCACGATCTCGCTCTTGACGCCCTGCTGGTCGAGCGTCTTGCCGACCATGGCGAGCGCCGCGATCTTCGCCAGCGGCATGCCGGTGGCCTTCGACACGAAGGGCACCGTACGCGAAGCGCGCGGATTCACCTCCAGCACGTAGATCGTCGACTGGCCGTCGTGCTTCTGGATCGCGAACTGCACGTTCATCAGACCGACGACCTTTAGTGCCTTCGCCATCTGCGCGGTCTGCTGTCGCAGATCGTCGATCAGCGCCGCGGGCAGCGAGTACGGCGGCAGCGAGCACGCGGAGTCGCCGGAGTGCACGCCGGCCTGCTCGATGTGCTCCATCACGCCGCCGATCAGCACGCGCTCGCCGTCGCACAGGCAGTCGACGTCGACCTCGATCGCGTCGTCGAGAAAGCGGTCGAGCAGCACCGGCGAATCGTTGCTGACCTTCACCGCCTCGCGCATGTAGCGCTCGAGGTCGCGCGGGTCGTGCACGATCTCCATCGCCCGGCCGCCGAGCACATAGCTCGGTCGCACGACCAGCGGGTAGCCGATCTCCTCGGCGAGGCGCAGCGCCTCGTCCTCGGCCCGCGCGGTGCGGTTGGGCGGCTGCTTCAGGTTCAGCTGGTGCAGCAGCTTCTGGAACCGCTCGCGGTCCTCGGCGACGTCGATGGAGTCCGGCGAGGTGCCGATGATCGGCACGCCGTTGGCCTCGAGATCGCGGGCGAGTTTCAGCGGCGTCTGGCCGCCGTACTGCACGATCACGCCGAAGGGCTGCTCCTTGTCGACGATCTCCAGCACGTCCTCGAGCGTGAGCGGCTCGAAGTACAGCCGGTCCGAGGTGTCGTAGTCGGTCGACACGGTTTCCGGGTTGCAGTTGACCATGATGGTCTCGAACCCGTTCTCGCGCAGGGCGAACGCGGCGTGCACGCAGCAGTAGTCGAACTCGATGCCCTGGCCGATGCGGTTCGGGCCGCCCCCGAGCACGATGACCTTCCTGCGGTCGGTCGGATTGGCCTCGCACTCGTCCTCGTAGGTCGAGTACATGTAGGCGGTGGTCGTCGCGAACTCGGCCGCGCAGGTGTCGACGCGCTTGAAGACCGGGCGCACGTTGAGCCTGACGCGCGCGGCGCGCACCTCCGCCGAGCGCACGCCGAGCAGTTTCGCGAGCCGGCGGTCGGAGAATCCCTTGCGCTTCACGAACCGCAGTTCCTCGGCGCTGAGGTCGGCGAGCTTGCGGTCCTTCAGCCGGCCCTCGATCTGCACCAGTTCCTCGATCTGGGCGAGGAACCACGGGTCGATGGCCGTTTCCTCGAACACCTCGGACAGCGTCATGCCGATGCGGAAGGCGTCGGCCACGAACCAGATCCGGTTGGGTCCCGGCTCGCCGATCTCCTCGATGATCTCGTCCCGGTCGGTCGAGTGCTCGTCGAGGCCGTCCGAACCGACCTCCAGACCGCGCAGCGCCTTCTGGAACGACTCCTGGAACGTGCGGCCGATCGCCATCACCTCACCCACCGACTTCATCTGCGTCGTCAGGTGGTTGTCGGCCTGCGGGAATTTCTCGAAGGCGAAGCGCGGAATCTTGGTGACGACGTAGTCGATCGTCGGCTCGAACGACGCCGGCGTGGCACCGCCCGTGATCTCGTTGCGCAGTTCGTCGAGCGTGTACCCGACGGCGAGCTTGGCCGCGACCTTCGCGATCGGGAACCCCGTGGCCTTCGACGCGAGCGCGGACGAGCGCGACACGCGCGGGTTCATCTCGATGACGATCATGCGGCCGTCGGCCGGGTTGATCGAGAACTGCACGTTGCTGCCGCCGGTGTCGACCCCGATCTCGCGCAGGATCGCGATCGAGGCGTCGCGCATCAGCTGGTATTCCTTGTCGGTCAGCGTCTGCGACGGCGCCACCGTGATCGAGTCGCCCGTGTGGATGCCCATGGGATCCAGGTTCTCGATCGAGCACACGATGATGCAGTTGTCCGCCTTGTCGCGGACGACCTCCATCTCGTACTCCTTCCAGCCGATCAGCGACTCCTCGATCAGCAGTTCGCGCGTCGGCGACAGGTCGAGCCCGCGCTGGCAGATCGTCACGAACTCTTCCATGTTGTAGGCGATGCCGCCGCCTGTACCGCCGAGCGTGAAGCTCGGGCGGATCACCGCGGGAAAGCCGACCTTCTCCTGCACACCCAGCGCCTCGGCCAGCGAGTGCGCGATGCCGGAACTCGCGGAGGCCAGGCCGATGCGGGTCATCGCCTCCTTGAACTTCAGGCGGTCCTCCGCCATCTCGATCGCCTCGGGCGACGCGCCGATCAGTTCGACGCCGTGCTTGTTCAGCACGCCGTTCTTGTAGAGGTCCATGGCGCAGTTGAGCGCCGTCTGCCCGCCCATGGTCGGCAGGATCGCGTCGGGCTTCTCCTTGGCGATGATGCGTTCCACGACCTGCCAGGTGATCGGCTCGATGTACGTGACGTCGGCCATCTCCGGGTCCGTCATGATCGTCGCCGGATTGCTGTTGACGAGGATGACGCGGTAGCCCTCCTGGCGCAGCGCCTTGCAGGCCTGTGCACCGGAGTAGTCGAACTCGCACGCCTGCCCGATGACGATCGGGCCGGCGCCAATGATCAGGATGCTCTTCAGGTCAGCACGACGCGGCATGATTTCTCCTTTCGCGCTCGGTGTACGCGACGCTTCGCGTCGCACGTGCACCTCGCGTGAAATCAGTTTGAAGGTCGGGCTTCGGGCGGCCCGGCGCCCGGCCCTGGTTCAAAGGCACGCAAGCGCTCACGCGGCATCCCCGTAGTTACCCGGTGCGAGCCGGCGCTCGACCAGTTCGATCAGGATGTGGATGACCTTGATGTGCAGTTCCTGCACACGGTCGGCGTAGCGGCCGGCCGGGGTGACGATCGCAATGTCGGCCAGCTCCGCCAGGGGCGTGCCGGCGCGGCCCGTCAGCGCAATGACGCGCACGCCAAGTTGCTTCGCGGCGCGGGCGGCCGCGACGACGTTCTTGCTCGTGCCGCTGGTCGAGATAGCGAGCAGCACGTCGCCGGCGCGTCCGTGCGCCTCGACGAAGCGCGCGAAGACCTGCTCGTACCCGTAGTCGTTGCCCACGCAGGACAGGTGGCTGGCGTCGCTGATCGCGAGGGCAGCGTAGCCGGGGCGGTTGTCACGGAAGCGGCCCGTCAGTTCCTCCGCGAAATGCATCGCGTCGCACATCGAACCGCCGTTGCCGCACGCGTAGGCACGGCCGCCGGCGGCGAAGGTGTCAGCGAGCAGTTCGCCCGCGCGGGCGATCGCGGCGAGCGCGGCCTCGTCCTTGTAAAGGTGCTCGAGACTCGCGGCGGCTTCCGCCAGCGCGGAGCGGACCGCAGCGACCGTCATTTCGGCGCCTCCATCAGCTTCACGAAACGATCGAACAGGTCGCCGATGTCGTGCGGACCGGGGCTCGCTTCCGGGTGACCCTGGAAGCAGAACGCCGGTGCGTCGGACAGCGCGAAGCCCTGCAACGAACCGTCGAAGAGCGACACGTGGGTCACGCGGACGTTGGCCGGCAGCGATTTCTCGTCGACGGCAAAGCCGTGGTTCTGGCTCGTGATGTAGACCTTCCGCGACTCGACGTCGATCACCGGGTGGTTGGCGCCGTGATGGCCGAACTTCATCTTCAGCGTCCTGCCGCCGACGGCGAGCCCCATGATCTGGTGGCCGAGGCAGATGCCGAAGGTCGGAAGCTTGCGCGCGATGAACGCGCGCGCCGCCTCGATGGCGTAAGTGCACGGTTCGGGGTCGCCGGGGCCGTTCGAAAGGAAGATGCCGTCGGGCGCGAGCTTCAGCACGTCGGCCACCGGCGTCTGCGCGGGGACCACGGTGACGCGGCAGCCGCGGTCGGCCATCAGGCGCAGGATGTTTCGCTTCACGCCGTAGTCGTAGGCGACCACGTGGAAGCGGAAAGCGCCCGGCGTGACATAGCCCGGCGTGCCATCGGCGCGCGCCAGCTTCCAGCTGCCCTCGGTCCAGCCATAGGACTCGCGCGTGCTGACGACCTTGGCGAGATCCTGCCCCGCCATGCCCGGGTACTTCCTCGCCTGGGCCAGCGCATCGTGGACCGTGCCGTCCGTCAGCGGCTGGCCCTCGCCTGCCGCCACGATGACGCCGGCTTGCGCGCCCTTTTCGCGGAGGATCCGCGTCAGCTTGCGCGTGTCGATGTCGGCGATGCCGACGATGCCTTCATCCCGCAGGTACGTAGACAGGTCCCGTTCCATCCTGAAATTGGACGGCCGCTGCGGCAGGTCCCGGATGACCAGGCCCGCCGCGTAGATGCGAGGCGCCTCGACGTCCTCGGCGTTCACGCCGGTGTTGCCGATGTGCGGGTAGGTCAGCGTGACGATCTGGCCGGCGTACGACGGGTCGGTCAGGATTTCCTGGTAACCCGTCATGGACGTATTGAAGACGACCTCGCCCAGCGTCCTGCCGGGGGCGCCTATCGAACGGCCGCGAAAGACCGTTCCGTCGGCCAGCACCAGGGCCGCGACGGGACGCGGATCAACGATCAGGGGGGCCAAAACGGGGCTCCTTCGCGCAGCGAGGCGACCACCGGCACCTTCACCGCGATGCACGGGATGACCGACCAGCGCCTCCCGTAAATTCGCTACAGATAAACTTGCGGATTATATCGTGACCTCGCCACGCGACCGGCTTGCCCCCATGCCCTCCCGACTGGACGCACTGAAGCAGTGGACGACCATCGTGGCCGATACCGGCGATCTCGCGGCCATCGAGCGGCTGCGACCGCGCGACGCCACCACGAACCCGTCCCTGATCCTGAAAGCGGCGCAAAAGCCGGAATACCGGCCGCTGCTGACGGAAACGCTGCGCGCGCACCGAACGGAGCCGGTGGCGGCGCAGCTCGACCGGGTGCTGGTCGCGTTCGGCGCCCGCATCCTCCGGCTCGTCCAGGGCCGGGTGTCGACCGAGGTCGATGCTCGCCTGTCCTTCGACACCCGGGCCACGATCGAGAAAGCGCGCCACCTGATCGCGCTCTACGAGGCGCTCGACGTGCCGCGCGAGCGCGTGCTGATCAAGATCGCATCGACTTGGGAGGGCATTCGCGCGGCGGAGGTCCTCGAGCGCGAAGGCATCCACTGCAACCTGACGCTGCTGTTCGCCATGGCGCAGGCCGAGGCCTGTGCGCAGGCCGGCGCGACGCTGATCTCGCCCTTCGTCGGCCGCATCTACGACTGGCACAAGAAAGCGGCCGGAAGCCAGTGGGACGAATCGGCGATGTCCGGGGCCGCGGATCCCGGCGTACGCTCGGTGCGCGCCATCTTCGCGCGACTCAAGGGCGGCGGCTATCGCACCGAAGTGATGGGAGCCAGCTTTCGCAGCGTCGGCCAGGTGCTGGCCCTCGCGGGGTGCGACCTGTTGACGATCAGCCCCGAGCTGCTCGACGAGCTGGCCGCCACGGCCGGCGAGGTGCCTCGGGCCCTCGATGCATCGAAGGTCGAACCGGCCCGGCCGATCGACCTTCCGGAAAGCCGCTTCCGCTGGCAACTCAACGAGGACGCGATGGCGACCGACAAACTGTCCGAGGGCATCCGCGCCTTCGCCGCCGACGCCGAAAAGCTGGAGAAGATCATCGCGGCGCTCGACTGACGTGCTGATCATTCCCTACCAGACGCGCTTCACCGCCCGGTCGCTTCCGGTGGTGACGCTCGCGCTGATCGTCATCAACGCGCTGGTGTACTTCGTGTTCCAGGCCGGCGACGCCCGCACCACGCAGCGGGCGGCCGAGTACTACTTCTCGTCGCAGCTGCCCGCGATCGAACTGCCGCGGTATGCGGCCGTGCTGGAGACGCGCAGCGATCGGCAGTCGCTGCGCGTGCTGCGCGCGATCCGCGCCCCGGTGCGCGGCGAAGAGGCGTGGGCGGCGGTGGCCGCCATGCAGCGCGACCGCGAGTTCATGCGAGACCTGAAGGGCGGCCTGATCGTGCCCCCGTCCGACCCGCGCAGCGCGACGTGGCGCGAGCAGCGCCAGCGCTTCGAGACCCTGCTCACGCAGGTCTTCACCGAGCGTTACGCGTTGCAGTCGGGCGGCAACTGGTGGGGCCTGCTGACCCACCAGTTCCTGCACGGCGACGCGATGCACTGGTTCGGCAACATGCTGGTGCTGCTCCTCGCCGGGCCCTTCGCCGAGGCGGCCCTCGGTCGGGCGCGCTTCCTCCTCGCGTACCTGTTCGCGGGCGCCTGCGCGGGCGGCCTGCACCTGCTCGCGAGCGGGCAGATGCTGGTCGGGGCATCCGGCGCCATCTCCGGCGCGATGGCGATGGTCGCGGTGCTGTACGGATTGCGGAAGGTACCGGTCTTCTACTGGCTGTTCGTCTACTTCAACACCGCCCGCGTGCCCGCGCTGCTGCTGCTGCCGGTCTGGCTCGTGATCGAGGCGGTCCAATGGGCGCTGTCTCCCGAGTCCCGCGTGGCCTACGGCGCGCACATCGGCGGTTTCGTGGCGGGAGCCGCGGCCGCCTGGCTGCTCAAGCCACGCGACAGCCAGCGGGTCGACCGGATCCTGGACGAGCAGTTCGCCGACGAGCGCCGGGGCAACCGCAAGTCGACATTGCTGCAGGAAGCGCAGCAGGCTGCGGCTCGGCTCGACACGAAGCGCGCCGCCCGCGCCTATGCGCAGTTGCTGGCCGATGACCCCGGGAACACCAAGTACGCCATCGCGTACTTCAACATGGCGCTGCTCGGGCGCAACTCGGAAACGTTGCTCGACGCGGCGCTTCGCATCCTGTGGATCCGCGCCCGCGGGTCACGTGCCGAGTTGCGGCCGGTGTACCTGCAGATGAGCCAGCCACATGTCCTTGCGGTCCTGCCGGTCGACGAGCAGTTGCGCCTGGCGCGCCGGCTCGTTGCCGCCCGCGAGGACGCTGCCGCGCTACGGGTGCTCGATGGCCTCATCGGGAACGAAACCACGAAGAACCTCTATGCGCGCCAGATCGCCGACTCGCTGCTGGGCCTCTTCACGACCTACTCCCGCCACGGGCTCAAGACACAGGCGCAGCAGGTCAAGGAGCGACTGTCCGCGCACTTCCCGTCGCCCTCAGCCATCGGAGGCGTGGCGCGCAGTCATGAACCGCCGATGACGATCCGCGCGACGACGCGGGTGGCACCGTCCACCCTCAACGTGACGACCGAACTGGACATCGACCTCGACGCGAGGCCGCAGGATCGCTCGTAGCGCGCCGGCTCACTTCGCCATTCGGCGCATCACTTCGAGGTACCGCGAAGCTTCGGTCGCCACCGGGTCGCTGGCGTAATGCTTGACCAGGTGCTCGAGGATGCGCCGGGCGTCATCCGGCTTGCCGGCGTACTCGGCCATGATCTGCGCGCCGACGAGATACGCGCGCGGAATGTCCGGGTGGTTGGGATTCTTCTTGTCGAAGCCGCGGATCAGCAGGCCGGCTTCCCTCGGTTTTCCGGCGCGCAGGGCGGCCTGCGCCAGCGGGACGATCGTGGCGACTTCGCGCGGAGCCCAGTCGGCCCGGCGCGCGATGGCTTCGTCGTACAGTTCCAGCGCCTCGCGCCAGTTCTGCGACTTCACCAGCAGTGCCAAGTATTTGTCGGTGTGGTCCTCGATGCGCAGCGAGCTGCCCTCGGCCACCACGAGACGGTGAAAGCGCGCGTGCAGCGACAGGTCGCCGGGCCGCTCCCGCAGGTCCTCCGACAGCAGTTCGATCGCCTCCTTGATCTCCCCCGCCGACACCATCTGGCCGATCAGCGCGTCTCGCGTGCGCGCCTTGATGTCGACCGTGCGCGCGGTTGCCGTGCTGCGCAGCGACTGCTCGCCCGGCCCGACGACCGAGATGTCGAGCTTGTCGGCGTACTGGTACATGCCATAGCCGATCAGCGCGCAGATGACGTACGTGAAGTACCAGAAGCCGGCCGACATGAAGAACAGCAGCGCGATGCCACCGAATCCGAGGCTGGTCTTCGGCCCGCCGAGGGCGCCGACCAGCCCGGCCCCGACGCCCCCCGCGACGGCCAGTGCCGCCATTCCGTAGGTGCGGCACAGATCCGCACAGAACACGAAGGCCGCGAGCGCCGCATAGGGCTTGCCGATGCGTTGGACAAGGGCGACCAGCTCGACCGGATTCAGAGCCGCGCGGAGGCTGCCGGTGATGACGAGGCGCATCGTTGCCGCCGGCATCACGACGACGAACAGCACGAACCAGAACAGCAGCGAAAAGAACTCGCTGCCCCGGGTGATCAGCGCCAGCAGGACCAGCAGCAGGCCGAACACCATGTTCATGGCCACGAACTTGTACGGGAGGTACGCGCTGACGAGATCGTCGTCCGATATCGGGTAGTCGCTCGGGATCAGGAATCCCTTCGACGATCGCTCGATGATCTTGAAGCCGAACCGGGCACCGATGACGAGCACCGCGACGAGCGCGGCGAGGCCCAGCACGACCCCGAACACGCCGAGGAAGAACAACGCGAAGGCGATCACGCTCGCCACCGCGAGCCCGCCGATGCGCATCAGCACGGCCTTGTCGAGCGGCAGCGTGAAGAACTTGTGGATGCGCTGCCAGAACGGCTCAGCCGCGCCGTTCGCGCCGAATTCGTAGGTGGTCGAGGACATGGGAGCGCTGCGTAGTCTGCTGGCAGCCTACGGGGCGCGCGATGCCGTGTCTAGGTGTTGCTACCAAGAAGTCGGCATCAAACTCACAGCTTTTCCGTCTCTCCCGCGCTCGGTTGCCAGCGCATGAGGTGCGACTCGACGCGTCCGACCACCCAGTCGAGCACCAGCGCGAAGGCGGTGAGGACCAGGATGCCGGCCATGACGGTATTGATGTCGAACGTGCCTTCCGCCTGCAGGATCAGGTAGCCGACCCCGCGGGAGGAGCCGAGGTACTCGCCCACCACGGCGCCAACGAAGGCCAGCCCCACCG
The DNA here is from genome assembly GCA_963726405.1 of uncultured beta proteobacterium. Classification (GTDB taxonomy): domain Bacteria; phylum Pseudomonadota; class Gammaproteobacteria; order Burkholderiales; family Burkholderiaceae_F; genus JAOUJD01. The sequence goes on along the minus strand of CAVSCF010000011.1, from coordinate 241,911 downwards.
ACGTGTGCAGCGACGAGAACACCCAGCTCGTCGCGCTCGGCAGGTACACGTGGCGCAGCAACTGGTTGCGGCTGGCGCCCAGCATGCGCGCGTTGGCGAGCACGGTGGGGCTCACTTCCTTCACGCCCTGGTAGACGTTGAAGAAGACGATGAAGAAGACCAGCGTGAAGCCCAGGGCGACCTTGGAGGCGATGCCGAGCCCGAACCAGACCGCGAAGATCGGCGCGAGGATCACGCGGGGCATGGAATTCGCCGCCTTGATGTACGGATCGAGGATCGCCGCGGCGATCGGCGACAGCGCGAGCCACATGCCGATGACGAGCCCGGCGATCGTGCCGAAGGCGAACGCGAGGACGGTCTCGAGCAGCGTCACCCAGAGGTGGCCATAGATGTCGCGGTCGGTGATGAACCAGTCCCAGATGCGCACGACGATCTTGAGGGGTTCGCCGAAGAAGAACGCCGCCTGCCGATCGTTCTCGAACATGAAGGGCGGGATCACGCCGGGCGTCGTCATCGCCCACCAGAAGGCGAAGATCACCACGAGGACAAGCACCTGCCAGAAGCGGAGAGTCGCAACACGCGGACGCAGGAGCTTCCACATCTCAGGCCACCAGCTTCTGCTGGGCGTAGCCCTTGAGCACTTCCTCGCGCAGCACGTCCCAGATCGCCTTGTGCAGGTCGATGAAACGCGAGGTGATCCGGACCTCCGCGACGTCGCGCGGCCGCGGCAGGTCGATCACGAACTCGCCGATCGGGTGCGAGGCCGGGCCGGCGGACAGGACGACGACGCGGTCGCTCATCGCGATCGCCTCGTCGAGGTCGTGCGTGATGAAGAGCACCGCCTTGCGCTTCGCGGCCCAGAGGTCGAGGACCTCGTTTTCCATCAGCTGGCGCGTCTGGATGTCGAGAGCGGAGAACGGCTCGTCCATCAGGATGATGTCTGGATCGAGCACGAGGGTCTGCGCGAGCGCCGTGCGCTTGCGCATGCCGCCCGAGAGCTGGTGCGGATAGCGGTCGCCGAATCCGCCCAGTCCCACGCGCTTCAACCATTCGTCGGCGCTGGCCCCCGCCTCCTCGGCGCTGGCACCGCGGAACTCGAGCCCCGCCATGACGTTCGCCCGCGCGCTGCGCCACGGCATCAGCGCCTCGGTCTGGAACATGTAGCCGGCGCGCCGGTTGATGCCGGCAAGCGGTGCGCCGAAGACGCGAACCGTGCCGCTGCTCGGCTCGAGCAGGCCGGCGGCAACGTTCAGCAGCGTGCTCTTGCCACAGCCCGTGGGCCCGACCACGCTCACGAACTCGCCCGGCGCGATGTCGAGCGTGACGTCGCGCACGGCCGTGTAGCGCTGGTTGCGCTCGTCGCGGCCGACGAACGTGCACGTGATACCGGTCAGTGAAAGGGCGGGGGCGTTCATGCGGAACGGGCCGCGCGTGCGGCCCGAACTCCGAGTGGTGCTGTGGGGGCGCTTATCCCTTCGGGTACTTGGCGTTCGCCTTGCGCACGAAATCGTTGGTGTACACGGCCTTCAGGTCGATCTTCGCCGTCTTGAGCGAATCGTCGATGCTCTGCAGCGCGCGCAGCGCGGTGGCCGGGCCCAACTCGGGAATCATGCCGTCGGGTGACAGCGCCTTCTGCGCCTTCTGGAAAGCGTCGATGTAGACCGCGCGGTCGCCGAGCAGGTAGCTCTCGGGCACGACCTTCACGATGTCGGACGGGCCGGCCTGCTGGATCCACTTGTTCGCCCGCACCATCGCGTTGGTCAGGGCCTGCACGGTGTTGGGATTCTTCTCGATGAACGAGACCGGGGCGTACAGGGTCGCGGCCGGCATCGGGCCGCCGAACACCCGGTCGGCCTCGGCCACGTCGCGCGTATCGGAAACGATCTTGATGTCGTTGCTGCGCGAGAGGATGGTGATCACGGGGTCGAGGTTCGAGATGGCGTCGATCTGGCCGGCACGCAGCGCGGCGACGGCTCCCTGCGAGGCGCCGACACCGACGTACGACACGTCGCTCGGCTTCAGGCCCGCCTTTGCGAGCACGAAGTTGCACAGGATGTTCGTCGATGAACCGGGGGCGGTGACGCCGATCTTCTTGCCCTTCAGGTCGGCGACCGTCTTGAAGTTCGCCATCGTCTTGTTGCTGACGGCAAGCACGATCTGCGGTGCGCGGCCCTGGAGCACGAAGGCGCGCATCGGCTGGCCCTTGGCCTGCATGTTGATGGTGTGCTCGAAGGCGCCGGAGACGACGTCGGCGCTGCCGCCGACGACGGCCTGAAGCGCACGCGCGCCGCCGGCGAAGTCGACGATCTCGACCTCCAGGCCCTCTTCCTGGAAGAACTTCTTCTGCTCGGCGATCGTCAGCGGCAGGTAGTACAGGAGGTTCTTCCCGCCCACCGCGATGGTCACTTTCTTGCGCTCGATGCCCTGTGCCGAACCGATGGCCGGGAACGCCGCAAGGGCGCTGGCTGCCGCACCGGCACCCAGCACCTCACGGCGGCTGTACGCCTTCTTCATGGTGTCTCCTTGGTTTGTGCTTGTCCGCCGCGCAGCAGCGCGTGCGCCTGCTGCGATCTTAAATCACGCCCTCGTGGCGCAGCGCCTCGATCGCGGCGTCGTCGTAACCGAGTCCGCGCAACACGTCATCCGTATGTTCACCAAGGCGAGGCCCGATCCAGCGGGTTTCCCCCGGCGTCGCGGACAGCTTGGGAACGACGGCCGGCACCCGCATCGGAGTGCCGTCGGGCAGCACTGTCTGCTCGAACATCCTGCGTGCCTGGAACTGCGGGTCGCTTGCCATGTCGGCCACGCTGTAGATGCGGGAAACGGGAACGTCGGCCGCGGCCAGGTGGGTCAGTGCCTCATCGATCGGGCGCTGCCGGCACCACGCCTGAATCGCACCGTCGATCTCGTCGACGCGCTTCACGCGGCCCTCGTTGTTCGCGACCGCGGGGTCGTTCGCCAGGTCGTCGCGCCCGATGGCGGTCATCAGGCGGCGGAAGATCGCGTCGCCGTTGCCGGCGACGACGATCGCCGCGCCGTCGGCGCACTCATAGGTATTCGACGGCACGATGCCTGGCAGCGACCCCCCGGTGCGCGTGCGCACCGCCCCGAACACGTCGTACTCGGGCACGGTGCTCTCCATCATGTTGAACACCGCCTCGTACAGCGCCACGTCGACCAGTTGCCCCTCGCCCTTGCCGCGGCCACCCGTGGCATCGCGGTGGCGCAATGCCATCAGCGCTCCCATCGCGCCGTGCAGCGCGGCGATCGAATCGCCGATCGAAATGCCGATGCGCACGGGCGGCCGGTCCGGATAGCCCGTCACGAAACGGATGCCGCCCATCGACTCGGCGATGGCACCGAAGCCCGGCCGGTCCCGCATCGGACCGGTCTGGCCGTAGCCCGAGATGCGCACCATGACCGTCGCCGGATTTTCGGCATGCAGCTGCTCGAACCCGAGGCCCCACTTCTCGAGCACTCCGGGCCGGTAGTTCTCGATGACGATGTCCGCGTCGAGGGCGAGCCGGCGCGCGATCTGCTGCGCCCGCGGATCCTTCAGGTTCAGCGCGATGGACTTCTTGTTGCGCGACTGGACGTACCACCAGAGCGAGGTGCCGTGATGCAGGTAGCGCCAGTTGCGGATGGGGTCGCCCGTCTTCGGGTCCTCGACCTTGATCACGTCGGCGCCGAACTCGGCGAGGAGGCGCGATGCGAACGGCGCCGCGATCAGCGTGCCGAGTTCAAGCACCTTGACGCCCTGCAGGGGACCGCTCATCTCAGCTTCCCGTGACGAAGATCGTGATCGTCGCGACGAAGCCGATCGTCCATACGATCGAGCGAGGCCAGTGCCAGTCGGCCAGGTAGCAGAGGAAATACGCCACGCGCGCGACGATGAAGATGACGGCCAGCGCGTCGATGCGGTCCTGCGGCGCATGCGTCAGGTGCGCGACGATCACGGCCGCCGCGAAGAACGGGAAGGCCTCGAAACCGTTCGCCTGCGCTGCGTTCGCGCGCGCCCGGAATCCCTGCTGCTGGTCGAGCCACCGGCGCGGATTGCGGTTGTTGTAGCGCTCGCCGCCGGCCTTTGCGACCGACGAGGCGACATAGGGCATCAGGGCGGCGACGAGGACGCACCAGTAGGCAGTGGTCATGAAGGCACCGATTACGCGACCGGAGGCGGCGAGTCTAGCGCCGCCCTCGCGCTACGAGGCGCGTCGATCGAGCATCGCCTGGGCGATGGTATTGATGTCGGTGTATTCGAGTTCCGCGCCGGCCGGCACGCCCCGCGCAAGCCGCGTGACCTTGATCGCCGGGTCGCGCTCCTTCAGCAACTGGCCGACGTAGTGCGCGGTGGCGTCGCCCTCGGGCGTGAACGAAGTCGCCACGATCACCTCGCGCACGATGCCGTCGACCGCGCGTGCGAGCAGCCGCTCCATCTGGATCTCCCGGGGCCCGATGCCGTCGAGCGGGGACAGACGCCCGAGCAGGACGAAATACAGGCCCGAGTACGACATCGACTGCTCGATCATCAACTGGTCCGCCGGCGACTCGACCACGCACAGCAGGTGGGCGTCGCGCTTCGCGCTGCTGCAGGTCTCGCAGATCGCCTGCTCGCTCAGCGTGTTGCAGCGCTCGCAGTGGCGTATCGACTGCGCGGCTGCGAGGAGCGCCTCGCCGAGGCGAACCGCGGCATCGCGGTCGTGCTGCAGCAGGTGGAACGCGATGCGCTGCGCGGAACGCGGGCCGATGCCTGGCAGGTGCTTCAGCGCGTCGACCAGCCGGTCGAGAGTGGGCCCGAGACGCACGAGGAGTAGCGCCGTCCGCGCTAGAAGGGCAGCTTCATTCCCGGCGGCAGCGGCATGCCGGCCGTGATCGAGGCCATTTTCTCCTGCGAGACCGCTTCGGCGCGGCGCACGGCGTCGTTGAACGCCGCGGCCACGAGATCCTCGAGCATGTCCTTGTCGTCGCCGACGAGGCTCGGGTCGATCGCGATGCGTCTTACCTCGTGCTTGCAGGTCATCACCACCTTCACCATGCCTGCGCCCGACTGGCCTTCCACCTCGGTGGAGGCCAGTTCGTCCTGCATGCGCTTCATGTCTTCCTGCATCTTCTGCGCCTTCTGCATCAGACCGGCGATCTGGGCCTTCATCATGGCGGGGACGTCCTCGGGTTCTGGTGAAATCGGGAGAAATGCGAGTGCGGCGGACCTGCGATCAGGCGTCCTTCGGGCGGATCGACGCTGGGTCGACCGACGCACCGAAGTTGTCGATCAATTCTCGCACGAAGGGGTCGGCGTAGATCGACTCCTCGGCCTGGCGCTGTTTCTCCGCGCGGGCCTGCTCGGCGATGCCGGCGGCCGTCGGGCCGGCCGTCGTGCCAACGTCGGCGGTCAGGCGGATCGGTCGGCCGAGAGCCGCGCTGACAGCGGCCTTGAGCTTGTCGAGCGTGCCTGCGTCGAGCAGCGTCTTGAGCGGCACGCGAAGCCTCAACACGTCGCCCTCGTGCGACACCAGTTCGCTGCGGCTTGCGAGTTCCTTGACGAGGCCGACGACCTTGAGACGCGCGACCAGCGCAGGCCAGTCGCCATCGAAGGCGATCGACGCCGAAGGCGCCCGCGCGGCCGCTGCGACCGGCGCCACTGCGGGCGACGACGCCGACCGCGGCGCGGCCGGACTGCCGCGCGGTGCGGGTGCTGTCGTGCGCGGGGCGGCCTGCGCCACGAGCGGGACCGCACGCGGCGCGACCGCCCTGGCATCGCCGGGCGCTGCGGGCGCGAACGCCAGCATGCGCAGCAGCGCCATGGTGAATCCCGCGTACTCGTCGGGCGCCAGATGCATGTCGTTGCGTCCGTGCAGCGCGACCTGGTAGTAGAGCTGCACCTCGTCCGGCGCCAGGGTGCCGGCGAGGCGCCGGATGTCCGCCGCCTCGACCTCGTCGTCCGGCACCGCATCGGGCACCTGCTGGGCGAGCGCGATCCGGTGCAGCAGGCTGGCGAGGTCGCGCATCGCCTGCGCGAACGACAGGCTGCGCTCGCTCATCTCGTCGGAAATCGCGAGCGCCTGCTTCGGGTCGCGGGCGGCAATCGCATCGAGCACGCGCACGAGCGTGCCCTGGTCGATGGCGCCGAGCATCGCGCGCACCGCGTCGAGCGTTACCGGACCGGCGGCATACGCGATCGCCTGGTCCAGCAGCGACAGGCCGTCACGCATGCTGCCGCGCGCTCCCTGGGCGAGCATGCGCAGCGCGGCCGGCTCGGCCTCGAGCTTTTCCGCGGCCAGGATCTCCGCCATGCGTTCGGCGATTCCGGCCGGCGTCATCTGCTTGAGGTTGAACTGCAGGCAGCGCGAGAGCACGGTGACCGGCACTTTCTGCGGGTCGGTCGTCGCCAGGATGAACTTCACGTAGTCGGGCGGCTCCTCGAGCGTCTTCAGCATCGCGTTGAACGCGTGCGCGGACAGCTGGTGGACCTCGTCGATCATGTAGACCTTGAAGCGCGCGCTGCTCGGCGCGTACATCGCGCGCTCGAGCAACTGCACCATCTCGTCGACGCCGCGATTGCTGGCGGCGTCCATCTCGATGTAGTCGACGAAGCGGCCGGCGTCGATCGCGGTGCACGCTTCACACACTCCACACGGGGTGGCGGTGATGCCCCCCTGCCCGTCCGCGCCTGTGCAGTTCAGCGCCTTGGCGAGGATGCGCGACAGCGTGGTCTTGCCGACTCCCCGGGTGCCGGTGAAGAGGTACGCATGATGCAGGCGCTTTTCGGTCAGAGCGTGGGTCAGCGCGCGGACCACGTGCTCCTGGCCCACCAGGGTGGAAAAATCACGCGGACGCCACTTGCGGGCGAGGACCTGATACGACATGCGGACGATTCTACGGCGTGGGCGCGCGCGACGCCGCGGCCGCGTCGCCAAAGCGCTGCAGCGATGCGCCGGTGAGGCGACAGATGCGCCAGTCGGGCAGCAGCTCGGCACCGAGCGATCGGTAGAACGCGATCGCAGGCTCGTTCCAGTCGAGCACGCTCCATTCGAAGCGACCGCAGCCACGCGACACCGCAACTCGCGCGCAATGCGTGATCAGCGCCTTGCCGATGCCCCGCCCCCGTGCCTCCGGGGCGACGAACAGGTCCTCCAGATACAGGCCGCGGCGCGCGAGGAAGGTCGAATAGTTGTGGAAGAACAGCGCGAATCCGACCGCGGTGTCGCCGTCCCACGCAAGCACGGACTCGATCACCGGGTACACGCCGAACAACTCGTTGCGCAGATCGTCTTCCGACCCGACGACGAGATGCGACAGCCGCTCGTACTCGGCGAGCGCACGGATCAGCGCGAACACGGTCGCGCAATCTTCCGAGCGGCGCAGGTGCGATACGTACCGACATGGATACGAAATCTCGAGAGGGGGAGGTCCAGGAGGGGGAGACCCCCTCCTGCGTCTTCAAGTGGCGAGACGCTCGCCTAACCATTTCGCCCCTTGGGGCGAAATGGTTAGGCGAGCCTGACCTCGGCACCTGAAAGAAATCCGCTGTGGCTGCTTCGTTCCCGACCTGACCAGATTCACGGCACCTCAGTGCGAGGGGGCCCGCCATCAAGAATGATATCAGCGGCCCCCGATGGTTCCCTGTTTATTTCTTCGGGAGATCGGCTCGAGGCCGCGGACCACTGCCGCCAGCCGGGAACCAGGGGAAAGTACAGGCCCAGTCGAGCACCGGGATCGAGGGCAGCGGCATACGCCTCGATTTGTCCGCGGTACCGCACCTGTTCGGAGTCGAGGAAGGTCTCGACGTCCGCCCCTTCGTGCGCGCCGGCCTTGTAGTCGACGATCCAGCGTTCGCCATCCGCCGTGACGAACGTGCGATCGAGCACCAGTCGCTTCACGCGATTCCCCTGCACCGTGCTCAGTCGCAGTTCGCTGCGGTGCTCGGCATGTGGACCGAGGACCCAGCATCCGCGGTCGTCCTCGATCACGTTCGTCAGCGCCTGAGCGACTCGTGCACGCGCGGCCGCGAGATCGTTTCCTGTCAGTCCGCCGGCCGCAAGAACACGCTCGATCTGCGGCACGATCGTTTTCACTCGCGCGGCATCCCAGCCCACAAGCGCATCCTCGGCCATCCTTTGCAGCCACCGGTGCACCACGACGCCGATGCGTCTCGCCGTCTCGCCCGCCCACGAGAACTCGATCGCGGCATGGGCGTCGACCGGCATGTCGTCCGCGGACCAGGCGACGGGCGGCGGCAGCGCGGGCAACCGCCAGCCAGGAGGCAAGCGATGGAGCGACTGGTCGAGCGGCGGGTTCTCCGGTCCTTCGGCACCGGTGCGATCGACGATCTCCGCCTGCTCGAACTCGGCGGCCACGACGGGCCAGAGGCGCGCGAGCAGCGACGCCTCGGCGCACCTGAGTTCGCCCTTTGCATTGCGTTGCACGCACCCGAGCAAATGCAGGCGTTCGCGCGCCCGGGTCGCCGCCACATAAGCCAGGCGCTCGTCCTCGTGCAGCTGCCGCCGCTGCAGTTCCGATTCGACCCACCGCAGCAGGGCGTCCTTGTCCGCGCCGCCGGCGTGGATCGGCGCCAGCAGCAGCTCCGGACCGTCGACCGTGGCACGCTCCAGCCAGGCCATCAGTTGCGGGTCGTCGCGACGAGGCCTGGCGCCTAGCCGCGGCACGATGACGTGATCGAACTCCAGCCCCTTGGCCTTGTGAATCGTCATCACATGGAACCGCGGGTCGGAATCGGCCTCCGGCGCCGCGAAAAGCGACTCGAGCAACCGCTCCAGCAGAGCGATGTCGATGGAGCCCCGCGTTTCTTCCTCGTGCTTCATCAGGAGCGCGAAGAACTGGTCGGCGTCATCGCGCTCGGCAGCGGACGCAAGACACGCAGGACCGCCCAGCAGCAGCCACGCCTGCTCGACGCGTTCGGAACCTGGCATGCGGGCCGCGAGTGCGACTGCACGCATCAATATCGGAGCGACCCGCGCCACGCGCGCGCGTCCATCGGTCGAGAGCCGGCCCACGCAGGCGTCATCGGCCAGCACTTCGAAAACGGTGCGCGGATCCCCTTCCATGAGGGCCGCGAGGTCGGCCAGCGTCAAGCCGCACCATGGCGCCCGCAGAACGGCCAGCCAGGCGGTGCGGTCCGCGAGGTGCTCGAGCGCGCGCGTCAGCGCGAGCAGGTCGGAGACGAGGGGCCGCCTCGCGAGCGGGTGCAGTTCGACGGCCGTAGGACGCAATCCGGCGCGCCGCAGGTGGGCAGCGATCTCGATCAGGTGCGAGCGCGCGCGCACCAGCAGCGCGACGGATGCCGCTGGAGCCTCCGCGCGGATGGTCCGCACGATCTCGACGACCTTCGCCGCTTCATTCCCGGCTTGCCCGTCGATGAAACCGTGCACGGCGACGGCGGGATCGAAGGTCGACGCGTGCACCGCCGTTGCGGGTTCGAACGACACGGCGCCACTGACGATGTCGCTTTCCGTCGGCAGCACGCGCGCGAACGCGCGATTCACCCACTCGACGACGCCCGCCTGCGAGCGGAAGTTCCGCGTGAGCTTGAGCGGCTCCAGCGACAGCGGCCCGATACCGCTGTCCCACGCGCGCAGGAACAGGCCGACCTCCGCCTCGCGGAAACGGTAGATCGACTGCATCGGGTCACCGACCACGAACAGCGTGCGGCCATCCCCGACCGTCCAGTCGGACACGAGTCGCTCGACGAGTTCGAACTGGGTGATCGAGGTGTCCTGGAACTCGTCGATCAGCAGATGACGCAAGCGCGCGTCGAGCGCAAGCGCGATGTCGCCGGCCTCCTGGTCGCCAAGCGCCTGCACGGCGCGATGCGTCACTTCGCCGAAATCCATCGTTCCCGTTTCGGCAAACACGACCCTCAGTTCGCCGGCCGCCCGCCGCAGCACTTCGACGATGGACCCGACGATGGCCCAGTCGTCATCCGCGTACCGCGGAGGCGGAAGCCGCCGCAGCCCGGCCAGCGCCTCGCGTAGTTCCTCGTTGCCACGCAGCGCATCGACGAGAAGCGACACGCGGTCCCGGTACGGCTGGTTCACGCGCTTCTCTGCGGCCGAGTCGCCCGCCGGGAATCCCTCGCGCCTGGTGAACTGGAGCCGCCACTTGTCGTCGCCGGTGAGCAGCATCGATGCAAGGCCGCACCACGCGTCGAGACGCGCCACCGCGGCTTCGGGCAAGGCGGTCAGGTCGGCACACGGGGACAGGCCGCCCTTCGCACCTCCGTTGGCTGCGGCGTACCGCGCCAGCGCGATCAGCTCATCGCCGAGCGAAGGTGGCAGCAGTTCGCAGACGCGCTCCATCTGCCGCTCGCACGCGCGCTGAAGCGCGGCTTCGAGTTTCTGGCGCTCGTGTCCGCCCAGGTGGCGCAACCACTGCTCGCGCCGGCCGAGCATCGACGAGACCAGGCCCACGGCGCGCTCGACGTCGTTGTCGAGGTGCTCGAGCAGCCGTCCGACATGACGAGCGAGTGGCCGGTCACCCGGCTCACGGCTTTCGAGCACCGCGAGCGTGGCACGAGCCGCCGCGTCGTAGAGCGCGGCGGGCTGCTCGGTCACGTTCGGTGCCGCCCCGAGCCCGAGTGCCAGTGGAAGCTGGCGAGCCAGCCATTGCGCCAGCGCGTCGATCGTCTGGACCCGAAGCCGCGCCGGGTTGCGGACGATGTCCCATCCGCGCTCGTCGTCGCGGCGGCACACCGCGACCGCGAGCCGGTAGGTGAGGCGCTTGTGAGGCTGCTCGGGCTCTTCGCCCCGCGCGCCCGCCAGCGCCTCCACCAGTCGCTGTCGCATCTCGGCGGCGGCTTTTCTGGTGAACGTGATGGCCACCACTTCCTCGGGCGCGTCCACGGTGGCGAGCAGCGCGAGTACGCGCTGGATCAGCAGTTCCGTCTTGCCGGAGCCCGCGGGAGCGCGAACGATGAAACTTTGTTGCGTGTCCAGTGCGCGTTCGCGCGCGGCCTTGTCGACGGCGGCCAGTGCGGCATCACTCATCGTCGGCTCCGCCCGGTTCGCCTTCGGGTGCAAGGACGTCGCCAGCGCGCTCTGTCAGGCGGCACAGCATCGCGACGCCACAGTACCGGCAGGTGTCGGCCCGCTTCGGCGCGACCTCCGCCACGCCGGCCGCGAAGTCGTTCGCCAGCCTCGTCAACTCGTCGCGCCATGCCTGCACCAGCGCCGCCCAGCTCGCGTGCTCCTGCTTCCAGTCCACGCGCGCCTTCGGCAACAGGCTCTCGTCTTCCGCGAGTGCGACGAATTCCTTGTCGCCCGTACGCACCCGCGCGAAGGCGACCGCGCGTGCTCCGGTTTCCGAGGCGACGAGATAGAGCGGCAACTGCGGTTCGTCCGGCCGGGGCCCGAGCCACGAACGCACGCCGCCCTTGGCTCCCGTCTTGTAGTCGATGATGACCGTGCTCCCGTCCGCGAGGCGATCGACGCGATCGAGGCGACCGTTCAGGGACAGCGGACCGATCGCCAGCGCGCGGCGCTCTTCGATCGCCTTCACCTCGAATTCCCCGCGCTGCTCGATCTCGAAGCGCAGCCAGTCCTGCGCCATCGTCACCAGGCGCCGCTTCTCGATCGCGAGCAGGCCGTCCCCGAGCGCGCCGGGGCGCCGCTCGCGGATGCGCCCGATGGCGTTGTCGGCGGCCCGCTCGAGGAGCGAAGCGCGTTGCTCCACGGAAAGCGCGGCGACCGATGCGCGCGTTCGCTGCGGAACCGACTCCCAGAAGCGGGCAAGGACGCGGTGGACCAGTTCTCCGCGCTCCGATGCGGCGAGCCCGTCATGCGGCTGCTCGGGCTCGTCCGCGCCGAGCCGGTGAGCGGCAAAGGCCCGGAACGGGCACGCGGACTGGTCGGTCAGCGTTGAAGCACCGCCGCCGACCACGCGGGTGTCCGAAAGTGGAGTTGCGCGCGCATCGACGAGCGTCTCGAGCGGGACCGGCGCAATCACCTGCCATGCCCGCACAGCGGCAGTGGCGGGCTCGGCCTCGGGCCACGCCGCGATCATCGCGCTCGGAGCTAGATCGCGGTCGCCCTCGCGCACCGCATGACTCGCCACGACCTCGGGTGCCGAGCGGGAGAGGCGATCGAGGACGGCCTGCGCCCGCCGCAGTTCGACGTCGGCCAGCGCACCCGGCATCCGCTTCGCGCGCTGCAATTCGAGCGGCAGCAGCGGGTGAGCGCGCGCGGCAACCGGCCATGCCTCCGATGTGAGGCCGGCGATCCACAGGTGATCGAACTCGAGACCCTCGGCTTCGAGCAGTCCCACGACGTGTATCGGTGGATCGCCGCCCTCGGGCTGGAATATGGTGGCCGAGGCCAGGCGCGCCAGGCGCGCGACCGCGGCCCGCAGGTCGAGCGCCCCCTGTACGCGATCCAGCGCAGCGAACTCCGCCATCAGTTCCTGCCAGCGCGCGAGCGTCTGGTACTCCGCGGAGTCCGGGGTCGCGGCCCCGGGAAACCCGATGGCACGCAGCGCTTCCATCAATAGCGCGGCCCACTCGGACAATCGGCGAGGCCGAGTGCCCACGCGTGTCTTCCACGCCTGCAGTGCCTCGAGCGCTGCCCGAGGGGCCGGCGCCTCGTCCGCGCGCGAAGTGCGCGTGACCGCGAGCAACTGACTCAGCGACGTGGTGCGGCCGGACCGTCGGCGCCACTCGACGTCGAAGCAGGCCCGCGCCGGCGCCGGTCCGAAGTCGACATGCGGGGATCGCAGCAGCGCGCTGGCCTCGGCGAAATCGACGTCGCCGGCCGCGAGGCGAAGCGCACGCATCGCCGTCGCCACCATCGGCGCATCCGCCAGAGCTGCGCCCAGCGACACGGTGTATGGCCGCTGCCGATCTGGGGAAGCAAGCAGCGCGTCGGGCGCCAATGCGACATCGAGAGCCCGTGCAATCTCACGGCGGCGCGCGCTGAGGTCCGGCACGACGATGCCGATGCGGGCGTCTTTGTTTGCCCGTAGCCGCGCGGCCGCCCAGTCGGCCATGCGCTCGAGTTCCTCGTGTGCATCGCCAGCTTCCATGCGGCGGCAGTCACCTTGGGCAGGCTCTTCGCGCTGCGCCTCCACGCGCGCTCCGCGGCCCGCGAGCGCCTGGAACAACGCGTCCTGTTGCGGCGTGAGTTCGGGGAAGCCGGCCAGCACCACCTCGGATGGGACCGGAAGATCGCCGGCAACGACGAGCGCGCGGACGGCATCGGGCAGGCGCGCCTGGTCCGTTGCATCGAACCGCTCGAGGCGTCGCGCGTACTCCGCAGCCCAGCCCGCGAAGACGCGGTTGTCCTCGCTCATCGCGTAATGCCGCACACGGTCCGCGATCTGCCACTGGTGGGCCAGCGACCACGCGCCGGCAGCCAGTTGCGCGGCGGCCCCCGGCGATGCGAGCGGCAGGCCGCTCGCTTCCACCACCGATTCCCACAACGTCGCTTCCTGCGTGGCCGTCAGCGGGGCACGCACGCCCGCGAGCACCGGATCGTGCAGGGCGGCGTCATAAAGGCTCGCCACGAACGTGCCGTAGGGCAGCACGCGGGGAGTCTCCCAGGAGCGGCGACCGCGAGCCGCTTGCCAGGCGTCGAACTCTCGGGAAAGCGCGCGCGCAAGGCGGCGGTTCGGCGTGACGACGACGATCCCGTGCGCGGGGCGGTCGTCGGAATCGGCGCGGGCGAGGCGTTCGAAGAGGGGGGCGCGGGACACGGGAGGCTCGGGTAAACGGGAGAATTGTAGGGATGCCACAGGCTCGAAACGCGAGCCTTCCCATCCGCATCGGAAGTGCTACCATTTGCAAAACGGTGCGCACCGTACGGTCTTTTCCTGCCATGCGCCGCCATGCGCCACCGCCCTCCCCAAGACAAGTTCCCTGTTTCTTCCTGATGCCAATGCGCGCCGGTGCGGCGTGCGGAAGGACGCAAAATATGAGCGATATCAAATACGTCAGCGACGCCTCCTTCGAACAGGACGTCCTGAAATCCGATGGTCCGGTGTTGGTCGACTACTGGGCCGAGTGGTGCGGACCGTGCAAGATGATTGCGCCTATCCTGGACGAAGTTTCACGCGAGTACGGCGCCAAACTGACCGTCGCGAAGCTCAACGTGGACGAGAACCAGACGACCCCGGCGAAGTTCGGGATCCGCGGCATTCCCACGCTGATGTTGTTCAAGAACGGAGCGGTGGTCGGCACGAAAGTCGGCGCACTGTCCAAGTCCCAACTGACCGCATTCATTGACAGCAACCTCTGATTGAGGCGCCGGGCCAGCGCGGCCCGGCTCCATTCCTCGCGGGCGCGCGCCCGGCTCGTCGGACCCCGCACAGCGCGCCCCACCCTCTCCCGGCAGATCCAAACTTATGCACCTCTCAGAACTAAAAGCACAGCACGTCTCCCAACTGCTGGAGATGGCCACCGGCCTCGAAATCGACAACGCGAACCGGATGCGCAAACAGGAGTTGATGTTTGCAATCCTCAAGAAGCGCGCGAAGGGCGGTGAGCAGATCTTCGGGGACGGCACGCTCGAGGTGCTCCCGGACGGCTTCGGCTTTCTTCGCTCGCCCGAGACCTCGTACCTCGCCAGCACCGACGACATCTACATCTCGCCGTCGCAGATTCGCCGCTTCAACCTGCACACCGGCGATTCCATCGAAGGCGAGGTGCGGACACCGAAGGACGGCGAGCGCTACTTCGCGCTGGTCAAGGTCGACAAGGTCAACGGCCAGTTGCCGGAGTCGACCAAGCACCGCATCCTGTTCGAGAACCTCACACCACTCTTCCCCGACGAGCCTCTGGTCCTCGAGCGCGACATGCGCGGCGACGAGAACCTGACCGGCCGCCTGGTCGACCTGATCGCGCCGATCGGCAAGGGCCAGCGCGGCCTGCTGGTCGCCAGCCCGAAATCGGGCAAGACGGTGCTGATGCAGCACATGGCGCACGCCATCGCGGCCAACCACCCGGACGTGGTGCTGATCGTGCTGCTGATCGACGAGCGTCCCGAGGAGGTCACCGAGATGCAGCGCTCGGTCCGCGGTGAAGTCGTGGCATCGACGTTCGACGAGCCCGCCACCCGCCACGTGCAGGTCGCGGAAATGGTGATCGAGAAGGCCAAGCGCCTCGCCGAGAGCAAGAAGGACGTCGTCATCCTGCTCGACTCGATCACGCGCCTGGCACGCGCCTACAACACCGTGGTCCCCGCCTCCGGCAAGGTGC
The DNA here is from genome assembly GCA_963726405.1 of uncultured beta proteobacterium. Taxonomy (GTDB): domain Bacteria; phylum Pseudomonadota; class Gammaproteobacteria; order Burkholderiales; family Burkholderiaceae_F; genus JAOUJD01. The sequence goes on along the minus strand of CAVSCF010000011.1, from coordinate 226,712 downwards.
TCACCGGCGGCGTGGATGCCAATGCGCTGCAGCGCCCGAAGCGCTTCTTCGGCGCCGCCCGCAACATCGAGGAAGGCGGATCGCTGACGATCATCGCCACGGCGCTGATTGACACCGGCTCGCGCATGGACGACGTGATCTACGAGGAGTTCAAGGGCACCGGCAACATGGAAATCCACATGGAGCGCCGGCTCGCCGAGAAACGCGTCTACCCGGCGCTCAACGTCAATCGCTCGGGAACGCGCAAGGAAGAACTGCTGCTGAAGCCCGAAATCCTGCAGAAGGTCTGGATCCTGCGGAAGCTGCTCTACGGCATGGACGAGATCGAGGCGATGGAATTCCTGCTCGACAAGATGAAATCGACGAAGAACAACGCCGAGTTCTTCGACATGATGCGGCGGGGAGGCTAGATCAAGCGGGCGAAAGTGAAAACCTACTTTCGCCCGATCCAATCAGAAAAAGGCCGCTGGCGAAGCCAGTCGGCCTTTTTGACTTCAAAGGCTTGGCAAGAACCAGGGCGGTTGCCCGAGGCGCCCTGAAATCCCGGATAATGTGCGGTTCCCGAAAAACGGGACCGTGGTCGAGGCAGACCGCTATGCAACGCGCGTCACCCCCCGATCGGGCGGCCCAACTGATCCAGCGAGCAGAGAAATGAAACAAGGCATCCACCCCGAGTACCGCGAAGTCGTGTTCCAGGACATGCAGAACGACTTCAAGTTCATCACGCGCTCCACTCTCCAGACCAAGGAGACGATCGAGATGGACGGCAAGACGTACCCGCTGTTCAAGCTCGACACGTCGTCGGAGTCGCACCCGTTCTACACGGGCGCCCAGACCCGGATCGTCGAGACCGGCCGCGTCGAGAAATTCCGCCAGAAGTTCGCCGCCAAGACAGAGGCGGTCAACGCCGCGGCCGCGCAGGCAACGGCTGCGAAGGCCCGCCGCAAGTAAGCGTGGACAGGCCTCCCGCGACGACAAAGGCAGCTTCGGCTGCCTTTTTTGTTTTGCGCGGGCAAGCGGTCTATAAGGCGATGGACAGGCAACCGGGCCGCAGGGCGGGCCCACCGAACAGGCACTTCCGGCGGCGCGCGGCCGACAGGCCGACCCGCATCGAATCGCAGGGGCAGCGTTGAGTTTCGAGCATCGACCATCGCCGGCTCGGGTCACCGAGGCAGCCGCAGCGAAATTGCCGCGCTGGCTGCTCCTCACGCTGCTCCTCGCGTACGTCCTCCCCGGCCTGTTAGGACGCGACCCGTGGAGCCTCGAGGACGCCTCCGCATTCGGCGTGATGTGGACGATGGCGCAAGGCGGCCTGTCCGACTGGCTGCTGCCCGGCGTGGTAGGCCAGCCCCTGCCCGAGGAAGGCCCGTTGCCCTTCTGGGTCGGTGCGGTGCTGATCAAGGCCTTCGGCGGCGTTCTCGGTGCGGTGGATGCGGCCCGACTCGCTTCAGTGCTGTGGTTCGCGCTCGCCACCTCGAGCCTCTGGTACGCCACCTATCGGCTCGCACGACGCAGCGAAGCACAACCGGTCGCCCTGGCCTTCGGAGGCGAGGCCAACCCGCGCGACTACGGACGCATGCTCGCCGACATGGCGCTGCTGCTGACGCTCGCGACGTTCGGCATCGTCGTCCGCCTGCACGAAACCGTCGCGGAGACGGCGCTGTTCGCATGGGTGAGCGCCCTCGTCCTCGCGCTCACCGTCGCCATCGACGAGGACTGGAAAGGCGCGGTCGCGGCCGGTCTCGTGCTCGCCGCCGCAGCGCTGACGCGCGGCTGGCTTCCAGCGGGACTGCTGGCGATCGCCGCCGCGGTGTTCGTCGCCTGCCACGGACGCCAGCGGGCGCTGCGCACGGTGGTCATGCTCGCGATTGCGGCCGGCGGCTACGCCCTGTGGCCGATCAGCGCACGGCTGCTGGTGCCGGGCGCCGGCGAGTACATGGGCGCGCTGACGCGATGGAACGTCAGTCAGTTCCGCGGGCCGAGCATCGAAAGCCTCGCCTGGCTCACACGCAACGCCGGCTGGTACACGTGGCCGCTCTGGCCGTTCGCGCTGTGGACCCTTTATTCGTGGCGCGGCTTCGTACGTCGGCCCCATGTGCTGCTGCCCTTGCTGCTCGCCGTGGCGGGGCTGCTCAACCTGCTGCTCAGCAGTTCGCCCAGCGACCGCGAACTCATCGGGGCGGTGCCGGCGCTCGTGGTCCTCGCGGCGTTCGGCGTGTCGACGCTGCGCCGCGCGGCGGACAACGCCATCGACTGGTTCTCCATTGCCCTGTTCTTCCTCGCGCTGCTCGGCGCCTGGCTTTACTTCATCGCGTGGAATGCGGGCGTGCCGCCGAAGATGGCGGCGTCGTTTGCCCGCATCGTCCCGGGACTGCCGCCGGGGATCAATCCGCTCGCCGCGCTGACTTCACTGGTCGCCACCGTTGCCTGGCTGGCGCTCGCGATCTGGCGAGGGCGGGTGCGCGCCCCGATGCTCTGGCGTGGACCGGCGCTCGCTGCGGCGGGACTGACCGCGATGTGGGTTCTCGTCGCCACGCTCTACGGCGACGTCGTCGAATACAACCGGGGCATGAGGCCCACCGCCTCCGTGCTCGGCGACCAGGTACGGCGCCTGGCCGGCGACGGCTGCGTGCAGGCGTATCAGTTGCCGATCGGCATGCGCGCGATGCTCGCGTACCACGGTGGCATCCGGTTCAACGGTCAGGGCGACAACAGCGACTCCTGTCGGATCCTCATCCAGCGGGACAACCAGCGCACGCATCTCGACGATGCGCCGCCCGTCGGCGACTGGCAACTCGGCTACGAAGTCACCCGGAGGGCCCGGACCGACGAAGTCTTCCGCATCTGGGTGCGCCGCCCCTGAACTGCCAGTGAGGGGCCGAACTCATGCCTGATGCTCCGGCGCCGCGGCCGCCCGATGCGTCGTCCCGTGCGCTGCTGAAACTCGCCTGGCCTCTGTTCGTCGCCAACCTCGCGGTCGTCGGCAACGGGACCATCGACGCCATGATGGCCGGCCGGCTGTCGGCCACCGACCTCGCGGCGGTGGCCGTCGGCTCGAGCGTCTACGTCACCGTCTACATCGGCTTCATGGGCGTGCTGCAGGCACTGTCCCCGATCGCAGGCCATCACTACGGCGCGCATCGCTGGCGTGCCATCGGCGACGACGTCCAGCAGGCACTCTGGCTCTCGCTGCTGCTGACCGTGGCCGGGCTTCCGTGGGTGCTGGCAACCGACCTCTGGGTGGGATTCGCGCAGGTCGACAGCAGCGTCGGACGGATCCTCGCGCTCTACCTGCAGGCGATCGCCTTCGGCCTGCCTGCCGCGCTTGCGACACGTGTCTTCGTCGGGCTCAATGCAGCGGTGTCGCGGCCAAAGGTCACCATGGTCGTCAACCTCACGGCACTCGCCTTGAAGGTTCCCCTGAACCTGGTGTTCATGCATGGCATGGGGCCGGTTCCCGCCTTCGGCGGGGCCGGGGCCGGGATCGCGACGGCGCTGCTGTCCTGGCTCATGTTCGCCATGACCTTCGCTGTCTGGCGCCTCGATCCCTTCTACGCGCGCTTCCGCAGTACCGAGGTGCACGGACCGCGCTGGCCCAGCATCCGGGAGCAACTGAAGCTCGGCGTGCCGATCGGACTGTCGACGATGTTCGAAGTCACGTCGTTCACGTTCATGGCGGTGCTGATTGCCCGTCTCGGCACGGTGGCGGTCGCCGGGCACCAGATCGTCTCCAACCTGGTCGCGATCCTCTTCATGGTGCCGCTGTCGCTCGGCATCGCGACGAGCGTGCTGGTGGCGCAGTCGCTGGGCGCGGGAGATCCGAAGGTCGCGCGACGTGCGGCACTGCGTGGCTTTCGAGTCGCGATGGCAATCGCGGTCGTGGCCGCGACCACCCTCTGGCTGACGCGCGAGACGATCGTCGCCCTGTACACGAACGATCGGGACGTCGCCGTGATGGCGCTTTCCCTGCTCGGCCTGGCGGCGGTGTTTCACCTGTTCGACGCCGGTCAGGGCATCGCGGTGTTCGTGCTGCGCGGCTACAAGAGCACGTTCTGGCCGATGGTCATCTACGGCCTCGCCCTCTGGGGCATCGGACTCGGGGGCGGCTACTGGATCGGCCTCAATCCGTCACCGTTCGGGCCTCCGCGCGGGCCTGCCGGGTTCTGGGAAGCGGCGACCGTCGCCCTGGCCCTTGCAGCCATCCTGCTCGGCGTCCTCGCCGCTGCGGTGTCTCGGCGGCATGCCGCGCGCGCATGAAAAAAGGGCCGGGAGACCCGGCCCTTGGTCTGGCTGACCTGCGAGTTCAGCGGCCGATCGCCTGCAGCGCCGCGATGCGCTGCTCGATGGGCGGGTGGCTGGAGAACAGCGCCAGCATTCCGCTCGGCCCGCCGTTGATTCCGAAGGCCTTCACCTGCTGCGGCAACTCGCCCGGCTCCATTCCGCCCAGGCGCGCGAGCGCGTTGATCATCGGACGGTTGTTCCCCATGAGTTGCACGGCACCGGCGTCCGCACGGAACTCGCGCCGGCGGGAGAACCAGGCCACCACGATGGCCGCGAGGAAGCCCAGCGCAATGTCGAGCACGATCGTCGTCACGAAGTACCCGATTCCCGGCGCGTCGCTTTCGTTGCGCAGGACGATGCGGTCGACCACATAGCCGATCACACGCGACAGGAACACGACGAACGTGTTCATCACGCCCTGCAGCAGCGTCATGGTGACCATGTCACCGTTCGCCACGTGAGCGATCTCGTGGCCGAGCACGGCTTCGACCTCGTCCTTGCTCATGGTCTGCAGCAGGCCGGTCGATACGGCGACCAGGGCCGAGTTCTTGAAGGCGCCGGTGGCGAACGCGTTCGGCTCTCCCTCGAAGACGGCCACTTCGGGCATTCCGATTCCGGCCTTTTCCGCGTGGCGGCGCACGGTATCCACCAGCCACGATTCCATGGCGTTCGACGGTTGCGAAATCACCCGCGCGCCCGTCGTCCACTTCGCCATGGGCTTCGACATCAGCAGCGAGATGAAGGCCCCGGTGAAGCCGACGACCAGCGAGAAGATCGCGAGGCTGCCGACATTGAGCGTGCGTCCGCCCAGGTTGAAGTTGATCCCGAACACCGACGACAGGACGGTCAGCGTCAGGACCAGCACAAGCATGATCGCAAGGTTCGTCAGGACGAACAGAGCGATACGTTTCATAGAGTCTCCAGATGGAATGAGGGAATTTCCAGCGGCGCCAGTTTATCCGGCCAGTGCCGCGCCAACCATTCACGTTTGTCCGAAAGCTACATCGGCCTCTCCAAGGGTTTTCACTCTGCAAATCAGTCACTTGGACAGTCTGCAGACACACGAGTTCGGATATGGAGGCGCATTGGCGCCGCGCAAGAGGCCGCCTTCCCGGCGCCCGGCGCCCGGCGGCGCCGGGCGAGATCGTGGCGGCGGCTAAACTTTGCATCTTTGCCCTCGCCGAGTGCTATGGCCAAATCGCCCATCGAGCGCGCCAACGCGCGTCCGATTCCCATCGTCCCCCGCCTGATCTTCGCCACCCGCTGGCTTCAATTGCCGCTTTACGTCGGCCTGATCCTCGCGCAAGCGGTGTACGTCTATCACTTCTGGGTGGAGCTGGTGCACCTTGTAGAAGCGGCCATGGGCAACAAGGACGCCCTCGCGCTTCTGGTGAAGAGCATTGGCTACCAACTGCCGGAAATCAAGGACGCGGCCGGGACCATCATCGGGCACGAGCCGCCGGCCTTCAACGAGACGGTGATCATGCTGGTCGTCCTGGCGCTCATCGACGTGGTCATGATCTCGAACCTGCTGATCATGGTGATCGTCGGCGGCTATGAGACCTTCGTTTCCCGGATGTACCTCGAGGGACATCCGGACCAGCCCGAGTGGCTGTCGCACGTGAACGCGAGCGTGCTCAAGGTCAAGCTCGGCACGGCCATCATCGGTATAAGTTCGATTCATCTCCTGAAAACCTTCATCAACGCCCAGAATTACTCCGAGAAGGTGTTGATCGCCCAGACGGCGATCCACATCACCTTCCTCTTGTCCGCCATGGCCGTGGCGTCCACGGACCGGCTCATGCTGGCTCCCTCCCGCCAACGCGACAAGGACAGGGACACGGACGCAGACGCTCATTGAGGCCCATATGACCACCATCCGCAAAGCCGACCTCGTCGAAAGCATCGCCGGGGCCCTGCAATACATCAGCTACTACCACCCGGCCGACTTCATCACGCATCTCGCGCGCGCCTACGAGACCGAGCAGAGCCCGGCGGCGAAGGACGCGATCGCGCAGATCCTCACGAACTCGCGCATGTGCGCCGAGGGGCACCGCCCGCTCTGCCAGGACACGGGCATCGTCAACGTCTTCCTGAAGGTGGGCATGGACGTGCGGTGGGAAGGATTCAATGGCGCCGGATCGCTCGAAGACGCGATCAACGAGGGGGTTCGGCAGGGCTACCTGAACCCGGACAACGTGCTGCGCGCGTCCGTGGTGAGCCCGCCGGAGTTCGGCCGCAAGAACACGAAGGACAACACGCCCGCGGTCATCAATGTCGCAGCTCGTGCCGGGCAACACCGTCGAGGTGATGGTCGCGGCCAAGGGCGGCGGCTCCGAGAACAAGAGCAAGTTCGTGATGCTCAACCCAAGCGATTCGATCGTCGACTGGGTGATGAAGACAGTGCCGACGATGGGCGCCGGCTGGTGCCCGCCCGGCATGCTGGGAATCGGCATCGGCGGCACGGCCGAGAAGGCGATGCTGATGGCGAAGGAATCGCTGATGGACGACATCGACATGTACGAGCTGCTCCAGCGCGGTCCGAAGACCGACGAGGAGAAGCTGCGCGTCGAGTTGTACGAGAAGGTCAACGCACTCGGCATCGGCGCGCAGGGGCTCGGCGGACTGACCACCGTGCTCGACGTGAAGATCAGGATGTACCCGACGCATGCGGCGTCGAAACCGGTCGCGATGATCCCGAACTGCGCGGCCACCCGTCACGCGCACTTCGTGCTCGACGGCTCCGGCCCCGCGTACCTCGATCCGCCGCCGCTCGACACCTGGCCGAACGTGAACTGGCAGCCGGACACCAAGCTCAGCAAGCGCGTCAACCTCGACACGCTGACGAAGGAAGAAGTGGCTTCGTGGAAGCCGGGGCAGACCCTGCTGCTGAACGGCAAGATGCTGACCGGTCGCGACGCCGCGCACAAGCGCATCCAGGACATGCTGGCCAAGGGCGAGAAGCTTCCGGTCGACTTCACCAACCGGGTCATCTACTACGTCGGGCCGGTCGATCCAGTGCGCGACGAGGTGGTAGGCCCCGCGGGCCCCACGACCGCGACGCGCATGGACAAGTTCACCGAGATGATGCTCGCGCAGACCGGACTCATCGCGATGATCGGCAAGGCCGAGCGCGGTCCGACAGCGATAGAGGCCATCAAGAAGCACAAGAGCGCCTACCTGATGGCCGTGGGCGGCGCCGCTTACCTGGTCGCAAAAGCGATCAAGGGCGCGCGAACGGTCGGATTCGCGGACCTCGGCATGGAAGCGATCTACGAGTTCGACGTGCGCGACATGCCGGTGACGGTCGCGGTCAGCGCCGATGGGACGTCCGTGCACCAGACCGCGCCCAGGGAGTGGCAGGCGAAGATCGGCAAGATTCCGGTCACCGTCGCGTGAGGTTCGTGGCGGACCGCCGTCGAATCCTCGCCGCGACGCTTGGCGCGTTCCTGGGGCTCGCGTCCGGCGCGCTGTGGGCGCAGGCGCCGGCGGGCAAGCCGGTGCGCATCCTCGTCGGCTTTCCCGCGGGCGGCGGCACGGACGGCATCGCACGCACGCTGGCCGAGCGCCTGAAGGACGAACTTGGCGCCCCGGTGATCGTCGAGAATCGCGCCGGAGCCGGCGGGCAGATCGCCGCGCAGGCCCTGAAGGCCGCGCCGGCCGACGGCAGCACCTATTTCATCTCGCACGACCACACGATCTCGATCCTGCCGCTGGTGGTGAAGAACCCGGGCTTCGACCCGGCGCAGGATTTCGTGCCGGTCGCGGGGTTCGCCACGTTCGTCAATGCCCTCGCCGTGGCACCCGGGACTCCGGCGAAGAGCTTCAACGAGTACCTTGCCGCGATTCGCGCCCAGGGGGGCAAGTCGGCTGTCGGCGTTCCGGCGCCGGCGTCGGTGCCGGAGTTCCTCGTCAAGGTGATCGGGGAGAAGTACAAGCTCGACCTCGTGTCGGTCCCGTACCGCGGCAGCGCCCCGATGATCGCCGACATGCTGGCCTCGCAGATTCCGGCCGGCGTCGCATCGGTGCCCGAGTTCGTCGAGAACCACAAGGCCGGCAAGCTGCGGGTGATTGCCGTGCTCGGCGCCTCGCGCCAGGCCGTGCTGCCCGACGTGCCCACGTTCGCCGAACTCGGCCTCGCGGGCTTCGAGGACGTTCCGTACTACGCCTTCTTCGCCCCGGCTGGAACGCCGACGGCCGAGGTCGACCGCTTTGCCAACGCGCTCGCGAAAGTCATTGCGCTCCCGGACGTCAGGGACAAGCTGACGACGTGGGGCCTGACGGTCGGCTTCATGCCGCAGCCGCAACTCGCGGCGCGCGAGCGGGCCTACGCGCAGGCGTGGGCGAAGATCATCAAGGCCAGCGGCTTCCAGCCGCAGTAACCCGCGCCCAAGCAGCAATCAGGGATTGAAGACACCGGTCGACAGGTAGCGATCGCCGCGGTCGCACACGATGAAGACGATCGTGGCGTTCTCGACCTCGGCGGCGACACGCAGCGCGATCACAAGCGCCCCGGCGGCCGAGATGCCGCAGAAGATGCCTTCCTCGCTCGCCATGCGCCGTGCCATCGCCTCGGCGTCCGCCTGCGTCACGTGCTCGACTCGGTCCACGCGCGCGGCGTCATAGATCTTCGGCAGGTACGCGGTGGGCCACTTGCGGATGCCCGGAATCTGCGAACCCTCCGCGGGCTGCGCACCGACGATCTGCACGCTGGGGTTGCGCTCCTTGAGGAAACGCGACACACCCATGATCGTGCCGGTCGTCCCCATCGCGCTCACGAAGTGCGTGACGCGGCCGCCGGTGTCCCGCCACACCTCGGGTCCCGTGGTTTCGTAATGCACCCGCGGGTTGTCGGCGTTGGCGAACTGGTCGAGCACCTTGCCTTCGCCGCGCGCCTGCATCTCCGTGGCCAGGTCCCGCGCGTACTCCATGCCCCCCTTCGATGCGGGGGTCAGGATCAGCTCCGCGCCGTAAGCCGTCATGCTGGCGCGCCGTTCGGCCGAAAGGTTGTCCGGCATGATGAGGGTCATCCGGTAACCCTTCATCGCCGCGATCATCGCGAGCGCGATGCCAGTGTTGCCGCTGGTGGCCTCGATCAGGCGGTCACCCGGCCGGATCTCGCCGCGCTCCTCGGCGCGCAGGATCATCGACAGCGCCGGCCGGTCCTTCACCGAGCCCCCGGGATTGTTGCCTTCGAGCTTGCCCAGGACCACGTTGCCCCGGCGCGCGTTGTCCGCCCCGGGAATGCGCTGAAGACGCACGAGCGGCGTGTCGCCGATGGTCAGGTCGATCGACGGGTACCCGGCAAAGGTCACCGGACTACCCTCCGCGCTGCGCGCTTCGGGGCGAGCGCTTCGGAGCGGCCGTGCGCGCTCATGGGACTTACCCTCCGCGCTACGCGCTTCGGGGCGAGCGCTTCGGAGCGGCCGTGCGCGCTCATGGGACTTACCCTCCGCGCTACGCGCTTCGGGGCGAGCGCTTCGGAGCGGCCGTGCGCGCTCATGCGACGTCGAGTTCCTCGATCCGCCGCGGCGGGTAGGTGTCCCAGCCGCTGCAGCCCGGGCAGTTCCAGTGGTACTCACGCGCGCGGAATCCGCAGCGGGTGCAGCGGTAGCGGGCCAGCTTCCGCGTCTGCCCGCGCAGCAGCGACGCCAGCAACTGCAACTCGCCGTCGTCCTTGTTCATCTCCAGGCGCGTTTCCAGCAGCCGCTCGAAACCGAGCAACGAAGGATGGCGCCGGATTTCCTCGCCGACCAGCGCTTCGGCCGCGGCGTGGCCTTCCCATGCATTCACGCGTTTCTGCACGACGTCGAGCAGGTCGATCGACGGCATGTCGAGAAGCGCGCGGCGCAGCCAGTTCAGGGCGCCCCCGCGATCGCCGGCGGCGTCCATGGCGTCCGCCACGCGGGCCGCGATCAAGGGCACGTGCTCCGGCGAAGCCGCCTCGATCCGCTGCCACTGGCGCAGCGCTTCGTCGCGATGCCCTCGCTTCATCTCCAGGTCGCCCGCCAGGATCAGCGCGCGCACCGACTTGCGGTTGGCATTGAGCGCCTCGTCGATCGCCTTCTGCGTGTCGTCGAAGCGCTGCTGCTCGAGCGCCGCGGTGGCGAGCTCGCAGAAGAAATGCGATATCGCGACCCCGTGCGATTCGCCCGCCTCGCGCTCGAGCAGGCGGGCGCAGTCGACCGCCTTGAGCCATTCGCGCTCCATCTGGTAGATGCGCAGCAGCGCGCGCAGGGCGTCGAACCGATGGTGCGTGTCCTCGAGCAGGCGCGTGAACGCGTCCTCTGCACGGTCGAGCAGGCCGCCCTTGAGGTAGTCCTGCCCGAGTTCGACAAGCGCCTGGGCGCGCGCATTGGCGGGCAGGTCGGCGCGATTCAGCAGGTGGGTATGGATGCGCACCGCGCGGTCGAACTCGCCGCGCCGCCGGAACAGGTTGCCCAGTGCGTGGTGCAGTTCGATGGTCTCGGGGTCGAGCTTCACGACCTCGATGAAGGCGTCGATGGCCTTGTCGTGCTGGTCGTTCAGCAGCAGGTTCAGGCCGCGGAAGTACGACCGCGGCAACCCCGCCTGGTCCGTCGCGCGGGCGCGCGATTCGAAGCCGCGCGCGAGCCAGCCGGCGGCGAAGAGCAACGGCAATGCAAGCAGGTACCAGAACTCGAACTCGATCACGCGCGGTCCCCACCGCCGAGTTCGGCCACCGCGCCGGACTGCCGGGCCGCGCTCAGTCCGCGCTCGACGATGACCTCGGGCTCCGGCACGACGGGCGTCGCGGCGCGCAGCCGCATGACCTCGCGGCGCATCTTGTAGATCGGCAAGGCGAGCGCGAGGGCGCCCAGCAGCGCACCGATCGCCACGCAGATCAGCATCACGACGATCAACGGCACCCGGTCGAGCATGAAGTCGGCGCTGAAACGGACCGGAACCGGGGTCGTGTTCTTCAGCGCGAACCACAGCACGAGCAGGAAGAAGCCGAGCTTCACGACCCACGCGAGAAGCTTCATGGACTCTCTCTCCGGCGGGAAAGCCGCATTGTAGGGAATGCCGGCAGCACACCGCGCCGGCGGCGCTTCGTGGTCCGTTCAAAAAAAAGGCCGCGAGCAGTGCGCGGCCTTTCGTGATGCTCGAGTTCGACTATTCGTCGCCCTCGTCGGCTCCGTTGCCGCCACCCTCGCCGTCCGGCGATTCGGTCCCGTCGACGCGCTCCCGCAGTTCCTTGCCGGCCTTGAAATGCGGCACGTACTTGGCGGGCACCTGGACGCGGTCCCCGGACTTCGGGTTGCGGCCCACGCGCGGCGGACGGTAGTTCAGGGCAAAGCTGCCGAAGCCACGGATCTCGATGCGCTGGCCGCCGGCCAGCGCATCGGTCATTGCATCGAGCATGGTGTTGACCGCTTCGTCGGCGTCGCGCGCCACCAGCCGCGGGTTGCGTTCGGCCAGCTTTGCGATCAGTTCCGACTTCGTCATGGTCTTCATGACTATGCCCCTGACTGTGCCCGTAGGATCGACCTTGCCCCGTTCTTCGCGGATGTCTTACTTCGTTTGCGTGTCGAGCTTGGCCTTCAGCAGCGCGCCGAGGTTGGTCGTCCCGGTCTGCGCTTCGGCCTGCATCCGCTCCATCGTCGCCGCCGTCTCCGCGTTGTCCCTTGCCTTGATCGACAGGTTGATGTTGCGGGTCTTGCGATCGACGTTGATGATCATGGCCGTGACCATGTCGCCTTCCTTCAGGTGCGTGCGCGCATCCTCGACGCGGTCCGGCGAAATCTCGGAAGCACGCAGGTAGCCTTCGACGTCGTTGCCGAGGTCGATGACGGCGCCCTTCGCGTCGACGGATTTCACGGCACCGGTGATCGTGCTGCCCTTCTCATGGCCGGCGGCGTAGTTGTTGAACGGATCGCCGGACATCTGCTTGACGCCCAGGGAGATGCGCTCGCGCTCGGTGTCGATCGCCAGCACCATCGCCTCGATCTCGTCGCCCTTCTTGTACTTGCGCACGGCTTCCTCGCCGGGCTCGGACCACGACAGGTCGGACAGGTGCACGAGGCCGTCGATGCCGCCCGGCAGGCCGATGAACACGCCGAAGTCGGTGATCGACTTGATGGCGCCGGAGACCTTGTCGCCCTTCTTGTGGGTCTGCGCGAAGTCGTCCCACGGGTTGGGCTTGCACTGCTTCATGCCCAGGGAAATGCGGCGGCGCTCCTCGTCGATCTCGAGCACCATGACCTCGACTTCGTCGCCGAGGTTGACGACCTTCTTCGGGTCGACGTTCTTGTTGGTCCAGTCCATCTCGGACACGTGCACCAGTCCCTCGATGCCGGCCTCGATCTCGACGAACGCACCGTAGTCGGTGATGTTCGTGACCTTGCCGAACAGGCGCGTGCCCTGCGGATAGCGCCGGCCGAGACCGACCCACGGGTCCTCGCCAAGCTGCTTGACGCCCAGCGAGACGCGGTTCTTCTCCTGGTCGAACTTGAGGACCTTGGCGGTGATCTCCTGGCCGACCTGCACGACCTCGCTCGGGTGACGCACGCGGCGCCACGCCAGGTCGGTGATGTGCAGCAGGCCGTCGATGCCGCCGAGGTCGACGAACGCGCCGTAGTCGGTGATGTTCTTGACGGTGCCCTTGACGATGGCGCCTTCCTTGAGGTTCTCCAGCAGCTTCGCGCGCTCCTCGCCCATGTTGGCCTCGACCACCGCACGGCGGGAGACCACGACGTTGTTGCGCTTGCGATCCAGCTTGATGACCTTGAACTCGAGGGTCTTGCCCTCGTACGGCGTGGTGTCCTTGACGGGACGCGTATCGACGAGCGAACCGGGCAGGAACGCGCGGATGCCGTTGGTCATGACGGTCAGGCCGCCTTTCACCTTGCCGGTGATGGTGCCGCTGACGAGTTCGCCGCTCTCGAGCGCTTTCTCGAGGTTCATCCAGGCGGCGAGGCGCTTGGCCTTGTCGCGCGAAAGGATGGTGTCGCCGTAGCCGTTCTCGAGCGACTCGATCGCAACGGACACGAAGTCGCCGGGCTTGACGTCGAGTTCACCGGCGTCGTTCTTGAATTCCTCGAGCGGGATGTAGGCCTCGGACTTGAGGCCGGCGTTGACGACCACGAAGTTGTAGTCGACGCGGATCACCTCGGCGGTGATCACTTCGCCCTGCTTCATCTCCTGACGGTTCAGGCTCTCTTCGAAGAGGGCGGCAAAGCTCTCGTTCTGGCTGCTGCTGGTTTGGGTTGCAAGGGATGACATGTAAAAGAAACGATTCCGGTGGCTCGCTTCGGCGTTGCGCCTCGGCGGAGTTGATCAAAGCAGGCGGGGGAAATTGAACGGGTCGCGCTGATGCTCAGCGCCTGGCCCCAGACGAAGACGTCCCGACTGCACCTGTGCGACGACGGCCCTCTGCTCAGCCTTCGTCGCGCTTTGCGTACCAGTCGAGCACCTGGGCCACGACCTCTTCGATCGTGAGCGCCGACGAATCGAACTGGTAGGCGTCTTCCGCTGGCTTGAGCGGCGAGGCGGTCCGTTCGGAATCCCGCTGATCGCGCGCCCGCAGTTCCTGCGAAAGGGTGTCGATATTAGCCGGAAACCCTTTGTCGATCAACTGCTTATGGCGCCGCTCGGCGCGCGCGTCCACGCTCGCCGTCAGGTAGACCTTGAGCGTGGCGTCCGGAAAGACCACGGTGCCCATGTCGCGGCCATCCGCCACCAGCCCGGGCGCCTGGCGGCGCGAACGCTGAAGGTCCAGCAGCGCCTGGCGCACGCGCGGATGGACGGCGACCTGGGAGGCCGCGCGGCTGACTTCCTCGCGCCGGATGGCGTCGGTCACGTCCTGGCCGTCCACTTCGATGCGGCCGTTGGCGAATGTCGGATCCATCGACGCGGCCAGACTGGCGAGCGCGGCCTCGTCTGCCGTGTCCACTCCCCGTTCCAGCGCCCTCCAGGCGACGAGACGGTACAGGGCTCCGCTATCGAGGTAGCGGAAACCCAGCGCGCGCGCGACCCGTTCGGCGATGGTCCCCTTGCCGGAGGCCGTCGGCCCGTCGATGGCGATCACCGGAACGGGCGCGTTCATCCTCGGGCTATCGACGCAATGGGAACAATCAAATGGACCGGTAACAGCGCGGCTCCTACTGTGCAGTCCACAAGAATCCGGAGCCCGACATGCGCATCCCGCTGTCCCTGAGCCTTGCCAAGACCGTGACGTTCGCCGCTGTTCATTTCAGCGTGGCGTTCGGCATCGCGTACCTGCTGACCGGCAGCGCCTCGATCGCCGGAGCCATCGCCCTGGTCGAGCCGCTCGCGAATACCGTGGCCTACTTCCTTCATGAACGCGCCTGGTCACGCATCGGCTCGACCGCGCCGGCCGTGAGCATCGCCAGCCGTTCGAAATAATCGGGGAAGGTCTTCGCCACGCACCTGGGGTCCCGGATGTGTACAGGGAGTCCGGCGACCGCCGCCAGCGAGAAGCACATCGCGATGCGGTGGTCGTCATAGGTGTCGATGGTCGCTTCCCGCCAGGCGGTCGGCGGTGTCACGCGGAGCCAATCCGGGCCCTCCTCTACCGTCGCGCCCAACTTGCGCAGTTCGGCGGCCATGGCGGCGATGCGGTCGGTTTCCTTGACCCGCCATGAGCCGATGTTGCGAAGGGTGGTGGTGCCATCGGCGAACAAAGCGGCGACGGCAATCGTCATGGCCGCGTCCGGTATGTGATTGAAGTCGGCGTCGATCGCGCGCAACCGCCCAGTCGCCGGAGCGCTCGCGGTGATATGGCGCTCGCCGACCTCGATCACGGCGCCCATCGCCGCAAGGGCGTCGGCAAAGCGGATGTCCCCCTGGACGCTGTCGCGGCCTACGCCTTCCACGCGTACCGGACCGCCTGCGATTGCGCCGAGGGCGAGGAAGTACGACGCTCCGCTGGCGTCGCCTTCGACGACGAAGCGTCCGGGCGAGCGGTAGATGCCGGGCGGCACGACGAATTCGCCGCCGTGCTCGTGCACCTCCACGCCGAAACGCTGCATCAGCGCCACCGTCATCTTCACGTACGGCTGCGAGATCAGCGTGCCCTCAACGCCTATCGCGAGACCGTCGGGCGGAGCGATCATCGGCGCCGCCATCAGCAGGCCGCTCAGGAACTGGCTCGAGACGTCGCCGCGTACGGCAACCCTCGACTCGGTGAGGGCCGGCGCGGGTTCGATCAGCAGCGGTGGGAATCCCGCGCGCCCGGTGTACCGAATGCGGGCGCCCAGGCCGTTCAACGCATCGACGAGGTCGCCGATCGGCCGCTCGCGCATCCTTGGCACGCCATCCAGTTCGTAGCGGCCGCCGGCAAACGCCAGCGCCGCGGTCAGTGATCGGAAGGCCGTGCCCGCGTTCCCGAGAAAGAGCTGCGCCTCGCGACGCGGGAAGCGTCCGGCGCAGCCGGCGACGCGAAGTACGCCCTCCGCGCTCTCGAGCAGCACGCCGAGCGCCGACAGAGCCTCGCGCATGACCCGCGTGTCGTCGGCATCCAGGAGATCGACTAGCTCGGTGGAACCGTCCGCGAGCGCGGACAGCAGGAGGGCGCGATTGGAGATGCTTTTCGACCCCGGCATGCGCACCGCGCCGGAGGCGCGGCGGATGGGATCAACGGTGAGGACTGCGGGCCAGGATGTCACGTGGCGATGATGCCACGCGGGCGAGCCATGCCCGATTCAACGATTCCAGCAGACTTCCTGCGTCCCGCTCCCGCCCGTGAAGGTGCGTTGTCCAGTCTGGTCGATCGACAGGGTGGCGCAAGGATCGGTCGCCATCGTGCCCACCGCGGTGGCGGTGATTGTGTACGTCGCCGGCGTAGCGACGACCGCAACGGTGTACTTCGCCGTGCCGACTCGCGGAATCTGCGCCCAAGGGAATCCCGGCGGAGGATTGTTGGCGTTGGCCGGATCGTCATACCGGCCGCGCTCGGTCCGCCAGCGCTCCATCCAGTTCGTCGCCTCCATGAGGCCCCCCCGTGCCTCAGCGCGATTGCCCCGCGCGATGTAGGCCGTGTAGCTCGGGATGGCGATGGCGGTGAGGATGCCGACGATCGTCATGGCAACGACCACTTCCATCAGCGTGAAGCCGCGCTGCGCCATCCCGTTTTCTCTTGCCACTTGACGCCTCATCGCATCGGACGCCACGACCGCAGCGGCATCAGCCCGGCGCAGTTGGTGGGAATTCGCGCCACCGTTCCGTCGACGCGCAATCCGGCGTGAACGCAAGTGCCGGTGGCGCCCTGCTGCACCGGCCGATTGCCCGACATCCGGTATTTCGGGTTGGACAGCATCGTCGTGACCGCAGATGCATCCATGGCGTCCACCACGGTCGGCCCCGGGTCCACCGGCTGATACACCGGAACCAGCCCGCCGACCGTGCCCGGATTCACCCGGCGGCCGATGGTCGTGGCACCTTCGGCCCCGAACGCGCCTTGCGTGAAGCCTCCCGCGAGGTCGATCCGGTACAGGTATGAACTGCCGCCAGGGATGCAGGGATCGGTGCCGTTTTCCGGCGCGAAGGTCGAAACCACCAGCATGCCGCCGTCGAGGATCAGCGGCGCGATGACGCGCTCGCCGTTGGACGACGTCAGCCGCGGGCGCAGCCTCACCCAGAAGCCTTTGTCGTTCCAGTCGAAGTTCGCGAGGTCCGGTGTGTACAGGCGGCGGAACGTCTCCGAACCGCTCGTGTACTCCTCGGTCTGGATTTGCTCCACAGCGCCGAATGCGATGGGGGCGAGTTGTCCCTTGTCCCAGATTGCGAAGATGCCCTGGTCCTCGGCGTTGCCCGGGTCGCCCACGTCGAAGTACTTGCCGGTGCCGAAGGTCACGTACAGGCCACCCAGCGGGTGCTGCGTGATGCGCGGCGCCTGGTGAATCGGCCTCGTCATGCCGCCTGAGGTGGCGGTGAACAGCGGCTTCGACGTCCCAGCCGGCTGCTCATTGAAGATCTTCCAGTTCGACGGGTCACTCGAACTGAGGTCGAACTTCCAGAGGTTGCCCAGCTTGTCTCCGGCGTACACAGCAACGATATTGCGATTTCCGTCGTAGATCGGCGTCACCGCACCGATGCCGTTCGGTGAACCGCCACTGCCGACGCCGGTATCGATCACACGGATCAGCGAGCCGTCAAGCGCATTCAGGACGATCAGTGCAGCACGCTTGCTCGACGAGTCGTAGCCATTGCCGACGATGTACGCCCACTTGCCGTTCGGTTGCGTCGCCGAATTGCCGTCCGCGTCGTAACGCACGCTGCCGATCACGCCGGCGCCGATGGTGCGGCCGAGATTGTTCCGAACCTCGGAATCCGGGTGGTCTGCGTCCGTGATGTCCCACAGCACGTTGGTCGCACTCATGCCGGATTCGGGCGACGTGATGTCGATTGCGAAAATGCCGGCCGGTCCTGCACCCATCGTGCCGATGGCGATGGTTTTCCACACCGTGCCATTCCAGACGTCGCCTTCGATCACCGGACCGTCCACGGAGTAGCGGTGAACGTAGGCAGGATCGGACAGCGGCCGCAGTCGACTGTACGCAGCGCGCGGAACGTAGGCGAAGATCTCGCGCCCGCTCGAGACCTGGGCCGTGCGTGCATCGAGCATGTGGAACATGCCGTCGTTCGCGCCGAACATCACCGTTTCCAGGCGCGTGGTCTTCTTCGACTGCACGTAGTTCCGGTACTCGCTGTAGCCCTGCGTGCCGCTGGTGGAGTAGGACGCAGCCGGCGACAGCTGGTAAGCGAGGTCATTCGCCTTCGAATAGACCGGCGTCGAGTTCACGACGTCCCCGAGGATCGTGTTGCGACGGTCCCGGAACGTGCCGCCATTCCGGCGCTCGTTGGTCGCATCGCCACGCAGGTAGGGGAGGATCGCCGGCGCGGCGGTCGGACAGGTGTTCGCGCTGGCGTACACCGGGTCAAGGATCGACTGCTGGGCGGAACTGAGGTTGCACCAGTCGAACGCGACCGGCGTCGTCTGGTCCGACGACGTGAAGATGTTCCGCGACGCCGGCGCCGGGAAGTTGATGTTCCATACCGGCGGAGGCTCGGAGCCGGTACCGCCGAGGAAGTCGAGGTAGGCCTTCGCGTCGTACGCCTTTACGTACCCTTCCCATGTGTTCGTGAAGAAGCCGCTCTGCACGAACAGGGAACCGGCACTCAGCGTCGGGTTCGAGAAGGACGGGGAGGTGCCGGCCGCGTTCTCGGCGTTGATCGCCGAGAAGACGGCATCGAGACTGGCGCGCAGCTGCGACGGGCTGTTGGCCGAGAAGAAGTCGCCGGCACTCGACAAGGCAGCCCGCAAGGTGTCGTTGATGCGGTTGCCGGAGGGGGTGACGGTATAGACGCACGGGGTGGGACGCTGCGGGTTGAGCGTTGCATCCTGCGCGTTGTCGTCGAGCTGTCGGCATGCCTCGAGTCCGACGGTTGGCCACGCGATCGTGTTCCTGGCGAGGAATGTCGCACGCAGCGACGGGCTTAACGACGGGTCGTCCATCGATGCGGTTACACCGTAGCCAACCACGTAGCTCGACATGTGCTGCCAGAACGCCCGGTTGTTCGGGGTCGGATCGAGCGAGTTGCGCAGGTCGCTGCGCAGGTCGTGGCTCCAGTAGTAATGCATTACGTCGGTCAGCGTGCCGGTCTGCGTCGACCCCGAGCCGCCGGTGATCTGCGGCTCGGTCAGAACCTGGTACTGGAAACTGCGCGCGGCGCCAGTGAGGCGTTCGGTGCCGGCGATGGCCAGGCCGTCGACGCTCATCGACGTCGTCACACCCTGGGCGATGGGATCTACGGTCCAGTCGCTCGCACGTTCGAGCAGGCGCTGCGGCTCAAAACCCAGGACCGGGTCGAGCTTGGTCCACTCGCCGTCCGTCGCGAGCACCGTGAAGTTTCGGCGGCACCAGAGATGGTCGCTGGACGCTTCGCTGCCGGACCCGGGATTCAGGCCCCATGGGCCCTTCGAGTCCGAATTGGCGAAGTATTGCCCAGCCGCGTGCAGCGCTTCGCGGTTCGGCGTCGGCCCTACGGCGTTCATCGAGAACAGCCATTTGAAGACGTCGGTGCGGTCGGTACTCCCGATCGGCGTGAACGGACGCACGCCGCGCTCGACTGCGCCCTCGTTCGGTACGCCGGACTCGATCGCAGGCAAGCCGCCCGTGTTTTGCAGGTCGGTGACGCTGCCGACGTTCCACGGATTCAGCGAGTTCTTGAAGTAGTTGATGCGGCCGAATCCGATCCGCATGCTCTGTTCAGGACCCGTGAAACCCGACAGCACCTCGGACATCGTGCCGATCGCCGCGAACAGGCGGTTGCGGTAATAGGTGAACCAGTTGGCGTAGTTCTGCGCTTCCTGGTCGAACGTGCACCAGGTTCCGTCCTGCCCTGCGTTGACCGCGCAGTCCGGCCGGTACCCGGGCAAGCCGGTGACGGCGTCGACCACGAACCACTTGGAGACCGCGTCGGACAGGTTGGTGCCGATCAGGTCACGGCTCGAAGTGCCGCCGTTCCACCCGAACTTCCGGTCGATCATGATCATCCGGTAGTTGTTCA
Organism: uncultured beta proteobacterium; assembly: GCA_963726405.1. Taxonomy (GTDB): domain Bacteria; phylum Pseudomonadota; class Gammaproteobacteria; order Burkholderiales; family Burkholderiaceae_F; genus JAOUJD01. Next base: position 206,879 of record CAVSCF010000011.1, on the reverse strand, counting down.
GGTTGTTGCGTTCGGCCTGCGTGCCCGGCTGCGGACCGTCGTAGACGGCATAGCGCGCGGGCGTCCAGTAGCCACTGGTGTACTGCGCGTTCGAGCTCGTCGTCAGCGGCTGGCCATAGGGGCAGGTGGACGTCGAGCCGGTGTTGATGCAACGTTGCGGGATCTGCGTGTTGCAGGTCGTCGTCGTCGTCGTGACGTTCTTGCCGTAGGTGCAGCGCCACGCATACCAGAGCTGCGTGCCCGTGCAGGTCGTCACGGGCGCGGGCGTGAACGTGCAGAGTTCTCCGCCGCCGCCGCCGCAAGGCGCAACGTAGGGCGCAGCCGTCGTGGTGGTGCAGGGCGCGAGTCCGGTCTGCAGCCACGTATCCCCACGCGGCGCAATCGTGGTGCAGGTCTCCCCTCCCGGTCCTGTCATCGCAGGCGGAGACCCCGGCACGTTGGTGAACCACTGGTCGTAGATGAAACCGCTCGTGAACGTCGTCGTGGAAGAACTCGACGTGCTCGTGCAGCAGGTGCGCGTTGCCGCGTCCGTGTTGACGTTGCCCACGTTGCAGGTCTCCGCCGGGCTCGACCAGGCACTGCCGCTGGTGCAGGTCCAGCCGTAGTTCTGCGTGACCACCGGGGTTCCGCAGTCCGGGTTGTTCCAGGCGATCGTGCCGGTGAAGATGTCGACGTTCCACGCCTCGGCGCTGGCCGTGCTCGAGATGAGGCCGTCGTAGCGGACCGAACCCGCCTTGACCTGCGCGTCGGCGCCCCAGCTGCGAAGCACGCTGTTCTGATGCAGCAGGCCGGTGTTGGTCCCTGGCGTCTTCGAACGCACTGTCACGTTCGAGGTCGTGAACTTCATGTAGTCCGGGAAGCTGCGCGGATCCCAGGGCGTCCTTGTCGCGGTCGGCACGTTGCTGCTGCCGCCGTACGCGGCGTTCGGATAGGCCGTGCCATTGTTGTTCCACGGCTTGTATTGGACAGCCGGGTTGTACGCGAGCGGGTTGAACGCGGCCGAACGCTGCAGCACCTCGCTGCGCAGGAACGTCCATTTGTTGTTGTCAGTGGCCCCCAAGCCCGTGTACCAACCGATGCCGCTGATCCCGTAATAGCCCTGGGTGTTCAGCTTGAGCAGCGGGTTGCCCCCGTATGTGCGCGGGTTGGTCGGGGCCGAGTAGTACGGCGGCGACTTCAGCGACAGCAACTGCATCGAGGCAGAGTCGTCGAACAGCAACATCACGTTCGGAGGTACCGAGGTGACCGTGAACATCGGTACCTGCGCGACCTGCGCGGCGGCAAGGCCGGGCTGCAGGATCACGAGTTCCGCGATCAGCAGCGCGAGCAGCCGCTGCCAGCGCGGTCGCGCTGCCGGCGGCTTCATGTTCGTTTGCTGGAGGTCCATGTTCGACTCCTGCTTTCTTCTGCTTCTCTAGTCGGTGTACAGGCGCAATTCGCTCTGCGCCATCATTTCCCGCCAGCCGTTCGGCAAGTCGGGAGCGTTGAGGCGGACCCGCGCGGTGATCCGGAACTTGCGCCAGCGGCTGTCGATGCCGTTGCAGCCTCCTGCGTTCATGCCCGTTGGCGAGATCGGCGGCTGCAGTTCGCAGGTCGCGTCCTCGACGACGCAGGCCGGATCGCCATTGATGCCCGGCAGCAGTGCCGACCCGGTGAAGTTCAGCGAGTTCGCGTCGTTCCAGTTCGCCGCCACTCGCCACGCAGGCGTTGTTGCCGTGCCGGCGGCGGTCACCGTGTTGAACGGCCGGTCGATCACTCGCCATTCGCACCAGCGCAGCGTCGTCTGCACGGCGTTGTCGATCATCACCGTTTCACGTGCGTTCGCCGCCAGTCGCTCGTCGGTCGTCCCGCGCTTCACCTGTGTCACCACCAGGCCGGTCAGCACGGTGAGAATCACCAGCACGACCGGCAGTACCACGCCGATCATCCGCCGCGGGACGGCTCTGACGGGACGGGAAATGAGGTTCGATGTCATGTCAACTTCCCGCTTCACAGGGCGATGGACGGCGCGCCCGTGGCCTGCGAACGGACGGTGAAGGTTTCGAGGAATGTGCGGCGTACGCGCCCGTCGGTCGATGTTTCCGTGAGGGCCGTGCCTCCGGCCGCTTCGGCGGCCGTGCGCGGGCAGCGCGGCGCGGCCGTGTTGGTCGCCTGCAGCGACGTCCCCTGCTCCCGGCTGGCGACGGTGACGCAGACGATCACGCCGACGACGTAGTTCCAGGGATCGGTCGGGGAGCCGCCGGCCGCGGTGTTGATCCAGGTCGCGTCGCGGATGGAGCCGCCGACCGGCGCGTAGTTGGTCCCGTTGCCGGCGGCGAGCGCAAAGCCGCCGTCGTCGAAGCGGTAGAACACGCGGAAGTCGATCATGTCGTTGACGATCGGCGTCGGCACACCGGGGTTGCCGTTGCCCTCGCAGCGAAGGACGGTGCCGCCGGCATCGAGCGAGAAGGCGCTCTGGACGACGCGGCGGGTGGTGCCGGCGCCAGCGCGTGCGGTCGCCGGATTGAACAGCGCGTCCTGGTTACCGTTGGATGCGCCCAGGCAATCGGGCAACGTCGCCGCTGCAAGATTGGCGGCGTCCATCTGCACCACCGAATAGCGTCCCTGGAAGCGAAACAGCACCTGGTCCCCGGGGGCGGCACCCGTGCACGCGAAGTCCGGCGTAACGGCGTTGAACGCGTCGGTGAACCGGCTGCCCGCGCACCCACGCACCACCGGCCCGTCGAACAGCGTCTGCCCCTGAGCCGAGTAGTCCGAGCCCAGGATCTCGCCGTAGCCTCCGGCCTTGATGCCCTCACCAATCATGGTCATGACGAGGCGGCCGGTGTCTTCGGCGCTGCCCGCCTGGTTGGCGACGCGCGAGACGCCGCTCGAGGACAGATAGAGGGCGCCAACACCGATCAGGATCACCATCCCGATCGCCATCGCGATGATCAATTCGATCAGCGTGCGGCCCGCCTGGCGCGGCGTAAGGCGTGGTGGGATGTGCGTCATGGGAACACCCGCGTCTGATAGCAGCGATAGTTGGCCGGGATGACGGCTCCGCCGGCGACCAGCGCGTCGCATATGGCGTCATTGCCGGCGGCCTGCGGCTCGGCCCAGGCGATCGAAACGTTGACCCAGCTCGGGTTGGCGGGGTCCCACTGGATGTAGGACGCCGAACCGGGGACGCGGCGACGCAGTTCGATCCGCCACTCGTCGAGATCGCGGGTCGCCACCTGGGCGCTGGTGCAGGGGGCGACGCACGTCGTCACCGCACCGGGCGTAGCCGTCGCCGCGTCGAACGTGGTGGTGTAGTTGCCCGCGAGGAAGCCCAGGTGGTTCGCGCGCATGCGCTCGCCGAGCTGGGCGACGAGTTCGGCCGCGGCCTTGCGGTCGAACGAATCCTTCTGGAAGCTCAAGGCCCGCGCCTGCAGCCCGAGAAGGCCCAGCAGGCCGAAGGCCACGATGGTCAACGTGACCAGGATCTCGATCATCGAAAGGCCGCGCTGCTTCATCAGCATGCTCCCGCGGTGGGTCGATTGACGGTGAGGCGACCGGTGACGGCAGCCACGACGACGCAGCGCGCGGCGCCGGTCAACGTTGCACTGGCGGGGTCGCGGTAGTCGACGCTGAAGGTTCCCGCGCTCGAAGCCGCCGTGCCGAACCGGTCGTAGGCCACGGCGGCACCGCCCAGATTGCCGAGCAGGACCAGGCGCCAGTTGCCGACACCGATCGGCTGCTGGCGCTGGAGAATGAAGTCGACGCCGTTCTCGTACGTGCCCGCCGCCGTCGCACCGCGCTTCTCGAACATGACCCAGCCCGACGCCCAGTCGCCCGCCGCGTAGCCACCACCGGCGGCATTGCTGCACGCGACGGCCGCCTCGGCCGCGTTGGGATCGAGCGTGCGGCAGACGGACACGACGTTGCTGCGGCGAATCGCTTCGGAGCGGGCGAGTTCGAATGCGCCGACCATGGTGTTCGCCGCATTGCCCGCACGCGTCGTCGCGATGAACCACGAGAACGAAGGCACGGCAGCCGCGACCAGGATTGCCCCGATCGTCATGACCACCAGCAGTTCGACCAGCGTGAAGCCGCGCGCACGCATCGGCACTTCTCCCCCATTACGCCCCATGAGAAGCATATGCAGGACGAGAAGACAAAGCCCGCGCCTACCGCTCAACGGAACCTCCTCCGCGACGAGCGGGCCGCATTTGTCGGGGCTGCGCAGCAGGCGAGGCTTAACTCTCGAAATGGCCAGTCCCGACGGCGGATTTCGAACGATCGGCGACCCCCTGCAAACGCGGGATGCGCTAGTCCGACCGCATTACCCGACGCTACTCGGCGTCAAGCCGAGGCGCATGGCTGCGTCGGCATTCGGCAGCGGTACTGAATACCGCTTCGAGTGCAGCGGCATCGCCCGCGTCGATTGCGAATTGCAGTTCCTCGAGCAGCGCGCGATAGCGGGCGAGTTCGACGGACAGCGCCTCGCGGTTGGCGATACAGATGTCCCGCCACATCGCCGGGCTCGATGCCGCGATGCGTGTGAAGTCGCGGAACCCCGCGCCCGCCTTCGCGAGCTTGCGCTGCGCATCGTCCTCGCGCGCGATCTGCGCCACCAGCGCGAAGGCCAGCAGGTGCGGCAGATGGCTGACGGCGGCAAACACGCGGTCGTGCTCGCCCGCCTCCATGCGTTCGACGCGGCAGCCCGCTCTCTGCCACAACCGCTCGACGCGCGCGACCGCGCTCTCCGCGGTTTCGTCGACAGGGGTCGCGATGAAGAGCTTGCCTTCGAACAGCCCGGGGTCCGAGAACTGCACACCGTGCGTCTCGCGGCCGGCAATCGGATGGCCGGGCACGAAGCGCGCGAAAGCGGAACCCAGTTCGTCGCGCGCGGCCGCGAGCACGTCCGCCTTCGTGCTGCCGACGTCCGTCACCACCGCATCGGCGCGCAAGTGCGGAGCGATCGCGCGCATCACGCCACGCATCGCGCCGACGGGCACGGCGAGCATCACGAGATCGGCCTGTTCGACGGCCGCCTGCGCCGAGGCGGCCGCTTCGGTGATGGCACCGAGCGCGAGCGCGCGCTTCAATGCCGTCGGGTCGGCGTCGAAGCCGCTGACCTCGCTCACCTCGCCGGCCGCCCGCGCCGCACGCGCGAAGGAACCGCCGATCAGGCCGACGCCGATGAGCGCGAGCTTCACTGGCGTGCAGCGACCAGGGCGCCGGGCAAGGCGTCGAGGAAGCGCTGGTTCTCCTCGGGCAGGCCGATCGATACACGCAGCCACTCGGGCAACTGGTAGTTGGCCACCGGCCTGACGATGACGCCGCGCTTGAGCAGTTCCTGGTACACGCGCCCGGCCGCTCCGACTTTCACCAGAACGAAATTGCCGTAGCTCGGCACGTGTTCGAGACCCAGCGCGTCGAAGCCCTGCGTCAGTTGCTGCATGCCGCTCAGGTTCAGCGCGTAGCTGCGCGCGAGGAACTCCTCGTCGCCGAGTGCGGCGACGGCGGCGGCCTGGGCCGCCGAGTTCACGTTGAAGGGCTGCCGCACCCGATTGAGCAGATCCGTCAGGGGCGCCTGCGCGATGCCGTAGCCGACGCGCAGGCCGGCCAGGCCGAACGCCTTGGAAAATGTCCGCGACAGCAGCAGGTTCGGAAAGCGCCGCACCCAGGCCACGGAATCGGTGCGCAACTCCGGACGCAGGTACTCGTTGTAGGCCTCGTCGAGCACGACCACGACACGCGACGGCACGCGCTGCAGGAAGGCCTCGACCGCGTCCGCCGTGAGATACGTGCCGGTGGGATTGTTCGGGTTGGCCACATAGATGAGCGCGGTGTCGTCCTCGACGGCGGCGGCCATGGCCTCGAGGTCGTGGCCGAGCGCGCGCGCCGGCACCACGATCGCTCGCGCGCCCCGGGCCTGCGTTGCCAGCGCATAGACGGCGAAGGAATGCTGCGCGTAGATGCAACTGCGTCGCGGCGCGAGGACCGCGGCGGCGGCCAGTTCCAGGATGTCGTTGCTGCCGTTGCCGAGCGTGATCCAGTCGAGCGGCACGCCGAACTTCGCCCCGAGCGCGGCCTTCAGCGCGAAGCCGTTGGAGTCCGGGTAGCGCCCCATGTCCTGCATCGCCGCGACCATCGCCTTGCGCGCCGTCTCCGGCATGCCTAGCGGATTCTCGTTCGAGGCCAGCTTCACGATCGAGCGAGGGTCGAGCCCGAATTCGCGCGCGAGTTCCTCGATCGGCTTGCCCGCCTGGTAAGGCGCGATGGCACGCACGTGGTCGGGCGCGGGAAGGTCGTTCACTGCGTTCGCCGCCATCCTGCCTCCGTCATTGCTCCGCCGGGTACGAGCCCAGGCACTTGTAGAAAGCGCACTCCTTCTGCAGTTCGCCCAGTGCCGCGGCGACTTTCGGATCGTCCCCGTGGCCTTCGACGTCCACGTAGAAGTAGTACTCCCAGGTGCCGACGCGGGCCGGCCGCGACTCGAAGCGCGTCATCGACACGCCGTGCGACGCGAGCGGCTTGAGCATGTGGAAGACGGCGCCTGCACGGTTCGCCACGGACAGGATCAGCGATGTCTTGTCGCGCGCCGGTGGCGTGGACGGTTGTGTCGCCTGTGCGCCGATCACGGCGAAGCGGGTCCGGTTGTTGGGGTCGTCCTGGATGTGCGCCGCCACCGCGTGCAGCGCGTAGCGCTGCGCGGCCCGGTCGCCGGCAATGGCGGCGACGGTCACGTCTTCCGACGCCATGCGTGCGGCTTCGCCGTTGCTCGCCACCGCCTGCCGCTCGATCGACGGCCAGTGCTGGTTCAGCCATCCCGCGCACTGCGCGAGTGCCTGCGAGTGCGCGCACACGCGGCTGACGCCGGCCATCGACCCGGTGCGGGTGAGCAGGTTGTGCTGCACCGGCACCGACACCTCGCCCAGGACGCGCAAGGGCGTCGCGAGCAGCAGGTCGAGCGTCCGGCTGACGGCGCCTTCGGACGAGTTCTCGATCGGAACGATGCCGAAATCCGCGCCCCCCGCCTCGGTGGCGCGGAACACCTCGTCGAGCGTCGTGCACGGCAACCCGCTCACGCTCGATCCGAATTGCCGCTGCATGGCGATCTCGGAGAACGTCCCCGGCGGGCCAAGGTAGGCGACGGTCAACGGTCGCTCGATTGCGCGGCACGCGGACATCACTTCACGGAACACGTTCGACAACGCCGACTCGCCGAGCGGGCCGGCGCTGCGGGAGGCCACCTTCCGAAGGACCTCCGCTTCCCGCTCCGGCCGGAACACCGGCGCACCGACTTCATGCTTGATGCGTCCCACCTCGGCGGCAACGCGTGCACGCTCGTTCAGCAGTTCGACCAGCTTGCCGTCGATGGCGTCGATGGCGTCGCGCAGCGGCTTCAGCCGTTCGTCGAGTGGATCAGCCATGGCGGCGCTCGAAATCAAGCATGAAATCGCACAGCGCACGCACGCCTTCCGGCGGCATCGCGTTGTAGATGGACGCCCGCATTCCGCCGACCAGACGATGGCCCTTCAGCTGCACCAGGCCGCGTTCGCCGGCCTCCTTGAGGAACTGGCCGTCGAGCTTCGCGTCCGCCAGCGAGAACGGCACGTTCATGCGGGAGCGGTCGCGCTTGTTGATGCGGTTCGAATAGAAACCGGAGCGATCGATGGTGTCGTACAGCAGCGTCGCTTTCTCGATGTTCCGTCGCTCGATGCCCTCGACCCCGCCCTGCGCCTGCAGCCACTTCAGCACGAGGTTGGCGATGTAGACGGAATACGTCGGCGGCGTGTTGTACATCGAGTGCGCCTCGGAGTACGTCTTGTAGTCGAGCATGGTCGGCCAGCGCGGCGAGCAGCGGCCGACGAGGTCGTTGCGCACGACGACCAGCGTGAGCCCGGCCGGCCCGAAATTCTTCTGGGCGCCGGCGTAGATCACGCCGAAACGCGAAACGTCGAGCGGCCGCGACAGGAAGTGGGACGACATGTCGGCCACCAGCGGCACGCCGCCGGTGTCGGGCACGTACGAGAACTCCAGGCCGTTGATGGTCTCGTTGGAGCAGTAGTGCACGAACGCGGCGGACGGGTCGAATTTCAGGGCCGCCTGTTCAGGCACCGCCGTGCGGCCGTCCGCGGCGTTGTCGGCGATGACGTTGACGTTGCAGAAACGGCGTCCTTCCTCGGCCGCCTTCTCGGACCAGATGCCCGTCAACAGGTAATCGGCGTTGGTCTTCGGGCCGAGCAGGTTGAGCGGCACCATGGCGAACTGCAGGTGCGCACCGCCCTGGAGCAGCAACACGCTGTAGTCGGCCGGGATGCCGAGCAGCGATCGAAGGAGTTCTTCGGTCTCTTCGATGATGGTGGTGAATTCCGGGCTGCGGTGGCTCGTCTCCATGATGGAGTAGCCCTTGCCGTGCCACGACAGCATCTCCTCGCCGGCCTGCCGCAACACCTCCTCGGGCAGCTTGGCCGGACCCGACGAGAAGTTGTAGACGCGCATGTCAGTCCCCGGCGGGTGAGGCCGGTGCCACCGACGGGCCATCGTCCACCGGTTCGCCTCCGATGTCCCCGCCGTTCTCGCTGTCCCGCTCGACGACGCGCTGCAGACCCGACAGCTTGGTGCCGTCATCGAGCGCGATCAGCGTCACGCCTTGGGTGGCGCGGCCCATCTCGCGGATCTCCGAGACGCGGGTGCGGATCAGCACGCCGCCCGTGGTGATGAGCATCACTTCGTCGTCTTCGCGGACCAGCGTGGCGGCAACGACCCTGCCATTCCGCTCGCTGGTCGAGATGGCGATCATGCCCTTCGTGGCACGGCCGTGCCGGGTGTACTCGACGATCGGCGTGCGCTTGCCGAAGCCGTTCTCGGTCGCGGTCAGGACGCTTTGCTGCTCGTCTTCCGCGACCAGCAGCGCGATGACCTGCTGCTGGTCGTCGAGCTGCATTCCGCGCACGCCGCGCGCCTGGCGGCCCATCGGACGGACGTCGTTCTCGTCGAAGCGCACCGCCTTGCCGGCGTCGGAGAACAGCATGACGTCGTGCTTGCCGTCGGTGATGGCCGCGCCGATCAGGTAGTCGCCAGGGTCGAGGTCGACCGCGATGATCCCCGCCTTGCGCGGATTGGAGAACTCCGTGAGCGCGGTCTTCTTCACCGTGCCCATCGCCGTCGCCATGAAGACGAAGTGCTCCTCGTCGTACTGCTTGATCGGCAGCACGACCGTGATCTTCTCGTTCTCGGTGAGCGGGAACATGTTCACGATCGGCTTGCCGCGCGAGGTGCGCGTGCCCTGCGGCACTTCCCAGACCTTGAGCCAGTAGAGCCGCCCCCGGTCCGAGAAGCACAGGATCGTGTCGTGCGTGTTGGCGATGAACAGCTGGTCGATCCAGTCGTCCTCGCGCGTCGCCGCCGCCTGCTTGCCGCGGCCGCCACGCCGCTGGGCGCGGTAGTCGGCCAGCGGCTGGCTCTTGATGTAGCCGGTGTGCGACAGCGTGACGACCATGTCCTCCGGCGCGATCAGGTCCTCGGTCATGAGGTCCTGCGCGCTGCGGACGATCTCCGATCGCCGGGCATCTCCGAACTCGCTCTTCAGCGCGAGCAGCTCGTCGCCGATGATGTCCGTGATACGCGAGGGCCGGGCGAGGATGTCGAGCAGATCGGCGATCTTCTCCATCACCTCGCGGTACTCGTTCACGATCTTGTCCTGCTCGAGGCCGGTCAGGCGCTGCAGGCGCATCTGCAGGATCTGCTCCGCCTGCTCGTCCGACAGCCGGTACAGGCCGTCGCCGTGCAGTCCGTATTGCGGGTCCAGTCCGTCCGGGCGGAAGGCCGCCATGTCGCTGCCCGCCCGCGTGAGCATCTCGCGGACGAGGGACGAATCCCAGGCCCGCGCCATCAGCCCCGTCTTCGCGACCGGGGGCGTCGGCGCGGCCTTGATGATCGCGATGAACTCGTCGATGTTCGCGAGCGCGACGGCCAGGCCTTCGAGCACGTGGCCGCGTTTGCGTGCCTCGCGCAGTTCGAAGACCGTACGCCGCGTGACCACTTCCCGCCGGTGCGACAGGAAGGCCTCGATCATCTGCTTCAGGTTCAGCAGGCGCGGCTGGCCGTCCACCAGGGCAACCATGTTGATGCCGAACGTGTCCTGCAGCTGGGTCTGCTTGTACAGGTTGTTCAGCACCACCTCGGGCACTTCATTGCGCTTGAGCTCGAACACCACGCGCATGCCCGATTTGTCGGACTCGTCCCGGATGTCGGAAATGCCCTCGAGTTTCTTCTCGTTGACCAGTTCGGCGATCCGCTCGAGCAGCACGCGCTTGTTCACCTGGTACGGGAGCTCGTCGACGATGATCGCCGCCCGCGTTCCGCGGTCGATTTCCTCGAAGTGCGTCTTGGCACGCATCACGACACGGCCCCGGCCGGTGCGATAACCCTCGCGCACGCCGTCCATGCCGTAGATGATCCCGGCCGTGGGGAAGTCGGGCGCCGGAATGAGTTCGATCAGGTCGTCGAGCGCGGTCGCCGGATTGCGCAGCAGCGCCAGGCAGCCATCCACCACCTCGTTCAGGTTATGCGGGGGAATGTTGGTGGCCATCCCGACCGCGATGCCCGAGCTGCCGTTGACCAGCAGGTTCGGCACCTTGGCGGGCAGCAGCAGCGGTTCCTTCTCCGAGCCGTCGTAGTTGGGACCGAAGTCGACCGTTTCCTTCTCGATGTCGGCCAGCAGTTCGTGCGCGATCTTCGCCAGCCGGATCTCGGTGTAACGCATCGCGGCCGCGCTGTCGCCGTCGACCGAGCCGAAGTTGCCCTGGCCGTCGACCAGCATGTAGCGCAGCGAAAAGTCCTGCGCCATGCGGACGATCGTGTCGTACACCGCCTGGTCGCCGTGCGGATGGTATTTGCCGATGACGTCGCCCACGATGCGGGCCGACTTCTTGTAGGCGCGGTTCCAGTGGTTCGACAACTCGTGCATCGCGAACAGCACGCGCCGATGCACGGGCTTCAGCCCGTCGCGCACGTCGGGCAAGGCACGCCCGACGATGACGCTCATCGCGTAGTCGAGATAGGAACGCCGCATCTCCTCTTCGAGCGAGATCGGCAGGGTTTCCTTGGCAAACTGATCCATCGAGGGGGCGTCCGAAGGCGGCCACAGAGGGCGCGCGGCAAATATGAAAGTTTATCAGCCGGACCCCTCTTTTCTTGCTCCTCCGGCCCCTCTTTTACTGATGGGGACAGAGGGGTGTGCTGTAATCGCGCGCACTCTGCGCCCGGCCCGATGATCGACGTCGACACCCTCCTCCACTGCCGCTGGGTCATCCCGGTGGTGCCGCGCGGCCTCGTGCTCGACGAGCATGCGGTGGCGATCGAAGGCGGCCGGATCGTTGCCGTGCTGCCGAGCCAGGAAGCGGCCGGCCGCTACCGGGCGCGCGAGGCGATTCATCTTCCCCACCATGCCGTCACGCCGGGCCTCGTCAACGCGCACACGCATGCCGCAATGACCCTGCTGCGGGGCGTAGGCGACGACCTGTCGCTGATGCGCTGGCTGACCGAGCGCATCTGGCCGCTGGAAAAAGCCCTCGTGGCCCCGGAGTTCGTCTACGACGGCGGCCGCCTCGCGGCGCTCGAGATGCTCCGCTCGGGCACCACCTGCGCGTCGGACATGTACTTCTATCCGGAGGCCAGCGTTCGTGCCTTCCGGGCGCTGGGCATGCGGGTGGTGGCCGGGATCATTGCGATCGAGTTCCCGACGGCCTACGCCTCGGACGCCGAGGACTACCTGCGCAAGGGCCTGGCGGCCCGTGACAGCCTGCGCGACGATCCGCTGGTCAGCTTCACGCTGGCCCCGCACGCGCCCTATACCGTCAGCGACGCCACGCTGCGCCGGATTGCAATGCTCGCGGACGAACTCGATCTTCCGATCCACACCCACGTGCACGAGACCGACGACGAGGTCCGCCGGTCCATGGCGCAGTACGGCTGTCGGCCGCTTGCCCGGCTGGACCGCCTCGGCCTCGTCTCGGAAAGGCTGATCGCCGTGCATGCGGTTCATCTGGACGACGCGGAGATGGAGTTGCTGGCGGAGCGCGGCGCGTCCATCGCGCACTGCCCGGCCTCCAACCTGAAGCTCGGGAGCGGCATTGCATCGATCGCCGCCGCAGTCGCTGCCGGCGTCAACCTGGCTATCGGCACAGATGGCGCGGCCAGCAATAACCGCGTCGACATGCTTTCCGAACTGCGTCTGGCGGCTCTCCTGGCCAAAGGGGCCGCGGAGGACGCCAGCGTGCTCCCCGCCCCCGCCGCCCTCGAGGCGGCCACCCTCGGCGGAGCGCAGGCGCTCGGGCTGCGCGACCGGATCGGATCGATCGAACCCGGCAAGGAGGCCGACCTCGTCGCCTTCGACCTTTCGTACCCCGAAACGCAGCCGCTCTATGACGTGATTTCGCATCTCGTTTACTCGGCCGGACGCGAGCAGGTCAGCGATGTCTGGGTCGCCGGGCAGCGTGTTGTCGAAGGGAGACACATTGTCGGGTCTTCTGCGCAGCCGGACCTCATGCCGAATGTAGGGGCGTGGCAGAATAGATGTCGGCAGGTTCTGCTCACGTCCGGGGCATCCTGAGGTTCAGGAGTCACCGGGCGACGTGGGGCCAGCCTGGCTGTCCGGTAAGCGCTCCGGGCGGTCTTCTCTGACTCGAGTGAGGAGAACCAATGAAGAAAAGCATCAAGCTGGGCCTCGTGGCCTCGGCGCTGATGACCGTTTCCGGGCTGGTATTTGCCCAAGCGACGGACATCAAGCTCGTGGATCCGCGTGAAAGCCCGTATGTCATCGACCCGCGTGGCGTGATCGTCAAGGATCCGTTCGGCCTGTGCTGGCGTACTGGCCAGTGGAGCGTCGAGCGCGCAGCAGCGGCCAAGATCGAGAACGCCAAGTTCCCGAACTGGACCGCCGGTTGCGAGTGCGATCAAAGATCTGATGAAGGCGCCGGTTTGCGAACCGCCGCCGCCGCCGCCGCCGCCGGCCGCTGCGCCGACGCCGCCTCCCCCGCCGCCGCCGGCTCCCCCGGCCCCGACGAGCGAAAAGGTGACGTTCGCCGCTGACGCGCTGTTCGACTTCGACAAAGCCGTGCTGCGTCCGGAAGGCAAGGCCAAGATGGACGATCTCGTGTCCAAACTGGCGGGCGTGAGCCTCGAGGTCATCATCGGGGTTGGCTATACCGATCGCATCGGTGACGAGAAGTACAACCTGAACCTTTCGCAGCGTCGCGCGCAAGCCGTCAAGGACTACCTTGTCAGCAAGGGCATCGAGCCCAACCGCGTCTACACGGAAGGCAAGGGCGAGGCGAATCCGGTCAAGCAGTGCCCGGATCCGTCCGCGAAAGGCGAAATCCGGAACCGCAAGCAGTTGATCGACTGCCTGCAGCCGAACCGCCGCGTCGAGGTTGAGGTCGTGGGCACGCGCCCCGTCCGTCGTTAATCAAGCCTCTCGCTGTAAAAAGCCCCGCTTCGGCGGGGCTTTTTTTTAGCGCATCCTTTCGGGGCCTTCGAGCGCTCCTCGGTCGTCACATTGCCAGGAAGCGACTATTTGCTTCGGCTGTGCGCAAGTAAACTGATCCAGCGAAACAGCGACGAAGCGGGGCGCAATCACGACAGGCCCGGGGAACGGCCCGAGCCCGCTCAATGCAAGTGGCTGCAACGATCTGAAACCAAGGCGACCTTCACGACGCAGCCTGCGGGCGCGTGGTCCGTCGACAGACAAGACGACAGAACGATGAGGTCTCGACCGCTTCGCAATTCGCCGAGCCGCCGTCAAGGGATCTCGACGCCCCACGGCGTTGCGGCGGGGTCGGCATCGATTCGCTCCCGCACGCGCTCAGCAGGAAGGCCCTGCGGACGGCCGAGACAAGACATTGAACCGCGATAAGCGAAAACGAGGAGTGCCATGAACCGCTCGACCCAGACGAGGACTCGATCCTCCATCGCAGCCCTGGCCAGCGCGACCTTGATCGCCTGCGTCATGTCCAGCGCCGCGCTCGGGCAGGACGAAGGGGGCCTGTACATCGCGGGAGATGGTTTCAGCTTCGAGCAGGCGGCTAACCGGGCCCTCGCACAGAACCCGAATGGCGGGCGCTTCTTCCTGCTGGCATTGCCGCCGAATACCAAGGCACTGACCGATGGCGCGCCGAAGTCGGTCGCGGCCCTGCGCGACCGCGTGAAGGCACAGGGCGGCGTCATCCTCGTCTGCCAGCGCGATGTCGACAAGCGTGTCATCGACGCGCGCAGGCTCGCTCCGGGTGTTGTCGCGGTGCGGGGCTTCCCGCCACCCGGCAGCAACGCGATCCCTCCCGGCGAGCGCTATTTCCCGGGCGAGAACCCGGACAACCTGCCGCGAAGCAACGAGGCGCTGCGCCGGCTTCGATCCACCTGCTCCTGACGGTCGGTGCACTTCGATGTCCGACGTCCGCGCGACACCTGGATGACAACAACACGATGAAGCTCGGACGCATCCTGAAGTTTCTGTTCGTCGCGCTGCTCCTGCTCGCCGTCGCGGGATTCGGCGTGCGCGCCATGCGCGCCGTGCGCGGGGCGCCGCTTCAACCCTGGCACACGCACGTGCCCGTTGAACTGGGCGAACGCGCGCTCGACGCCGCGGACTGGCCTCGCTATCTGGCGCAGGAGCGGGCGATCTTCGAGGACATCCGTGTCAACGTGACGCAGCGGCTGGAGCCGGATGCGCGCGTTCCGTACAACCGGTACTTCGAGGGCAGCCCGGTATACCCGCCACGGTTCGCCACGGACTGGAACCGCTCCTACGTCATGGAGCCCTCCGGTCCGCCAAGGGGCGCCGTGGTACTGCTGCACGGCCTCACGGACTCGCCATACAGCCTGCGGCACGTTGCGCGCCGGTACGCGGACCTCGGCTTCGTCGCGATCGGCATACGCATGCCCGGCCATGGCACGGTCCCGGCGGGATTGACCGACGTGCGCTGGGAAGACTGGAGTGCCGCGACGCGGCTGGCGATCCGCGAGGCGCGACGGCGCGTCCCGGCCCCGGCGCCGCTGCACCTCGTCGGCTTCTCGAACGGCGGCGCGCTGGCGGTGAAGTACGCGCTCGATGCGATCGAGGATTCGAAGATGCCGCGTGCCGACCGGCTCGTGCTGTTCACGCCGATGATCGGCATCACGCGCTTCGCGCGATTCGCCGGGCTCGCCGGGCTCCCGGCACTGCTGCCGCCGTTCGCGAATGCCGCCTGGCTCAGCAACGTGCCGGAGTTCAACCCGTTCAAGTACAACTCGTTTCCGGTCAACGGCGCGCGCCAGTCGTACCGGCTGACCGACGCCTTGCAGGCACAGATCCAGCGGCTTGCGCGCGCGAATCGCCTCGACACCATGCCGCCGGTGCTGACCTTCCAGTCGGTCATCGACTTCACGGTGAGCACGCCGGCCATCCTCACCGCCCTGTACGCGTTCCTCCCCGACAACGGCAGCGAGATCGTGCTGTTCGACGTGAACCGGACCGTGAAGTTCGGCCCGCTGCTGCGACCATCGGCCTATGTCGCCCTCGACCGCCTGGCGCCGACCGCGCCGCAGACCTATCGCTTCACCGCGATCGTCAATGCCGGCGAGGACACCGACGCGACCCTCGAACGCAGCATCGCGCCCGGTCAACTGCTGGCCGTGGACAAGCCGCTCGACCTGCCCTACCCGCCCGGCATCTTCTCGTTGTCGCACCTCGCGATCCCGATTCCGCCCGACGACCCCTTGTATGGAACGCACCCGCCGCCGAAGTCGCGCACGGAGTTCGGCATCAACCTTGGCGCGCTGGACGCGCGGGGCGAGCGCGGAGCGCTCATCGTCGACCAGGATTTCCTGACGCGGTTGCCGTCGAATCCGTTCTTCCCATACCTGCTGGCGCGCGTCGAGGAAGGCATCGACCGGCCATCGGGCGCAAGCGGCCGCGGCCTGACTGCCTCGGCCGCACCAGGAATCCCCGTCCGGCTCGAAGCCTTGCTGTCGACCTTCGTGCCGGATGATCGGGACGTCCAGCCGTTCGCGGGACCGTAGTCCGGGGGCGCGTGCCGCGGACCAGCACCGCGGCGGTCTCGCTCTAATGCGGCCGCGCTAGTGCAAAGACACCGCGGTGACACCGCACGGGGCCGACACCCGTCTCACCGCTTGCCACGCGATCGTGCGCAACGGATCGCCGCGCGTGACGAGACACGCGAAGGCGCGCTTAGAAGGAGCCGAAGATCCCGGCGAGCAGGATCACGGCGGCCAGCGCGAGGATCGGGCCCGCGATCGCCGTCATCGCCACGTGGAAGTAGCTCTCGCGGTGCGACGCGCGGCACACCGCGAGAAGCGTGACGACCGCGCCGTTGTGGGGAAGGCTGTCCAGGGTGCCGGCGCCGATCGCCGCGATCCGGTGGAGGACTTCCGGATTGATGCCCTGCTGCTCCGCCAGCGCGAGGTAGGTCGCGCCAAGCGCGTCGAGCGCGATCGTCATGCCGCCGGAGGCCGAGCCGGTCAGCGCCGCCAGCGCATTCACCGAGACGGACAGCGACACCAGCACCCCGCCCTCGATGCCGAGGATCCAGTCGCGCACGTCGCCGAACGCCGGCATCGCCGCGACGACCGCCCCGAAGCCGACCAGGCTGGCGACGCTGAGCACCGGCAGGGCCGAGGCGTTGGCGCCGGCATCCATCGACTCGCGTATCGAGGCGAGTCGCCCGCGGTTCAGCAGCAGCAACACGGCGATCGCGCAGGCGAGCGCGACCAGCACGGACCAGAGTCCGCTCACCGACGACAGCGCCTGTCCGTCCTCGCTCGCCATCAGCGCACCATCGATGCGCGGCAGCACGGCAAACGACATCAGCAGGTTCACGGCCACCATCACGACGAGCGGCGCGATGGCCGTCGCGATGGCGGGGTGATCGGCACTGGGTCGGCCCCTGGCAGCCTCGGGAGGATCGAAGGTTCCTGCAGCAGTCGCCCGCTCGCGGACCACCGGATCGTCGGTCACCGGCAACGCACTCGCTGCGGCCTCGGCGAAGCGCTCTCCCTTTCGACGCAGGCCAGCTTCGGCGAACCCGAGCCATGCGAGGCCAAACGACAGCATGATCAGGGAGGCCACCAGGCCGATGCCGGGCGCCGCAAACGGGGTCGTGCCGAAGAACGGCATCGGGATCGCGTTCTGGATCGCGGGGGTGCCCGGCATTGCCGTCATCGTGAACGTGGTCGTCCCCAGCGCGATAGCGGCAGGCATCAGGCGGCGCGGGATGTCGGCTGCACGGAACAGCGCCTCGGCCATCGGCCCGATGACGAAGAAGGCGACGAACAGGCTCACCCCGCCGTACGTGACGAGCGCACCCGCGAGGACGACCGCGAGAATGGCGCGCTGCGCTCCCAGCCTCGCCGTCATGAAGTTCGCGATGGCGGTCACGGAGCCGCTGTCCTCCATCAACTTGCCGAATACCGCGCCGAGCAGGAACAGCGGGAAGAACTGCGCGACAAAGCCGGCCCCGGCACCCATGAAGGTGTGAGTCCAGTGCCCCAGCAGCGGCTCGGAAGAGAACGCGGCGACGAGCAGACCGGCCGCCGGCGCGAGCAGCAGCACGCTCCAGCCACGGAACGACAGCCACATCAGGACCGCGAGCGCCAACAGGATGCCGAGCAGGCCCATGGCGTCAGATGCCCTCGAGATAGCGGTCGATGTCGAGCGTGGGGCGGACGCCGAGGTCGGTGCCGTGCCGGTCCAGGAATTCGCTCGCCGCGGCACGCCCGGCATCACGCAGCATCAGAAGGAAGTCCCACTCCGCCAGCATCTTCGACGACGAACTGAGGTCGATGATCAGGTCGCTGGCGATGCGATGCAGGCGCATCTCCGCGAGCGCCGCGCCCTCGCCGATTCCAGGATCCGCCACCTTGCGCAAGAGCGCCGCCGCCCGCAGTTCCTTGATCAGCACCGAGTTGAACGCAATCTCGTTGAGGCGGTTGTGAATCTCGCGCGCGGTCCGCGGCGTGCCCGGCCGTTCGATGGGATTGATCTGCACGATGATGGTGTCCCGCGACGCGCACTCGCGGATCAGCGGAGCGAGCGACGGATTGCCGGAGTAACCGCCGTCCCAGTACGGCTCGCCGTCGATCTCGACCGCCTGGAACAGCGTGGGCAGGCACGCGGAAGCCAGCAAGGCGTCCGGAGTTGCGTCGGCGTTGTGAAAGAGGCGACCGCGACCGGTGCGCACGTTCGTGGCGGTGACGAAGAGCTTGATCGGCGCGCGCTTCAGCCGATCGAAGTCGATGCAGTCGAGCAGGATCTTCTCTAGCGGATTGCTTGCCAGCGGGCCCAGGTCGTAGGGCGAGACCAGCCGCGCGGTCAGGTCGAGCGCCGCGTAGACCGGCGAGTAATCGAGCGACCAGCTGCCAGTGAGGATCTCGAGCGGACCCCGCTGAAGAGGGCTGAAGCGCGCAGCATCGGACACGGCGCGCCAGAAGCGCTCGAGCCCCTGCCGGGCGCCGTCGGCGCCCCCCGCGGCGTAGCCATCGATCATCACCGCCGCATTCATCGCCCCGGCCGAGGTGCCCGAGATCCCGTCGTACGTCAGCCACGGCTCTTCAAGGAGGCGATCGAGCACACCCCAGGTGAAGGCGCCGTGAGAGCCGCCACCTTGCAGCCCGAGGTCCACCAGCACGGGGCCGCGGCGGGTTGTTCTAGCTTTCATCGGATTCCATTCGTTGCTGCCGCACCTGGCGCGGCGCCCCGTGTCGTCGCGTCACATTGGACTCGCAAGACCGAGGGAGCTTACAAGGCAGGTAATCGCCCAGGCGGCATCGACCACTCGGGCCGTCAACGGGGAAAGACCAGCGTCAGCGACAGTCGGGCGCCCCAGCCTTTCGGGCCGTTGTCGAAGTGGCTCACGAAGTAGCGTGGACCGCCGATGATCTGAACCGGCATGGGACCGAGCCAGACCACTTTGCCGAGGAACATCGTGACCGGCACGGAAGCGTCGGATCGTTCCCAGTCGTAGGTCGCCTCGGCCTGCAACCCGAAGCTCCATGCGGAGGGCGTCGTGTAGATCGCGAAAGGCTGCACGAAAGACGTGTTCACGCTCGGGCGACTGCTGGACCCCGCGACGGACCAGATGTGGTTCGCCAGGGCGCCGTAGGTCCACGGGCCCACCTGCGCAAGCACGACGCCCGTCGGGCCGAGTCCCCACTTCTTCGCCGTCAGCAGATCGTCCGTGCCGGTGGGCAGCAGAAAGACCGGGCCCGCCCCCCAGAGCAACCCACCCTCGGTGGGACGCTTGGGCGAGAAGAAGAGGCTCGCCACGGTGTCGCTCAGACCGAACTGGTCGCCCGCGCCCGGAAACACATCCTTCTGGCTGACGACGGGCACGATCACGCGGCTGATCAGATTCCAGTCGGGCCCGAGATCGAAAGGGATCACCGGCTGGACGTTCAGCCGATAGCGACTGCCGTCCTCCGTCGGGCCGATGCCGCGCTCCCAGTTGTTCTGGAACGGCACGCTGATCAGGCTCGCAATGGGATTGGCCAGCTGCGTCGCCAGACGTTCCTCTTCGCTCGCTTGGGCGAGGGCAGGAAGCAGAAGACACGCCGACAGGGCGGACGCGGCGATGCGCCGCCCGACAGCCGTCACCTTCATCGAATGCCATCGCGAGCCAGCCGCACTCACTCCCCGCAAAGCAGACGCATCCTGCGCTCCGCCACGTTGAATTCTTCATCCGTCTTGGCGGCCAGCACCTGGGCCTTGGCCTGATCGCAGGCACCGGCTTGCTGTACATCGGCGGGTGCGGCAGCGGGCGGAGGCGCGGCTTTCGCAGGCGCGGGTTGCGCACGCGCCGGCGTGCAGCGGCTATCGGGCACGAGGCGGATATTCGAGAACTGGCCCTGTTCGACCGCCACGCAGTCACCGATGCGCTTGCCGGCCTGATCGGACACGATGCGTACCGTCTGCGTGCCGTCGACCAGAACGGTGTATTCGAACGCCTGCGAATTCCCCGCCAGGGTTCCGATGCCTCGACCGGCGGCCGCGCCCCCGATCCCACGCAGCGCACGATTGCTGCCGGATTGCCCGCTGCCCGTGGCGAGACCGATCCCGCCGCCGACGAGCGTGCCGACGGCGCGCGAAGTGGAGTCGGTGACCGTCGTCGTCTGCACGTTGGTGATGCGGCCGTACTGCACGCGCGTCTGCGCCGCTGCGTCGAAGGTCGTGACCATCGCGGCCGAAGCCGCGGTAAGCGCAATGACGATTGCCTTGTTCATTTTCAGTCCTCTTCCGATGTCTTGATGTTTGCTGGGAGCGCCGCTAGAAGCGGAAGGCGACGCCAAGAGCGAGTCCGTTGAACGTCAGGGTCTGCAACGGTTCCGACGGCTTGAACGTGTAGTCGAGGTAGCGCCAGACGAGACCGACGTCGCCGAAGTCGAACGTGTAGCCGACGCCGAGAACCGCCTGCCATGTCTGGCGCGACGCGCCGGTGCCGATGTCGAGATGATAGGGCACGAACCAGCGCGGGTCGCCTGGCAGCCGCGCGCGCCCGCGCACGCCGACAACGGCGTCCCAGTTGGTCGCACCGGCATCGATGGTGCCGGAACGCGCGAGTCCGGCCACGGGACCCGTGCTGACGATCGACCAGTTCAGCGTCTGGTCGGTCTTCAGCATGCGAACGCCGGCCAGCAGCGAGGACGAATAGGTCGGCGACTCGACCAGCGTGTACGTGCCCGCGAGCGTCAGGATGTTGGTCTTGACCCGCAGCCCGAGGTCCGCGGCCACGCCGGCTCCGGGGGGCAGTCCGTTCACTTCGAACTCCCGCGTGAGCGATCGATCCCCGCCCAGATCGGAATAGACCCAATCCGCGAGGCCACCCCAGCGCCCGAGTCGGGACTCGAACGAGCCCATGAACGCCATGTCGAGGGAACTCAGGACATCCTTGGCGTTGACGTTGATCGTCGGCCCGCCCGCCCCGCTCGGAAACTGCGTGCGGCCGCTGATCCCCGGCAACCAGACGTACAGCGTGGCGGCCGACTGCCACCCTTCTTCGCTCGCCTGCACGCTGGATGCCGGCGCGAGCGCTCCGAGCGTGCCCAGCGCCACCAGCAGGTAACTCAGGCTGATTCGCATCGAGGCTTCCGTGATGAGATCGAATTTGATCCGGCACCGAGCGCGCGCCCGGTGCCGGAGGTTCGGTGCCAATGGCGCCGGGCTAGATGTCCAGTCGCGTGACGCGGTTGCCGTTCATGCTGATGTTGCCCATCAGCCCGGCGTTCGACATCACGAAGCCGATGACTTCCTGCCGCGCCGTCTGCGTGTTGATCTGAGCGTTCGCGCCGACACTGACCAGCGTGACCGTGGCATCGGCGCCGATCGTCCAGCCGCGGCTGTCTTCGAAGCGCTTCAGCGCTTCGTCGGTCATGAACAGGATGAAGACGGCCTGCGACTGTGCACCCGCCAGCAACCCGGCCGAAGCCTCGGTCATGCGGAAATAGCCGGACGACTTGCCGGCCTTGCGCAGCACGCCCTGCCCGCTGCCGGCGCCGAAGACGAAGCCCGCGGAAACGAAACTCGGAAAGATCAGGACGCCACGCGCGGAGGCGATCAGTTCCTTCGTGCCGCCGTGCTGCTGATAGAGGCGCGAAAGCGCGCTATCGGCGCTTGCATCAATGGCCTGGCGACGGGCTGCCGGATCTCCCGACCCCTCTCCGGTGGTCGTGCATCCGGTCGCTGCGAGGACGACGAGCCCGGCACCGGCGATCAAGGTGTTACGGCGCTGCTTGTTCATGTGTTCCCTTTCTTGTCACTGTTGTACAACAGGATGCAACTGCAGGTAGTTTCCTGCGTTCGACAACCCTTTCGACGCGCGGCTTCTCCTGAAGCCGCGCAGACCGTGTTCGAAGTCGTCAGTCGATGTTGATCGGGCTGACCACGTCCCGGATCTCGAATGGTTTCGGAGCCGAGCTCGGCTTCTTCGCACGCGTCCCCGGCAGAATCTCGAAGTCGGGTGTGAACGGCACGAGAATGGTTCGTAGCTGGTCGAAACCGGTCCGGTTGCCCGCGAACTTCGCTTTGCCGGCGGCGATCAGGTCGTCGAAGGAGGCGCGGCCCATCATCACCTGGTTGAGGTCCGTCCGGTTCAAGGTGACGGTGAGGTCCGGGTTCTTCGCCTGGAACCCCTTGATGGTCGTGAGCGTCGCGTTGCTCAACTCGACGGCGAACTGCTCGCCGTTGTCGGGCGTCACGAGGTTGATCTTGAACTTGATCCCCTCGGCCTTCTTCGGGTCCATGCTGATCGCGACGAAGTCGAGCCACTGCTCGGTCGACATCGCGCGCACCACGTCCGGTCCCGTCGAACTCGTCGGCACACCGCCCGGCTGGCCGTTGCGCAGTTCGAACGCACCCTGCAGGAAAGTGTTGCGCACGCTGGTGCTCTCGGCGCGGTAGCCGAGTTGCTCGTACGCGTCAGCCAACAGGCGGCGCGCTGCCTGGTTCTGCGGTTGGGCGAATACCAGCCGGTTGAGGATCTCCGTCGCATGGAGGTACTTGCCTTGCGCCATCAGCTGCTTGCCCTTCGCAAGGATCTTCGCCGACCCGCCCATCATCTCGACATAGAGCGGCGCCGATTCCTTCGGCGACAGCGGGATCAGGTTCGCCGGGTTGCCGTCGAAGTGACCGAGGAAACGGTTCACGACGCCGCGCACGTTGTTCTGCACGTCGCCGTGGTAGCTGCGCGCCGCCCACTGCTGCTGGAGGCTCTTTGGCACCTCGTAGATGTTGTGGATCTCGTTGATCGTCACGCCCTGGTTCGCGTAGTGGAGGGTCTGGTTGTTGAGGTTCGCGTACGCGTCGCGCTGCGCGCGCAGCACCTCCTGGATGCGATCGTTGCCCCAGCGCGGCCAGCTGTGCGAGGCGAACATGACCTCCGCCTCCTGACCGAACTTGTACAGCGCTTCGTTGATCTCCTTGGACCAGTTGAGCGCATTGCGCACCCGCGCGCCGCGCAGCGTGTAGATGTTGTGAATGGTGCCGGTGACGATCTCCGCGGCCCAGAACGCCTTGAACTGGGGGAAGTAGGTATTCATCTGCGACGGCGCCTCGGTGTCCGGCGCGTTCTGGAACACCATCTTCACGCCGTCGACCGTGATCTCCTCGAAGTCCTTGCTCACGATCCGGTTGGGCGGAATGAGACCGCTGTTGCCGTTGGCGACGTTCTTGCCAATGGCCTGGTCGACATGGCCGAGCGGGCTGCGCGGCAGCAGCACCGCGTACTGCCATTGCAGGCGTCGATTCATGGCGTTGCCGGCGAACACGTTCTCGGAGATGGCGGCCTCCATGAAGCCCGAGGGCGCGAGCAGCATCACCTTGCCGCTGACGACGTCCGCTTCGTCCACCACGCCGCGCACGCCGCCGAAATGGTCGCCATGCGAGTGCGAGTACACCACGGCCACCACGGGCCGCTTGCCGAGCTTCTCGTTGACGAACTCGAGCGCCGCGCGGGCCGTCTCCGCGGCGGTCAGCGGGTCGAAGATGATCCAGCCCGTGTCGCCCTTGATGAAGCTGATGTTCGCGAGGTCGTAGCCGCGGACCTGGTACACGCGACCCGGGACGACTTCGTACAGCCCGTAGGCCATGTTGAGAACGGCCTGGCGCTGCAGCGAAGGATGGATGCTCTCGAAGTCCTTGCCTCCCAGCAGCCACTGGTAGCTGCCCATGTCCCACGCGACATGACCGGCGTCGGCCTTGATCTGCTTGTAGGGCGGCTCGGCGATGAACCCGCGCTTGGCTTCGTCGAAGTCGCGTTTGTCGGCCAGCGGCAGTTGCGCCTTGACGCCGTTGCGCAATTCGATCGTGAACTTGGACGGCGGCTGGCCTAGCGGATCGAAGTGAGCCGTAGCTCCGGCGCCTTCTCCAGCCCGCGCGTTGCTAACTTGAGGCTGAGACATCCCGGCCAGGGGCCACGAACTTACCGCGGCGAGCAGCAAGGCTGCCCAGCCATGATGGGGGGACCGCATTTGACTCTCCTGTTTCGGCCCGAGTCCTCACCGCAACTGCCGGGAACCGCCTGCATCGACACGCCGCAGGAGTCCGGCAAGCTCAGTTGTGGGCCAAGTGGTTAAGGCTGTTCCTTACGCATTATTTGTTACGGAAAGCACGTAGTCCAATGCCTATCCGGCTGCCCACCCATATACTTTCTGCATGCCCCTCGAACTTCGCCAGCTTCGCCACGTACTCGCTCTCGCCCAGCACGGAAGTTTCGGCCGGGCCGCGGTCGCGCTGCACATGACCCAGCCCGCGCTGTCGCGCAGCGTGAAGCTCATCGAGGCCGAAATCGGCAGCGTGCTGTTCGACCGGTCGGCGGCAGGCGTGACACCGACCGACCAGGGTCGCCTTCTTGTCCGGCGCGCGCGGGGACTCGTCGATGCCGCCGACGAGCTCGACCGCGAGGTCGCGCGTGAGCGCGTTGGAGGGACCGACCAGTTGAACATCGGCGCGGGTCCCTATGCAGCGGAGACCGTGGTTCCAAGGGCGCTTGCGCACTTCCTTTCCGATAACGAACTTGTGCGGGTTCGGGTGCTTCAGGCGAACTGGGACGACTTTCCCCGGCGGCTGCGCGCGCGCGAACTCGACTTCTTCGTTGCGGAGTTCAGCACTCTGGTCGGCGAGCACGACTTCGACGTCCATCCCATGCGACGGCATCATGGGTATTTCGTCGCTCGAAAGGCGCACCCGCTGGCCGGAAAGACGCCCGTCCCTGTCGAGGACATCTTCGCCTTTCCCTTTGTCGCGTTAAGCCGTTATCCGCCGCGCGCCCTTCAGCCGACGCTCGCCGCTCGAAAACCCGTACGTGCGCAAAAGCCCGGGCGCCCCTTCCCCGCGATCGAATGCGCGAGCCTCGCGGCCGCCAAGCAGATCATCGGCCGGTCGGATGGCATTGCCGGGCTCACGCTGCC
Organism: uncultured beta proteobacterium; assembly: GCA_963726405.1. Lineage (GTDB taxonomy): Bacteria > Pseudomonadota > Gammaproteobacteria > Burkholderiales > Burkholderiaceae_F > JAOUJD01. The sequence goes on along the minus strand of CAVSCF010000011.1, from coordinate 181,952 downwards.
GATGATTGCCGAGGACATCGAGCGAGGATCCATGACCGTGCTCGGCACTGCGCCGTGGGTCTTCGTTCAGTATGGCGTGGTGACGCTCAAAGGCGTCCCGCGGAGCGCGGCCTGCACCCGGTTCATCCGCTGTCTTGAAGAAGCGGAAGCGGAACTCGTCCTTGAAGAGGCACGCCTCGCCCAGGCGCACCTGCCGCACCTGCCTCGAATCCGCGGCGACGGCGCGCCTGAAAGCGCACGCTAGATCACGGAGTCCCGCTTCAGCGCCTCGATCATCAGGCGCGTGTACTGGTCGATCATCGCCGGCACGCTATCCCACCCGGTCACCGTCGTCGTCGCCGCCGACCACACGACCTCCGACGATTTCACGTCGAACAACCGAGTGTCCCCATGCAATCGTTCCGTCGTTCGCACTTCGGTCGTCATCGAGCTCCGCCAGGCCATGCTGTGGTAGGAGGCCATGCCGCCCCAGCCGGGTCCCATCATCGTCGACCCGCCCCAGCCCGGTCCCCAGCCCGGTCCCATCACCATTCCCTGCGTGACGCGGACGTCGGTGCTCATGCCGGAGACGCTGCTGATCAGGACATGGGACGCGCCGGCCGCGGCCACCGCTGCCCGCAACTGTGCCTCGGACACTTCGGGTGAGTCCGCCAGGAACCGGTGGGCGGGTACGCCCTTGACCCCAGCCGCAGCGAGCGCCTGGCTCATGTTGTCCTCGAGCAGGCGCCGCTGGGTGGAGTCGCGCAAGGCGGCCACGACGAGCACCGTCCGGACCTTGTCCTTGGAGGCGATCGTTGGACTGATCCACTGCGCGTCGATCGACGTCGCACGCGTGGCGCACCCTGTGACAAGCGCCGCCATCGCGGCCCAAAGAACGTAGACAACGATGCGTGAAACCATGGACGGCTCCTTCATATTGTTGTTTGACCTCGCCCGCTTACAACCTGCCCGGTTGCCGTGCGGGCGGCTCATCCCGGACATCGTCGCTTCGGTCCGGGCCTGCACGGATTTCAGGCGAAACTTACCACCGGCCCCCGCGCCGATGGCCCATAGCGTACGGACTACCGTCGTCGCCAAGGGTTTCCGGATGCGCCTCCCGCGGGTGGCACGGCTCGCGATCCTCGACGACAAGGGCACCGCCAGTCGCCCGGTAACATAGCCGCCATGAACGTCGATCAGGCCGAACTGCGAAGATTCAGCGATCTTGCCGCGCGTTGGTGGGACCCGCAGGGACCGATGCGGCCGCTGCACGACATCAACCCCGTGCGGCTCGAGTGGATCGAGCGACTGGCGCCGATGGCCGGACGTCGCGTTCTCGATGTGGGATGCGGCGGCGGCGTGCTGGCGGAGGCGATGGCTCAGCACGGTGCAACGGTCACCGGGATCGACCTGGCCGGCAAACCGCTGCGGGTCGCGCAGTTGCATGCTCTCGAAAGCGGTGCCGAGGTCGAATACCGCGAGGCGTCCGCGGAGGCACTCGCCGCGGAAATGCCGGCCGCCTTCGACATCGTGACGTGCATGGAGATGCTCGAGCACGTCCCCGATCCCGCCTCGGTGGTCGCCGCCTGCGCAACGCTGGTCAAGCCGGGAGGCGTGGTCTTCTTCTCGACCATCAATCGCAACCTCAAGTCCTTCGCGCTTGCGATCGTTGGCGCCGAATACGTGCTGAACCTGCTGCCGCGCGGCACGCACGAGTACGCGAAGTTCATCCGGCCGAGCGAGCTCATTGCGCATGCGCGCGCGGCGGGCCTCGAATTGAGCGACATGACGGGGATGCAATACAACCCGTTCAGCAAGACGACGACGCTCGGACCTGACACGGACGTCAACTACCTCGTCGCCTGCCGGCGGCCGGCATGACGGCGGTCGCCCTCGTCCTGTTCGATCTCGACGGCACGCTCGCGGACACGGCACCTGACCTGGCGGGCGCGGTCAACCGGATGCTGATGGCGCGCGGACGCGCGCCCTTGCCGCTGAAGGATCTGCGTCCCGTGGCCTCGCACGGCGCGCGCGGGTTGCTCGGACGCGCCTTCGGGGTGGTGCCCGCCGATCCGGACTTCGAGGCGCTGCGACAGGAATTCTTCCGCGAGTACGAGGGAGCGCTGTGCGTGGAATCGTCGTTGTTTCCGGCGATGGACACGGCGCTGACCGAGCTGGAAAGCCGCGGCGTGCTCTGGGGAATCGTCACCAACAAGGTGGCGCGGTTCACCGAACCGCTGGTGCGTGCATTGGGTCTGCACGAACGTGCGGCATGCGTGGTGAGTGGTGACACGGCCGTGCGGCCCAAGCCCGACCCGGCGCCGCTGCTGCATGCGCTCGCCGCCACCAGCACGGAGGCCGGCGCTGCGCTGTATGTCGGCGATGACCTGCGCGACATCCAGGCTGGCCGCGCGGCGGGCATGCGCACGGTGGCAGTCAGCTACGGGTACCTCGGCGACGGCCCGCACTACGCGGAGTGGGGCGCAGACCACATCATCCACTCGCCTTCCGAACTCCTGGCCCTCGTGCGGACGTGATCCGCCGGGCGCGATAATCCGCGCATAAAGAAGGCTTCTCGAGGGGACGCAGATGGCAAGGCTTCTGGGCACTCGTTGGCGTCGCATCGCCGCCGTGGGCGGCGTCGTCGTCGTGGTCTTCGGCGTCGTCGGCGCCCTTGCGATCCCCGCCCTCGCGCGTTGGGGTCTGGAGACGGTCGCGTCCCGTGAATTGGGCAGGACGGTCCGCGTCGAGGGGATCAGCGCCAATCCGTACACGCTGCGCGTCACGCTGAGGGGCCTGACGATCGAAGGTCAGCCCGGCGAGAGCGCGCCGCTCTTGTCCGTGCGTGAAGCGTCGATCAACGCCTCGATCAGCAGCGCACTGCGGCGGGCGCCCGTGCTCGACGCCATCGCCGTCGATGGACTCACCGCCAACATCGTTCGCCTCGAGGCGCAGCGCTTCAACTTCAGCGACATCATCGAACGACTGCAGGCAAAGCCGAAGAGCGACGAGCCCGCCCGGTTTTCGCTCGCCAACATCGAGATCACCGGAAGCACCGTCAACTTCGAGGACCGGGTGGTCGGCAGCCGCCACGCGGCCACCGACATCCGGGTCGGCATTCCGTTCCTGTCGAACCTGCCGACCGACGCCGAGATCAACGTGCAGCCGGCGTTCGCCGCGAAGATCGACGGCTCTTCGATCGACCTGAAAGGCGAGACACGGCCCTTTCATGAAAGCCGCGAGTCGTCGATCGACGTGAAGCTCGATGGCCTCGACATTCCCAAGTACCTCGCGTTTTCACCGGTCAAGCTCAACTTCGACGTGCCGAGCGGCAAGCTCGACACCAACCTGCGCATCGCCTTCCGGCAAGCGGTCGCGGGGACCGCGGAGCGTCCGGCGCAAGCCGCGCGCACGTTGATCTCCGGTCAGTTCCAGGTCAGCGGCTTCGCGCTCGCCGCCCCCGCGGGGAAAGAGGGCGCCCCGCTGGTGGCCTGGAAATCCATCGGCGTTTCCATCGAGGAGTTAGAGCCCCTGCAGCGTCGGCTCGTCCTCGCCGATGTGGTGATCGACGGTCCGCAGGCGACGCTCGTCCGTGATCGTGACGGATCGCTCAACTGGCAACGGTTCGCGCAACGCCCGGTCGAAGGTGCCGGCGGCGCCGCGCCCTCTTCGGACAGCGCGGCACGAGCCGGCGCGACGCCATTCGCGTTCGTGTTGAAGCACGCCGCGATCCGCGACGGCAGCGTCAAGCTGGTGGACGATCTGGTGGGTCGCTTCGTGCAGGAGGTGGTGAACCTTCAGGCCGAGGCAAGCGGACTGACCACGACGTCGGCTGATCGCGGCAAGGTGAAGCTCTCGGCGGACATCAAGGACAACGGTTCGCTATCGCTGGACGGCGACATTGGCCTCGCTCCGCTGGCCGGTCGCCTGCAATACGCCGCGCGGGACGTCAGGCTGGTCGCCGCCGCTCGGTACCTCGGCAGCGTCCTCAATGGGACCCTGGACGGCAGCAGCAATGTCGACGGCATCCTGGAGATTGGCCAGGCGGACGGCGGATTGCAGGTCGCGCTGCGCGACATCGCGATCGCCGGCAGGGACATCAAGCTGCGAGGCCCGGCCGATAGCGGGGCATCGCTCGACATCCGGTCGCTGCAACTCAGCGGTGGCGCCCTCGATTTCAACGGCCGCACCGTCACGATCGACAAGCTGGCGATCGACGCGCCGCGGATCGTGGTGCGGCGCCTGCGGGACGGATCGATCAACTGGCAGCACGTGGTGAAGGCGAAAGCGGCTGGTGGCGACGCACCGAGGTCGTCGGCGCCAGCGCCGGGCCCCGCACCCTGGACGTTCCGCCTGAAGGAAGCGGAGATCGCTCAGGGCGACATCCAGGCCGAGGACCTCGCGGTGGCGCCCACGGTCAAGCTGCGCGCCTCGGCGCTCGCCGCCACGGTGAAGAACGTGGCGGGAGACGGTTCGCAAACGGTCGAGTTTTCCGCGCGGACACGATTCGGCAGCGGCGGCACGTTGAGCGCGAGCGGCAACGCGCGCTGGGATGCGCTGGCTGCGACGGTCAGGGTCGAGGCGCGCAACCTCGACATCGGCACGCTGCGCCCGTATGTGGCGGACCGCCTCAACGCCACGCTGGCGCGCGCCGAGTTGTCCGGTCGCGGCGTCGCGACGATCGCCCAGCCGGCGAAGGACGCTGCGCTGAAGGTCAACTACAAGGGCACGGCGCGGCTGTCGAACCTGCACATGCTCGACGGCGCCGGTGAGAGCGACCTGCTCAAGTGGCAGGTGCTCGATCTCGAGGGCATCGATGCCAGGACCGGCGACGGCGCTCCCTTCGTCGCGCTCGGCAAGGTGACCCTGAGCGATTTCTATGCGCGCGTCATCATCAGCGAACAGGGCCGCCTCAACCTCGCCGACCTGCTGAAGCGACCAGGCACACCGGCCGAAGGCAGCGCTGCGGAGACGAAGGCTGAAGCCCCGATCGCGGGTGAAGTGAAACCGGCCGCGGCGGCGGGGCCTGTGGGTGCGGGCGACGGCTCAACGACCGTCCGGCCGACGATACGTATCGGCGCTGTCGAGATCGTCCGCGGCAACGTGAACTTCACCGACAACTTCATCAAGCCCAACTACACCGCGAACATGACCGGCCTGGGCGGCACGGTCACGGCGCTCGCATCGGACAGCAGCGAGCCGGCGACGATGAACCTGGCGGGCAAGATCGACGATGACGCGCCACTGGAGATCGGGGGTCGCCTCAACCCGCTTGCACCGGCGCTGTTCCTGGACATCGAAGGCCACACCAAAGGCGTGGACCTGCCGCGGATGACCCCGTACTCCGTCAAGTACGCCGGCTACCCGATCACCAAGGGAAAGCTGTCGATGGACGTGAAGTACAAGGTCGAGGACCAGAAGCTGCAGGCGTCCAACCACCTGTTCCTCGACCAGCTGACCTTCGGCGAAAAGGTCGACAGCCCCACCGCGACCAAGTTGCCGGTGCTGCTCGCCGTCTCGCTGCTCAAGAACACGCGCGGCGAGATCGACCTCAACCTCCCGATCTCGGGGTCGCTCAACGACCCGAAGTTCTCGGTCGGCGGTGTCATCGTGCAGGTGATCGTGAACCTGCTCGCGAAGATCGTCACCGCGCCGTTCGCGCTCCTTGCTTCGGCATTCGGCGGCAGCGAGGAACTGGGCTACGTCGAGTTCGCTCCGGGCGCCGCGGCGCTGAGCGCGGAACAGGTCAAGCGGCTCGACACGCTGGCGAAAGCGCTGAATGACCGACCCGGCCTGAAGCTCGACATCATCGGTCGGGTCGAACCCTCCGCGGACGCCGAGGGCGTGCGCCGCGCGAAGTACGAGGCGAAGCTGCGGGCCGCCAAGGTGCGCCAGCTAACGCGTGCTGGAGGCGACTCCGTCGATCCGACCCGGGTGACGATCGGCGACCAGGAGCGGCCGGCGCTGATCGCGACCGTGTATTCCGACGAGAAGATCCCGGACAAGCCGCGTAACGTGATCGGCATCGCGAAGACCATCCCCGCGCCGGAGATGGAGCAACTGATCCTGAAGAACCTCACGGCCTCTCCGGACGACATGCGCGCGCTTGCCACCGACCGCGCGGCGGCGGTCCGCAACCATCTGCAGGAAAGCGGCAAGGTCGCGCGCGAGCGGCTGTTCCTGGTCGAGCCCAAACTCACCGCCGCGGGGATCCAGGACAAGGGCGCCCCGACCCGGGTTGATTTCTCGCTCAAGTGACCCATATGGGACAATGAACACTTCTTTGGGGGCGACCTGGCTTCGACGCGGGTCGTGAAGAACCTCAGGGCATGCCGAGGACCAGTCACCTCGTAAATCCATCTGGAAACACTACAAACGCCAACGAAGACGCGTTTGCTCTAGCCGCTTAATACCGGCTGGACGCTGCACTAGCTGGCCCCTGGGCTAGGTCGGGCAACCGACAGCAGCGCCATTTACAGAGGCTGGATGCCGGTGGAGTCATGACGGCGGCATCGAGATCCAGTGACTGGCTGTGCGCCGGCCTGCCGATCGGCTAAGCGCATGGTGAGACTCAAATAGACCGGCTACGCATGTAGAACTGGGTTTGGATCATTCGCGGACGCGGGTTCAATTCCCGCCGCCTCCACCAACTGCCCGAAGTTCCCTCGCAAGAGGGTGCTTCGGGCAGTTGCATTTGAGGAGCCGGAAATGGACGCGCGTCCGGCACGGACGCGGGGCGAGGCCCGCGGCTCCAACAGCGCCTGCGCGCTGTTGGACGGAGCCGAGCGACTTCGCGCCTGCAGGCGCGAAGGCTGGCGAGGATGGCCAATTCCCGCCGCCTCCACCACCATCCAGAATCCCGACCTTCATCGGTCGGGATTTTTTTTGCCTGTAGATCCGTGCCGTGGCTGTCCAGCCAGGACGCCGCGATACTTGGTGACCACGTCGGCACAGGTCAGACCTTCCAGTATTTCGCTCGGTCCACTTGATGCGTCCGTGCCGCTTCAATGGATCCGTGTCGAGGGTCATGCGGCAACGACGCTCTGGCGATGGCCTGAGCGTCGTTGGGTCGTTCCCTTACCAGCGGAAGACCGCGGCAATGGCCGGGCCGTTGAACGACAGGTCCTGCACGGTCTGGTCGGACTTCATGCTGTAATCGATGTAGCGCCATGCACCGACCACGTCACCCCAGCTGAAGGCGTACCCGACGCCGCCCATCGCTTGCCAGGTGAATTTGGACTCGCCCGTCCCCACGTCCGCGTAGTACGGGAAGAACCACGCACCGTCGCCCAGCCGGGCGCGTCCCTTGACGCCGACGATCACGTCCCAGTTCTGCTCCTTCGACTCCCGGTTGCCGGTCTGGTCCACCACGGCAACTGAGCCCACGTTGCCCGTCAAGCTCCAGTTCAGCGATGGACGGATGTTCAGCACGCGCGCGCCTCCAATGAGGTCGACATTCGCGCCCGGTGCGGACATCAGTCGATACGTCCCCGCGACCGTGGTGATCCACCCTTTCAGGTCGTAGCCAAGATTGGCGCTCACGCCGGCCGGCAGCCCGACGTTGCCGAGACTGAAATCTCTCGTCTGCCCCTTGTTGCCCCCGACGTCGACGTAGATCACGTCAGCCAGCACGCCCCATTGGCCATTGCTCGCCTCGAACGAACCCATGAATGCGAACTTCAGCTTGTCGAGGATCGTGCTCATGTCGACGCTCGCGCTTTGGCTGCCGACGGGCGGTGGGAACGTGGTGGTTCCGCTGATCGTCGGAAAGTAGCCATAAATCGTCGCCTGATAGGTCCAGGTCTGTGCGGACTGCGCCAGACCCAGGGCCGGTGACAAGCCGGCGGCCAGCACTGCAGCGGCCATGACATTCGTGAACTTCATCGGTGACTGCTCCGTGGTTTGTTGTGTGTTCGTTAACGCCGGTTCGGCGGACGAAGTGGTGCACTGACGACTACTTCTCGCCGCTCCTCAGCCGCTTGGACCCTTCGATGAGCGGGTGCCACCCATAGACTAGCGTGACCATGAAGCCGTCCATGCGCAGGTCGCTTGGGGCGCTGTCACCGATCGTGGACTTGTAGCCCAGGGTCAGGTTCAGGTTGCTGTTGACCGTGTAGCCGAGCGTGAGCCCCACGCCGACGTTGTTGAGCTTCTGTCCCTGCACGCCGTTGACCGTCGCGCGTCCGCCGTTGTACCAGGACAGGTCGAGGGCACCCCAGAAGTTCTCGGTGAAGTCACGCGTCAGGTGCGCGTCAAGCTGGAACAGCGGGTCGGTCTTCAGCGTCTGCCCGACGTAGTCGGTGTTGTCGCCGAACATCCACACCGCCGGCAGCAATTCGAGCGTCGTGCGCCGACCGGGCACCCAGTCGCCCAGTTGCCAGACGACCGGGAACCCGATGCGGCCGTACCAGCGGTTCTGGCCGATGTTGAGCGGCTGGTCGCTGTTGTACTCGCCGACGGGCAAGGCCAGATCGGCAAGGAGGTCGAGCGAGAACCCGGGCTCGTAGCGCAGCACGTCCGGAATGTTCTTCTGCGCCTTCGGGCCGATGAGGTTGTAGTTGAACTCGATCATCGGGTCGCCGAAACCGCTGGCCGACTGCGAGGTCGTCTTGCCCGCCACGGTGACATCGCCGGAGACGCGGCCCATCGGCATGATGATCGCGCCCATCGCCGACCGATCCCACAGGGTGAACGTGCGGGCGTAACCGACCATCGCCATCGTGGCGTCGAAGTTCGCGTCCGGCGTCACTGTGTGACCCATGTCGAACGGGTTGGTGTTGCCGCTGATGGAGTTGTAGATGACCGGCACCGCGCTCGCGCCGGACAGCGTCTTCCAGTAGAAGCGTCCAGGCACTTGCGCGAGGGATTGCGGCGGACAGAGCGCGCCCACGGCGAGCACGATTGCTGCGGCCATCCGCAACCAGGCAGACGTATTCATCAGACCTCCGTCGATTTTCTGCATTTGTCTTGGTTCGCGATGGTTGCCGGAGAGGCAACGTTCACTTCGGGTCGGCAAGCATGTCCTTCGGCGGAACGAACTGCCGCTTGTAGATCAGCGGCGGGAAGCCCGCTTCGACCGGCACGCGTTGCGGCAACTGGTCTTCGAGTGTTTCGAAAGGCCCGCGGCTCGGCAGGATCACGTTGTTGGCCTTGACGTATCCGTCCCAGACAGCGGTCAGCGCTTTGACCTTCTCGGGATTCTGTGCGGCGAGGTCCTTTCGTTCGGCTGGATCCTTCGCGACATTGAACAGTTCCCAGTCGCCCTTGCCGTACGGCTTGTATTGCCAACGCAGCTTCCATTCGCCCTGCCGCACGGCCCGGTTGCCGAAGACTTCCCACGCAAGATAGTCCTGCTCGGTCCTTATGCCGTCCACTTGGCCGGCCAGCATGGGCATCCACGACTTGCCGATCAGCGGCGGCAAGTCGCGCCCTTGGTTGGACTTCGGATAGCTCGCGCCCGCGACGTCGAGCAAGGTGGGCATCAGGTCGGCCACGTGCAGCACGCCGTTGTTGATGCTCCCCTGCGGTCGCTTGACCACCGGGCCGCTGACGATCAGTGCGTTGCGGATGCCGCCTTCGGCCAGCCATCCCTTGTACTGGCTGAACGGCGTCATCGACACCTGCGCCCACATCGGGCCGTAGCCGACGTAGGAGCCGGGATCGCCCCACGCGTTGGGATGGGTCTGCGACCAGTTGATCGATGCGAACAGGAAGTCCCGTGAACCGGGCGAACCCGCGATCATCTGGAACAGGTCCGAGCCCTCGGCACCGTTGTCGCCGAACACGATGAAGATCGTGTTCTCGTATTCGCCGATCTTCTTCAGGTGGTCGATGAGCCGCCCGACGTGGTGGTCCATGTTCTCCACCATGCCGGCGTACAACTCCATCTTCTTGCCCAGGATGGCCCGGCTCGCTGGAGCCAGGACGATCGGATCGGGCACAAACCACATCCGTTCGGCGAGTTCCGTGCCGGCCGGCATGATGCCGAGCTCGACCTGCCGCTTGAGCCGTTCCTGGCGCACGGCGTCCCAGCCCTTGTCGTACTCGCCGACGTGCCGGTTGCGCCACTCCTTCGGAAGATGGTAAGGATCGTGCGGCGCCTGGTGGGACACGTAGGCGAAGAAGGGCTTGCCGTCGCCGTGATTGGAATCGATGTAGCCGATCAGCTTGTCGGTGTAGGTCTTCGTCGCGTAGTAGTCATCCGGCAGCTTGGTGAGATAGCGGCCGTCCTCGGTGAAGACCGACTTTGGCGACGCGCCGGTGAAGTTGGTCATGTCCCAGTAGCTGCCCGCGCCGTCGAGCAGCGAGAAGTCGCGCTCGAAGCCGCGCGCCGCGGGGATCTGGTCGGGCGCCTTGCCCATGTGCCACTTGCCGACCATGTACGTGTGATAGCCGGCCGCTTTCAGCAACTGCGGCATGGTGACCACGCGGTCGTTGAGGAAGCCCTCGTACCCGACCGCGCCCCTCTGGTTGGGCGCAGTCCACTCGTCCATGTTGCCGAGGCCGTTCAGGTGCGTGTCGACCCCGGTGAGCAGCATGGAGCGCGTGGGAGAACTGCTCGCGTGCGTGTAGAAGTTCGTGAAGCGCACGCCCTGCTTCGCGAGCGCGTCGATGGCCGGCGTCCTGATCTCGCTGCCGTACGAACCGAGGTCCGCGAAGCCGAGGTCGTCGCCGAGGATGATGACGATGTTCGGGCGGCGCGGGGCGTCGGCGGCGACCGCCAGCGTAGGGGCGGCGAGCGCTGCGGCGACGAAGGCCGCACTCAGCGCTTTCTGCATGCGAGTCAGTGTGAAGGCGGGGCGGTCGCTCCTCATGTGCTTCGATTTCATCGGGGAATACCTGTTCAGGGTGTTTCGGGTCCTTGGGCTGGACGCGGCCGGCGGACCAGACCGACACGGGTGATCTTGCACGATCGACCTCGGGTTTCCGTCTCCTGGCCTCCCGGCGACCGGACACCGAGCCCGGGTAAGGTTGCGACGAGGCGCCGTGCGTGTCTATCGGAATTCCGAAAACCAAGGAGCGACGCGGCACCCCATTGATCTGGAGCAGGTCCCGATCCGAGGGGTCGCGCGTACGCCTCTGTGCGGCCGGTTTTGTTTCCGGCAAACACCGGCCTCTGGCAGGATCTTCAGGGGATGGGGAAGGTGGATTCCGCGAACGCCATTAACCCCGCTGCAGTCACGGTCGTAGCGATCATCGACCGCAGGACGCGCAGCGTGAATTCCGGTCTGACCTATCAGGTTGCGGTGCGCACGGGTCGAAAGGGCCTCGCTCGCGCCCGTGCGATCGCCGCCGGATCATGCGAGTCCTGACCACAGATGAAGAGGCTGCGCGTGGCGGCCCGCCCAGCATGGCCGCGTAGCCCTTGGGGTCCAACTCGAACCCGCCCCATGATTGCGGCGCGTCTGCCGTTGATAGACTTCCGCGACCGTGCAGAGGCGAGCCTCATCCCTCTGACGACCGCCATCCCCAACCGAGTCTCGCGCTGCGCATCGGGACCGTCTATCGGGAATTCCGCAGAGAGTGAAGACCAACGCGCTCGCCGACGCCGCTGCCCTGCCCGCCGTCACGGTCGTCGATATAACCGACCCCAGTGCTGCCGGCGCCGGAATCGAACTGATCGACCTGGATGCGATGCAACTGCAACTCAAGCCGTTGCTCGCACGACGAGTGGTGGTCCGGCTCGAGTCCGCTGCGGTCTTGTTTCATTCGACCAATCTCCGCTTGAGGACACGGACGCGCGTACTCAGCGGCCGTCTCACCTATGTGACATTCGGTCCTCAAACGGATGGAATGGCGAACGGACTGCCGCTTCGTCCCGATGTGATGCTGGTCGCGGCGCCCGAAACGGAAGTACAGATGGTGACCAACGACGGCTACGAGAGCATTGCCTTCATGCTGCCGCCGGGGGACATCCGGCGTCATCTCGCGGCGCGCCAACCGCGAGGCCGACTTTCGCTTGCCGCAGGGCATGCAGACGTTGCAGGCGAACGGCGAAAAGGTTCGCGCACTCTTCGCCTTCGGGAAGCGACTGGTGGACACCGCCGCCCGCCAGCCCGAACTGTTCAACGAACGGAAGGACGAGCGCGTGGCCGCCCATGTCGAGTTGCTCGAATCTCTTCTCGCGACTCTCGGTGAAACGAGCGGGTTCGAAGCCGATCGCAGCGAGCGCACCCGCCAGGCGCAGAGCCGAATCGTGAAGATCGCCGAAGATTGCGCGCTATCGAACGCGGGCGATCGCCTCTTCGTCACCGACCTTTGCCGGGCCGCCGCGGTGAGCGAGCGCACGCTGGAGAACGCGTTCAGGGAGGTCATGGGACTGACGCCGATGGCCTATCTCGTTCGACTTCGCTTGCACCGGGTTCGCCAGGCGCTGCTTGCGGGAACCGAAGGCTCGACCACCGTGTCGAGCGAGGCGCTCAGATGGGGCTTCTGGCACTTCGGAGAGTTCTCGCGTGCCTACAAAGACTGCTTTGGCGAACTGCCGTCCGACACCCTGCGGCGAAAGGTCGTCGAGCCGCGCAATTAGATTCGCCTGACGGCCGGTACCTGCAGCGTCTTCATGCTTCTGGGTTGATCGATGACTCACCTCGGTCGCGATCCGCGCCGTGTGTCCGCCGGCACTCAAAAAGAAGAAGGGCCCCGTGGGGCCCTCGCAGTTCTTCCGGCACTTCGCCGTCGTTTACTTCTTGCCACCGCCCAGCAGCGCCGACAACCGGCCGGCCGGGCGGCGCGCGGCCTCAACCGGTTGCGGACCGGACTCCTTCGCTTGCTCGGGGACGGCTGGCTCCATTGCGCTCGGCTCGTACGGTTTCGAGAACAAATCGTCCGCCGGCGGCCTGGCTGATGCCCGGCTCGGCGGAGCGCCGCGCGTGCCACGGTCGCTGCGGCCGCGTCCTTCGCCGCGCTCGCGCGTCTCCGCGCGGTCGCGCCCCTCACCCCGCTCGCGCTCGGGGCGCTGACGCGGCCGTTCGATCCCGGCCAGCGTGCGGACCTCGAACTGCTGCTTCGTCAACCGCTCGATGCCCGCCACGGCGCGATCGTCCGATCCGGTCATCAGCATGATCGTCAGGCCGCTCGCGCCGGCACGGCCGGTTCGGCCGATCCGATGCACGTAGTCCTCGGACTGGAACGGCACGTCGTAGTTGATGACGACCGGCAGTTCGACGATGTCGAGTCCGCGCGCCGCGACGTCGGTCGCAACAAGCACCTCGATCGTTCCGTTCTTGAAGCCCTCGAGCGCCTTCATGCGCTCGTCCTGCGTCTTGTCGCCGTGGATCGCGTCGGCGTTCACACCTGCCTTCTGCAACTGCCGCGCAAGTCGCCGGCACTCGATCTTCGCGTTGACGAAGACCAGCACCTGCGTCAGTCGACCGCCGTCGGGTCCGCGCGTGCGCAGGATCTCGAGCAGCGCGTCGGTCTTCTCGGACTCGTGCAGCTTGTAGACCTCCTGCTTCACGTTGTCCGCCGTGGCATTGCGCGCCGCGGTCTCGATGAGCTGCGGGCTGCGCAGGAAGTTGGCGGCGAGCTTCTTGATCTCCTCGGAGAACGTCGCCGAGAACATCAGGCTCTGCCGTTCCTTCGGGAGGAAGTTCAGGATGCGCGAGATGTCCGGCAGGAAGCCCATGTCGAGCATCCGGTCGGCTTCGTCGAGCACGACGATCTGCACCTGCGACAGGTTGGTGTTCTTCTGCTCGATGTGATCGAGCAGGCGTCCCGGCGTGGCAATGACCACCTCGCATCCGCGGCGCAGTGCCTCCGTCTGGGGTTTCATGTCGACCCCGCCGTAGACCACCGCGACGCGCAGCAGGGACTTCGACGCGTACTTCTTCATGTTGTCCGCGGTCTGATCGGCCAGCTCGCGCGTGGGCTCGAGGATCAGCCCGCGTACCGGGTGACGCGCCGGCGACATGCTCGCGTTGGCATGAGCCATCAGCCGCTGCAGCATCGGCAGGCCGAAGCCGGCCGTCTTCCCGGTCCCTGTCTGGGCGGCCCCCATTACATCGCCGCCGTGCAGGACGACAGGAATCGCCTTCGCCTGGATCGGCGTCGGCGTGGTGTAACCCATCTCGGTGATCGCAGCGAGCAGCTGCGGGTCGAGGCCGAAGTGCGTGAAGTCTTTTGGGTCGGACATCAAATGGGCCGGAAATCGGCCATCAAGAGGGCAACGGGTGCCGGTATTCGAAGGGAGGCGGTGGCCCCGGACGTCAAGCCCGGCACCGAGGGAGCCGGGCGGATGGGTATCTGACCGGGGGGTTTGGTGGGCCCCCCGGGAGTCGAACCCGGCACCGACGGATTATGAGTCCGTTGCTCTAACCAGGCATGAGCTAGAGGCCCGCTGGGATTCAAGACATTACTCCAGGAAGCTCTTCAGCTTGTCGGAGCGGCTCGGGTGACGCAGCTTGCGCAGCGCCTTCGCCTCGATCTGGCGGATGCGCTCACGCGTGACGTCGAACTGCTTGCCGACTTCCTCGAGCGTGTGGTCGGTCGACATCTCGATGCCGAAGCGCATGCGCAGCACCTTCGCTTCGCGCGGCGTCAGCGAGTCGAGCACGTCCTTGGTCACGTCCGACAGGCTGTTGTACTGCGCGGCATCGACCGGAGCCACCGTCGAGGTGTCCTCGATGAAATCGCCGAGATGCGAATCGTCGTCGTCGCCGATCGGCGTCTCCATGGAGATCGGCTCCTTCGCGATCTTCAGGATCTTCCGGATCTTGTCTTCCGGCATCTCCATCTTGACGGCGAGCGTGGCCGGATCGGGCTCCTGGCCGGTCTCCTGCAGGATCTGGCGGCTGATCCGGTTCATCTTGTTGATCGTCTCGATCATGTGAACCGGAATGCGGATCGTGCGCGCCTGGTCGGCGATGGAGCGGGTAATGGCCTGGCGGATCCACCACGTGGCGTACGTGGAGAACTTGTAGCCGCGACGGTATTCGAACTTGTCGACCGCCTTCATCAGTCCGATGTTGCCTTCCTGGATCAGGTCGAGGAACTGCAGGCCGCGGTTCGTGTACTTCTTCGCGATCGAGATCACGAGACGCAGGTTGGCCTCGGTCATCTCGCGCTTGGCCTTGCGGGCCTTGGCCTCGCCGGTGGCCATCTGCTTGTAGACCTCGCGCAGGTCCTTCAACGGCAGAACGACGCGCTTCTGCAGGTCCGACAGCTTGCCCTGCAGTTCCTGGATCGACGGCAGGTTGCGGCGCAGGATCTCGGAGTACGGCTGGCCGGAGTCGGCCTCGCGCGCCGCCCACCGCGTGTTCGTCTCGTGGCCCGGGAAGGTCTTCAGGAAATGCGTGCGCGGCATGCCGCACTTGTTCACGGCGATCTCGTAGATCTGCTTCTCGATGGAACGCACTTCATCGACCTGGCGACGCAGCGTGTCCGACAGTCGCTCGACCATCTTCGCGGTGAAGCGCAGGCTCATCAGCTCGTCGAGGATCTTCTGCTGCGACTTCAGGTAGCCGGGCGACTTGTAGCCTTCCTTCTCGAAGGACACCCGCATCTTCTCGAAGAGCTTCGCCACGCGGTCGAACTTGTCGAGCGCGCGGACCTTCAGTTCGTCGAGCTGGGCGGCCGTCATGCCGGACGCGCCGATGTCGGTCGTCTCCTCGCCTTCCTCGTCCTCGTCGTCGCCGCCGGCGGTGGGAAAGTCTTCCGCGGTCGGGTCCATCAGGCCGTCGACGACCTCGTCGATCGGGATCTCGCTCCCGCGGATGCGCTCGCCGTGCGCCAGGATCTCGGCAATCGTCGTGGGGCAGGCGGACACCGCCATCACCATGTGCTTCAGGCCGTCCTCGATCCGCTTCGCGATCTCGATCTCGCCTTCGCGCGTCAGCAGTTCGACCGAACCCATTTCGCGCATGTACATGCGGACAGGATCCGTCGTGCGGCCGAATTCGGCGTCGACGGTCGTGAGGGCGGCCTCGGCCTCTTCCTCGACGTCGTCGTCGTTGGTCGCGGCCGGAACGTTCTCGTTCATCAGCAGCGTTTCGGCGTCCGGCGCCTGGTCGAAGACCTGGATGCCCATGTCGCCGAACGTGCTGATGATGGAATCAATCGCTTCGGCGTCGACCAGGTTGTCCGGAAGGTGGTCGTTGATTTCGGCGTACGTCAGGAAGCCCCGCTCCTTGCCGAGCTTGATCAGCGCCTTCAACTTGTTGCGCCGGGCCTCGAGGTCCTCTTCGGTCCCGTGGTAGCTGCGCTCGAGCGCTTCCTTCAGGGCCTTTTCCTTGGCGCGGCGATCCTTGGCGCGGATCTTCGTCGCCGTCATCTTCTCGACGATCTGCACGCCGGATCGGCAGCGTCGTCACCGGCTTCCGGCACGGCGGCGTCGCCGCCCATCAACTGCTCTTCCGTCTGCTTCGGCTTGCGGCCGGGACGACCGCGCAGCGCAGGCGCAGCCGCCACCGGGGCGGGCGCCGCAGCCTTCGCTGGCGGCGCTTTCGCCTCGACCGGCGCGGCCTTGCCGTTCGCCTTGGCCGGAGTCTTCGTTGGCGCTGCTTTCGCCTCTGCCCTGGCCGGCAGTTTCTTCATGGCCTTGGTCCCGGTCGCGCCCGTCGAACCCGCCTTTGCTTTCACCGCCGTCTGTCTTCTTCGTCACCATCGTCTCATCCTGTTCGGCCCGCGCTGCCCGCGCCCGCGCCCGTCACTGCTGCCGGTTCATGCAGCGACCGCGGCGCCAGAATGGCCGGCACGCGTCTCTGCATGAAGATCATTGGGTTCAATTGCGTCTTCTCAACCACTTCGTAGCCCGCCCGGTCGAGCGCGCTCAACTGCCAATCGAGAAGGCATCGCAGTGCGCGCACGGGACGGCGATCCCGCGTCGAACAGGCGTCGATTCAATCGATCACGCCTCGTTTGGCTTGCGCTGTACGATGGACTGCCACTACGCGCCACCGATCTTCACGCGATCTCCTGGGCGCCAGCGCTTCGTGTCGCAACGCCGTTGGGCAGAGCCCTCTGGCCGGAACGAAACCGCTGAAAATTCAAGAGTATAGCAGGTATATACAGCGGCATCGGGAAAAAGTTCCCCAACCCGGCCGGATTTACCGGCTCGCACTTTCACCCGCGTGCGCACGCGCCCGCAAATACGCCTGGTCCGCCTCCCGATAGGCCGCGAGCGCCTCCGCAGACAGGTCGCGCTGATACGCGTTGAGCCGGTCGGCACGCACCCGCTCCAGCCGGCGCAGACGCAGCTTGTCGAAGGCCTCCTCCACGATGCGGCGGGCCGTCTCGATGTCGGTCTCGAGTTCCATCTCCTGCGCGGCCAGCGCCCGGTACTCGTTCGCGTGGTCGCTGCCCGACAGCAGTTCCATCAGGGCCCCGTGGCTGAGGGCGCTGGCGGCGCCGGGCGACTGGGCCAGTGCGGCATTCGAAACCTCGACGATCTCGCGATCGACCGCTTCGTCACCGGTCGCGTGCTCCTCGTTCACGGCCGCGGAGAACTCCGCCGCGAGTTGCGGATGCACAAGCAGCTGCTGCAGGACGCGGCGCTTCAGGTCGTCGACGTCCATGTGGGGCGTTCGGCGGGCCAGGGCCGCCGGTCGGGTCGGCGCCGCCCGGCGCAGTCCGAACATCGCGGCGAGTTCGTCCGAGTGCATGCGCGCCGAATCCGCCAGCTCGCGCAGCAACTGGGCTCGCATCGCGCCGGGGGCCATGGACAGCAGCAGCGGTTTCGCCGCGGCGACAAGCGCGGCGCGATCCTCGGCGGTGGCCAGCGAGCTGCCGCCCGCGAGCGCGCGCACGAAGAACTTCGACAGCGGCAGCGCGTGTGCGAGTTCGGCCTCGAACGCCGGCGCGCCGCCGGCCTTGATGAGGCTGTCCGGATCCTCGCCCTCGGGCAGCAACAGGAAACTGGCGCGCTTCGTGTCGGCGATGACGGGCAGGGTCGCCTCGAGAGCACGCCGCGCCGCCTTGCGGCCCGCGGCGTCGCCGTCGAACGCGAAGACCACGTGATCGGTGACCCGCAGCAGTGCACTGACGTGGGCGCCAGTCACGGCGGTCCCAAGGGCTGCAACGGACTCGCCGAAGCCCGCCTGCGCGAGCTGGATCACGTCCATGTATCCCTCGACCACGATGGCGCGGCCGGCCCGCCGGATGGCGTCGCGCCCCTCGTGCAGGCCATACAACTCCTGGCCTTTGTGGAACACCGGCGTCTCCGGGGAGTTCAGGTATTTCGGCTCGCCGGCGCCCATGATGCGTGCGCCGAAGCCGATCACCTGCCCACGGGGATTGCGGATGGGAAACATGATGCGTCCGCGGAAGCGGTCATACCGCTTGCCCTCGTCGGAGATCACGAGTCCCGCCTCCGCGAGCGCGGGGTCGTCGTAGTTCTCGAACGCGCCACGCAGCGGCTGCCACGCGTCCGGCGCGTAACCCAGGGCGAAGCGCGCGGCGGTCTGCCCCGTCAGCCCGCGGCCCTTCAGGTACTCCACGGCCGCCTCGTTCGTCTTCAACTGCTTGCGGTAGAACTCGGCGGCCTGCGACAGCATCTCGGTCAGCGCCCGCGTCTTCGAGTGCGCCTCGCCCGCCCGGGACGGCTCCTCGGGCACCTGCATGCCGGCGATCTGCGCAAGGTCGCGGATCGCCTCGACGTAGCCGATGCCGCGGTGTTCCATCAGGAACCCGATCGCGCTGCCATGCGCGCCGCAGCCGAAGCAATGGAAGAACTGCTTGGACGGACTCACCGTGAAGGACGGTGTCTTTTCCCCGTGGAAGGGGCACAGCCCGAGCAGGTTCTGCCCCGCCTTCTTCAACTCGACGTAGCGGCCGACGACGTCGCCGATGTCGACGCGCGCGAGGAGGTCCTGGATGAAGCTCTGGGGAATCATGGGAGGCGTCGGAGAAGTGTACGCAAGCGATTCATCGCCGCTCGCGAAACACTTGCCCCGACGTTACGCGGCTCCCGCGTGGGCAGGACCCGCAGAGGCGGCCGCTGGCCGCACGCGCCTCACGAAAGCCGCTGCTTGACCAGCGCGGAAGCCTTGCCCATGTCGGCGCGACCGGCGATCCGGGGTTTCAGGACGGCCATGACCTTGCCCATGCCCTGCGGCCCCGCGGCGCCGGACTCCGCGATGGCGGCATCGACCGCTGCGGCGAGTTCGGCGTCCGACATCTGCTGCGGCAGGTAGCCGGTCAGCAGGTCGAGTTCTGCCGTTTCCTTGTCGACGAGATCGGTGCGGCCGGCCTTGCCGAACTGCTCGATCGAGTCCTTGCGCTGCTTGATCAGCTTTTCGACGATGCCGAGCACGGCCGCGTCGTCCACGACGATGCGCTCGTCGACTTCCTTCTGCTTGATGGCCGCCTGCAGCAGGCGGATGGCGGAAAGGCGAGCGGCATCCTTCGCGCGCATCGCCGCTTTCATGTCCTCGGTGATCCGTTCCTTCAGGCTCACGTCAACCTCCTCGAGCAAGACAAAGCCAGAAAACGAAAGCGCGCCCTTGGGCGCGCTTGTTCACGAGTGCCGGTACCCGTGCTCGACTAGTACATCTTCTTCGGCAGCATCTGGCTGCGCAACCGCTTGAAGTGACGCTTGATCGCCGCGGATTTCTTCCGCTTGCGTTCGGCCGTGGGTTTCTCGTAGAACTCGCGTGCGCGCAACTCGGTCAGCAGGCCGCTTTTTTCGATGGTGCGCTTGAAGCGGCGCAGGGCCACTTCAAAGGGTTCGTTTTCCTTGAGGCGAATGGTAGGCATCGGGATCCTGAAATTGAGCGCCGGCACGGAGCTGTCGAGCCCGCAATTCTAGCCCGAAAGGGTTTTGCGCGACAAGTCAAGGGTTTAGGGCCCTGGAGGCGGGGGGAAACGCCACCGGCGCTCCCTTACACTGCCCCGATGCTGATCCTGGGCATCGAGACTTCCTGCGACGAGACCGGGCTGGCCCTTCTCGACGCCGACGCCGGTCTGCTGGCCCACGCCCTGCACTCCCAGGTGGACATGCACGTCGCCTACGGGGGCGTGGTGCCGGAACTGGCGTCCCGGGACCACATCCGCCGGGTGCTGCCTCTGCTGGATGCCGTGCTCGTCGATGCCGGCCGGACCCTGGCCGACGTCGATGCGATCGCCGTGACGGCCGGCCCGGGCCTCGCGGGAGCGCTGCTGGTCGGCGCCAGCGTCGGGCACGCGCTCGGATACGCGCTCGGGAAGCCGGTGCTCGACGTCCATCACCTCGAGGGACACCTCCTGTCGCCGCTGCTCGCGCAGCCCTCACCCGACTTTCCCTTCGTTGCCCTGCTCGTCTCCGGCGGCCACACGCAGTTGCTGGCGGTCCGCGACTGGGGGACGTACGAATTGCTCGGCGAGACGCTGGACGACGCGGCGGGGGAAGCCTTCGACAAGACCGCCCAGTTGCTCGGGCTCGGGTATCCGGGCGGGCCGGCCGTCTCGCGTGCGGCCGAGTTCGGCACGCCCGACGCGATCAAGTTGCCGCGTCCCATGCTCCACAGCAACGACCTCGATTTCAGCTTCAGCGGGCTGAAGACCGCCGTTCTGACCGCGGTGAAGCGGGAAGGCGGATCGAACGTCTGCGAGCAGGCGCGCGCGGATATCGCCCGCGCCTTCGTGGACGCGACAGTCGACGTCCTGACGGCGAAAGCCCTGCTTGCGTTGAAGCAGACGGGAATGGCGACCCTGGTGGTCGCTGGCGGGGTTGGCGCCAACCGGCAACTGCGCGAACGCCTGCAGGACGAGACCGCCGCGCGCGGCCAACGCGTGTTCTTCCCACCGCTGAACCTGTGCACCGACAACGGCGCGATGATCGCGCTTGCCGGCCTCGCGAAGCTGCGGCGCGCGAGTCCGAGCGAACTGGCTCGCTCGATGTCGTTCTCGGTACGGCCCCGGTGGTCGCTGGCCGAGGCGACGGCCTGACCTCAGTGCCTGGCGTGCAGTGCGTCCGGCGCCTTTTGCCCGATCCGCCGCTCCTTGCCCGCCAGCAGGTTGCTGATGTTCGCGCGGTGCCGGTAGACGATGAGGCCGGCGATCGCCACCAGGGCAAGGAAACGCTCGTCGAAGCCCCACCCGAAAGCCGAATAGAACGCGGCGAATACCGCGGCGGCGATCGAGGCGAGGGACGCGAAGCGGAAGAAACCGGCGACGATCGCCCAGGTGAGCGCGGTGGCGAGCGCCAGCCACGGATTGAGCGCGAGCACGACGCCCGCCGCGGTCGCCACGCCCTTGCCGCCCTTGAAGCCGAAGAAGACCGGATACAGGTGCCCGACGAACACCGCCACGGCGACGGCTGCGACGCCGAGCTCGCCCACCCCGAAGCGCGGACCGAAGCGGATCGCGAGCCAGACCGCCAGCCAGCCCTTGGCGGCGTCGCCGAGCAGCGTCAGGACCGCAGCGGCCTTGTTGCCGGAGCGCAGGACGTTGGTGGCGCCCGGGTTCTTGGAGCCGTACGTTCGGGGGTCCGCGAGCCCCATCGACCGGCTGATCACGACAGCGAACGACAGCGACCCGATCAGGTACGCGAGTGCGACAGCGACCAGCGAGGCGAGCAACTCCATGGCTTCTACTCCTTCAATGCGCAATCGACGGGCGCGGCCTGCACTAGCGCGGTGAGCACGGCCGGCGCAATGCCGACAAGATAACCGCGGCGGCCGCCGTTGACGTAGATCCGGGGCAGATCGAGGACCGTGCGCTCGACGTACACCGGCATCCGCTTGCGGGTGCCGAAGGGCGAGGTGCCGCCAACCAGGTACCCCGAGTGGCGCTGCGCGACGTCGGGCCTGCACGGCTCGACCTTCTTTCGCCCGGTCTGCCGCGCGAGGTTCTTCGTCGACACCGTTCGGTCTCCGTGCATCAGAACGACGAGCGGCGCCCCGCGCTCGTCCTCCATCACCAGCGTCTTGACGACGGTGTGCTCGTCGACTCCGAGTGCCTGCGCCGACACCGCGGTGCCGCCGTGCTCGACGTACTCGTAGACGTGCTCGGTGAATTCCACGCCGTTGTCGCGCAGCATCTGCGTCGCGGGTGTCTCGGAAACGTGCCTGGCCTTCGACATGGCGCGCGAGTTTAGCCACGCGGGTGATGTTGCGCATGGAGCGACTTCAGGCGCGCACGCGCCACGTGCGTGTAGATCTGCGTGGTGGAGATGTCCGCGTGGCCCAGCAGCAGCTGCACGACGCGCAGGTCCGCGCCGTGGTTCAGGAGGTGGGTGGCGAACGCATGGCGCAGGCCGTGCGGGCTGAGCGGCGCCTCGATGCCCGCGCGCATCGCATAGCGCTTGATGAGGACCCAGAACATCTGTCGCGTCATGCCGCCGGCTCGCTGCGTCACGAAGAGCGCGTCGGCCACCCGCCCGTCGAGAATCGCCGGCCGCCCTTCCTTCAGGTAACGCTCGATCCACCGGCGCGCCTCCTCTCCCAGCGGGACGATGCGCTCCTTCGAGCCCTTGCCGATCACGCGCACGAGACCTTCCTGCAGGGAGATGTTCAGCATCGTCATCGCGACCAGTTCGGAAACGCGCAGGCCCGTGGCGTACAGCAGTTCCAGCATCGCGCGGTCACGCAGTCCGAGGGATGTCTCGACGTCGGGCGCAGCGAGCAGCGACTCGACCTGCGCTTCCGACAACGTCTTGGGAAAGCGCGGCGGCACCTTGGCCCCCTTCAGCCGGACCGTGGGGTCCTGCTCGAGGAGGCCGTCGCGCACGGCCCAGCGGTAGAAACGCCGCAGGACGGCGAGGCGCCGGTTCGCGGTCGTTGCCCGCGTGCCCGCGTGCTGCTCGGCGAAGTACGCGTTCAGTTCGGCCTCTCCCGCAACGACCAGCGAGGCCTTGCGGTGTCCGAGCCATGCCGCGAGCCCGTCGAGGTCGCGGCGGTAGGCAACGAGCGAATTGCGGGCAAGACCGTCCTCGAGCCACACGGCGTCGATGAAACGGTCGATGAGCGGATCGCCAGCCGCAGGCGCCGGCGTTGCCGCCTTCCGGGGCGACGCCCTCGGCGCTTTGCCGCGTGCGATGGTCACGGCGTCAGCGCGAACACCGGCCGGCTCTCGTGCGCCAGCAGCCAGCGTTTCACATTCAGCATGTCGTTGTCGGTGCGGTGCGCGAAGCCGCCGATGCCGCTCGCGGCCACCACGCGGTGACAGGGAATCGCGAGCGGCAACGCGTTGTCGCCGCACGCCTGCCCGACCGCGCGCGCCGTGCTGCCGAGTTCCTTGGCAAGCTCGCCGTACGTCCGCGTCGTGCCGCTCGGGATGCGACAGATCGCATCCCAGACGCGGCGCTGGAACTCGCTGCCTTCGACGGCCAGCGGAAGATCGATCGTGCGAGCGGGATCGTCGAGGTAGGCCTGGATCTGTTCGCACGCCCGGGTGGCGACGGGAATCGCAGCCGGCCGCGTCGGTGTGCCGGCGGGCAGAAAGCAGATTTCGCAGATGGCGTCCCCGATAACGCGGATGCCGACCGCCGCGCACGGCAGCGCCGCGACGGCGACGTAATCGGCGTCCGCCATCTGCTCGCGGCCGCTCGGGTGCGTCACGCGCCGAGCATGCCCTTCTTCAGCGTCTCGTCGGCGGGTTTATCGCCAAGCCAGATGCGCAGTACGGCCGAGAAGAAGTCGGCCCCCGGGATCGGGCTGCCCTTGGCCTGGCCGTTCACCGTGATGCGCGTGCCGCCGTCAGGCGTGTAGTCGAAGTTGATGACGTCGCCCTTCTTCGCCTCGCCGATCGCCTTCAGGGTGGCCACCAGCGCATCGACCTGGGGCTTCAAGGCGGTCAGTTGCGCTTCCGGCGTGTTGTTCTTCAGGCCCTCGTTGAACGAGTCGATGAAGCTCTGCGCCTCGACGTCGCGCAACATCTTCAGCGAGACGCGACGCGCGCCCTTGTCGTTCACCAGCGCCGCGGCGCTCGTGCTCTTCTGGCCGGCGTAAAGGCCGGCGACGTACACCTTGAAGATCGCCCGCTTGCGCAGGCCGACACCGTTCAGGTTCAGCGTCTGGCCGCCCAGCGCGACGGTCGGCTCGAACTTCTGCCCTTCCACCTCGACCGCCTGCTGCGCCTGCGCCTGCCCGAGCGTCACCAATCCCGCTGCCAGCACCATCGAAGTCAACCACTTTGTCATTTGTGTCTCCTGTGTGGTGATCCGTCTTCACTCGAACCCGCGGGCTCAGCCCCCGAGCATGCCCTTCTTCAAGCCCGCGTCTGCGGGCGTTTCGCCCAGCCAGACGCGCAGCACCGCCGCGTAGAAATCGTCGCCCGGGATCAGCGGCCCGCGCGTCACGCCGTTCACGCTCACCCGCGTGCCGTCCTGCGGCGTGTAGTCGAAATAGACGGTGTCCCCGCGGCGCGCCAGCGCGATCGTCTTGATTGTCGTCGTCAGCGTCTCGACCTGCTTCTGCCAGCGGGCGAGTTCCGCTTCGCTGTGGTTGGCCTTCAATCCGACGTGCAGCGAGTTCACGAACAGTTCGCCCTCGACGTCGCGCAGGAAGCGCAGCGCGACGCGTTTGGGTCCCGCCTGCCCGACGAGTTCCTCGGTGCGCGCGGCCTTCTTTCCGACGTACAGGCCGCCCACGTAGATGTCGAACACGAAACGCTTGCGCACGCCGACGCCGTTGAGCACGAGCGGCTGACCGGCCAGCACGACGGAGGCATCGTAGCGGGCGCCTTCGACCACCACCTGGGCGCCGGCATGCCCGGCGAGCGCCAGGAAGCCGACCGCCAGTGCAAAGCGGGCGCGATCGATGGCCTTGTTCACGCCGCCACCTTGCCGAGCCCCTTGGGCAACGGAAACACCACCTTCTCCTCCACACCGCTCAGCGGCCGGACGCTGGCCGCGCCCAGTTCGCGCAACCGGTTCACCACGGCATCGACGAGCACTTCGGGCGCCGACGCACCCGCCGTGACTCCGATCCGCGCCCGACCGTGCACCCAGGCGCGGTCGATGTCGTCCGCGCCATCGACCAGGTACGCCGGCACTCCGAACCGCTCGGCCACTTCGCGCAGGCGGTTCGAATTCGAACTGTTCACGCTGCCGACCACAATGACCACATCGACCTGCGGCGCCATGAACTTGACGGCGTCCTGGCGGTTCTGCGTCGCATAGCAGATGTCCGCCTTCTTCGGCTCGGCGATCGCCGGGAAGCGGCGCTTCAGGGCGGCGATCACGGCGGCGGCGTCGTCAAGCGACAGCGTCGTCTGCGTGACATAGGCCAGCGCGTCCGGGTTCCGGACCTGCAGACGGTCGACGTCCTCGACCGTCTCGACAAGGTACATGCCCCCGTCGGCCTGGCCCATCGTGCCTTCGACTTCCGGGTGGCCCTCGTGCCCGATCATCACGATCTCGCGCCCCGCGGCGCGCATCTTCGCCACCTCGATGTGCACCTTCGTGACGAGCGGGCAGGTGGCGTCGAAAACACGCAAGCCTCGCCCCGCGGCATCGGCCTGCACGGCCTTCGGCACGCCGTGGGCCGAGAAAACCACGATTCCGCCCGGCGGCACTTCGTCCAGTCCGTCGACGAACACCGCGCCCTTGGCCCGCAGTTCGTCGACGACGTAGCGGTTGTGGACGATCTCGTGCCGCACGTACACCGGTGCGCCGTAGATCGCGATGCGCGCGTTCGACGATCTCGATCGCGCGATCGACGCCCGCACAGAAACCGCGCGGCTGGGCCAGCAGTACTTCCATCGCTACAGCACTCCTATCACGCGCACCGTGAAACGGACGGGCAGCCCGGCGAGCGGATGGTTGAAATCGACGACGACCCGGTCGCTTCCGTGCTGCTTGAGCACGCCGGAAAAGCGAAGGCCGTCCGGGGCGTTGAATTCGACGACGTCGCCGGGCACGTATTCCACGCCGGGGTCCGCGTTCGCGTCGAACGTGGCACGAGTGAGTGTCTGCACCAACTCGCCGTTGCGATGGCCGAAGGCATCCCCTGCAGCCAGGTCGAAGGCCGCCTCCTGCCCCTCTTCCAGCCCGAGCAGCCGGTCTTCGAGCGCCTCGGAGAACTGACCCGCGCCGATCTGCACCGTCGCCGGGCGGGCGTCGAAGGTACTCACTACTTCGTGCTCGTTGCCATCGAGCTCGACGGCAATACGATAGTGAAGCGTCACGTGCGAACCGGCGGCGACGCGGGAGATGGCGACCATGGGTGAGGATTTTAGTCGACGCAGGCGGCATGGCGATTAAGGACTGGCCCGAGGGCGAGCGGCCGCGCGAGCGGCTGCTTGCGCACGGCGCCCGTGCGTTGTCCGACGCGGAATTGCTCGCGGTGTTCCTGCGCACCGGCAGCGCGGGGCGCAGCGCGATCGACGTCGGTCGTGCAGCGCTGGCGCACTTCGGCGGACTGAACGCCCTGCTCGCCGCCGCTCCGGATGGATTCGCCCGCATTCCCGGCCTCGGCCCCGCCAAGTACGCGCAGGTGCAGGCGATGGTCGAGATCGCGCGCCGTGCGCTGCAGGAAGACGTGCGACGCGACACGCTGCTCAATGCGCCGGACAAGGTGCGTCAATATCTGCGGCTGTGGATCGGTCACCTGCCGCACGAGGTCTTCGTCGCGCTCTACCTGGATGCCCAGAATCGACTGCTGACCGCGGAAGAGCTCTTTCGCGGAACGCTGACGCAGACCAGCGTGTATCCCCGCGAAATCGTGAAGCTTGCGCTTCGGCACAACGCCGCCGCGCTGATCTTCGCGCACAACCATCCGTCGGGCGTGGCCGAGCCGAGCCGGGCGGACGAGCTGCTCACTGCCGGCCTCAAGCAGGCGCTGGCCCTCGTCGACGTGCGCGTGCTCGATCACCTGATCGTCGCCGGGAACACCACCGTCTCGTTTGCCGAGCGGGGCCTGATCTAACCCTCGCCGTCGAAACGGGCACCACCCTTGCTGCCCCGGCCAGGACTCGCAAGGATTCCTCAGGTCCTCGAAAGGCCGGCGCTCGAGCCGCTCGCTACGGTCCGCCTGCCAGCGGCGACCAAAGGCCGACCGGGCGCCTTTCCGGGGATGGAAGGCTGGCTTGGCGCCCGCGGCTCTTTCCGCATATAATTCACGGCTTTGCGTCGTTTGGCGCGCCGCAGCGTTCGTCTGCGGCACTCGCTGACCGAGTCGCCCGACGCCACCTCTCAGAGCGGAATCAAGGAGTTAGTCATGGCACGCGTGTGTCAAGTCACTGGCAAAAGGCCGATCACCGGCAACAACGTCTCGCACGCGAACAACCGTACCAAGCGCCGGTTCCTCCCGAACCTGCAGTACCGCCGCTTCTGGGTGGAAAGCGAGAACCGCTGGGTGCGTCTGCGTCTGACGAACGCCGCGTTGCGCACCATCGACAAGAACGGCATCGACGTCGTGCTGGCCGATCTGCGCGCCCGCGGCGAAATCTAGGCAAGCCCAGGACACCTCAGGAGATCGCCATGGCAAAAGGCGCCCGCGAAAAGATCAAGCTCGAGTCGACGGCCGGTACCGGCCACTTCTACACGACCACCAAGAACAAGAAGACCACGCCGGACAAGCTGTCGTTCTCCAAGTTCGATCCGGTCGCACGCAAGCACGTTGCGTACAAAGAGACCAAGCTCAAGTAGGACCAGATCAAGAAATGCAAAAAGCCCGGCATGCCGGGCTTTTTTGTTTGCGCGAGACGCTTTTACGCGGTCGCCGGACGATAGCTGCGTATCCGGAGCGCCGCCTCCTGCAGCGCCTTGATGCCGCTCGCTTCGGCGCGAGCGACCCAGTCCTGCAGGTGCGCCAGCATCTGCTCGCGCGACGCCGACGAGCGGTTCCACGTCGCCAGCAGTTCGGTGCGCATCTCGACGAGGGTCTTCATCGCACCGCTCTGGGCCATCAACTCGGAGAGCGAGCGCTGTTCGGCCATGGGCAGCTGCGTGACGTCGCCCTTGCGCAACCAGCGCTTCAACCGGGCGAACCGCGCGCGATCGTCCCGGTCCATGTTCTGCAGTTCCTCGGTGAGGGCCTGCTTCAGCGACCGCGCGTACTTGGCGAGGATGTCATAGCGGTTGGCGATCAGCGCCTGCAGCGTTTCCGCGTCGACTGCGCCCTTGGGCTCCGCCACCTTCGGCTTCGGCGCCACGCGCAGCACCTTGGCCAGACCGACGGTTTCGAGCGAGCGGATGTACAGCCAGCCGATGTCGAACTCGTACCACTTGTTCGAGAGCTTGGCGGACGTCGGATAGGTGTGGTGGTTGTTGTGCAGTTCCTCGCCGCCGATCCAGATGCCCCACGGCGAGATGTTCGTGCTGGCATCGGGCGCGTCGTAGTTGCGATAGCCCCAGTAGTGCCCGATACCGTTGATGATGCCGGCGGCATGGAAGGGAATCCAGATCATCTGGATGGCCCAGATGGAAAGACCCGCCGCGCCAAAGAGGATCAGGTCGAGCCCGAGCATCAGCCCCAGGCCCTGCCAGACGTACCGCGAAAAGACGTTGCGCTCCATCCAGTCGTCGGGCGTGCCGTGACCGTAGCGGGACAGCGTCTCTGCGTTCTGCGCCTCCGCTATGTAGAGTTCGGCGCCCGTCAGCAGGACGGTTTTCAGGCCGCGTGTCTGCGGGCTGTGCGGATCCTCGACCGTTTCGCATTTCGCGTGGTGCTTGCGGTGAATCGAAACCCACTCCTTGGTCTGCATCCCCGTGGTCAGCCACAGCCACGCCCGGAAGAACATCATCACGGCGGGATGCAGATCCAGTGCGCGGTGCGCCTGGCTGCGGTGCAGGAAGATGGTGACGGCCGCAATGGTCACGTGCGTCAACAGCAACGTGGCGACGATCAGTTCCCACCATGAGAGGTTCAGCAGGCCGCCATCCAGAAAATCAAGCAAGTACATGGAACTCCTCGGGGGGGCCGGCCGGGTTCCACGGCGGGCCGTTCATCAGACGTGCCGGCAAGCCTGCCGGCCAAAAACGCGCTGTCGATTGTACTGAATGGCCCTCGCCGGAACGGCGGAAACGACCGGCATTCAACGGGCAACGCCAGCGAAGAAACCCTCAGGCGCGACTCAAGCCGCGCGCGAGATCTGACCGTCCTTACCCCTATCGAGTTCCAGGGGAATTCCGGTAATCCGGATATCCCTCTGCGGGAACGGAATTTCGATGTTCTCGTCCTTGAACCGCTGCAGCAGCACACGGGCGATGTCCGAGCGGACGGCGAGCGTTCCCTCCTCGGGGTCGCGTATCCAGAAACCGACCTCGAGGTCGATCCCGTCCGCTCCGAACCCCGTGATGAAAGACGCCGGTGCGGGTTCGGTCAGCACGCGGGGTTGCGAGCGGGCGGCATCGACAAGCACCTGAAGTGCGCGGTCCACGTCGGCCGCATACGCCACCGATACCTTCACCGCGACGCGGACCTTGCGGTCGGTGTACGAGTGATTGATCACCGGCGAGGAGACCAGCATCTCGTTCGGCACGATCGTCTCCGTGCCGTCCAGCGACTTGATCACCGTGTAGCGGGTGTTGATCTGCGACACCGCACCGTAGTACTTGTCGACGGTGATCATGTCGCCGATGGTCAGGCTGTGGTCGAGCAGGATGATGAAGCCGCTGACGTAGTTGCTGGCGATCCGCTGCAGGCCGAGCCCGAGGCCCACACCGAGCGCGCCGCCGAACACCGACAGCACGGTGAGGTCGATCCCGACCAGCGACAGCGCCACCAGCACGGCAACGACCGCCAGCAGGGCCTTGAGCAGGCGCGACACGACCACGCGCGAGTTCGGCGTCAGCGATGTGACGCCCATCAGCCGCGCTTCGAACACGGAGCCGATCCACAAGGCCGCGAGCAGCGTCACTACCACGGACACCGCGCCGACCAGCAGATCCCACAGCGTCAGGCGCTGCCTGCCGATGGGGATGTGGACGGCCTCGAACAACTCGATCAGGTCGGCGAGCAGTCCGGTGACGTGCAGGGCGACAAGCACCCAGATCACCAGCGCGATCGCGCGCTCGAACGTACCGATCCAGTTCGAGCGGGGAAACGATCGCCGCAGCACGTAGACGGAGAGCCGGATCGCCGCCGCGGCGGCCAGCAGCGTGAAGGCGAGGCGCAGCAACTGCACGTCGGCGGTATGCCGGACGAGGCCGGCGGCCCGCATTCCCAGGCCGCCGAGCGCGAGCAACGCGAGCGCCGAAACGGGAAATGCCAGGCGGCGGAAGCCATCGATGGAGAACTGCAGCAGGTCGACCCGGCCGGCGGGCTTGCGCGCCTCGGCCTGCACGCGCGCCTCGACGTGCCGCCGTGTCATGCGGGCGAACAGCCAGGCACCGCCCAGAGCGCCCGCCACCACGGCCAGTTGCCACAGATACACGGGCCGCGACAGTTCCTGCTGCACGATCTGCAGGACTTCGTTGAGCAACGGCGCCGCCGGGTTCTTCATCCCACGCGCTCCAGCACTGCGGCGAAGAAGCCGTCGGTGGCGTGCAGGTGGGGCAGCATCACGAAATACGGGGCGAAGCGCGCCATGTGCTCGACCTCGATCTTCTGCGATCGCAGGACGGTCGCTGCCGGCACCACCTCGAAGTCCGGGTGGTTCGCGAGGAACATCTCGATCACCTTCTGGTTCTCGCGCTCCATCAGCGAGCATGTCGCATAGACAATGCGGCCGCCCGGCTTCACCAGCCTCGCCGCGGCGTGCAGCACCGAGTGCTGCACCTCGTTGACCCGAGCCAGTTCGGCCTCCGAGAAACGCCACTTGAGGTCGGGATTGCGTCGCAGCGTTCCGCTGCCCGAGCAGGGCGCGTCGACCAGCACCCGGTCGCACTTGCCGTTGAGCCGCTTGACCCGCACGTCGGACTCGTTGCGGATCGCCACCGGGTGGACGTTCGACAGCCCACTGCGCTTCAGGCGCGGTCCAAGGCCCGTCAGCCGTTTCTCGTTGATGTCGAAGGCATAGAGGCGCCCGGACGAACGCATCAGCGCCCCGAGGGCCAGGGTCTTGCCGCCGGCCCCCGCGCAGAAGTCGACCACCATCTCGCCGCGCTTGGGCTGCACCAGGCGGGCGATCAGCTGGCTGCCCTCGTCCTGAACCTCGATGCGTCCCTCGCGGTAGGCAGGCCACTGCATCAGGCCCGGCTTGTCCGCCAGGCGCACGCCGTCCGGGGAATAGCGCGACGGCTCCACCGAGACGTGATGTCCCCGCAGTTCCTCGATGACTTCTTCGCGATCGGCCTTGATGGAGTTCACGCGCAGGTCGAGTGGCGCGCTCTCCTTCAGCGCTTCCATCAGCGGCGCGGCATCCGGGTATTGCCGTTCGATCTCGGCAAAGAGCCAGTGCGGCAGTTCGGCCCGCACCGAGCCGGGCGCGTTCGACAGATCGACGGCGAGCGCGCGCTTGACCGCGTTGATGTCGCCGCGCAGTGCGCGCGGATCGAGGGCGTCGAGGCCATGCTGCTGCGCCAGCGTGATCAACGCGGCCAACCGCGGCGCGCGGGCGGGCTGGGCCGGCTGCATCAACCAGCCGAGCGAGGCGAAGCGGCGCAGCGAATAAAAGATGGCTTCCGCGATCTGGCCGCGGTCGCGCATGCCGAGATCATGGTGTTGCCGGAAGAACCTCGACATCAGCACGTCGGCCGGTCCGTCGAAACGCAGAATGGTGCCGAGCGCTTCCGCGACGCTGTCGACGACCAGGGCCGTGACCTTGGGACGCGGGCCGCTGTCTTCCGCACTGCGCGATGGCCGAGCGCGCGCCGGACGCGCGATCTCGGCGCGTGGTTCGTAGGGCCGCGCACCGCCCGTCAAGGACCGTCCGCCACGCGGCCTGGCCCCGCCCGGCTTCGCGTTGCGTGGCGTGGAGGGGCGTGGACCCGAGGGGCGTCGTGCGCTCATGCGGCAAACAGCGACAGTTCGTTGGGGCCGATGCCGTCGAGCAGGACGCGCTCGTCTTCGAAGCGCACGCGCCCCTCGAGCACGAGTTTCACCGCCCGCGGCAGCAGGCGATGCTCCTCCGCGAGCACGCGCGCCGCGAGGAGCGCCTCGTCGTCGTCCGGCTGCACCGGCACGGCGGCCTGCGCGATGATCGCTCCGCCGTCGACTTCGGTTGACACGAAATGCACCGTGGCCCCATGGATGCGAACACCGGCGGCGAGTGCCTGTCGATGGGTGGAGAGCCCGGGGAAAAGCGGCAGCAGCGACGGGTGGATGTTCACGAGCCGGCCCGCGTAGCGCCGCACGAAGCCTGTCGTCAGCACCCGCATGAAGCCGGCGAGCACCACGAGCGCCGGCGAGTAGCGGTCGATCGTCCGCGCAAGCGCCTCATCGAATTCCTCACGCGATCCATAGCCGCCATGGGAAACGACGTGCCACGGGACGCCCGCCGCGCGAGCCACGTCGAGTCCGGGCGCATCAACCCGATTGCTGATCACGGCCGCGACCTGTGCACCCGGCCGCTCGGCCCAGCGCTCGTCGGCAGCCGCCTTCAGCAACGCGTCCAGATTGGTCCCTCTCCCCGAAATGAGGACCACGATGTTCTTGAGTGTCATTCGCGCCGATTGTACCGAGGCACCCGCCGACGAGCGCGTAACCGATTGAAAATCAAGGATGTGCGAGAGGCGGCCCGTATAATTCGCGATCCGTTTCCAAGCGCCTGCTGACGCAGCCCGATCGGTTCATGCAGATCTTCCGCGGCATTCCGCGGCCCTCGCAGCGCGTGCCGTGCGCGCTCACGGTCGGCAAC
The DNA here is from genome assembly GCA_963726405.1 of uncultured beta proteobacterium. GTDB lineage: Bacteria > Pseudomonadota > Gammaproteobacteria > Burkholderiales > Burkholderiaceae_F > JAOUJD01. The sequence continues at coordinate 149,375 of CAVSCF010000011.1, read as the reverse complement.
TTCGACGGTGTCCACCGTGGCCACCAGGCCTTGCTCGCCCGCGTGACGGCGGCCGCCCGGGGCCGCGGTCTCGCCTCGGCCGTGATGACCTTCGAGCCGCATCCGCGCGAGTTCTTCACGCCCCAGGCCGCTCCGATGCGCATTTCGAACCTGCGCGACAAGCTGGGGGCGCTGCAGCTTGGCGGCATCGACCGCGTGTTCATCCAGCACTTCAATCGGCGTTTTGCGCAGCTCAGTGCGACCGACTTCGTCGACCGCATCCTGCTGGCCGGCTGCGACGTGCGCTGGTTGCTGGTCGGGGACGACTTCCGTTTCGGGGCGAAGCGCGCCGGCGACAACGCACTGCTGCAGCAGTACGCCGGCAAGGGGTGCTTCGAACTCGAGCAGATGCCGACGTTCGACGACGGCGGGGAACGCATTTCCAGCACCGCCGTGCGCACCGCCCTGGCCGCCGGGGATCTCACCCGCGCCGAGCGTCTCCTGGGTCGGACCTACTCGATCAGCGGTCGCGTGCTGCATGGCCGGAAGCTGGGCCGCTCGATGGGATTTCCGACGCTGAACCTGCGCATCGCGCACGCGCATCCGGCAGTCCACGGCATCTTCGCGGTCCGGGTGCACGGCATCGGACGCGACCCGGTCCCCGGAGTTGCGAGCATCGGGCTGCGTCCGACGGTCGACCAGCAGGGGCGCTGGTTGCTCGAGGTCCACCTGTTCGACTTCACGCGCGAGATCTACGGCGAACTCGTGAACGTGGAGTTCGTGAAGAAGCTGCGCGAAGAACAGAAGTACGAGACACTCGATGCACTCGCCGCGGCGATCCGCCGAGATGCCGAGCAGGCACGCGCGGTCCTGTCCACCGCCGCCGCGTGATCCACCCTTCTTTCAACAACTCGAAGAGCCCGAGGGGGCCGAGTTCCCATGCCAGACGAAACCAAGAAAACCGCACCGAAGAAGCCGGCCGCTGACCCAGCGACCCGCAAGTACCCGCTCAACCTGCCGGAGTCCCCGTTCCCCATGCGCGGCGATCTCGCGAAGCGCGAGCCGCAGTGGATCCGCGAGTGGGACGAGCAGGGCATCTACCAGCAGATCCGCGCCGCTTCGGTGGGCCGGCCCAAGTGGATCCTGCACGACGGCCCGCCGTACGCGAACAACGACATCCACATCGGCCACGCCGTCAACAAGGTCCTGAAGGACGTGGTCGTCAAGAGCCGGCAGATGGGCGGCTTCGACGCGCAGTACGTGCCCGGTTGGGACTGCCACGGCATGCCGATCGAGATCCAGATCGAGAAGAAGTACGGCAAGCACCTGCCGGCGCGCGAAGTGATCGCCAAATCGCGCGCCTGGGCCACCGAGCAGATCGAGCGCCAGAAGAAGGACTTCAAGCGGCTTGGCGTGCTCGGCGAGTGGGACCGGCCGTACACGACGATGAACTTCAGGAACGAGGCCGACGAGCTGCGCGCGCTGGCGAAGATCATCGCCCGCGGTTTCGTCTACCGCGGGCTGAAGCCGGTGAACTGGTGCTTCGATTGCGGTTCCGCGCTGGCCGAGGCGGAGGTCGAGTACATGGACAAGGTCGACCTCGCGATCGACGTCGCCTTTCCGCTGCGCGACGATGAACGCGCGCGACTCGCGCAGGCGTTCGGAATGGCGGCGCTGCCGCCGAAGCCCGTGGCCGCGGTGATCTGGACGACCACGCCGTGGACGATCCCGGCGAACCAGGCCCTGAACATCCATCCGGAGTTCAGCTACGACCTCGTCGACACCGAGCGCGGACTGCTGGTGCTCGCCACCGAGCGCCGGGACGCCTGCCTGGCGACGTACCACCTGAACGGGACCACGGTCGCGCAGACGCGGGGCGACAAGCTCGCCATGATCCGCTTCCGGCACCCGTTCTACGACCGCGATGCGCCGGTGTATCTCGGCGACTACGTCACGCTCGACACGGGCACCGGCATCGTCCACTCCTCGCCCGCGTACGGCGTCGAGGACTTCGTCTCGTGCAAGGCGCACGGGATGACCGACGAACAGATCCTGAGTCCCGTGCAGGGCGACGGCGTCTATGCGGATTCCCTTCCGCTCTTCGGCGGCCAGAAGATCTGGGACGCCAATCCGAAGATCGTCGACGTCATCAAGGAACACGGTGCGCTGCTGCACGTCGAGAAGTTCCCGCACAGCTACATGCATTGCTGGCGGCACCGCACGCCGATCATCTACCGCGCGACGTCGCAGTGGTTCGCCGGCATGGACACCCAGCCCAGGGACGGCGGCAAGACGTTGCGGGAACTGGCCCTCGCCGGCATCGAAGCGACGGCCTTCTACCCGGGCTGGGGCAAGGCTCGCCTGCACGGCATGATCGCCAACCGGCCCGACTGGACCCTGTCGCGCCAGCGGCAGTGGGGCACGCCGATGGCGTTCTTCGTGCACAAGCAGACCGGCGAGCTGCACCCGCGGACCCTTGAACTGCTCGAGGAAGTCGCGCGGCGGGTCGAGCGCGGGGGCATCGAGGCCTGGCAGGATCTCGATCCCCGCGAGTTGCTTGGCGACGAGGCCGACCAGTACGTCAAGAACAAGGACACGCTCGACGTCTGGTTCGACTCCGGAACCACCCACGAAACGGTGCTGCGCGGCTCGCATGCGGCGGAGTCGCAGTTCCCGGCGGAGATGTACCTCGAGGGCTCCGACCAGCACCGCGGCTGGTTCCACTCTTCCCTGCTGACATCCTGCATGATCAACGGGGTGCCCCCGTACAAGGCCCTGCTCACCCACGGCTTCGTGGTGGACGGCCAGGGCCGCAAGATGAGCAAGTCGCTCGGCAACGTGATCGCGCCGCAGAAGGTCGCCGATACGCTCGGTGCCGAGATCATCCGCCTGTGGGTGACGAGCACCGACTACTCGGGCGAACTGTCGCTGTCCGACGAAATCCTCAAGCGCGTGGTCGAGAGCTATCGCCGGCTGCGCAACACGCTGCGCTTCCTGCTGGCGAATGTCTGCGACTTCGATCCGGCGCGCGACATGCTGCCTGTCTCCCAGTGGCTGGAGATCGACCGCTATGCGCTGGCGATGATGCGGCAGGTGTCGGACCGGTCGCTTGCGGACTACGACCGCTACGAGTACCACCCGATCGTGGCGCGCCTGCAGACCTTCGCGTCCGAAGACCTCGGCGCGTTCTGGCTGGATATCCTGAAGGACCGCCTCTACACGACGAAGCCGGAGTCGGCGTCGCGTCGCTCCGCGCAGTCGGCGCTCTACGTCATCACCGACGCCTTGCTCAAGCTGATGGCGCCGCTGCTGTCGTTCACCGCGGAGGAAGCGTGGAAGGTGTTCAAGGCGCGCACGGCAGGCACGATCTTCACGGAAACCTACGCTGCACTGCCGGAGGTGCCGGACGAAGGAGCCCTCATCGAACGCTGGACGGCCCTGCGCGCGGTCCGCGCGGACGTGCAGAAGCGACTGGAGGAGTTGCGCGAGACCGGGGCGATCGGATCGTCCCTGCAGGCGGAGGTCGAGTTGCGGGCGAGCGGTGCGAAGGCCGCGCTGCTGCAGTCCCTTGGCGACGACCTGCGCTTCGTGCTGATCACATCGCGCGCCGTCGTCACGCCAGTCGCCAGCGAAGCGGAGGAGTCCATCGTGGTCACGCCATCCGCAGCAACCAAGTGCGAGCGGTGCTGGCACTGGCGCTCGGACGTCGGCGTCGAACGCGAGCATCCCTCGCTGTGCGGCCGCTGCGTGTCCAACCTGTTTGGCGCCGGCGAAGCGCGGACGGTCGCCTGATGGCAGGCAACGGCAGCGCATGGCGTCGGCTGGTGCCCTGGGTGGCCGTCGCCGCCCTTGTCGTGCTGATCGACCAGTTCACCAAGAACCTCGTCGAGCGGACCTTCGACTACGGCGACGTCAAAGCGGTCACCGGCTTCTTCAACCTGGTGCTCACGTACAACAAGGGCGCGGCCTTCTCGTTCCTCGCGTCGGCATCCGGCTGGCAGGCGCACTTCCTGACGGTGGTCGGGATCGCCGCATCCATTTTCATCCTGTACCTGCTCGGGCGGCATGGCAACCAGCGGCTGTTTTCGCTGGCCTTGGCCCTCATCCTGGGCGGCGCGATCGGCAACGTGATCGACCGCATCGCCTACGGACACGTGATCGATTTCCTCGACTTCCACGCGGGCGGCTGGCACTGGCCAGCGTTCAACGTCGCGGACAGCGCGATCGTCGGCGGCGCGATGCTGCTCGTCCTGGATGAGCTGTTGCGGGTTCGTAGAGCAAAATAGCGGAATGGAACTCTCCGGCAAGCACGTCGTCGTCGGCATGACCGGCGGTATCGCGGCCTACAAGGTCTGCGAGCTGGTGCGTCGACTGCAGGACGCCGGCGCGACCGTGCAGGTCGTGATGACCGACGGCGCGCAGAAGTTCGTCACCGCCACCACGATGCAGGCGCTGAGCGGCAGGCCGGTCGCCACCGATCAGTGGGACGCGACCAGCGCCGACAACGCCATGCCGCACATCGCGCTGACGCGCGCGGCGGACGCGATCGTCGTGGCACCAGCGACCGCGCATTTCATGGCCAAGGTCGCGCACGGCCTGGCCGACGACCTGCTCACCACGCTTGCGCTGGCGCGCGACCGCGCGCGCACGGCGCTGCTGGTCGCGCCTGCGATGAACGTCGAGATGTGGGAGAACCCGGCGACGCAGCGCAACGTCGCGCAGCTGCGAGCGGACGGCATCGCCCTGCTCGGTCCGGCCCAGGGCGCCCAGGCGTGCGGCGAAACCGGTTACGGGCGCATGCTGGAGCCGGAGGACCTGCTCGAGGACATCGCCGCGTTCTTCCAGCCCAAGGTGCTGGCGGGCAAGCGCGTGTTGCTGACGGCCGGCCCCACGTTCGAGGCCATCGATCCGGTCCGCGGCATCACCAACCTGTCGTCCGGGAAGACGGGGTTTGCACTGGCGCGCGCCGCGCGTGACGCCGGTGCCGAAGTGACGCTGGTGGCAGGGCCGACAACGCTGCCCACCCCGCGCGGCGTGAAGCGCATCGACGCAACGAGCGCCAGCGAGATGCACGAGGCCGTGATGCGCGCATTGCCGGCGGACGTATTCGTCGGCGTGGCGGCCGTGGCCGACTGGCGGGTGGCGAATCCGAGCGACCGCAAGATCAAGAAGAACGCGAAAGCGGAACCGCCAACGCTGCGGTTCGAACCGAACGTCGACATTCTGGCCGCTGTCGCTGCGCTGCCCCGACCGCCCTTCTGCGTCGGCTTCGCAGCAGAGAGCGAAGACGTCGTCGACAACGCCAGGCGCAAGCTCGCATCGAAGAAGGTCCAGCTCGTGGTCGGCAATCGTGCGCAGGACGCGTTCGGAGCGGACGCCTCGGAGCTCTTCGTCGTCGATGCCGCCGGCGTCACGACGCTCGCGCGAGCGGACAAGCTGGCGCAGGCGCGCCGTCTGATCGCCGAGATTGCTGCTCGACTCGAGCGCGGCTGACATGCTGGAGCCGCGCGACGGCGATTTCGTCGCCTACATCGAAGCGCTTCAACGGGAGTCGGCCGCGCGCCTGGCGCAGCAGCACGTCGGCGTCATCGAAACAACGGCCGCGTCCAAGGTCACGGGCCAGTTCTTCGAAGAGAAGGCAAAGCCGGCGGTCGCTCCGAACCTGCAGCAGGCGGTGGACCGCTTCGTCCGCCAGGACACCGACGGCCGAGTCGTCAAGGCGCTCGTGGCCGGCGTCATGGGCGCGGTCTTCCTGCTCGCGTGGCTGGGCAATGGCGGGCTGTTCTTGCTCGTCGTCGCCGTCGCGCTGCTTGCCTACGCGGTGCCGCGGCTGCTCGGCGCATTCCGCGGCCGGAGCCAACAACCGCCGAGCCAGGCCGCGGTCGAGCACGTGTTCGGGCGCTCGGGCCCACCGAAGCCGGGAACGGGAAAATGAGAATCGACGTGCGGATCCTCGACGAGCGGCTGCGGGCCATGCTGCCGTCGTATGCCACCCCGGGGGCGGCCGGCCTCGACCTGCGTGCGTGCGTGGATGCGCCGCTGGTAATTGAGCCCGGGTCGACTCATCTCGTGAAGACCGGCATGGCCATTCATCTCGCCGACCCGGGCTACGCGGCGTTGATCCTCCCGCGGTCGGGCATGGGCCACAAGCACGGCATCGTGCTCGGCAACCTCGTCGGCCTGATCGATTCCGACTATCAGGGCGAACTGATGGTGTCGACGTGGAACCGCGGCTCGGTCCCGTTCACGCTCAATCCGCTCGAGCGACTGGCGCAGCTCGTCATCGTTCCCGTGGTACAGGCGCACTTCAACGTCGTCGACGAGTTTTCCGCATCCGAGCGCGGGGCGGGCGGCTTCGGCAGCACCGGCAGGCATTGAGCGCCGCGCAGGTCCATCCGCCCGGCAGCAGCCACCCGTGGCTGGCCGGCGCTGCACGCAGGCTGCTCGCGCTCTTCGGCTGGCGCGTCCGGTTCGACGGTCTTCCCGGACCGAAGGGCATCGCGATCGTCTACCCCCACACCTCCAACTGGGACTTCATCGTCGGACTGCTCGCGAAGTGGACGATCGACCTGCCGATCCGCTGGGTCGGCAAGGAGACCCTCTTTCGCGGGCTGACAGGAGCGACGCTCGGCCGGTTGATGCGTCTCTGGGGCGGTCGCCCGGTGGACCGGAGCAATCAGAGCGGCGCCGTCGAGCAGCTGGCGCAGCTGATGCAGTCGGAGCCCTGGTTCTGGCTCGGGCTTTCCCCAGAGGGCACGCGTCGCCACACCGATTACATTCGCTCCGGGTTCTATCACCTCGCATTGAAGCTGGACCTGCCGGTGGCACTCGCCTACATCGACTACCGCACGCGGGAGATCGGGGTCATGGAGTTCGTTCACATGAGCGGAGACCTGGCGCGCGATCTCGAACTGTTGCGCCGGTTCTATGCCGACAAGGTCGGGCGCTTTCCTTCCAAGGCCAGCACGATCGCGTTCCGGCCGTCGGAGAAGGGCCGGCCGTGATGCGGCTGCTCCTCGCGCTCGATGCTCGCCGCGGCTGCTGCCCGTCGCCGGCGCCCACACCCAGGACTTCGAACGCGAAGCGCGCTGGCGCGCGGAAGTCGTTCCGGGGCTGGTCGTCGGTGAAGCGGTCGACATACCGGGCCCCGGCGGCCGTCCGTTCCTCGGCATCCTCACCGAGACGCGCCGGGGTCGATCGCGCAGTCACCACGCTGCTCGTGCTGGTGCACGGCATCGGCGTGCATCCGGATCACGGCATCGTCGGCAGACTTCGCATGGACCTGGCCGACAAGGGATTCGCGACACTGTCGATCCAGATGCCGGTGCTCGCCAGCGATGCGCCACCCGAGCATTACGAGCCTCTCTTCGGCAATGCGGCCGAACGCATCGCCAACGCCGCGGCGTGGAGTCGCGCCAGGGGATACCGTGATCTCGTGCTGGTGTCGCACAGCCTGGGCAACCGGATGTCGAACGCGTACTTCGACCGCGCCGCGAAGCCGGACTTCCGCGCGTGGGTTGCGCTGGGTCTCGGTGCTCCGTTCTCCACCCGACTCGCGCAGCAGCCGCGGATACCCGTGCTCGACGTGCACGGCGAGCTCGACCTCGACTCGGTGCGCGAGACCGCCCCGTCACGCGCGAAAGTCGCGGCATCGAGCGGAGGACAGCAGCACAGGATCGCCGGCGCCGACCACTTCTATTCCGGCCATGAAAGCGAACTCGTTGCGCTGATTGTCACCTTCGCGAGCCGCAAATGAAGAAGGCGGCGCCAGCGCGCCGCCTTGCTCCTCGCCGTTGCGTTCCGATCAGGTCAGCATGTCGGCCCAGATCGTCTTCGCCCAGGATTGGGCGTACGTGCCTTCGAGCGCCCAGGACGCGCGGTCCTGCGTGGAGATGCCGCCGGAACCCGCCACCGTCTCCATCGTCTTCTTCTCGGGGACCCATCGATGCACGCTGGCGACGTGCACGGCATTCCTGTCGTCGACGAAGCTGTAGCACGTGTTCGCCATCATCGGCGGCACCACCTGCCCGCCCGTCATCAGTTCGACGATGGCAGCCGCGGCCGCCTTGCCGTGCTGGTTGGCCATATGGCCGGACTTCGGCATGGCGGGCGCCGGCAGAGTGGCGTCGCCGAGCACGTGGACGCCCTTCACCTTGACCGACTCCAGCGTCGTCCAGTCGACCTCGCACCAGCGGTTGTTCGCCGTGATCAGGCCGGCATCACGAGCGATGTTTGCCGCCCGCTGATGCGGGATGTAGTTGACGACGTCGCCCCGCACCTTGTCGCCGATCTCGGTGATCACGGTATTGCTCTTCGCATCGATCTCCGTCACCGGTGAGGCTGCTCGATACTCGACGATGCCCTTGTAGTCCTCGCTCCACACGCGCGTGAACAGCGGCTTCTTGGAGACGACGTCGGGATTGCCGTCGAGCAGGATCACCTTGCTCTTCGGCTTCGCCTGCTTCAGGTACCAGGCAATCTGGCATGCCCGTTCATAAGGCCCCGGCGGACAGCGGTACGGCCCCAAAGGAATGCTCATCAGGACCACGCCACCGTCCTTCATGTCCGTCAACTGCTTGCGCAGCGCAACGGTCTGCGGGCCCGCTTTCCATGCATGCAGAACGGAGTCCGCAGCCGCCGGCGACCAGCCCTGCAGACGCTCGTACATGAACTCGATGCCCGGCGACACGACGAGACGGTCGTAGGGCAGCGAGCCTCCCGAGGCGAGCCGCACCTGCTTCTTGTCGGCGTCGATTGCCAGTGACCGTGTCCCGCACGCGCTTGACGCCGTACTTGTCGAGCCCTGCGTAGCTGACCGTGATGTCCGCCATCGTCTTGCTGCCGCCGACCACCAGGTTCGAGATCGGGCAGGAGATGAACGACTCGTTCGGATCGACGAGCGTGACCTCGATGGCGCCGTCGGACCACAGCCGGAGGTACTTCGCGGCCGTCAGCCCACCATAGCCGGCGCCCACGACGACGACACGACCGGCGGTCGGCTTGCCTTGCAGGCTAGCGCACGCCGACAGCGTGGTGACGGTTGCGCCCGCGGACAGGGCCTTCAGGACATCCCGGCGCGTGATTGCATGCGTTGTCATCGTGCTCTCCTCAGCGCGCCGGCGTCTGCCGCGAGAAATGGTCGGCGATCAGCTCGATCTGCTGATCGGTGTATCCCTTGGAGAGCTGATGCATGATGGTCGCGGAGCGCTTGCCGTCGCGAAACGCCTTCATCTGCTCGACGATGTACGTCTTCTCCTTCCCGGCGATCGACGGCATGGCGCCCTGTGCAACGCCGTTCGTCCCGTGGCAGTTGGCGCAGTTGGCCGCGACGTAGCGCCCGTTGCGGGCGCTGGAGTCTGTGGACTGGGCGTGTGCCGAACCCGCAAGCAGGGCCAGGGCGGCCAGGACGGTCACCTTCAATCGTGTTGTCATGTGGTCTCCATGCGAAGTGATCCGGTGCCGGAAGGAGCGCCGACCCCTCGGTATCGGCGAGTCTCCATCGACATATGAGCCATGCTAGCGGCGCGCGGCACGTCGTGCTCCGACAGCGCAGCAAAGGCAAAAAAAAGCCCGCGCATGCGCGGGCGATTCTGGCCCAACTGGCGCCGCCGTCAACCGGCGCCTTCGATTATCGGATTCTGATCACATAACCGCCGGTCATTCGGACAGGACGGGCTCGCCCTGCTCGCGCCGGGGCGCGTCGCCGCTGTCGCTCGGGGGAAATTCGAGCTTGACCTCGCCCTTGTCGTCCACATCGACGTTGACCCGACCGCCGGCCACCAGCTTGCCGAACAGCAGTTCGTCGGCCAGCGCGCGGCGGATGGTGTCCTGGATCAGGCGAGCCATGGGGCGGGCTCCCATCACCGGATCGAAGCCCTTCGCCGCCAGGTGCTTGCGCAGTGCGTCGGTGAAGACGATGTCGACTTTCTTCTCGTGCAGCTGGTCTTCAAGCTGCATCAGGAACTTGTCGACGACGCGCATGATGATCTCCTCGTCGAGCCCCTTGAAGGAGATGATCGCGTCCAGCCGGTTGCGGAACTCGGGCGTGAACATCCGCTTGATGTCGGCCATCTCGTCACCCGACTCGCGTGCGTTGGCAAAACCGATCGAGCGGCGCTGCAGGGTCTCGGCGCCCGCGTTCGTCGTCATGATGATGATGACGTTGCGGAAGTCCGCCTTGCGGCCGTTGTTGTCGGTCAGCGTGCCGTGGTCCATCACCTGCAGCAGGATGTTGAAGATGTCCGGGTGCGCCTTCTCGATCTCGTCGAGCAGCAGCACCGCATGCGGCTTCTTGCTGATCGCTTCGGTCAGCAATCCACCCTGGTCGAAACCGACGTAGCCCGGCGGCGCGCCGATCAGGCGGCTCACGGCGTGGCGCTCCATGTACTCCGACATGTCGAAGCGGAGCAGTTCGATGCCCAGCGTGAAAGCCAGCTGTTTGGCGACCTCGGTCTTGCCCACACCGGTCGGGCCCGAGAACAGGAACGAGCCGATCGGCTTGTCCGGCTTGCCGAGACCCGATCGCGCCATCTTGATCGCCGCGGCGAGCGCATCGATCGCCGGGTCCTGGCCGAACACGACGTTCTTCAGGTTGCGGTCGAGGCTCTTCAGCTGGGCGCGGTCGTCGCTCGAAACGGTCTGTGGCGGGATGCGGGCGATCTTGGCGATGATCTCCTCGACCTCGGTCTTGCCGATCGTCTTCTTCTGCCGCGACTTCGGCAGGATGCGCTGCGCGGCACCGGCTTCGTCGATGACGTCGATCGCCTTGTCCGGCAGATGGCGGTCGTTGATGAACTTCGCCGACAGTTCGGCGGCCGCGGTGATCGCCCCGGATGAGTACTTGACGCCGTGATGCTCCTCGAAGCGCGACTTCAGGCCCTTCAGGATCTCGATGGTCTGCGCGACCGTCGGCTCGATCACGTCGATCTTCTGGAAGCGACGCGACAGCGCGTGGTCCTTCTCGAAGATGCCCCGGTACTCGTTGTAGGTCGTCGCACCGATGCACTTGAGCTGGCCGCTCGCCAGGGCCGGCTTCAGCAGGTTGGACGCATCCAGCGTTCCTCCCGACGCCGAGCCGGCGCCGATCAGCGTGTGGATCTCGTCGATGAACAGGATTGCGGTGGCGTTGGCCTTCAGTTGCTTCAGCACGGCCTTCAGACGCTGCTCGAAGTCGCCGCGGTACTTGGTGCCCGCCAGAAGCGCGCCCATGTCGAGCGAATAGACGCTGGACTTCTCGAGGATCTCGGGCACATCGCCCTTGACGATGCGCCATGCAAGGCCCTCGGCGATCGCCGTCTTCCCGACGCCGGCCTCGCCGACCAGCAGAGGATTGTTCTTGCGGCGGCGGCACAGCACCTGGATCACGCGTTCGACTTCCGGCTCGCGACCGATCAGCGGATCGATCTTGCCGTCCTTCGCGAGCGCGTTGAGATTCTGGGTGTACTGCTCGAGCGGCGACGGCTGCTCCTTGCCTTCGGTGTCCTGCGCTTCCTCGCCGGTGGCCGGTTTCGTCTTGTCCTCGGGCTGGCCGGATTTGGTGATGCCGTGCGAGATGAAATTGACTACGTCCAGGCGAGTCACACCCTGCTGGTGCAGGTAGTAGACGGCGTGGGAGTCCTTCTCGCCGAAGATTGCGACGAGCACGTTGGCGCCGGTGACTTCCTTCTTGCCGTTGCTGGTGCTCTGCACGTGCATGATCGCGCGCTGGATCACGCGCTGGAAACCGAGCGTCGGCTGGGTATCCGCCTCCGAATTCGGAGGCAGGATCGGGGTGTTGTCAGCGATGAAGTTCTGCAGGTTCTTGCGCAGATCCTCGATGTTGCATGCGCAAGCGCGCAGCACTTCCGCGGCCGACGGATTGTCGAGCAGCGCGAGCAACAGGTGCTCGACGGTGATGAATTCGTGCCGGGCCTGCCGGGCTTCTACAAACGCCATGTGCAGGCTGACTTCGAGCTCCTGGGCGATCATGCTTCCTCCATCACGCACTGCAGCGGATGCTGGTGTTGGCGTGCATAACTACAGACTTGCTCAACCTTGGTCGCTGCGATGTCTCTTGGATAGACGCCGCAGACGCCGCGTCCTTCGTGATGAACCTTCAGCATGATCTGGGTTGCTTGCTCCCTCCCTTTGCCGAAGAACTTCTGCAGAACGCCGACTACGAACTCCATCGGCGTGAAATCGTCGTTCAGCAGCACCACCTGGTACATCGGGGGCGGCTTGACGCGAGAAGCCTGCTTCTCGACGACGGTGCCTTCATCAAACCGCTCACTCATCTGGCCGCATTCTATTCAACCCGACCACCTGAAACCGGATACAAAAAGCGTACCAATCATACGGTAAATCAGTACGCGAACCGCCGATTTCAAGCGTGTAAGAAACGCGCGGCCCAGAGGAAAACCGCTTTGAAAAAGCGATGCGCCTCCCCGTTGCAACTCTACTTCGTTTAACTCGTGAGTCACCCTCTTCGATGACACGCGCTCTCCCGCCTTTTGGCGTGCGGGCAACGACCGGTAAGACCGGCCGCCCCGGGGCTTGACCATGGACATTTTTACTCGAACAATCCGCTCGTCCTGCCCAGGCCTCACCCGCCCAGGGGGGATGCGCACCGAACGGGATCGAACAGCGTGCGCGGTTGGGTGGACTCGGATGGGCGCTGCGTTGCGCAAGAAGTTCGGGCCGCTCGTTCATACGAGGAAGGATGAGGGTATGGCAACAGGAACGGTGAAGTGGTTCAACGACGCCAAGGGCTACGGGTTCATCACGCCGGACGACGGCGGTGAAGACCTGTTCGCTCACTTTTCGGCGATCCAGATGAATGGCTTCAAGACCTTGAAGGAAGGGCAGAAGGTGCAGTTCGAAGTCGTGCAGGGCCCGAAGGGCAAGCAGGCTTCGAATATCCAGAACGGCTGAAGGCGCACCCCCCACGGAAAACCCCGCCTCGGCGGGGTTTTTTGTTTTTCAAGCGCTGCACGAGGCCTTCAAGTGGAGCATTGGCGCCACAGTGAGGTGCGACAAATTGGCGCGTCAGCGAAGCGGCGAGCGCGATCAGATCCTTCCGCCGGGCGGGAGGACGCAGTTGGCTGCCGTGCCTAAGAAATGGGTGGGGTCGGCCGCCCGAAGCCCCGACCGTCCACCATTTGGAGTCGCGCGCGACCCCGCAGGGGTCGCGTACACGAGCGACGCGCGTATTACATGTTGTCGATCATCACCTGCCCGAACCCCGAGCAGCTGACCTGGGTGGCGCCTTCCATCAGGCGCGCGAAGTCGTACGTGACCTTCTTGCTGCGGATCGACCGCTCCATGGACGTGATGACGAGGTTCGCCGCCTCGATCCATCCCATGTGCCGCAGCATCATCTCCGCCGACAGGATCTCCGAGCCCGGATTGACGTAATCCTTGCCCGCGTATTTCGGCGCGGTCCCGTGCGTCGCCTCGAACATCGCGACGGAGTCGGACATGTTGGCCCCCGGCGCGATGCCGATGCCGCCCACCTGCGCCGCCAGCGCGTCGGAGATGTAATCGCCGTTCAGGTTCATCGTGGCGATCACGTCGTACTCGGCGGGGCGCAGCAGGATCTGCTGCAGGAAGGCATCGGCGATGACGTCCTTGATCACGATGTCACCGTGCGCCGACTTGATCTTCATCCACGGTCCGCCATCGAGCAACTCGGCGCCGAACTCCTTCTGCGCCAGTGCGTAGCCCCACTTGGCGAACGCACCCTCCGTGAACTTCATGATGTTGCCCTTGTGCACGAAGGTCAGGCTCTTGCGCTTGTTCGCGATGACGTACTGGATCGCCTTGCGCACCAGGCGCTCGGTGCCCTCGCGCGAGATCGGCTTGATGCCGATGCCCGACGTCGCGGGAAAGCGGATCTTCTTGACGCCCATCTCCTTCTGCAGGAACTCGATGAGCTTCTTCGCCTTGTCGGTTTCGGCTTCGTATTCGATGCCGGCGTAGATGTCTTCCGAGTTCTCGCGGAAGATCACCATGTTGGTCTTTTCGGGCTCCTTGACCGGGCTCGGAACGCCTTTGAAGTACTGGATCGGCCGCAGGCAGACGTACAGGTCGAGTTCCTGCCGGAGCGCCACGTTGATCGAACGGATGCCCCCGCCCACGGGGGTCGTCAGCGGGCCCTTGATCGAAACTACGTACTCCCGCAGGACCTGCAGCGTCTCTTCGGGCAGCCACACATCCGGGCCGTAGACCTTGGTCGACTTCTCGCCGGCGAAGACCTCCATCCAGACGATCTTCTTCTTGCCGCCGTAGGCCTTGGCCACGGCCGCGTCCACCACCTTGATCATGACCGGAGTGATATCGATTCCGGTTCCGTCGCCCTCGATGTAGGGAATGATCGGCTGGTCCGGGACATTGAGCGTGTAGTCCTTGTTGACCGTGATCTTCTGCCCGGTCGTGGGCACCTTGATGTGCTGGTACATCGCGTCTCCTGGGTGGCGTCCTGGATACGAAGCTCGGCGGCGCGCGCCGACCGGCCCCCTCTTCTGATCCGAGCCGGGAAGTTTACCCGCGGCATCCGTCCGGTCGATGCCGGGGGGCATGCGCTGCGTCAACCCAACGGCGAGCCAGTGCGTTCTTCCAGCGACCGCCATCGGTCAACAGCCCGAAACCACGGGCGCCTGCCGGCATCGGGCCGACAGGCCGAAGCGTCAACGATTCCAAGGGAGAAACAATGAACAAGCTGATCGCCGCACTCGTCGCCACGCTCTTCGCCGGCGCCGTCTTCGCCCAAGCCGCGCCGGCCACCCCGGCTCAACCGGCCGCGCCGGCGGCTCCTGCCGCCAAGGCCGACACGAAGGCCGAGAAGCCGGCTGCCGACACGACCAAGAAGGCGAAGACGGAGAAGAAGTCGACTTCCAAGAAGTCGACCAAGTCCACCGCGAAGGCTGACACCGCGAAGCCCGCGGACGCCGCCAAGCCGGCTGACAAGCCCGCCACGAAGTAAGGCGCGCAGCTCGCAGGGAAGAAAGGCAGGCAGCGTCCTGCCTTTCTTTTTTTGCGCCGCGGGTAAAGTCCCGGGGTCAACGGCAATTCACTTTCTAAGCCAGCATGTCTTCCATCTTCCGTCTTCCGTCCGTGCTCGTCGCGGCCCTCCTTCTCATTTCCGGTGTCCCGGAAACAGTGAAAGCGCAGTCGCGCGCGCAGGCCACCTTGCCAACGGTCAAGCTGACGGCCGGCATCCATGTCATCACTGCGGAAGCGGCAACGACCCCCCAGACACGCACGGTCGGCTTGATGTACCGGGAACGGCTCGCGCCGAATCACGGGATGCTGTTCGTGTTCGAGGAGAAGTCACAGCAGTGCTTCTGGATGCGGAACACCCTCGTGCCTTTGACGATCGCCTTCATCGAGGACGACGGGACGATCGCACAGCTCGCGGACATGGCGCCGAAGACCGAGGTCAGCCACTGCTCCCAGAAGCCCGTGCGTTACGCGCTGGAGATGGAGCAGGGCTGGTTCGCGAAGCGCGGGATCGCGGCCGGGGCCAGGATGGGCGGACTGCCGCCGCCGCGCTAGGCAGGCATCGCGCAAAGAAGAAGGGCCGCTCGCGCGGCCCTTCTGCGTTTATTCGACCCGGATCAGCCGAAGTTGCGGGCCGCGAAGTCCCAGTTGACAAGGTGGTTCAGGAAGGTCTCGACGAACTTGGGCCGCGCATTGCGGTAGTCGATGTAGTACGCGTGCTCCCACACGTCGACCGTGAGGAGAGGCTTGTCGCTCGTGGTCAGGGGCGTTCCCGCGTTGCTCGTATTCACGAGGTCGACCGAGCCGTCGGCTTTCTTCACGAGCCATGTCCAGCCTGACCCGAAATTCCCGACGGCGCTCTTGGTGAAGGCCTCCTTGAAGCCCGCGTACGAGCTCCATTTCTTCGCGATCGCACCGGCCAGCGCGCCGGCCGGCTCGCCGCCGCCGCCCGGCTTCATGCAGTTCCAGAAGAAGGTGTGGTTCCACACCTGCGCGGCGTTGTTGAAGACACCGCCCGAAGCGCGCCGGATGATCTCTTCGAGCGTCATGTTCTCGAACTCGTTGCCCTTGATCAGGTTGTTCAGGTTCGTGACGTAGGCCTGGTGGTGCTTGCCATAGTGGAACTCGAAGGTTTCGCGGGACAGGTGCGGCGCGAGCGCATCCATCGCATACGGCAACGGGGGCAGCGTGTGTTCCATGGGGGTCCTCGTGGAAGGTGTGACTGAGAGGGAACGGGATTCTATCGCCGTGGCCCTTCTTGCCTGGTCAGCGGCCTTCTCCCTCCCCGGTAACGCCCGGCAGCAATGCCTGCACCTGCACCGCGGCGCCGCCCTGCGCGAACCGAAGCGTCAGGGCGTCGCCCACCTCCAGGCGCGCTGAGTTGGTGACGACCGCCCCTTCCGCCGTAGAGAGCCATCGCGTAGCCGCGCTTAAGCACGGCGTGCGGATCCAGCGCGTCCAGTCGCGCGCTGAGAGAGGCAAGTCGCACCGCCGCGGCGTGGCGAAGTTGCACGGCGCGCGTGGCGAGCCGGCTCAGCGCACCGCCCGGATCCCGGCGCGCGGCGGTCAGGCGCAGTTGCAGCAGGATCTCGCGTTGCCGGCCCAGCACCAGCCGGCGAGTCGACACACCGCGATGCGCGGCTGACTGCAGCCGCGCGCGCAGCGAACCCACGCGCGCATCGAGTGCGGCAAGCGGCGCGCGGGGCGTCGCGAGCGAGCGCTGCGCATAGTCGAGTCGCTGTGCCGTCCGGTGCAACTGGTGGACAAGGCAACGCTTCAGGGGCTGCATGCGGGCGGCGACTTCGGCGAGCAACGCATCGCGCGAGGGGGCCACGAGTTCCGCTGCCGCGGTTGGCGTGGGAGCCCGCAGATCGGCGGCGAAGTCGGCGATGGTGATGTCGCTCTCGTGGCCCACGCCGACGACCACGGGCAACGCCGAGTCGCGAATCGCCCTCGCTACCGCCTCTTCGTTGAACGACCACAGATCCTCGATGGACCCGCCACCGCGTACCAGCAGGACGACGTCGACTTCGGCCCGGGCGGAAACCGTCCCCAGCATGGCGGCGATGCGCTGCCCGGCCCCGGCGCCCTGCACCGGCACGGGATAGACGATCACGGCGACGTACGGCGCGCGCCGCGCGAGGCATGTCAGCACGTCCCTGAGCGCAGCGGCCTGCAGCGACGTCACGATGCCGATGGCGCGCGGAACCGACGGCAACGCACGCTTCGCTTCGGTGTCGAAGAGCCCTTCGGCCGCAAGTTTCGCCTTCAGCCGCAGGAACTCCTCGAACAGCCGCCCTTGCCCTGCGCGGCGCATCGACTCCACCGTCAACTGGAATTCGCCGCGCGCCTCGTACAGCGACACCACCGCGGACAGTTCGACCTCGTCGCCGTCGCGCGGCATCCAGTTCAGCACCTGGTTGCGACTGCGGAACATCACGCAGCGCACCTGGGCCTGATCATCCTTCAGCACGAAATACCAGTGCCCGCTCGCGGCCCGGGTGAGGTTGGCAACTTCACCCCGCACGCGCACGAGCGGAAAGCTGCGCTCGAGGAGGCCAGCAACGGCGCGGTTCAGCGCGGAAACCGTCAGCGGATCCCGCGCCGTTACTCGCTCGGAACCCTCGAAGTCAAGCGCCATGCGGGTTTCCGGGGGGAATCTGTCCACAAACGCAGGCAGAGCGCGGAATGGCGGTTCTCATCCCTCTCGATCGTCGGAACGAATTCATAACCCCTTGAATATCAACGTAAACATCGGGTGCTCACGCCCTGTGCAGGCGATACAAACCAAATTGCAACAAGGGTTTAGACGCCATGCCGGTCAGTTCTCCACATACTTGTCCACAGACTTTGTGGAAACTTGCCCGCACCCTCGTGGCCCTCTACAGTTCGCTCTTTTGCGCGCACCAGCGCCGCACAGAGGTTCACTCCGTTGCTTGCCATCATCATCGAGCTGGGCTGGCCAATCTGGCCCTTGATCCTCGCTTCCGTTCTCGCGCTGGCCCTGATCATCGAACGAAGCATCGCGCTACGGCGCGAAAAGATCTTACCGGCGACCCTGCTTCAGGACGTCATTGCCTCGTGGCACAAACGGCAGATGTCGCCCGGCGCCATCGCGGAGCTGGAAAAGAACTCCCCGCTCGGGCGCGTTCTGGCCTCCGCGTTGCGCAACGATCACGCCACCCGTGAAGGCGCGATGCAGCAGGTGGAAGCCGCCGGATCAGTGGTTGCGAACCGCCTCAGCAAGAACCTGACGCTCCTCGGCTCGATTGGCTCCGTAGCCCCGCTGCTCGGCCTGCTTGGCACGGTGGTCGGCATGATCGCCATCTTCGCTTCGCAGCAGGCCGGTTCCAACCCGCAGGAGCTTGCGCGCGGCATCTCCGTGGCGCTCTACTCGACCGCATTCGGGATCATCGTCGCGGTGCCCGCGGTGCTGATGCACCGGCACTTCCGGCGCCTGGTCGACGACTTCCTCGTCGACATGGAAGACCAGGCGGAGCGGCTTCTGGAGCAGGTCTACGACGTCGGAGGGAGAAGCTGATGCGCTTCCGTCGTCCCGCGGACGAAGAGCCGGAAGTCAACCTGATCCCCCTGATCGATGTCCTGCTGATCGTCCTGATCTTCCTGGCCATCAGCACCACGTACTCGAAGTACACCGAACTCAAGATCGAGTTGCCGACCGCCGACGCAATGCAGCCGGCGGTACGACCGAACGAGATCAACGTCGCGGTCACCGCGGACGGCAGGTATGCACTGGAACGGAAGATGATCGGCGCTCCCGACGTCCAGGAGTTCGCCGCCGCTCTGCAGCAGGCCGCGCAGGGCAAGGACAGTCCCCTGCTCATCATCAACGCCGACGCCCAGGCGCCCCACCAGTCGGTAATCAGCGTGATGGAGGCGGCGCGCCTGGCCGGCATCGTGCGCATCAGTTTCGCGACCCAGAAGACCCGCGGCGCACGCCGCTGAGCGGCTGGCCATGGCGTCGGCGCGCACCCGGCTGCAACTGGCGCTGATCGATGTCTGGCAGCGCCGCGGCGCGCTCGCCTGGCTGCTGTATCCCCTGTCGGTCCTGCACTACCTCGTCTACTCGGCCCGGAGGGCGCTGTACGCGCTCGGCGTGCTGCGGCAGACGCGGCTCGACGTTCCCGTGGTCGTGATCGGCAACCTGTACGTCGGAGGCACGGGGAAGACGCCGCTCACGATCGAACTTGTGCGTGCGCTGGCCGCCCGCGGCTGGCGGCCGGCGATCGTCTCGCGCGGCTACGGCTCCGCCGGAAGCGTTGCCCGCCTGGTGCGGCCGGACGACAGCGCACGCGATGTCGGCGACGAGCCCTTGCTGATGGCCCGATCGACTCGGGTGCCGGTCGCCGTCGGGCACAAGCGCGTCGCCGCTGGCCGGCTTCTGCGGGCCCGATACCCCGAGTGCAACGTAGTCGTTGCCGATGACGGATTGCAGCACTGGCCGCTTGCGCGCGACATGGAGATTGCGCTGCTCAACCACCGCGGCCTTGGCAACGGCTGGCTGTTGCCTGCGGGACCGCTGCGCGAACCCGGCCACCGGCTCGACCGGGTGGATGCTGTGGTGTGCAACGGCGATGTCCCGCACATCGAGACCGCCGCTGCGCGCTACTCGACGCGGACGCGTCTCGGTGACGCCCGGCCGCTTCAGAGCGGGCCTTCGCCGCAGTCGCTCTCGTCGCTGGCGGCCGAACAAGGACGCGACACGCTGCGCATCGCCGCGGCCGCCGGCATCGGCGCGCCGGATCGTTTCTTCGCGATGCTGCGCGCCGCTGGCCTGGCGATCGACGAGATGCCGCTCGCCGACCACTTCGACTTCCTCTCCAATCCGTTCGCTGGCCTCGCGGTCGACCGTATCCTGATCACCGAGAAGGACGCCGTAAAATGCGAGGCGAATCCGGCGCTCGCCGGCGACGCGCGCATCTGGGTCGTCCCCCTCGTCACCGAGATCGACCCGCGCCTCGTCGACGTCGTCGTCGAACGCCTGCATCGAACTTCGAGGAGAACCGCGCTTGGACCATCGGCTGCTTGACATCCTGGTGTGCCCGATCTGCAAGGGCCTGCTCGAGTATCGCAAGGAGGCGCAGGAACTCATCTGCAAGGCCGACGGGCTGGCGTATCCGATCCGCGACGGCATCCCGGTCATGCTCGAGTCCGACGCTCGCAAGGTCGACCCGGCGGAAATCGGCCGCTGACGCCTCCCCGGCGCTACGCGCGTGGTTCCCTTTCACCGTCATCGTTCCGGCGCGCCTGGCGTCGACCCGGCTGCCGCGCAAGCCGCTTGCCGACATCGGGGGCGTGCCCATGATCGTTCGTGTCGCGCGCGGGGCGAGCGCCAGCGGCGCGGCCCGGTTGGTCGTGGCTGCGGACAGCCGCGAGATCGTCGACGCGTGTGCGGCGCATGGGGTCGAAGCGCTGCTGACGCGCCTCGACCACGCAACGGGCACCGACCGGCTGGCCGAGGCCGTTGGCCTTCTCGGCCTCGACGACGACGCAATCGTGGTCAACGTGCAGGGCGACGAGCCGCTGATGCCGGCTTCCGTCCCGCGGCGCGTTGCCGAGGCGCTCGCCGAACGCGTGGACTGCGCAATGGCGACCGCATGCCATCCGCTGCGCGATGCCGCCGAGTTCTTCAGCCCGAACGTGGTCAAGGTGGTCGCCGACGCGAGCGGGCGCGCCCTGTATTTCTCGCGTGCGCCGATTCCATGGTCACGCGATGCGTTTGCCGCTGACCGGGGCCACTTGCCGCCGGGACTCCCCGCGCGCCGGCACATCGGCCTGTATGCCTACCGCGCCGGCTTCCTGCGGCGCTTCCCGGCGTTGGCGCCCTCGTTGCTGGAGCAGCACGAAAGCCTGGAGCAACTCCGCGCACTGGCGCACGGCTTCGGCATCGCGGTCATCGAGTTGCCGGAAGCGTTGCCGCCCGGAGTCGACACCGCGGAAGACCTGGACCGTGTCCGCGCCCTGATCGCACGATAGGCACTCGGGCGGAACTCCCCCGCCGCTACACTGCGCCTCCCCCGGCTCCGGAGGCCCCCATGAAGAGATTTCTCGCCGCGCTGCTGTGCGTTCCTGCGCTTGCACTGATGAGCGCCGCCGTCGACGCCAGGACATTGCGCTGGGCATCCCAGGGCGACCCCCAGACGGCCGATCCGCACTCGCAGAACGAGAGCCTCACGAACCTGTTCTCGCAGGCGGTGCACGACACCCTGGTGATGCGCGACAACAATCTGCAGCTCGTTCCGGGCCTCGCCACGTCGTGGCAACAGGTGAACGCAACGACGTGGCGCTTCACGCTGCGCCAGGGGGTGAAGTTCCACGACGGCTCGCCCTTCACCGCCGACGACGTGGTGTTCAGCTGGGAGCGCGCTTCCCACCCGAACTCCCAGCTGCGCCAATACGCGATTCCGGTCGGCAAGCCGCGCAAGATCGACGACTTCACGGTCGAGTTCGTGCAGGACAAGCCGAACCCGGTGACGATCGAGCACGCCACGACGATCTACATCATGAGCAAGGCGTGGTCGACGAAGAACAAGGTGGAGCGGCCGCTGGACTTCAAGGGCAAGGAGGAGACGCCCGCCTCCCGCAGCGCGAATGGCACCGGGCCGTGGCTGCTGGTGTCGCGGGAGCCCGGCGTGCGCACCGTGTTGAAGCGCAACAACGACTGGTGGGGCATCAAGGAAGGCCGCGCTCCGGGCAACGTGACCGAAGTGAGTTACACGCAGGTCAGCGCCGATGCGACCCGCACGGCTGCCCTGCTGTCCGGCCAGGTCGACTTCGTGCTCGACCCGCCGCCGCAGGACCTGCGCCGGCTCGAGGAGAACAAGGCGGTCAAGGTCCTGCGCGGCCAGGAGAACCGGGTCGTCTTCTTCGGCTTCGACCAGAGCCGCGACGAGTTGCTCTACTCCAGCGTGAAGGGCCGAAACCCGTTCAAGGACGTGCGCGTTCGCACCGCTGTCTACCAGGCCATCGACATCGAGGCCATCCGCTCGCGGATCATGCGCAACGCGGCACTTCCGACCGGAGGCATCACGCCGTCGATCCTCGCGTCGAACCCCGATGCCGAGAAGCGCCTGCCATTCGACCCGGCGCGATCCAGGCAACTCATCGCCGACGCCGGATATCCGAACGGTTTCGACGTGACGCTCGACTGCCCCAACAACCGCTACATCAACGACGAGGAAATCTGCCTCGCGGTGGCAGCGATGCTGGCGAAGATCGGCATCCAGACGCGGGTCGCGACCATGCCGCGCGCGACGTACTTCCCGAAGCTGGAAAAGTTCGATACCAGCATGTACATGCTCGGCTGGGGCGGGGCGATCACGGACGCGCAGACCATGCTTTCCCCGGTTCTTCACTCGCCCGATTCCAGGACGGGCAACGGCTCGTTCAACTACGGCCGTTACGTCAATCCGAAGCTCGACGCGCTGATCGACGCGGCCGCCGTCGAAACCAACATCGAGAAACGGCGCGAGATCATCCGGCAGGCGATCGCGGAGCACAACGCGCAGGTGCACCACGTCCCGTTGCACCGCCAGATGATTCCGTGGGCCATGCGGGCCAACGTCACCGTGGTGCATCGGGCCGACAACGCGCCCAGCATGGAGTGGGCAACGATCGAATGACCGCGGAACTGCGGGTCGACACCGCTGAAAACGGTCGTTCGGGCCGCGGATACGGGTAGAATCGCGCGGTTTCACGGCGGGCCCTCGCTGGACCGCCGACAACACACAAGACCATCAAAAGGCAGGGGCGGGGGATGCGACTCATATTGCTCGGGCCACCGGGTGCCGGCAAAGGCACGCAGGCCGCATTCATCAAGGAACGCTTCGGCATTCCGCAGATTTCCACGGGTGACATGCTGCGTGCCGCGGTCAAGGCCGGCACGCCGCTGGGCCTCGCCGCGAAGAAGGTCATGGACGCCGGCGGGCTGGTCTCCGATGAAATCATCATCGGCCTCGTGAAGGACCGCTTGCGGGAACCGGACACCGCCAACGGATACCTGTTCGACGGCTTTCCCCGCACGATTCCGCAGGCCGACGCGATGAAGCACGCAGGCGTGACGATCGACGTCGTGCTCGAGATCGACGTGCCCGACGCGGACATCATCGATCGCATGAGCGGTCGCCGGGTGCACCCGGGCAGCGGACGCACCTATCACGTGCGGTTCAACCCGCCGAAGGCGGAGGGCAAGGACGATCTCACCGGCGAGGCGCTCATCCAGCGCGACGACGACAAGGAAGAGACCGTCCGCAAGCGCCTCGAGGTCTACCACGCACAGACCCGGGCCCTGGTCGCGTACTACTCGGACTGGGCCACGAGCGGCCAGCCCGGAGCCCCGCGCTACCGCAAGATCGCCGGAGTGGGGTCCGTGGACGAAATCAAGCAGCGCGCGTTCGCCGCGCTGTCGCAGTAAAGCCGTCGCAGCACTTGAACATCACGCCTCGATAAGGAGAAAGAAACATGTCTGGATTGGCGCTCGCCCTGCTCTGCGGCCTCGCAGCCGTGGTCTTCGGCGCGTGGTCGATCTCCTGGATTCTTAAGCAGCCCGCGGGGAACGCGCGCATGCAGGAGATCGCCGCCGCCGTGCAAACAGGCGCTCAGGCCTACCTGAACCGCCAGTACCGAACCATTGCCATCGTCGGCGTGGTGCTCGCGATCATCATCGCGGTCGTGCCACAGCTCGGACTGTGGACCGCCATCGGCTTCGTGCTCGGCGCGGTGCTGTCCGGTGCCGCGGGGTACGTCGGCATGAACGTTTCCGTGCGCGCCAACGTGCGCACGGCGCAGGCGGCTACGCAGGGCCTGAACCCGGCGCTGAACATCGCGTTCCGCGGGGGCGCGATCACCGGCCTGCTCGTCGTCGGTCTCGGCCTGCTCGGCGTCGCCGGTTTCTACTGGCTGCTCAAGACCACCCACGCGGGCGTCTCCACCCGCGACCTGCTGCACCCGATGATCGGATTCGCGTTCGGCGCTTCGCTGATCTCGATCTTCGCGCGACTCGGCGGCGGCATCTTCACCAAGGGCGCCGACGTCGGTGCGGACCTCGTCGGCAAGGTCGAAGCCGGCATCCCGGAAGACGATCCGCGCAATCCGGCCGTGATCGCCGACAACGTGGGCGACAACGTCGGCGACTGCGCCGGCATGGCCGCGGACCTCTTCGAGACGTTCGCCGTGACCGTGATCGCCACGATGCTGATCGGGGGCATGGTGTTCAAGGGCAACACGGACGCCGGCATCATCTATCCGCT
The DNA here is from genome assembly GCA_963726405.1 of uncultured beta proteobacterium. GTDB lineage: Bacteria > Pseudomonadota > Gammaproteobacteria > Burkholderiales > Burkholderiaceae_F > JAOUJD01. The sequence goes on along the minus strand of CAVSCF010000011.1, from coordinate 125,151 downwards.
CGTGATCTCCGGCGTCTCGATCCTGGCGTCGATCGTCGGCTGCATGTTCGTGAAGGCCCGCGAAGGCGGCAAGATCATGAACGCGCTGTACCGCGGCCTGCTGGTCGCCGGCGCGATCTCGCTGGTGCTCTTCTATCCGGTGACCGCGTGGATCCTCGGACCGGTGGCTGCTTCGGGCGGCGTCACCGTGATGAACCTCTACCTGGCGGCCGTCGTCGGCCTCGTGCTGACCGCCGCTCTGGTCTACATCACCGAGTACTACACGGGAACGCAGTTCAAGCCGGTGCAGTACGTCGCCCAGGCCTCAACGACCGGTCATGCGACCAACATCATTGCCGGCATCGCCGTGTCGCTCAAGGCGTGCGCGTGGCCGGTGCTGGCGATCTCGGCAGCGATCCTTGCCTCGCACTGGCTGGCGGGCCTGTACGGCATCGCGGTCGCGGCGACGTCGATGCTGTCGATGACCGGCATCATCGTTGCGCTCGACGCCTACGGCCCGATCACGGACAACGCCGGCGGCATCGCCGAAATGGCCGACATGCCGAAGGAAGTGCGCGCGATCACCGATCCGCTCGACGCCGTGGGCAACACGACCAAGGCCGTGACGAAGGGCTACGCGATCGGTTCGGCCGGTCTTGCCGCGCTGGTGCTGTTCGCCGACTACACCGGCGGGCTGCGGGAGGCCGGTGTCAATGTGACGTTCGATCTATCCAACCACATGGTGATCATCGGCCTGTTCATCGGCGGGCTGATTCCCTTCCTGTTCGGCGCGATGGCGATGGAAGCGGTCGGTCGCGCTGCGGGCTCGGTGGTTGAGGAAGTCCGCCGCCAGTTCCGCGAGATCCCGGGAATCATGGAGTACAAGGCCAAGCCCGACTACAGCAGGGCGGTCGACATGCTGACGACGGCGGCGATCAAGGAAATGATGATCCCGTCGATCCTGCCGGTGCTGGTGCCGATCGTCGTCGGCATCGTCCTCGGCCCCGCGGCGCTCGGCGGCGTGCTGATGGGAACGATCGTGACCGGCCTGTTCGTCGCCATTTCGATGACGACCGGCGGCGGCGCGTGGGACAACGCCAAGAAGTACATCGAGGAAGGCCACCACGGCGGCAAGGGGTCCGATGCGCACAAGGCCGCGGTCACCGGCGACACGGTGGGCGACCCGTACAAGGACACGGCCGGCCCGGCGGTCAACCCGCTGATCAAGATCATCAACATCGTCGCGCTGCTGATCGTGCCGATCATCGCGTCGATCCACGGTGGCAAGCCCGGCCCGGCCGCCTCGGCGACGCCCCCGGCCGGAGTGGCCCCGGTCGCCATGACGGCGCCCACCGAAGTGATGCTCGTGCCGGTGGTGATCGCTGTCGGCATTCCGAATCGCGTTCATTTCGAAAGCGGCCAGAACCGCGTCACGGCAGCCAGCCAGAAGATCCTCGACGGCTACGCTGCGGCCCTGAAAGCCTCGGCCGACGCGAAGGTCGAGTTGTCCGGCTACGCCGATCCGACGGGAGACGCCACGAAGAACCTCGAACTGGCCAAGGAACGCGCGATCGTCGTCCGCGACACGCTGGTGGCTTCCGGCGTGCCGGCGGACCGCGTGGCACTGGTGAAACCGAGCAACGTGATCACCGGCTCCGGCAGCGACGCCGAGGCGCGTCGCGTCGACATCATCCTGCGCTAGCTCCCGCCATGTTCGACGAAGAGGATCGCGAGACCGGCTTTGCGCTGTTCCTGGTGATCGCACTGGCGATCACCGTGTCCATTTTCACGATGGGCATTGCGGCAGGCACGGCCATCAGCCAGAGCGGCGGCAAGTCGGTCGCCGCGAAGAACGTCGTCATGGTGACGCGGGTGTATTTCGAACTCGGCAAGGCCGATCTGCCGGCCGACGCGGAAGCGGCGCTCGCTTCTTTCGTGAAGTCCGCGAAAGACGGCCGCCGTCGCATCGGCATTTCCGGGTACCACGACGCCAGTGGCGATCCCGTTGCGAACGCAGAGCTCGCGAAGCAGCGCGCGCTCGCCGTGCGCGACCTGCTCGCCGGCGCCGGCGTGCCGAGCGAGAGCATCGAACTGAGGAAACCGGAACGGACGACGGGCGACGGCGACCCGCGGGAAGCACGGCGCGTCGACGTGACCTTGCTGTAGATCCCTTTCAGCGCCAGGGGCGGCCGGCGCAAGCCTTGCCGCCCTTTTTCTTTGCCGGAGTCCACATGCACATACGGGCCGCCACCGCGGACGACATGGCCGCCGTCCAGGCCATTTATCGGCACCACGTCCTGCATGGCCTGGGCACGTTCGAAACCGAGCCGCCCGACCTGAACGAGATGAAGCGGCGCCACGCGCAGATCACGGGAGACGGTTTCCCGTACCTCGTCGCCGTGGACGGGACGCGGGTGCTCGGCTACGCCTACGCCAATCACTTTCGCGCGCGTGCCGCCTACCGGAATACCGTCGAGGACTCGATCTACGTCGCCGCCGATGTGGCCGGTCGAGGCGTCGGCAAGGCGCTCCTTTTCGCGCTGATCGAAGACTGCACCGAGTTGGGGCTGCGACAGATGCTCGCCGTCATCGGGGACTCCGACAACGCCGGCTCCATCGGCGTGCACAGCGCCTGCGGCTTCGAGCACACCGGCGTCATGAAGGCGGTCGGCCACAAGTTCGACCGCTGGGTGGACGTCGTCATCATGCAGCGCGCCCTTGGCGCGGGCGCGAGCACTCCGCCCGACTAGAGTCCGCCTTTGGTGGCCGCACCGACGTCGCGCACGTGCGCGAGCGCGACGGTCGCCGACTCGTAGATGTGCGGCGCAACTCCGCGCCCGTCCAGCGCCTTGCCGAGCTTGGCGCGCAGGAAGCCCGACGTCGTGTAGCGGCTCACCCCGAAGTAGTAGTTCTCCACCAGCGATTTCACCATCGCGGCGTACTCGTCCTCGACCTGCGGATCGAGGTCGAAGTGATCGTAATTCACGATCCCGTACACCTTGTGGCCGATCAGTTCGAGTCGCCGCTTGATTTCGCCGTGGATCGCCTGTACGTCCGCGCTCGTCTTGACGGTGAGCCGCTCGAAGTTCAGGAACAGGATGTTGTGCTCCTCGTCGTACGCCAGGCGCTGCGCAAGCGGCACCGCGAGCATCCGCTCGCGCAGGTTCATCGCTTCCGGCCGGAAGATCGACGCGTCCATCAGCTGCGGATCGCGGCGGACGATCGGAGCGAATTCCATGCGAGCCAGGATGTCGCGCTCGATGTCGACCCCCGGTGCAACCTCGATCAGTTCCAGCCCTTCCGGGGCCAGCCGGAAGACGCAACGCTCGGTCACGAACAGCACCGGCTGCCCGCGTCGCACCGCCTCGCTGCCCGCGAAAGTCCGGTGCTCCACCGCGTGCACGAACTTCCTGGGGCCGATGTCGTTCAGGAGCCGGAGCTTGCCGTCTTCAACGACGACCTGCAGGTCGCCCGCCGTGAAGGTGCCGACGAACACGACGCTCTTCGCCGACTGCGAGATGTTGATGAAGCCGCCCGCGCCGGCCAGCCGCGGTCCGAACTTGCTGACGTTCAGATTGCCTTCGCGGTCCGCCTGCGCGAGGCCGAGGAACGCGAGGTCCAGGCCGCCGCCGTCGTAGAAATCGAACTGGTACGGCTGGTCGATGATTGCCTGCGTGTTCACCGCGGCGCCGAAATTCAGGCCCGAAGCGGGGATGCCGCCGACCACGCCCGGCTCCGCCGTGAGCGTGAGCAGGTCGATCACTTTCTCCTCGGTCGCCACGCCGGCAACGCCTTCCGGCATGCCGATGCCGAGGTTGACGACGCTGTTCGCCTTGAGCTCCAGCGCCGCCCTGCGCGCGATGATCTTGCGCTCGCTCATCGCCATCGGCGCGATGGAACTGACCGGCACGCGGATCTCGCCCGAGAACCCGGCGTTGTACTGCTCGACGAAGGTCTGCATGTGGTACTCGGGCTTTTCCGCCACCACGATGCAATCGACCAGGACCCCGGGAATCTTCACTTGGCGCGGGTTGAGCGAGCCGCGGTCGGCGATGCGTTCGACCTGCACGATGACGATGCCGCCCGAGTTGTGGGCGGCCATGGCGATGGCAAGACCCTCCAGCGTCAGCGCCTCGCGCTCCATCGTGATGTTGCCGTCGGGGTCCGCCGTCGTGCCGCGCACGATGCCGACGTTGATCGGGAATGTCTTGTAGAACAGGTATTCCTCGCCGCCGATCGTCATCAGTTCGACCACGTCGGCGATCGTCCGCTGATTGATCTTTCCGCCGCCGTGGCGCGGATCGACGAACGTGCCGAGCCCGATGCGGGTCAGGTGGCCCGGCTTGCCTGCCGCGATGTCGCGGAACAGGTGCGTGATCACTCCCTGGGGCAGGTTGTACGCCTCGATGCGATCGGCGACGGCCAGCGCCTGCAACTTGGGCACCAACCCCCAGTGACCGCCGATGACGCGCTTGACCAGACCCTCGTGGCCCAGGTGATTGAGTCCCCGGTCCTTGCCGTCGCCCTGCCCGGCCGCATACACGAGCGTCAGGCCTTCCGGCTTTCCGATGCCGTCCGGATCCTTTTCGCTGGATTCGAGAAATCGCTGCTCGAGCGCAACGGCGATGTTCTCGGGAAAACCGATGCCGACGAATCCGGTCGTGGCGACAGTGTCGCCGTCATGAATCAGCTGAACTGCCTCGCGGGCGCTGACGATCTTGCCCTTCTCGAAGCTTTTCAACCCCTCCAGCAACTCTCGACCGCGCTGAGCCATTTCTTCCCCCGCACTGCAAACCGGTGTGTGGCCGATCAGATCGACCCATGGGTCGTCCGAATGCCCGCTTGCCGGTTGCCTGGTGTGACCGTACTGTAAATGGAGACTTGATCGCCTCGAGGCTACGATGTTGCCGGGATCGACTGTCGTTGCGCGTACTGCCCTGCTGGTCTCGCTGTCCGCCCTGGCGGGAGGCGCCTGCGGACAGGTGCGGGTGGATCCGTCGACATGGGGCGCCGGCACCGACGGCATCAAGCTTCACCCGGACGTGATCGTCGACCTGCATACGAGTACTCCCAAGCCGCTCGATCCCTACGCCGACAAACGCGGGTTGTTCTCCTCCCTCGGACTGTACGAGTACAAGCCCGCGAACGCGGCCCCGGGCCAGTATTCGCGGCCCCACTATGCGCTCGGAATTCAATCCAGCCTGATGCGCGACGCCCTGTCCCTCACCGGGCTGGAAACGGAGTCCTGCATCGCACCCATGTTCCGGCTGCGCGCGCGCCAGACAACCGTCACCGGCGCCACCGGCATCAACATGAGCGTGCTCGCCCGCTGCACGTTCTACTGATCCGCCGCTGATCGGCACCCGGCGGTCGGCCTAGAATCCTTCGCTTTCAGCGGGGGATTCCATGCAGATCAAGGACAACGTCTTCATCGTCACCGGCGGTGCCTCCGGCCTCGGCGGCGGCACGAGCCGCCTGCTGGCCGCGAGCGGCGCCAAGGTCGTCATCGCCGACGTGCAGGCCGACAAGGGCGAGGCGCTGGCGCGCGAACTCGGCTCGAACGCGCGTTTCGTGAAATGCGACGTCACGAGCGAAGCCGATGCGCAGGCCGTGGTCAACGCGGCGCAGCAGTTCGGCACGCTGCGCGGACTGGTGAACTGCGCGGGCATCGCGATCGGGGAAAAGACCGTCGGCAAGGACGGCCCGCACGCGCTGGCCTCGTTCACCCGTGTCATCACGATCAACCTGATCGGGTCGTTCAACATGATCCGCGTGGCCGCCACGGCGATGTCGAAGCTGGACCCCACGACGGACGGCGAGCGCGGCGTGGTCATCAACACCGCGTCGGTGGCGGCATTCGACGGGCAGATCGGCCAGGCGGCGTACTCCGCCTCGAAAGGCGGCGTGGTCGGCATGACGTTGCCGATCGCGCGTGACCTTTCGCGCAGCGGCATCCGCGTGTGCACCATCGCGCCGGGCATCTTCGCCACGCCGATGCTGCTCGGCATGCCGCAGGAGGTGCAGGACTCGCTCGGCAAGCAGGTGCCTTTCCCCTCGCGTCTGGGCAAGCCCGAGGAGTACGCCGCGCTCGCAAGGCACATCATCGAGAACGTGATGCTCAACGGCGAAACGATCCGCCTCGATGGCGCGATCCGGCTGCAGCCGAAGTAGCCTGCCACGCAGGTAACCCGGGCGCGGCAACAGGCGCGCGCTGGAGATGCCGCTGCCCGCTGATTTCCATTGGAGCGTTCGACCATGGAGTTTCCGCGTCTTGCATCCGTAGTCCGGCGGTTCGCGCTCGGCGCGCCGGTCCTTGCGCTCGTCGCCGCGTGCTCGACCGCCCCCGGCGATCGGCCGTCGCAGCCGGAAGCGTCGTCGGCCTTTCGCAGCGGTCTCGCGACGGTCACGGCGACGCGGCACATGGCCGCCTCCGCCAACCCGCTCGCCACCGAGGCAGGACTTGAAATGCTGCGGGCGGGCGGCACCGCGTTCGACGCGGCCGTCGCCATCCAGTTCGTCCTCGGCCTCGTCGAGCCGCAGAGCTCGGGCCTGGGTGGCGGCGCCTTCCTGATGCATTGGGACGGCAAGCAGCTGGTCGCCTACGACGGCCGCGAGACGGCGCCGATGGCCGCGAACGAAAAGCTGTTCCTGCTGCCCGACGGCAAGGCAATGCCCTTCTACGAGGCGGTCGTCGGAGGCCGTTCGGTTGGAACACCGGGGGCGGTGCGCCTGCTCGAAGTCGCGCACGGTCGGCATGGCAAGTTGCCATGGGCACGGCTGTTCGAACCCGCGATGCGTCTGGCCGACAACGGCTTCGCGATGTCGCCACGCCTGAACGCGCTGCTCGCGTCGGAGAAATACCTGAAGGCGGATGCCGCCGCCGCGGCGTACTTCTATCAGGTCGACGGCACGCCGAAGCCGATCGGCTCCATCGTTCGCAACCCGGCCTATGCCGAGACGCTGCGCGCGCTCCAGGCTGGCGGCGCAGACGCTTTCTACAAGGGTGCGATCGCCGCGGACATCGTGAAGGCGGTTCGCTCCCACAGGAACGCCGGCGCACTGGCTGAAAGCGACCTGGCCGCCTATCGAGTCAAGGTGCGCGAAGCCGTCTGCACCGAATACCGGCAGTGGCGCGTATGCGGCATGCCGCCGCCGTCGTCGGGCGGCGTCGCCGTCGCGCAGATGCTGGGCATCTTCTCCGTGCGAAACATCGCAGTCGTCCCTCCGGTCATGGTGAACGGAAAGCTGGAGCCGCAGCCCGACGCCGTCCACCTCTTCTCGGAGGCCGGGCGCCTGGCATTTGCCGATCGCGGTCTGTACCTCGCGGACAGCGACTTCGTCCCCGTGAACGTCGCAGGCCTCACCGATCCCGCCTACCTGCGCCAGCGCGCGCAATTGATCACCGACCGCAGCATGGGGACTGCAAAGCCGGGCGTGCCGCCCGGCACACGGACCGCGTTCGCGCCCGACGTTTCACCCGCGAAGACCTCGACCTCGCACATCTCCGTCGTCGACAGCTTCGGCAATGCGGTTTCGATGACGACCACCATCGAGGACGTGTTCGGCTCACGCGTGATGGTGCGGGGCTTCCTGCTGAACAATCAGCTGACCGACTTCTCGTTCCTGCCCGAGGCCGACGGGCTGCCCGTGGCCAACCGCGTCCAGCCGGGCAAGCGACCGCGCAGTTCCATGGCGCCGACGCTGGTCTTCGAGAAATCGTCCGGACAACTGGTCGCCTCCGTCGGCTCCCCCGGCGGCTCGCAGATCATCGGTTACGTCGCGAAAACGCTGGTCGGCGTGATGGACTGGAACCTGGACGTGCAGCAGGCGATTTCGCTGCCGAACTTCGGTTCGCGCAACGGACCGACCGAACTCGAGAAGGGCCAGGTCAGCGGCGCATTGATCGACGGCCTGAAAGCCCGTGGGCACGACGTGCGTGAGTTGGACATGGGCAGTGGGCTCCAGGGCATCGTCCGCGTACGGCTGCCTGACGGCCGCCCGGCGTGGTCGGGCGGCGCGGATCCGCGCCGCGAGGGCGTGGCGCTTGGCGACTAGACGCGACGGCGGCCGGCCCTCTCGCCGTCATGGGCGTCGACAGTCGCCCCTCGTCGCCTTGCTAGACTTTTCCCTTTGACCGCGAAACAAGGGGACATCCAATGACGATCAAGGTCGGCGACCGCCTGCCCGAAGGGCAACTGCAGGAATTCATCGATGTGGAAACGGAAGGCTGCCCGCTCGGTCCCAACACCTTCAGCGTCGGAGAGATCACGAAGGGCAAGAAGATCGTGATCTTCGGCCTGCCCGGCGCCTTTACGCCGACGTGTTCCGCCAAGCACGTGCCGGGCTACGTCGAGAAGTACGCCGCGCTGAAGGCGAAGGGCGTCGACGAGATCTGGTGCCTGTCGGTCAACGACGCTTTCGTGATGGGCGCCTGGGGCCGCGACCAGAAGACCGGCGACAAGGTGCGCATGCTGGCCGACGGCGCGGGCGAATACACGAAGAAGCTCGGCCTCGAGGTCGACCTTCCCGGCATGGGCGTGCGTTGCCGACGCTTTTCGATGTTCGTCGACAACGGCGTGGTGAGGTCGCTGAACCTCGAGGAACCCCGCAAGTTCGAGGTCAGCGACGCCGAGACGATGCTCAAGCAGGTGGCCTGACCCTTTCTGCAGCAAGCCAGACGCCGCCCCAGGGCGGCGTTTCTTTTCCCGCGTTGCCGCCTGCCGGCCGCTCTTGGTGATTGACCGCCCGGCAGCTAGGAACGCGACGGCGCCTGGTGACGAAAGTCCCGTGGCCGAAAGCCGAGCAGCGCCAGCGCGGCGAAATACGCCGCGCCGCCGCCGCCAATGACGAGCGCCAGCCAACCGGCGCGCCGCCACGGCGTGGCATGGAGCGCGCTCCAGTCGAGCGGCCGCTGAGCCAGCCACAGCACGATGGCCAGCACAGCCAGCGCAACGAGCACGCGCAGCACGAAGCCGACCCACTGCCCTTCCGGACGGTACACGCCGCGCCGCTTCAGACCGATCAGGAGCGCCACGGCGTTCGCACATGCTCCGAGACTCACGGAAAGCGCCAGCCCGGCGTGTGACAGCCAGGGCACCAACGCGACGTTGGCAAGTTGCGTCGCGATGAGCACCACGATGGCGATCTTCACCGGCGTGCGGATGTCCTTCTGCGCATAGAAGCCCGGGGCAAGGATCTTCACTCCGATGAGGCCGATCAACCCGACCGCATAGCCGACGACGGCCACCGATGTCTGCCGCACATCGAAGGCCGTGAACTCGCGGCCCTGGAACAGCACCGAGACGATCCCCTCGGCGAGAAAACCGAGGCCGACCGCGGCGGGCAGCGCGAGCAGGAAGGTCAGGCGCAGTCCCCAATCGAGCAGCTTCGAGTAGTCCTCGTGGCGCTTCTCGGCAAAGGCCGCCGACAGGTACGGCAGCAGGACGGTACCCAATGCGATGCCCAGCAGCGCCGTCGGAAACTCCATCAGCCGGTCCGCGAAGGCGAGCCAGGTCACGCTGCCCGCTGCCAGATGCGAAGCGATGTTGGTGTTGATGACGATGCTGATCTGCGCGACCGAGACCGCGAACACGGCCGGCACCATCAGCCGCGCCATCTGGCGGACGAGCGGATCGCGGAAGGACTGCCGCGGACCGGACAATCGCAGCCGGATCCCGGTCCGCATCAGTGCCGCCCCCTGGAGTGCAAGCTGCAGCACGCCTCCGATCACGACCGCAAACGCAAGCGCGACGATGGGGTGATCGAGCCGCGGAGCGAGCCACAGCGCGCACACGATGAACGACACGTTCAGCAGAACGGGTGTGAAGGCCGGCACGGCAAAGCGGCGGTACGTATTGAGCACCCCGGCGGCGAGCGCGACCAGCGACATGAACAGGATGTAAGGAAACATCCAGCGGGTCATCAGGGTGGCAAGCTCGAACGCACCGGGGTTGCGTGACAGCCCGGAGGCGACCAGCCAGACCAGGACCGGGGCCGCGACCACCCCGAGAATCGAGACCACCAGCAGAACCCAGAACAGCGCGGATGCGACGTGCCCGACGAAGACTCCGGTCTGCTCATCGTCCCTGCGGGCGCGGACGTCGGCCAGCATCGGGACAAAGGCCTGCTGGAATGCGCCTTCCGCGAACATGCGCCGCAGCAGATTGGGCAACCGGAAGGCGACGTTGAAAGCGTCGGTCTCGGCGCTCGCACCGAACAGGCGCGAGATCAGCATGTCCCGCACGAGCCCGGTGATCCGGGACAGCAGGGTCAGGCCGCTGACGGTGGCGAGTGCGCGGAACAGGGTCTGGACGGGGGGATCAGGGCGCCAACCGCAGGCGACAAAGTGACGACGACCCGGGCATTGTGGATAAGGGCTTGATTTGATATAGTTTAGGGCTTTTCCGCCCCGGCCAATCGAGTTTGCGGCAGCGTTTCCGGCAAGTTTTTGGAGACGTTCGGCAGCTTCGGGCCTGCGGAATACCGATCACCCCATTTAGGACGATCGCCACCAAGGACGATCGAGAAGCCATGGCCAACAGCAAACAAGCCCGCAAGCGGGCCCGCCAATCCGTCGAGAGCAACGCCCACAACGGCGCCCAGCGCTCGCGCCTGCGCACTGCGATCAAGTCGGTTCGCAAGGCCATCGAGGCCGGCGACAAGAACGCCGCGGCCGATACGCTGCGTAAAGCGACCAGCGTGATCGACTCGATTGCCGACAAGGGCGTCGTCCACAAGAACACCGCGGCCCGCAACAAGAGCCGCCTGTCCGCCGCCATCAAGTCGATGGCCTGAAGCACTTTTGAACTGCCGCCATGCGGCAGTCGTGCAGTGACGAGCAACGCGGGGCGCACCCCCGCGTTTTGCTTTTCTGGCCCCCATGCACCGGCCGAGCCCAACGGGGCCCGGGCCCGCCGTCATTCCCCGCGAGGCCGGGTCAGGTCGGGCGTCGGCGAACCGTCGGCGAGCACCCGGCTCTCGTACACCGTGAGCCCGTTGTCCTTCGCAAAATTGAGCACGAAGTCGAACGCCATGCGCTCGACTTCGCGCAGGCGCTCGTCGAGCAGCACGCACTTGACCCCATCGATCACCATCGGGCGCACAAAGGGTGAATAGCCGATGAAGGCGTCGCGGCCGGAGATCATGCCGCCCGGCCGGTAGCACGACAGAACGCCGGCGAGGCGCTCGGCCCAGTCGCTGGGTCGAAAGGGTCGACCCTCGGACGTGATGCCGTGGACGAAGAACTGGCGGAGGTTGTTGCTGGACGGCGGGACGTTGGACACGCCGGGCTCCGTGCGCGGAACTGCCACCGGCCGTGCACGCCATGTGCACCGTGCCAGCAACCTTCGGATGCGCGGGAAACCGGCATTTTATCCACGCCGCAATCAAACGGTGCCGATTACGTTCAAAGGACCGCCGCTCGCTTTGCGGCGCTCACGCGCGACTCATCGAGGACTCGTGACCCGGCATCCGATCCGCGCCGGGCCTTCCGCACGGCCACGACGTCATGAACCGTGTCGTATGCTCCGCGTATTCTGGTTCTCGTTGCCGCAACCTCGTGGAATACCTGGCCCCTCACCTGCGATTGCAGAACAGGTTCGAACTGCTCGGCGTCGTCCACCCGGGTCACGTCCCCTCGAATCGCGTCATCTCCGCCGAGAAAGAGCGCTCCCTCGTTGCGCTCGCCACCGCCCGTCCGTCCCGACGACGATCGCCCTGATCTCGGCTGGCACCCGGGCGCGTCGCACACGGTCGCGACAGCCCGTTTCCCTATAATCGTTCGAACGCGGCTGCCGGCCTGTCCCATGCGACACATGCGACGGCACCGCGTTTTTTCTTTGGCGAGAACACCATGACGCACTTGATGAACACCTACAACCGGCTTCCCGTGGCTTTCACCCATGGCAAGGGCGCGCGCCTGGTCGACACGCAGGGCCGGGAGTACCTCGACGCGCTGGCCGGCATTGCCGTGAACGGCCTCGGCCACGCGCACCCCAAGCTGGTGGCCGCGCTCCAGGAGCAGGTCGGCCGACTGATTCACACCTCCAACATCTACCGGGTCACCGAGCAGGAGCAACTCGCAGATCGCCTGTGCGAACTGTCCGGCATGCAGGAAGTGTTCTTCGGCAACTCGGGTTCCGAGGCGAACGAGGGCGCGCTGAAACTGGTTCGCATGTACGGCCACAAGCACGGCGAACCGGAAGCGCAGACCATCGTGATGGAAAACGCGTGGCACGGCCGCACCCTCGCCACACTTGCCGCCACCGGGAGCGAGAAGGCGCGCAAGGGCTTCTCGCCGCTGCCCACCGGTTTCATCCAGGTTCCGTACAACGATCTGGCGGCCGTGCGGAAAGCGGCCGATGCCGACCCCCGCGTCCGCGCCGTATGGGTGGAAGTGCTGCAGGGCGAAGGCGGCATCCAGGTGGCGGACCTCGAGTTCGTCCGCAGCCTGCGGCGCCTCGCCGACGAGCGTGGATGGCTGCTGATGATCGATGAGGTCCAGAGCGGTATCGGCCGGACCGGCAAATGGTTCGCACACCAATGGGCCGACATCCGGCCCGACGTGATGACGCTTGCGAAAGGCCTGGGTTCCGGAGTGCCGATCGGCGCATGCCTCGCAGCCGGCCGGGCCGCGGGCGTCTTCGGACCGGGCAACCATGGCACCACGTTCGGCGGCGGCCCGCTTGCGATGCGCGCCGGACTCGAAACGCTGAAGATCATCGAAGCCGAAGGGCTGATGGCCAATGCCGTCGAACAAGGCGAGCGCATCCGCGCCGGCTTGATGGCGCAGGTCGGCCACCTCGCCGGCGTGCGCGAGATCCGCGGACGCGGGCTGATGATCGGCGTGGAACTCGACCGGCCGTGCGGCGAACTGGTGAGAGCCGCGCTCGATGACGGACTGCTGATCAACGTGACGCACGAGAACGTCATCCGCCTGCTCCCGCCGCTGGTCATCACCCGGGCGGACGCCGATCTCATCGTCGAGCGTCTCGCGCCTCTGGTGGCGCGCTTCCTCGCGACGCCGGCCAAAGCCGCCGCGTAGGAGAACGGCCATGGGGGCTGCGATACGCCACTTCCTGCAGTTCGGGGATTTTTCGCGCGAAGAACTCGAGTGGGTGTTCGAACGTTCGCGCGTGATCAAGGACCGGTTCAAGCGCTACGAGTTCTACCAGCCGCTCGCGGACCGCACCCTGGCGATGGTGTTCGAGAAGGCTTCGACCCGAACCCGGGTGTCGTTCGAGGCCGGCATGTACCAGATGGGCGGCTCGGTCATCCACATCACGACGGGCGACTCCCAGCTCGGCCGCTCGGAGCCCATCGAGGACACGGCGCGGGTGATCTCGCGCATGGTCGACGTCGTGATGATCCGCACCTACGGGCAGACCAAGATCGAGCGCTTCGCCGAGTACTCGCGTGTGCCGGTGATCAACGGTCTGACGAACGAGTACCACCCGTGCCAGATCCTCGCCGACATCTTCACGTTCTTCGAGCACCGCGGTCCGATCGCCGGCCGCACAGTCGCCTGGATCGGCGACGCCAACAACATGGCCTACACCTGGCTGCAGGCGGCGCGCGTCCTTGGATTCCACTTGAACGTGTCGACCCCGCCGGGTTATCGGCTCGACACGACGCTGGCTCCGCCGGGCCCGCACTTCACGGTGTTCGACGATCCGATGGACGCGGCGCGCGGGGCGCACCTCGTGACGACCGACGTCTGGACGAGCATGGGCTTCGAGGCCGAAAACGACGCCCGTGCGGCCGCATTCGCCGACTGGCAGGTCGACGCCGACATGATGCGTGTCGCCGCGAAGGACGCGATCTTCATGCACTGCCTGCCCGCGCACCGCGGCGAAGAAGTGACCGCGGAGGTGCTGGACGGCCCGCAGTCGGTGGTGTGGGACGAAGCCGAGAATCGCCTGCATGCGCAGAAGGCGCTGATGGAGTACCTGCTGCTGGGCCGCAACGTGCATTGACGACCCCGCCCCGGGTGCGTGCCGTCGCCTGCGCCGCGGCCGGCCACACGATCGGGGATAATTCGCTCCCGTTGCGGTCGCCGCGCCGCCTCGCCCTCTCGAATGCCCGCTCCCCGGGCGCGTGCCCCTGAAATGTCGACGATCCTGCAGCAGCTCCCCTCCGGCCAGAAGGTCGGCATCGCCTTCTCCGGCGGCCTCGATACGAGTGCCGCACTTCTGTGGATGCGCAAGAAGGGCGCCATACCGTTCGCGTACACCGCGAACCTCGGCCAGCCCGACGAACCGGATTACGACGACATCCCCCGCAAGGCACTGCAGTACGGGGCGGAGAAGGCCCGCCTGGTCGACTGCCGCGCGCAACTGGTGGCCGAAGGAATCTCGGCGCTTCAGTGCGGCGCCTTCCACATCTCGACGGCGGGCGTCACTTACTTCAACACCACGCCGATCGGACGCGCCGTCACCGGCACGATGCTCGTCGCCGCGATGAAGGAAGACGACGTCAACATCTGGGGCGACGGCAGCACGTTCAAGGGCAACGACATCGAGCGGTTCTACCGCTACGGCCTGCTGGCCAACCCGGGGTTGAAGATCTACAAGCCGTGGCTCGACCAGGCGTTCATCGACGAACTCGGCGGCCGCGCCGAGATGTCGGAGTTCATGCGACAGGCGGGCTTCGCCTACAAGATGTCCGCGGAGAAGGCGTACTCGACCGACTCCAACATGCTGGGCGCGACGCACGAGGCGAAGGACCTCGAGCAGTTGTCCAGCAACGTGCGCATCGTTCAACCGATCATGGGCGTGGCGTCGTGGCGCGACGATGTTGCCGTCCGGGCTGAGGAAGTGCGCGTGCGCTTCGACGAAGGCCAGCCGGTCGCACTGAACGGGATCGAGTTCGGCGATCCGGTGGAACTGATGGCCGAAGCGAACCGGATCGGCGGGCGCCACGGGCTGGGCGTCAGCGACCAGATCGAAAACCGGATCATCGAGGCCAAGAGCCGCGGCATCTACGAAGCGCCCGGGCTCGCGCTGCTGTTCATCGCGTACGAGCGGCTCGTCACCGGTATCCACAACGAGGACACGATCGAGCAGTACCGCGACAACGGCCGCCGCCTCGGCCGCCTGCTCTACCAGGGTCGCTGGTTCGATCCGCAGGCCATCATGCTGCGCGAGAGCGCCCAGCGCTGGGTGGCGCGCGCGATCACCGGCGAAGTGACGGTCGAACTGCGGCGCGGCAACGACTACTCGATCCTCGACACGACCTCGCCGAACCTGACCTACAAACCCGAGCGGCTGACGATGGAGAAAGGCGAGTCGGTCTTCTCGCCCGCGGACCGCATCGGCCAGCTCACGATGCGCAACCTCGACATCACCGACACCCGCGACAAGCTGATGACCTACACGCGGATCGGGCTGCTCTCGGCAGGAAGCGGTTCGGCGATGCCGCGCCTCACCGAAGACAACAACGACAAGTAGCCGGAGGGAACGCTTCTCCGCTGGCCGCACGACACCAGGACGCGCAGCCCGTATCGTCAGAGGATGGTTGGCTCGGGCTCGAGTTCGACGCCGAAGCGCGCGCGCACCGCATCCTGGACTTCGTGCGCCAGCGCGAGGATCTCGGCGCCGGTCGCGCCCCCGAGGTTGACGAGAACGAGCGCCTGCCGCGGGTACACGCCGGCCCGGCCGCGCACCGCGCCCTTCAGCCCGCAGGCGTCGATCAGCCATCCCGCCGCGAGCTTGTAGCGACCGCCGCCGATGTCGTAGCTGACCAGCGACGGACAGCGATCGATCAGTTCCTGGCGCTGTGCTCTCGACACCACCGGATTCTTGAAGAAGCTGCCGGCATTGCCGACCTGTGCCGGGTCCGGGAGCTTGCGGCGCCGGATCGCCACCACGGCGTCGAATACGTCGCGTGCCGACGGCGCTGTCACGGCCCGCGCGGCCAGTTCGTTCGCGACGTCCGCATAGCCCACCACCGGAGTCCATTGCGTCGGCAGTGCGAGTGTCACGCCGACCACCACCTGCGCTGACGGCCGCTGCTTGAAGACGCTGTCGCGGTAGCCGAACCGGCATCCGGCGAGGTCCAGCGTCTCGACCTCGCCGGTGGCCGCGTCGAACACGTCGACCGACTGCAACCGCTCCGCGAGTTCGAGCCCGTACGCGCCAATGTTCTGGATGGGCGCAGCGCCGACGGAACCCGGTATCAGCGCCAGGTTTTCCAGTCCGGGCAAGCCGTCATCCAGCAGGCGCGCGACCGTGCCGTGCCACGACTCGCCCGCGCCGACACGCACCAGCGCGCGCCCGCCGTCGTCGTCGAGGCGCTCGAGTCCGGCGATGTCCATCTTCACCACGAGGCCCTCGAAGTCGCGCGTGAACAGCACGTTGCTGCCGCCGCCGAGCACCAGGCGCGGCACATCCCGCACGCGCGGATCATCGAGGACCACGCGCAGGTCGTCCACGGCGTGCACCGATGCGAAGAAAGCCGCGCGCGCCTCGACGCCGAAGGTGTTGAGCGCGCGCAGCGAGACACCCGATTCGATGACGACCGACATGGGGCCATTGTAGGTGGCCGATCGCTACACTTTCCCTCTTCATCCGGGA
This sequence comes from uncultured beta proteobacterium, assembly GCA_963726405.1. GTDB lineage: Bacteria > Pseudomonadota > Gammaproteobacteria > Burkholderiales > Burkholderiaceae_F > JAOUJD01. The sequence continues at coordinate 108,601 of CAVSCF010000011.1, read as the reverse complement.
GCGTCCATGCCGTCGTTCGATGTCGTCTGCAAGCCGAACCTGGTCGAACTGCGCAATGCGGTCGACCAGGCGAACAAGGAAATCACGAACCGCTTCGACTTCAAGGGCTCGGATGCGAGATTCGAACTGAAGGAGTTCGAGTTGACCGCTTATGCCGACGACGACTTCAAGCTCGGCCAGGTGCGCGACGTCCTGCTGGGCAAGCTGGCCAAGCGCGGCGTCGATCCGCGGCTGCTCGACTTCGGCAAGGCCGAGAAGATCGGCGGCGACAAGCTCAAGCAGTTGATCAAGGTCCGCAACGGCATCGAATCGACGCTCGCGAAGAAGATCGTCGGCATGGTGAAGGAGTCGAAGCTGAAGGTGTCGGCGAGCATCCAGGGCGACGCCGTACGCATCACCGGGGCCAAGAAGGACGTGCTGCAGGAAGCCATTGCGCTGCTTCGCAAGGACGTCACCGAAGTCCCGCTCACCTTCGAGAACTTCCGCGACTGACGGCGCGCTCCAGCACTGCACTGGCGCTTCCGCGCGACGCGCGCGTTGCTCGCACCCCGATCGGGCGGGTGGAACGACCGGCCGTCGGCCGCCGTTTGTCAGCCTAACGGATTAGCCGTACCTTATTTACGGTATGAGAACGCCGCCATCCCGTTTCAGCAGTTTTGTCCTGTCCCTTGATCCGGACGTCGAGGGCCAGCCGACCGTCCCCGACGTTCCGCGCGGGGCGGCCAGCCCCTTGTCCGTCCTCGAGCAGCGGTATCCGGCGGCCATCCGGACCCTGACCCTGCTGTGGGGCTACCCCGAATTGAACCAGTGGTTCGACAAGATCACGGCGGGCGTTGATCCGCGGCTCAATTTCGAACCGACGGCGCTGGCCGAACTGATGCTGTTGTCTTCGATCCACCAGGGCATCTGTCCCCATCGACCAGCCAAGACAATCGATCAGGTCTACGGCACCAGCCAATGGGGCGGACCCTGGCGCCCCGCGCGTTACCGGGGCTGATGCGCCGGGGACGGACGTCCCCGATCCCTCCCGCGAATCACCGCTTCAGCCCGTCGCGCCCAGCGGTCGTAAAGCCGCCAGGCCACGGTCTTCATGGCCGCGGTACGTCGTTCCAGATCCCGGCACATGGCCTCGGGCGACTGCACCCCGGGCCCCCCGGTACGCATGCGCTCCTCCTGAACCTCGTCGCCGGCGCCCGGGTCGCGCGTCCACGCCAGCACCAGTTCAGGCGTCATCTCGATGTGGAACTGCATTCCCAGATGCTCGACGCCTCCGCGTTCCACCACGTACGCCTGGTTCGGCGTCAGTGGGCTCGACAGCAGCCGGCGCGCGCCGCCGGGCAACGTGAAGGCGTCGCCGTGCCAGTGGAAGAGTTCACCCGGATCGCCCGGGCCCAGCCAATCATCGACGAGGGCCCGATCGACGACCTCGACCGGCAGCCAGCCCATCTCCTTGCACGGGTTGCGAGTGACCTCGCCGCCGAGCGCCCTGGCGAGCAACTGTCCGCCGAGGCAGTGACCGATCACCGGAACGCCCCGCTCGACGGCGTCCCGCATCAGTTCGGTTTCGTCGGCCACCCAGGGCAAGGGATCGTTGACGCTCATGTTGCCGCCGAGCGAACACAGCCCGGCATAGTCACGCGTCGACGCCGGTACTGCATCGCCCAGATGAACGTTGACGACGGCGTGCGGCAGTGATCGCGCGTGGAGCCACGAAGCGAAGTGGCCCGCGGAGACGCCGGCCTCGTGTTGCAGGATGACGATCGGCTTCATGCCGCGCGCCGCCTCGCCGCGGCGTCAGGCGACGGACTTCACGCGCGCTTCGCGCACCAGGTCCGGAAAGCGACGGCGCACCGAGGCGACGATGCCCTCGGCATCGAGCCCGCATTCCGCGAGCAGGACCGCCGAGTCGCCGTGATCGACGAACTGGTCGGGCAATCCGAGCTGCAGCACCGGGTGCTCGATGCCGGCGGAGGCGAGGGCTTCCAGGCAGGCGCTGCCGGCGCCGCCTTCCAGTGCGTTTTCCTCGACGGTGACCAGTGCGTCATGCGTCGCCGCCAGCCGCTTCACCAGATCGGCGTCCAGAGGTTTCACGAAGCGCATGTTGGCAACGGTCATGTCGAGCGTCTCGGCCGCGGCCAGCGCCGGTGCGAGCATCGATCCGAACGCGAGGACGGCGACGCGACGGCCCGGCGGCGCAGCCGATTCCCGGCGCACGACCCCCTTGCCTACCGGCAGCGCGGTCATCGACTGCGCGATGGCGACACCCGGCCCGGTGCCCCGCGGATAACGCACCGCTGCCGGACCGTCCTGCTGGAACGCCGTGTAGAGCATCTGGCGGCATTCGTCTTCGTCCGCGGGCGCCATCACCGTCATGTTCGGAATGCAGCGCAGGAACGACAGGTCGAACGCGCCGTGGTGCGTGGCGCCGTCCGCGCCGACGATGCCGCCGCGGTCGAGCGCGAACACGACCGGCAGGTTCTGCAGCGCGACGTCGTGGATCAACTGGTCGTAGCCGCGTTGCAGGAACGTCGAGTAGATGGCCACCACCGGCTTCATGCCGTCGCACGCAAGCCCTGCGGCGAAAGTGACCGCGTGCTGCTCGGCGATGCCGACGTCGAAATAACGGTCCGGATATTCCTTCTCGAAGCGCACCATGCCCGAGCCTTCGCGCATGGCCGGCGTGATGCCGATGAGCCGCTTGTCGGCTGCCGCCATGTCGCACAGCCAGTCGCCGAAGATCTGCGTGTACGTCGGCTTGCCCGCCGCCGCCTTCTTGATGCCCACGCTCGGGTCGAACTTGCCAGGACCGTGGTACAGCACGGGATCGGCCTCGGCCAGCTTGTAGCCCTGGCCCTTCTTCGTCACGACGTGCAGGAACTGCGTGCCGTCCAGGTTCTTGATGTTCTGCAGCGTGGGGATCAGCGATGTCAGGTCGTGACCGTCGATCGGCCCGATGTAGTTGAAGCCGAACTCCTCGAACAGCGTGCCCGGCACCACCATGCCCTTTGCGTGCTCCTCGAGCTTGCGCGCAAGCTCGAACACCGGCGGGAAGTTCTTCAGGACCTGCTTGCCGGCCTGTTTGGCCGCCGCATAGAACTTTCCGCTGATGAGCCTCGCCAGGTAGCGGTTCAGGCCGCCGACAGCCGGTGAAATCGACATGTCGTTGTCGTTGAGGATCACGAGCAGGCGGATGTTCTCGGTGACCCCGGCGTTGTTCAGCGCCTCGAATGCCATGCCCGCGCTCATCGCGCCGTCGCCGATCACCGCGATCGAGTGCCGGAGGGAGCCCTGGCTGCGGGCCGCGACCGCCATTCCGAGCGCGGCGGAGATCGAGGTCGACGAGTGAGCGGTGCCAAATGTGTCGTATTCGCTTTCCGAACGGCGCGGGAACCCGGACATGCCGCCGTACTGGCGCAGGTGGGCCATGCCCTCGCGGCGGCCGGTAAGGATCTTGTGTGCGTAGGTCTGGTGACCGACGTCCCACACGATGCGATCGTCCGGCGTGTCGAACACGTAATGCAGCGCGATCGTGAGTTCGACCGTGCCGAGGTTCGAGCTCAGATGCCCGCCGGTCCTCGCGACCGAGTCGAGCAGGAAACTGCGCAACTCGACGGCGAGCTGCTGCAGCTGGCCCCGTTCGAGGCGCCGCAGGTCCGCCGGCGAAGACACGCTATCGAGCAGTGGGTACATCCGTCGTTCCGTCGTGTCAGTGATTCCGGCAGACCATGAAATCGGCCAGTTCCCGCAGGCGCACGGCGCGCGCCCCCAGTCCATTCAGTGCCTCGAGCGCCTGCGCGCGCAGCCGCAGCGACCACGCCTTCGCCGCTTCCATCCCCAGCACGGACACATAGGTCGGCTTGCCTTGCGCCGCATCCTTGCCGGCGGTCTTGCCGAGTTCCTCGCTGCTCGCCTCGACGTCGAGGATGTCGTCGACCACCTGGAAGGCCAGCCCGATCGCTTCCCCGTAGCGCGTGAGCGCCTCGCGTGTGCACTCCGTCAGCAGCGGAGCCTGTCCCGACAGGGCGCCCATGAGCACGGACGCCTTGAGCAATGCGCCGGTCTTCATCCGGTGCATCTGCTCGAGCTCCGCGAACGTGAGGTTCATGTTGCCGACCGCCGTGAGATCGATCGCCTGTCCGCCGCACATGCCCTGCGTACCCGACGCGTGCGCCAGCTCGCGCATCAACGAAGCGGTCTGCGGGGCCGGCAACTGGCCCTCGGCCAGCACCTTGAACGCCTCGGCCTGCAGCGCGTCGCCCGCCAGCATCGCGGTCGCTTCGTCGAACGCCACGTGCACCGTGGGCTTGCCGCGCCTCAGCACGTCGTTGTCCATGCACGGCATGTCGTCGTGCACGAGCGAATAGGCGTGCACGTACTCCACCGCGAGCGCGGCGCGGTCGAGTGCCTCGTCCTCCGCGCCGGTGACCTCGCCGCCCGCGTACACGAGCAGGGGACGGACCCGCTTGCCGCCGTCCAGCACGGCGTAGCGCATGGCCTGGTGCAGCCGCTGGGGAATCGCATCTTCGGCGGGCAGCAGGCGCAGCGCGGCTGCTTCCACGCGCTCGGCTCGCTCGCGCGCCCAGGCGTCGAAAGGGACGGTGCCGGCATTGGCCGGAGAAACGACGGCCGCGCAGCTCATTCGGTGCCGCCCCTCAGCTCAGCGGCATTGAGCGGCTTCAGCAGATCGCCTTCCAGCTGCTTGATTTCCTGCTCGGCATTGGCGAGCCGGCCCTGGCAATAGCGGGCCAACTCGGCGCCGCGCCGGTACGCGGCGATCGACTCGTCCAGCGCCAGTTCGCCCGACTCCATCCTGCGCACCAACTGGTCGAGTTCGTCCATCGCCTGCTCGAACGAGAGACTCGCGACCGGTGCAGCGGCTTTTTTGGTCATGCGCAACTGTGAGTGATGGCAGACCCGGATTCTAGTGCAGTGGGGGAAGCGCTCCGGCCGCGGACGCCGGAGGCAGCCCACTAGAATCGCGGCGATGAACGCGCTGTGGATGCTGGTGGCGTCCGTGCTGTTTTCCGTGATGGGCGCCTGCGTGAAGCTCGCCGGCCGCCACTACGGCGTCTCCGAGATCCTGTTCTATCGGTCGGTGATCGGCGCGGCTTGCCTGTACGGGTTTGTCCACTTCCGCGGACTGTCGCTGTCCACCCCGCTCGCCCGGATGCACCTTGGTCGTGGAGTGGTCGGCACGGCGGCGGTGGCGCTCTGGTTCTACGCGACCACGGTGTTGCCGCTCGGCACCGCGCTGACGCTCAACTACACCTCGCCGCTGTTCCTCGCCCTGCTGGTGGTCGGTGTTGCCATGCGCTCCCGCGGGAAGGTCGACTGGCCGCTGATGGCCACCGTCGGCATCGGGTTCGTCGGCGTCATCCTGGTGCTGCAGCCGAACTTCGCGCCGGACCAGGCGATCGGCGCGATCGCGGGCCTGCTGTCCGGGGTGCTCTCGGCGGTCGCGTACTGGCAGGTCAAGGAACTCGGCGAGCGCGGCGAGCCCGAGTGGCGCGTGGTGTTCTACTTCTCCCTGACCGGCGCCATCCTCGGGGGCCTCGGTACGCTGCCCACCGGTTTCACCGAACACACGGCCCAGGGCGCGATGCTGCTCGCGTTCATCGGAATCTCCACGCTGCTCGCGCAACTCGCGATGACGCGTGCCTATGGACAGGGACGCACGCTCACCGCCGCCAACCTGCAGTTCTCGGCGATCGTGTTCGCCTCGTTGCTTGGCGTCGTTCTGTTCGACGATCACATTCCGCTGATCGGCTGGACCGGGGTCGCGGTGATCATCGCCAGCGGCATCGCTTCGACCGCGCTCACCGCCCGCCGCCGGGCGCTGCGCGGCGCACCCACTTCCGACACCTCTGCAAGGAGCTGAACCATGTCCGAATCGTCCACCAGCGGCACCCTCGTCAGCGTCGAGCAGTTGAGGACTCGCCTCGACGATCCCGGCTGGTGCGTGATCGACGTTCGGCACGACCTGATGAACGTCGCGGCAGGACGGCTCGCGTACGACGCCGGGCACGTTCCCGGCGCGGTGTTCGCGCACATCGACGACGACCTGTCGGGCACGAAGACCGGACGCAACGGCCGCCATCCGCTACCAAGACGCGCGGACCTGGTGCAGGCCTTCCGGCGCTGGGGTATCGATGACGACACGCAGATCGTGGCGTACGACGCGCAGGGCGGCAATTTCGCGGTGCGCCTGTGGTGGCTGGCGCGCTGGCTCGGCCATGCACGCGTCGCGGTCCTCGATGGCGGATGGCCGCTGTGGCTCACGAAGACGGGGCTATCGAGCACGGAGCATCCGGTGCGCAGGGCCGGCCATTTCTCGGAACGCCCTGCGCTGATGCCGCTAATCGAGGTCGACGAGGTCGTCCGCAATCTCGCCACGCGCGAGCGTCTCGTGCTCGACGCCCGCACGCCCGAACGATTTCGCGGCGAACAGGAGCCCATCGATCCCGTCGCCGGGCACATCCCCGGTGCCCGCAACCGGCCCTGGCAGCGCAACCTGAATCCGGACCAGACCTTCAAGTCGACTGCCGTCCTTCGGGAGGAGTTCGAAGCGATGCTCGGATCGTCGGCGCCGGCGCGGGTTGCCCATCAATGCGGCTCCGGCGTCACCGCGTGCCACAACCTCCTCGCCATGGAACTCGCGGGCCTGCATGGCTCCGCGCTCTACGCCGGGTCGTGGAGCGAGTGGATCGCGGATGCCGCGCGGCCGGTGGCGGTGGGCGAGGAAAAGACGGACTAGCGAATGCGGGCCGGATCAATGCCCGCCATGCAGGCTGCCGGTGGCGATCGCCGCGATCAACACGCCGACGAGCACCAGGCCGACTTCCGGCAGTGACTTCGCGAGCGAAGAGCGCCGCATCATTTCGGGCAGCAGGTCGGACAACGCAATGTAGATGAAGCTCGCGGCAGCGATCGCGAGCGCATACGGCAGCAGCGACTGCGAGGCCTCGAGCACGAAGTACCCGACGATGCCGCCGACCACGGCCGACATGCCCGACAGCAGGTTGAAGCCGAACGCGCGACGCCGGGTGAAACCGGCGTTCAGCAGGATCATGAAGTCGCCGATCTCGTGTGGAATCTCGTGCGCCATCACGGCGAGCGTCGCGATCACGCCGAGGTGCACGTCGACCAGGAACGCGCCCGCGATCACCACGCCGTCGGCGAAGTTGTGGAAGGCGTCGCCGATGAGGATCGGCACCCCGCCGCGTCCCGCTTCGTGACGATCGTGCCCGTGCGCGTGATGGTGCAGGTCGCCTTCGTGATGGTGGGTGTGATGGATCAGCGACAACTTCTCGAGCAGGAACAGGCCAATGATCCCGGCGAGGATGACCCACCCCAGCGCGTGAGGATCCGCCTCGCTGTGAAACGCCTCGGGCAGCAGGTGCGTGACCGCGGTCGCGAGCAGCAGGCCGGCCGACACCGGCACCAGCCGGTCGATGACGCGCGCGAGGTAGTTGAAGCCGAGCCATGCCGCGAGCGATACCGACAGCAGGGTGGACAACAGGTTCGCGAGGACGATGTAGCCGAGGACGTTCATCTGGTCGACGGCACGAGGAGCGGCGCCCGCTTGCATGCCGGCGCGCAGTGTAGCGGTCGCCGAAATCGGGGCCCGGGCCGGGCAGTGCTGCGGTCGTACCTGTCTGGCGAGCCCACCCACGACGCACTGCACGCCCCGTTCACGGCGAACGCACGAGGGTGAGCGCGGTGAAATCCCGCGCGCAAATAGCCGCATCGATTCGCCGCCGTCAAGCGCTCCCATGCGCTCATGACGCGCACGCGCGATGCGCGCGGCGAGACGTACCAAGCACGGTGTAATCCGATCCGCCGGTTTCGGCTGACGGGTTTAACGCGATCGCGCGAACCCGGCGGAACCCGCATCGGGCACACCAACTTATCTTTTCCCCACGGTCGGCAATGACTTTCCGCCGAGCCCAACGACACCGTGTTCCTTCCACCGGGCGCGGCATGAACCAAGGGGAGCAAGATGAGAGCAACAACAATATTCGCGGCGATCGCCCTGGCAGGGTCCGCCATCGCCATGCCTGCTTCGGCGGCCGATCCGGTCCGCGGCAAGGCGCTTTACCAGACCGACGCGCCCGTCACAGCCTGTTCCGGGTGCCACGGAACGGATCCGACGCGAAACGACAAGAAGATCCTTAACGGCAGGGATCCGCAGGTCATCCTCAACGCCATCGCCTCGAACACCGGAGGCATGGGCTTCTACAAGGGGCTGGTGACCTCGGTCGACGCGGCCGACATCGCCGCCTATCTCACCAACCCCGCCGCCGGCACGCCCATGCCGGTGGCGTCGCTCAGTTCATCGACGCTCGCGTTCGGCAACCAGGTGCTGCAGACGAGTTCGGCGTCGATGACCGCGACGCTGACCAACAGCGGCACCGCGAGCCTGGTCCTGTCGTCGGTCACGCTTGGCGGCACCAACCCGGGCGACTTCACGCGCAGCGGGACGTGCGCGACCGCCGTGACACTCGCCCCCGCGCAGACCTGCACCGTCAGCGCCGTCTTCAAGCCCAGCGCGATCGGGGCGCGCAGCGCGACCGTGACGATCGCGCACAACGCGTCACCCGCGACCAGCGTCGTGACCCTGACCGGTACGGGAATGTCGGCGCCGACACCGGCCGCCGGGTTGACGGCGACCACGCTTACGTTCGGCAACCAGGTGGTTGGAACGACGAGCGCAGCGAAGCCGGTCACGATCTCGAACACGGGCAGCGCCACGCTGATCCTCGGAACCATCGCGCTGACCGGAAGCAATCCCGCTGACTTCGCGGCCGCCAACTGCAATGGAGCCTCGCTGGCGCCCGGCGCCACTTGCACCATCAGCGTGACGTTCAATCCCGCCGCGCCGAACGCGCGCAGCGCGACGCTCGGCATTCCGTCGAATGCCGCCGGCAGCCCGCACAACGTCGCCTTGACGGGCACCGGCGCCGCCGCACCGGCTCCCGGGGTCACCCTGAACCCGGCGGCCCTGGCCTTCGGCAACCAGGCCACTGGCACGACCAGCGCGGCGAAGAGCATCGCGCTGACCAATTCGGGAAGCGCAACGCTCGGCATCACCGCCATCACGTCGACCGGAACGGGGTTTGGCATGACGCACAACTGCCCGGCCTCGCTCGCCGCCAGCGCAAGTTGCACGATCAGCGTGACATTTGCGCCGACCACCTCCGCGTCGTTCAGCGGCGCCGTCACGATCGCGTCGACCGCCGTCGGGAGCCCGCACAGCGCGACTTTCACGGGCACCGGCGTCGCACCGACGCCGACGGCTCCGGTGGCGTCACTGTCACCCCTCGCCGTCGACTTCGGCATGCTGCCGCTCAACACCACGAGCCCGACGAAGACCGTGACGCTGTCCAACACGGGCAATGCGTCGCTGAGCATCAGCGACCTGAAGCTCGGCGGCACGAACGCGGCCGACTTTGCCCAGACCCACAACTGCCCGGTCGGATCCTCGCTGGCGGCGGGCTCGGCCTGCTCGATCAGCGTGCGCTTCATCGCCACGGCAACCGGCCCGCGCAGCGCAACCGTCGTCCTCACGTCGAACGCGGCCGGATCCCCGAGCGCGGACCTGAAAGGCACCGGAGTCGTTCAGTCGGCGGCACTCGCACAGGTCGCCCCGACGGCGATCGTGTTCGGCAACACGCGCCTCGGCCGCAGCAGTTCGGAGCGGACGGTCCGCGTTCGGAACAGCGGCACGACACCGCTGGAAATCAGTTCAGCGGCGACCACGGGCGACTTCACCTTCAAGAGCGAGTGCCCGACGACGCTCGCTCCCGGCAAGAGCTGCGAGTTCAAGGTGCGGTTCAAGCCGACGGTGCTTGGCATGCGCACCGGCGAGTTCACGCTCGCGAGCAATGCGGCGGGCTCGCCGCACGCGGTGAAGCTGTCGGGTCAGGCCATCGCGACTGGCGGCAGGGACGACGACTGCGACGACGACGAGAGCAAGTGCAGCCAGTCGGTCTTGCCCTTCTTCGGCAAGTCCCGCTGACGATTCAAGCGTTTCGTCCACGGCAGCGGCCCTCCTTGTGAGGGCCGCTGCGCTTTCGGTCCCGTCTCCAGTGGTCGCTCGCTGCACTTCGGATTTCGACCGCCGACCAGCATCCGCGGTCCGCCTCGAGGACTTCGAGGATGATGGTGCGCTCGGGACGCGGCACAATGGCGGCCGACAGGGAGAGGGACAGGATGCAAGGGGGTACCGACCCCGCGGACCGGGCAACCCGGCTGCGGGCGCTGTTCACGACGATGGCACGCATCCGCGCGTTCGAGGATGCGGCCGAGATTGCCAGCCAGGGCGGCGTTTCCGCGTGGGGACTCGAAGCCTCGGGCACGCCGGCGCGCGTCCGCGGGCCGCTTCACCTGTCGACCGGGCAGGAGGCCGTCGCCACCGGCGTGTGCGCCAACCTGCGCCGCGATGACCTGCTGACGTCGACGCATCGGGGACACGGCCACACGCTCGCCAAAGGCGCCGACATGACCGCGATGATGTGCGAGTTGTTCGGTCGCGCGTCGGGCACCAACGGCGGCAAGGGCGGCAGCATGCACATCGCCGACTTCTCGGTCGGCATGCTGGGAGCCAATGGCGTGGTCGCCGCGGGCATTCCGATCGCGACCGGCGCCGCCCACGCGCTGAAGCTCGCGCATTCGGACCGCATCGTCTGCTGCTTCTTCGGCGACGGCGCGATCAACCGCGGGCCCTTTCTGGAAGGTTTGAACTGGGCGCAGGTGTACCGGCTCCCGGTGCTGTTCGTGTGCGAGGACAACCGGATCGCGGCGACCACGCCGACCTCGGCGATGACCGCCGGGGCGGGCGCGGCAGCGCGCGCCGGTGCACTGGACATCGAGACGATGACGGTCGACGGCAACGACGTCGAAGCCGTCGATGCCGCCGCCGGCGAACTGGTCGATCGCGTGCGCATTGGGCGCCCGGCCCTGCTGCATGCGGTGACCTATCGCTTCAAGGGCCACGTCTCCGTGGATCCCGGCCGCTATCGCGATCCGGCCGAAGTCGAGCGCGCGCTGCAGGACGACCCGCTCGCGCGGGCACGGCAGCGCCTCGCTGAACTGGGGCTGGCCGATGAAGCCGGCCGGATCGTCGATGCCGCGCGCGCCGAGGTCCAGGCGGCCCTCGCCGCGGCCGACGCGGCGCCCTTCCCGGATGCGGCTTGCGCCTACACCGACGTGCTCGACACCGGAGCCGGCCGATGGACCTGACGACTCGGACCGCGGCGAATGACACGATGCCGACGAACGTCCAGTCCCTCACCTACGCGCAGGCCGCCGCATCGGCACTCGCTGCGGCGATGGAGGCCGATGCGCGGATCGTCGCCCTCGGCGAGGACCTCGGCCGCGGCGGTGTGTTCGGGCAGTACACGCTGGATGGGCAACCGCTCGCCCAACGCTTCGGGAGGGAGCGCATCATCGACACGCCGATCTCCGAGGCCAACATCATGGGGGCGGCGGTCGGCATGGCACTCGCCGGGTTGAAACCGGTGGTCGAGATGCGTGTCATCGACTTCGCGCTGTGCGGCATGGACGAACTGGTGAACCAGGCCGCCAAGAACCGCTACATGTTCGGCGGCCAGGGTCGCGTGCCGCTGGTGGCGCGCATGCCGATCGGCATCTGGACCGCCTCGGCCGCGCAGCACTCGCAGAGCCTGGAAGCGTGGTTCACGCACCTGCCCGGGGTCGTCGTCGTCTGCCCGGGCACGCCGCAAGACAACCACGGGTTGCTCACCAGCGCCCTCGCCTGCGGCGATCCGGTCGTCTATCTCGAGCACAAGGAACTCTGGAGTGTCCGCGGCGCGGTGGACGACGACGATGACCGTGCCGCTCGGCAAGGCGCGCGTTGCCCGCGCCGGGCATGACCTGACACTGGTCACGTGGTCCCGCACGCTTCACGAATCGCTGGCGGCCGCGGATGAGCTCGCGCGCACCGGCATCGAGGTCGAGGTGATCGACCTGCGCACCCTGTGGCCGTGGGACCGCGAGACCGTGATGCAGTCAGTCGCCCGCACCGGCCGACTGTTGGTCGTGCACGAGGCGGTGCAGGTCAGCGGCTTCGGCGCCGAGATCGCCGCGGCCGTCGCCGAGGAACTCGGGCGACCGGTGAAGCGCCTCGGCGCGCCGCGCATTCCGGTCGGCTACGCGCCGACGCTGGAGAAGGAAGCGCGGATCGATGCGGCACGCATCGTGGCCGCCGTTCGCAACTGGCTCACCTGAACAGCAACCGATGAACGATCCCGAGCACCAGACGCCGGACAAACCCGCCGACCGGCCGCGCATCAGCCTCAAGGTCGAAGAGGCGATTGCCGCGGCCGCCATGGCGCTCATCTGCGTCATCACCTTCGCCAACGTCGTCGTGCGCTATCTCACGGACGCGTCGTTCGCCTTCACCGAGGAAATCTCGGTGTTCCTGCTGGTCGTCCTGACGCTGGTGGGCGCCGCCGGCGCGTTCGCGCGCAACCGGAACATCCGCGTCGAATTCTTCGCGCAGATGACATCGCCCACGGTCCAGCGCTGGCTCGAGATCGGCGGACTGCTGCTGACCATCGTGCTGTTCGTGATGGTCGCCTGGTACGGAGGGCGGTTCGTCGCAGACGACTGGAAGTACGGGACGACGAGCCCGGGCCTGGGCGTCCCGCAGTGGCTGTATTCGGCATGGCTGCCGGTGCTCGCCCTGGCGATCGTCGGGCGCGCATCCGGGCGCATCCTCCGACTGCTTCGCGACGGGAAGGCGCGATGACGGCCGTGCTCTTCCTCGGCTTCCTCGTGCTTCTGGTGGTGGGGGCGCCACTCGCCACCGCGCTCGGCATCGTCGGCAGCGGCGTCATCATCGCCAAGGACCTGGGCGCGATGTCGATCGCGACGAACGTCTATTCGAGCCTCGCGAAGTATCCGCTGCTGGCACTGCCGGTGTTCATCCTCGCCGGCATGATCTTCGAGCGCGTCGGCGTCGCCGCCAGGCTGGTCGCGTTCGTCGGCCTTCTCGTCGGCGAACGGCGCGGCTCCCAGGGCGTGGTGGCCATCCTCGTGTGCCTGTTCCTCGGCGGCATCTCGGGCTCCGGTCCGGCGGACGCCGCGGCCGTGGCAATGGTGATGCTGCCGTCGATGACCCGGCAGGGGTACCCCAAGGGCTTCTCGACGTCGCTGATCGCCGCGGCCGGCTCGACCGCCATCCTGATTCCGCCGTCGATCGCCTTCGTCATCTTCACGGTGCTGGTGCCGCAGGTCTCGGTTCCCGCGCTCTTCGCCGCCGGCATGATCCCGGGCGTCCTCGCCGGGCTGTCGCTGCTGGTGCCGACGATGTTCTTCGCATGGAGGTACAACTGGGGCGCGAAGGGCAGCGACCCGACCGTCGTCCGCAAGAGCCTGCTCGTGACGCTGAAGGAGGCGAGCTGGGGCATCGCCGCGCCGGTCATCATCCTCGGAGGACTGCGAACCGGCGCCTTCACGCCAACGGAAGCCGCGGTGGTCGCCGTGTTCTACGGACTGTTCGTCGGCGTGGTGATCTACCGGACGCTCGACCTGTACCGGCTCTACCGGGTTCTGGTCGATTCCGCCGAGATCTCGGCGGTGGTGATGCTGATCATCGCGTGTGCCGGGATCTTCGCGCATGCCGGCAGCACGCTCGGCGCCTTCGACGCGCTGGCCAAGGTACTGCTGTCGGTCACGCAGGAAGAGCACCTGATGCTGGCGATGATCATGCTGCTGCTGCTGATCGCGGGCATGCTGCTCGACGCGGCGTCGATCTTCCTGATCTTCCTGCCGATTCTCGTGCCCGTCGTCACCGCCTTCGGGTGGGACATGACCTGGTTCGCGGTGCTCATGACCATGAACATGGCCATCGGCCAGTTCACGCCGCCGATGGCGGTCAACCTGCTGGTTACCACGCGCGTTGCGGGGATCGGCATGGAGGACACCGTGCAATGGGCGATCTGGCTGGTCCTGGCGATGCTCACGTCGCTCACGCTTGTGGCAGCATTCCCTCAGCTGGCCCTGTGGTTGCCCGGCCGCCTCGGTTATTGATCGATCAGGATCCAACGTCCAACAAGGAGACACGATGAAACGCAGAACGATGCTGGCGGTCGCCGCCTCGGCACTGACCCTCGCCATGGGCGCGCCGCAGGCGCAGACGAAGTACAAGGACGAATACAAGGTGTCCACCGTGGTGGGTACCGCCTTCCCCTGGGGCAAGGGCGCCGAGATCTGGATCGACCTGGTGAAGCAGCGCACCAACGGTCGCATCAACATGAAGCTCTATCCGGGCACGTCGCTCGTGCAGGGCGACCAGACGCGCGAGTTCACCGCGATCCGCCAGGGCGTGATCGACATGGCGGTCGGCTCGACCATCAACTGGTCGCCGCAGGTGAAGGAACTGAACCTGTTCTCGCTGCCCTTCCTGATGCCCGACTACAAGGCGATCGACGCGCTGACGCAGGGCGAGGTCGGCAAGCAACTCTTCGGCATCCTCGAGAAGCAGGGCGTCGTGCCCCTCGCGTGGGGCGAAAACGGTTACCGCGAGCTGACCAATTCGAAGCGTGAAGTCCGCAAGCCGGACGACCTGAAGGGCCTGAAGATCCGCATTGTCGGGTCGCCGCTCTTCATCGACACCTTCCGCGCGCTCGGCGCCAACCCGACGCAGATGAGCTGGGCGGACGCCCAGCCGGCATTCGCGTCCGGTGCCGTCGATGGCCAGGAGAACCCGATGTCGATCTTCACCGCGGCCAAGCTGCATACCGTCGGCCAGAAGTACGTGACCATGTGGGGTTACGTCGCTGACCCGCTCGTGTTCGTCGTCAACAAGGAAGTCTGGGAGAGCTGGACGCCGGCGGATCGCGAGATCGTCCGCCAGGCGGCCATCGACGCCGGCAAGCAGGAGATCGCCCTCGCACGCGCCGGCCTCGTGGCGCCGGACCTGTCGACCGTCAAGAACGTGCAGGCGCTCGGCGTCAACGTCACGACGCTGACGCCGCAGGAACGCGACGCCTTCGTCACCGCCACGCGCCGCGTCTACGCTCAGTGGAAGGCGACGATCGGCGGAGACCTGGTCGGCAAGGCCGAAGCCGCGATCGCCGCGCGCAAGTAAGCAGCGATAGCCAGGCGAAGCGCCGCCTCCGGTTCGCCGGGCGCGGCGTTTCTTCTTCCGAACTGCACGCGGGCACGAAGCGATCGCCGTACGCTGTCCGTGTGCTGCATTCAACAGTTGATGCGAGATCGTCATGGGTCATGTTGTCAAGAGACTCGGTGCGGGGGCACTGCTGGCATTGGCGGTAGCGGGCGCGAACGGGCAGGCGTTCGACCCGGCACCAACGATTGCCGCGCAGCGGGAAGCGCTGAAGCCGCTCGCGGCGATGAACGGCCTTTGGCGTGGCGACGCAACGACGGTGTTGCCTAACGGAGAACGCCGAACCGTCACTCAGACGGAACGGATCGGCCCTTTCCTCGGCGGAACGCTGAAGATCATCGAGGGGCGCGGTTACGACAGCAACGGCAAACTCGCGTTCAGTGCGTTCGGCATCGTTTCCTTCAACCCGGCGACGCAGTTGTATTCGTTGCGCTCCTATGCGCATGGACGACAAGGCGACTTCCCATTCAGCCCGACCGCGGACGGATACACCTGGGATGTCCCCGCCGGGCCGGGCGCGGTCATCCGCTACACCGCGACGATTGCGGGCAGCCGACTACGGGAGGTTGGCGATCGCATCGTCGGCAGCGAAGCGCCGACGCGGGTGTTCGAGATGACGCTCGAGCGCATCGGCGATACGGACTGGCCCGAGGGTGGCGCAATCGGCCCGCGTTGAGCGGAGCCGCCGTGATGAACGGACTTTGAGCAACCAGCCAGGGCATTCCCCTATCGGTTAGCCTCTCCGGTATTCCGGATACGGCGTCCCAGACCATGCCCTTCGATCCCGATTCGCTCGCGCAACGCTTCCGCCGCCTCGCCCCCGCCGCCGACTACTGCGCCCTGCGCGTCGTCGAGGAGCGGTCGGAATGGATCAGCGTGCGACAGGACACCGCGGAGCCGGTGCGCGCCTCGATCGACAGCGGTGCAATGCTCACCGTGGTCGACGGCGATGGCATCGGCTATGCCGCCACCAGCGACCTGACCGACGAGGGTCTGCGTTGGGCGCTGGCCCGCGCGGCCGAGTGGGCCCGACTTGCGCGAGGACGCAGCGTCTTCGCCGGCCAGGCGCCGCGGCTGCCACGACCGGGCGGCCTTTACGCGTCGCCCACGGTGCGGCCCATGGACTGGTCGAAGGCCGAGCGCCTGGACGTCCTGATGCGCGAATCGCGCGCCTGCAAGCTGTCCGACCGGATCGTCGACTGGCAGGCCAGCCTCTGGACGGTCAACTCCCGGCAACTGCTGCTCACGGCCGACAGCCCGGCGGACGCGTTCGCCCTGCAGAGCTTCGACTTCACCATTCCCGGCCTGCACGTCGTCGCGCACGACGGCGGCGTGACGCAGACGCGCTCGTGGGGCGGGCGCTACAACGGGTACTGCCAGCAAGGGGGGCTCGAGGTGGTGGAGCGCTCGGGCTTCATTGGCAGCGGGCGCGCGACCGCGGAGGAAGCGCTGCAGTTGCTGGCGGCGCCTAACTGCCCCGGCGGGCGGATGGACCTCGTGCTGATGCCCGACCAGATGATGCTGCAGATCCACGAGTCGATCGGACACCCGCTCGAGCTCGACCGCATCCTCGGCGACGAGCGCAACTACGCCGGCACGAGCTTCGTCACGATGGACATGTTCGGGACCTTCCAGTACGGCTCGTCGAAGCTCAACGTGACCTACGACCCCACACGCGGCAACGAGTTCGCGAGCTTCGCCTTCGACGACGAAGGCACGGCCGCGGAAAAGACCTTCCTGATCAAGGACGGCCGCCTGCTGCGTCCGCTCGGCGGTACCTCCTCCGTGCAGCGCGCGCAGCGGGCGATGCCGTCGATCGCGGGCGTCGCCACCACGCGTGCCTGCGCCTGGAACCGGCCTCCCATCGACCGCATGAGCAACCTGAACGTCGAACCCGGCGACAGCACGCTCGACGACATGATCGCCGCGACCGAGTACGGCGTGCTGATGAAGACCAACCGGTCCTGGTCGATCGACGACTCGCGCAACAAGTTCCAGTTCGGATGCGAATGGGGCCGCATGATCCGCGATGGCCGGCTCGCGGAGGTGGTGCGCGACCCGAACTACCGTGGCGTCAGCCGCGACTTCTGGCGCTCGCTTGCCATGGTGGGCGGCACGGACACGGTCGAGGTCATGGGCACGCCGTACTGCGGCAAGGGCGAACCGAACCAGGCGGTGCGGGTCGGCCACGCCAGCCCCGTCTGCCGCTTCAGCGGGGTCGACGTCTTCGGCGCGGAGCAATGAGCATGAAGGAACTCTTCTTCACGCTGGCCGATCACGCCTTCGCCGCGCTGCGGGGCAACGAGGTGCTGCTGCTCAACTTCGTCGGCGAAATCACGGACTTCGTGCGGTTCAATCACGGCCAGGTCCGCCAGCCGATGACCGTGCGGCAGGCGCAGCTTCGCCTCACGCTGATCGAAGGACGGCGCCGCAATGAAATCTCGCTGACACTGACCGGGACGGACGCGCAGGACCGGCAAGCCGTGTCGGCCGTGCTGCTATCGCTGCGCGAAGAACTCCCGCAGCTTCCCGAAGACCCGTACCTGCTGTATTCGACCGAGGCGACCCGGTCCGAGCGCACGGACGCGGGTGGCTTGCCCGGCGCCGCGCATGCGATCGGGGATGTCGTCGACGCCGCCCGCGGAACCGATCTCGTCGGCCTGTTGAGCAGCGGCCCCATCCTGCGCGGCTTCGCCAGTTCGATCGGCGCACGCCACTGGCACGCCGTCGATGCCTTCCTGTTCGACTGGTCGCTCTTCCACTCCGGTGACAAGGCAGTGAAGTCGGCCTGGTCGGGCAGCACGTGGGACCGGGTCGAACTCGGCCGGCGTATCGAGTCCGCGCGGACACAGCTCGGCCATCTTGCCAAGCCGGCACGCACGATCGAGCCTGGCGAGTACCGAGCCTATCTCGCGCCGGCCGCCGTTGACGAACTGCTGTCGATGCTCAACTGGAGCGGCGTTTCGGAGAAGGCGCAGCGCACGAAGCAGAGTTGCATCCAGACGCTGGTCGATGGCCAGGCGAGCTTCTCGCCGCTCGTGCAGATCACGGAACACACGGCAGGCGGGCTGGCGCCGGCGTTCGACGAGGCAGGTTTCACCAGACCGGCTCACGTCGATCTTGTTCGTGACGGCCGGCACCGGGGCAGCATGGTCAGCCCGCGCACCGGCGCGGAGTACGGCATCGCCGCCAACGGCGCCGATGAGGACGAAGGCATGGCGGCAATGTCGGTCGCTCCCGGCACGCTGAGCGAAGATCAGGCGCTCGCCGCGCTCGGCACCGGGCTTTTCATCGGCAACCTTCACTACCTCAACTTCTCGGACAAGGCGCACGGCCGCGTGACCGGGATGACGCGCTTTGCGACGTTCTGGGTGGAAGGCGGACAGGTCATCGCGCCCGTGAACGTGATGCGGTGGGACGACACCCTGTACCGCATGCTCGGCGACAACCTCGAGGCGCTCACGGACCGCCCTCACTGGATACTCGACAGTCGCACCTACGGCCACCGTTCGGTCCAGACGAGCCGGGTCCCGGGAGCCCTGCTGCGGAAGATGGCCTTCACGCTCTGACGGCCGCCGCCTGCCGACGCATCCTCGCCGTGAAGGTTCGCGCCGACGCGCTTCCTGAAATCAGTGCGCCTCGTCCCAGTTGGCGCCCACGCCGACTTCCGCCAGCAGCGGGACCTTCAGTTCGGCGACCGAAGACATGAGTTCGGGAACGCGCGCGCGGACGAGGTCGACTTCATCGTCGGGCACCTCGAGCACGAGTTCGTCGTGCACCTGCATGACGAGGTGCGTATGCAGCCGCTCCGCGCGGATCCACTTCGATACCGCGATCATCGCGAGCTTGATGAGGTCGGCCGCCGTGCCCTGCATCGGCGCGTTGATCGCCGCCCGCTCGGCGCCGCCCCGCCGCGGACCGTTCGGCGAATTGATCTCGGGCAGCCACAAGCGGCGACCGAACACCGTTTCGACATAGCCCTGCCGCTTGGCGAGCGCGCGGGTGGACTCCATGTACTTCGCCACCCCGGGGTAGCGCATGAAGTAGCGCTCCATGTACGTCTTCGCGGCATCGCGCTCGATGCCGAGGTTCGACGCCAGGCCGAACGCGCTCATGCCGTAGATCAGCCCGAAGTTGATCACTTTCGCGTAGCGCCGCTGCTCGCTCGTGACCTCGCCCAGCGGAGCGCCGAACACTTCGGACGCCGTTGCGCGATGGATGTCTTCGCCCTTGCCGAAGGCGTCGAGCAGGCCGGCGTCGCCGGAGATGTGCGCCATGATGCGCAGCTCGACCTGCGAGTAATCAGCCGACACGATGCGGTGCCCCGGCGGCGCGATGAAGGCCTCGCGGATGCGGCGGCCCTCGGCGGTGCGGATCGGAATGTTCTGCAGGTTGGGGTCGCTCGACGACAGGCGGCCGGTGACGGCGATCGCCTGGCCGTAGTGGGTGTGCACCCTGCCGTTGGCGTCCGCCATCGCCGGCAGCTTGTCGCAGTACGTCGACTTCAGCTTGGACAGCCCGCGATGCTCCAGCAGCACCTTCGGCAACGGGTAGTCCTCGGCCAGCTTCGCCAGCACGTCCTCGTCGGTCGACGGCGCGCCGCTGGCGGTTTTCTTGACGACCGGCAGTCCGAGCTTGCCGAACAGGATCTCGCCGATCTGTTTCGGGCTGCCGAGGTTGAACGGCTGCCCAGCGGCTTCCTGCGCCCGGATCTCGAGTTCGGCGATGCGCGCGCCGAGTTCCCGGCTCTGCGCCTGAAGCCGATCGCGGTCGATCAGGACGCCGCAACGCTCCATTTCGTACAGCACCCCCGCGGTCGGCAGCTCGATGTCCTCGTAGATGCGGCGCAACGCCGGCTCCTCCTCGAGCCGCGGCCACATGGCCCGGTGCAGCGCGAACGTCACCTCGGCGTCCTCGGCCGCGTACTCGGTGGCGCGGTCGACCGCGACCTCGTCGAAGCACAGCTGGTTCGCGCCCTTGCCGCACACCTCGGCGTACGTCAGGGTCCGGCGCTGCAGATGGCGCTCCGCGAGCGAGTCCATGTCGTGACTGCGATGCGCTTCCAGCACGTACGACTGCAGCAACGTGTCGTGCGCCACGCCGGCCAGGCGCACGCCGTGGTTCGCGAACACGTGCATGTCGTACTTGAGGTGCTGTCCCACCTTGCGGTGATGCGGGCTCTCCAGCCATGGCTTCAGCGCGTCGAGGGTTTCCTGGAATGGCAGTTGCTCCGGCGCTCCGGCGTACCGGTGCGCCAGCGGGATGTAGCAGGCCTTGAAGGGTTCGACCGACAGCGACAGGCCGACCAGCCGTGCTGCCAGCGGGTCGAGCGACGTCGTCTCGGTGTCGACGCACGTGAGTTCGGCCGCACCGATCCGCCCAAGCCAATGGTCCAGTTGCTCGCGCGTCAGCACGGTCTCGTACTGCACTTCGGGTCGTCCAAGGCCGGGCGAAAGCGGATCGACGGCGGCCGTCGCGTCTCCTGCCGCCGGCACCGTCGCCGCTGCCGCCTGCCCAATGGTCTTCAGCCAGCCCTTGAACTCGTAGCGCGTGTACAGCTCGCGCAGCTGCTCGCTGTCCTCCCCGCGGATGGCGAGGGCGTCGAGGGAGTCCACATGCCCGGTGAGATCGCAGTCCGACTTGACGGTGACGAGCGCGCGCGCGGTCGGCAGCCAGGGCAGCGCCTTGCGCAGGCTTTCGCCCACGGCGCCGCCGATCTCGCTTGACTTCTCGACGATCGCGTCGAGTGACCCGTACTGTTGCAGCCACTTGCACGCCGTCTTCGGCCCGACCTTATCGACACCCGGCACGTTGTCCACCGTGTCGCCGACCAGCGTCAGGTAGTCGACGATGCGCTCGGGCGGCACGCCGAACTTCTGCACCACCCCCGCGACATCGAGCGTCTCGTTGCTCATCGTGTTGACGAGCGTGACGTGACCGTCGACCAGTTGCGCGAGGTCCTTGTCCCCGGTCGACACCACGGTCTTCAGGCCCTGCGCGGTCGCCCGCTTCGCGAGCGTGGCGATCACGTCGTCGGCCTCGATGCCCTCGATCTCGATGACCGGCCACCCGAGCGCGCGCACCGCTTCGTGGATCGGCTCGATCTGCCGGGTGAGGTCGTCGGGCATCGCCTTGCGGTTCGCCTTGTACTCGGCATACATGTCGTCGCGAAAGGTCCTGCCCTTGGCGTCGAACACGCACGCGAGATAGTCGGCATGAAACTGCTGGCGCAGCACGCGCAGCATGCCGATGAAGCCGCGAATGGCGCCGGTCGGCTCGCCGCCCGACGTGCGCAGGTCCGGCAGCGCGTGGAAAGCGCGGTATAAGTAACTCGATCCGTCGACGAGCAGCAGAGTTTTCATTGGAGGAGAAGTCACGTGCTCGACCATCAGAAGAACATTCCCAGCCTGCGCGCGGTCGCCATGCCGGAACGCGCCACCAGCCAGAAGGCGCGTGAATCGTGGCACGTGCTGGGGATTATTTCAGAGTTCATCGAGGCGACTGAGCGTTTGTCGGAGATACGCCCCGCCGTGTCGATCTTCGGCAGCGCACGCACGCAGCCCGGAGCGCCGATGTACGAGCTGACCGTGGAGATCGCACGCAAGCTGTCCGATGCCGGCTTCGCGGTGATCAGCGGCGGCGGGCCCGGCATCATGGAGGCCGCCAATCGCGGCGCGTTCGAAGGCGCGTCCCCCTCGGTCGGTCTCAACATCGAATTGCCCTTCGAACAGCACGGCAACCCCTACCAGGACATCTCGCTGCGCTTCCGCCATTTCTTCGCGCGCAAGGTCGCCTTCGTGAAGTACGCCGCCGCGTACGTGGTGATGCCGGGCGGCTTTGGCACCATCGACGAACTGTCGGAGGCGCTGACGCTGATGCAGACCGGCAAGGGCAAACCGATGCCGATCGTCCTTGTCGGCTCGGTGTTCTGGTCGGGCCTGCTCGACTGGATGCGCGGGACACTGCTCCCCGAAGGAATGATCGGCGCCGCCGACCTCGACATGATGCGCATCGTGGACGACAGTGACGCGGTCCTTAATGCGATCTTCGACTTCTACGAGGCGCGGGGCTTCGAGCAGACCTCGAGCGATCGCGAGAAGTTGCTCTACCTGTAGCGGCCGTCCTCGCACGGAACACGCGCAAGGGCGCGCTGTCCCCGCAGATTGCCGGCACGCCGCATCCCAAAACGATCTGCGTTGTCCCTGGATCAAGCCCTCTTCGGTTGCCCGGCTAGATTGAAGTAGGGCATTGCCCGGATCGGGCGCGGGGAGGGGATGCGGATCGGCTCTCTCGTCGCTCTTGCACCTTCCCATGCCACACCGGGCGCCCATCGTGCGCCTACGGAATAGGCGGCTGGTCGAAGTGGAAGGGGAAATCCATGCGGACATATCGCACAAGTTTCACAGCCATCGCTGTCGCGATCCTTGCAGTGGCATGCGGGGGCGGCGGTGACGGCGGCGGCGGCGATGTCACACCGCCACCGCCGACCTCGGTGCTCATCTCTGCCGCGAACCAGGACACGGTTTCGCGCGCTTCGCTCGCGTCCATCATGCCGTTCCTCAACGTGCCTGTAGCGGCAGGTGCGCCGCAGGCGTCGGCACCTGCGCCTCGCGGCGGACTCACTCAGCTGGCGCTGCGATCAGTCAAGTCCAGCGTAGTGCAGACAGCGCCGACGCCGGCCGGCATGGCACGGGCGCTTGCCCAGTCCCAAGTGACCGTCGACTGCGCGATTTCAGGCTCGTGGACCGCCGTCCTGGACGACAGGGACAACAACGCCACGATCTCGGCCGGGGATTCGATGTCGGTGACGTTCTACCAGTGTGTTGACGACCCCGGTTCGGTCATCAACGGCGGCCTGGCCATGGTGATCGGAGGCTACTCGCAGACGCCCGCTGCGGAAGACATGAGCGGTTCGATGACCTTCCAGTCCCTGACCATGACCGATACGGCCGGATCGTTCTCGATGAACGGGGGAGTTGCGTTCCGCATCATCGAGACGCAGACCGCGGACGGCTCGGACATGCTCGGAAGCTACACCGTTGCGAGCGGCGGGCTGACGGTGAGCAAGCAGGGAGGCTCGGACGGGTTCTCGGACACCTTTTCCTATCGCGCCGGCTACGCCGTCAGCGACCGCGACTTCACCTCGAAGGTCCCGGGCGCGGCTTCCTGGGAGGTGATCAGCGCGAACGGCACGTTCGGATCCGCCACGCTTGGAGGCGACCTCAGCCTGACGACGATGACGCCGTTCAGGTCCGTGTTCACGGATCCCACAGGCGACATCTTCCCGACCGAAGGGCAACTTTTCGCAATTGGGCGAGGCAACACGAAGCTCGGCCTGACCGCGACGGAGACGGTGTACGTTCGCATGGACATGTGCGATGACGGCGACGGCGTGTGGGAAGCGAGCAAGATGGTGACCTGGGATTGGATGTTTCAGTAGCCGGAATCAAACGGCGGTGAAACGATCGGGCGCCGTCCCCTCGGGGGCGGCGCCCGTTTGGCATTTGCCGCAGTCGCGGATTGAAAGATCCGGCCATCAATCCCGGACCTCGTCTAATCTGCCGGCTGACAGGCTTTGCGGGATGACGGCGTGCGGGGCAGCCGCGACGTACGGCTAGAATCGGCTAATCCTATGGACGAGTACAGCGATGAAACCACGGTGCCATGACGTCGCGCGCACCTGCGTTCTTGCCGTCGTGGCAAGCGCGCTGACCCTCGTCGCCAGCGCCGTTACGGCCCAGTCGTCCGCGGCTCCGCCGCGCGTTCCGGACGCCAAGAAGCCGTCCGTGCCCCGGCCCGCGATCCAGTTGACGCCCGCCGAGCGCCAGGCCGTCGACGCGGCGCAGGCCGGCAAGGAAAAGCCCGCGCGCGTCGAAGACGCCCTCGTGCCGACCCCGGACGACATGAAGCCGCGCGCGGCGGACGACACGTCGAACACGACGCGCATCGAGCAGTTGCACCAGTCCAACCGCGTCAGCGAGGTGATCGTGACGCCACCCGGACAGTCGCGCAGCTACGTGATGCAGAACCGCGAGGGGCAGCAGCCCTTCGGCACCACGCAGATGAACTCCGGCCTGTCGGTGCCGATGTTCTTCCGCTTCGAGTTCGGCAAGTCACCGCCGCCCGCCACGAATCCTCCCCCTCCGCCCGCACCGTCGCCGTCGCGCTAATCCCGCCGGCGGCCGAACCCCATGGCCGTCTTTACTCCGCTGTCGCGTGCAGAGGCTTCAGCGTTCCTGACGCAGTTCGCGCTCGGCGACCTGGTGGAACTCGAGGGCATCGCATCGGGCATCGAGAACACGAATTTCTTCCTGACGACCGAGCGCGGTCGCTTCGTGCTGACTTTGTTCGAGCGGCTCACGTTCAAGCAACTGCCGTTCTATCTCGAGCTGATGCGCCATCTGGCACGCCGGCAATTGCCCGTGCCCGAGCCGCAGGAAAACCGTGCGGGTTCGCTGCTGTCGGAACTGAAGGGCAAGCCGGCCGCCATCGTGACGCGGCTTCCCGGCAAAGCGGTGCGCGATCCCACCGTTCGTCAGTGCGCCCTCGCCGGAGAGGTACTGGGCCGCATGCACGTGGCCGGAGCCGACTTTCCAACGTTCCAGCCGCACCTGCGCGGAATCGGCTGGTGGAAGGACACCGTCCCGCGGCTGGAACGCTTTCTGCCCGATGACACCTTTCACACACTGGCGGAGGAAGTGATCTTCCAGGACTCCTTCTTCCGGAGCGCGCGCTTCGAAAAGCTGCCCGCGGGGCCCATCCACGCCGATCTGTTCCGCGACAACGTGCTGATCGACACGAGCGTGCCCGGGGAGCGAATCGGCGGCCTGATCGATTTCTACTTCGCGGGCTGTTCGATCTGGCTCTTCGACCTTGCGGTGACGATGAACGACTGGTGCATCGAACCGACGACGGGCGCGTTCGATGCCGCGCGTGCGCAGGCGATGATCGATGCCTACCACGCCGTGAGGCCGCTGACGGAAGACGAGCACATGTGCTGGCGCACGGTGCTGCGCGCCGCCGCCCTGCGTTTCTGGATCTCACGGCTCGACGATTTTCACCGCCCGCGCCCGGCGGAACTGCTCACGCCGCACGACCCTGCGCACTTCGAGCGCATTCTCGCGCGGCGCACGCACGACTTGCCTCTCCCCTGGGTGTCGGCATGATCGCCAAGCCGCAAGGGCTCGTCACGCACGTGCGCACCCTGCCCGCATCGGCGGGCTGGAGCTGGCTGCGGGAAGGTCTCGCCCTCTACTGGCGCCAGCCGTTCGCGTTCACGGCGCTCGTCATCCTGTACACGATGGCACTGATGCTGCTGTCCAACGTCCCGGTCGTCGGCCTGCCGATCGCGGCCATGCTCGTGCCGTTCGGCACCGTCGGGCTCACGCTCGCCGGCCGGGTCGCGGAGAAGGGCGGGATGCCGCTGCCGGCGTTGCTGCTGGACGGCTTCCGTGAAGGGCCGCAGCGGTCCCCGCTGCTGCGGCTGGGTTTCCTGCACGCAGCGTTGGTGCTTGCGCTCGTCCTCGTCGCTTCGGTCTTCGCCATCGACGAATTGCGGAACTGGAAGGTGTCCGATGGCCAACTGGATCCGGCGTCGGTATCGCAGAACATTCCATGGGATGCACTCGTGGTCTCCGTGCTGCTGTACACGCCGGTGCTGATGCTCACCTGGTTCGCGCCGCAACTGGTCGCATGGCATCGGCAGCCGGTCAGCAAGGCCTTGTTCTTCTCCTTCTTCGCCTGCTGGCGCAACAAGTGGCCCTTCCTGGTGCTGGGCCTCGTGCTGATGGCGCTGTCGCTCGGAGTGGGTTACCTCACCACGGAGCTGTTGCGCGCGCTCGGCCTGTCGCCGCAGATGATGTCCATGCTGTTCGCGCCGGTCGCCATGGTCGTGACGAGCATCACCTACGCGACGCAGTATCCGATCTACCGGGCGATCATCGAGCCCCAGGCCGAGCTGCCACCGGCATTGCCCCCTCAGGAGCAGGCGCCACCGGAAGCCTGAAGCTAGGCGGCGGCGAGCTTGGCCACGGCGAGCAGCAACCACTTGACGCCGTGCACGCCGAAGTTGACCTGCACCCGTGCGTCGTCGCCGCTGCCCTCCAGGTTGACGATCACGCCCTCGCCGAACTTCGCGTGGTGCACCGACTGGCCGACCCGAAAGCCGTGCGTGGGCTGCGCGCGCGACAGGGTCGCTCCCGGAGCGGCCGGCTTCACTCCCGCGTCGTGCCACTGGCCGAAGCGCCCGCCGCCGTACGCCGCCACACGCGGCGTCAGCCACTTCACGGCGTTCGCGGGCAGTTCCTCGAGAAACCGCGACTTGATGCCGTAGCGGGTCTGGCCGTGCAGGAGGCGGCTTTGCGCGAGGCTCACGTACAAACGCCGCCGCGCCCGCGTGATGGCGACGTACATCAATCGCCGCTCCTCTTCGAGCCCGTCCAGTTCGTTCAGGCTGTTCTCGTGCGGGAACAGGCCCTCCTCGAGACCGGTGATGAACACCGCGAAGAACTCGAGGCCCTTGGCTGCGTGCACCGTCATCAGCTGCAGCGCGTCCTGCCCGGCTTCGGCCTGGTTGTCTCCGGCTTCCAGCGAAGCGTGCGAGAGGAAGCCCGCAAGCGGTGACGGAATGGCCGCCTCCGCTTCGCCCTGCGTGCCCGACGCGTCGGCGCCGTAGCCCTCTTCCTGCACGAAGGCCGCCGCGGCGTTGACGAGCTCGCTCAGGTTCTCGACCCGCTCCTGGCCTTCCTTCTCGGTCTGGTAATGCTGGATCAGGCCGCTGCGCTGGATCACGGCATCGACGATCTCGGACAGCGGCAGGTTCGCCGTCTCGAAGCGCAGGCTGTCGATCAGCTTCACAAAGGCCGCGAGGTTCGCGCCGGCCTTGCCGGTCATGCCGCCAACCGCGGCATACAGGCTCGTGGTGGCGGCGCGCGCGGCGTCGGCGAGTTGCTCGAGCGTGCGTGCCCCGATCCCGCGCGGCGGAAAGTTCACGACGCGCAGGAACGCGGTGTCGTCCGCGGGATTCTCGATCAGCCGCAGGTACGCCAGCGCGTGCTTGATCTCGGCGCGCTCGAAGAACCGCAGGCCGCCATACACCCGGTACGGAATTCCCGCGTTGAACAGCGCGTGCTCGATGACACGCGATTGCGCGTTCGAGCGGTAGAGCACCGCGATCTCCGCGCGCGTGTGCCCTTCCGCAATCAGGCCCTTGACCTCGTCGACCAGCCACGCGGCCTCGTAGCCGTCGGTCTGGGCCTCGTAGATCCGCACGGGCTCGCCTTCGCCGGCGTCGGTCCACAGTTCCTTGCCCAGGCGGCGGGCATTGTTCGCGATCAGCGCGTTGGCGGCGTTCAGGATGTGGCCGACCGAGCGGTAGTTCTGCTCGAGCTTGATCAGGTTCTGCACGCGGAACTCGCGCTCGAAATCGGACATGTTGCCGACGTTCGCGCCGCGGAACGCGTAGATCGACTGGTCGTCGTCGCCCACGGCGAAGATCGCATTCCTGCCCGCGCCGGGGTGAGACCCGGCGCCCCCATGTCCTGCAAGCATCTTCAGCCACGCGTACTGCAGCTTGTTGGTGTCCTGGAACTCGTCGACGAGGATGTGGCGGAAACGGTCCTGGTAGTGCTGGCGCAGGATCTCGTTGCGGTCGAGCAGTTCATAGCAGCGCAGCAGCAGTTCGGAGAAGTCGCACACGCCCTCGCGGTTGCACTGCGCGTCGTACATCGCGTAGAGCTCGACGAACTTGCGGTTGAAGTCGTCGTTGACCTCGACCGCCTTCGCCCGCAACCCCGCTTCCTTCGAGCTGTTGATGAACATCTGCACGTTGCGCGGCGCGTACCGCTCGTCGTCGATGTTGTTCGCCTTCAGCAGCCGCTTGATCGCACCGAGCTGGTCGGCGGAGTCGAGGATCTGGAAGGTCGACGGCAGGCCGGCATCGCGGTGATGCGCGCGCAGCATCCGGTTGCACAGGCCGTGGAACGTGCCGATCCACATGCCGCGCGTGTTGATCGGCAGCATCGCCGAGAGCCGCGTCAGCATCTCCTTCGCCGCCTTGTTCGTGAACGTGACGGCAAGCACCGCCTGCGGCGACATCTGGCCGGTCTGGATCAGCCACGCGATGCGCGTCGTCAGAACGCGGGTCTTCCCGCTGCCGGCGCCGGCGAGGATGAGGGCGGACTGGTTGGGAAGCGTGACGGCAGCGAGTTGCTGCTCGTTGAGGTTCTGCAGAAGATCCATGAGCGGTCGGAAGTGTAGCCGCCCCTATAATCGCTCTCTCGAATCAAGCACTTAGAAAAGTCATGGAAGCCAGGTACGACCCGCAGGCCCTTGAAGCAGCGGCGCAGGCCCATTGGCAGCGCACGCAGGCGTACCGCGCGGTCGAGCAGGCCACTGACGCGCAGGGCCGGGCGAAGCCCAAGTTCTACGTCTGTTCGATGCTGCCCTACCCCAGCGGCAAGCTGCACATGGGGCACGTGCGCAACTACACGCTGAACGACGTCATGTACCGCATCCTGCGGATGCGCGGGTACAACGTGATGACGCCGATGGGCTGGGACGCCTTCGGCCTGCCGGCCGAGAACGCGGCGATCGACAAGAAGGTGGCGCCGGCCAAGTGGACCTACGGCAACATCGCCGAGATGAAGGCGCAGATGCAGCCGCTCGGCCTCGCCTTCGACTGGTCGCGCGAAGTGGCGACATGCACGCCCGAGTACTACAAGTGGAACCAGTGGATGTTCCTCAAGATGCTCGAAAAGGGCATCGCGTACCGCAAGACGCAGATCGTCAACTGGGACCCGGTCGACCAGACCGTGCTGGCCAACGAGCAGGTCGTCGACGGGCGCGGATGGCGCTCCAACGCGATCGTCGAGAAGCGCGAGATCCCCGGCTACTACCTCGGCATCACGCAATACGCCGAGGAACTGATTGCCGATCTGGCCACCGTCGACTGGCCGCCGCAGGTCAAGGCGATGCAGGAAAACTGGATCGGCAAGAGCGTCGGCGTGAACTTCGGCTTCCCGTACGAGCTCGACGGCGAGCAGAAGCTGCTGCGCGTGTTCACGACGCGCGCCGACACCATCATGGGCGTGACCTTCATGGCGATTGCCGCCGAGCACCCGCTGGCGACACGGCTTGCGCAAGGTCGCCCGGACGTCGATGCGTTCATCGACGAGTGCAAGCGCGGCAGCTTCGCCGAAGCGGACCTCGCCACGATGGAGAAGAAAGGGGTGGCCACCGGCTTCGCCGTGAAGCACCCCCTGACCGGCGCCGACGTGCCGGTGTGGATCGGCAACTACGTGCTGATGGGCTACGGCGAAGGCGCCGTGATGGGCGTGCCCGCGCACGACGAGCGCGACTTCGCGTTCGCCAGGAAGTTCGGCCTGCCGATCACGCAGGTGATCGCCGTGGCGGGCGAGACGTTCTCGCTCGACGGCTGGCAGGAGTGGTATGCGGACAAGGCGCGCGGCGTCTGCGTCAACTCGGGCAAGTACGACGGCCTGGATTACGCGGCCGCGACCGACGCGATTGCCGCGGACCTGAAGGCGCGGGGTCTCGGCGACAAGCAGGTCCAGTACCGCCTGCGTGACTGGGGCATCTCGCGCCAGCGCTACTGGGGCACGCCGATCCCGATCGTCCACTGCGACGCCTGCGGCGCGGTGCCGGTTCCCGAGAAGGACCTGCCGGTGGTGCTGCCCGAGAGCCTGATCCCTGACGGCAGCGGCAACCCGCTGAACAAGCACGAGCCCTTCCTCAGATCCGCGTGCCCGACGTGCGGTAAGCCCGCCCGGCGCGAGACCGACACGATGGACACGTTCGTCGACTCGTCCTGGTACTACATGCGCTACTGCTCGCCCGACAGCGCGCAGGCCATGGTCGATGCGCGCAACGACTACTGGATGCCGATGGACCAGTACATCGGCGGCATCGAGCACGCGGTGCTGCACCTGCTGTACGCGCGCTTCTGGACGAAGGTGATGCGCGACCTCGGGCTGGTGAAGTTCGACGAGCCCTTCAAGCGCCTGTTCACGCAGGGCATGCTCACGCACGACTGCTACTACCGCGAGGACGCCGCCGGCAGGAAGCGCTGGTTCTATCCGGCCGAGATCGACATCGAGTACGACGACAAGGGTCGGCCGGTGAAGGTCACCGCGCGCGAGGACGGGCAGCCGGTGACGTACGGCGGCACCGAGAAGATGTCGAAGAGCAAGAACAACGTGGTCGAGCCGCGCGACATCATCGCGAAGTTCGGCGCCGACACCGCACGCGCCTTCGTGATGTTCGCCGGCCCTCCCGACCAGAGCGCCGCATGGAGCAACTCCGGTGCAGAGGGGACCTACCGCTTCCTGCGACGGCTGTGGAACTTCTGCAACGAGCGGCAGGACGCGTTGCGGCCGCCGGCGAAACTCGACATCGGCGGACTGACCCCCGCGCAGAAGAACCTCAGGCGCGACATCCACGCCAACCTCAGGCAGGCGGACTTCGACTACTCCCGCATGCAGTACAACACGGTGGTGTCGGCCGCGATGAAGATGCTCAACGCGCTGGAGGATGCCAGGCTCGGCAACTCGGCCGGGGAGTCGGCGCTGCTGCAGGAGAGCGTGGGCATCCTGCTGCGGGCCCTTTACCCCATCGCCCCGCACATCGGCCACGCGCTGTGGAACGACCTCGGCTTCGCGACGCGCTTCGGCACCGAGATCATCGACGCGCCTTGGCCGCAGGCCGACGACGCGGCGCTCGTCACGGACGAGATCGAACTCGTGGTGCAGGTCAACGGCAAGCTGCGCTCGTCGATCCGCGTGCCGGCGGCGGCGGACAAGAGCGCGATCGAGCAAGCGGCGATCGGGGACGCGAACGTGCAGAAGTACGTGGCCGGGCAGGCCGTGAAGCGCGTGATCGTGGTGCCGGGCAAGCTCGTGAACGTCGTCGTCTGATGGATCGTCGATCGCTGCTCGCCGCGGGTGCAACCGCCCTGCTGGGGGGTTGCGGCTTCAAGCTTCGTGGCGAGCAGACGCTGCCGGTCGAGACCCTCTTCCTCGCGCTGCCGCTCAACTCGCCCCTCGGGGCCGAGATCACGCGGGTGGTGCGTGGCTCGACCAACGCCCGGGTCGTGACGGACCGCAAGGAAGCGCAGGCGATCTTCGAGTTGTTGGGCGAGTCGCGCGAACGCGAGGTGCTGTCGGTCAACTCGCAGGGCCAGGCCGCGGAGTACC
This sequence comes from uncultured beta proteobacterium, assembly GCA_963726405.1. Classification (GTDB taxonomy): domain Bacteria; phylum Pseudomonadota; class Gammaproteobacteria; order Burkholderiales; family Burkholderiaceae_F; genus JAOUJD01. Next base: position 77,236 of record CAVSCF010000011.1, on the reverse strand, counting down.
AGCTGCGGCTCATCAGCACTTTCCGCGTGCTCGATCCCAACGGCATCGAACTGATCCCGCCGACCACGCTGACGACGCGGCGCGACATCTCGTTCAGCGCCTCGGAGCTGCTGGCGAAGGAATCGGAAGAAGCCTTGCTCTATCGCGACATGCAGAGCGATCTCGTGCGCCAGATGGTCACGCGGCTCCAGGGAATCCGGTTCGATGCAACTTCGCGCTGATGCGCTGACGGCGCTGCTGCACAAGGCGGAGCGTGGCCAGCCGCTGCCTCCGGTGTTCGTCGTCGCCAGCGACGAGCCCCTGCTGTCGCTCGAAGCGCAGGACGCCATCCGCAGCGTCGCTCGCAAGCAGGGCTACACCGAGCGCGACGTGCTGCAGGCGGACGGCCGCTTCGACTGGTCTCGCCTGGCCGAGGCGGCCGGCGGCATGTCGCTCTTCGCGGACAGGAAGATCGTCGAGATCCGTTTGCCGGGCGGCAAGCCCGGATCATCGGGCGCCGCCGCTCTGGAAGCGCATGCGGCGCACGCCGGCGAGGGTCTGCTGACGATCGTCGCACTGCCCCGGCTGGACAGGCGGGCGAAGGAAGCGCGCTGGGTCCTGGCGCTGGAACGCGCGGGCGTGCTGGTCGAAATCGACTCCATCGATCGGGCCCGGCTGCCGCAATGGATCGGCGAGCGCCTCGCCCGGCAGGAGCAGCACGCCGGCCGGGAAGCGCTGGAATTCATCGCCGAGCGCGTCGAAGGCAACCTCCTCGCCGCCCACCAGGAAATCGTGAAGCTGGGCCTGCTCTATCCCGCCGGTGAACTGACCCTGGCGCAGGTGACGGACAGTGTGCTGAACGTCGCCCGCTACGACGTGTTCCAGCTGCCGTTGGCCATGCTCGGCGGCGACGCCACGCGCCTGCGCAAGACCATGGCCGGCCTCGAGGCCGAGGGCGAGGCGATCCCGCTGGTCCTGTGGGCCATCACCGAGGAACTGCGCACGCTCATGCGCGTGATGGCGGCGGTGCAGTCCGGCCGGCCTTTCTCGATGGCGGCGCGTGAAAATCGCCTGTGGGGCCCGAGGGAACGGCTCGTCGAGCGCCTCCTGCCGCGCCTGTCGGTGCCCGCTCTGGCCAGGGGCCTCGCGCGCGCCGCCCGGATCGATCGCCTCGCCAAGGGACTGCGCGCGCCGGAATCGGACAGCAATGCGTGGCTAGAATTGACCGATCTCGCCCTGAGCGTCGCGGCCACAAGTGCCGCGCCGAGTACCCGTCCCCAATGACCGCATCCGCCGCACCGCGCAGCAACGACCGCGTCGCCCAGCAGTTCGAGGGCGACCTCGCGGCTTACATGACGTTCGTCGGCAGGACCGCGCGCGCGGCGTCGGCGCGCATTGCGAGCGCCAGCGTCGCCGCCAAGGATCGGACTTTGCGCCATGCCGCACGCCTGATCCACGAACGCCGCGACCTGCTGAAGGCCGCCAACGGCCTCGACGTCGAGCGCGCGCGCCGCAACGGGCTTGAACCCGCCATGGTGGACCGCCTGGCGCTGAACGACCGCGCCATCGCGCAGATGGTCGAAGGACTGAACCAGGTCACGCAGCTCGCCGACCCGATCGGCGAGATCCTCGAAGTGAAGCCCCGCCCGAGCGGCATCCGCGTCGGCCGCATGCGCGTGCCGCTGGGCGTCATCGGCATCATCTACGAGAGCCGCCCGAACGTGACGATCGACGCGGCCGCCCTCACGATCAAGAGCGGAAACGCCGCCATCCTGCGTGGCGGCTCCGAGGCGATCGAGAGCAACCGGCTGCTCGCCGGCATCGTGCGCGAGGCCCTGATCGAAGCCGGCCTGCCGGCCGACGCCGTGCAACTCGTCGACACGACCGACCGTGCGGCCGTCGGCCTGCTCGCGGGCATGTCGGAATTCGTGGACATCATCGTGCCGCGCGGCGGCCGCGGCCTGATCGAGCGGCTGATGCGCGAAGCGCGTGTGCCGATGATCAAGCACCTCGACGGCGTGTGCCACGTCTACGTGGATGCCGACGCCGACCTCGACAAGGCGGTCGCCATCGCGGACAACGCCAAGACGCAGCGCTATGGCACCTGCAACACGATGGAGACGCTGCTCGTCGCCCAGGGGATTGCCGCGCGCGTCCTGCCTCCGCTCGGACGGATCTACCAGGGCAAGGGCGTGGAGCTGCGCTGCTGCCCGGAGTCGCGCGCCATCCTCGCGGCCGCCGGAATCGCCGGCCTGAAGGACGCGACGGCCGGAAGACTGGACCACCGAGTACCTGGCGCCGATCCTGTCGATTGCGACGCTGCCCGGCGTTGACGAGGCCATCCGCCACATCAACACCTACGGCAGCAAGCACACGGACGCGATCGTCACCGAGAACTGGACGACGGCCATGCGGTTCCTGCGCGAGGTCGACTCCGCTTCGGTGATGGTCAACGCGTCCACGCGGTTCGCCGACGGCTTCGAGTACGGGCTGGGGGCGGAGATCGGCATCTCCAACGACAAGCTCCATGCCCGCGGGCCTGTCGGCCTCGAGGGCCTCACTTCGCTCAAGTACGTCGTTTTCGGCAACGGCGAAGTCCGTACCTGATTCCTCCCCCTGTCAGAGGCTCATGGGTAACGCTTACCTGTGGTTGAAGGCGCTGCACGTCGTCTTCGTCGTCAGCTGGTTCGCCGGCCTGTTCTACCTGCCCCGGATCTACGTGAACCTGGCGATGGTCGACGAGGCCGCGACCCGCGAGCGTCTGCTGCTGATGGCGCGTAAGCTCCTGCGCTTCATGACGGGACTCGGCGTGCTCGCCGTCTTCTTCGGCATGTGGCTGCTGAGCTACGGCGCCGTCATGAAGGCCGGCTGGATGCAGGCGAAGCTCCTGCTGGTGCTGCTGCTGATCGGATATCACGCCTGGTGCGGGATCCTGTACATGCAGTTCGCGCACGGCGGCGCGTCCAGGTCGCACGTCTGGTTCCGCTGGTTCAACGAGGTGCCCGTGTTGCTCCTGACGGCGATCGTGGTACTGGTCGTCGTCAAGCCGTTCTGAGATCGCCATGTCGAAAGTCGTCGATTACTTCCTGACTCCCGTGTCGCCGTGGACCTACCTGGGTCACGAGCGCTTCCGGGCCTTGTGCGCGCGCCACGGCGCCCAGGTGCACCTGCACGTGATGGACCTCGGCAAGGTCTTCCCGGCCTCCGGGGGCGTGCCCCTGAAGGACCGCGCGCCGCAGCGACGCGCCTACCGGCTGGTGGAACTGAGGCGCTGGCGCGACTTCCTCGGGATTCCCCTCACCCTGGAGCCGAAGTTCTTTCCGGTCCCCGCCGAGGCGCCCGCGACGGTCGTCCTGGCGGTGCTCGAGCGGCATGGCACCGATGCCGCGCTCGACGTGGCGGGTGACCTGATGCGCGCTACCTGGGCGGAGGAGCGCAACATCGCGGATGCCGAAACCCTTGCCGACGTGCTGACGAAGCGCGCACTCGACGCGACGGCCCTCCTCGCCCACGCCCGCTCGGCGGAGGTCGCGGCGCGCTACGTGCAGCATTCGCAGGAGGCCATCGCGCGCGGCATCTTCGGATCGCCCAGCTACGTCTGCAAGGACGAACTCTTCTGGGGCCAGGACCGGCTCGACTTCCTCGAGCGCGCCCTCGCGCAGTGAACGTCCTCTCTTGAAACCACAGAACTTCTTCGCGGTCTGTCCGCGCGGCCTCGAACCCGTGCTCGCGGACGAACTGCAGCGCAGCGGCGCCACCGCAATCCGTTCCGAGTCCGGCGGCGTCGGTTTCACCGGGACGATGAAGACCGGGTATGCCGTCAACCTGCATTCCCGCGTCGCGAGCCGGGTGCTGTGGCAGGTGGGGCGCCGCGGTTACCGCAACGAGCAGCACCTCTACGACGCCACGCAGGAAGTGCGCTGGCAGGACGTGATGTCGCCGCAGCAGACGCTGCGCGTCGATGTGACCGCCGTGCGCTCTCCGCTGGCGAGCCTCGAGTTCGCGATGCTGCGTATCAAGGACGGCATCGTCGACCGGATGCGCGACGTGGCAGGAGACCGCCCCTCGATCGACCGCACGCAGCCGGACGTGCGCGTGTTCGCCTTCCTCGATGCGGCGACGGTGACGCTGTACGTCGACCTCTCGGGCGAACCGCTCTTCAAGCGCGGCTGGCGTGAAGACAAGGGCGAGGCGCCGCTGAAGGAAAACCTCGCGGCCGGCCTGCTCGCCCTCGCGGGCTGGACGCCCGAGGTGCCGCTGCTCGACCCGTTCTGCGGCAGCGGCACGATCGTGATCGAAGCGGCGACGATCGCCGCCGGGCGCGCTCCGGGGTTGAACCGCCGATTCGCATTCGAGCGCCTGAAAGGGTTCGACTCGCATGCATGGCGCGTCCTGAAGGATGCCGCGCGGGCGAACGTGCGCGACGACGCGCCGGCACTGCTGCGCGGCTCCGACATCTCGACGCGAGTCGTGGAGCAGGCCGTCGAGAACGCCCGCCTGGCCGGACTCGACCGCTGGCTGGCCGATGGCCGCCTGGCATTCGCCGCCGCCGACGCCCGCCAGATCGAGCCGCCTGCGGAGCGCGGCACGATCGTTTCCAACCCTCCGTACGGCGAGCAAAGCGCTCCGCGGTCGGCCACCGTGCCGCGCATGATGGCCGAGGTCGGCGACCGGTTGAAGCAGGCGTTTCCGGGATGGGACGCGTGGCTGCTGACGTCGGACCGGCAGTTGCCGCAACAGATGCGCCTGCAGGAAACGCGCAAGCCGGTGCTCCACAACGGCCCGCTGGAATGCCGTTTCTTCCGCTTCTCACTCGTCAAGGGCGGCTACCGGCCGCGTGCAGCGGCCGCCGAGGGTTGACCGGATCGAGGATGGCCTCCGCCTTCGGGGAGGCCATCCGATGAAACGCGACGCAACCCGACGCGAACCGACGGTGCCGGCCGTCGGCGAGGTCGATTTCGGCAGCGTCGACCGCGTGACGCCGATCTGACGGAGCTGCGGCTTCGATTGCGTCATAGTCACCCAGACGCTGCAGTACATCGACGACCTGCAGGCGGCGATGGGAACCCCGCGTCGCATCCTTGCGCCGGGCGGGACGCTGCTGCTCACCGTGCCCGGGCTGAGCCGGACCAGCGACCCGGAGTGGGATGACCGCTGGACGTGGAACTTCCCCTCGCGCTCGGTCAACCGCCTGATGTCCGAGTTCTTCGACCCCGCCGGAACCGAGGTCGAAGGCCAAGGCAACGTGCTGGCAGCCGTCGCCTTCCTGCATGGTCTTGCCGTGCAGGACGTCGACGCGGAGGGCCTTGCGTCCGTCGATCCCGGCTACGAGGTGTGCATCACCGCGCGCGCGGTGCGGTGATCAGCGCGCAAGCGCTTTCTCGATGTCCGAGGCGATATCTTCGGGCTTGGTGGTCGGCGCGTACCGTTCGAGGACGGTGCCATCGCGTCCCACCAGGAACTTCGTGAAGTTCCACTTGATCGCCTCGGACCCGAGCAGTCCTTTCTTGGTGGAGGTGAGGTACTTGAAGAGCGGGTGCGCGCTCTTGCCGTTGACGTCGACCTTCGCGAACATCGGGAACGTCACTCCGTAGTTCATCTCGCAGAACTCGGCGATTTCCGTATCGGCACCCGGTTCCTGCTCGCCGAACTGGTTGCTGGGAAAGCCGAGCACCACGAGCCCCTGGTCCTTGTACTTCTTGTAAAGCGCCTCGAGGCCCGCGTACTGCGGCGTGAACCCGCACTTGCTCGCGGTGTTCACGACAAGCAGAACGCTGCCCTTGAAGTCGGACATCTTGCGCGGCTTGCCCGTCAGGGTCTGCGCTGAAAATTCGTAGACGTTCGTCATGGGTTCTCCTGGGAGGTGAGAGGAGTTTACGAGGTGCTCGCCCCGCTGCGCGGCACATGCCTTGCTGCCCCTCGAACTCTTCGAGGCGATTTCGATGACCCGCGATCAGCAGCGTCAAGAGCAGGACGGCCACCGGAACACCAATGGTCCCCGAATCGATCACCCGTCCGACCAGCCCGCTGCGGGAACCGCGACGCCGGACCGCAGCATTCCGGTCGTCGACCAGGACCGCAACCTCGTCGGCATCGTCGCCCTGGGCGACCTCGCGGTTGAAGACGAAGAAAACGTCGACGAGGCCCTGCGCGACATTTCGATGCCGGCCTGATCTCGCTGGCAGTCTGGAAATGAAGACGGGCGGCCGAAGGGCCGCCCGTTCCGTGTGGACTGCCTGATCCGGGAGCCGCCCGCTACCCGGTCAGCCCGAGGTGCTCGATGCCCTTGTGAATGCCGGCCACCCCGCCGTACAGCTTCGAATTCAGCTTGATCTGCAGGCGGACGTCGTTGACCGAGTCGGCGTTACGCAACGCATCCTCGTAGGAGATCTGCTCGCGCTCGTGCAGTTCGAAGAGCGACTGGTCGAACGTGACCATGCCCTGCTCGCGGGAGCGCTTCATCACTTCCTTGATCTCCTGCACTTCGCCCTTGAAGACCAGGTCCGCGATCAGCGGATTGTTGATCAACAGCTCGATCGCCGGGATCCGGCCCTTGCGGTCCTTGAACGGCACCAGGCGCTGCGCGATCGTCGCCCGCAGGTTGAGCGAGAGATCCATCAACAACTGCGCCCGCCGCTCTTCGGGGAAGAAGTTGATGATCCGGTCGAGCGCCTGGTTGGTGGAGTTCGCGTGCAGCGTGCACATGACCAGGTGACCGGTCTCTGCGAACGCGATGGCGTGCTCCATCGTCTCGCGCTCGCGCACCTCGCCGATCAGGATGACGTCCGGCGCCTGCCGCAGGGTGTTCTTCAGCGCGACCTGCCAGCTGTCGCAATCGACTCCGACCTCGCGCTGCGTGATGATGCAGTTCTTGTGCGGATGCACGTACTCGATCGGGTCCTCGATCGTGATGATGTGCCCGTTGCTGTTCTCGTTGCGGTAACCGACCATCGCCGCCAGCGTCGTCGACTTGCCGGAGCCGGTGGCGCCGACCACGATCACGATCCCGCGCTTGGCCATCGCCAGCTCGTTGATCAGCGACGGCAGGTTCAGCTCGTCGGTGGTCGGGATGTGGTCCGCGATCGTCCGGAAGACGATGCCGACCTTGCTCTGCTGGACGAACGCCGACACCCGGAAGCGGCCGATGCCGGTCGGGTTGATGGCGAAGTTGCACTCCTTCGACTTCTCGAACTCGGCCGCCTGCCGGTCGTTCATGATCGCGCGCACGAGTTCCGAGGTGTGCTGCGCGGTCAGCGGCTGGTTCGATACCGGCAGCACGCGGCCGTCGATCTTGAAGGCCGGCGGGAAGTCCGCCGTGATGAACAGGTCCGAACCCTTCTTGCTGATCAGCAGCCGAAGCAGGTCGTGGACGAATCGCGTTGCCTGGTCTCTTTCCATGATGTGCCTTCGCTGCCGTTAGGCGCCAAACGATTCCGGGGTCTTCGCGTACTGACGCGCTTCGCCGAGCGCAATCACGTTGCGGCGGACGAGGTCGAGCAGGTTCTGGTCGAGCGTCTGCATGCCGAACTGCATGCCGGTCTGGATCATCGAGTACATCTGCGCGACCTTGTTCTCGCGGATCAGGTTGCGGATGGCAGGCGTGCCCACCATGATCTCGTGCGCGGCCACCCGGCCGTTGCCGTCCTTGACCTTCAGGAGCGTCTGCGAGATCACCGCGACGACCGACTCCGAGAGCATCGCGCGCACCATTTCCTTCTCCGCCGCCGGAAAGACGTCGACGATCCGGTCGATCGTCTTCGCCGCCGACGACGTGTGCAGCGTGCCGAACACGAGGTGGCCCGTTTCCGCGGCGGTGAGCGCCAGGCGGATCGTTTCCAGGTCCCGCAACTCGCCGACCAGCACGACGTCGGGATCCTCCCGCAGGGCCGAACGCAGCGCATTGGCGAAGCTCAGCGTGTGGGGCCCGACCTCGCGCTGGTTGATCACGCACTTGCGGCTTTCGTGCACGAACTCGATCGGGTCCTCGATCGTCAGCACGTGGCCGTAGAGATTGTTGTTCACGTGGTCGACCATGGCGGCCAGCGTCGTCGACTTGCCGGAACCGGTCGGCCCGGTCACGAGGACGAGGCCACGCGGCTTCGATGAGAAGTCCGCGAACTGGCGCGGGCACTGCAGTTCTTCGAGCGAAAGCACGCGCGACGGAATCGTCCGCAGCACCGCGGCCGCGCCGCGATCCTGGTTGAAGGCGTTGACGCGGAAGCGGGCCAGGCCGGGCAGGTCGAACGAGAAGTCGACCTCGAGGTTCTCGTCGTACTGCTTGCGCTGGGAGTCGTTCATGATGTCGTAGATCATCCCGTGCACGTCCTTGTGTTCCAGGGGCGGCAGGTTGATCCGGCGAACGTCGCCGTGCACCCGGATCATCGGCGGCAGACCCGCCGACAGGTGCAGGTCGGACGCCTTGTTTTTGACGGAGAATGCGAGCAGTTCTGAGATGTCCATGGCGGGTGCTCGGTAAGGCGTTTCGAGGGAGGAAACGCCCCCTTCGCCGGATTCATTGAATGAACAAGAGTAACGCGGGCACCCGCCCGGGTGGTCCCGCAAAAAAGCTAGAAAAGACAAGTATCTAGCCGTCTTTGCTGATGATTATGTCGAGTTCGCGAGAGACGGTGCAGGCCAATTTGCAGGCCGTACACGAGCGCATTGCCCGGGCCGCGCGAGTCGCGGGCCGCGATCCGGCGACCATTGCGCTGCTCGCCGTCAGCAAGACGTTTCCGCCCGAAGCCATCCTGGCGGCCCACTCCGCCGGCCAGCGTGCCTTCGGGGAAAACTACGTCCAGGAAGCGCTGGACAAGATCGAACGCCTGAAGGACCTACGGGCCGGGCTCGAGTGGCATTTCATCGGACCGGTCCAGAGCAACAAGACGCGGGCAATTGCCGAGCATTTCGACTGGGTCCAGTCGGTCGACCGGCCGAAGGTCGCGCAGCGCCTGTCGGAACAGCGACCCGGCGGCATGCCGCCGTTGAATGTGCTGCTGCAGGTGAACATCAGCGGCGAAGCGAGCAAGAGCGGCGTCGTGCCCGGCGAACTCGAGAGCTTCGCCCGCGATGTCGCCGCGCTGCCTGGGGTTCGACTGCGCGGGTTGATGGCCATTCCCGAGCCCGAAGCCGATCCCGTCCGGCAGCACGCGCCGCTCGCCGCGATGCGCGGGCTGTTCGAGCGACTGCGCGCGCAGGGCTTCGCGCTCGACACGCTGTCGATGGGAATGTCGGCGGACCTGGAAGCGGCCGTGCTCGAGGGCTCGACGATGGTGAGGATCGGCACGGCGATCTTCGGCGAACGGGAACGGAAGCATCCATGAACATCGCATTCATCGGCGGCGGCAACATGGCCGCCGCCTTGATCGGCGGCATCCAGCGGGCGGGCACGGCACACACTATCTCGGTCCTCGAGATCGACGCCGAACGCGGCCGACAATTCGGCGCGCAGTACCGAGTGGCAGCGCACGACAAGGCGGGCGCCTGGCTGCGCGACGCGCAGATGGTCGTGCTCGCGGTCAAGCCCCAGCAGATGCGTAGTGCGGTCGCCGATATCAAGCCGTTCATCGGCCGGCCGCTGGTGCTGTCCATCGCAGCGGGCGTGCGGGCCAGCACGCTCGCGCGCTGGCTCGAAACAGACGTGATCGTCCGCACCATGCCCAACACACCCGCGCTGATCGGGGCGGGAGTCACGGGCGCGGCGGCCCTGCACGGCGTGACGCCGGAGCAGCGTATGGCGGCGGACGAGATCCTGCATGCCGTCGGCCAGGTGGTCTGGTTCGAGGACGAGTCGATGCTCGACCCCGTGGTGGCCGTGTCCGGAAGCGGCCCCGCGTATGTGTTCTTCTTCATCGAGGCGATGCAGCAGGCCGCGCAGGAGATGGGCCTGAATGCAGAGCAGGCCCGCAGCCTCGCGGTGCAGACGTTCCTCGGCGCGGCCCAGCTCGCCGCGGCCTCGCCCGAGCCCGCCTCGGTGCTGCGCGAGCGCGTGACGTCGAAGGGCGGCACAACGGCCGCGGCGCTGGCGAGCTTCGAGGCGGACGGCGTCAAGGACGCGATCGTGCGGGCACTGCACGCGGCGCTCGCGCGTTCGAAGGAACTCGGCGACGAGCTTGACCGCTAGCACGCGGGGTCCGGGCCGGTGTGCCGGTGATCCACGCGGCGCCCCGCGCACCAGCCCTCGCCCACGCGAAGAATCCGCCGGCGCGACGCGCCGGCAGGCTCGACGTCAGCGAAGCGCGTAGTCGAGCGCGGTTCCGGCGAACACCGCGAAGCCGACCCAGTTGTTGTGGCGGAACGCCTGGAAGCAGCCCTCGCGCGTGCGCTCGCGGATCAACATGTAGTGATACAGCGCGAAACCGAACGCGATGCCGCAGCCCAGGTAGAAGGGCCAGCCCGCCCGGATCGCATTGCCGAGCAGCAGCAGAAGCGACAGGTAGGCGCCATAGCAGGCCATGGTGACCGCCACGTCGGCACGGCCGAAGAAGATCGCCGACGACTTGATCCCCACGCGCAGATCGTCGTCGCGATCGACCATCGCGTACTCGGTGTCGTAGGCGACGACCCAGAAATTGTTCGCGAAGAAGAGCCACCAGCCGATCGCCGGCACGTCGCCCTGCACCGCCGCGAACGCCATCGGGATGCCGAACGAGAAGGCGACACCGAGGTACACCTGGGGCACCGGAAAGAAGCGCTTGAACAAGGGGTACGTGGCGGCGATCGCCACCGCCGCGACGGCAAGCCGCATCGCCTCGTCGTTGAGAAAGAGGAGCAGCAGCGCCGAGAGGCCGGCGAGCAGCGTCGACACGGCCACCGCCTCGCGCGGGCTGATCAACCCCTGGGCCACGACCCGGTGTGCCGTGCGCTTGACCTGCGCGTCGTAGCGGAAGTCGGCTGCGTCGTTGATCGCGCATCCCGCCGAACGCATCAGGAAGGTGCCGATGACGAACACGGCGAGCAGCCCGAGCGCCGGGCGTCCCGACGAAGCGATCCAGAGCGCCGTCAGCGTCGGCCACAGCAGCAGCAGCGTGCCGACCGGTTTGTCCAGGCGCAGCAGGTTCGCATAGAGGGAAAGGCGGCCAACGGCAGGCACGGAGGAAGACACGGGAGGACGATCTTTTGCGTGGGGAACGCAGCGCGGTTATCGTAGCAGGCTGGTCATCGCCAATAACGACTGCCACGACTGTCGAACACATACCAGGAGGACACGATGCTCCGCAGGACCCTCTTTTCCGCCGCGCTGGCCACGACGCTCGCCATCGGCCTTTCCTCGCCGGCGCATGCGCAGACCGAGATCCAGTGGTGGCACGCGATGGGCGGCGCGCTCGGCGAGTGGGTGAATGACCTCGCCAAGGGGTTCAACGAAGGCCAGAAGGAGTACAAGATCGTGCCGGTCTACAAGGGCACGTACGCCGAGTCCATGACGGCCGCGATCGCGGCGTTCCGTGCGGGCAACGCGCCGCACATCCTGCAGGTGTTCGAGGTCGGCACCGCGACGATGATGGCGTCCAAGGGGGCGATCGTTCCCGTCGGCAAGGTGATGGCGGATGCGGGCTACAAGTTCGACCCGACCGCCTATATCTCCGCCGTCGTCGGCTATTACACGGCGCCAAACGGCCAGATCCTGTCGATGCCGTTCAACAGTTCGACCACGGTCTTCCACTACAACAAGGACGCGTTCAAGGCGGCCGGCCTCGATCCCGACAAGCCGCCGAAGACCTGGCCGGAAGTCGCTTTGGCGGCAGGCAAGCTCAAGGCGGCGGGCCACAAGTGCCCGTTCACGACGAGCTGGGTCAGCTGGACGCAGCTCGAGAGCTTCTCGGCGTGGCACAACACGCTGTTCGCGACGCAGAACAACGGCTTCGGCGGCCCGAGCGCACGCCTCGTGTTCAACTCGCCGCTGCACGTGCGGCACATGGAGAACCTGGCCAACATGGCCAAGCAGGGCCTGTTCATCTACAAGGGCCGCGACAACGCCGCCGATGCCACCTTCCCGTCGGGCGAGTGCGCGATGATGACCGGCTCCTCTGGCCTGCAAGGCGCCATCAAGCGCAACGCGAAGTTTGCCGCCGGCCTGTCGACGCTGCCCTATTACCCGGATGTGCCCGGCGCGCCGCAGAACACGGTCATCGGAGGCGCCAGCCTCTGGGTGATGTCGGGCAAGAAGCCGGCCGAGTACAAGGGCGTGGCGGCGTTCTTCAACTACATCAACAAGCCTGAAGTCCAGGCGGCCAGCCACCAGCGCACCGGCTATCTGCCCGTCACGATGGCCGCGTTCGCGCTGACCGAGAAGTCCGGCTTCTACAAGCAGAACCCGGGCGCCGATGTCCCGGTGACGCAGATGATCCGCAAGACGACCGACAGGTCGCGGGGCATCCGGCTCGGCAACTTCGTGCAGGTTCGCACGATCGTCGACGAGGAAATGGAACAGGTGTGGTCCGGCAAGAAATCCGCGAAAGATGCGCTCGACACGGCCGTGAAGCGCGGCAACGAGCAGCTGGAACGGTTCGAGAAGGCCAACAAGTAGACGGGCATTCAGGACGGCGTCCGAGCGGGCCACCGGCCGTGCGGGCGCCGTTTTTCTTCCACCATGCCGGCCTGCTTCCGCCGGTCATGTGGCACGCGCACAGGGCGGAAACGGTCTAGCATCCGCGCGCAATGGAAAAGCGTGTCCGCTTCCGATCGCTGACCCTCCCCTGGCTGCTGCTGGCTCCGCAGCTCGCCGTCATCATCGTCTTCTTCTTCTGGCCCGCAGGCCAGGCGCTGCTGCAGTCGCTGCAGATGCAGGACGCCTTCGGCACTTCGACCGAGTTCGTCGGGATGGAGAACTTCAAGCGCCTCTTCGCGGACGAGCTGTACCTGGAGTCATTCCGGACGACCGCCGTGTTCTCGCTGCTGGTCGCGGTCTGCGGCATCAGCTTCGCTCTGCTGCTCGCGGTCTTCGCGGACCGCGTAGCCCGCGGAGCCGCCCTCTACAAGACCCTGCTGGTGTGGCCCTATGCCGTCGCGGCCGCCGTCGCCGGCGTGCTGTGGCTCTTCATGTTCGCACCGTCGATCGGGATGGTGTCGTTCTGGCTCCGCGCCGCGGGTTTCGACTGGAATCATCTGCTCAACCCCAACCATGCGATGGCGCTCATCGTCATGGCCGCCGTCTGGAAGCAGATCAGCTACAACTTCCTTTTCTTCCTCGCCGGGCTGCAGTCGATTCCGAAGTCGCTGATCGAGGCAGCGGCGATCGACGGCGCCGGGCCCTGGCGTCGCTTCTGGTCGATCGTGTTCCCGCTGCTGTCGCCGACCACCTTCTTCCTCCTGGTCATCAACATCGTCTACGCGTTCTTCGAAACGTTCGCCATCGTCGACGCCGCCACCCAGGGCGGGCCGGGCAAGGCCACGTCGATCCTGGTCTACAAGGTCTACTACGACGGCTTCAAGGGCATGGACCTCGGTTCGTCGGCCGCCCAGTCGGTGGTGTTGATGGCCATCGTGATCGCGCTCACGGTCGTCCAGTTCCGTTACGTCGAGAAGAAGGTCCAGTACTCATGAACGGCGTCTGCACTGCCCGTGTCGGCTGTTCCAATGCCCGGCTTGCAGGCCGGACCGCGCCCGCGGGCAGGCGCTGATGGTCGAGCACCGCCCGGGGTTGAACGTCCTGACGCACCTCGTGATGATCCTCGGGGTGCTGGTGGTCGCGTTCCCCATCTACGTCACTTTCGTGGCATCGACCCAGACCGCCGAGCAGATCGTGCAGGCGCCGATGTCGCTGGTCCCCGGCAACCAGTTCATCCACAACTACACCGCGGTACTCACCGGCTCCGAGGGCGGGCCGGGGTCTACCGCTCCCGTCGGCCGCATGATGTGGGTGAGCCTGGTCAGCGCACTGACGATCGCGATCGGCAAGATCGTCATCTCGCTGCTGTCGGCGTTCGCGATCGTCTACTTCCGCTTTCCGTTCCGGAACTTCTTCTTCTGGTCGATCTTCGTCACCCTGATGCTGCCGGTCGAGGTCCGCATCGCGCCCACGTACCAGGTGGTGTCCGACCTCGGCATGCTGAACACCTACGCCGGCCTGACGATCCCGCTGATCGCATCGGCGACCGCGACGTTCCTGTTCCGCCAGTTCTTCCTGACCGTGCCGGACGAACTGGCCGAGGCTGCGCGGATGGACGGGGCGGGTCCCATGCGCTTCTTCTGGGACGTGCTGCTGCCGTTGTCGCGCACGTCGATCGCGGCGCTCTTCGTGATCCAGTTCATCTACGGCTGGAACCAGTATCTGTGGCCGCTGCTGGTGACCACCGACGAGAACATGTACCCGGTCGTGATGGGCATCAAGCGGATGATCGCCGGCGGCGACGCGGTGAACGAATGGAACCTGGTGATGGCGACCGCGATCCTCGCGATGCTGCCGCCGGCGGCGGTGGTGCTGCTGATGCAGAAGTGGTTCGTCAAGGGCCTGGTCGAAACCGAAAAATAGAAGAACGAGAAGAACGGAGATGGCGTCGATCGAATTTTCCGAGGTACGGAAGAGCTACGGCACCAACGAGGTGGTCCACGGCGTCACGCTGAAGGTCGCCGACGGCGAGTTCGTCGTGCTGGTCGGACCATCGGGCTGCGGGAAGTCGACCCTGCTGCGCATGGTCGCGGGACTGGAGGAGATCAGCGCGGGCACGATCCGCATCGGCGACCGGGTGGTCAACGACCTCGAGCCCAAGGACCGCGACTGCGCGATGGTGTTCCAGAACTACGCGCTCTATCCGCACATGAGCGTCTACGACAACATGGCGTACGGACTGAAGATCCGCAAGCTGCCGAAGGCTGACATCGACAAGCGCGTCAACGCCGCCGCCGCGATCCTCGAACTCGGCGGCCTGCTCACGCGCAAGCCGCGCCAGTTGTCGGGCGGGCAGCGCCAGCGGGTCGCCATGGGCCGCGCGATCGTGCGGGAACCCGCGGTGTTCCTCTTCGACGAACCGCTGTCGAACCTCGACGCCAAGCTGCGCGTGCAGACGCGCCTCGAAATCCAGAAGCTCCACCGGCGCCTGCGGACCACCAGCCTCTACGTCACCCACGACCAGGTCGAGGCGATGACGCTGGCGCAGCGGATGATCGTCATGAACGCAGGCCGCGCCGAGCAGGTCGGGACGCCGGACGACGTCTATTCGCGGCCGGCAACGACCTTCGTCGCGAGCTTCATCGGCTCGCCGCCGATGAACCTGTTCGAGGGAAGGCTCGACGCGGATGGCCTGCACTTCACCGCGCGCGACGGCGTCAAGCTGTCGCTGCCTCTGGCCCATCCGTCACTGGCCGGGCGCGAACTGATCCTCGGCGTCAGGCCGGAGCACCTCCTGCTCGGAAGCGGCGACCTGCCGATGCAGGTGGAGACGGTCGAGATGCTCGGAGCGGAACATCTGATCCACGGAGTCGTCGCCGGGCACCACGTCATCGTGCGGACCGGTCCCCGCGACAATCCTGCGCCCGGAGCGACCCTGCAACTCGGGTTCAAGCCCGAAGCCGTGCACTGGTTCAGCGCGGACACGGGCGCCCGCGTCGAACCCTGACCTATTCCTTGTTGCGGTACGGGCAGTCGGGTTTAGCGCATTCGCCGTAGAGCGCGAGCGCATGGTCGTGCAGCTTGAAGCCGCGCTCGGCCGCGATGCTGTGCTGCCGCCGCTCGATCTCCGAGTCGACGAACTCCTCGACGCGCCCGCAGGTGAGGCACACGAGGTGATCGTGGTGCGATCCCTCGTTCAGTTCGAACATCGCGCGCCCGCCTTCGAAGTGATTGCGGGCGAGCAGCCCGGCCTGCTCGAACTGCGTGAGCACGCGGTAGACGGTGGCCAGGCCGACGTCGATGTTCTCGGCGATCAGCGCCTTGTAGACGTCCTCCGCGCTCATGTGCCGGCCGCTGCCCTGCGCCGAACTTCGCTGGAAGATCTCCAGGACCTTCAGGCGCGGCAACGTCGCCTTCAGACCCATGTTCTTGAGGTCGCTGGAACTCGATGGGTTACGGGGCGGCATCGGGGGCGGTGACGTAGGCGAATGCGCGGCCCGGCAGGAACCGCATGGGTATCATACGGTCTTTGAGAGGTTCGACCGGGAATGCCGCCGATGTTCCATCGCCTTCAGCGCACCGCTGCCCTGCTCGCTGCGCTTGCGCTGCTCGCCGGCTGCCAGAGCATCTCCGACGTCGGGTCGGGCATGGCTTCCAGCATGTCGGCCGTCACGGGCTGGGCGCCGCGCTTCCTCGGCCCGTACCGGCCGGACGTCCACCAGGGAAACATCATCACGCAGGAAATGGTCGATCAACTGCGCCAGGGAATGACGCGCGAACAGGTCCGCTTCATGCTCGGCACACCGTTGCTCACGAGCGATTTCCACAAGGATCGCTGGGACTATCCGTACTACCTCAACCCGCTGAAGGGACCGGTGCAGAGCCGCCGGCTGACCATCTACTTCCAGGACAACAAGATCGTGCGCTTCTTCTCGGACGAGATGCCGGCCGAATCGATTGCCGACGCGATGATCCTCGGCCCGAACGCCCGGAAGGCCCCGAAGGCGCCGCCCCGGCAGCAGGCGGCGCCGGTGGGCACCCAGACTCCATCACCCACCCGCGAATAACGCTCCCCGCGTCCCGATGAAACTTGCCATCGCAGGCGCATCCGGCCGGATGGGCCGGATGCTGATCGAAGCGGCGCTCGCCGAACCCGGGACGACCGTCGGCGCGGCCCTCGACCGGGCCGACAGCCCGGAAATCGGCCGCGATTGCGCCGAGTTCCTGGGTCGTGCGACCGGGGCCCGCGTCACCAGCGACCTCGCGGCCATCACGGGGTGCGACGTGCTGATCGACTTCACGCGCCCCGAAGCCACCCTCGCGCATCTCGACGCCTGTGCGGCATCGGGCGTGAACATCGTGATCGGCACCACGGGGTTCGACGACGCAGGCAAGGCCGCGATCCGCCGCGCCTCGGAGAAGATCGCGGTGCTGTTCTCCCCGAACATGAGCGTCGGCGTCAATGCCACCTTCAAATTGCTCGAGATGGCAGCGAAGATGCTGAGCCCGGGCTACGACATCGAGATCGTCGAGGCGCACCATCGCCACAAGGTCGATGCGCCGTCAGGCACCGCGCTGAAGATGGGCGAGACCATCGCCGCCGCCCTGGGCAAGAAGCTGCCGGACATCGCCGTGTACGCGCGCGAGGGCCACACCGGCGAGCGCGCCGAGGGAACGATCGGCTTTGCGACCGTGCGTGGCGGCGACATCGTAGGCGACCATACGGTCCTGTTCGCCGGGACCGGCGAGCGCATCGAAATCACGCACCGGTCGTCGAGTCGCATGACCTACGCGGCCGGGAGCATGCGCGCATCGCGCTTCCTGCTCGGCAGGAAACAGGGACTGTTCGACATGTTCGACGTGCTGGGCATCAAATGAACGGCAACGCCACGCTCGGTCTCGTTCACTTCTGGTCGCAGGCCGACGCGGTCATGCGGCTGACGGCCTATGTGCTGCTCGCGATGTCGGTTGCGAGCTGGTTCCTGATCCTGTGGAAGACGTGGGCCTGGCTGCGCGTGCGCCGGGCGTCGAGGCAGCTCGACCGCTTCTGGTCGGCCGCGTCGGTCGACGCGGCGATTGCCGAACTGAAGCCGCACGACCGCGACGGCATCTTCGTGCATGTGGCGAGCGGCGGCGCGAACGCGTCGGCGCACGGCGCCGCCGAGGGCACGCTCGCGTCGCAGACCGATCGTTCGGAGCTGATCACGCGCGCGCTGCGCCAGCGCATCAACGAAGCCGCGGGCCGGCTGGAAGCGGGATTGACCATGCTCGCCTCGGTGGGCAGCACGGCCCCCTTCGTCGGCCTCTTCGGCACTGTCTGGGGCATCTACCACGCACTGATCAACATCGCATCGTCGGGCCAGATCGCCATCGACAAGGTGGCGGGCCCGGTCGGCGAGGCGTTGATCATGACCGCCTTCGGCCTTGCCGTCGCAATCCCGGCCGTGCTCGCGTACAACGCGTTCACGCGCGTCAACCGGATGGTGCTCAGCCAGCTCGACGGCTTTGCCCACGATCTGCATGCGTTCCTTACGATGGGCGCGCGCGTGCCGGCGGAACACTGATGGCGTTCGGCGGCTTCGAGCGGAACGCCGGGCCGTCGCAGCCGATGGCCGAGATCAACGTGACGCCGCTCGTCGACGTGATGCTCGTGCTGCTCGTGATCTTCATCATCACCGCGCCGCTTCTTTCCTACGCGATCAAGCTCGACCTGCCCAACGACCCGGCTCCGGCGGTGGAACCTGCGCCGGCGACCGTGAAGCTGTCGATCGACGCCGTCGGCACGGTCTATTGGGATGGAGAACTCGTCGCCGACGCCGAACTGACGAAGCGCATGGTGGCCGCGGCAAAGGCGACAACGCTGCCGGAAGTGCACCTGCGCGCGGACAAGGCCACCCGCTACGAGCGCATCGCGTTCGTGCTGTCGGCGGCGCAGCAGGCGGGGCTCGCGAAGATCGGGTTCGTCACGGAGCCCTCGGCGGCCGGCGCCGCGGCCGCGAAGTAGCGATGCGCGCGCTCGCGCTCGCTGTGGCGGCGTCGCTCGCGCTGGCGGCCGCCACGACCGCCGCGGCGAAGGTCGCCGTGCTTGACGACGAGGGCGCCACCGTCGAGCTCGCGCAGCCCGCCCGTCGGATCGTCAGCCTCGCCCCGCATCTGACGGAGCAGTTGTTCGCGATCGGCGCGGGCGACCTGATCGTCGGAACGACGGACTTCGCCGATTTTCCGGCTGCCGCCGTGGGCCTGCCGCGGGTGGCGCGCGCGCACAGCGTCGACCTCGAGCGCGTCAGCGCGTCGCGGCCGGACCTGATCCTGATCTGGGGCAGCGGCTTTCCGCCGGCGACGATCGACGCCGTGCGCCGGCTCGGTGTTCCCACCTTCGTCAGCGAGCCGGCGCGCCTCGCCGACATCGCGACGTCGCTCGAACGCCTCGGCACCCTGACGGGCCGCCCGGCCGATCGGGCCGCCGCCGACTTCAACGCGAAGCTCGCCTCGTTGCGCGAGCGCTACCGCGGCCGTCGCGAAGTGCGGGTGTTCTACCAGGTGTGGAGCGACCCGCTGATGACGCTCGGTGGACGCCACGTCATCAGCGAGGCGATGTCGGTCTGCGGCGGGCGCAACGTGTTCGCAAGCCTGACGCCGATCGCACCGCGGGTATCGACCGAGGCGGTACTCGCGGCCGATCCCGAAGTGATCATGACCGCCGAGCCCGGCGCCCGGCCGTCCGATGCGCTGGCGTCATGGAAGCGCTTCGAACGCCTCAATGCCGTCAAGCGCAACCTGCTCGTGACACTCGACGCCGACCGGATGAACCGCCACGGCCCGCGCGTCGTGGACGAGATGGAAGCCATGTGCGCCGCCATCGACCGCGCTCGCTGAGCCGGACACCCAGATGCGGCCCTAGACAGGCGTTCGAACGCGGAAGAAGCGCTCGCCGTCGGCGAGCACCGAGCCGATGCGGGTCTCGAAAAGCTCCGACAGGGCGTCGTCGTGCAGCACCTCCTCCACAGGGCCGGCGCGATGCGTGCCGCGGCCGCTCATCAACAGCACGTGCGTGGCGAAACGCGCCGCCGCGTTGATGTCGTGCAGCGTCGCCACCAGCGCGCGGTCGTCCAGCGTCAGCAGGTGCTCGATCACCCACGCCTGGTGGCGAGGGTCCTGGTGAGCGGTCGGCTCGTCGAGCAGAACCGTCGGCGTCGCCTGCGCCAGCGCCGTAGCGATCGCCACCCGCTGCCGCTCGCCGCGCGACAGCCGGCGAACGTCGCGCGGCATCAGGTGGGCGCAATCGAGCGCGGTCAGCAGTTGCCGGGCAACGTGCTCGCCCGCGCCATCCTCGTCGCCGAATGCGTACCGCGCCGTCAGCACGGTGTCGAGAACGGAGCTCGCGAAGGGATCGATCCAGCGGTCGGTGACCAGGGCGCGCACGCGCGCGAGGTCGAGCTCGCTGTAGCGCTCGATCGGCACGTCGTCGACCCGCACCTCGCCGCCGTCCGGAGTCCGCGCACCCGACATCACGCGCAGCAGCGTCGACTTGCCGGCGCCGTTCGGCCCGAGCACGGCCCATCGCTGGCCCGGACGGATTTCGAGATCGAGGTGCTCGACCAGCGTGCGTCCCGCTGCGACGAGCGCCACGTCGACGAGTTTCAGCAATGGTGCGGGTGTAGCGATCATCGCCGTGCAAGCAGCCACAGAAAGACCGGCACGCCGATCAGCGCCGTCAGCACGCCCACCGGCAGTTGCAGTGGCGCGAAGGCGGAACGCGCGATCGTGTCGGCCAGGACGACCAGGGTCCCGCCGGCCAGGCCCGACGCCGGCAGGAGCATGCGCTGGTCGTTGCCGAACAGGAGCCGCATCAGGTGCGGCGCGACAAAGCCCACGAAGCCCACGGCTCCTGCAAGCGTGACGGCCGCGCCGGTGGCGAGCGCAGCGACGATCACGAGCGTCCTGCGCGTGTGCACCACGCGCACGCCCTGCGTGTAGGCCTGAAGATCGCCGCGGACGAGCAGGTTCAGCGCGGCCGCGTGACGAAGCGCGATGCCGAAAGCGACGGCGATGACCGCAAGCGCGATCAGCGCCGCGCGGAAATCGGTGGCGCCGGCGAGATCGCCGAGCAGCCAGAAGACCATGGTGCGCAACCGCGCGTCCGGCGCGAGCGACAGCACGAGGCTCAGCAGCGCGGCCGCGAACGACGCGATCATCACGCCGGTGAGCAGCACGGTCGTGGTGCCCTGCTCCGACTCCAGCGCATCGCGCGTGAAGAGCGCCCTCCGCGCCAGGGCGAACAGCAGGCCCAGCGTCCCGACGGCGCCCGCTGCCGCGGCGAGCTGCACCATGCCGGCGGGAAGGCCGAGCGCGATCGCCGCGATGGCACCGACCGCCGCCCCGCCCGAAATACCCAGCACGTACGGGTCGGCCAGCGGGTTGCGCAGCAGGCCCTGGAGCAACGCTCCGGACAGCGCGAGGCCGGCGCCCACGGCGAAGCCGGCGATCGCGCGCGGCGCGCGCAGCTGCCAGATCACGTCGCGCGCCGCGCTGTCGCCGTCGCCCGACAGCAGGGCGAGGAACTGGGCCGGGCTGACGTGAACGCTTCCGACGCCAAGCGCAAGCAGCAGGCTCGCCGCGCCGGCGATGACGAGGACGGGCCAGGCGCGCGGCGACGCTTTCATTTCACAGCCCGAGTTCGACGCCGATGAACGCGGTGCGCGGCTGCACGTTGTATCCGCTCACCGTCTCGTACTTCTCGTCCGTCAGGTTCTCGACACGCGCCCGCAGGGCGATGTTCGACGAGATCCGCCAGGTACCGACGAGGCGGGCCAGGGTGTAGGCGGCGAGCTCCGTGCGCTGGAAGGTGTTGATGTCGAGATCGTCGCGCGGCCCCACGTACGACAACTGGACCCCGGCCCGCCACCGATCGGCGTCGTAGGCGAGGCCGGCATTGAGAACGTACGGGGCGCGGCGCAGCAGGCGTTCGTCCGTCGCGGTATCGATCGCACGCACGACGCTCACGTTGCCGGTCCACTCCCAGTGGCCCGCGCGGCCGGCGGCGCCGACTTCGAAGCCGGTCGAGCGTGCGCTGTCGATGTTCTCGGCGCGCTGGGATACCGGGTCATAGACGATCAGATCGCGCGTGTCGGTTCGGTACAGCGCGGCTCGCATCGTCGCGGTGCCGGCCACGTAGTGCAGGCCGAGCTCCCCGCTGCGCGACTTCTCGGGTTGCAGCTTCGGATTGCCGAAGAACGGGTAATAAAGGTCGCTGAAGCTCGGCGCACGGAACGCGTTGGAGAACTGCACGATCGTCCGCCATTGCGGGGTCAGCTTGTAGCCGTACGAAATCAGGCCGGTGGTGGCGGAGCCGACATCCGAGTAGTGGTCCTGCCGGACATTCAACTGCACGAGCTGCCGTTCGGTGCTGCCGTTCAGTCCGCCCCACACGCTCGTGACGTCGCGCGAAAAACCGGTCAGCACGCTGCCGAAGTTCGGATCGAAGGCCGTCGACGCGCCGCGCTGCTGCAGGTACTCCACCCCGAGCTGTGCCTTGACGAGTTCCGCGACCGCAACCTCGTTGGTCCAGCTCGCCTGGCGGTTCCTCGACTCGAACTCGCCGTTGTTGAACGAAAAGGGCGCGCTGCTCGTGTTCGTGCTGTGGTCCTGCATCTCCCCCAGCTGCAGCTGCGATTCCCAGTTCGCCGCGAGCGGCGTGCGGACGCGGGCGTTCCATGCCCGGATGGTCGATCGCTCCTGATGGGTCGCGTCAGGACCGTCGGACGTGCTGTCGAAATCGGTGCGGTTGGTACTGCCCCAGGCATTGGCGGCGAACAGCGTTCCGCCCTGGGTCCGGTAACTCGCTCCAATCGAGCCGGAGCTGTTCTCGTTGCCGTCGATATCGGGGTTGGCCCCCGGGGCGAACGGGCCGGGAACGACGCGGGCGGCGTCGATGGCCGAGACCTGGTGGCTGCGGCGCGTCCCCGCGGAGGCGCCGATCCGCAGCCCGCCCAGATCGGTCGATGCGCTTGCGGCGCCGTTGACGTTGTGGCCCTGTCCGCCTTCCAGAAGGACGCTCGCGCCCGGCTTGCCGGCGCCGCGAGTAAAGACCTGCACGACGCCTCCGATTGCGGCCGACCCGTAGAGACTCGACAGGTTGCCCCGCGAGATCTCGACGCGATCGACGGTGTCGAGCGCGATGCCGCCGAGCGTGGCCGCGCCACCGACGGCGGCATTGAGCGGCACACCGTCGACGAGGACCAGCACCTGGCTGGAGTTGGCGCCGCGGAGGAACAGCGACGCCGCGCTGCCCGGGCCACCGCTCTGTGCGAACTGCATGCCCGTCTCCCGCGCCAGGGCACCGGCGAGGTCGGTCAGTTGCCAGCGTTCGATCTCGGCGCGCGTGATCACCGTCGTCGCGGGCAGCGCGTCGTCGAGCGACTGCGCCATGCGGGACGGCGTGACGACCGCCATCGGCAGCCGCGCTTCCGCGGACTGGGCCTGCGCGTTCGGAAGCGCGAGCGAATGCAACGCGAATGCGCAGAGCGCCGCGGCTGCCGCTGACTTCATGTTTCTCCCTCGTGTCCGGCCCGCCGCCGGTTGGTGTTCTAGCTGAAACGGCCCGAGGGAAAGAGAGAACGGCAGCGGAAAGCGCAGCCGGCCTGCCTGCACCCCGAGGCTCGTCCTGGTTGCGCACGGCCGGTCTCCGGGCTGCAGGCCTGGGTTCGCGCCTTCCCGCAGCGCCGGGAGGCAGTGCAGTGGCGGGTGCGAACGTGCCGCTTTCGCGGCGCCTGCTTACCGTTGCGGGGGCAGCACAGGTTGGGGCAGCGAACTGCTCCTCCTGTTTCCCGTTTCACCGAAGCAACGCGTGCTTCGACACCGTGAGCAATGCGAGTTTAGCCGACCGGCGCGGCGCAGCATCGGTGCCTGCGAAGTGGCAAATGCCGGTGCTACCATCCTCTGATGCTCGACGATCTGGACACCCTCGGCCACAAGGTGACGGAACTGGCGCGGATGGCGCAGTCGCTGCGCACCGAGAACCAGCAGTTGCGCGCGCAACTCGCCGCTGCGTCCTCCGAACTCGAGACACTGCGCGGCCGCGTCGAGCAAGCGACGCAGCGCCTGGATGCGATGCTCGCGCGGCTGCCGCCGCCGGCCCCCGCCCCGAACCCCGGAACGTCATGGAACACGTAACTCTTTCCATCCTCGGCCGCGAATACCGGCTCGCGTGCGCGCCCGAGGAAAAGCCGGCGCTTCTGCAATGTGCGGAGTACGTCGACGGCAAGATGCAGGCGATCAGGGATGCCGGCAAGGTGATGGGCGCCGACCGCATCGCGGTGATGGCCGCACTCCAGATCGCGCATGAACTCTTTACGGCAAAGGATGGCGGCGGCGTGGAAGTCGGCGAACTCCGGCGGCGCCTGCGCGATCTGCTGCAGACCTGCGACGAAGCGCTGCTGCCTCAGGAAAAGCTGTTCTGAACGCGCCTGCTGCGCCCGAAAAATCCCGCTTGATTTCCTGTTCTTCGCTCGCGAGCGCGGGCTAGAATGCAAGCAGTCGGTCGTCTCCTGTAGACGATCAAGAAATTCCCTGCGGTGTCCGCGCAAAGGTCCTTTCGTTCCTTGAACCGATGCGCTTTGCGCAAGGTTGCTGGGCTCGCGTCGCGGTGTGATCGGCACGCGTCTGCTGAACCTAAACGGCGTGGACAGCGACCAACCTGAACCGATGGTTCAGGACATCGGGCCGGGCGGCACAGGCGGGGAACCTATACGAGGCGAAGTGCGCAAACCGCGCGCTTCGCTTCTTTTTTGCTGAACCCTTTTTGCTGCGCCCTTATTGGCTGCCAAAGCGCCCCGCCCCGCGCTCCACGCGCGTCACGGCGCGGGGAGCGGCTTGCGTAAACTCCCCCCGATGTACTGGCTGATGAAGTCCGAACCGCGGGAGTGCTCGATCGACGCTGCGCTCGGTGCGCGCAGCGCCACCGTGCCGTGGACCGGCGTGCGCAACTACCAGGCGCGCAACTTCATGCGTGACCAGATGCAACCGGGCGACGGCGTGCTGTTCTATCACTCGTCCTGCGCCGAGCCCGGCATCGCCGGCCTCGCCGAAGTGGCGAGCGCGCCCCATCCCGACCCGACGCAGTTCGACCCGAAGAGCGAGTACTACGACAGCGCGTCGAAGAAGGACGCGCCGCGCTGGATTCTCGTCGACGTCCGGGCACTGAAAAAGACCCGGCTCGTGACGCTCGCCGAACTTCGCGAGCACAAGGCGCTGGCCGACATGGCCGTGCTTCGGCGTGGCAACCGGCTGTCGATCACGCCGGTGACCGCTGCCCAATGGCGTTACATCACCACACGCCTCATCAAGGACTGACATGGACTGGACGCTCATCGTCGCTCTTCTGGTTCTGGGTGCGGCCACCGGATTCGTCGCCGGTCTGCTCGGCATCGGCGGCGGCATGCTGCTGGTCCCTTTCCTCACCATGCTGTTCACGCTGCGCGCGTTTCCGGAAGAGCATCTCGTCCACATGGCGATCGCCACCTCGCTCGCCACCATTCTGTTCACGTCGATGTCGTCCGTCCGCGCGCACCACAAGCGCGGCGCCGTGCTGTGGCCGGTGGTCAAGGTCCTGGCTCCCGGAATCCTCCTCGGCTCGCTGATCGGCGCACAGATCGCCGGTCGCCTGCCGACGGTGTTCATCGCATTCTTCTTCGCGATCTTCGTCGGCTTCTCCGCCCTGCAGATGTTGCGCGACAAGAAACCGAAACCTTCGCGGGAACTGCCGCGTCCGCTGGCCATGTTCGGCGTGGGCAACGGCATCGGGTTCATCTCGAGCCTGGTCGGCGCCGGCGGCGGCTTCATCTCGGTGCCGTTCATGGTGTGGAGCAACGTGAAGATCCACAACGCCGTCGCCACTTCCGCGGCGCTCGGTTTTCCGATCGCCGCTGCCGGCACCGTCGGGTACATCATCGCCGGTGCGTCCCAGCACTCGCTGCCGCCCGGGACCCTCGGGTTCGTCTACCTGCCGGCCCTGCTCGCAGTCGGTGGCGGCAGCGTGCTCACCGCGCCGCTCGGCGCGAAGGTGGCGCACTCTCTCGACACCGGTCGGCTGAAGCGCGTCTTCGCGCTGCTGCTCTTCGTGCTGGCCGGGTACATGCTGTACCGCGGGATCAAGGCCGCTTAGGACTCGCGCCCGCCCGGTGCCGGATTCCGGCGGTTGTCGGCTCCCCGCGCGTCCGCATAATCCGGCCTACTCAGCCGTCCAACCCCACCTTCTCGCCGGAGGGCAGATGAGTTCGATCGACCAGTTGATCAACGCCATCGGGGATCCGATGATCCGTGAACTCGCGAGCCGCGGACAGGCGCGCACCTTCCCCAAGAACGCAGTGATCATCAACGAGGGCGATCGTGGCGACACGCTGCTCGTCATCCTGTCCGGGAAGGTCAAGGTCTACGTGTCCGACGATGACGGTCGCGAGATGATCCTCGACATGCACGACGCCGGCGAGTACGTCGGCGAGATGTCCCTCGATGGCCGGCCGCGCTCCGCGTCGGTCATGACGCTGGAGCCGACCACCTGCTCGGTCCTGTCGCGCGACGAACTGCGGGCGGCGATCGCCCGCAACCCGGACATCGCGATGGGGATCATCGAGAAGCTCATCGAACGCGCGCGGATCGCCACCGACAACGTCAAGAACCTGGCCTTGATGGATGTCTACGGGCGGGTCGCACGGCTCCTGCTATCGCTTGCGAAGGAAGAGAACGGCAAGCTGGTGGTGCCGGACCGGATGACGCAGCAGGACATCGCGGACCGCGTCGGCGCCTCGCGCGACATGATCAGCCGCATCTTCAAGGACCTGACCGTCGGCGGCTATGTGACGGTGGAGAACCGCCAGATCACGATCAACCGCAAGCCGCCGGCCCACTGGTGATCGCCGTGTGAATCTTCGTCAGCGGCGGTGCGCAATGCGCCGTCGCCGCCGCGCTGGCCCACGCCTACCGTGACGTCACGTTGCTCGTCGAAGCAGCGAACTACGGAGGCCAGCATGAAACGTCATCACATCGAAGCACCTGACATCCGTCTGCGTTCCGACCGCAAAGGGCGGCATGCCGTCGTCGCCTCTGCCTTTCTCGCCGCCGGGCTGTCGTGCGCCGTGTTCATCACGCTGTTCCGCTCGCCGATGCCGGTGGACGCCTTTGCCGCCCTCGGGCAGCAGATCACCTGGACCGGCCCCGGCGTCGCGAGCTGATCGATCCGCGGCCGCACCGTCGGATATTCGACAGCCCGGCGTCGAATTTGCCGCGGCCGCAACCGGGGAATCCAAGCACAGTGTGGTCATCGTCCAGACGCCCGCGAACGGGCAACGCCCAGGGAGGGCCCTCATGCCTGATCCGATCGTCGTCGTTCCGTACAGCATCACGTGGCCGGTCCGCTTCCGGATCGAAGCCCGGTTGCTGCAGGTGGCGCTGTCGGCGCTGAAGCCCGCGATCGAGCACATCGGCAGCACCTCGGTGCCCGGACTCGCTGCAAAGCCCGTGATCGACATGCTGGTCGGTGTGCCCTCGATCGATGCCATACGCGCCTACGCCGACCGGCTGTCCAACTACGGCTACGAGTACATCCCGGAATACGAGAACGCGCTCCCCGACCGTCGGTTCTTCAAGCGGATGGTCCGCGGCGTGCGCACGCACCACGTGCACGTCGTGGAGTTGAACGGGCTGTACTGGAAGCGCTACCTGAAATTCCGCAACCATCTGCGCGCCGACCCCTGGCTCGCGGCGCGCTATGCGGAAGTGAAGCGCAGGCTCGCCGGTCGCTTTCCGGATGACCGCGACGCCTACACGAACGGCAAGTCCGGCTTCGTGGAGGCGGTACTGGCCATGCCCGCGCGGCGCGCGGATGTCCAGGAGTTCAGCGCCCCGGGAGCGTTGCGGGCGGCGTGAAGGTCGTCTTGTAGCGCTCGCGCAGGACGTTCTTCTGGACCTTGCCCATCGTGTTCCGCGGCAGGTCCTCGACGACGAACACCCGCTTCGGCACCTTGTAGTTGGCGATGCGCCCCTTGAGGGCGGCGAGCACCGCGGCAGCGTCGATGGAGGCCGGCTTCCGGCTGACGACCACGGCCGCCACGGCCTCACCGAAATCGGGGTGGGGCAGTCCGATCACCGCCGACTCGACGACTCCCGGCATCTCGTCGATGTACTCCTCGATCTCCTTCGGATACACGTTGTAGCCACCGGAGATGATGAGGTCCTTCGACCGCCCGACCAGCGTCAGGTAACCATCCGGGACGCCGTCGCCGCCGAAGTGGCCGACGTCCCCGGTCCTGAACCAGCCATCGTCGGTGAACTCCTCCCGCGTCTTCTCCGGCATGCGCCAGTACCCCGAGAAGACGTTCGGGCCGCGCACCTGCACGTTGCCGATCTCGCCGACCGCACACGATGCGCCGTCGTCGCGCACCACGCGCACGTCGACACCTGGCAGCGGCTCGCCCACGGTTCCCGCGATGCGCGGCCCCCGGTCCGCGAAGTACGGATTGGAGACCAGCATGACCGTTTCCGACATGCCGTAGCGCTCGAGAATCACCTGGCCGGTGCGCTCCTCGAACTGCTTGTGCGTCTCCGCCAGCAGGGGCGCGGATCCGGAGATGAAGAGCCGCATCGAGCGGCAGTGCTCGCGACCGAACGCCGGCTCGGAGAGCAGACGCGTGTAGTACGTCGGCACCCCCATGAAGACCGTCGAGCGTGGCAGGTGCCTGAGTGCGGCGGCGAGGTCGAACTTCGGCAGCATGATCGTCTTCGCGCCCGCGAGCAGCGCTGCGTGGGAGGCGACGAAGAGCCCGTGCACGTGGAACAGCGGAAGCATGTGAAGCAGCACGTCGCGGCGTCCGGCGTCGCGCTCGGCCTTGAAGCCCCAGTACTCGTCGAGCGTGAGGGCGTTGGACGCCAGGTTGCCGTGCGACAGCATCGCGCCCTTGCTGCGCCCCGTCGTGCCGGACGTGTAGAGGATCGCCGCGAGGTCGTTCGCCCCGCGCGGCACGGTGACGAAATCGTCCGCAAACGGAGCCGCGTCGACGAGAAGCGTGCCCTCGCGCCGCTCCCCCAGCGTGCGCACGTGCGGACAGGCGGCGGCACTCGCCAGTCGCTTGAACTCGTCGAGGCGCTCGGGGGTGCAGACCACCAGCGACGGTTCCGCGTCCTTGAGGAAGTATTCGAGTTCACCGCGCTGGTAGGCGGTGTTCAGCGGCAGGTATACGAAGCCGGCGCGCAGCGTGGCCAGGTACACCAGCAGGCACTCGGGCGACTTTTCAACCTGCACGGCGATGCGCGCGCCGGCGGGCAGTCCCAGCGACGTCAGCCAGTTGGCAAGGCGGCCGCTCGCGCGATGCAGGTCGCGCCAGGTGTAGATCGTTCCGTCACCGGTTTCGATGCACGGCGAGTCGAGGTCCGCCGGGAAGCGCCGCTCGACCAGCGCGTAGAAGTTTTCGTTGTTCATCAGTCCAGCTTGGCTCCTGACGCTTTCGTGACCTCGGCCCAGCGCTTGATCTCGCTCGACACGAAACGGGCGAACTGCTCCTGGGACATCGTGCTGGTATCGGACCCCTGGTTGGCCCAGATTTCCCTGAGTTCCGGTGTCGCGAGCGCTTTCACGACCTCGGCATGCATGCGGTCGAGGATCTCCTTCGGCGTTCCCTTGACACCCCAGATGCCGTACCAGGTCGAGACCACGTAGTCGGGCATCCCCATCTCGGCGAACGTCGGCACGTTGGGGAACGCAGGTGAACGCTTTGGCGACGCCACCGCCAGCGCCTTGATGCGGTCAGAGCGGATGTGCTGCGCGGACGACCCGAGGCCGTCGAACATCATGTCGACGTTGCCGGCGATGAGGTCCGACAGGGCGGGACCGGCGCCGCGGTACGGGATGTGCACGATGAAGGTCTTGCTCTGCTGCTTGAACAGTTCGCCCGCCAGGTGATGCGAGGTGCCGTTGCCCGCCGACGCGTAGTTCAACTTGCCCGGATTCGCGCGCAGGTAGTCCATGAACGCCTTGAAGTCATTGGCCTTTACGCGCTTCTGGTTGACGACGAGGATCTGCGGCGGGTTGGCGATTATGGTCAGCGGAACAAGATCGGTTTCCAGGTTGTAGTCGAGCTTCGGATAGAAGCTCGGCGCGATGGCGTGGTGTACGGCACCGATGAAGAACGTATAGCCGTCCGGCGCCGCCTTCGCGGCGATCGTTGCTCCCACCGTGCCGCCGGCACCGCCGCGGTTGTCGATCACGACCTGCTTGCCGAGTTGCTTGCTCAGGTGCACTGCCAGTGGCCGGGCGAAGGCGTCGGTGCCGCCCCCCGGGGGGAACGGAACGATGAGCGTGATCGGCTTGGCCGGCCAGGCGGACTGCGCCTGAACTGCGCCGCACAGCACGGCGAGCAATGCTGCGAGTGCCGTCGATAGGACTTTGATGGGAGGTCTCCTTGGCTTGTACGTCGTGATACGGCGGACTGCTCTACGACAGTCTCGCCAATATCATGCCAGTCGGCCGACGGCTTGGGAGTACACGACGACGCCGTCGAGGAACCGCTGGTGATACTCCTCAACGCGATCGAGGTCGTACAAGTAGTTGACCATCAGACCGCAGGACTGCCGCAGGCCATTGCGCGAGAGGTCAGCCGCCCAGTTGATGCGGTGCAACTTCGCGCCGTTGTTGAGGTGGAACTTCGCGACCGCGTCGCCCTCGGGCAAGGGCGAGAACTCGCGCAGGTAGATCGAGGCCAGTGCGAGCAGCGCTTTCTGCTGTTCCTCGGGGATCCGCCAAGGGTGCCACGGCTGCTCGAGGCGGTCATGCATGTGTCCCTGGCCCAGCTTGAGCTCCTTGCGAGCGGCCTCCCATCGCTCGCGCAACGGCGCCTTCAGTCGCACGCCAACCGATTCAGCCGAAGCATCCAGCCACTGAACGAAGCCGGGAATGGGCGACAGCGTGCAGAACGTCTTGATCGAGGGAAACTCGGTCTTCAGCCGCTCGGCCACGCGTTTGATGAGGAAGTTGCCGAGCGAAACCCCGCGCAAACCCGGCTGGCAGTTGCTGATCGAATAGAACGCGGCGACCTTGAACTTCTTCGACTCCGCGGGCTCGGATTTCTTTTCGATCAGCGGGCCCACTGCCGGCGGCACATCCTCGAGCAGCGCCACTTCGACGAAGATCAGCGGCTCTCCGGGCAACTGCGGATGGAAGAACGCGAAGCAGCGGCGGTCGGGTTGCAGACGGCGCCGCAGATCGTCCCAGCCGTCGATCGCGTGCACCGCCTCGTGCTGGATGATCTTCTCGAGCAGTCGCGCGGGCGACGCCCAGTCGACCTGCTGCATCTCGAGGAAGCCCGGGTTGAACCACGACGACAGCAGGTGAAGGAGGTCCGCCTCGACCGCCGCGAGCTCGGGATGGTGCACGAGCGCACGCAGCAGTGCCCGGCGCATCTGCACGATGGCGGCGGTCCCTCCGGGGGCGCGGTTCAACCGGCGCAGAAGTTCCTGGCGGGGCGGCTCCGACACGTTGAAGAGATTCACCAGGTGTTCGGCCGTCGGCGACGCCGCATAGCGCTCGGCCGCGGCCAGCACGGCGGTGGGATCCGGGTTGAAGCCGGAAGCGATTTCCTCGAAGAAGGAAAGGTGAGCAGCCTCCGGCAAGCGGCGGTAATGCTCGATCGCCTTCGCCGCCAGCCCCGCGC
This sequence comes from uncultured beta proteobacterium, assembly GCA_963726405.1. Classification (GTDB taxonomy): domain Bacteria; phylum Pseudomonadota; class Gammaproteobacteria; order Burkholderiales; family Burkholderiaceae_F; genus JAOUJD01. The sequence goes on along the minus strand of CAVSCF010000011.1, from coordinate 46,015 downwards.
TGTTCGCCTCGCCCTGCGCGGACAACAGGTGCCGGCAGGCCCGCATCAGGGCGTCGAGTTCGCGCTGCGCGATCATCCGCTGCGCAGCGTCGCGAATCGAGTCGAGCAGGGTCACGATGCCTTCCGCACGCGCGTGAAGTACAGGTACAGGCCGATCCCGCCGATCACCATCGGCAACGACAGCCACTGCCCCGCCGAAAGTCCGAGCGGCATGGTGCCGTACAGCGCCTCCGGCTCCTTGAACATCTCGCCGATGATGCGCAGCACCCCGTAGGCGATCAGGAACAGGCTGCCGACCGTGCCGGGAATGCGCGGCTTGCGCGAATACAGCCAGAGGATCGCGAACAGCGCGAGGCCCTCGAGCGCGAACTGGTACAGCTGTGACGGATGCCGCGGGAGCGCGTCGCCGGAGCCGGGAAAGATCACGGCCCAGGGCAGCGACGGATCGGCCACGCGGCCCCACAGTTCCCCGTTGATGAAGTTGCCGATGCGCCCGGCGCCCAACCCAAGCGGGACCAGCGGCACGACGAAGTCCGCCACCTTCAGGAAGGACTTGCCGCGGCTGCGCGCGAAGAGCGCCATCGCGACGATGACGCCGATGATGCCGCCGTGCGAAGCCATACCGCCCTTCCACACGGCGAAGATCTCCAGCGGATGCTGCAGGTAGTACGCCGGCGGTCCGTAGAAGATGACGTGCCCCAGGCGCCCGCCGACGATGACGCCGATCATCCCGAAGAACAGCAGGTCGTCGACGTCGCGCGCGCTCATCTCGCGCCACGGATCCTTCGAGCGCAGCTTGCCCAGCACCAGGAACAGCGCGAAACCGAGCAGGTACATCAGGCCGTACCAGCGGATGGCGATCGGGCCGAGTTCGAGGGCGATCGGGCTCAGGTTGTGGACGTAGTGCACGCGCGGCTTTCGGTGACCCGTTGGCCTATTATTGCCCGTTTCTTCCTCTGTCCTTCCGCCGCACAGGCACAACGAGGCACAACGTCATGGCGTACAACAACCGGTCCCGCAACGTCACCCAGGGGGTGGCCCGTTCCGCCAATCGCGCGATGTACTACGCGATGGGCTACAAGGACGAGGACTTCGACAAGCCGATGGTCGGCGTGGCCAATGGCCACTCGACGATCACACCGTGCAACTCGGGGTTGCAGAAGCTCGCCGACGCCGCGATCGACGCCATCGCCGGCTGCAATGCCAACTCGCAGGTGTTCGGCACGCCGACGATTTCCGACGGCATCGGCATGGGCACCGAAGGCATGAAGTACTCGCTCGTCTCGCGCGAGGTCATCGCGGACTGCATCGAGACGTGCGTCAACGGCCAGTGGATGGACGGAGTGATCGTCATCGGCGGCTGCGACAAGAACATGCCCGGCGGCATGATGGCCATCGCGCGCTGCAACGTCCCGGCAATCTACGTCTATGGCGGCACCGTGAAGCCGGGTCGCTACAAGGACAAGGACCTCACGATCGTTTCCGCGTTCGAGGCCGTCGGCGAGTTCACCGCGGGTCGCCTGAACGAAACCGACTTCAAGGAGATCGAACGTCGCTGCATTCCGGGATCGGGATCCTGCGGCGGCATGTACACCGCGAACACGATGAGTTCGTCGTTCGAAGCCCTCGGCATGTCGCTGCTGTACTCGTCGACGCAGGCGAACCCCGACCAGGAGAAGGTCGACTCGACAGCCGAGGCCGCGCGCGTGCTGGTCGAGGCCATCAAGAACAACCTGCGGCCGTCCGACATCATCACCCGCAAGTCGATCGAGAACGCAGTGAGCCTGATCATGGCGGTGGGCGGATCCACCAACGCGGTCCTGCACTTCCTCGCGATCGCGCACTCGGCCGGCATTCCATGGACGATCGACGACTTCGAGACGATCCGCCGCCGCGTGCCGGTGCTGTGCGACCTCAAGCCGTCGGGCAGGTTTGTCGCGACCGACCTCCATGCGGCCGGCGGCATCCCGCAGGTGCTCAAGATCCTGCTCGCGAACGGTCTGCTGCACGGTGACTGCATGACGGTCACCGGCAAGACCATGGCCGAGATGCTGAAGGACGTTCCCGCGGAGCCGCGTGCCGACCAGGACGTGATCCGGCCGTTCTCGAACCCGATGTACAAGGAGGGTCACCTCGCGATCCTGAAAGGCAACCTCGCGCCCGAGGGCTGCGTGGCAAAGATCACGGGCCTGAAGAACCCGGTGATCACCGGGCCGGCGCGGGTGTTCGAATCGGAAGACGAGGCGATGGCGGCCATCCTGGGCGACCGCATTCGCCCCGGCGACGTGCTCGTGATCCGCTACGAGGGCCCGAAGGGCGGGCCCGGCATGCGGGAGATGCTGTCGCCGACCTCGGCACTGATCGGCAAGGGCTTGGGCGAAAGCGTCGGGCTGATCACCGACGGGCGCTTCTCCGGCGGCACCTGGGGCATGGTGGTCGGCCACGTCGCGCCCGAGGCGTATGTCGGCGGAAACATCGGGCTGGTCCAGGAAGGCGACTCGGTCACCATCGACGCCCACAAGCTGCTGCTGCAGGTGAACGTGAGCGACGAGGAACTTGGCCGGCGTCGCGCTTCGTGGAAGCAGCCTGCGCCCCGCTACACGCGGGGCGTGCTCGCCAAGTTCGCGAAGCTCGCCTCGACGGCGAGCAAGGGCGCGATCACGGACGAGAAGCTGTTTTAGGCGTCGCTCGTGTACGCGATTCCCTGACAAATCGCACGTGCACCTTCGGCGGCACGTGCACTCGCTCCGATTAGTTAGACAGGTCGAGCTTCGGGCGGCCGGGCGCTCGACCTGTTGTTAACAGCCACGACACCCCTCCCCGCGATGCCGTGCGGAGCGATACGCTATCCGCACCCTCCCCGCCTGGCGGGGAGGGAACGTCGACTCCGGTGCAACCCGGCGGGAGGGTCAGGGTGGGTGCAGTGCCGTTGAGTGGGTCGAGCGCCGAGCCGCCTCAAGCGCGACCCACAAACCAAGCGCGCGCGCAGCGCGCGTGCCGCCGAGGGTGCACGTGCGATCCCGGCTTCGCCGATCGCGTACACCCGAGGCGCCGAGCTACAGCCGGCGTCCCCGGCCCCGAGCCTTGTCGGCTTCCAGCGCGCGCTCGATCCGCCGTTTCTTGTAGTTGTCGATTTCGTTGAACGCCTTCTTCTTGTCCATGCCCAGGCGGCGCTCGACCAGTTCGAACCACAGGAAGGCGGCCACGAAAGGGACCGTGATCCACCACCACGACATGGTCGCGAACACGCTGACGTCGAGCAGTTTCAGCACGATCATCGCGACGCCAAGCCAGATCAGCCACATCGTTTGCACCCGAGCTCTGTGACAGCCGCCACACTATAGCCAGCGGCGGGCAAGGCAGAACGCCGGAAAAGGGGTCAACCGCAGGGCCTGTGACCCGTTAAAATGCCATGCTGCAGCAACGTTCAGAACCAATCCCCCAATTTACGGAGTCCCGGATGAAAAAAGCTCTTGCAGTCGCGGCGCTCGGCCTGCTGGTCGTTGGCGGACCCGCCTTCGCCAGTGCAGAACTGGCCAAGCAGAAGAACTGCCTGGCGTGCCACGCGACCGACAAGAAACTGGTCGGTCCCGCCTACAAGGACGTCGCCGCCAAGTACAAGAACGACAAGAACGCGCCGGTCGCGCTGGCCAAGAAGATTCGCGAAGGTGGCGTGGGCAATTGGGGCCAGGTCCCGATGCCGGCCAACCCGCAGGTCAACGAGCAGGAAGCGGCGACCCTCGCCAAGTGGGTTTTGTCGCAGTAAGCACGCCACACCGGGGTTCCCCGGGCGGTGAAAAAGGGGCGCTTCGGCGCCCCTTTCGTTTCGGGGCTACCCGAGCCCGTCCGGCCAGGCAAGGGCCGCGGGACGGCCCGAGACGATGTCGGCGATCAACTGGCCGCTGCCCGCCGCGAGCGTCCAGCCCAGCGTTCCGTGTCCCGTGTTCAGGTAGAGACCCCGGATGGGGGAGGCCCCGATACAAGGGACGTTGGATGGGGTCATTGGCCGCATGCCGGTCCAGTATCGCGGGTTCGCGTAATCGCAGGCGCCGGGAAAAAGGTCCCTGGCGCGGCGGGCCAGGATCTCGCACCGCACCAGGTTCAGGTCACGACGGTGGCCCGCGAATTCGGCAGTGCCCGCGACCCGAAGCGTGTCTCCCAGTCTCGAGAAAACCAGCTTGTATTCATCGTCGGTGAGGCTGAGCGTCGGCGCGGCGGCCGGCTCGGTGACCGCAAAGGTCGCCGAGTAGCCCTTGGCCGGATAGATGCGCGGGCGGATCCCAAGCGGCGCCAGCAGGGCGACCGATTGCACCCCGAGCGCCACCACGACCGCGTCGGCCGAGTGGCGCACGGGCCAGCCGTCGGCCCCCAGTGCTTCGACCGCCGTCAGCCGGCCGCCGATGGTGATCAGGCGCGTCACCGTCGTGCTGAACAGGAAGCGGACACCCGCCGCGGCCGATCGCGCCGCCAGTTGCTCGCTGAAGCGGTGCGCATCGCCGGATTCGTCCTCGGCACAGAAATCGGCTCCGACGATCCGCGCGCGCGCGGCAGCAAGCGCCGGCTCGAGCGCAACCGCTTCATCGGCCGTCAGCGAGCGGCGTTCACACCCCAGTTCGCACATCAGCCGCACGGACTTCACCGAGGCCGCGAAGTCGCGCGGGTCGGTATAGAAGTGCAGGATTCCCCGGCCGCCGCGGTCGTAGTCGAGGCCCAGGCCTTCGCGCAACTCGGCCAGCATCCGGCGGCTGTGCAGGCCGAGCGCGACCAGCCTGCGGATGTTGCGCTTCGTCCGGTGTGGAAGGCATTCCCGCAGGAAGGCCATTGCCCACACCCACTGCCTCAATTCCGGGCGCAGGCGGAACAGCAGCGGCGCGTCATCCTTCCCCAGCCACTTGAGGATCTTCAGCGGCGCGCCCGGATTGGCCCATGGCTCGGAGTGGCTGACGGACACCTGTCCGCCGTTGGCGCGGCTGGTCTCCAGCGCGACGCCCGGCTGGCGTTCGAGCACGGTGACCTCGTGCCCGGCCGCCCGGAGGAACCAGGCGCTCGCCGTGCCGACCACCCCGCTCCCAAGAACCAGTACCCGCACGCCGCTCTCCTGCAAACGGGCATTCTAAGGAGGCCCATGCGACCGGCCATCGAGGTCCGGGAGCGCGATCGGCGTGATCACGGACTTCCGTGCAAGAAGCGCCGGCAAGTGCCCGCCCGACCCTTGTTCTTGCGTACAATCGCGCGGTTTCGTCGGCGCAGCGCTTCCTGATCGTTCGAACCCGATCGACCGAATTCAGCCGCGACGATCCATCGGTCAACAACCATCCCGCCGATTCTGAGGAGAAAAGGTCCATGAACAACTCGCTGTTCAAAGTCGCGCCGCTCGCTATTGCAGCTGCGGTCGCGCTTGCCGCTTGCGGCAAGAAGGAAGAAGCCCCGGCGCCCAAGGCCGAGCCTGCGAAAGCTGCCGCCGCCGCGCCGGCCGAGGTCATCAAGATCGGCCACGTCGCGCCGCTCACGGGGGGCATCGCCCACCTGGGCAAGGACAACGAGAACGGAGCCCGTCTCGCGATCGAGGAGATCAACGCCGCCGGCGGCCTGAAGGTCGGCGACAAGACCTACAAGCTCGACATCGTCGCTGAAGACGACAAGGCCGACCCGAAGGAAGGCACGATCGCCGCGCAGAAGATCGTCGACTCCGGCGCCGTCGCCGTCGTCGGCCACCTGAACTCCGGCACGTCGATTCCGGCCTCGAAGATCTACGCGGACGCGAGCGTCACGCAGATCTCCCCGTCGGCGACGAATCCGAAGTACACGGAACAGGGTTTCAAGACGACGTTCCGCGTCGTTGCCAACGACAACCAGCAGGGCGGCGTGCTCGCGAACTACGCGGCCAACCAGCTGAAGGCCAAGACGATCGCGATCATCGACGACCGCACCGCGTACGGCCAGGGCCTGGCGGACGTCGTGGAAAAAGTCGCGAAGGAAAAGGGCCTGAAGGTCGTCGCGCGTGAATTCACGAACGACAAGGCCACGGACTTCAACGCCATCCTGACGAAGATTCGCGGCACGAAGCCGGACGTCGTGATGTACGGCGGCATGGACGCCACCGCCGGCCCGATGGCCAAGCAGATGACCCAGCTCGGCATCAAGTCGACGATGCTGGCCGGTGACGGCGTGTGCTCGCCCGAGTTCATCAAGCTCGCGGGCGATGCCGCAGGCATCCTGCATTGCTCGATGGCCGGCGAAGCGGTCGAGAAGATGGCCAAGGGCGCGGAGTTCGTCGAGAAGTACAAGAAGCGTTTCAATACCGACGTGCAGGTCTACTCGCCGTACTCGTATGACGCGGTGTACGTCATTGCCGACGCAATCAAGCGCGCCGGCAAGGCCGACCGGGCGTCGATCACGGGCGTGATGCCGGCGACGAACTACCCGGGCCTGACGGGCACGATCGCGTTCGACGAGAAGGGCGACATCAAGGGCGGCGCCATCTCGATGTTCAAGGTCGTCAACGGCAAGATGGAGTACGTGTCGACGGTCCGCTGAGGACTTCCCGCCACAGGAAAACGGCACCCCACGGGGTGCCGTTTTTTTTTGAGGCACCCGGCTCGCAGGCGCGTACGCACAATTGCTACGATGCGCGACGCGCGGCCCACCCGCCATGAGGTTCCATGGACACCTTCATCCAACAGACAGTCAACGGCCTCGTGCTCGGCAGCATGTACTCGCTGATCGCGCTCGGCTACACGATGGTGTACGGGATCCTGAACCTCATCAACTTCGCGCACGGCGACGTCCTCACGGTCGGCGCATTGACCGCGTTGTCGACGATCCTGTTCCTGCAGGCGATGTTTCCCGGGATGCCCGGCTGGGTGCTGATGCTCGCCGGCCTGCTCGCCGCGATCCCCGTGTGCGTGGTGCTGAGTCTCGTGATCGAACGCGTCGCCTATCGCCCGCTGCGCAACGCGCCCCGGCTGGCGCCGCTGATCACCGCCATCGGCGTGTCGATCGTGATCCAGACCGTCGCCATGCTGGTGTGGGGCCGTACCTACATGACGTTTCCGCAGCTGATCCCGACGATGCCGATGAACTTCGGCGAGGCGACGATCACGCTGACGAAGCTGCTCGTGATCGCGCTGTCCGGCCTGACCATGATCGGGCTGATGCTCCTCGTGAACCGAACCCGCCTCGGGCGTGCCATGCGCGCGACGGCCGAGAACCCCCGCGTGGCCGGCCTGATGGGCGTGAACCCGAACTTCGTGATCGCGATGACGTTCGCCATCGGGGCCGCGCTCGCCGCGCTCGCCGGCGTGATGCTCGCCGCCACGTACAGCGTCGCGCACTTCTACATGGGGTTCCTGCCCGGATTGAAAGCGTTCACCGCGGCGGTGCTCGGCGGCATCGGCAACATCCCGGGCGCCATGCTGGGCGGCCTGCTGCTCGGCCTGATCGAGGCACTCGGCGCCGGCTACATCGGCGAGTTGACGGGCGGAGTGCTCGGCAGTCACTACCAGGACATCTTCGCGTTCCTGATCCTCGTGCTGGTGCTGATCTTCCGGCCATCGGGCCTGCTCGGCGAGCGCGTCGCGGATCGGGCCTGACCATGGGCACCTTGTTCCCGCAGTTCCGCAACAGCCGCGCCGCGGCGTGGCTGGCGACCGCCGCCGTCGCGGCGATCCTCCTGGTGCTGCCGTTCGTGTTCGGCGGACTGCTCGGCAACTCGTTCGTGCGCGCGCTGGCGTTTGCCTGCCTCTACGTGTTGCTCGCGCTCGGTCTGAACATCGTGGTGGGCTTCGCCGGACTGCTCGACCTCGGCTACATCGCCTTTTACGCGGTGGGTGCCTACATGTACGCGCTGCTGGCGTCGCCTCACCTGACGTCGAATTTCGCGTGGATCGCGCAGACGTTCCCCAACGGTCTGCACAATTCGATCTGGCTGGTGATTCCCCTGGGCGCGGGACTGGCGGCGGCCTTCGGCATCCTCCTCGGCGCGCCGGTGCTGAAGCTGCGCGGCGACTACCTCGCGATCGTGACCCTCGGTTTCGGCGAGATCATCCGGATCTTCCTGAACAACCTGAATGCCCCGGTCAACGTGACCAATGGTCCGCAGGGCATCACGCTGATCGATCCCATCTCGTTCGGCGGCTTCAGCCTTGCAAAGACGCAGTCGATCTTCGGGCTCCAGCTGCAGTCGGTGTACCTCTACTACTACTTCTTCCTGTTCCTCGCCATCGTCGCCATCGTCATCTGCATCCGGTTGCAGGACTCGCGACTGGGGCGTGCGTGGATGGCGATCCGCGAGGACGAACTGGCGGCGAAGGCGATGGGCATCAACGTGCGCAACGTGAAACTGCTCGCGTTCTCGCTGGGCGCGACCTTCGGTGGAGTCTCGGGGGCGATGTTCTCCGCCTTCCAGGGCTTCGTGTCGCCCGAGTCCTTCACATTGAACGAGTCGATCATCGTGCTGGCGATGATCGTGCTCGGCGGCCTGGGCAACATTCCCGGCGTGGTGCTCGGCGCCGTGCTGCTGTCGATCTTCCCCGAGGTGCTGCGACACGGCGCCGGCCCGGTGCAGACCTTCCTGTTCGGGCACGTGATCGTCGACGCCGAGGTGCTGCGGATGATGCTGTACGGCCTCGCCATGGTGCTGATCATGCTGTACCGGCCGAAGGGGCTGTGGCCCGCGCCGGAACACGGCGTCAATCCGTCGAACCGGCGCGACGCCGGCAAGACGCAGGCGGCCTGACATGGCGGAAACGATTCTCCGCGTCGCGGGCGTCAACAAACGCTTCGGTGGACTGCAGGCGCTGGCGAACGTCGGGCTCGAGATCGAGCGCGGCCAGATCTACGGACTGATCGGACCGAACGGCGCCGGCAAGACGACCTTCTTCAACGTGATCACGGGGCTGTACGCGCCCGATTCCGGCACCTTCGAACTGTCCGGCAAGCCGTATTCGCCCTCGTACGTGCACAAGGTGGCCGAAGCCGGCATCGCCCGCACGTTCCAGAACATCCGCCTCTTCCCGGACATGACCGCGCTCGAGAACGTGATGGTCGGCCGGCACGTGAGGACGAAGGCGACCGCGCTCGGCGCGATCCTGCGCACCCGGTCGACCGTGACCGAAGAGCGCCAGATCAAGCAGCGTGCGCTCGAGCTGCTCGAGTATGTCGGCATCCGCAAGTACGCGGACTACCAGGCCCGCACGCTGGCCTACGGCGACCAGCGCCGCCTGGAGATCGCGCGCGCGCTCGCCACCGAGCCGAAGCTGCTGGCCCTCGACGAACCCGCCGCCGGCATGAACGCGACCGAGAAGATGTCGCTGCGCGGGCTGCTGGAGAACATCAGCCGCGACGGCATCACCATCCTGCTGATCGAACACGACGTGAAGCTGGTGATGGGCCTGTGCGATCGCGTGACCGTGCTCGACTACGGCAAGATGATCGCGGTCGGCGCCCCGGGCGACGTGCAGCGCAACCCGGCCGTGATCGAGGCCTACCTCGGCGCCGCCCACACGAACGTGGCGGCCAAGGGAGAGGCGGCATGACCGACACCGTTCTCCGGATCGCGGGACTCAAGGTCGCTTACGGCGGCATCCAGGCCGTCAAGGGCGTCGACCTCGAGATCAAGGCCGGCGAACTCGTCACGCTGATCGGCGCGAACGGCGCCGGCAAGACGACGACGCTGAAGGCGATCACCGGCACGCAGGCGTGGGCGGGCGAAATCGACTACATGGGCGCATCCACGCGCGGCAAGGCGCCTTACCAGCTGCTCGCCAAGGGCCTTGCGATGGTCCCCGAAGGCCGCGGCGTCTTCGCCCGGATGACGGTGACCGAGAACCTGCAGATGGGTGCCTTCGTCCGTCGCGACAAGGACGGCGTGAAGCGCGACATCGACGAGATGTACGCGATCTTCCCGCGCCTGAAGGAGCGCGCGAAGCAACTCGCCGGCACCTTGTCCGGAGGCGAGCAGCAGATGCTCGCGATGGCGCGCGCGCTGATGAGCCAGCCCAAGCTTCTGCTGCTCGACGAACCTTCCATGGGCCTGTCGCCGATCATGGTCGAGAAAGTGTTCGAAGTGATCCGCTCGGTCGCGGAGCGCAAGGTGCCGATGCTGCTGGTCGAGCAGAATGCCCGCCTCGCACTGATGGCGGCGCACCGCGCCTACGTGATGGAATCCGGGCTGATCACGCTGTCCGGCGACGCCAAGACCATGCTGAACGATCCGAAGGTGCGCGAGGCGTACCTCGGCGAAGCCGGCCACTGATCCGGCTTCTGCAAGCGTCCGGACCGTGGCGGCCGGCAGCGGCCGCCTCGCGCCCGGCCACGCCTCGCGGACCGCCTTGAGCCAACGCAAAGGAACCGCTCAGCCGCGCCCCTAGCATCGCGGTTCCCCTGGGAGGAGAGACATGGGCGCTGCCAGCGCAGACACCGCGCCGCCGCCGGTGAAGAAACTGCGGCCGATGACCGGCAACGAGGCCATCGCCCGCGGTGCGTGGGAGGCCGGCGTGAAGGTCGCCGCGGCCTATCCCGGCACGCCCAGCACGGAAATCCTCGAGTCCCTCGCAACCTTCCCGGCAAGCGAAGTCCACGCGCAGTGGTCGACCAACGAGAAGGTCGCGCTCGACGTGGCCATCGGCGCATCGTTCGCCGGCGCCCGCGCGCTGGCGGCGATGAAGCATGTGGGATTGAACGTCGCGGCCGATTCGCTGATGTCGCAGACGTATATCGGCGTCAACGGCGCGCTCGTGATCGTGGTCGCCGACGACCCCGGCATCCACAGTTCCCAGAACGAGCAGGACTCCCGCGTCTACGGCCAGTTCGCCATGGTCCCGGTGCTCGAGCCGAGCGACGCGCAGGAGGCGCTGGAGTTCACGCGCTACGCCTTCGAACTGTCCGAAAGGTTCGACACGCCGGTGATCGTGCGCACCACCACGCGCCTGTCGCACACGCGGAGCACGGTCGCCCTTGGCGCGCGGCAGGAGATCGCGACCCGCGGTTTCGTCGACAACCGCAGCAAGAACGTCATGATTCCCGCCCACGCCCGTCCCGCCCATGGGGCGCTGCTGGAGCGGGAGCGCAGGCTCAAGGAGTTCTTCCGCGATTGGCCGCTGAACCGGGTGGAAGAGCGCGACGCCACCGTCGGCGTCATCACCGCCGGCACCTGCTACCCGTACGTGCGCGAGGTGCTGCCGGGCGCGAGCGTGCTGAAGCTCGGCGCGTCGTGGCCGCTCGCCGACGACCTGCTGCGTTCGTTCTGCGCCTCGGTGGACCGCGTCATCGTAGTGGAGGAACTGGAACCGTTGATCGAGCGCGAGCTGAACGCGCTCGGCCTGTCGGTCGGCGGCAAGACGGCCGCGGGGGGAGCGCTCTTTCCTCGCACCGGTGAGTTCTCGCCGGAGGTGCTGCGCGCAGGGTTCGAGAAGGCCGGTGTGCTGCCCGCGCGCGCCCGGCCGGTTGCGCCGTGGGCCCCGGAGCCGGTGGTGCGCCCGCCGGTGCTGTGTGCGGGCTGTCCCCACACGTCGATGTTCATGGCGGTACGCGCCACGGGCGCGCGCGTCGCGGGCGACATCGGCTGCTACACGCTCGGCGCACTCGACCCGCTGCGCGGGCTCGACACCAGCGTGGCGATGGGCTGCTCCATCGGCGTGGCGGCGGGCATGGCCCGCGCCGGAGAAGACCGCCCCGTGCTCGCGACCATCGGCGACTCGACGTTCCTCCACGCCGGGTTGCCCGCCCTGATCGACGCCGTCTACAACGGCGCCGACATCACGGTGCTGCTGCTCGACAATCACATCACCGCGATGACAGGCGGGCAGGATCACCCGGGCACCGGACGCACGCTGCGCGGCGAACCCGCGCCCAAGGTCGACTACGAGGCGCTCGTGCGCGCGGCCGGCGTCAAGTGGGTCCGTACGGTCGATTCCTACGATCTCGCGGTCGTCCACCAGACGCTGCGCGAAGCGATCGCGCACCGCGGCGTTTCCGTCGTCATCTCGGATCGCCCATGCGTCATCGATCCGGTGCGCATCAAGGGTCCGCCGTTGCAGGTGTCGGAGCCGATGTGCAACGCCTGCCAGTCGTGCATGAACCTCGGCTGCCCGGCGTTGACGTGGGCGTCGTCGACGTTCGAGGGCCGGCACAAGGTGACGATCGATCCGGCGCTGTGCATCGGCTGCTCGCTGTGCGCCCAGGTGTGCACGGTGGACTGCATCAAGGCGCCGGAGGCAACGGCTGCAATGAACCCGGTCGCGACACCGTCGTTCACCTTCGCCGCCGCGGACCGCAGCGAACCGGTCAACGTGCTGATCGTCGGCGTGGGCGGCCAGGGCGTGATCCTCGTGTCCAAGGTGCTGGCGCGGCTGGCGCAGCAGCGCGGCTACCAGGTCAAGCAAAGCGAAGTGCACGGCATGGCCAAGCGCGGGGGCTCGGTATTCAGTCACGTGCGCTATGGCCGCGAAGTGTGGTCGCCCACGATCGCGCGCGGCGAGGTCGACCTGCTGATCGCGCTCGAGTGGGCGGAAGCGCTGCGGTGGCTGCCGTGGCTGAAGCCCGGCAGCGGCATGCTCGTGTGCGACACCAAGCGGATCGTGCCGCCGTTTTCCTGCCTGAACCGCCGGCCGGGCGCGCCCTTGCGCTACGCGCGCGAGACGCCCGCCGAAGTGCAGGCGCACGTGGCCGAGGGCCACGCCGTCGACGCCACGCTCATCGCCGAGGAACTCGGCAACGAGCGCACCGCCAACGTGGTGCTGCTCGGGGCCGTGTCTGCCGCGCTGGAGTTCGACTACGACGCGTGGGAGTCCGGGCTCGCCGAGTTCGTGCCGGTGAAGACGCTGATCGTGAACGTCGAGGCGTTCCGCCGCGGCCGCGCGTGGATCGAGCGCGCCCGCCGCGGCGAGGAGCCCGCACTCGCCCCCATCCCGCCGGCGTCTGCCGAGCCGGGCGTGGAGGTGCGGCTGGAGATCACGCGGCCGTGGTGCAAGAGCTGCGACATCTGCGTGAAGCTCTGCCCCGAGCGCTGCCTGCGGCTCGACGAAGAGCGCATCGTCGAACTCGCCGATCCGGCGAAGTGCACCGGCTGCCGGCTGTGCGAGTGGCTGTGCCCGGACTTCGCGATCCGCGTGCATGTCGGACCGACCACGGCGCCCGTCGCAAGCGTCGGCGCCGCCGAAGGAGTCCGCGCGTGAACGCGCCCGATGCTGCACTCGGCCGTGGACGACCGGCAACGCTGCGCCTGCTGTCGGGCAATCACGCGGCCGCGCTCGGTGCGGTCGCGGCCGGCTGTCGTTTCTTCGCCGGCTACCCGATCACGCCGTCGTCGGAAGTGGCCGAACGCATGTCGCGGCTGCTGCCGCCGCTCGGCGGCGTCTTCGTGCAGATGGAAGACGAGATCGCGTCGATGGCCGCGGTGATCGGCGCCTCGATGGGCGGCGTGAAGGCGATGACCGCGACCAGCGGCCCAGGCTTCTCGCTGAAGCTGGAGAACGTGGGCTACGCCGCCGCGGCAGAGATCCCGTGCGTGATCGTCGACGTCATGCGCGGCGGCCCGTCCACCGGCATGCCGACCCGTCCCGCCCAGGCCGACCTGATGCAGACACGCTGGGGCAGCCACGGCGACTACCCGATCATCGTGCTGACGCCCGCGTCGGTGCGCGAGATCCACGACGAGACGGTGCGCGCGTTCGCGCTGTCCGAGTCCCTGCGCACCCCGGTCGTGGTGCTGTACGACCAGGCGATCGCGCAGTTGACCGAGACCGTCGAACTGCCGGCGGCCGACGCCATCCGGATCGTCGAGCGTCACTGGGCGCACGGCGCGCCCGCGGACTTCCAGCCTTATGCAGCCGGCGCGGACCAGGTGCCCCCGATGGCGCGCCCCGGGGACGGCTACCGCACACACACCACCGGCCTCACCCACGCGGAGAACGGTTTTCCGACGCAGTCGCCCGAGGCGGTGGCACGCAACCAGACCCGGCTCCTCACGAAGCTGCACCGAAACCGCGCGCGCGTCGAGTCGTTCGAAACATCGCACGCTGACGACGCCGACGTTCTCGTGGTGGCGATCGGCATCAGCGCGCGCGCCGCGCAGCGTGCCGTCGCCGCGGTCCGCGCCAAGGGGCTCCGGGCCGGACTGTTCCGGCCGATCACGCTGTGGCCCTTCCCCGAGGACGCGTTGCGCGCAGCGGCCGCTGGCGTCCGCGCCGTCCTCGTTCCAGAAATGAACGCGGGCCAGCTCGTGCTCGAAGTCGAGCGCATTCTGCGCGGCACGCGCGTCACCGGACTGAACCGCTACGACGGCGAGCCGATCACGCCAATCGAAATCGCGGCACGCATCGAGCAGCTCGCGCGGGAGGCCGCATGATCTTCGACACCGCGGCGGACTTCGACGTCCGTCAGTACCTGCGGGCCGACCGCATGCCGCACCACCTGTGCCCGGGCTGCGGGCACGGCATCGCCCTGCGCGCGCTGCTGTGGGCGATCGACGAGTCCGCCATCGCCAAGGACCGGCTCGCGGTTGTGTCCGGCATCGGCTGCGCCGGCCGCCTGTCGGCGTACATCGACGCGCACACCTTCCACGTCACGCACGGCCGTCCGCTCGCGTTCGCCACCGGGCTCGCGCTTGCGCGTCCGGACCTGCACGTGATCGTGATCACCGGCGACGGCGACTGCCTGGCGATCGGCGGCAACCATCTGATCCACGCGTGCCGTCGCAACCTGAAGCTGACCTGCCTGATGCTGAACAACGAGATCTACGGCATGACGGGCGGGCAGGTGTCGCCCACCACCTCGGAAAGCATGCTCACCAGCACGACCCCACTCGGCAACGCGGAACCCGCGTTCGACGCCTGCGCGCTCGCCGCGGCCGCCGGCGCCGGGTTCGTCGGGCGCGAGGTCACGCACCACCTGCCCAAGCTGAAGGAACTGGTGCGGCAAGGCCTGCAGCATCCGGGCTTCGCGTTCATCGAGGTGCTGTCCGACTGCACCGAGATCTTCGGCCGCAAGAACGAGCTCGGCTCGTCGTCCGAGATGATCCTCCGCCAGAAGAGCGAGATCCGTCCGAGCGCCTACCGCGATACGGTGGACACGCCGTTCCGCTCCACCGAACTGCGCACCGGCGTGCTGGCGACCAACGCGCGTCCCGAGTACGGCGCGGCCTACCGCGCGGCGTGCGCGCGGACGCCGGCGCGCCCCGGCAAGGGAGACGGCACTTGAGTTCAGCGGCCCTTCCCGGCGGGCGGATGGAACTGCGCATCGCCGGCACCGGCGGCCAGGGGCTGCTGCTCGCCGGCAAGATCCTCGCCGATGCACTGATGGCGGGCGGCCGGCACGTTGCGCAGTCGCAGACCTACGAGCCGACGTCGCGCGGGGGCTACTGCAACGCGGACCTGGTGGTCGCCGACGACGACATCGACTACCCACTCGCCACTGGCCTCGATGCGCTGGTGCTGCTCGACCGGCTGGCGGTCGCGCCCTCGTGGCCGCTGCTGAAGCCCGGCGCGCTGGTGATCGCCGACACCCGCCTGTGCCCGGAACTGCCGGCGGCGAACGTGCGCGCGCTGCATCTGCCGCTGACGCGCACCGCGATCGAACTGGGCAGCGAGCGGGTGGCGAACATCGTCGCGCTCGGCGCGCTGGTCGCGCTGACCAGGCTGTGTGACGGTGACGTGCTGGCGCACAAGGTGCGCGTCGAGGCGCCGCGCAGCCTGGTCCACCTGAACCTCGACGCACTCGCCGCCGGCGCCGCACTGGCCGGCGAGGCGATGACTGCCAGCTAGCGATTCAGGCCCGCGAGGCACGGCTGCGGCCCCCGCCGTCAGGCCGCCGGCATCACCCGCTGCATCCACTCCGCCAGTTCCCGCGCACGGGCGTCGCCGTTCTGCATGGCCTGCAGCACGCCCGCCCGGTCGGCCTCGTTGCGGTTCTGGCTCACCTTGAACTTGACGTCGAGCCGCGTGACCGCGACTTCGAATGCGACGATGCCGCCCTTCATCTTTTCGCGCCAATCGATGTCGAGTTCGTCCCAGCGCGCGCGGTACGGGACGTCGTGCGCATCGATGAGCGCTTTCAGCACGCGCTCCTTGGCTTCGCTTTCGTGCCCGAGCGTGATTCCGCCGGCCGCGTGCACCACCGCGTAGTTCCACGTCGGCACCGCTTCCTTCGTCACGTAGAAGAACGGCGACACGTAGGCGTCCGGGCCCTGGAAGATCGCGAGCACGCGGTCGCCGTCCCGCCATTGCTTCCACTGCGGATTCGGCTTCGCAAGGTGGCCCAGCAGCACGAGCCGCTCGCCGTCGACGCGCGCGACCAGCGGCGCGTGCGACACGACCGGTTCGTCGCCTTCGGCAACGCTGACCAGAGTCGCCAGCGGATGGCGGCGCATCAGTTCCAGCGCGATGTCCCGGTCGCCGACCGAGAAGTGCGGCGGCTGGTACAGCATCAGTCGAGCCCCGTGCCTTCCGGCAGGCCCAGCATCAGGTTCAGGTTCTGTACGGCGGCACCGCTCGCGCCCTTGCCGAGGTTGTCCAGCCGCGCGATCACGACCGCCTGCTGCTGGGCGTCGTTCGCGAACACGAAGACGTCGAGCCGGTTGGTGCCGTTGAGGTCCTCGGGCTCCAGGAACGCGCCGTCGCGCAGGGCCGCAGTGTCGTTCAACGGCCGTACCGTAACGAACGCCTCGCCCGCGAAGTGTTCAAGATAGGCGGCGTGCAGTTCTTCGCCCGTGGTGCGACCGGGCAACTGCGACGTCTGCAGCGGCACGGACACCAGCATGCCGCGCCGGAAGTAGCCAACAGAGGGGCTGAACACGGGCATGCGATCGAGCAGGCCGTGCGTCTGCATCTCGGGCAGGTGCTTGTGCGTCATGTTGAGCCCGTACGCGCCGAACGGTTGCGGGCGGGCGCCCGCGCCCGGCTGCTCGTACTGTTCGATCATCTTGCGACCGCCGCCCGAGTAGCCGGAGACGGCGTGAACGGTGACCGGGTAACTGGGCGGGACGATGTCGCGCTCCCGCAGCGGCCGCATCACGGCGAGGAATCCGGTCGGGTAGCAGCCGGGGTTCGAAACGCGCGTCGACGCTGCGATCGTCGCGCGCTGCGTCTTCGTCAGTTCCGGAAAACCGTAGACCCACCCCGCGGCCGTGCGATGCGCGCTGCTGGCATCGACCACGCGGGTGCGCGGGTTGTCGATCATCTTCACGGTGTCACGCGCGGCGTCGTCCGGCAGGCACAGCACGACGGCATCGACCTGGTTGATCACCGCCCGCTTCGCCGCGGCGTCCTTGCGCTGCTCCGTCGGCAGGCTCACCAGTTCGACATCGGTCCGGTCAGCGAGGCGCTCGCGGATTTCAAGGCCGGTCGTGCCGTGCTCGCCATCGATGAAGATCGTCGGTTTCGCCATCGTAAGTTCCTCACGCGTTGGCCAGGTCGGCCTGGGTCGTGAACGCGTCCGCAAAAAACTGGTCCTCGGGAAGCCCGCACTCGGCCGCCAGTTCACGGCGCGCGGCATCGATCATCGCCGGCGCGCCGCATGCATAGACCTGGTAGCCGGACAGATCGGCCAGGTCCTCGATCACTGCGCGGTGCACGAACCCCGTGCGCCCGTGCCAGCCGTCCTCGGCCTTCGGCTCGGACAGCACCGGCACGTAGAGAAAGTTCGGCTGCTCGGCGGCCCAGGCCTCGGGCAACGGGTTCAGGTACAGATCCTGGCGAGAGCGCGCTCCCCAGTAGAGCCGCACTTCGCGCGCCGGTTTGCCGGCCTCGTCGACGTTGATCCGCTTGTGGAAGAGGTGCTCGGCGATCGACTTGATCGGGGCGAAGCCGGTCCCGCCTGCAAGCAGCACGATGGGCCGCGCGTTGTCCTCGCGCAGGAAGAAGGTCCCCAGCGGCGCCTCGATGCGCAGGATGTCCCGCTCCTTGACTGCAGGCTCGGCGACGCCGAACAGCCGGTCGGTGAAGACGCCGCCGGGCGTGTGCCGGATGTGCAACTGGATCAGTTCGTCGGCATGCGGAGCGGTGGCCATCGAGTACTGCCGACGCACGCCGTCCTTCAGGATGAAATCCATGTACTGCCCGGCGCGATACTGCAGGCGCTCGTTGGCCGGCAGTTGCACCGACAGGATCGCGACGTCGGGCGCCACGCGCTCGATCTTCGCGATGCGCGCCGGCATCTTCCGAATCGGGATGTCGCCGAAGCCCGTCAGTTCGCGCGCCTCGATGACGAGGTCCGACGTCGGCAGCGCCGAGCAGAACAAGGCGAATCCGCGGGCCTCGTCTTCGGCCGAGAGCGCCGAGGCCGAGTGCGGCTTGTGCGTCAGCGTGCCCTCGAGCAGCTTGCCGCGGCACGTGCCGCACGCACCGTTCTTGCACCCGTACGGCAGCCCGACGCCGTCGCGAAGCGCGCCCGCCAGCACGGTCTCGTCGCCTTCCGTAGTGAAGGTACGGCCGCTCGGTCGGATGGTGACGGTGAAGCCCATAGAATCAGGTCATGGAAGTGAACCGGCCCGGATCGACGGCCGCACCGCGCCACGCCCTCGGGAAACTCGGTCGGCCGCGCCTGTTGATCATCGGCTGCGGCGACATCGGCCTCCGAATTGTCGCACGGCTGCATTCGCGGTTTCGGATCGTGGCGCTGACCTCGCACCCCGGACGCGTGCCCGCTCTGCGGGCTGCGGGCGCGGTGCCGCTCGTCGGCAATCTCGACGAGCGGGCGACGCTCGCACGGCTGCGCGGCTTCGGCGGGCGCGTGATCCACCTCGCGCCGCCGCCTGATTCCGGCGCCGGTGACCCACGCTCGAAGCACCTCGTCGACGTGCTCGGACAGCGCGATGGCGACCGCACCGTGTACATCAGCACGACCGGGGTGTACGGCGACCACGGCGGCGCATGGATCGACGAGACCGCGCGGCTGGCCACGCAGGAAGCGCGCAGCCTCCGGCGGATCGATGCGGAGCGCCTCCTTCGCCGGCGCCGCCATGCGCACCTGCTCCGTGTCCCGGGCATCTACGCCGACGATCGGCTTCCGCTGGCGCGCCTGCAGCAGCGGTTGCCCGCGCTTGCGCCCGAGGACGACGTCTACACCAGCCACATCCATGCCGACGACCTTGCGCGCATCGCGATCGCCGCCTTGATGCGCGGCCAGCCGTGCCGGGTGACCAATGCCGTCGACGACAGCGGCTTGAAGATGGGGGAGTACTTCGATCTCGTCGCCCGCCACTTCGCACTCGACCCGCCGCCCCGGCTGCCGCGCGAGGCGCTGAAGAAGGCCGTCTCGCCGATGATGTACTCGTTCATGTCGGCGTCACGGCGCATCCGCAATCGGCGGCTGAAGCGCGAGCTGCGCGTGCGGCTGGCGTATCCGACCGTCGCGAGCGCGCTCGCGGGTCTTTCCACGGGCGTGCGCTAGCGCTGCGAGCGGAGCGGGCCATGCGGCGGCCGGGTCGTACATGTCTTCCCACTCGCTGCCGTCGGTGAACGTGATCCGCACCCGCCACGACGGTGCGGCCTGCCGTGGCGCGCGCTGCAGGCTGCCGAGAATGTCATCGACCGTATTCATGGCGGTCGCCCAACCATCGTCCGGCATCAATGGCGGAGATGACTGGGGCGTAGCACGCGGCGTGCGCAAGCCCCGACTGTGAGAGGAGCGACACGACCGGCGGCCGCCACGGCCTCGCTCTCGAAGTCAGGTCGCCGGGCGCCGGCTAATTCCGTTCGATCCAGGCCTGCCAGGTGCGCGACCAGCTGTAGGCGTTGATGGCGCCCGCAACCACGCGGCGGCAGGCGCCGACGGCGGCCGACGGCGACCGATCCGTGCGCGGCCTGGCCCATTGCCGCTCGTCGACCGTCCGCGCCACGAGCAACTGCGCTTCGCGCGCGCTGAAGGCGCGCGTGAGGTGGGCCTGCAACGCTCCGTGCGCCCGATCGAGTTCCGCGAGGTCGCGCGCCTCGACGTGGCTCGCGTACGGCTCGGTCGCATACGTCAGATCGCACCGGAGCAAGGCGGCGAGCATCATGCGCTCGCGCTCGGCGTTGGCGAGGGCCGGGCCGGCCGCCAGGACTCCGGCAATCGCGGCCGCTAGCAAGAGATATCGACGCCACCGCATTTCGAGGCTCCGCGCGAGTGCCGCGCCGACTGCGCGGCTGTCCCTTTCACCTTCGGCACGGCCAGCCAAAAATCAACGATCTGCGTCAAACGAACGGCACTTCGAGCCGCGTCGCCCGCCGGCGCGGCTGTGTTAGCGTGAAACGACGGCGTTGGCACCGGACCGGCCGCGACAGACCTGGTGCCGCAGTCGAACAGAGAGGGGGGAGACCAGCGATGAACGAGCCCACGAAGTACGTCCTGGACGAATCCAGGCTGCCGAAGGCCTGGTACAACATCCAGGCCGACCTGCCGCGTGCGCTGCCGCCCGTGCTGCACCCGGGAACGCTGAAGGCGATCGGCCCGGACGACCTCGCGCCACTCTTTCCGATGGACCTGATCCGGCAGGAGGTCAGCACCGAGCGCGAGATCGAGATTCCCGAGCCGGTCCGCGACATCTATCGCCTCTGGCGGCCGTCTCCGCTGTACCGCGCCCATCGACTCGAGAAGGCGCTCGGCACGCCGGCGCGCATCTTCTACAAGTACGAAGGCGTGAGTCCCGCGGGCAGTCACAAGCCGAACACCGCCGTGCCGCAGGCCTTCTACAACGCGCAGGCGGGCGTGAAGCGTCTCACGACCGAGACCGGCGCCGGCCAGTGGGGAACCTCGCTCGCCTTCGCGGGTTCGCTCTTCGGCATGGAAGTGCTGATCTTCCAGGTCCGCGTGTCGTACGACCAGAAGCCGTATCGACGCGCGGTCATGGAGACCTACGGCGCCCGCTGCGTCGCTTCCCCCTCGAACGAAACCGCGTACGGCCGGCGCGTGCTCGCCGAGCGACCCGACCATCCGGGCAGCCTCGGCATCGCGATCTCCGAGGCGGTGGAGCTTGCCGTCCAGCGCGACGACACCAAGTACGCGCTCGGTTCGGTGCTGAACCACGTCCTGATGCACCAGACGGTCATCGGGCTCGAGTCCATGGAACAGATGCAGATGGCCGATGCGTGGCCCGACGTCGTGGTGGGTTGCACCGGCGGCGGCTCGAACTTCGCCGGCATCGCCTTTCCGTACATCGGCCAGGCGCTGCGTGGCGGTGCGAACCCGCGCATCGTCGCCGTGGAGCCCGCCGCCTGCCCTTCCCTCACGCGCGGACGCTACGCCTACGACTTCGGCGACACCGGCCACCTGACGCCGCTGACGAAGATGCACACGCTCGGTTCCAGCTTCACGCCGCCGGGCTTTCACGCGGGAGGACTGCGCTACCACGGCATGGCGCCGCTCGTATCGCATCTGAAGGAACTCGGCCGCATCGAAGCGACGGCGTACACGCAGAACGAGTGCTTCGCCGCGGGCGTGCTGTTCGCGCGCGCCGAAGGCATCGTGCCGGCGCCCGAGGCCAATCACGCGGTGAAAGGCGCGATCGAGGAGGCACTGCGCTGCAAGCGCGAAGGCCGCGCCGAAACGATCCTCTTCAACCTCTGCGGGCACGGTCACTTCGACATGAGCGCGTACCAGAAGTACTTCGCGGGCGAGCTGACGGACGAGACCTACGACGAGAAGGAACTGGCCATGGCCCTGTCCGGATTGCCGAGCGTCCCCGAACCGGCCTGAGGACACGCGCGGGCGTGCTGCCCGAAGAGAAGACCTCGGGGCTCCCCACTCCGCCCGAGAGATTTCCGAAAGGCGAACGGCAGTCGCTACGCGCTCTGCCTGCTTCGCCGCAGCCACGGCACGACCGCGCGCTCGACGCCGAACGGCTGGGCCATCAGCGCTTCAAGCTCCCGGTCGGCGTCGGCCCCGCGGTTCAGCACCCGGTCGACCAGTCCCGCGATCGGCATGTCGAGGCCGAGCCGCTCGGCCAGCGCGGCGATCGCGCTCGAAGAGTGCACGCCTTCCTGCACCGTCACGCGCTGGCCCAGGATCTCGGCCAGCGTGCGCCCGCGGCCGAGTTCGATGCCGAGCGACATGTTGCGTGATTGCGGACTGTTGCAGGACAGGTCGATGTCCCCGATGCCGGACAGGCCCAGGAACGTCTCGAGGCGCGCCCCGAGCGCCAGCCCGAGGTCGACCGCTTCCGCCAGGCCGCGCGCGAGCAGCATCGCGCGCATGCTGTTGCCCAGTTGCTTGCCCGTCACGATTCCGCAGGCGATCGCGAGGACGTTCTTCATCACGCCGCTCACCTGGGCGCCGATGACATCGTCCGACAGGTACACGCGGAAGCGCGCGCTGCCGATCTCCGTCCTCCAGAAGGGCGCCGAGCACCGGGTCGGCACACGCCAGCGTGACGCCGGCCGGCAGATCCACCGCGATCTCCGCAGCGAACGAGGGTCCCGACAGGATCGCGACCCGCGCCTGCGGCAACGTTTCGGCGATCACTTCCGACATCAACGCGCAGCTGCCGCGCTCGATGCCCTTCGAGCAGCTCACCACCGGCGTGCCGGGCGCCAGGTGGGGAGGCAGCGACGACGTGACGGCCCGCATGTGCTGCGCGGGCGGCACCAGCAGGACGAACTGCGCCCCGCTCGCCGCCGTGCCGATCTCCGACGTGGCAACGATCCCCTCGGGCAAGCGTCACGCCGCGCAGGAAGATCGCATTCTCTCGACGCTGGTTGATCGCCTCGACGACTTCGGGTTCGCGCGCCCAGAGCACGACGTCGTGTCCCCGGCGACGCAGCACGGTCGCCATCGCCGTCCCGAATGCTCCACCCCCGATGACGCCGACCCGAGCCATGTCTGCATCGTAGGCAGCGGGGGGTCGGTGTCGTTGACAGCGGTCAGGCTCAACCGGATGGCATGCGCTCAGGCCGCTTCACGGCGTCCCGCGAGGACCCGGTCGGCGAACAGGACGAAGCCTTCACCTTCCTCGGCCTCGATGACGCAGGCAGGCGGATGCTGCAGTTCGTCGACGAACGGCGCGATGTTGGCGACCGCGAACGAGTGGGGGAAGTACGCGAACATCGGTTCGTCGTTGGGGGAATCGCCGATGAAGGCGAAGGCGTCGCGCTCGGCGTCGAGGTCGACGCCGAACTGCTCGCGCATCAGGCGCCGCGTCATCGACAGCTTGTCGTGCGTGCCGTACCACGCGTTCACGTGGATCGAACTCACCTTCGCCGTCAAGTCCGCGCGCTGTGAGCAGCGCGTGGATCCGGTGAACGTCCCGGGGATCAAGCGGGGGCACGTCCTCGCAATAGTCGATCGCCAGGTCGGTGTCGCGATAGAGCTGGTCGGCCGCGATCGCCGTTCCCGGCACCGCGCGCAGCACCTCCTCGCCGATCGCACGGAGACGCTCGCGGTCCTGCGCGCGCTCGGCCTCGCTCCGCGCGAAGCCGCGGATCATCCGGCGCTGCACGTGGTCGTAGCGGAAGTACAGCGCGCCGTTCTCGCCGACCACGGCGGTCACCGGCCAGAACCGGGCGATCAGGTCGCACCAGCCCGCGGGACGCCCGGTCACGGGGATCACCCACAAGCCGGCCGCCTGCAGCCGTTCGAGCGCTGAGTAGGCGGCTGCGGACAACCGGCCCGCGGTCGTGATCGTGCCGTCGATGTCGAGCAGCACGCCGCGCAGGCGTGCGAGAGCGGCAGTCGCGGGCAGGGAACCGGTAGTCATGGTGGCAGGCGGAAGAGGCGACCCCGAAACGATACGCGGGGCCGCGGCCTGCCCGGGCTCACGCGACGCCAAGCCGGGTGGCGCAGTAATCGAGCAGCTTGTCGAGCGTGTGCAGGCGGGCCGCCTCGGCGTCGGGGATGTCGACGCCGAGTTCGGCGTGGACGGCGACCAGGAAGTTGAGCCAGTCGACGGAATCGAGATCCACCTGGTCGCGCAGGCGGACCTCGGGCGCGAGGCTCCCGAGGTCGACTTCCGGCGCAATGCGGCCAAGGCAGCGGAGCACCGCCTCGCGCAGTTCGTCGCGTGTCATGGCAGCCCTTTCGCGAGTTCTTCCGGACGCTGCAACGCGTCGCTGATCGCCGCGAGGAACAGCGCGCCGCGATGCCCATCGCTCACCCGATGGTCAGCGCCGAGGCTCGCCGTCACCACAGGAATCGGCCGCACGGCGCCGTCCACGACCCAGGGACGCTCCGCGACCCGTCCGAATCCGACGATCGCGACCTGGGGCGGATAGATGATGGGAAAGACGGCCTGCACGCCCTGGTCGCCGAGGCTCGTCACGGTGATCGTCGGATCCGACAGTTCGGACGCGCGCAGCGTGCCGGCCCGTGTGCGCGCCACGAGATCGAGCAGTTCGCGGTTGACGGTGTCGACGTCCTTGTGCAGGACGTCGTGCAGCGCAGGCGCCACCAGGCCGCCGCTACGCAACGCGATCGCGACGCCCACGTGGACGCCGGCGCTGGCGGCGAAGCGCCCGTCTGTCCAGAAGCCGTTGAACTCCGGGTACCGCTGGAGCGCGCGGGCGACGGCGCTACAGCAGCAGCGGCGCGAGCAGCAGCCGTCCGGTCACCGCGCGTTCGGCGTTGCGCGCGGCGAGGTATGCCGTCGTCGCCGCGAGCGGTACGTCGTCGGCGAGGTAGTAGTGCGGGATCTCGCGCTTGCTGCGCGCCATCGCGGCGGCGATCGTCTGCCGCATCGCCTCGCCGCGGCTCGGTGGCGGCTCCGGCTTCGCCGCCTTCTCGACATCGGCAAGCGTCACCGCGCCCGCGGGGCCTGTGCCCACGACCTTGTCGAGCGCGACATGCAGTTCGGCGGCCCGCTTGCGCGCGGCCGGCGAGACGGCGCGACGCCCCGGCTCCGCTTCGGGCAACGGCGCCGCCGCCGCTCCGACCGCGACGACCGGTGCCGCGGCGGGCGCGGGCGCTGCCCGCAGCGCCTCGACCTGCGCCCTCACCTGTTCGGAGGTCTCGTCCGCCTCGCGCAGGACCGCCATCACCGTGCCGACCGGGATCTCTACGCCCGGTTCCACCAGCAGCGCTTCGACGGTGCCGTCGTGCCAGCACTCGACGTCGATCGCGGCCTTGGTCGTGTCGACGACCGCGACGATGTCGCCCTTCTTCACGTGGTCGCCGGGCGCGATGCGCCACTCGAGCAGCGTGGCCTTGTCCATGTCGGCGCCGAGCGACGGCAGGCGAAACGCG
The DNA here is from genome assembly GCA_963726405.1 of uncultured beta proteobacterium. Lineage (GTDB taxonomy): Bacteria > Pseudomonadota > Gammaproteobacteria > Burkholderiales > Burkholderiaceae_F > JAOUJD01. The sequence goes on along the minus strand of CAVSCF010000011.1, from coordinate 20,869 downwards.
ATCATGACGCGCGGCCGCAGAGCGCCAGGGCGCCCGCGACGATCCTGCCGGGCATCGGCAGCGCCGCATCTTCGAGATGCTTCGGATACGGCATCGGCACCTCCGCGCTGCACACGCGCGCCGGCGGAGCGTCGAGTTCGTAGAACGCGCGCTCGATGACGCCGGTCACGATCTCCGCCGCGAGGCTGCAGGTGCGCCAGCCCTCGTCCACCACGAGCAGGCGATGGGTGCGACGGACGGAACCGACGATCGTGTCCCAATCGAGCGGCCGCAGCACCCGCAGGTCGATGACCTCGGCCTCGACGCCCTGCGACGCGAGGAGCGCAGCCGCCTCGTTCACACGCGGCAGGCTGCCGCCGTAGGTCACCACGGTGAGGTCACGGCCCTGGCGGCGGACCGCGGCGTGCTCGATGTCGACGGCGGGCGCCGGATCCGCGAGCTCGCCCTCGAGGTTGTAGAGCTGGGCATGCTCGAACATCACGACCGGATCCGGGTCCTGCAGCGCGGGCCACAGCATGCCGCGCGCGTCCTCGAGCGTCGCCGGTGCCAGCACGCGCAAGCCCGGCACGTGCGCGTACCAGACCTCGAGGCTGTGCGAATGCTGCGCGGCGAGCTGGCGACCCGCGCCCGTCGCCATGCGGATCACCACCGGCACGGAGAACTGGCCGCCGGACATGTGCCGCACGGTGGCGGCCGTGTTGACGATCTGGTCGAGCGCGAGCAGCGAGAAGTTGACGGTCATGATCTCGACGATCGGCCGCTGGCCGCCCAGCGCCGCGCCGATGCCGGTCCCGACGAACGCCAGTTCCGACAGCGGCGTGTCGCGCACCCGGTCGGGCCCGAACTCGTCGAAGAAGCCCTTCGTCACGGCGTACGAGCCGCCATAGCGGCCGACGTCCTCGCCCATGATGAAGACGCGCGGGTCGCGTTGCAGGGCTTCGCGGTGCGCCGCGCGCAGTGCGTCCCGGTAGGTGGTGGCCGTCATCGCGGGGCTCCTTCCTCGGCGCGCGGCGTCGTGACGTCGCGCAGCAGATCGTCGACCGGCTCCCACTGGCCCGCTTCGGCGAACGCGACCGAGTCGTCGACTTCGCCAACGGCCGCGGCGTCGAGCGCGAGGAACTCGTCCTCGGTCAGCATGCCGGCCGCCTTCAGCCGCTGCGTGAACGTGTGGATCGGCCCGCGCTCCTTCCACGCCTCGACCTCGACCTTCGCGCGATAGAGCTCGGAATCGAACATCGAGTGCGCGCGGAACCTGTACGTGTGCAGTTCGAGGAAGAACGGCGTCCGCGTGCGCCGCACGTGCTCGACCGCGCGCCCGGCGGCCTCGTCGACCGCAAGCACGTCCATGCCGTTGCAATGTTCGGCCGCGATGCGATAGGCCGCGGCCTTTGTCACGAGGTCGGTCTGCGACTCCGAGCGCGCCAGGGCGGTGCCCATCGCGTACAGGTTGTTCTCGCAGAGGAAGAGCACGGGCAGCTGCCACAGCGCCGCGAGGTTCATCGACTCGTGGAACGCGCCCTCGGCCACCGCGCCCTCGCCGAAGAAGCACGCCGTCACGGCGTCGCCGCGTTCGGCGCGACGGTCGGCGAGCGCCAGTCCGCACGCGAGCGGCAGGCCGCCGCCGACGATGGCGTTGCCGCCGTAGAAGCGCGTGGCGGCATCGAACAGGTGCATCGAGCCGCCGCGCCCGCGCGAACAGCCTTCGCGCTTGCCGTACATCTCCGCCATGATCGCGTTCATCGACACGCCGCGCAGCAGCGCGTGGCCGTGCTCGCGGTACGTGGCGACGACGTTGTCCCCGGCACGCAGGTGCGGCATCACGCCGGTGGCGACCGCCTCCTCGCCGATGTAGAGGTGCAGGAATCCGCGGATCTTCCCGGCGCCGTACAGCTCCGCACACCGTTCCTCCATCCGCCGGATGCGCAGCATGTCGCGCAAGCGGGCGTGGCAGTCGTCGCGGGAACGCCGTGTGACGTCGGTCGTCGCGCTCGGCAGCGCCGTGATCACCGGTTTCGGATCCATCATGTCTCCCCAGCATCCAGTCATCGCGGCCGATGGCCGACGGATTGCGCCAGCACGATGCGCTGCGCCGGGTCCAGCTTCAGCACCTGTGCCAGCCGCTCGCGATCGATCGACGCGAACACCACGGAGACCAGGCCCTCGGACGCGCAGTAGAGGTACGCGTTCTGGGCGATGAAACCGGTGTCCGCCGCCGCAAGCTCGATCCGCGCCGCTTCGTCGGCGCCGGTCATGCGGCGGGAGTCGGCCACGTAGACCAGCGTCACCGGCGCGACACGCGCGTGACCCTGCGTGCCGGTGAACCGCCTGACGTCCTCCGTCAGCACGCGGCGCAGCGCATGCGCCTTCGCGTCGTACACCCACGCGCCGCTCTCCGTCGCGACGTAGATGTCGATCTCCTGCCAGTTGCGCGCCGACGGCGCGGTGCGGTGACCGTCCGGCCGGTTCACGCCGAACGCGGCCCAGAGCAGATTGGACAGCGTCTGCGGCGTCAACGCTTCGGGCGCGAAGCTGCGCGACGTGCGGCGTGCCTTCAGCGCCTGCATCAGCGGCACGCCGCCGTCGGTCTGCGGGGGCGGCAGCGTGACATCGGCGCCGCCCTGTGCCAGCGCCTCGCCGAGCGACAGCGCCAGCGGCGCGGCCGCGAGGCCGATGACGACCCGGCGACGCTGCGCGGTCGGGGTATCGGGCCGGTAAAGCGTTGAAGTTGCACTCATGATGTCCTCGCTTCAAGCGACGCTTCCGTGCGCATCGTCATGCCGCGCCTTCCAGCGTGGAAGTGTCGCCTTCGGGAAGGCCGAGTTCACGCGCCTTCAGCAGCCGCCGCATGATCTTGCCGCTGCGGGTGCGCGGCAGCGCCGCCGACCACTCGATCTCCTTGGGCGCCACCGCCGGACCGAGCCGCTTGCGCGCATGCGCCAGCAGGTCGAGCCGCAGCGTCTCGCTCCACGTGAAGCCCGTCTTCAACGCGACGAAGGCCTTCACCGTCTCGCCGATCACGGGGTCCGGCTTGCCGATGACACCCGCCTCGGCCACCGCCGGGTGCTCCATCAGCGCGCTTTCCACCTCGAACGGGCCGATCAGGTGTCCGGCGGACTTGATGACGTCGTCGGCGCGCCCGACGAACCAGAAGTAGCCGTCCGCATCGCGCCGGGCGAGGTCGCCGGTCAGGTACAGGTCACCGGCGAAGCACTTGCGATAGCGCTCCTCTTCGCCGAGATATCCCCGGAACATCGACGGCCATCCCTTGTGCAGGGCCAGTTCGCCTTCCACGTCGGGCTCCGCGACCTCCTGCAGCGAGCCATCCTCGCCCTTGCGCACGATGCACGCGTCGATGCCCGGAAGCGGCTTGCCCATCGAGCCCGGCTTGATGTCCATCGCCGGCGTGTTGGCGATCATGATTCCGCCGGTCTCGGTCTGCCACCAGTTGTCGTGGATCGGCAGGCCGAGCACTTCCTGACCCCACCACACCGCCTCGGGATTGAGCGGCTCGCCCACACTGGCCACGAAGCGCAGCCGCGGGCGACTGAACTTCCGCGCGAGTTCGGCACCCGTCTTCATCAGCATGCGGATCGCCGTCGGTGCGGTGTACCAGACGCTGACTTCGCGCTCCTGCAGGATCCGGTACCAGCGCTCGGCATCGAACTCGGCCTCGTCGACGATCATCGTCACGCCGTGCAGCAGCGGCGCGATCACGCCGTACGACATGCCAGTCACCCAGCCGGGATCGGCCGTACACCAGAAGACATCGTCGTCGTGCAGGTCCAGCGCATAGAGGCCGGTGGCCCAGTGCGTGACCGCGGCGTCATGCACGTGCAGTGCGCCCTTCGGCTTGCCCGTCGTGCCGCTGGTGAAGTGCAGCAGCGCCGGATCTTCCGGGCCGGTCGACACGACGGTGAAATCGGCGGAGGCCTTCGCCATCAGGCTGTCCAGTTCGAGCGTGCCGGCCGGCAGCGGTCCCGCGGGCGCTGCACCTCCCGGCGGCCGCGCCAGCAGCACATGCTTCAGCGTCGGCACCTGGTCGCGGATCGGCGCCACCTTGCGCTGGTACAGCGCCTGCGTCGTCACCAGCGCCACGCCACGGCCGATGTTCAACCGCGTGGCCATGGGCTCCGGTCCGAAGGCGGAGAACAGGGGCGACACGACCGCACCCGCCTTCAACGCGCCCAGCGTGCACACGAAGACGTCCGGAATCCGGGGAAGGAGCAGGAAGACGACGTCGCCACGCGCCACGCCGAGCGAGGCGAGGACGTTGGCGAAGCGACTCGAGGCGTGCGCCAGTTCGGCGAAGGTCAGGACTCGCTCGGTGCCGTCCTGGCCGAGCCACTGGAGCGCAACCCGGCCGGCGAGGCGTCCGACGGCGTGGCGGTCGACGGCCTCGAAAGCAATGTTGAGGCCTCCGTTCGGCAGCCCGGCCAACTGGCGGCGCGCGTCTTCCCAGCGGAACTCGCGACATACCTGCGCCCAGTCCGCCAGATGCGGGCGTACGCGAAGCCCTGACAGTTCCTTCTTGATGACCGTTGGACGCATGGACGCAACTGTCCTTGCCCGCCACACTCACTTCACGCTAGGAGCCGAAGCGGATATCCCGTTGACGGCCGTCAAGCGATGGGATGACGCGCGCGATTCACACGCGCTGGGCGCGCCAGGCCATGTCCACAACCGATCCGTCGGCAATGACGTCGGCCCGCATCCTGCCCTTGCCTGGTTCCCGCCGTGCGCCGCCAACTACCGGGGCGCGGGATGACGACAGGCAAACCCCCCGCGATCAGGGGAGCTAGCTTGATAAGGGTTGGTAGCCAGGCGCGAAGCTGCGCATGCCACCATCGGAGGGCTGCACATGAGACCGCATGCGCCCCAAGTCGGCGCGCCCGACCCCGAAAAGCGGACATCGCCCATCCTCGACGAAGATGAAGAGTCGGATTCGTCGCTGGACGTCGATCGCGAAGCCGGTGTCTGCTATTTCAACGGCCAGTCCTTCCCGATCGGCTCGTACGTGCTGAGCGGATCGGAACTGCTGCACTGCGAGGAACACGGCGTCTGGGTCCGCAAGTACCCGGAGGACTGAATACACATCGGGCGCCGACTGAGGCGAGGCATGGCAGGCGGCGATCACGGCGAACCGGCGAACAGGATGGAACCCGAGCGCGTGCGCGCCGCGGTCCTGGAAACGCTGGCCGCGATCGCGCCCGGGACCGACGTGCGCGCCCTCGCGGCCGACCAGCCACTGCGCGACCAGGTCGACCTCGACTCGATCGACTGGATCAACGTCATCGTCGGGCTCTGCGAACGGCTGTCCATCGACATTCCGGAGTCGGACTACGGACGGCTCGCGACGCTCGACTCCATCGTCGCCTACGTCGCTGCCCTGCCCGGGGATCGCGGGCAGGCACGACCCGTCGCGGGGCAGGCGGCCGCGCTCGCCGAGTTGCCCTCCACGCAGCATCTCGTCAACGGCACCTGGGTCACCGTGCGGCCGATGCGCGCCGCCGATGCCGGCCTGGAGACAGGCTTCATCGAGCACCTGTCGACCGCAAGCCGGTACGAGCGATTCATGGTGACGGTGCGCGAACTGCCGAAATCCAAGCTCAAGTACCTGACCGACGTGGACCAGGTTCGCCACGTCGCGCTGGTCGCGACCACGGAGCGCGGCGGACAGGAGACGATGATCGGCGCGGCCCGCTACGTCGTCGACGCTGCGGGCACCGGCTGCGAGTTCGCGGTCGCCGTCGACGACGCCTGGAAGCGTTCCGGGGTCGCCGGCCTCCTCATGCTTGCGCTGATGAAGGTCGCGCGCAGCCGGCGCCTCAAGACGATGGAAGGCTCGGTGCTGGCGATCAACAGCGGGATGCTGAAGTTCGCACGCGACCTTGGCTTCAGGCAGGAGCGGGACCCCGGGTACGCGCAAACGGTAAGGGTCGTGCGGGAACTGTAGGACGTTTTGCCGGGCACGGCCGACTGCAATTTCAGTCGTTCAGCGTCAGCCGCAGCGGCTGATGGTCCGATGCGTCGGTCACCGTATCGATGGCGAGATCGGCAATGCGTTGCGCGACGTCGGACGTGACCGCGAAGTAGTCGCGGCAGTGCCCGCCCATCGGCCACTGCCTGCGGTCGTAGAGGCCCGTGCTGGGGGGATGCGGTTCGTCGCCCCGCGCCCTCGGCCAGGCATCGAGCAACGGCGGCGCGAAGAGTGCGCGATACGCGTCTTCGTGCGGAAGAAAGTTGAGGTCGCCGCACAGGACGAGCGACGCCGGGCGAGGCACGGGATCGTAGGGGCTGGCGGCGGGCTTCGGCGGATGCGCTTCGTTCCCGGCGACCTCGGCCTGCAATGCGTGCAGCCGCCCGATCTGCGCGGCGCGGTGCGCGGCCGAGTAGTACTCGAGATGAGTGGTCACGACGCGCAGCGGGCCGGCGCGCGTCTCGACCACCGCCTCGATCGCCTGCCGCTGCATGTGCTTGATGCCGCCCTCGGGTGGATGCGGCAGCAAGTGGCAACAGACCTGCAGCACGGGCAGGCGCGACAGCAGGACGTTGCCGAACAGTCGGCGCTGCGTTCCGGTCCCCGCGCGATCCAGCGCGACGCCGAAGAAGGCCCGGTGGTCCGGAAACAGCGCCTGCAGTTCGGCGAGCTGGTCGGTGCCGCCTGCCATCGCCGGATCGTTGCGCACGACCTCCTGGAAACACAGCACGTCGCTGTCGCCCATCGCCCGCGCCACGCGCGCGATGCGCGCGAGGTCGACGATGCCATCGCACCCGAGTCCGCACTGGATGTTCCACGTCAGTATCGAAGTCATGTCGCCTACTTGATGCCGGCATGCATGAACGACTGCATGAACTGCCTCTGGAAGAGCAGGAACGCGACGAGCAGCGGCGCCACGGCCATCAGCGTTCCGGCGCTGATCACCGACCAGTCGACGCCGGATTCTGGCGCGCCGAAGATCGCCAGCCCCACCGTCAGCGGCCGCGTCTCGACCGAATTCGTGACCACCAGCGGCCAGAGAAAGTTGTTCCAGTGATAGCTCACCGACACGAGCGCGTAGGCAAGATAGGTCGGCCGTGCGAGCGGGACGTAGACCCGCCACAGCACGCCGAGAAACCCGCAGCCTTCGACGCGCGCGGCCTCCTCCAGTTCGCGCGGCACCGTCTTGAACGTCTGCCGCAGCAGGAAGATGCCGAACGCGCTCGCCATGTACGGCAGGCCGATGCCGAGGATCGTGTCGACCAGGCCGAGCCGCGCCATGATGCGGTAGTTCTCGACGATCAGCACCTCGGGCATCACCATCAGCTGCACGAGCACCAGCCCGAAGGCGACGTTGCTGCCGTAGAACTCGAAGCGCGCGAACGCGTAGCCGGCGAGCGTGCACAACACGAGCTGCGCCGACAGGATCATCGTCACCAGCATGATGGTGTTGAGGAAGTGCCGCGGGAACGGCGCGTAGGTCCAGGCCTTGGCGAAGTTCGACAGCGTCAGCGGCGCGAAGAGGTCGAAGTGCGTCGCCATCTCGGGCGGGTGAAACGCGGCCCAGAACGCGTAGGCGAGCGGCAACAGCCACACCAGTGCCAGCAGCCAGGCCGCACCCGTCTCCAGCGCGAATCCGGTCCGCAGTCTCATGGGTGGCTCACCGGTAGTGCACCCGCTTCTCGATCAGCAGGAACTGCAGCACCGCCAGCAGCGCGAGCAGCACGAGCAGGACGACCGTCAGCGTCGCCGCATAGGCGGTGTCGAAGAAGCTGAACGCGACCTGGTAGATGTAGTAGAGGAGCAGGCTCGACGCGTTGTCCGGCCCGCCCTTCGTCAGGATGAAGAGATGGTCGACCAGCTTGAACGAGTTGATCGTCGCGTTCACCAGCACGAACAGCGTCGTCGGCATCAGCAGCGGGAAGGTCACGCGCCGGAAGAAATACCAGCGCGACGCGCCTTCGATCTTCGCCGCCTCCTGCAACTCGGGCGGCAGGTTCTGCAGCGCGGCGAGGTAGAAGATCATGAAGAAGCCGGCTTCCTTCCATACGACCATCACCATCGTCGCCGGCAGAACGAGGTTCGGGTCGCCGAGCCAGTTGTGGCTCGGCGCGCCGAACAGCGCCCCGACCTGGTCGAACATTCCGATCTGGGGCGTGTAGAAGAACAGCCACAGGTTCGCCACCGCGATCATCGGCAGCACCGTCGGCGTGAAGTACGCCATGCGCACGAGTGCGCGCGCCGGCAGCTTCTCGTTGACCCACAGCGCCATCACCATCGCGATCGCGATCGCGGTGGGGATGGTGCCGAGCGCAAACCAGGCGTTGTTGCCGAGGACCTGCCAGAAGATCGGGTCGTCGAGGAGCGCGGCGTAGTTGTCGAAGCCGATGAACCGGGACGGCCGCACGACCGTCCCCGTGGAGAAGAAGCTGTCGACGAGAGTGGCGATCGCCGGGTAGTGCGTGAACCCGATGAGCAGGATCGCGGCCGGCGTGAGCAGCAGCCAGCCGTAGACGTGCTTCATCGGGCCACCTTCAGCGATACGACTTGAGAAGCTTGTCGGCCTCCGCCTGCGCCGCGTTCAGTGCGTCCGCCGGCGACTTCTGCCCCGTCAGCGTCGCCTGGATGGCGTCGTCGAGCTGCTTGCGCACGCGCCCGGTCTGGAACGTCGACAACTCCGGTGTGGCGAACTCGAACTGGTCGCGCGCAACGACCGCTTGCGGGAAGCCCGCCGCGTACTCCTTCAGTTTCGGCGTCGCGTACGCGTCCGGCCGCGTGGCGACGTAGCCCGTCGCCATGCTCCAGTCGGCGGCGCGCTCCGGCGCCGTCATCCACTTGACGAAGGCGAGCGCGGCCTTGCGCTCCTCGGGCGTCGTCTTCTTGAACAGGTAGAAGTTGCCGCCGCCGGTGGGCGAACCGCGCTGCTTCGAGGCGGGAAGCATGGCGACGCCGAACGGGAACTTGGCCGTGTCCTTCACCGCGGTGAGATTGCCGGTCGTGTGCCACATCATCGCCGTCTTGCCTTCGGTGAAGGCCTGGCGCAATGTGCCCCACTCGACCGTGCCCTCGGGCATCACCTTGTGCTTGACGCCGAGATCGCGCCAGTACTGCAGCGCGGCGATCACGTCGGGGTGCGCATAATTCGTCTGGTTGCCGTCGCGGTTCATCAGGTCCTGGCCGTTCTGCCGCGCGAACGCCTGGAACATCCAGTACGCATAGCCGGTCGACGGCACCATCACGCCCCAGCGCGTGACGTTGCCGGCGGCGTCCCTCTTCACGAGCTTGGACGCCATCTGCACCATCTCGGTCCAGTTGGCGGGCGGCCGGTCCGGGTCGAGCCCCGCTTCCTTGAAGGCGTCCTTGTTCCAGTACAGCACGATGGTCGAGCGCTGGAACGGAATGCCGTAAACCTTGTTCTTGTAGGTGCCGTTCATCATCAGCGCGGGATAGAAGGCCTTGAGCCACGCCTTGTCGTCGGGCGTCGTGGCGACGTCGTCCCAGGCGACGATCACGTCCTGCTCGATCAGCTCGTACAGGTCGATCGAGTACAGCACCGACAGCGGCGCCGACTGCCCGGCCTTCAACGCGGCGAGCGCCTTGATCCGTGCGTCGTCGTAGTTGCCGGCGTAGATCGGGTTGACCTTGATGCCGGGGTGCTCCTGCTCGAACTGCCGGGCGTAGCCGTCGATCACCTTGGTGAGCGGCCCGCCGACGGCGATCGGGTAGTAGAAGGTCAGTTGCGTTTGGGCGCTTGCCGGGCCGACGGCCGCGAGCAGCGCGGACATCACGAAAGCGGACAGCCATTTCATGGTTGACGTCCCTTCGGTTGGTGGTTGAACAGCGATCCGGCCACGCTAATCACGCTGCCAGAGGAAGCGATTGAGATTCGTCAGAACGCGCGCCGGTGGCGGCATCGAACACGTGAACCGAGCCCGGTTCCCAGCCTAGTCGCACCTGCACGCCGGCGCCAAGGCGCAGTTGACCTGTGGCGCGGGCGAGCATCGACTCGGAGCCGACCCGGGCGGTGATGATCGTGTCGGCGCCGTGATACTCGGCGCTCGTGACTACGGCGGACACGCCGCCCGCGTCGAGCAGTCGCACGTGTTCGGGGCGCACGCCGAGCGTCAGCCCGGCGCCGCGCCCGCGCAGAACGGGCTCCTTCGCGCCGCGGATCACGGCGCCACCCGGTCCGTCCTCGAGCGCCACGAGATTCATGGCGGGCGTGCCGATGAAGCGCGCCGCGAAGATCGTCCCCGGCCGCATGTACAGTTCCTCGGGGGTGCCCTCCTGCTCGATGCGGCCTTCGCGCATCAGCACGATGCGATCGGCCATGCTCATCGCCTCGATCTGGTCGTGCGTGACATAGACCACCGTCATGTCGAGCCGCTGCTGCAGCGCGCGGATCTCCACCCGCATGCCGTGACGAAGCTGCGCGTCGAGATTCGACAGCGGCTCGTCCATCAGGCAGATCGCGTTCTCGGCAATGATGGCGCGCGCCAGGGCGACGCGCTGGCGCTGCCCGCCCGACAACTGCCAGGGCTTGCGGGCGAGTTGTTCCGACAGCCCGACCAGTTCGGCCACGCGAGCCAGCCGCGCATCGCGTTCGGCCTTCGGCAGCCCGCGCACCTTGAGCCCGAAGACGATGTTTTCGGCGACAGACAGGTGCGGGAAAGAGCGCATACGACTGGAACACCATCGAGATCTTGCGCTTGTCGGGCGCGAGTCGCGTGACGTCGCGACCACCGATGACGATGCGTCCTTCGCCGGGATCCTCCAGACCGGCGATCAGCCGGAGGATCGTCGACTTGCCGCAGCCCGACGGGCCGAGCAGGACCAGGAACTTGCCCGACTCGGCGCGCAGGCTCACGCGGTCGACCGCGCGCACCGCGCCGTAACGCTTCGTGACGCCTTCGAGAACGATGTCGCTCATGGCCGGCGCATTATGCAGCGGCCCGCGGGCAGGACGCTACTTCACAGCACCGCCTTCATCAGCGTGAGCAGCAGTTGCTTGACCGGCAGCTGCAGCGCGAGAACGGCGATGATCGGCAGCGCGGCGGCCAGCGCGACGGGCAGCACCGAGTTCTTGCCGAGCGGCATCGAACGCATCGACCGGACCGCGTCGTACATCGCTGCGGTATCCGCGATCGGACCGAGTTCGGGCGCCTCGAGGATTGGGGGCTGGCCGACTTCCCGGCCTTCGATCCAGCGCTTGTGCACCAGCCGGCCGTGGCGCCCGACCAGTTCGCCGTAGTCGAGCAGCGCCTGCTTCTTCGCCCGCTTCATCGGACCGCGGAACGCGACGAGAGGCAGCGCGAAGACGATCACGCACAACACGACGAACCCGATCATCTCGACCCGCAAGGACGGCAGCGACAGCCCGTGGTAGACGGCGTCGTGCGCCCAGCGCGACGCGAGCACGCAGCCGAGGGCAAGCGCAACCGGCGCAAAGCCGCCGGGCAAGCGCTCGAGGAAGCCCAGCCCTGCCGCGCGATCGGGGTGCGTCGGGACGAGCGACAGCTCGAGCCGCGCCACCCGCCACATCAGGACCGCCACCAGCACAATGCGCCACAACCACGCGAACACCAGCGTGTAGAAGATCGAGCGACCCACGAACAGATACCAGAGCCCGCCGAACCCGGCGCTCTGCCCGGCCGGCCCGGACTGCGCCCAGTCGACTTCGTGCGGATGAACGACCACCTCGGAGATCGTGACGATCGCGAGCACGCTGGCACCAATTGCCACCCAGGGCAAGGTGGCGTCGCGCATGCGCGCGACGCGGACCACCACGGCGTCGAACCAGGCGCGCTGCGCGACGGGAACGATGCCGGACTCCACCAAGTGACGCAGCATGCCTTGCACGAGCGTGTTGGCCGGCCCTTCCGCGAGGATCAGCAGCGGCACGGCCACCAGCAGTCGCGCGTGGATGCCATAGTGCGCCAGCAGGGGCTCGGGAAAACCACCGGGCAGTGCCCGGTCGATGTAGAACGCCCACAGCGCCACCGGCAGCCAGCCCAGCATCGACCAGAACAGCGCGCGCCGCACGAGGCCGAGACCTTCCGCCGGAATCAGTCCCATAGCCCGCTGCAGGCGGAACAGCAGGTCGCCGCGCACCAGCGAAAAGTCGACGGTGGTACCGGGGGTGGGGGTGCTTACGGTTTTCGAGTTCGCAGTCCTGCGTTGTCGTCATCGATGGAGCCCCCGTACGGAAGGTCGCCGCCACGCGTTTCCTGACGGGCCGGCAGCGGGCGGTTCGCGCCCGCCGCTCCGGCCCGCGCTAGCGAACCTTGCCGCGCCGGAACAGGTTCACGATCGCCAGGAGTATGACCGCGCCGATCAGCGAAACCAGCAGGCCGCCGAGGCTGAAGTCGTTCTGGTTGATCGTGCCCGCGCCGAGCAGCGGCGAGATCAGCCACCCGCCCAGCATCGACCCGACGATCCCGACCACGATGTTCAGGAACATGCCCTGCTGCTCGTTGGTCTTCATGATCATGCTGGCAACCCAGCCGATCAGGCCGCCGACGACGATCCAGATGATGAAGTTCATTGGTCAATCCTCCTCAAGCACAGTAGTCAATCAGCTCTTCGGCGAGTACCAGATCGGCGAGGTCCAGCCCCGCTCCTGGTGCTTCATCGGAACGTCCTTGGACATCTTCACGCCGAAGCGCAGTTGGTCGTAGGCGAGCCAGGTGGGCGTCGGAATCTCGATGACACGCGCGTAGTAGACGGCCGCTGGCTCGGATTGAAGTCCGGATCCTTCCACACGGCTGCGAGTTCGGACGCGCCGATCGTGTTGGTCCACGTCGCGTTCGCCACGTCGACCGTGTCACCGACGGCGGCAGCCTGCCGTCCTTGTTCGGCTTGCGACCGCCGGACCAGGCGACGTTGTAGATCCTCTCCTGCGTCTTGCCGGCGCTGTCGACCCAGGACTTGACGATCTGGATGCGGTCGAGATTGCCGCCGATTGGATCCTTCAGCGCGGCGACGAGGAACGTCGGCGCCTTGCCGGCCGGTGCCGATGCGAGGTCGCCGCCCATCGGCACGCCCTTCGCGTAGCCGCGCTCGGCGAGATAGCGCGTCTTCGCATCGTCGGCCGTGTAGCCGTAGCCGCCGAAGAAGCGCACCGTCATGCGCGTGCCGGACGTGGCGTACACCTCCTTGCGCTTCATCGCGTCCCACAGCGCATCGCGCGTGTTGTCGGTCGCCCACACGGCCGCGTAGCCCGCCGCCATGTAGTGGTAGGTGTAGCGCGTCTTGCCGAAGCCCTGTTTCGAGACGTGCTCCCAGCGATTCGGGCTCGGCTCCTGATTGACGTGCTTGCCGTAGAAGTTGTCTTCCTCGATCGCGGTCAGCGAGTTGTGCACGTCGGTGCCGCCAACGATGCCGAACTTGAACGGATTCACGCCCAGCTTCTGTTCATGGTCCATTCCCTGCGCCAGGCCCGCGCGCAGGTAGTTGGTCGGCATCATGGCCTTGCTGAGCGGCTTGCCCTCGAGCGTCAGGTTGCCGTACTCCCAGCCGGCGGTGCCGAACGTCGGCAAACTCGTCGTTGGGCGACAGCAGCGGATGCGTCTCGCTCGCGCCCTTGGTCTGCACCATTTCCTGCAGCACCTCGAAGCGCGCGCGGCGCTCGGCGTAGTCCTTGGTCAATGCCTTGCCGGAGAAGTCGACCGGCTCGAACATGCGGCCGTTGGACAGGTTGGCGTTGTGCGGAATCGCCAGCAGCTTGCCGCCGGTCTTCTTCTCGTAGGCATCCATCCACGCCCAGAGCTTCTCCGGGTCCTCACTCTGCCACGCCGAGAACGGCAGAATCTGATCGGCCTTGTTCTTGCCGTCGCGGAACAGCACGTTGCGGTGCAGGTTGTTGCCACCGGGGACCGAAGTCCACTCGTAACCGATCATCGCCGTGAACCTGCCCGGCTCGTTGAACTTGTCCGCGGTGGCGGTGTACTGCTGCCACACCGATTTCATGATCGGGCCGACGACCTTCGGGTCCTTGATCGGCGGCGGCAGCTTGTTGTTCGCCTGGGCCGATACCAATTCGTTCATCGCATCCTGCTGCGCCTTGCCGCCCGCCTTCAGCGCATTGCCCCAGCGCGCGAGTGTCGGATCCGATGTGAACGCCGGGTTACCGGCGGCGACCTGAGTCATCAGGCCCAGTCCCTCCGCGTGGTCGGAAACAACGAGGAAGTCGAGCGGGCGCGACAGCTTCGCCGGCACGCCGGTCGACGAGATCACTTCCTCGCCGCGGGCGAAGCGATAGGCCTGCTCCGGCGTCAGGCGTGTTGCCGCCCATGAAGGCGTCACCCGAGTTATTGGTGTGATGGTGCGTGTCGCCGAAGTACACGCGCGTCGGGATACTTGCGCCCGGCATACGGCGAGTAGCTTCTTCTTTACTTCGACCTGGGCCGGGGTCTCCGGCTTGGCGCGTGGTCCTCGCCGTCGTAGTGGTCCACCGCACCCTTGACCACGACCTCATCATCGGCGCCGCGCCGGCGGTGCCGGCTGCGCCGGACGCCGGCGCCAGGGCCGCAGCACCCACAGCCGCAAGCGCGAGGCACCGCGAACACTGCATTCGTGCCGACTGTTCTCATATGCTCTTCCTCTCTGTCCCTGCGTACCTGCGGTCAGCTTCAACTGAATCCAGACCGACTCGCGCCATTGCCTGCCGGAATCCGTCAGAACTTGTAGACGGCCTTCAACCAGAGGTAGTCGCCCTCGAGCCGCTTTTCGGTGGTGGTCTCCGTCAGCCACTTGAGCTCGACCACCAGCGACTCGGTCTTGCTGAGCGGCTGGATGTAGCCGATCGCCGGCCCCAGCCCGGCCGTCTTGCCCTTGAAGCAGCCGAGCGTGGCGCCGGCGCCGCTGTCGCAGCTCACCTGCGTGAAGTAGAACGCCTCGAGGCCAAGCGTCATCAGGCCGCTGCCCACCGGCAGGATCTGCTGGACCGCGCCGTCGAAGTGCAGCAGGTTGCCGCTCTTGTAGTTCGTGTCCGGGTTCTCGGAGTTGAACGCCAGGCCGGAATGCAGCAGCGCGTTGAAGCCGCTCTTCGGATTGCTGTAGACGACACCGAAGATGGGGTCCACGGTCCAGTAGTTCAGGCCCGTGTTGCCGAGGCGCCCCAGCTCGTAGCTGCCGGTCGGGGCATAGATCGGCAGGACGAAGTTGAACTGCCAGTGGCTTTCGGGTTCCTTCCACGCCAGCATGGCCGGAATCACGGTGATGTCGCCGAAGCCCGAAACCTTGTTCCCTCGCCTCACCTTGGCGCCGTTCGGGGCTGTCACGTCGCCGCTGATGTCGAGCGACGTGTACGGCAGCGCCGCGATCACCGTGTAGCTCGCACCGAGCACCTTCTCTCCGAAGGTGTAGCCGCCGATCACCGCGAACGTATTCGATGTCGCCTCGACGTTGCCGGCCAGGCCAACCGCGGTGGGGATCTGCGCCGACACGCTGCCGTTGTAGTGCATGTACATCGGCTTCACGAGCATCCCGGGCGCGCTCGGCGAGTTGTCTATCAGCGTGGCCATCGCGCCAGGGATCACGTGGGTGACGCCGCCTTCGCCCGCGGTCGCCGCGGGCGGCATGGCGAACACGACGGCCCCCGCGATCGCCGCGAGCCGCCGGCACGTCGACGCCGATTGTCTTGTCTTCTTCATGTGATTTCTTTCGTTCTCAGGGCGTGTACCAGATCGGCGACGTCCAGGCGCGTTCCTGGATCGTGGCCGGGACGTCCTTCAGCAGCGGAAGGTTGTTCCTGACCGCGTCGTAGGTCGTCCAGCGCGGCGTCGGAATCTCGAGCACGCGAACGTAGTACAGCGTCGGGCGCTTCGGATCGAACTCGGGGTCGGTCCACGAACCCATCAGTTCAGCGGCTCCGATGTCGTTGGTGTACGTGGCCTTCTTCAGGTCCACGGTGCTGCCGACGGCGGGCAGCTTGCCATTCGCACCCTTCTTGCGCTGGCCGCTCCAGGCGACGTCGATCACCTTGTCGTGCGGCTCACCCTTGGCGTCGACCCAGCCCTTGACGATCTGGATCCGGTCGAGGTTCGCGCCCTGTGGATCCTTGCTGGCGTACACGGTGCAGGTCGGCGCCACGGTGCTTGCGGACAGGACGCCACCCATCGGGACGCCGCTCTTGTAGCCCTGCTCGACCAAAGCGCGCGCGTCGGCCGGCCCGGGCGGAAGCCCTGCGCCGCAGAAGATGCGCGGCTTGATGCGCGGCCCGGACGTCACAAAGGACTCGCGGGCGCTCATGGCATCCCAGATCGCGCCGCGCGTGTTCTTCGGCGCCCAGACGCCGGCGACGGAGCCGGGATTCGATTCCTGCGACTTGATCCAGCCGTCGATCTCGCCGTCGCGCCTCGCCTGCAGCGTGCCGTCGGCGGGACCGTGGCTGCCGATGTAGTCGTTCTCGGCGACGTCCGAGGGCAGACCGTTGTGATTGTCGGTGCCCCCGGTGAAACCGTACCGGAACGGATTCGCACCCAGCTTGGACTGATAGTCGAGACCCTTGATCACGGCCGAGCGGACGAAGTACTCCTTCTTGAAGGCGCGGCCGCTGAACGATCCGACGCTGTCGGCGTTCTCGAAATCGGCGAATTCGTCCGTCGGCCAGAACTTGCGGTGCACCTCCGAGTTGCCCTTGATCTGCATCATCTCGATCAGAGGCTCGAAGTGACTGCGGTTCCGCGCATATTCAGCCGTCAGCGGTTTGCCGGCGTTGTCCACCGGCTCGAACATGAGGCCCTTGCTGCCGTTCGAGTTGTGCGGAATCGCCAGCAGCTTCGCGCCCTTCTTCTCCTGCTCGGCCATCCACGCCCAGAGCTGCTCCTCGTCGGCGCTGTCGAGCGCCGAGAACGGCATGTCGGGCACGTTCATGTCGCGAAAGAGGACGTTGCGATGCATGTTCCCGCCCTTCGGCGCGGCGGTCCACTCGTAGCCCGCAAGCGTCGTGAAGCGCCCCGGCTGGTAGTGGTCGCGAGCCGCCTTGAGGATCACGTCCTTCCAGGCGCTGCGCGTGGTCTCCGGCCCGGCGTAGAACGGCGGGTGCCCGGGCTTGTCGCCGCGGTTGTTCTCGACGACGTACTTCAGGAACCACGCGCGCTGCTCGTCGACCGACTTGAGATTGCGCAGTTCGCCCAGCATCGGGTTGTCGCCGCCCTTCGCACCGGGCACCTGCGTCGAATACATCTCGCCGATGAACTCCGCGTGGTCCGAGACCGCGACGAAGTCGAGCGGGCGGCCGATGTTGTGCTTCTGTCCGTTGACCGTGACGTCCTGGCCCCTGGCGAAGCGGTAGGCCTCATCCGGAGTGATGCGCGCGCCGCCGATGTACGCGTCGAGCGAATACGAAGTGTGGACGTGGGTCTCGCCGAAGTACGCGTCCTTCAAGGGATTCTCTGCGACCGCTGCCTCGAGCTGCTCGACCGTCGGCGCGCTCGCGGCGGCCGCAACTGGCGCCGGTGCCGGCTTGGCACTGGTCGGGGCCTCCTGCTTTCCGCACCCCGCGACGGCGATCGCCACCGCCAGCGCAACCAGCGACGGTGTTGCATTGCCTTTCTCGAACCAACGCTTGCTCATACCTGCAGTCCTCGGAGAATGTTCATCGGGTGCGACGATTCGGCCGCTACTTCGGCAACAGCAGGACAATCCCCGCGCGGATCACCCACTTGGGATTGCCCGGGTCGTCCTTGAAGTCGTAGCCGACCTCGAAGTTCGGTCGCCACTTGTGGCCGCCGAAACTCACTACCTGGCCGTAGTTGACGCTCGCGAGCAGTGACGCCCAGCGCGACTGCTCGGTGTCGTACAGGAGCGCGCTGTTGCCGAGCGAAAGCGAACGGCCGCCGCCGAGCTGGTAGCTGAAGATCGGCTGGAGGTTGATGATGCCGACGTCGGGCGCGCCGCTCTTCCCGGCGAACGAGAAGAACGACTGCATGAACAGGCCCCAGTTGACGGGCCTGGTCGAAGAGTTGACGAAGCCGATCGCCGGGCCCGCGGTCCACTTGTCGGTGGTCAGGCCCGACGAACCGGTCGGCATCGTCCCGGAGACACCGGCGCCCCAGCGTCCCCACGGCTGATCGAACACGACGAGGTCGAACAGCGTCGTGTCGATCAATCCGCCGCCGGCCGGTCCCGACGTCGAGTACGGCTGCGTGACGCGGAAGATGTGCTTCGTGCCGCCCAGGTCGAACGGCAGGGCCGCGCGGAATACCAGCTGGTTCGAGGTGTCGTCCAACCCGTGATAACTGGCCGTGTACCAGTCGCTCAGCTGGAACGACATCAGCTGAGCGGTCGGGTCCGTCGCCTTGGCCGCCAGGTCGTCGTCACTGTCAGCCGACTGCCCCAGCGCGAGCAGTGGCGTTGCGGCCAGCGCAACCGCGAATGCATAGCGCAAGCCGCTTCGCCACCGGACCATCAGCAGGTTCCCCTTGCACGATCAATACGGCGGATTGATCACCACGTACTGGGGGCCCTGCGGCATGTACCAGACCGAGCCGCACTGCTGATAGATCATGCCGCCGTAGTTGACCGGGTAGCACCCGGGCGGAGGCGCGCTCACGATCGAACCGACGATGGCGGACGTCACGGCCACCGTGGCCGTGACCGCGGCCGCCGTGGCGATCGGGTGATAGTCGTTATCCCAGCCGTTGTTGCAGCAGCCACCGCGGTTGTTGTCGACGTTGACGTTGACGTTCTTGTTGCTGCTGACGTTGACGTTGTTGTTGACGTTGTTGACGCTGGTGTTGCGCACGTTGTTCGTCCGCACGTCCTTGTTGCTGTTGTTGACCTGCGCTTTCGGCTTGGCACCGCCGCCGCCACCACCGCCACCACCGGCGCGAGCACCGCCACCACCGCCGCCACCACCCTTATTGCCGGCGGCCTCAGCCAACGGGGCGAGGGCAACGCTGCCCAGGACGAGAACGGCCAAGGGGGCCAGAAGCAGTCTGCTGATCGAGTTCTTCATTTGTTGGCGCTCCCTTATTTCGTCTTCACCGGAACGATCTCGACCTTCGTCGCGCCCTTGGGCGGCGTGAAAGTGAAGGTCGAGTCCTTGAACGTCGGCTTCAGGTTCCAATTGATCAGCGAAACCGACTGCGGCCGCGCTTCGTCGGCCCGGTTGGTGATCACGATCTTGCGCGGCAGCGGTTTGCCGCCCGTCGTGATCCAGATCTGCCAGTCGAAGTCGCCCTGCCGGAATGCGTAGTGATCGCAGAGATCGTCGCCGACGAAATCCTGACCGGCATTCATCGCCGACTGGATCTTGTCGAGCGGCGCCGCCGGGGTGCCCCACAGGAAGAGGTCGGACAACGGAACTTCCACGCCGAATTTCTCCTGCAGTCGGCCGATCAGGCCGGAGATCGTGTCGACTACGTCCACCGTCGAGTAGTACTTCTGCGCGGGCGTGAAGAGCGTGACGGTCTTGCCGTCGAAGATCAGTTCGCGTTCGGAACGCGCGCTCACCATCCGCACGCGCAGCTTGTTGGGACGAACGACGTCCATCGACGCCGTGGCGGTGTGCTGCAGTTTCTGGCCATCGGCCAGGACGCGCTCGCCGGTGACCTCGGTGGCCACGTGGAAGCGACTCAAGGTCTGCAGATGGGCTCCCATGTCCTTGAGGGCCTGTATCGCCCCCGGCGCAACGGGGTTCGTCGCCGGCTGGGCAGCGGCGCCGGTCGGCGCCGGTTGTTGTGCGAAGGCCGCACCCGCCACGACGCACAGCCCCACTGCCGTCAGTGCCGATGCGACGGCCCGACGTCCTGCTCCATGCACACTCATGTGGTTTCCCTTCCTCGATAAGTCATTCTTCCTGCGGCGTGGCGCAACGGCTCGACGGGCCGTTTGAGCATCAGCAAAGAGCGAAGAACGCACAGGCACAACCGGCGAGCGTATGGCTGCTCTAAGATGGGACCTGTCGGCTGCTTGACAGGGGAAGGTGGCGGCCGAAAAAAAAGCGAGCTGGCGATGCGCGACAACAGCAATGCTCCAGGCGCCGAAAGGCTGCACGAACTGCTCTGCAAGGGACGCTGGTACCGCAGCCTGCCGCCGGAACTGCAGCAACGCATCCTCGCGGCGTCCCGCCCCCGGGACTTCGCCAAGGGGGAAGTCATCGCGCTCGAGGGCGCTTCGCCGGCGGGGGTGTCGGCAGTAATCTCGGGCGAGGTGAAGCTGGTGCGTCAGCCGCGCCAGGGGGAAGAGTCACTGCTCTTCATCTGCGAGCCCGGATTCTGGTTTGGCGAGTACGCCGTCTTGACCGGCGAGAAGACCCTGGTGAGCGCCATCGCGAAGACCAAGGCTCGCCTCCTGGTACTTCCCAAGCGCGAGTTTGACCGCATCGTCGAGGAGGAGCCGCGGTACTACCGCCACTTCGCTGCGCTCGGGCTCAGGCACGCTGCGACCTACCTGACAGCGTTCACGCATGCGAGCAGCCTCGAACCCGAGGCCCGCCTACGCGGTCAGCTCGCTCTGCTCTCGCTGTTGAAACGTACCGAGGACGAGATCGATACACCGGTCGAACTGCCCTACTCGCAGTCCGAACTCGCATCGATCGTCGGCGTCTCGCGGCAAACGATCAACCAGCTGATGCATGCGCTTGCCGAGCAAGGACTGATCCAGACGGGATTCAAGCGCGTCCGCGTGCTGGCGCCGGAGTTGCTTCTGGCCAGTCTTTGACAGCCGCCGGCGCGGCTGCTGCCTTTCTTCGCTGCGATGTCGAGCAAGACGCGGGGCTGCGCGCCCTGCAAATGAAAAAGCCCGCACAACGCGGGCTTCCCGTAAGCGCTTGAATACCTGGTGCTGCGGACTCAGTTGGTTCGAGAGCTACCAGTGATCCGTCACAAGCGGGTAGCTGGCTAGGCCGGCCGATGGATAGAGAGTCAGTCGCTCGTCCCCTTTCGG
>CAVSCF010000010.1:0-101188 GCA_963726405.1 uncultured beta proteobacterium | reverse complement strand
CGTGCGGTCGCTGCCGTCGGGCGTGCGGCTCAGCTGGCCCATGAACACCCATCTTGCCCGGACGTTCGAACTACTGGGGATGCCTCCGGAGTAGGAAGACGGGCATCCACGGCGGCCGTTCCGCGCTGTTCGTGCCTCACCGAACCACGAAATTCCACCATGTGGCCAGGCTGGCCGCATCACGGAAAAAAATAGCACGACCGTTCGCAAACTGGACTTTCGTTTCCCGCCCCTTTGAGCGAAGTCATGGCGACGACTGTCGCCGTGACGACAATTAATTAGCCGTGGACCGGAAAGGCAGCCTCCAGACCGCCTCCTCCGGACCGCGGCCAACCAGGGAAACGGAGGACTTCATGACAGTTGCGGCAA
Source organism: uncultured beta proteobacterium (assembly GCA_963726405.1). Lineage (GTDB taxonomy): Bacteria > Pseudomonadota > Gammaproteobacteria > Burkholderiales > Burkholderiaceae_F > JAOUJD01. The sequence continues at coordinate 100,819 of CAVSCF010000010.1, read as the reverse complement.
GCCCAGGCACCGGCAACGTGCCCGCCGCAGTACAGCCGACCGCCGCGAAAGGCGGACATGCATTTCCATGGAAGGCGCTGCTGCCGATCGCAGTGACGATCGTTTTGGCGATGATTCCACCCCCCGAAGGCCTCGCGCAGCACGCGTGGTACTTCTTCGCCATCTTCGCCGGCGTCATCGTCGCATTGATGGTCGAGCCGCTGCCCGGCGCAGCGATCGGACTGATCGGCATTTCGCTGGTCACGGTTCTCGCACCGTACGTGCTGTTCGGTCCGGCCGAACTCGCCAAACCCGGCTTCAAACCGGCGAACGCCGCACTGACCTGGGCGCTGTCCGGCTTCTCGAACACCACCGTGTGGCTGATCTTCGCGGCGTTCATGTTCGCGCTCGGGTACGAGAAGACCGGCCTCGGCCGTCGCATCTCGCTCGGGCTCGTCAAGGTCATGGGCAAGCGCACGCTGACGCTCGGCTACGCCATCGCGTTCGCCGACCTGCTGCTGGCGCCGTTCACGCCTTCCAATACCGCCCGCAGCGGCGGCACGGTGTTCCCGGTGATCCGCAACCTGCCCGCGCTGTACGACAGCAAGCCGAACGACCCGTCCTCGCGCCGCATCGGCGGATATCTGATGTGGACGGCGATCGCCGCCACCTGCGTGACGAGTTCGATGTTCATCACCGCGCTGGCTCCGAACCTGCTGGCGATCGAACTGATCAGCAAGACCGCCAAGGTGACGATCACCTGGACCGAGTGGTTCATGGCATTCGCCCCGGTGGGCATTCTGCTGCTGCTGGCCGTGCCGCTGCTCACCTACTTCCTGTATCCCCCGGAAGTGAAGAGCGGCGACGAAGTCCCGGCCTGGGCCGCGAAAGAGCTGAAGTCCATGGGCGGGCTGACCCGCCGCGAGATCGAGATGGCCGCGCTCGTGGTCGTCGCGCTCGCGCTGTGGATCTTCGGTGGCGACGTGATCAATGCCACGACGGTAGCGATCGTCGTCATCGTATTGATGGTGATCGGCCGCGTGGTGTCGTGGGACGACGTCGTGTCCAACAAGGCGGCGTGGAACACCCTGGTGTGGTTCGCCACGCTGGTCGCGCTGGCCGACGGCCTGGCGAAGGTCGGCTTCGTCAAGTGGTTCGCGGAAACCGTCGGGGCGCAGATGACTGGCGTGAGCCCGATGATGGCGATGATCGGACTGGTCGCCGTCTTCTTCTTCACCCACTACCTCTTCGCCAGCCTCACGGCGCACACGACGGCGATGCTGCCGGTCGTCCTCGCGGTCGGCCTCGGCATTCCGGGCATGGACATGCGGACCTTCGCGATGCTGCTCGCGCTGACGCTCGGCATGATGGGCATCCTGACGCCCTACGCGACCGGCCCCAGCCCGGTGTACTACGGCAGCGGCTATCTGCCGGCGAAAGACTACTGGCGCCTCGGTGCGATCTTCGGCGTCATCTTCATCGCCGCGTTGCTGCTGCTTGGAGTTCCCTGGATGGCGATGATCGGCTGATCAGCGCCTGAAGACGGAGAGGACGCCGCGCGCAAGCCCGGCGTCCTTTCTGTTTGTGGATCTCGCCCAGCCCGGCACGCGCTTCAGGTCACAAGCAGTATCCACGCCGTCCCCAGCGAGAGGTAGACGACCATGAAGAACAGCGTGATCAGCAGCCCGAGCATGTAGAGCTCGCGCTGTTCGAGATATCCGCTTCCCACGAAGATCACGTTCTGGCTGCCGGCCTGCGGCGTGATCACGGAGAAGTAGCTGCTGGCGAAGAGCAGCGCGAAGGCCATCAGGGGCGCCGGCACGCCGCCACGAATGCCGACGTCGAGGAACACGCCAAGGAGCGCGAGCACCTGCGAAGACTGGCTGACGAACATGTAGTGGATGGCGACGTAGATGACGACCAGCAGCACGTACGTCACCGGCCAGGACAGGCCACCCAACTGCGCGGCGAGGAGTTGTCCCGCGTAACCCATGAACCCGAGTTCGTTCAGCTGACCGCTCAGCGCGAAGAGCACCGCTAGCCACAGGAAGGTCGTCAGGGTGTCGCCCTGAGTGGCAATGTCGGCCAGGGTGAGCACGCGCATCATCAGCAGCACGCCCAGTCCGGCGAACGCGATGCTCGTCACGTTGAGGCTCAGCGTGTCGGCCAGGACCCATCCGCCGACCATCACCGCAAACACGACGGCGGTGATCCATTCGTCGCGCGACAGCGGCCCGATCTCGGCGAGCGACTTGCGGGCCGCGAGCGGCGCCTCCGGCGTGCGGCCGACGCGCGGCGGATAGATTTTCGCGATGACCCATGGCAGCGCCAGAATCGCCGCCAGCGACGGCACGCAGGACACGAGCAGCCACTTGCCGAATCCGATCTCGAGCCCGAATTCCTTCACGACCTGCAGTCCGATCGGGTTGGCCGACGTCGCCGTCATCCAGAGTGCGGACGACACGGCGAGACTCGCCATGCCGCAGAACATCAGGTAGCCGCCGAGCCGGCGCCCCTCGGGATCGTCAGGGCGGGATCCGGATCCCTGCGCCACCGACAGCACGATCGGGAACAGCACGCCGCCGCGCGCCGTGTTGCTCGGAAATGCCGGGGCGATGGCGGCGTCGGTGAGCACGATGCTGTAGGCGAGACCGAGTGAGGAGCCGCCGAAGCGGCTGACCATGAACAGGCTGATGCGCCGGCCGAGGCCGGACTTCACGACCGCCTGCGCGACGAGAAATGCGACAACGACGAGCAGGACGCTCGGATTGGCGAAGCCGCCGAAGGCCTTCGCGGCCGTGACGGTGCCGGTCAGCACGGCGGCGGCAACGGCGAGCATGGTCGACGTCAGCAACGGGAAGGCGCCGACCAGCACGGCGGCGATGGACGCGACGAAGATCGCGAAGAGGTGCCAGGCTGGCGCCGTGAGGCCGGCGGGAACGGGCACGAGCCAGATGCCGATGGCGATCGCGAACGGCAGGAGACGACGGGGCAGCATGCGCGGCTCGAAGTTCATTGCCGTCCCTTTTCCGCCGGCCCGATCCGCACGCGACCCTTCAGGCCTTCCGACTGGCCCTGGACGACGCCGTCCTCTCCCTCGAGGACGAAGCGCCATGCGAACTCGTAGTCGCCGCTGATGCCGGCATAGCGGCCCGTGCCGGCGACGAAGGTTCCGACGATCCGGTTGCCGGTGGCCGTTCCCTCGCCGCGCAGTTCGCTCCAGGCCTGATCGCCGCGCTCGTCGGTCCAGACGGCCCGGCCGACCATCCCGGTCGCGCTGTCGTTGAACACGACCACCTCCGCGCGATAACCGGCATTCGGTCTCGACGGGCCGGACAGGACGAGCGAGCCCTTGAGTGTCGCCACCGACGCCTTGCGGTCCATGCCGAGCGCGATGACGTACCGGTTGCCTGCCGCCGTCCACGTTCCGGTGAACTCGCGCCACTCCGAGGCGTTGGCAGGGACCGACGGTTCCGGTGGCGCGGGACGGCACCCGGTCGCGGCCAGTGCAGCGACGCACGCGACGAAAGCGATCGAGGCGACCGTCGCCCGATCGACCGCAGCGGATATTGAAGTTCGGCCCGCGCCGTTTTGCCTGCAACGCATGGATTCCTCCCTGCCTGCGATGCGCCCGAGATTGGCGCGTCGATGCTGTGCCACGCCTCCCACAGCGTCCTAGCAATTCGCGACAGGCGCGTGTTGCAGCTCTCCCGAAGCTGTTACCTTCGAGCAAGCTCGACGACGCCCATGAACCAGAACCTGCTCAACAACTTCCTGCTCGGCGTGCCGATGATGGCGGCGTGCCTGCTGCTGCAGGCGCTGCTGATCAGCGCTGCCATGGACTACTACAAGCGCAAGGACCTGGCTCTGACGTCGCGATCGTTCTGGGCGACCACGGGCGTGATCACCGGGGTGATGATGCTGCTCACCGCAGGAAACCTCGCCCAGGTCGCGGTCTGGGCCCTGCTGTTCCGCCTGCTCGGCGAGTTCCAGCAGTACGGCGATGCGTTCTATCACTCGGCCGTGAATTTCGCGACGCTGGGCTACGGCGACATCGTGATGTCCGTCCGCCACCGGCTGCTGGGGCCGCTGGAGGCGATCAACGGCGCACTGATGATCGGCGCGTCCACCGCGACACTGATCGTCGCTTTCCAGGACTCGATGCAGAAGTCGCTCGCGTCCAAAGAAGCGGCGCGACCATAGAAGGACGCGCGGATGCGGCGCGTGCACGGCCAGGGGGGCCGACCATGAACGTCCTGGTGAAAGAGATCCGGCACCAGCCGCTGCTGTGGCTGCTCGCGTTTGTGCCGGTCGTGTTCGTCGTCGAGCGGGTCCGGCCGCAGTCGCATACGCTGCTGTTCGTTCTTTCCGTCCTTGCGATCGTCCCGCTTGCGGCCCTGCTGAGCCATGCCACGGAAGCCGTGGCCGCCAAGACCGGCGATGCCGCGGGAGGCCTGCTCAATGCGACTCTCGGAAATCTCACCGAACTGGTCATCGCGCTCACCGCGCTGAAGGCCGGGCAGTACATGCTGGTGAAGGCCTCGATCGCCGGGGCGATCGTCACCAACACGCTGTTCATGCTCGGCGCGTGTTTCCTGCTTGGCGGGCTTGAAGCATCACACGCAGGAATTCAACCGGGTGGGCGCACGCATCCAGGCCGGCCTGCTGTTCCTCGCCACCGTGGCGCTGCTGATTCCGTCCGCGACTTCGGGCCTGGAGGAGTCGGCCCGCGGCGAGTTCATGACGAAACTCAGCCTGGGGCTGGCCGTTCTGCTGATCGTCGTCTACGCGCTGGGCATGCTGTTCTCCCTGAAGACCCACAAGGAGATGTTCGCGAGCGCCGCGCATGCCGAACCGGACGACGAGCACGAGGCGCCGTGGCCGATGGCGCTCGCGCTCACCACGCTGGCCGTCGTTACCGTGATCGTGGCCCTCGTCAGCGAAGTCTTCGTCGCGTCGGTGCAGGAGGCCGCCGAGTCCTTCGGCATGACCCCGGCGTTCGTCGGTTTCATCGTCGTGGCGCTCGTCGGCGCCGCGGCCGAGATGGCGTCGGCGTTCGCGGCGGCGCGCAAGAACCGGCTCGACCTCAGCGTGGGGATCGCGCTCGGAAGCGCCTCGCAGATCGCGCTGTTCGTCGCTCCAGTACTCGTGCTGCTGAGCTACGTGATCGGGCCGACGCCGATGGACCTGCAGTTCTGGCGTGGGGCCATAGTGATGATGATGATCGCGACGCTCACCGCTGCGTTCGTCACGAACAGCGGAAAATCCGCGTGGTTCATCGGCGTGCTCGTCCTGACCGTGTACTTCATCTTTGCCATGACGCTGTACCTGCTGCCGCCCACCGGTGCCTGACATCATGTTTCGACGCCTGCTCTGCCTTGCGGCCGCACTCCTCGCCGCGCCCGCGGTCGCCGCCGACTTCGGCTCCCGCGGCGGCCCGGAGCCGGCGAACATCGAAGAGATCGTCGGCGTCCTGCGCAAGGACGCGTACGACCTCGAACTGTTCATCAGCTTCGGCACATCGAAGGGTGGCTCCGCCGGCCACCTCGCCCTTGGCGTGCGCGACCGCGCACCGAACGACGACCTCGTCTACTCCGCCAACTTCTACGCGGATCGCTCGGACGAGCACGCGGTGGGGTTCTACACGGAGAACCTGATGGCCGCGATCCCGAAGAAGGAATACCTGTTCCGCACCGCATCGTCGCTCGGCGAAACGGCCTCGTTCGGCCTCGACTTCGGCGAGGTCTACAAGCGATCGGTGATCGGCATCCGCGTGTTCGGCGTCCCGGCCGCCGAGAAACAGGCCGTCGTGGACTTCTTCCAGCGCATCAACGATGACTATCACCGGCGCGCAAGGAATACCGAGTACCACGACAGGGAGGTCAAGTACGACTACCTGCGCCTGAACTGCGCGAAGACGATCGGCTCCGCGTTCCGCTACGGTGCCGGCTACAGGACGCTCGACATCTCCAGGCCGCTCGTGCTGCCCGGCCGGCCGCTGGCGGCCGCGCTGAACTCCAACATCCCGACCGAGATGGCCCTCAAGCTGATGAAGGAGTGGAACGCGCGGGGCTACACGATGGACGTGGTGATGTATCGCAAATACCCCGCCTCCACGTACGTCGACCCGCACGAGGAGGAGAAGGTCCTCTTCAAGGACCTCCCGGATCGCTTTCCGTCGGTGCTGTCGCGCGACTTCCGCCGCGAACAGGGCCAGTACGAGGATCCCGACAACCTGTACGCGATGTACCTTCTCTACAACCTCGGGCGCTATCGCGTGCGGCTGGATGAGGCCACGAAGCTTCTCGCGATCGAGTTCGAGAAGACTCCGCTCCCGTTCGAGCAGGCCGAGGCGCTTGCCATCGAAGCGGCCTCCTCGGACAGCGCGAAATACAGCCGCGGCGCGCAGTTCACGCCGGAGGGAACACGCATCGGCGAAAGCGGCGGCACGGGCCGTCCCTGAATCCATGGCCGATGACGCGCCCTGACCGGCGCCCGGTCCGTCCTCTAGAACGTGTGCCGGATGCCCGCGCCGAACTGCAGCCGGTCGCGTTCGCGATAGGTGCTGATCTGCGAGGCCGTATAGCCCTCGCGTACGATCACTCCGCCACTGACGACCTGTGCGGTGGGCGTGTCGTTGGCGCTGGTGTCCGACACGAACGTGTAGAGGTTCGTGCGTCGTGACAGCGGGTAGGTGAGACCCAGGCCCCATACGTCGAGGTCGGCGTTCCAGTCGTCGTTACGGCCCTGGTACGCCGCGAACAGTTCGCCGCCGACGAGTTTCGCCTTGACGCCGAGCTCGTAGACCTGCGCCCGCTTCGCCGGCGTGACGGCGAAGAAGTTGAACTGGTTCTCCTCGACGCCCCACATGCCATAGACGCGGAACGCGGAGAACGCGTAGGAGCCGCCGACCTGCCATTGCGACTGGCTCTCCTTCGTGGCGCCGTTGCAGGTGTTGAACGCCGTGCCCGTCGTGGTACTTGGACAGTTGAAGCGCTCGTACGAGCCGGCGAGGTAGAGATTGCCCCTGAGGTAGCGGGCACCGGCCGTCCACACGTTGGTGTTGTTGCCCACGCCGGCCTGCTCGGTCCCGTTCGCATTGAACGAATAGCCGACGGCGCCGGACAGGCCACCGAAATCGCCGCTGCGGACCATCAGCACGTTGTCGAAGATCAGACGGCCCGACGCGGACGAAAAGACGTTGCCGGTGCCGGCGTCGCGGAACGTCGTGCCGAAGGGAGACGTGTCCGCCAGGAAGTACTCGTAACCCAGACCGTACTGACGTCCCAGGCGGATCTCGCCGACCTGCGTCACCAGCGCCGCCCACGCCTGTCGCCCGAACAGCCGGTTCGACTGCTGCGACTGTCCCGTGTCCGTGGCGATTCCGCCTTCGAGCGTAAAGGCCGCATTGAGGTTGGGCGTCAACCGTTCGACCCCGCGCAATCCGAAGCGGGACTGCGACTGGATGCCGTCCGCCACTTCACTGGTGCTCGAGCCGCTTGACGGGTCAGTGTAGAGATAGCCGATGTCGATGATGCCGTACAGCGTGAGGTGCGATTGCGCGCTCACGGACATGGCGGCCCCCGCGGCGAGGATGGCAAGGGCGATCCTGGCAAGTTTCATGACGCACTCCGTCGTGTTCATGCGTGGCTCGCCACGCTCATGAATCAAGATAGTGTCTATTCACGCATTCGTCCGCCGGGAGACGGGCGAACGTGACAGCGGTCAAATGAAGCGGGTCACTGGACGGATTCACCCGGGGCGGGCGACCGGCGCGCGTGTCGCGAAGGCTGACTCCCGCCCCCGGGTTCCTACAGCGCGATCGCGGCGACGAACACGCCGATCATCGTGAAGGCGACGGCGAGCTTCACGACCGTACCGACCAGCAGTCCCACCCAGGTGGCAACGCCGACCCGACCGGCGCGCAGCGCGTCCCTGTGCGAGATGAACTCGCCGATGGCCGCGCCGACGAGCGGCATGAAGAGCAGGCCCCACAGGCCGGTCACGATCCCGGCGACGGTGCCGATCGCGGCGCCGATGATCCCGGCCCGGCTCGCGCCCGCCCGCCTGGCCGACATCGAGGCCGCGACGTAGTCGATCACCACCCCGATCACGGCCAGCACCGCGAGCACTGCGATCGTCAGGCCCGTGATGCGCTGGAAGTCTTCCGCCCAGGCGGCCACGAGCACGCCGATGAAGATCAGCGGGACTCCGGGAAGGGCAGGAAGGACGGTGCCGACGAGGCCGACGATCACAAGGACGACCGCCAGGATCCAGAGAAGTTCAGTCATGCCGAACCTTGTTCAACGCAGCGCGAGCGCCTCGACGTCGGCCGCCGCGTGCTTGCACTTGTCGGTGAGTTCCTCGAGCAGTTCGTAGATCGAGCGCAGCTTCACGAGCTGGCGCGCGTCCTGCTCTTCGCGGAACAGGCGCGACATGGCCGCGCGCATCACATGGTCCGCCTGCGCCTCCAGCTCGTCGACCTCCCCGCAGAGCGCGAGCGTCGGGCGCGGATCGTCGCTCGCGCACAGCGCGCTCACGGCCTCCTTCAGCTTGCGTGCAGCCTGCACGGCGAGGTCGGCGAGGCGCTGCGCGTCGGCGGTCACGGCCGTGACGTGATAGAGGTGCAGCGACTGCGCCACGTCCTCGGTGAGGTCGAGCACGTCGTCGAGGCGATTGATGAGGCCGTGGATGGCCGAGCGCGGAAACGGCGGGAACAGCGAACGGCGCACCAGCGCCAGCGTCTCGTCGACAACGCCATCGGCCCTCTTCTCGATCGCCTCGATGTCGCGCACGCGGCCCGCCGGATCCCGGACGTCGGCGAGCAGCTGGGCGAGCGCTTCGATGCCGTCGACGCACAGGCCGGCCTGGGTTTCGAACAGCGGGACAAAGCGGCGATCGCGCGGAATCAGGCGCCGCAGGATGCTGCGCACCGGCCGACGGCGCTCGCTGCGTTCCGGCACGAACTGCGCGGTCATGAATAGCTCGACGTGCGGGCCAGGTTCTCGAAACGGGTGTACTGGCCGTCGAAGCGCAGGTTCACGCGTCCGATCGGGCCGTTGCGCTGCTTGCCGATGATGATCTCGGCGACGTTCTTGTCGTTCGTGTCCGGGTTGTAGACCTCGTCCCGGTAGATGAACAGGATGAGGTCAGCGTCCTGCTCGATCGCGCCCGAGTTGTGCGTCACGATTCCATCCGCAAGCCAGCACGCCGGGCCCGGCACGGTGAGGTCGTAGACCTCTTCCTCCCCCTGCGCGTCCACGGCGACCACGGTGTCCCAGAACAGGTCGGACTCGCCCCACATCGACAACTCGCCGCTGCCAAGATGGCGCGCGTAGTCGAGCACGACGGCACGGCTGGGCGAGAACATGAAATGCGAGGACCCGCCGTAGGAGGTTCCGCGCGCCTGCGCCATGGCACGCTGACTCAGTCCCAGCGCGGTCATCTCGCGCTTCGCAATCTCGAAGACTTCGCGTGGCAGCGTGTCGACGTTGGTGCCTGCCTGCGTCGTTGCCAGCTTCTGCCGAAGCGCTTCGGCAGGCGCGGCCCGCGGACCGAACGCGCCCACCACCGTCAGGAATCGCGACTGCGCCTCCTGTCCGCTGACGTCGACGTTCCACACCGGCCGCCCGCCGCGCTGTGCCACCCACCGCAGCCGCGCGACGATGCCCAGGCGCAGCAGCAGCGCCGCGACGTCACGCGCCAACCGCTCGCTGCACGTGGACAGGTAGACCCTTGCAGAGCCGCGTGTGCCCGGCGCCCTCACGGCAATGCAGCCGTCGGTCGCCCACAAGTGGCGCAGGAACAGCGCGAGCTGTGCATCGGGCACCTGGAACAGCGATTCAGGCAGATGCTTCTCGTGCGACCGTTGCCCGTGCACCCCCAGGCGCTTGAGCCACGCACCGACCCCGGCAGGAGTCCAGCGGCTCCCGTTGCCCGCAATGACGAGCTGATGCCACTGTCCACGCCCTGCGTGGCGAGTCACGGTGGAGCCCATCGCCTCCGCGGCTTCGCGCACGACCCGGCTGTTGTCTTCGGAGGCCGTCGTGTAGCGAAGCGGCTGGTGGCGAACGTAGCTGCCGTCACCCACGAGGTGCGCGAACAGCACGAGCTCGCTTTCCGCCCACGGCTGCGTTTGCACCGGCTCGGGCACGCGGCGAGCAAGGGCCACACGTTCACCGACGGCGCATTCGCCGAGTTCTTTCCACCCGTTTCCGGTCAGCACACGATGCCCGGCGGTCGCGCGCAGCATGCGGCCGCTCGCGAGCTTCATGCACAGCACCGGCTTGCGGCCCACGGACCAGACCGCATCGGAGAAGGTCTGCACGACGCGTTGCGACGGCGTCACGGCGTGCACCTGCGGCGTCGTGCCGACGAGTTCGGCGATCGGCACACGCCGGCCGTCCGCGAGCCACACCAGCGTATCGCCTGTCACGCACTCGCGCAGGTCCGACATGACCGGGCGCTTGTCGGTGCGCGACTCCACGGTCCGGTTCAGCTGCGAAAGTGCGATGACGGGCACCGCCAGTTCCTTCGCAAGCGCCTTCAGTCCGCGCGATATCTCGGAGATCTCGGTGGCGCGGTTCTCGTTCGAACCCGAGCTGCCGCTCATCAGCTGCAGGTAGTCGACGATGATCAGGCCGAGCCGGCCGCAGGTGCGCGCAAGCCGGCGCGCTCGCGCGCGCAGGTCGATCGCGGTCATCGCCGGCGTCTCGTCGATGTAGATCGGCGCCTCGTGCATCTTCTGGATGGCGGCAGTGAGCTTGGGCCAGTCTTCGTCGAAAAGACGACCCGTGCGCAACCGCTGCTGATCGAGCCTGCCGACGGAACTGAGCATGCGCAGCGCAAGCTGCGTCGCACCCATCTCCATGGAGAACACCGCGACCGGCATGCCCTTGTCGATGGCGACGTGCTCGCCGATGTTCAGCGCGAACGACGTGTTGTGGGTAACGACGTAGTCGTTGGTGATGTACAGGCGCGACGGGTGGCTGACGGCAATGCACCGGCAATCCGCCTCGCGGCTGACTTCGACCGAGCGGATCGTGAGGCGCTTCTGGATCGTGCGATTCTCGAGCGCGCGCTCGACCTTGCTCGGCGCGGAAAACAATGTCCGTGCGTTCTGGTGCGAAATGCAGAGCGTGTAGGCAGGCCGACCCGTGCGCTTCTCGCCCTTGTACGTGTACTTCGGAGTCCGTTCGGACGTCGAGCACCACCCTCCGAGCGATCGCACCAGTTCGACCACCTGCAGGGCCAGCGTTCGGCTCGTCGTGGTAAAGCGAACGCTTCCCCAGCGCTCGACCCATCCGTCGGTATCGAGCAAGCCCTGAAGCAGCGCAAGTCGATCCTCGCGCCTCGCTCCGAGATACTCGGAAGGAATGAACTTCTCATGGCTCTGGATCTGCCAGAGCCCCAGCGCACGCAATGCCTTGCCCAGCGGATTCTCGATCGATCCCTGGACGCCCTTGAGCCGTCCGCGATGCTCCTGGACGATTCGCCAGTCCACTCCGCCGGCGTGAACCAGTTCGAGCCCGGCGCCTGCGCACTCGCGCATCCGCGCGAGCGTGGGCTCGTCGGCGTTCGAGAAGAGCGGACTGGTGCCTCCGAGGCGACCGTCGCCGATCAGGGCGCCAAGCACCCACGGATGGATGGGCAACGCGTCTTGGTGGCCGAAGTCGCCCGACGGCACATCGATCCAAAGACGACCCTGGTAGCGCTTGCGCTCAAGCGCGCAGCGGATCTGCGCTGTCGTCATCAGCCGCGGGGCGGGCCACGTGCGGTAATACACGCGCCAGAGATGCTCATCGCAGCACTCGGCGGAGCGACCGTCCGAGAAAGTGATCCGCTGCACCGCCCTTACGCCCTGCGGAAACACGCCGGTGACGATCGAGGGCGCGCCGTCGACCGACGCGAGCGCGTCGCCCACCTCGAGTTCGCCGATGGGCTTCCACGACGTTCGGGTCTTGACCAATGCGTCGAGGGGCTGGGCCTTGCCCATTGCGGGTCTTCCGGCGACGATCACGAGATCACCCGGCTGGAACCCGGACGTCTTCGAGTCGAGGTCGGTGTAGCCCGTGGGAACGCCGGTGACGTCGGACGGGTCCGCGCGTTCGAACAGTTCCTGGATGCGCTCGACGACCTTGGTCAGGAGCGGCTGGATGTCCTGGAAGCCCTGGCGCCCGCGGGCGCCCTCCTCTGCGATCTGGAAGACCTTGGTCTCCGCGTCGTCGAGGATCTGCTTGGTGTCCCGGCCGGCCGGGTTCAGCGCGCTGGTGGCGATCTCGTCGCCCGCCGTGACCAGTCGGCGCAGGACCGAGCGTTCGCGCACGATCTCGGCATAGCGGCGGATGTTGGCGGCCGAAGGCGTGTTCTGCGCGAGCGTGTTGAGGTAGACCAGGCCGCCGGCGTCGTCCACCTTGCCGGAATTTCGCAGGGCTTCGAACACGGTCACGGCATCGGCCGGCTTGCCGGTGTCGATGAGCCGGCTGATCGCGCCGAAAATCAGCTTGTGGTCCTGCCGGTAGAAGTCGCCCACGCCGACCAGGTCCGCGATGCGGTCCCAGGCGGCGTTGTCGATCAACAGTCCGCCCAGGACGGACTGTTCGGCCTCGATGGAGTGCGGCGGGGTGCGGACGGCCGCGAGTTGCGGATCGAGAGGCTGGTTCACGGAAGGCGGTGCGAAGAAGGAACGACGGGGCAGGCACAGCACTATACAAGCGCGAGTGCCTCCGTTTCGGCGCCATCGCACCCCGCGAAAACGACAACGGCGGCCCGAGGGCCGCCGTTATCGTTGATCAGGTTGTCCTGGATCAGTTGGCGGGTGGCGTCAGCCCTGCTCGCCGACCACCGTGATCGTGACCTCCGCCAGCACGTCGCTGTGCAGCGCGACCGTCACGTGATGTTCCCCGACGGTCTTCAGCGGGCCTTGCGGCATGCGGATCTGGGACTTGTTCACTTCGAAGCCCTGCTTGGTCAGCGATTCGGAGATGTCGTAGTTCGTCACGGAACCGAACAGGCGTCCGTCGACACCGGCCTTGGCGGCGATGCGGACCGTGGCTCCGTTGAGCTTCTCGCCGACGCTCTGGGCGGCGCTCAGGCGGTCGGCCTGGGCCTTTTCCAGGTCGGCACGACGCGCTTCGAACTCCTTGATGGCCGTTTCGGTGGCGCGGCGCGCCTTGCCTTGCGGGATCAGGAAGTTGCGGGCATAGCCTTCCTTGACCTTGACCACCTCGCCGAGCTGGCCGAGGTTGGCGACTCTTTCCAGGAGGATGATTTGCATTGGGTTTCTCCTCGCTCCGTGATCAGTGCGTATCGGTGTACGGCAGCAGCGCCAGGAAGCGCGCGCGCTTGATCGCCGTGTCGAGCTGGCGCTGGTAGTGCGCCTTGGTGCCCGTCAGGCGGGCCGGGGTGATCTTCCCGTTCTCGCCGACGAAGTCGCGCAGCGTCTCGACATCCTTGTAGTCGATCTGCTCGACCTTCTCCGCGGTGAACCGGCAGAACCGCTTGCGCTTGAACAGCGCGTTCTGCTTGTCGTTGCGCCGCGGCTTGCCCTTCCCCTTGCCCTTGCCTCGTGCTCCAAATGCCATTTCAGACTCCCTTAATTTGCTTCGCTACACGCGTATTCGGTGATGTGAACGATCAATCGGCTGGAGCGGCGGTTCTTCGGCGCGATGAACCCCCCGATGTCGAGGGCCTTGCCGAGCGGTTCGCGGTCCAGGGCAACGGCTATCGGTCCGACTGCCACCGCCGGGAATTCGAACCCCAGCTGTCGCTCGATGCCTGCCTCGCTGACCGCGCCCTCATGGCGCAGGCTCAGTTCCGTGACCGGGATGCCTGCCGGGGTGTAGCGCAGCGCGCTCTTCGCCACCGGTGCCGCCCGTAGCCGGACCTGGTTCACGCGTTCGTCGTTGCTCGCCTCTCCTGTTCGGCTCAGGCCGCCGCGGCTGCCTGGGCCGGCGCCGGGGCCGGGGCCGCGGCAGCAGCAGGCTCGGAAGCGGCCTTCTTCGCCTCTTCGCGCTCGACGACCTTCATCATCGGCGACGCGGACGTCTCGGCCTTCTTCAGCTTGATCGTCAGGTGGCGCAGCACGGCATCGTTGTAGCGGAAGCCGTTCTCGAGTTCGTCCAGCGTCTTGCCGTCGCACTCGATGTTCATCAGGACGTAGTGGGCCTTGACGAGCTTCTCGATCGGGTACGCCAGCTGACGGCGGCCCCAGTCCTCGACCCGATGCACGGTGCCCTTGGCGCCCGTGATCAGCGTCCGGTACCGCTCGATCATCGCGGGCACCTGCTCGCTCTGATCCGGGTGGACGATGAAACAGATTTCGTAATGACGCATTCGACGGTTCTCCTTCTTGATTCCCTGTGGATTGAGCCACCCGTGGCGTCGTCCGCGGTGTGGCAAGGAAGCCCGAACGGTCCTGGCGGACGCAAGGGCTTGAAAAGCCTGCGATTCTAGCTCGGAAAGCCGATTGTGGACAAGTCGTTCCGGTCGGCCGTTCAGTGCGCAGCCGCCAGCAGCGCGGGCAGGGTCTCGGCCGCCTTGCCGCGCACACAGGCGGTGGCGAGGCGGTCGAGTTCGGTGGGCTCCGGATTCACCGTGATGACCGCCGCGCCGCGCCGCCGTGCGCCCGCCGGCAAGCCGGCCGCCGGGTAGACCAGCCCGGATGTCCCGACGACGAGCATCACGTCGCACTGCCCCGCCTCGGCCGCCGCGTCCTGCAGCGAGCCGGGATCGAGCATCTCGCCGAACCACACGACGCCCGGCCGCAACCACGACCCGCAGTGCGGGCAGCGCGGCGGCTCGCCCGCCGGCAATCGCTCCGGCGATGCCTCGCTGAAGCCGCACTGCTCGAGGCAGATGGTCCGCATGATGTTGCCGTGCAGTTCGATCAGGTCGGTGCTGCCCGCGCGCGCGTGCAGGCCGTCGACGTTCTGCGTGATCACGCGGAACCGCTCGAAGCGCCCCTCGGCCGTCGCAAGCGCCCGGTGCCCTGCGTTCGGCTCGGACCGGGCGACCAGATCGCGCCGCCACGCATACCAGCGCCAGACGAGCGAGGGGTCGGCCCGAAAGCCCTCCTCCGTCGCGAGTTGCATCGGGTCGTAGCGGGCCCACAGCCCCGTCTGCGCATCCCGGAATGTCGGAATCCCGCTTTCGGCCGAGATGCCCGCTCCCGTCAACACGACGACGTGGCGCGCCGCGGCCAGTGCCGCACGGGCGGTGTCGATGGCGCTCACGCGCGTGCCGGCAGGCGGGGATCCATCACCGCGAACCACAGCGGGGGAACGAGCGCGAGCAGCACCATCGCCGGATAGCCGGCCGGCAGTTGCGGCGCATCGGCCACCGTACGCAACTGCTCGAAGGGCTTGTTCATGTGCGCGTGGTGATCGGAATGAAGCTGCAGGTTGAACAGCACCCAGTTGCTGACGGTGAAGTCCGCATTCCAGGAGTGCTCTTCCCGGACCGGCTCGTAGCGGCCGTCGATGCGCCGGCGCTGCAGCCCGTAGTGCTCGACGTAATTGATGATCTCGAGCAGCACGAAGGCCCACACGGCCTGCAGCGCGAAGAGCAGTGCCCCGCTGGGACCGGCCATCCACCACGCCGCGCCCAGCAAGACGACCGACAGCAGCGACCCGGTCAGCACCCAGTTGGACGGATGCCAGGCCGAGCGTCCGCTGCGATGGAGTCGCATCTGCTCGAGGCGCCAAGCATGGGCGAAGCTCCCGATGACCGAGCGCACGATGAAGCGGTACACCGACATGCCGCGCGGCGCGGTCGCCGGATCGTCCGGAGTGGCGACGCGCACGTGATGCCCGCGCACGTGCTCCACGAAGAAATGCCCATAGGCGACGCTGACGAGAAGCGCCTTGGCGATCGCGCGATCGAGCCGCGACGCGCGATGGCCGAGTTCGTGCGCGATGGTGATCCCCATGCCACCGGTCACCGAGCCGACCGCGAACGCGAACACCATCAGTTGCCCCATCGGCAACTCGGGGGCCACGCGGACGGCGCCGATCAGCAGAGCGGCCTGAAGCGGCAACTGCAGCCGTGGGATCCACCGCACGAAGGGAATCGGCCGCGGCTGCGCGGCGTCGCGGCGGGGATGACCAACCAGCGCGTCGATCAACGGAATCGCGACGAACGCCACCGCGATCGACGCCCAGGGCGCACCCATCTCCACCCACTGCAGCGGCATCAGGGTGAAGAAGGCGAGGAACAGAACTCCGAACAGCGTGGCGAGCATGAGGAAATCGTGCACCCGGCGCCGGGCCGGATCAAGAGGATCGTCGAACGCGGGCCGAGAGCGACCGGCGAAAATCGTGCCCTAGGCCGACGCGGCGCCCCGCTGCCGCACGGCTTCGTACAGGCAGATCCCGGTGGCCACCGAAACGTTGAGGCTTTCCACCTGGCCCACGATCGGGATGCGCGCCAGCACGTCGCAGCGTTCGCGCGTCAGGCGGCGCAGTCCGCTGCCCTCGGCGCCGAGGACCCACGCGAGGGGGCCGGTGAGGTCCATGTCGAACAGGGACTGCTCGGCCTCGCCCGCCGCGCCGACGAGTCGCACACCGGCGTCGCGCAGGTCGTCCATCGCGCGCGCGAGGTTGGTGACCGCGAGCAGCGGCACCGCTTCGGCCGCGCCCGCGGCGGCCTTCAGGGCCACCGGCGTGAGGCCGACGGAGCGGTCGCGCGGGACGATCACCGCCTGCACGCCCGCCGCTTCGGCCACGCGCAGGCACGCCCCGAGATTGCGCGGGTCGGTGACGCCGTCGAGCAGCAACAGCAGGGTTTCGGGGCCGACCTCGTTCAGGACATCGTCGAGGCTCAGCGCCTGGTCGAGCTGCGCGGCCACCGCCACCACCCCCTGGTGCGGCGCCTCGCCCGCCAGGGCGCGCAGGCGCTCCGGATCGGCGGGCACGACCTTCACTTTCGTCTCCGCCGCGCGCTGCTGCAGTTGGGTCATGCGTCCGTCACGGCGCCGCGCGTCGACGTAGATGGCCTCGATGGTCTGCGGCGCGTGCCGCAACCTGGCGCTGACGGCGTGGAAGCCCGCGAGAATGCGTTTGTCGGCCATGCGCTGGTCGGCCATCAGCGCGCCCGTTTGGCGACGCGGACCTTCACCTTGCGCGCCGTTTTGCCGCTCTTTTCCTTCTTGCCGATCTTGTGCAACTGGCCGCGGCGCACTTCGCGCCGCTGGGCGATCTTGGCCTGGCGATCGCGCCGTTCCTCGACGCTCTCGCCGCGCTTCTTCTCCTTCTCGCGCGGCTCGGCCGGCCCGGCAAGCAGCGCCTTGCGCGTGTCGCCCTTGACCATGCGGAACTCGATGCGCCGGGCCTCGAGATCGACCCGCGCCACCTGCACCGTGAGCCGATCGCCGAGGCGGTAACGCAGGCCGGTGCGCTCGCCGCGCAGTTCGTGCAGCGCCTCGTTGAAGAGGAAGTACTCCGAGCCGAGCTCGGACACATGCACCAGCCCCTCGACGTAGAGGTCGTCGAGCACGATGAAGATCCCGAACGGCACCACCGAACTGACGGTTCCGCTGAACGTCTCGCCGACACGCTCGCGCATGTAGTAGCTCTTCAGCCACGCCTCGACGTCGCGCGAGGCGTCGTCGGCGCGCCGCTCGTTGGCCGAGCAGATGAGCCCCAGCTTCTCCCACGCGGCGTTCGCCTCGTTGGGCGCGCCCTGCTTGCGCGCCTGCGCATTGCGCAAGGCCACGCGCGCGGCGAGCGGCGCCGAGGCGGCGTCCGGCGCTCCGCTCACGATCGGCGCGTACGGCTTGCGGTCGAGAATCGCCTTGATCGAGCGATGCACGAGCAGGTCCGGATAGCGCCGGATCGGCGACGTGAAGTGCGTGTAGGCCTTGTAGGCGAGCCCGAAGTGGCCCGAGTTGTGCGGGCTGTAGATCGCCTGCTGCATCGAGCGCAGCAGGACGGTCTGCAGCAACTGCGCGTCCGGCCGCTGGCGCACCTTCTTCAGCAACTGCGCGTAGTCGGACGGCTCGGGCTCGTCGCCGCCTTCGAGATGCAGGCCGAGCGTCTTCAGCAGCGTGCGCACGTTGGCCAGGCGCTCGGGCGTCGGCCCCTCGTGCACGCGGTACAGGCTCGGCTGCTTGCCGCGCGCGAGGAAGTCCGCCGTGCAGACGTTCGCGGCAAGCATGCACTCCTCGATCAGCTTGTGCGCGTCGTTGCGCACGCGCGGCAGGATCTTGTCGATCCGGCCGTTCGGATCGCACACGATGTAGGTCTCGGTCGTCTCGAGGTCGATGGCGCCACGCGCTTCGCGCGCCTGCGCCAGCGTCTCGTAGAGCGCATACAGGTTCTGCAGCTGCGGCATCAGGTCGCCGACGCGCTGCCCGGCCCGGGAGCCGGGGACCGAAAGCGCCTCCCATACGTCGGTGTACGTGAGGCGTGCGTGCGAATGCATCACCGCCGGGTAGAACTGGTACGCGTCGATCCCGCCCTTGGCCGAGATCACCGCGTCGCACACCATGACGAGGCGGTCGACGTTCGGGTTCAGCGAGCACAGGCCGTTCGACAGTTTCTCCGGCAGCATGGGGATCACGCGGCGCGGGAAGTACACGGAGGTGCAGCGGTTCTGCGCCTCGACGTCGATCGCGTCGCCCGGCCTCACGTAGTGGCTGACGTCGGCAATCGCGACGAGCAGGCGCCAGCCCTTGCGCCGCCCCGTGATCGGCTCGCAGTACACGGCATCGTCGAAGTCGCGCGCATCCTCGCCGTCGATGGTCACCAGCGGCACGTCGCGCAGGTCCACCCGGCCGCGAAAGTCCTTGGGCAGCACACCGTCGGGCAGCGCGTGCGCCTGCTCCAGCGTTGCGGCGGGGAATTCGTGCGGCACGGCGAACTTGCGCACCGCGATCTCGATCTCCATGCCCGGGTCGTCGATCGCACCGAGCACCTCGACCACGCGACCGACCGGTTGGACGTATCGCTGGGGCTGCTGCAGGATCTCGACGACGACCACCTGCCCCGGCTCCGCGGTGAGGGCGGAGCCTGGCGGCACGAGGATCTCCTGCTGGATGCGCTGGTCCTCCGGAACCACGATCGTCACGCCGCGCTCGTTCAGCAGGCGGCCCACCAGTCTGTTGGTCCGGTGCTCGATGACCTCGACGATCTCGCCCTCGGGGCGGCCGCGGCGGTCGGTGCCGGTGATGCGTGCCAGCACGCGGTCGCCGTGCAGCACCTTGCTCATCTCGTGCTCGGACAGCACGAGGTCCTGCCCGCCGTCGTCGCGGATCAGGAAACCGAAGCCATCGCGATGGCCCTGGACCTGGCCGGAGAGCAGGTTGGCGCGCGCGGCAATGAGCAGCAGGCCGGCGCGATTGCGGACGAGCCGGCCGGCCCGCTCCAGTTCCTCGACCTGCGCGTTGAACACCGATCGGTCTTCATCGCCGTGCAACGCGAGCCGTTCGGCCAGGTCGGCCGGGGTGAGCGGTGCGCGGGCGGCGGACAGCGCCTCCAGGATGGAGTCGGCACTGATCTTGGGTGATTTGGAAGTCACTTCTTCTTTCTGCCGGCTTCGAAACATTGCACCGGCGGTAGGTTCAATTTGACATCAACGGCTTCGCCGCTAAAATTTGCGGCTTGCCTTGATTTTGAAGTCGATTGGGGTCAACTCAATCGGGGTCAATTCAGGGTCGCCCTCTGCCCAGATGGCGGAATTGGTAGACGCACTAGTTTCAGGTACTAGCGCCGAGAGGCGTGGAGGTTCGAGTCCTCTTCTGGGCACCAGCACTATTGTCGCAAAGAGCCGGCCTTGGCCGGCTTTTTGTTTTTGCAGACGACCACGGAGACAGCCTCAGGAACGGCCCCGGCTGCGCAGCCGCGCCGCCAGCTTTTCCGGTCCCATCGCGTCGTAGACCTCGAAGGGCTGATGGATCCACGGGTTCGTCGGCAGGTGCTGCACGTAGTAGTCGGGGCGGAACGTCGAGCAAGCCTTGTACCAAATCACGCCCGTGCGTACGTCGGTGACCGCGGGATAACGCTGCTGCAGGTGATCGATCACGCGCGTCAGCGTGACGCCCGAGTCGACCAGGTCGTCGACCAGCAGCAGGTGGCCGGTCAGCGAGCCACCGGTCATCGTGATGAACTCGCCGATGTCGAGCGTGCCCTGCTCCGTGCCGGCCGCCGCACGGTAGGAACTGGCCGCGAGGATCGCGAGCGGCATGTCGTAGATGCGCGAGATGATGTCGCCCACGCGCAGCCCGCCACGCGCCAGGCACAGCAGCGAGTCGAAACGCCAGCCGGACTCGTGGACCGCGAGCGCGAGTTGCTCGACCAGGCCGTGGTATTCGTCCCAGCTGACGTAAAGGTCCTTCATTTCCAGCGCGGGCGCGGACCTCAGTGGAAGGGATGGCGCAGCACGATGGTCTGGTCGCGGTCGGGACCGGTCGAGACGAGGTCGAGCGGCACGCCGAGCACTTCGGACAGCCGCCCGAGGTAGCGACGGGCGTTGGCCGGCAACTGGTCCCACTTGCGCACGCCGAAGGTCGATTCGCTCCAGCCGGGGAAATCCTCATACACCGGTTCACAGCGCGCCACCGCCTCCGCACCGTACGGCAGGATGTCGATGGACTCGCCGCCCATCCGGTAGCCGGTGTTCAGGCGCACCGTCGGCAGGCCGTCGAGGACGTCGAGCTTGGTGATGCACAACCCGGACGTGCCATTCAACTGCACCGCGCGCTTCAGGCCCGCGGCGTCGAACCAGCCGCAGCGGCGCGGACGGCCGGTCACGGAGCCGAACTCCTGGCCTTTCTCGCGCAGATGCAGACCGGTCTCGTCCGTGAGTTCGGTGGGGAACGGCCCCGATCCGACCCGCGTCGAGTAGGCCTTGGTGATCCCGAGCACGTAGTCGAGCCGCTGCGGCGCGACGCCCGCGCCGGCTGCCGCCGCCCCGGCCACCGTGTTGCTGGACGTGACGTACGGGTAGGTTCCATGGTCGACGTCGAGCAGCGTGCCCTGCGCGCCCTCGAACAGCAACCGCTGTCCGGCCGCCATCACCTTGTTCAATCGATACGAAACGTCCGTGATCATCGGGCGCAGGCGATCGGCCAGCGCGAGCGTCTCGTCGATCACCTTCTGCGGATCCACCGTGGCCGTGCCGAAGTACTTGCCGAGCACGAAGTTGTGGAAGTCGAGCGCCTCGCGCACCTGGTGCCCGAAGTGCGCTGGATCGAAGAGGTCCTGGGCGCGCACCGCGCGTCGACCGACCTTGTCCTCGTAGGCGGGGCCGATGCCGCGGCCGGTCGTGCCGATCTTGGAATCCCCCCGCCGGCCCTCGCGTGCCTTGTCCAGCGCCACGTGGTACTCGAGGATCAACGGGCAGTTGCCGCTGATCGCCATGCGCGACGCGACGTCGACGCCGGCGGCCTGCAGTTCGTCGATTTCGGTCAGCAACGCGGTCGGCGAAAGCACCACGCCATTGCCGATGTAGCACCGGGTGGCCGGCCGCAGGATGCCCGACGGGATCAGGCGCAGGATCGTCTTCTTCCCGTTGATGACGAGCGTGTGCCCGGCGTTGTGGCCACCCTGGAAGCGAACGACGCCGTCGACCTCCTCGGTCAGCCAGTCGACGATCTTGCCCTTGCCTTCGTCACCCCACTGCGTGCCGACGACGACTACGTTTTGTGCCATCGATGTTCCTATTTCGCCGGGGACGCAGCACGCGCCACCACGCTCCAGTTGCCGTTCTGCTGCGCAATTTCGCGGTCGAACACGAAATCGCCCGCCTGTTCCGCCTCGCCGGGCAGCGCCTGCACCACCACCTCGCCCGCCTCCCGCAGTTGCCGCACGAACGCGCGCAACGCAGGATCGTTTCCCGCCGGCGCCAGGATGGCGTGCTGAACGCCATTCTGGCCGAGGCGCGCGAGCTCCCTCAGGTAGATCGAGAACCCGACCGCCGGACGGGCCCGCCCGAATGCCTTGCCGATGTCGTCGTACCGCCCGCCGCGGAGCACCGCGCTCGGCAAGCCTTCGACATGAACCGCGAACGTGATGCCGGTGTGATACCGGTACCCATGCACGTCGGACAGGTCGAACGACACGTCGGCGCCACTGCCCCGCGCGATTGTCGCCAGTTCGTCGAGCGCGGCACTGATCAGGGGCAAGCGCGGCAGCTTCGATCGCGCCCGCTCGAGGACCTCGGATCCGCCGTTCAGACCGACCAGTTCGAGCAGCGCGCTCCCGGCCTCGCCCGGCATGCCGTTGACGAGGACTCGCAAGGCCGGTTCGTCCTTGGCGCCGAGCGCGGCCAGCAGTTCGTCGACCGCGCCCGCGGCGGGACGCGCGAGATCGAGCAGCGCGCGCACGACGCCGGTGTGGCCCAGATCCAGGTGGACCCTCGACAGTCCCGCGAGCCGCAGCGACGCCACGGCGAGTTCGATCACCTCGGCGTCCGCGTCGGGTCCTGCGAGTCCGTAGAGCTCGGCGCCGACCTGCAGCGGCTCGCGCGAGGCCAGCGGATGCAGCGGGCGCGCGTGCAGCACGCTGCCGGCGTAGCAGAGCCGGGCGACGCCCGGGCGGTTCAGGATGTGGGCATCGATCCGTGCCACCTGCGGCGTCGCGTCCGCCCGCAAGCCGAGCATGCGGCCGCTCGCCTGGTCGGTGAGCTTGAACATCCGCAAGTCGAGGTCGCTTCCCGTGCCCGTGAGCAGCGAATCGAGATACTCGATCAGCGGCGGGATGACGAGCTCGTACCCGTAGCCGCGGTAGAGGTCGAGCAGCGCACGCCGCAGTTCCTCCACGCGTCGCGCCTCCAGCGGCAGGACGTCGGAAATGTTTTCGGGCAGGAGCCAGCGCGGCATGGCGACATGAAAAGGCGCCGGTCAGGCGCCTCGGAATGCGATTGGGCGGGAGTGGTGGGTCAGCTCTGAAGCCAGAACAATAGCGCGCCACCGCCCACGGCGATCAGGCCGAAGAAACGGATCTGGCCATCGTTGAGTTCGGTCACACGACTGAACATTCGGCGCCAGGACGCGGGCGCCACGAGCGGCAGGACGCCCTCGAGCACCAGCATCAGGGCCAACGCCAGACCGAGCGCGCTCCACATCAGCGCGCTGCGGGCTTGCCCGTGGCCGGGTTCGGCCCCTTCATGAACTTCATGAAATCGGACGACTGGTCGATCACCATGAGGTCGCTGCGGCTCTTGAAGGCCGCGCGATAGGCCTCGAGACTGCGATAGAACTGCGCGAACTCCGGATTCTGTCCGAACGCCTGCGCATAGATGGCGGACGCCCGGGCGTCGCCGTCGCCCTTGATCTTCTGCGCGTCGCGATAGGCCTCGGCGAGCAGCACTTCGCGCTGGCGGTCGGCGTCGGCGCGGATCTTCTCGCCCTCCGCAGACCCGATGGAGCGCTGCTCGTTGGCGACCCGCTTGCGTTCGGCCTCCATGCGCCGAAAGACGGATTCGCTGATCTCCGGCACGAAGTCGATGCGCTTGAGTCGGACGTCGACGATCTCGACGCCGAGATTCTTGGTCGCCTCCTGGACGGCGAGACGGATCTCCTCCATTGCCTTCTCGCGCTGGCGCGAGGTGATCTCGTTGACCGTGCGCCGGTTCACCGCGTAGTTGAGCGCATCGCGCACGAGGGTCGAGATCCGCTCCTCGGCGGCGCGCTCGCCGGACGGAAAGCTCACCCGGAAGGCGCGCGGCTCGCTGATCCGCCAGCGCACGAACGAGTCGATCAGCAGGTTCTTCTTCTCGGCGGTCTGAACGCGGTCGGCCACCGGCGTGTCGATCGTCAGGATGCGGCGGTCCTGGTACTCGACGTTCTGGACCAGCGGAATACGGAAGTACAGGCCCGGCTCGGTGATGACGCGCGTGATCTGGCCGAGCTGGAACACGATGGCGTTCTGGCGCTGGTCAACGACGAACGTGCTGGCGCGAACGATCACGGCGAGCACGACGGCGCCGACCACGAAGGCAAGGATACGGTTCATCGGCTTTCCTCAGCGTGTGTCGCGGTCGCGGCTGCGCAGCGACGTATCGCGGCCGCGCGTCGTTTCCGCCGGCGGCGGAGTTTCGGCAGCCGGCGGCGCGGGGCGCGGCGTGGCCGCGTCCTGCAGCGCCTGCTGCATCAGCTTGTCGAACGGCAGGTACAGCAGCTGGTTGCTCTGCCGGGTGTCCACCATGACCTTGGTCGTGTTGCTGAAGACCTGCTGCATCGTGTCGATGTACATGCGATCGCGCGTCACGCCCGGGGCCTTCTGGTACTCGGCGAGGATCTGGCGGAAACGCGAGGCATCGCCCTGAGCGGACTCGACGATCCGCGTCCGGTACCCCTCGGCTTCCTGCATCAGGCGCGAGGCGAAGCCGCGCGCCTTCGGCACGACGTCGTTGGCGTACGCCTGCCCTTCGTTGATCTGACGCTCGCGGTCCTGGCCCGCCTTCACGGCGTCGTCGAACGCCGCCTGCACCTGCTCGGGCGGCTGCGCGTTCTGGATTGCCACGGTCGACACGAGGATCCCGGTGCCGTAGCGGTCGAGCATCTGCTGCATCCGCTCGCGCACTTCGATCGCGATCTCCTGGCGCGACTCGTACAGCACCGAGTCCATGGTCTTGCGGCCAACGACTTCGCGCATTGCCGATTCCGCCGCCTGGATCACGGCAGCCGTCGGGTTGCGGCTGTTGAAGAGGTAGTCGGTCGCGCCGTCGTCCTTGATCCGGTACTGGACCTCGAACTGGATGTCGACGATGTTCTCGTCGTCGGTGAGCACCAGCGCTTCCTTGAGCCGCTCGGGACGGCCGCGCACGCCGACTTCGGCCCGCCGCAGCGAGAGGATGTCGACGAGTTCGCTGTTCTGCACGGGCCACGGCATGCGCCAGCGGAAGCCCGGCCGCGTCGTTTCGGTGTACCTGCCGAACGTGGTCACCACGCCGACCTGGCCCTCTGGAACGATGTAGAACCCGCTGCCGAGCCAGATGAGCGCGATGACGGCGAGAACGGCGCCGAGCCCGATGCCGGCGCCCTTGCCATTGGGACGCAGGCCGCCGAAACCGCCGCCGCCCCCGGACGGACGACCTCCGCCCTTGCGACCGAACAGGTTGTTCAGGCGACGATTGAAGTCACGCCACAGTTCATCCAGGTCCGGCGGCCCGTCATTGCCGGGTCGCTGGGGCTTGCGCTCGTCGCGGTCGCCATCGTTCGAACTGTTGGAACCGCCACCCCGGCCCCATTGGGGGTCGTTCAGTGACATCGGATTTCCTAGCGAAGGAGAAAGTTCATTGAAACCAGCCGCGTAGCGTACCGGATCGGGCTACGCCGTTGCTGCGCGCGACCAGGAGGGAGCTTCGTCGGAGGATGGTTCTTCAGCGGTCGAACGCCGCGAAAATTCAGCGATTGCGCCTCGCAACAGGTCCAGACCGGCACCCGTGCGCGCGCTTACCGCGACTGATTCGATCGTATCACAGGGGTCCCGCACGACGCCCGGCTCGCGGTCGGCCAGGTCGATCTTGTTGAAGACGATGATGCGCGGCACGGCGGCCGCGCCGATCTCCTCGAGCACCCGGTCGACCTCCGCCATCTGCTCGTCGCGCGCGGGCGACGCGGCGTCGACGACATGCAGCAGCAGGTCGGCCTCGGCGGTCTCGTCGAGCGTCGACTTGAACGCCTCGATCAACTGGTGCGGCAGGCCCCGGATGAACCCGACGGTGTCGGACAGCACCGCCTCCACGTCCTCGCCGATGTGGACGCGACGCGAGGTCGTGTCGAGCGTCGCGAAGAGCTGGTCGGCCGCATACGCGCTGCCGCGCGTGAGCGCGTTGAACAGTGTCGACTTGCCGGCATTGGTGTAGCCCACGAGGGACACCGACAGCACTTCGCGACGGGAACGCGCGCGACGGCGCGTGCGACGCTGCTTTTCGAGTTGCTTCAGGCGGTCGCGCAACTGGCGCACGCGCGCTCCGATCATCCGGCGGTCGAGCTCGATCTGCTTCTCGCCCGGACCCCCGGTCTTGCCGAGACCGCCGCGCTGTCGTTCCAGGTGGGACCAGCCCCGCACCAGCCGCGTCGACAGGTGTTCGAGCTGCGCGAGTTCGACCTGCAGTTTGCCTTCCCGGCTCTTCGCGCGACGGGAGAAGATGTAGAGGATCAGCGCGGTGCGGTCGAGCACCCAGAGATCGAGCGCACGCTCGAGGTTGCGCTGCTGCGCCGGTGACAACGCGACGTCGAAGACCACGAACCCGGCGTCGGCGGCAAGCGCCTCGGCCTTGATCTCTTCGACCTTGCCGGAACCGATGTACAGGGCCGGGTCCGGGCGATCGCGGCGCACGGCAACGCGCCCGGCGGGCGCGATGCCGGCCGATTCAACCAGCTGCCTCAATTCCTCGGCGGCGTCGGGATCGTCGCGGCGACCGATGGCGACGCTGACCAGGAAGGCGCGCGAGGGCTGCCCGGCGCGTCCGGAGTCCACCTGAAAGACGCTCAGGTTTCGCTCTCCGAGGCGAGGTTGACGGGCCGCGCCGGGACCACGGTCGAGATGGCGTGCTTGTAGACCATCTGCGTGACCGTATTGCGCAGCAGGACCACGTACTGGTCGAACGACTCGATCTGGCCCTGGAGCTTGATGCCATTGACGAGGTAGATCGACACCGGAATGTGTTCCTTGCGCAGCGCGTTCAGAAACGGGTCTTGTAAGAGTTGCCCTTTATTGCTCATGTTTACTCCAGCGCTTTATGACGCTTGTTGTCGTGGTCGGAGGGGAAAAAGACTGCCGGCCGAACCGTCCGTCCTCCGGGAAGTGGGGACGAAACAGGTCGTTTCAATGTAAAGCAAAAGCCACGCCGCTGCCACTTGCCGGGGTCAGGCGACGTAAGGGTTTTTGCTTGTACGGAACTCGACGCGCAACGGGGTGCCGGTCAGTTCGAAGTGTTCGCGGAACTGCCCTTCGAGGTAACGGCGATAGGCTTCGGAGACCTGGCCCAGCGAATTGCCGTGCACCACGATGATCGGCGGATTGTGTCCGCCCTGGTGCGCGTACCGCAGTTTCGGGCGCGAATGCCCCGCACGCGCGGGTTGCTGGCGGGCGACCGCGGCAATGAGGGCTCGCGTCAGCTTGGGCGTCGGCAGTTTCGCGAATGCGGCCTTGTGCGCCTCGACCACGGACCGCATCAACGCACCCAGCCCACTCCTCTTCAGCGCCGAAATGTGGTGCACGCGCGCCCAGCGCAGGAAGTGCAGCTTGCGGTCGATCTCGCGCTTGATGCGGTCGCGCTGGTAGTCGTCGAGCCCGTCCCACTTGTTGACCGCCACCACCAGTGCGCGGCCGCTCTCGAGGATGAAGCCGGCGATGTGCGCGTCCTGGTCGGCGATCTCGGAGGCGGCATCGAGCAGGAGGATGACGACGTTGCAGTCGGCGATCGACTGCAGTGTCTTGACGACGGAAAACTTCTCGATGGCCTCGAACACCTTGCCGCGCCGCCGGATGCCGGCGGTGTCGATCAGGGTGAACGGCTGGCCCTGGAACTCGAACTCCACTTCGATCGAATCGCGCGTCGTGCCCGGCTGGTCGAAGGCGATCACCCGCTCCTCGCCAAGCAGCGCGTTGACGAGCGTGGATTTCCCGACGTTCGGTCGGCCGACCACCGCCACCCGCACGCGCCGGTTGATGGCTTCGTCGGCTTCGGCTCCGTCCTCCGGGTCCTCGCCCTTCTCCTCGATGAAGGGAGCCAGGGCGTGCTCCATCAGGTCGCGAACGCCCTCGCCGTGCGAAGCCGACACCATCAACGGATCGCCGAGGCCGAGTTCGTGGAACTCGACGACCGCTTCCGGGCGCAGGCCTTCGGCCTTGTTGACGGCGAGCACGATGCGCCGGCCCGTCACGCGCAGCCGTTCCGCGATGCGCCGGTCCTGCGCGGTGAGCCCTTCGCGGGCATCCAGAACGAACACGATGACATCGCTCTCGGCGATCGCCTGCTCGGCCTGCGCCGCCATCTCCCGGATGATGCCTTCGGCGTTCACGGGCTCGAAGCCGCCCGTATCGATCACGATGTAGTCGCGCGGCCCGCCGCGGCCTTCGCCGTAGTGACGGTCCCGCGTGAGCCCCGGGAAATCGGCGACGAGCGCGGACCGCGAGCGCGTCAGCCGGTTGAACAGCGTGGATTT
Source organism: uncultured beta proteobacterium (assembly GCA_963726405.1). Classification (GTDB taxonomy): domain Bacteria; phylum Pseudomonadota; class Gammaproteobacteria; order Burkholderiales; family Burkholderiaceae_F; genus JAOUJD01. Next base: position 72,726 of record CAVSCF010000010.1, on the reverse strand, counting down.
GCCGACATTGGGGCGCCCGACGAGCGCGACGACCGGCTTCACGATGAAGAAGCGCGAGAGCGGCTATTCAATGTTGATCAGGGCGACGACGCCGTCCTGCGTCTGCACCACCGCACCGCCGCCAAACGCGCGTGGCGCGGCAACGATGGCGCTTCCGAGTTCCACGCGCCCGATGAAGGCGCCGTCGTCCGGAGACAGGAAGTGCACATAGCCCTGGAAATCGCCGGTCACGACCGCGCGGCGCAGCGCGAGCGGCCCGGCCAGGTCGCGCTTCTCGAGCTTCTGCTGCAGCCAGGCGCTGGCTCCGGCGGTGCGGGAGTACGCGTGCACGTGCGACTTGGCGTCGACCACGAACAGGCGCTGATCGTCGCCGCCCGGCCCGGTCATCGCCGACAGGTCGCGCGCCCAGCGCAGGGCGCCGTTGGCCGCTTCGAAGCACGCGAGGCGGCCCTGGTAGGACGCGGCGCACACGTCGCCCGCCGCCACCAGCGGCTGGCCCATCACGTCGGCGAGACGCTCGACCTCGGTCGCGCCGCGCGGCTCGGACACGCCGACGTCCCAGCGCACCGCGCCGCTCGCGCTGGCGAGCGCAACGAGGCGTCCGCTGGGAAAGCCGGCCACCACCTGGTCGCCGGCGAAAGCCATCTCGCTCGGTCCACGGAGGGTCAGGGGTGTCGTCGCCCGCTGGTAGGACCAGCGCCGGCGTCCGGTTTCGGCGTCGAAGGCGGTGACGCGGAAGTCGCTCGCGCGCACGACCACGAGGCCGCGCCCGACCAGCGGTGGCGACTGCACTTCGCCCAGAACCTGCGCACGCCAGAGCGGCTTGCCGTCGGCACCGAAGGTGAGGACCTCGCCGCGCGCGGTGCCGACCGCGACGATGAACCCGTCGCTGCCGACGCCACCCGAAATCCTGGACTTCGCGTCGGTGGTCCACACGACCTCGCCCGTGGCCGGTGCGAGGCGGACGATATTGCCTTCGCCCGAGGCGGCGAAGATGGCGTTCTCGAGGACGGCGGGCTGCAGGAAGGCGCCGCGTGCCGATCCGACGTTCGTGCGCCAGGCGATGCGCGTCGTCAGCGTCGGCTTGAACTCCGGCAGCGGAGCGGCCTGGGCCCCCTTGCTCGGCGTGCCACCGAGCCAGGTCGGTATCCACGAACATCCGGCCGCGAGGCTGATGACCGCGGCCAGCGAAAGCATCGCCAGGCCGCGCGTGGTGCGCGCGGCGGGTCCACGGCAGAAGCGATGCGCCATGCCGTCGTCTCCTACGAGCCGCTGGCCGGCAGCGCGTCCAGCTTCAACTGGATCAACTGGCGCAGCGGGTGCTGCGCATCGGCCTTCGCGAGCGCCTCGGTGTACGCGGCGCGCGCTTCGTCGAGCTTGCCCTGCGCAACGAGGACATCGCCGCGGCGGTCGGCCACGGCCGTGACCTGGACCGCAGGGACGTCGCCAGCAAGCACCTTCAGCGCTTCGTCGTACTTCTTCTCGTCGAGCAGCACGCCGGCGAGACGAACCTGCGCGATCGCCTTGAGTTCGGCCTGCGATGACTTGTCGATCACCCACTGCAGCGATTCGCGGGCCCGATCGACCTTGCCGGCCTCCGCCTGCAGCCTGGCGGCCTGCAGCGCAGCCATGCTGGCGTAGGCGGTGCTGCCGTACTTGGCGGTCAGCATCTCGGCGAAGGCGCCCACCTTGTCGGCGTCACGGGCCGCCATGGCCTTTTCGAGCTGGCCGTACACGCCGGCGGCCTGCGAGGCCTGCTCGCGCTGGTACCACTGCCAGCCGTTGTACGCGGCGAAGCCGAGCAGCACGATGGTGATGACAGTCAGGATGAAGTTCCCGTACTTGTTCCACCACGCCTTCATTTCGGCGAGTTGTTCCTGTTCTTCGAGGTCGTATGCCATGGTTTCCCTTGCGGCGCCGTCGCGCCCCCTGCTCTTCTATTGCTGTTCGGTGCGCGTGAGCGCGTCCACGAGTTCGTCCGCCAGTCGGCCGAGCGGGACGATACGCTGTTCGCCGCCGCCGGCGGAGGCGCCCGCGGCACCGCGCAGCGCCTTCAGCGCCACCGATTCCTGGGCGAGTTCGGTCTCACCGACGATCACGGCGTACTCCGCGCCGCTCGCATCGGCCTTCTTCATCTGGGATTTGAGGCTGCCTTCGCCGGCGTGATACACGGCGTCCAGGCCGGCATCGCGCAGGCGCTCGGCGACGAGGAACGCCTGCGCCGCCGTCGCACCGCCCTGGTGGGCGACATAGACGTCGGCAGCGCCGGTCACCTCGACCGAGCCCGCGTCCTTCAGCAGTTCGATGACGCGCTCGACCCCCATGGCATAGCCGCACGACGGCGAGGGACGCCCGCCAATGATCTCGACCAGCGGGTCGTACCGACCGCCGCCGCAGATGGTGCCCTGCGCGCCCAGGGCGTCGGTGATCCACTCGAAGACGGTCAGGTTGTAATAGTCGAGGCCACGCACGAGCCGCGGGTTGACTTCGAACGGCACACCGGCGCGCGTCAACAGGCGCTGCAGCCCTTCGAAGTGCGCCCTGGACGCGTCGCCGAGGTAGGCGATGATCTGCGGCGCCTGCTTCACGACGTCGGCGAGTGCGGGATTCTTGGTGTCGAGGATGCGCAGCGGATTGGAGTGCAGCCGGCGCCTGGCGTCCTCATCGAGGACTGCGTGATGCGACTCGAAGTGCGCGATCAGGTCCTGCCGGTGCCGCGCCCGCTCGTCCGCCTGGCCCAGACAGTTGATCTCGAGACGCACGGGGCCGATGCCGAGGATCTTCCACAGGCGAGCGAGCATCACGATGTGCTCGGCGTCGATGTCCGGCCCCGGGAAACCGAGCGCCTCGACGTTGACCTGGTGAAACTGCCGGTAGCGGCCGCGCTGTGGACGCTCATGACGGAACACCGGGCCCATGGACCACACGCGCTTGGGGCCCTCGTAGGTCAGGTTGTGTTCCACCGAGGCCCGCACGGTGCCCGCGGTGAACTCGGGGCGCATGGTCAGTTTCTCGCCGTTGAGCTTGTCCTCGAAGGAATACATCTCCTTCTCGACGATGTCGGTCACTTCGCCGATGCCCCGCACGAAAAGCTCGGTCTGCTCGAGCATCGGCGTGCGGATCAACTGGTAGCCGTAGCTGCGCACCCAGTCGCGGACGCGTGCCTCGAACCACTCCCAGACCGGCGCCTCGGCGGGCAGCAGGTCGTTCATGCCGCGCACGGCTGCGAGTTTCTTGCTTGTCATTCTTCAGTCCGCCGCGAGAGGCGTGGCCGCGGGCGCGTAGGTGCGCCGCACGTAGTCTTCGACGATCGCCTGGAACTCCTCGGCGATGCGTTCTCCCTTCAGCGTGACGTTCCGTTCTCCGTCGATGAAGACCGGCGCCACCGGCGCCTCGCCGGATCCCGGCAGGCTGATGCCGACGTTGGCGTGCTTGCTCTCGCCGGGACCGTTCACCACGCATCCCATCACCGCGACGCTCATGGATTCCACGCCGGGATACTTCGACCGCCACGCGGGCATCTGCTCGCGCAGGTAGGTCTGGATCTTGTCCGCCAGTTCCTGGAAGAAGGTGCTGGTCGTGCGCCCGCAGCCGGGGCAGGCGACGACCATCGGGGTGAAGGCGCGCAGCCCGATGGTCTGCAGGATCTCCTGCGCCACCTGGACTTCGCGCGTGCGCGGCTCGCCCGGCGCCGGCGTGAGCGAAACCCGGATGGTGTCCCCGATGCCCTCCTGCAGCAGCACCGAGAGCGCGGCGGTCGACGCCACGATGCCCTTGGATCCCATGCCGGCCTCGGTCAGTCCGAGGTGCAAGGGGTAATCGCAGCGACGCGCCAGTTCACGGTAGACGGCGATGAGGTCCTGCACGCCGCTCACCTTTGCCGAAAGACAGATGCGGTCGCCGGGAAGGCCGAGTTCCTCGGCTCGCTCGGCGTTCTCGATCGCCGATCGCACCAGCGCTTCGCGCAGCACGGCGTTCGCGTTCCACGGCGCCGCGCGCCGCGCGTTCTCGTCCATCATGCGGGCGAGCAGTTCCTGGTCGAGCGAACCCCAGTTCACGCCGATGCGTACCGGCTTGTCGTGACGGCACGCCACTTCGATCATCCGTGCGAAGTTGTCCTCGCCCCGCGCGCCCTTGCCGACATTGCCGGGATTGATGCGGTACTTCGACAGTGCCTGCGCGCAGTCGGGGTACTGGGTGAGCAGCTTGTGGCCGTTGTAGTGGAAGTCTCCGACGAGCGGGACGTCGAGCCCCATGCGATCGAGCTGCGCGCGAATCGCGGCCACTTCCGCGGCGGCTTCCGGCGAATTGACCGTGATGCGCACGATCTCCGAGCCCGCCTGCGCCAGTTCCTTGACCTGCACGGCTGTCGCGATCGCGTCTGCCGTATCGGTGTTGGTCATCGACTGCACCACCACCGGAGCGCTGCCGCCCACGCGCACTTCGCGGTGGCCCCACTTCACGACGAGCGCGCGCGCGTGCCGTCGCGCGCCCGGTTGGGCGGCGACGGGCATGCAGTCGATGGGCTCGAAGCGCTGGTTCACCGGGCCTACTTCACGCTGAAGCGCGCCACGTTCGCGCGCTTGACCGGCTCGAGATCGAACGCCGCGCCGCGCACGGTCACCGACGCCTTGGACGCATCGCCGATCACCACGTTGATCGGCACGGTGCCGGCCGCAGGCTGCAGCACATCGCCCTCGCGGGCGAGCTGCGACAGAAGCACCTTGCCGTTGGCGTCGGTGACTTCCACCCAAGAGATGCCGCTGAAGCGGATCGACAGCAGCGTGGTCGCATCCACCACGGGTTGCGAGGGCGCCGGAGCCGGCTCCGTCACCGGCTCGCGAGTGTCGGCCGGCGTCGTAGCCGCCGCGGGGGCGTTTGCCGCGGGCTGATCGCTCGCGGTCGCGGCCGGTGCCGACGTGACCGCCGGTGCCACCTGTGCCGCCGGTGCCGCCGGTGCGGCGGTGACCGGCTGCGGCGCTGACGGGCGCGTCGCATACCAGCCGATGGCGCCCAGTCCGATCAGTGCGATCACGGCCAGGCCGAGGATCAGCGAACGGGATGCGTGCTCGTGCGCGGCCGCGCGCACCGGCGAGTAGTCGCGGGTGCGCGTCATGCCATCGACCACCGAGTTCGCCGGCAGGCCCACCTTGGCGTTCAGGTCGTCGATCAGCGGCGCCGGATCGAGATTGAGCGAGCGCGCATAGCTGCGCACGAACCCGCGCACGTAGGCGGTCTCCGGCAGGTGCGTCAGGTCCTCGCTTTCGAGGGCGCGCACCTGGTTCACGTGCAGGCGAAGTCGCCCGGCCATCTCGCCGACGCTCAGTCCCGCCTCTTCGCGTGCAGCGGCCAGGCGCGCACCGAACGACGTGGCGGCGCCCGGTGCGGCACCGGGAGCAACGGCCGTCTCGACGTGGATATCCTCTTCACTCATTGAAATCACCCCGGGCAAGGGCGGACGCTTCCGGAGAACGCGGAAAGCGGTCGCGCAGTTCGTTGGCAAGCTGGCTCTCGGTGCGGACATCGCCGTTGGCGCGCGCGATGCGCAGTCCCAGCCAGAGCGTCTCGGACGTCGACGCGACGGACCGCGCCAACAGGTTGTAGTAGAAGGTCGCGCGGTCCACCTGGCCCATGGCGAGATACGTGCGCGACAACTGGTACTTGGTCGCCCCGTTGGTGGCGTCGAGTTCGAACGAACGACGCAGGTAGCGCTCGGCACCCGGATAGTCCTTCAGCTTCATCAGGCACGAACCCGCGTTCTGGGCGGCCCGGCTCGGTGACACGTAGAGCGGGTCGCGCAGCGCACGGTCGAAGTACTCGATCGATTCGCGCTCGCGGCCGGTCTGGCAGAGGAACCAGCCGTAATTGTTGGCCAGTTCGGAGCTTGCAGGATCGAGGCGCAGGGCGCGCTGGAAGTTTTCCTCGGCCTCGCGGCGGTCGTTCATTTCCATGTGGATCAGGCCCAACAATCCGTAGGCATCCGCGAACGCCGGATCGATCGCCGTGGCGCGCCGCGCTTCCTCGAGCGCGATGGCGATCTGGCCGGAACGGTAGTACCCGGCGGCGAGATCGACGCGGGCCCGCGCCCGCGTGCGGGCATCGGCCTCACTGGCCCGCGCGACGGTGCGCTCGGGTCCCTTGGTCACCACATCGCCGCTGCTGTTGGTCACCGTCGTCGTCGTGCAGGCCGACAGCAGGCCAACGCACAGCACCGATCCCAGCGAACGCGCCACCTTCATGCTGCCCTCCTCAGTGGGTCGCCGATACGATCGGAACCACACGGCCCTTGTTGCGTTCGCTCACCCGCGTGCGGTCGAGCACCTCGCCGGCGAGTTGCCCGCACGCCGCGTCGATGTCATCGCCGCGCGTCTTGCGCGTGGTCGTGACGATACCGGCGTCGATCAGCCGCTGCGCGAAGGCGCGGATGCGTTCCGACGACGATCGTTTCAGCCCGGCATCCGGAAACGGATTGAACGGGATCAGGTTGAACTTGCACGGCACGTCGCGGACCAGCGCGATCAGTTCGTCCGCATGCGCGTCGGTGTCGTTGACGCCGTCCAGCATCACGTACTCGAACGTGATGAAGTCGCGTGGCGCCGAGCGCAGGTACCGACGGCAGGCGGCCAGCAGCTCGCCGAGCGGATATTTGCGGTTGAGCGGCACCAGCCGATCGCGCAACGCGTCGTTGGAAGCGTGCAGCGACACGGCAAGCGCCACCGGGCAGTCGGCCGCGAGCCGATCGATCTGCGGCACCATGCCCGAGGTCGACAGCGTCACACGGCGGCGCGACAGCCCGTAGGCGTTGTCGTCGAGCATCAGGCGCAACGCCGGCACCACCGCGTCGTAGTTCTGCAGCGGCTCGCCCATGCCCATCAGCACGACGTTGCTGATCACCCGCTCCCCGTCGATGCCCACGCCCGCCGTCCGGCGCAGGGCGTGCTCGGCCCACCACAGCTGACCGACGATCTCGGCCGTCGTCAGGTTGCGGTTGAACCCCTGCCGCCCGGTCGAGCAGAACAGACAGTTGACCGCGCAGCCCGCCTGAGTCGAAATGCACAGCGTGCCGCGATCGTCCTCGGGGATGAAGACGGTCTCGATCGCATTGCCCGCGCCGACGTCGAGCAGCCACTTGCGCGTGCCGTCGGTCGACGTCGAGTCGCGCAACACGGCGGGCGCGACGATGTCGGCCTGCTCGGCAAGCTTCGCCCGGAAAGACTTCGCCAGATCGGTCATCGCATCGAACCCGCCCGCTCCACGCTGATGAATCCAGCGGGCGAGCTGGCGCGCGCGGAAGGCCTTCTCACCGAGCGACTCGGTGTAGGCCGTCAGCGCGGCAAGGTCCAGCCCGAGCAGGTTGACGCGAGACACGAGGACCGGTTCCTCAGCGCGAGTAGACGTTCAGTTGCGGGAAGAAGTAGGCAATCTCGACCGCCGCGGTCTCCGCTGCGTCGGATCCGTGCACGGCATTCGCATCGATGCTCGCGGCGAAGTCAGCGCGGATGGTGCCGGGGGCGGCCTTCTTCGGGTCCGTGGCGCCCATCAGTTCGCGGTTCTTCGCGATCGCCCCTTCGCCCTCGAGGACCTGCACCATGATCGGGCCGGAGATCATGAAATCGACCAGGTCCTTGAAGAAGGGCCGCTCGCGGTGCACCGCGTAGAAGCCTTCGGCCTCGGTGCGCGACAGCCACATCATCCGCGCGGCGATCACCTTCAGGCCGTTCGTCTCGAAGCGCGAATAGATCTTCCCGATGACGTTCTTCGCGACTGCGTCGGGCTTGATGATCGACAGGGTTCTTTCCACCGCCATGATTTCAACCTTTGTTGTTTGGACGAGTTACCCGGCGGCTTCGGTTCACCGCCACCCGCCGGACGAAAAAAGCTTCGACAAATGAAGTACTTGCGTCGCCGAAGTTAGCCTGAAATTTTAACATGCCCGGCCGTCCCGTTGGAGGCTTCGGCCCCGGGGGAACCTCGCAATGAGTGCGCCGTGCGCCCGCGCAGCCGGCGCCGGATCAGGCCGAGGGCACGAAGACGGCGATGGACTCGACGTGCGAGGTGTGGGGAAACATGTTCACCACGCCGGCAGCGCTGAGCGTCCAGCGGCCTTCATGCACCAGCACCGCGCAATCGCGTGCGAGCGTGGCGGGATTGCAGGAGACGTAGACGATCCGCGCCGGTCTGTCCGTGGCGGCCGCCAGCGAGCGAGCAAGTTCGAGCGCTCCTTCCCGAGGCGGATCGATCAGGACACGGGCCACGCTACCGTGTTCGGCCACCAGTCGCTGCCAGTCCTCCAGCGTCCACTCGAACAGATTGGCCGCCGCGAATGCGGTTCGCCCGCTCAATCCGTTCAGGGCGGCGGCGTCCCGCGCGCGCCGCACGAGCGTCTCGCTGCCTTCGATGCCGACGGCCTTCTTCGCCTTCGAGGCGAGCGGCAGCGTGAAGTTGCCCAGGCCGCAGAAGAAATCGGCGACGACGTCGTCCGGTTGCGGGTCCAGCAGGCGCACGGCGCGGCCGACGAGCACCTGGTTGATGCGGTGATTGACCTGCGTGAAGTCGGTCGGGCCGAACGGAATGTGAACGCCGTACTCGGGCAGGGCGAGTTCGAGATGCGGAGGCTGGCCGGCGTCCATCGGCGCGGCCGTCTCCGGCCCCTTCGGCTGCAGCCAGACATCCACGCCGTGCCGCACGCCGAAATCGCGCAGGCGGATTCGGTCCTCCGCGGTGGGATCGTCGAGCACGCGGAACACGAGGACGACCTGCTGCGCGCCGTCGCGCTCGGCAATCGCAAGCTCGATCTGCGGCAGGCGCTCGCGCAGGGTCAGTGCGCCGACCAGTTCGCGCAACGGCATCAGCAGGTCGCTGACCGCCCGCGGCACCACCTCGCACTGGCGAATGTCGGCGACGTAGCTGCTGGACCGCTCGTGAAAGCCGACCAGCACCCCGCCCTTCTTCGCGACATACCTCACCGAGAAACGGGCGCGGAAGCGGTACTCCCAGGCGGGGCCGGCGACCGGCCGCAACATGCGCTCGGGCCTCACGCGGCCGATGTGCCACAGCGTGTCCTCGAGCACGCGTTGCTTGATGGCGACCTGCGCGTTGGGCGCCACGTGCTGCATCGAGCAGCCGCCGCAGGCGCCGGCGTGCAGTCCGGCATGCGGGCAACGGGGCACGACGCGCAGCACCGAGGGGCGATCGATGCGGACGACGCGGCCGGTCTCGTAGCTCGGCTTGTTCTTGCGGCGCTCGTACACCACCCGCTCGCCGGGCAGCGCGCCTTCGATGAAGACGGCCTTGCCTTCGCGATGCGCGACACCGCGCCCCTCCTGATCGAGCGACTCGATCTCGGCCGGGAACTCGTCGCCTGCCTTGGGACCTAGGCCGCGGGCCACGCTGCGAGGTAGTCCTTCCAGTGCGCCGCGGGCAATTGCGCCAGCGTGTCGCGCACCAGCGCTTCCTCCGCCAGGTGCTGCTCGGGCGTCAGCACACCGCGCATCTTCTGGAAGCGGTTGAACAGCAGATAGGTGTTGACGACGTCGGTCTCGCAGTAATTGCGCACCTGGTCGAGGTGACCCGCCTGAAAGGCATCCCAGACGCGGGCGCCGTCCATGCCGAGCTTGCCGGGAAAGCCCGCCAGGCGCGACAGGTCGTCCAGTGGAGCGCTTGCACGCGGCTGGTACATCGCCATGAGGTCCATCAGGTCCAGGTGCCGCGTGTGATAGCGGCCGATGTAGTTGTTGTAGCGGAAGTCTCGATCGTCCTCGCCCAGTTCCCAGTAGCGCGCTGCGGTGATGCCGGCGAGCAGGCCACGGTAGTGCAGCACCGGAAGGTCGAAGCCGCCGCCATTCCAGCTCACGAGTTGCGGCGTGTGGCGGTCGATCATTCCGAAGAAGGCCTGGATCAGGAAACCTTCGCTGTCGGTCAAGCCGCCGATCGAACCGACGCGGAATCCGGCGTCGCTGCGCAGCACGCACGAGATCGCCACCACGCGATGCAGGTGCAGCGGCAGGAAGTCGTTGCCCGTCCGTTCCCTGCGTTCGGAGAAGGCGTGCCCGGCGACGTCGGCGTCGGCCAGCGCCGACCATTCGGGACGCAGCCTGCGCAGGCCGGCCACGTCGGGCACGGTTTCGATGTCGAAGACGAGGACCGGCGTCATGCGCCGATTCTACTGAGGCGCCGCCCGCCGGCGCGGGCACTCAGAGGACGGCGTCGCGGCCGATGCCGCCGGCCGTCAGCGTGCGCTTGAGGCGAGCCAGCGCGTCCTGCTGGATCTGTCGCACGCGTTCGCGCGTCAGCGAGAGTTCGGAAGCCAGCGCGTCGAGCGTTGCCGGCTCCCGCTCGTCGAGGCCGAAGCGCCGTTCGATCACGAGGCGCTGCTTGTCCGGAAGTCCCGTGAGCCACTCGTGCACCCGCCCTTCGAGTTCGTGGCGCACGGCGCTCGCCTCGGGCGCTTCTGCGGTCACGTCGATGAGCAGATCGGCCAGCGTGCTGTCGGGATCGGCATCGAGCGGCGCGTCGAGCGACGCCGGCGTGGCGCTGAACTTCAGGATGTCCTCGACGTCGTCGACGCTCTTCCCCGTGAGGTGCGCGATGTCCTCGATGCGGACCTCGTGCGTCTCGTCGTCCATTTCCGCTTCGAGGTGGCGCTTGGCGCGAATGACGTGCTGCAGTTCGCGCACCACGTGGACCGGCAGGCGGATCGTGCGCGCCTGGTTGATCACGGCCCGCTCGATCGTCTGGCGGATCCACCAGGTCGCGTAGGTCGAGAACCGGAAGCCGCGCTCGGGATCGAACTTTTCGAGCGCGTGGATCAGCCCGAGGTTGCCCTCTTCGATGAGGTCGAGCAGCGCGAGCCCGCGGTTGGCGTAGTGCTTGGCGATGGACACGACGAGACGCAGGTTGCGCTCGATCATCGACTGACGCGCCTGGAAATCGCCGCCGAGCGCACGCACCGCCGTGTCGTGCTCCTCCACCGGCGTCATCAGCCGATGCGCGCCGATGGCCGTCAAGTAGCGCTGGACGTTGTCGGTATCCGGAAAGTCGAGGGCAACGGGGACGTCAGGTGCCGGAACGACGCTGAACTCCAGTTCGCGCTCCGGGTCGACATCACCCTCGAAGGCGGGTTCGTCGACCTCGCCCGCGGGCTCGGGCTTCGGCGGAACGGCCGACGCACCGAAGGGGCGCGTCGTATGTGGAGTCATGGTGTGCGATCAAAGTCCTCAACGTGGAGGGAGGTATTTGACCGGATCGAGCGGCTTGCCTTGGTGACGTATCTCAAAGTGAAGCTTCGGGCGGTCGGCATCCGATCGCCCCAATTCCGCAATCTGCTGGCCGCGCTTCACCTGCTGGCCCTGCGTAACGAGAATCTTTCTGTTGTGGCCGTAGGCCGTCACGTAATCGCCGGCATGGCGAATGATCACGAGATTGCCGTAACCGCGGAGCGCGCTGCCCACGTGCACCACTTCGCCGTCCGCTGCCGCCTGAACGGGCGTACCCTCGGTGCCACCGATGTCGATGCCCTTGTTGCGCGGCGAGTCGAAGCCGTCGATCACCTTGCCGGCGACCGGCCACAGCCACTGCGCCGGCGGCGGAGCGGCCGGCGGCGGTGCCTCGGGTTTCGCGCCCGATGGGGATTCGGGAACGGCCGCGGGCGGCAGCGGTGCCGGCTCGACCGTCGTGCCTGGCGCCGGCAGCGGGCGAACTTCCGTCGACCCTCCCGGCGTGACCGGCATCACAGTCGCCGCCGCCGATTCCGCCGGCGGCGTGACGCGGAGCGACTGCCCGACGCGCACAGCACTGCCTTCCGGTAATTCGTTCCAGCGAGCCAGGTCGCGCACATCGACGCCGAAGGCCGTTGCGATGCTGTAGAGCGTGTCGCCCCGCTGCACCGTGTAGACCCCGTCTCTCGCTTCCCGTTTCGCCGGCTTATCGGCAACGACCGGGGGCCGCGCGGCCGCGGTGCCTGAACGATCGACCACGGGAGCAGGCTTCTGCGATGTACACGCACCCAGCGCGACCATCGCCATCACCGCCACCCGCATCCGTCCTGCCTGCTTCATCCAGTGATCCTCATCCAGTGCCGCCGCGCAACGGAACGAAGCGCACGGCCTCCTTGCCAATCTGCTGCACGCGGCCGCCGACGTCCTTGGTGGCCACGATCAACTGCTGCTGCAGGCCGCCCACCGGCGCGACGATCCGCCCTCCGGGCTTCAACTGCTCGATCCACGCCGGCGGCAGTTCATCGCCCGCGGCGGCGGCCACGATGGAATCGTAGGGTGCCCCAGCGGCCACTCCACGGGCCCCGTCGCCGAATACCAGCCGCAGATTCGGAAGCCGCAGCGGCCGCAGGTTGTCCCGCGCCCGTTCGTGTAACGCGCGAAGACGCTCGACGCTGACCACATCGCCAAAAAGCTGGGCCATCACCGCCGCGGCGTAACCGCAACCCGTGCCGATCTCGAGGAGACGTGCGGTACGCGGATCGGCGATGCCCTCGAGGGCCAGTTCGGCGATGCGAGCAACGATGTAAGGCTGGGAAATCGTCTGGCCGTGCCCGATCGGCAATGCGGTGTCCTCGTAGGCTCGGCTCGCCAGCGCTTCGTCGACGAACAGATGCCGTGGCACGGCGCGCATGGCTTCGAGCACGCGCGAGTCGCGCACGCCGAGTTCGCGCACGCGCTCCACCATGCGTTCGCGCACCCGCGCGGAAGCCAGGCCGCTGTGATCGGTACCGCCGGGCGACGGCGTCGGCGCGCGCTTCACGCGGTCGCCTGCAGCCAGTGCTCGACCTCATTCAACTGTTCGTTGTGCGTCAGGTCGATCTGCAAGGGAGTCACGGAGACGTAGCCCGCCGCGGTGGCATGGAAGTCCGTGCCCGGCCCGCCGACGCGCGCCTGACCGGCCGGACCGATCCAGTAGATCGGCTCCCCGCGCGGATTCATCATCTTCACGACGGGTTCGGACGGATGACGCTTGCCGAGCCGCGTGCACTTCACGCCCTTGATCTCGGCGTAAGGCAGGTTCGGGATGTTCACGTTCAGCAGGAAGGGCGCGACGATCGGACGCGCGAGGTAGCGGGCGACGATGTCGTGGGCGATGCGCGCGGCGCTGTCGAGATGCGCGTTGCCCTTGTCCACCAGCGAGAACGCGATTGCAGGAACGCCGAACAGATAGCCCTCCATGGCGGCGGCGACGGTGCCCGAGTAGATCGTGTCGTCGCCCATGTTCTGGCCGTTGTTGATGCCGGAGACGATGAGGTCCGGACGATGATCGAGCAGCCCGGTCAGCGCGACGTGAACGCAGTCGCTTGGCGTTCCGTTGATGACCGTCGTGCCGCTCGGCGCCTCCCACACGGTCAGCGGGCGGGTCAGGGTCAACGAGTTGCTCGCCCCGCTGCTGTTCTGTTCGGGCGCGACCACGATGACTTCGCCCAGCGGCCGCATGGCTTCGGCCAGCGCCGCAATGCCGGGCGCCAGGTAACCGTCGTCGTTCGAGACAAGAATGCGCATCGTAGAAACAAAACGGCCGGTGCACCTTCGCACACCGGCACGCTCGGCCCGCTTAGTCGCACGATTCTAACAAGCGCGCCGCTCTGTATCGGGGATGCATCGTGCCCTTCCCCGCGGGCGGGGCAAGGACGTCGGACCGAAACGAGGCCGGGCCGCGACCCGACCGGCGCTCAGAGTCCCAGTGGCGTGTCCTTGACGCAGTGCAGGCGGTAGACGACGAGCAACGACTGCGTCTGCAGGTTCTCGCGGGAGAAACTGGCGCACCGACTGCTCTCGCCGCTCACCTCCTCCGCCGAACGCTGCGGTGGGGAAGCACACCCGGCCAGTGCCGCGAGCACGACGATGATGACTGCGCGCATGTCCGACTCCCGAGAGCTGGTTCCGCCATCGCCTGCCCTGCACGAACGAGCGGGCGACGACACAGGGAATTGAACGCTTCAGCGCGGACCGGTGGTCGCCCGGAATGGACCTCGATCACCCCCTACTCCGAGCCGGGCGAATACGGATGGTTGCCGTGTGTGTCCCCCAAACACCCGCGCAGGCACCGGGTTTGCCGTTCGTCGCCGTCCTCTGCGGGGGTGACGATGAAATCCGACGACCGCGAACTGCGCCTGCGGAGCCATTTCGGCTTCATGATGGTCTGGACCGGCTTGACGATCGGGATCGTCGGGCATCTGGCTGGAATTCTGCTCGGCGCCATGGTCACGGCCGCCGGGCCTCTCCCTGGCTTCGCACCCGGGGACTCGAGCCAGGCGGTGGTGCAGATCGGGGCGCACATCCTGGTTGGCATTGCCGTCCGGCTGGCGCTGATCCAGTCGCATCTGGGCGACGACCGTTGCCCCGACGGCTATCCCGGAGACGAGTAGCGGTCACGCTTGCGCGGGCCCATGGCGCCTCGCGGGCAACCCGGGTTCGGACTCGATAAAATTCCTGACATTGCCTTCTCAACGTCAGGAGCCGATATGCGACAGCTTCCAACGATCGTCGTCATCGCGTTGATGGCGGGATGTGCCACGGCGGACCAGTCCCCGGAGGAGCAGTGCCGCTACTTCGTGCGGGAAGAAGGATTCGAGTGGGTCCGCAACATCGAGTCGAAGCAGGTGCCGGACGGCATGGCCGTCACGATGGAAGTGAAGGACGCGCTCGCCCGTCCGTTCAAACCCACCTGCATCTATGCGAATGGTAAGAAACGCTGGGCCGAGCCGCTGCCGAGCAATGCCGTTCGAGACCAGGTCGGCCGCAGTCGGTCATGAGGGAAGTCGCGTGAACGGCAGTGCCGCTTACGCGCATTCATCCCAACGAGCACAGCCGGGCGAGCTCACCCGCAGCATGCGGCTAAGAAAGGGGTCGGATCACCGACCACGTCGGCGCGCGCGAACGCGGCTGCTTCTCTTGCGAACACTTCAAAGGCAAATTCTTCGCTGATCACTTGGATTGCGATCAGCGTGCGAAGCCTCAGGTGATCGGTCGGGCCGGATCCTGGCTGCGCGTTTCGCCTATGCGACACCGGCAGCGACGATCAGTGGAGGAAATCGAGTCCCAGGGTCCTGGCTTCGCCAGACGCAAGCAACGCATCGTCCAACTCGCCTCCTGCAGCAACGAGGGCGACCAACGCACCAAGCCCGACGAACAGAATGCATGCCGCCAAGGCCAGCAGCATCGCGCCGACTCTTCGCATCATCTTCGGCCTCCGCAGGATTGGGTGCGTTGTTCAAAAGGAAGAACGGAGAGGTTGGCAATACCAACCGTTTACAACACGCATCGACCCTGACTTTCTACGCCGTCAAACCGCTCGATTGAATTGACCATTCTGCTTAGTTCGGCGCTTCTGCTTACGCCGGAACGACGCCAGCGACGCTGGTGCGGCTGCAACTGCGCAAACGCTTTCCGCACCGCGGCTGGACCGTCCTGCATTTCCGACCACGCAGGCGACAGCGCATTGTTCGCTCGTAGCGAACAAGCGTGACCTGCCGGCGTACCTGTTCTCGAAAACCATAGAAAAAGGGGTTAGGTCTTTTGAACCTAACCCCTTGTTTTCATTGGTCGGGGCGGCGGGATTCGAACTCGCGACCCCTTGCACCCCATGCAAGTGCGCTACCAGGCTGCGCTACGCCCCGAAGGACGCGATTATATCCGCCCGGCGCTATTCGCCTTGCAGAAGTTTGCGAATGGCCTCGATTTCCGTCCGGACGCTCGCGATGTCCAGGTCTGCCGCATGGGTGCCGTTGCCGTTCGGCCGCGCATGCGCGCGCGGGAGGCGTTCGTTCTCGTCGAGGCGGTTGCGTGCGCCGTTGATCGTAAAGCCCTGCTCGTACAGCAGTTCGCGGATGCGGCGCACGAGCAGAACCTCGTGGTGCTGGTAGTAACGCCGGTTGCCACGCCGCTTGACGGGCTTGAGTTGCGTGAATTCCTGCTCCCAGTAGCGCAGCACGTGCGGCTTCACGCCGCACAACTCGCTTACCTCGCCGATGGTGAAGTAGCGTTTGGCCGGAATCGGCGGCAGGACCGCCGGGGATTCGGAACGCTGCATGGTTCAGACGACCGGGGAGACGACGGCGCGCAGCCGTCAGTGAACCCCTGTGGCCCGCGCGACCGCCGCCTTGAGCTTCTGGCTGGCGTGGAAGGTGACGACGCGGCGTGCCGTGATGGCAATCTCTTCGCCCGTCTTGGGATTACGACCGGGCCGCTGCGGTTTGTCGCGCAGCTGGAAGTTGCCGAAGCCCGACAGCTTCACCGATTCGCCCCGCTCGAGCGCCTGCCGGATCTCGTCGAAGAAGCAATCGACCATGTCCTTGGCTTCCCGTTTGTTGAGCCCCAGGCGGTCGAACAGCGCCTCGGCGAGTTCCGCCTTGGTCACGGTCTTCGCCCCACGATCCGCCACACCGTTCGGCGCCGCCGCGGCAGTGGGCGTTTCCGGAAGCTTGAAACCCGGATTGGATTGTGTGTCGTCTTGCATGCCTGTTATCGACGCAGCCGCGCTCCGCACTGTTTCTCGAGCCCCTCGACGATGGCGCTGACCGCTGCGTCGGCATCGGCGTCGTTCAGGGCCCGATCAGTATCTTGCAGAACGACGCGGAACGCAAGGCTCTTTTCTTTATTTAACAATGCGTTAGCACTCGCTTCGGCGACTTTGCTTGAATCTGTCCGGGGACGATACACGTCGAACAGCCGGAACTCGCGCAGCGCCGACAGGCGGCCATCCGCACTCGACAGGACGCGGACCGCCTCTTCCAGCGCGCCCACCGGCAGATCGTCGGCGACGGTGACCGAGATGTCGCGGGTGACCGGCTGGAACTTCGACACCTCGCTGTAGCGGGGCAGAGGCCGCCCCAGGACCGGTACGAGATCGAGTTCGAAGACCACCGCGGGCTTCTGCAACTCGTACTTCTGTTGCAGCCGCGGATGCAGTTCCCCCACGATGCCCACCGTGGCGCCGTCCAGTTCGACGAAAGCGCTACGCCCCGGATGAAGCGCCGGGTGCTCGGCGCGCACGAACCGGACCGCGGCGGGAGCGACCAGGCGCTCGATGTCGCCCGTGACATCGAAGAAGTCGACGTCACGTGCCGGCAATCCCCATTGCTCATCGTCGGCCAGTCCGTACGCCAGGCCGGCGACGACGGTCGGCTGGGCCACGCCCCGGACCGCCAAGGGGCCGTCTTCGACCTCGGCGTCGCGCAGGAACACGCGCCCCACTTCGAACAGGCGCGCGCGGGTCTGTTTGCGGTTCAGGTTGTAGACGAGGGTCGCGACCAGGCCGCCGAGCAGCGTCGTTCGCATCACCGACATCTGGCTGGCGATGGGATTGAGCACCCGGATCGGCGCATCGTTGCCGGCGAAATCCTGCTCCCACGACGCGTCCACGAACGAGTAGTTGACCAGTTCCTGGTAGCCGTCGCGCGCGAGTGCGCGGCGCACGTCGTGCATCGACCGCTGCTCTTCGCGCCGCATCCGCATCGTGGCCGGCGCGCGCGGCGGGACGGCCGGAATGCGTTCGAAGCCGAAGAGCCGTGCGACCTCCTCGATGAGGTCCTCCTCGATCTCGAGGTCGAAGCGGTAGCTCGGCGGCGTGACCACGAAGCGGTCGGCGTGCTGCTCGAACGGCAGGCCGAGCTGGCGAAAGGCACCGGCCATGTCCGCGGTGTCGATCGGCACACCGATGACCCGGCGACACCGTTCGATGCGCATCGTGACCGCCTTGCGCTCCGGCAGGCGGAGCACGGTGTCGTCGACGGGACCGGGCCGGCCACCACAGATGTCGAGGACCAGGCGCGTGATGTATTCGATGTGGTCGACGGTCGTGGCGAAGTCGACCCCGCGCTCGAAGCGATGCGCGGCATCGGTTGTGAAGTTGAAGCGGCGCGCGCGGCCGCGGATCGCATCCGGCCACCAGAACGCTGCCTCGACGTAGATGTTGCGGGTGTCGAGCGACACCGCGGTGGCCGCGCCTCCCATGATGCCGGCGAGCGCCTCGATGCCCGCGTCGTCCGCGATGACGCCGACCTCGCCATCGACCGTGACGGTCTGCCCGTTGAGCAGTTCGACCTGCTCGCCGGCGCCGCCCCAGCGCACGGCGAGCCCGCCCTTCACCTTGTCGAGGTCGAACACGTGCGACGGGCGGCCGAGTTCGAGCATCACGTAGTTGGAGATGTCGACCAGCGCCGAAATCGGTCGCTGCCCGCTGCGTTCCAGGCGCTGTTTCATCCAGTCGGGCGTCGGCGCGCGCGCATCGACCCCGCGAATGACCCGCCCCGAGAAGCGGCCGCACAGATCCGGAGCTTCGACGCGGACCGGGAGCCGATCGTCGATCTGCGGCGCGATCGGCGCGAACGACGGCAGCGTCAGATCGGCGCCGGTGATGGCCGCCACTTCGCGCGCAATCCCCGTCACGCTCAGGCAATCCGCGCGGTTGGGGGTGAGCTTGACGGTGAGCTTGCGATCGTCAAGATCGAGTGCCGCGCGGATGTCCTGCCCGACGGCCGCCGTCGGGTCGAGGATCAGCAGGCCGCTGTGATCCTCCGACAGTCCGAGTTCACGTGCCGAACACAGCATGCCCTGCGACTCCACCCCGCGCATCGTCGTGCGCTTGATGCGGAAATCACCCGGCAGGATCGCGCCTTCCAGTGCGCAAGGCACACGGATCCCGGCGGCGACGTTCGGTGCTCCGCACACGATGTTGAGGCGAGCACCGGTGCCCGCATCGACCTCGCACACCGTCAGCTTGTCCGCGTTCGGGTGCTTCGCCACGGAAACGACGTGCGCGACGACGATGCCGCTGAACGGCGGCGCCACCGGCGCGCTTTCCTCCACCTCCAGGCCGCCCATGGTCAGGCGGTGCGCGAGGTCCTCGCTGTCGATCGCCGGGTTCGCATAGCGGCGCAGCCAATGTTCCGAGAATTGCATGTCCGTCTCCGCCTCCTAATTGAACTGCCGCAGGAAGCGCAGATCACCCTCGAAGAAGATCCGCAGGTCGTCGACGCCGTAGCGCAGCATGGCGAGTCGCTCGATGCCCGAGCCGAACGCGAACCCGATGTAGCGCTCCGGGTCCAGGCCGAAATTGCGGACCACCGTCGGATGCACCTGGCCGGAGCCGGAGATCTCGAGCCACTTGCCCTTGCCCGGCCCGCTGGTGAACATCATGTCGATCTCCGCCGACGGTTCGGTGAAGGGGAAGTACGACGGCCGGAAGCGCGTGACCACGTCGTCCGTCTCGAAGAAGCAGCGCAGGAAGTCGGTGTAGACCGCCTTCAGGTCGGCGAAGCTGATGTCCTCGTCGATCCACAGGCCCTCGACCTGATGGAACATCGGCGAGTGCGTGGCATCGCTGTCGACGCGATAGGTGCGCCCGAGCGCGATGACCTTGATCGGCGGCGCGTGCATGCGCGCGTAGCGCACCTGCATCGGGCTGGTGTGCGTCCGCAGCAGCAAGGGCTTGCCGCGCGCGTCTTCGGCGTCGACATAGAACGTGTCCTGCATCGAGCGGGCCGGATGGTTCTCGGGGCTGTTGAGCGCCGTGAAGTTGAACCAGTCGTTCTCGATCTCGGGCCCGTCGGCGACGTCGAAGCCGATCGAGTGGAAGATCTCCTCGATGCGCATCCAGGTGCGCGCCACCGGATGAATGCCGCCGGGGCTGCGCTTGCGGCCCGGCAGCGTCACGTCGATGGACTCGGCCGACAGGCGCTCGGCGAGCTGGGCATCGGCCAGCGCCTGGCGTCGTTCGGCCAGCAGCCGTTCGATGCTCTCCTTGGCCGCGTTGATGCGGGCGCCCTGCTCGCGCTTCTCGTCGGGCGCGAGCTTGCCCAGGCCCTTGAGCCGCTCGGTGATCGCGCCCGACTTGCCGAGGAAGCGCGCCTTCTCGTTCTCGAGCGCGGCGGGCTGCGAGACCGCAGCGAACGCCGCACGCGCTTCGGCTACCAGGTGTTCCAGGTCTGAAGACATGTGATTTGGCTTGAAGAAAAAAGAACGGGGCCGTGTTGCCAGGCCCCGTTCGGATTTCAATCGGCCGCGTGGGCGGCCCTCAGGCAATCATCAAGCAGCGAGCGTGGCCTTGACCTTGTCGACGACCGCCGCAAAACCCGGCTTGTCGAGCACGGCCATGTCGGCCAGAACCTTGCGGTCCAGCCCGATCTCGGCCTTGTTCAACCCGGCGATGAATGCGCTGTAGGTGATGCCGTGCTCGCGCACCGCCGCGTTGATGCGGGCGATCCAGAGGGCACGGAAGACGCGCTTCTTGTTGCGGCGATCGCGGTAGGCGTACTGCCCCGCCTTCATCACCGCCTCCTTCGAAACGCGGAAGACGTTATTGCGGCGCCGGGTGAAGCCGGCGGCCTGGGCGATGACTTTCTTGTGACGCGCGCGGGCCGTTACACCACGTTTGACTCTAGGCATCGTCGTCTCCCCTTAACCGTACGGCATCATGCGACGCACCGACTTCACGTCTGCTTCGTGCAGCGTGACGGCACCGCGCAGGTGGCGCTTGGCCTTGGTGGTCTTCTTCGTGAGGATGTGGCGCTTGAACGCCTGTCCCCGCTTGATCGATCCGCTGGCGCGGATCTCGAAGCGCTTGGAAGCGCTCTTTTTCGTCTTCATCTTCGGCATCGTTGGCCGTCCTTTCTTTGATGTCGGCAGGCGCTCCTCGCGGAGACTTCGGGGCCCGCCTTCACTTGTTTTGGCGGGAGCGTCAGCTCCCGCCTCCTGCTGCACCGACCGCCGCACCTGCAGGCGAGGCGGTCGCCGCGAAACCCTACTTCTTCTTCTTCGGAGCCAGCACCATCACCATCTGGCGGCCTTCCAGGCGCGGCATCGACTCCACCACCGACAGCTGCACGAGGTCGTCGCGCAGCCGCTCGAGCAGCTTGTAGCCGAATTCCTGGTGCGCCATCTCGCGTCCCCGGAACCGCAGCGTGATCTTTGCCTTGTCACCCTCTTCGAGGAACCGCACAAGATTCCGCAGCTTCGTCTGGTAGTCGTTGTCGTCCGTCTGGGGACGGAACTTGACCTCCTTGATCTGAATCTGCTTCTGCTTGAGCTTCGCCTCGTGGGCCTTCTTCTGCTCCTGGTACTTGAACTTGCCGTAGTCCATCAAGCGACAGACGGGCGGCACCGCGGTGGGAGCAATCTCGACCAGATCAACCTGTGCTTCTTCGGCCATTCGGAAAGCATCGGGCAACTTCACCACGCCGAGCGCTTCGCCTTCGATGCCGACGAGGCGAACCTCGGGCGCATTGATTTCACCGTTGAGCCGGTGGCCACTATCTTTAGCGATGGTTTGACTCTCCGAACGTTGAAAAACTAAGCCGCGCCAACCGCGTTGCGGCGCTCGCGAACGTCGGTGGAAAGACGTTCGGCGAATGCGGACAGGGGCATCACCCCAAGGTCCACGCCACCACGGGCTCGCACGGCGACCGTGCCGGCCTGCTTTTCCTTCTCCCCGACGACGAGGATGAACGGAACTTTCTGCAGGCTAAGCTGGCGGATTTTATAGGTGATCTTCTCGTTACGCAAATCCACCTCAGCCCTAAATCCTTGTTTTTGCAGCGTTTGGACAACGCCGGCCGCGTAATCCGACTGCCCTTCGGAGATATTGGCGACCGAAACCTGGATCGGGGCCAGCCAGGGCGGCATCGCCCCGGCGTGGTTTTCGATCAGCATGCCGATGAATCGCTCCATCGACCCGACGATCGCCCGGTGCAGCATCACGGGCGTCTTGCGGGCGTTGTCCTCGGCCACATACTCGGCGCCCAGGCGGCCGGGCATGGAGAAATCGACCTGCATGGTGCCGCACTGCCACTCGCGGCCGATCGCGTCCTTGAGCGTGTATTCGATCTTCGGACCGTAGAAGGCGCCATCGCCCGGCGAGATCGTGAACTCCACCCCGGAGCGCTTCAGGGACTCCATCAGGGCCGCTTCGGCCTTGTCCCAGACCTCGTCGGCGCCGATCCGCATCGCCGGACGCGTCGACACCTTGTAGAGGATGTGCTCGAAGCCGAAGTCCCGGTAGACCTTCTGCAGCAATGACGTGTAGGCCACGCACTCGTCCTGGATCTGGTCTTCCGTGCAGAAGATGTGGCCGTCGTCCTGGGTGAAACCGCGGACCCGGAACAGCCCGTGCAGGGAGCCCGACGACTCGTTGCGATGGCAGGCGCCGAACTCGCCGTAGCGCAGCGGCAGTTCGCGGTAGCTGTGCAGGTTCGCGTTGTAGATCTGGATATGGCCCGGGCAGTTCATGGGCTTGAGCGCGTAGTACCGGTTCTCCGACTCGGTCGTGAACATGTTCTCGCGGTACTTCTCCCAGTGCCCGGACTTCTCCCACAACGACCGGTCGAGGATCTGCGGCGCCTTGACCTCGTCGTAGCCGTTGTCCCGGTAGACCTGCCGCATGTACTGCTCGACCGCCTGCCAGATCGCCCAGCCCTTGGGATGCCAGAAGATCAGGCCCGGCGCCTCTTCCTGGAAATGGAAGAGATCGAGTTCCTTGCCGAGCTTGCGGTGGTCGCGCTTCTCGGCCTCCTCCAGCATCTTCAGGTAGGCGTCCTGGTCCTCCTTCTTGCCCCAGGCCGTGCCATAGATGCGCTGCAGCTGTTCGTTGTTGCTGTCGCCGCGCCAGTACGCGCCCGCGACCTTCATCAGCTTGAAGACCTTGAGCTTGCCCGTCGACGGCACGTGCGGCCCGCGACAGAGGTCGATGAAGCCGCCCTCGCGATACAGCGAGATGTCCTCGTTGGCCGGAATCGACGCGATCAGCTCGGCCTTGTACCTCTCGCCGATGGACTCGAAGAACTTCACGGCGTCGTCGCGCTTCCACACCTCGCGCACGACCGGCTCGTCCTTCTTCGCGAGCTCCGCCATCTTCTTCTCGATGGCCTCGAGATCCTCGGGCGTGAAGGCGCGCTTGTAGGCGAAGTCGTAGTAGAAGCCGTTGTCGATGACCGGGCCGATCGTCACCTGCGCGTCCGGGAAGAGCTCCTTGACCGCGTAGGCGAGCAGGTGCGCCGCCGAGTGACGCAGCACCTCGAGCCCCTCGGTGTCGCGCTCCGTGACGATGGCCACGTCGGCGTCCCGCTCGATGCGGTGCGACGTGTCCACCACCTTGCCGTCGACGCGGCCGGCCACCGCCGCCTTGGCGAGGCCCGGACCGATCGAGGCCGCCACTTCCGCCACCGTCACCGGGTTGTCGTAGGAACGGCTGGAGCCGTCGGGCAATCGAATCGAGACCATGAAATTCCTCGGCAAAAAAAAAGTGCGGTCGAGGCCGCACTTTTTCCATCGAAAGGCGAACTCGTTCGGGGGCTTAACTGCCTGTAAACGTAGTTCGGAACGTCATGGTTCGGCCTTTCGTCTGCTTTGTCTGGTAGGCGCGATTGGACTCGAACCAACGACCCCCACCATGTCAAGGTGGTGCTCTAACCAGCTGAGCTACGCGCCTGAAAGGAAAGAAGTATATCAGCAGCGCCAACGGGATCGGCGGGCCGCTTATCGGCGCCGCACCGCGAATACGCCCCTGACTTCGCGGACCAGCGCCAGCACGCGACTGGCGTCCGCGGCGCTGCCCACCTCGACGGTGAAGAGCATGCGCGCTTCGCCCTTCGCACTGCTCGTGTTCACCCCGATGACGTTGATCTTCTCGCGGGCGAAGACTTCGGAGATATCGCGCAAGAGGCCCTGCCGGTCCTGCGCCATCACCAGCAGTTCCACCGGATAGACGGCGTTGGGCTCCTTGCCCCAGGCCACTTCGACCACCCGTTCCGGTTCGCGCTGCGTCAGTGCCAGCAGGTTGGAGCAGCTGGTGCGGTGGATCGACACCCCCCGCCCACGGGTGACGTAGCCCACGATCTCATCGGGCGGCGCCGGCCGACAGCAACGGCCGAGCTGCGTCAGCAGCGAATCGACCCCGACGACCAGCACCTTGCCCCGGCCGGCCGGAGTGTCGCGCGGCTTGCCGACCAGCAGCGAAGGCGTCGGCTCGGGCTCCGGAACGACCGGCGCCAGCGCCTGCTCGATGGAGCGCAGGCTGAACTCCTCCTTGGTCGCCGCGGCGCACAGGTCGTCGACCTTGTCGAAGCCCAGGCGCTTCGCGAGGTCGTCGAGTTTCACCGCGGTCCTGCCCAGACGCTGCAGTTCCTTCTCGACCAGCTCGCGGCCGGTCGCGACCGACTGCTCCAGTTCCAGCGCGTTGAACCACTGGCGCACCTTCGCCTTCGACCGCGCGCTCTTCAGGAAGCCGAGCTCGGTATTGAGCCAGTCGCGGCTCGGCCCGCCCGTCTTCGCGGCGATCACCTCGACCGTCTGCCCGTTCGCCAGCGGCGTGTTGAGCGTGACCATCGCGCCATTGACCTTCGCGCCGCGGCAGCGATGGCCGAGCTCGGAGTGGATGTGATACGCGAAGTCGATCGGCGTGCCGCCGGCCGGCAGTTCGACCACGCGCGCCTGCGGCGTGAGGACGTAGATCCTGTCGTCCCGCTGCCCGCCGGTGGCCTGTGGCGGCGGCTCGACCTCGTCGCGCCATGCCAGCAGTTGCCGCAGCCACGCGACGCGCTGCTCGTCGGTCGCGTGCGCCTTTCCACCTTCCTTGTATCGCCAGTGCGCGGCGATCCCGAGTTCGGCGAACTCATGCATGGCGCGTGTGCGGATCTGGATCTCGAGCGTGCGCCCGGCCTCGTCGCCCACCACGGTGTGCAGGGACTGATACCCGTTGGGCTTGGGCCGCGCGATGTAGTCGTCGTACTCGCTTGCGATCGGACTCCACGCCTCGTGCACGAGCGACAGCACCTGGTAGCACTGGGCGAGCTCGTCGACGATCACGCGCAGGCCGCGCACGTCGAAGAGCTGGTCGAAGGCCAGGCTCTTCGTGCGCATCTTGCTGACGATGCTGTAGATGTGCTTGGGCCGGCCCGACACTTCGCCCTCGATGCCGGCGTCCTTCAGCATCGTCCGAACGCGTTCGAGTGCGTTCGCGATGAACGCCTCGCGCTCGACCCGCTTCTCCTCCAGCAGCCGCGCCACCTGCTTGTAGGTGTCGGGCTCGAGGAAGCGGAATGCCAGGTCCTCGAGTTCCCACTTCATCTGCCAGATGCCGAGGCGGTTGGCGAGCGGCGCATAGAGGGACATCGTCTCGTGCGCAAAGGCTTCGGCACCGGGGTGCCGGGTGGCCGCGTAGTAGCGCAGCGTCTGCAGGCGCGAGGCCAGCCGCAGCAGCACGACCCGCAGGTCGTTGGCCATCGCGAGCAGCATGCGGCGCAAGGCTTCGGCCTGGTCGTCGAGACCGTGCAGCTTGCCGCCGCCGTCGCCCTGCGTGCGGGTGAGCTCCGACAGCCGCATGAGCTGGCGCAGGTCGGCCACGAGCTGCGCGACGGCCGTGCCGAAGCGCGACCGCAGCCACTCGTCGGGCTCGCGCAGGACGTCGTAGACGCCGAACAGGTACGCAGCGGCGAGCAGGTCGGGATCCGAGCGCAGCGTGCCGACGATGCCCGCGATGCCTTCGGCGTGGGACAGGAAAGGCTCGCCGGTGCGCAGCGTGCGGTCCTGATACAGAGGCTCGACAAGCGAACGCGTGCGAACGAGGTCGAAGCCGGCCCCGCCGGCGTCGGCGGGCACCGACGGGTCGGCAGTGGTGTGGGAGGCGGGCATCAAGGGCAGAGACGTCGAGGGGAAATTATAGGGAGCCGCGCTCGCTGCGGCACAATCGCCGGATGCTGAAGACCCTGCTTGGCCGCTTCACGCGATCCAACACCGTCGCCATTCCCGACGACCTGTGGACCGGTGCGGTGTCCGCCTTCCCGTGCACCGGGAAGCTCACGCCAGCCGAAGCTGGACGACTGCGCGAGCTGGCGAGCCGGCTGCTCGCCGACAAGGAGATGTCGGCCGCCGGCGAGCTCGAACTGACCGCGGAAATGCAGGTCAGCATCGCGGTGCAGGCGTGCCTGCCGATCCTGAACCTCGGCCTCGAGTGGTACCGCGGCTGGTCAAGCATCATCGTCTATCCGGGCGAATTCCTCGTGCCGCGCCGCCTTGCCGACGAGGACGGCGTCATGCACGAGTACGTCGAGCCGATCACCGGGGAAGCCTGGGAGGGCGGCCCGCTGCTGCTGTCGTGGGAAGACGCGCAACGCAGCACGACCGACGCCGGTTCGGCCTACTCCGTCGTGATCCACGAGTTCGTGCACAAGATCGACCTGCTCGACGGTGAAGCGGACGGCTGCCCGCCGTTTTCCCCAGCGCTGCACGAAGGCCTCGATCCGCGGCAGTGGAACGACGCCCTGGAGGACACGTTCGAGCGCTTCCTGGCCGAACTCGACCTCATCGAATCGGAGTTGCCGGAGGGCGTCGATCCGGACAGCGAGGAGGCCGACCGCTTCTACGCGCACCTGCCCTTCGATCCCTATGCCGCGCACGACGAAGCCGAGTTCTTCGCGGTGACCAGCGAAGCGTTCTTCGTCGACCCCAACGCGCTGCAGCGCGCGTTTCCGGACTGGTACGCGCTCCTCGCCCGGTTCTTCCGCCAGGATCCGGTCGCGCGCGCGAAGCCATGAAGCACCTGCTCGTCGTCTATCACTCGATGACCGGGGCGACCGAGCAGCTCGCCCGTGCGGCGGTGGCCGGCGCCGCCAGCGAGCGCGAGATCGACGCGCGGCTGATGCACGCCCCCGACGCGACGTCGGCCGATGTGCTCGCCGCCGACGGCTACGTCTTCGCGACACCGGAGAACCTCGCCTCGATGGCCGGCCTGATGAAGGATTTCTTCGACCGGATCTACTACGACGCTCTCGAGCGCGTGAACGGCCGGCCCTATGCCGCGCTCATTGCCGCCGGCACCGACGGCGCGGGCGCCGCCCGCCAGCTGCAGCGCATCGCCACCGGCCTGCGGCTGAAGGAAGATCGCGCCGCCGATCATCGTCCGCAACGGCGCGCAGACACCGGAAGCCATTCGGGCTTCGAAGACCGTGCCCGACGACGACCTGGCCCGGGCGCGTGAACTGGGAGCGGCACTCGCCGCCGGCCTGGCCGCCGGCATTTTCTGAAGGCTTGCAACGCTTGAGCCTGGGGCAGCCCGCTCTGCCCGGCCCGCCGCACGCCCCCGCCTGGACGCGGACGCCCTACGGCTGCCCGCGGTCGAACCTCGACGAGATTCATGTCCGGGTCGCGGAAGTACACCGAAAGGATCGGCCCCAGCGCCCCGGTCCGTTTCACCGGGCCTTCGAGGATGGGAACCCCGCACGCGTTCAGGTGACTGCAACAAATAGAGTCTGTCGAACGAGGACCCTCGAAGTGATTGAAGTTCTGTACGGCTCGGTAAGTTGGAAAGTTCGTCGGGACATCCAGAATCGAGCGGTCAGAGCAGCCACTTCAAATAAAGTCTGTCGGGCCAAACAAGACTGCCGGGAAGTTCGACCCTAAGCCGCCGTCCGACAATTCCCAAAGCGGCCACGGATTTCACGCCGAAAGCAGACCTGCAAGCTCTCCTCGCAATGCACGCTGAGGCGAACCTAGGCAGCCCGGTGTCGTCAGGTCGCCTTCTGTGGCACCAATTTAACCTGCAACTCGCATCCAACTGCGCTCGCGTACCGTTTGAGCGTCGCTAGTGACGGGGCGTGCTTGCCCGCCGACTCCAGTCGCGAGATCGCACTCTTGGTCGTGCCCATGCGCTCGGCCACGGCATCTTGCGTCAGTCCGGCGCGTGAACGCGCCCTTAGCATCTGGCTGACGAGTTGATACTCCAGTTCCAGCGCGTCATACGCCGCAGCGAAACCCTTGCGGGTACGCGCTTTAGCGAGGAACTCTTTGTGGTCATGCGGAACGGGTTTGTACTTCAGATCAGCCATCCTGCAACTCCTTGAGGCGCTTGCGCGCAAGTCTCAACTCCCGGTCAGGCGTTTCCTGCGATTTCTTGATGAACGCGTGCAGCACGACGACGCGACGGCCCAGCATGAAGCAGTAGAAGGCGCGTCCGATTCCCGATCGCCCTCGAGGTCGGAGTTCGAAGAGTCCATCGCCAAAGGCCC
The DNA here is from genome assembly GCA_963726405.1 of uncultured beta proteobacterium. Classification (GTDB taxonomy): domain Bacteria; phylum Pseudomonadota; class Gammaproteobacteria; order Burkholderiales; family Burkholderiaceae_F; genus JAOUJD01. Next base: position 44,729 of record CAVSCF010000010.1, on the reverse strand, counting down.
TCGAGTGCGGCAGGCGAAGGCTGGGCCCGTGCTCAGCCAGAAGCTCAACCAGGCGCGCGTAGTCGGCCAGAACATCGACCGGCCAAGATTCAACCTCAGCAAGCACGCGCTCGTGGAAGTACTCGAACTCGAATGCCATGCGCGCATGTTAGCAAACATGCTAACCCCATGCAACGATAAGCGATCGCCCCTTTGCATGGGCGGTCAGCTCTTGGGCAGAACGACACGCGGAGCCAACCGGCAGCTGTTGGCCGGCCGACGTCACGCGGGCGCTTTGCCTGGAACCGGAAGTACGTGCAGGGTCGCCTCCAAGATCTTCCGGTCCTCTGGATCCGGGAGCGCTGCCACATGGTCGAAGGCCTTTGTGTAGTGGTCGCGATGAGAGGCGGCATCCTTCGCCGCAGCGGCTACGTTGGCCGCCACCGCATGAGCGAGGGCGGTCTCCCACGCCTCGGCTCCGTCAGCAAAGAAGACCGGCTGCGACTTCGCCAGGTAATGGGCCGCCTGATTGGGAAGGCCGAGCAACGCGTAGGCGTGCGCAACCAACTGAGCCGCGTGTGCGCGGTTCTTTTCATTGCCGACGATCTTCCAGAAATGCATCGCGGCATGCGCCGCCTGCAGCATCTCCTCGTCTTCTTCGGGCGTCCGGGATTCGGCCTCGGCAAGCGTCCAGGCCCTGTTGTTCGCCTGACTGGCCAGGCGGCGCTGCCACCGAGCGGTCTCTTCGGGTGTAGGTTTCTCATCCATGCCAGTAGGTCCGATATGAGGCGATTCGGGGTTACAACCGCTTCGTCAGCTCATGGCCGAACGCGGCGGTCATCTGAACACCGCAATGCGGGCATTCAAGACGTTCTGCGCGGTCTTATCCAGGGCCACGTCCGAGCACAGCCGCCGTCTCCGACGGACCTTGGGCTGCCGGCTCCGACGGACTTTCTTTGTCTCGGAGGACTTAATTTGTCCGAGTCACAGGTGCGCGATGACGTCGTCGAGACGGCCCTGCGCGATCAGGCAAAGATCCGCCGATCCCGGCTCGGCTTGTCGGCTTTTGGTTCGAACTTGCGCCCGGCTTCGTGCAGGTTGAACTTGTGTCGGCCGAAAGCGAGCGCCCTGCGTCCCTCGCCGAACGTCACCACCTCCATGCCGAGAACCTCGGTGTAGAAGGCGCAGGTGGCCGCGATGTCGCGCACCGTCAGTACCAGGTGATCCAGCCGTTCGATCCGCATCGGCCTGGCTGCCTCAACCCAGCAGGAAGTCGCGCACGATCGCGATCTCGTTGTCGAACATGAACGTCGGTGCATGACCGACGCCCGGCACCTCCGCGGTGGCCGGCTTCGGTCCGCGGCTCTTCATCTCGTCGAGCGTCTCCCGCGTCAGCAGGTCGGAGTGCTCGCCGCGGACCAGCAGCGTCGGGCAGCGGATGTTGTCGTAGAGCCTCCACATCGCCGCCTCGGCGACGGCCGCACCTTCCGGCGTGACCGACTTGAACGGGACCGCGATGCTCGGGTCGTAGTGCAACCGCCAGCGCTCGCCGTCCTTGCGCAATGCGGGCTCGACCAGTTCGCGCCAATCCTCGCGTTTCTTCACGCCGAACGGCGCGGCGACGACGGCGACGTAGTCGATGGCCTCGTCCACCGTGGCGAACGAAACCGCGGCACCGAGGTACGTGCCGATCCGCGCAATGGCGGCGGCATCGAGCCTCGGGCCGACGTCGTTGATGACGAGCCGGCGCACGGGTGCGTCCGCCTGGCCGGCGAGCGCGATGCCCATCAGCCCGCCCATCGAGGTGCCCACCCAGTCCACCTCCTCGACGTCGAGCCGCGCAATCAGCGCGACCACATCGGACACGTACTGCGGGATGACGTAATAGTTCGGGTCGCGCAGCCAGTGGCTGCGGCCGCGCCCCACCACGTCGGGACACACGACGCGGTAGTGCGGCGCCATCGCGCGCGCGAGCCGATCGAAGTCGCGGCCGACGCGCGTGAGGCCGTGCAGGCACACCAGCACGCGCGGGTTGGCCGGGTCGCCCCACTCGGCGTAGGCCATCCGGTGGAAACCGGCGGGACTCAAGCACTTCACGTCGCGCAAGCGCGGGCTCGATGACTGGTTCACGGACTGCTCCTTGTTCGCGGTCGATTGTAGTCAGGCGCCGGTGGCATACTCGTCGGGCTCAATGGGAGGAAATTCAATGCTGAAGGGTAAGACGGCTCTGGTGACCGGATCCACCAGCGGAATCGGACTGGAGATGGCGCGAGCGCTGGCCGCCCAGGGCGCCAACATCGTGGTGAACGGCTTCGGCGAGGCCGACGCGATCCGCGCCGTCGAGAAGGACCTGCAGGGCCGCGGCGTGAAGACCCTGTATCACGGCGCCGACATGAGCAAGCCGGCCGAGATCGAGCAGATGTTCCGCGCGGCCGAGTCGGCCTTCGGTCGCGTGGACATCCTCGTCAACAACGCCGGCATCCAGCACGTCGCGCCGGTCGACAAGTTCCCGGTCGAGCGCTGGGACGCGATCATCGCCATCAACCTGACGTCGGCCTTCCACACCACCCGGCTCGCGCTGCCGAAGATGAAGGAAGCCAACTGGGGCCGCATCATCAACATCGCGTCGGTGCACGGCCTCGTGGCCTCGGCCGAAAAGTCGGCGTACGTCGCCGCCAAGCACGGCATCGTCGGCTTCACCAAGGTCGTTGCGCTGGAAACCGCGACCACCGGTGTCACCTGCAATGCGATCTGCCCCGGCTGGGTCCTGACCCCGCTGGTGCAGAAGCAGGTCGATGCGCGCGCCGCGCGCGACAACATCAGCGAGGACGACGCGAAGAAGTCCCTGTTGAGCGAGAAGCAGCCGTCGCTGCAGTTCGTCACGACCGAACAGCTCGCAGGCCTGGCCCTGTTCTTCTGCTCGCCCGCCGCCGATCAGGTGCGCGGCGTGGCGTGGAACATGGACGGCGGCTGGTACGCGCAGTAGCGCGGCCGGGCTCGCTCAGCGCGGGCCGCCGGCCAGCATCTGCGGCGGCGACGGCGACGTCTCGACCTGGATCGCCGCCGGCAGGGGCGCACGCACCGGCTGCGTGACCTCGGTCTCCAGCCTGGGCGCGCCGGGCGCGGCGTTGGAGTCGCGCCAGGCAGGATCGGGAATCTCGGTGAACACCTGCTTCAGCCGCGCGCCCCAGGTGTTCCGGATCATCTGCATGTACTGATTCGACGAATCGATCTGCACGAACTTCGTCACGCGCAGCGCATCGGCTTCGTACACCAGAAGGTCCAGCGGCAATCCGCACGAAATGTTGGAGCGCAGGGTCGAGTCCATCGACACCAGCGCGCACTTGGCCGCCTCGTCGAGCGGCGTGGCGGGCTGAAGCACGCGGTCGATGATGGGCTTGCCGTACTTTGCTTCGCCGATCTGGAAGTACGGGTTCTCGTGCGTCGCTTCGATGAAGTTGCCCGCCGAGTACACGTGGAACAGGCGCGTGGCCTCCCCGCGGATCTGTCCACCGAAGATGAAGTTGGCGCTGAAGTCGATCTTGAATTCCTCCAGCGCCTCGGCGTCGCGCCGATGCACGTCGCGGATCGCCTCCCCGACGATGCGCACCGCCTCGAACATCGTCTTGGCGGTCCACAGGCTCGGGACCGACACGTCGATGCATTCGCACAGGATCTGCCGCACGGCCTGCGTGATCGCCAGGTTGCCCGACGACATGAGCACCATCAGGCGCTCGCCCGGGTGCTCGAACACGGTCATCTTGCGGAACGTCGAGATCTGGTCGACGCCCGCGTTGGTACGTGAATCGGCAAGGAACACCAGCCCGGCGTCCAGTCGCATCCCTACGCAATAGGTCATGTTCTGCGCTTTACTCCACTTCGGCGTGGAACGGAAACGGTCGGATGTTAACCCTGACCTCGAGCCTCTCGTCGCCGCCGCCGACGCGCACGCCGCGCACCGGCCCGGCGGACACGTAGTCGCGCCCGACGGCCAGCCGGCACAGGTAATCGGAGGCGAACCGGCGATGCGTCACGTCGATGCTGACCCAGCCCTCGTCAGGCAGGTAGACGTCCGCCCACGCGTGACTCGCCGCATGCGGAGCGTCGCTCGGGTGCACGTAGCCGGAGACGTACCGGGCGGGCAGGCCTTTCAGGCGGCAGCCCGCGATGAAGACGTGGGCGTGGTCCTGGCAGACCCCGCGTCCGAGCTTCAACGCTTCCACCGCGGTGCTGGTGACTTCCGTGAAGCCCGGCTGGTAGTCGATCGCGTCGCAGACCGCGCCCGCGAAGTCGAGCAGCGCGTGCCGGCCCGTCCCTTGCAGAAAGCGTTCGGCGAGATCCCGCAGGCGGGCATCCGGCGCCGTCAGCGCGGTACTTGCAAGGTAGCTCAACGGCGGCGGTCCGCCGGCGATCTCGTCGAGCCGGCCGTCGTCGAGCGCATCCACCTCGACCTCGCCGCGTGCCTCGATCTCGACGTCGCCGTGCGTGCGCGCGAGCGCGAGCGTGTGGACGAGATTGCCGTAGGCATCCGGAGCCGGGTTCGGTTTGCCGGGCGTCTTCAGGCGCCAGCGCAGCGTGCGCTGGTGGGGTTCGTCCCGCGGCGTCAGCCGCAACTGCTGGATCGAGTAGTGGACCGGAGCGGAGTAGCGGTAGGTGGTTCGGTGCAGGATCGAATACCGCATGCCGCCCGTCACGCCGCCTGCAGCGGGACGAGGAAGTCCTGGCTGATGCGGCCGCCAATCGTGTTCACGCGCTCGAGGAAGGATGTCAGGTAGGGATGCAGCCCCTGCGCCAGGATGTCCTGGATGCGCCCGTAGCGCACCTCGGCCCGCAGCAGGCCCGCCCGGCGCTCGGTTTCGTGCGACCGGCTGTTGCGGACCTTCTCCAGGTTGAGGCACACCTCGTCCATGCACGCCACCAGCGAGCGCGGCATGTCGGAGCGCAGGATCAGCAGTTCGGCCACGCGCGACGGCGTGATCACGTCGCGATAGACCTTGCGGTAGATCTCGAACGCCGACACCGAGCGCAGGATCGCCGCCCAGTGGTAGAAGTCCATGTGGTGGTCGATCGGGTTCTCGTCACGGCTCGCGGCCTGCACCAGCGAGCTGTCGGTGAGCCCGTGGTACTTCACGTCGAGCAGGCGCGCGGTGTTGTCCGCCCGCTCGAGGAACGTGCCGAGCCGGATGAAGAAGAACGCCTCGTCCTTCAGCATGGTGCCGATCGTCACGCCGCGCGACAGGTGGGAGCGGTACTTCACCCATTCGAAGAACGACTGCGGGTCGCGCTCGGGCTTGCGCTCCGCGAGCAGCTTCTGCATGCCGAGCCAGGTGTCGTTCTGGGTTTCCCAGACTTCGGTCGTCAGCGAGCCGCGCACCGCGCGCGCGTTCTCGCGGGCGGCCTGCAGGCAACTGTAGATCGACGACGGGTTGGTCGGATCGCGCACCATGAAGTCGACGACGTCCCGGGCGGACAGGATCGGATAGCGCGCGTCGTAGTCCTCGGTCAGTTCGGAGATGCTCAGCATGGCGCGCCAGCCGCGCTCCGACGCCTCCACGGACTGCGGCAGCAACGACGTCGACATGTTGACGTCGAGCATGCGCGCGGTGTTCTCCGCGCGCTCGACGTAGCGCGCCATCCAGAAGAGGTGGTCGGCGGTCCGGCTAAGCACGGTCACCGTCCCACACGTTGAAGCGATCGCGCCCCATGCGCTTGGCCGCGTACAGCGCCTCGTCGGCGCGCCGCACCAGTTCGCTCGAGTCGCCGAAGCTCGTCGACTCGCACAGCCCCACGCTGATGGTCACCGTGAGCCCCTCGCCGAACTCCGACCAGTTGCAGCCCCGCACCGAGTCGAGCAGGCGTTCGACGACCGCAACACCGGCACCGCCCTCGGTATCGGCAACGAGCAGGGCGAACTCGTCGCCGCCGAGGCGGGCCGCGAAGTCGCTGTCGCGCAGGTTCGCGCGGACCACGTGACCGAGCTGCCGCAGCACCGCATCGCCGGTCAGGTGCGAGTAGCGGTCGTTGATCGACTTGAAGTCGTCGATGTCCGCAACGACGAGGCCGAAGCGCAACTCGCTGCCGCGCGCACGCCCGCACCAGTTGTCGAACTCCTTCGTGAAGGCCCGCCGGTTGGCGAGCCCCGTCAGTTCGTCTTCCAGCGCCAGGCGCTCCAGGCGCGAGCGCGACTGCTCCAGATCGCGGGTGCGCTGGTGCAGCGCGGCCGTCTGGGTGCGCAGCTTCTGCAGTTCCGCGCGGGCTTCGTGCAGGCGCGAGCGCTGCGTGCTCAGGCGCCCGTCGAGCCGCGTCTTCACTTCCACGTAGCGCTTGTGATGCAGCAGCGCGGGCTTGAAGTCGCCGCGCGCTTCGTACAGTGCGGACAGGCGCTCGTGCGTATCGGACGGCCGCCGCAGGTCGCCGAGTTCCTCGGCCTGCAGCATGGCCGGTCCGAGCACCGCGAGGCCCTCCTGCTCGCGCCCCGCGGCGACGAGGTGGTAGCCGAGTTCGAGCCGGCCCTGCACTTCGCGCAGCTTGAACCCGCTGCGCGCGGCGTCGGCCACGGCGCCCTTCAGGTCGTCGAGCCCTTCCTTGAACTTGCCACGCCAGCAGCGAGCGGCGCCGAGCTGCGTGCGGGCGGTGATCGCGTTCGCACGGTCCGACGTCCCCGAGAGCAGCTCCAGGGCGACTTCGAAGTGTTCCTCGGCATCGGCCATGCGGCGCGTCACCGTCGCGGCATCGCCGGCGAGCGCCGCCCGCAGGCCCTCGTTGGCATCGACCTGGCCGAACTGCAGCACGACCAGGCCTTCGTCGGCGGCCGACCCGGAGGGCAGCTCCAGAGCGGACCGCAACGACTCGCGCGCCGCCTCGAAGTCGTTGAGCATCGTGTGCACGGCCGCCTGGTGCACCAGGGCGCGCCGCGCCGCACCGGCATCGTTGTTCTGGCGCGCGAGCTTCTGCGCCTGCGCGAAACCGTCGAGCGCCTCGCCGTACTCGCCGAGCTCGCAGCACGCCGTGGCCAGTTGCGTGATCACCTTGCACTGGGCCGTGATGTCGTTCTGGGCGCGATAGACGTGCTCGGCCTGCGACAGCTGCCGGATGGCGCCCGACCAGTCGCCCACCTGCATCAGCGCAGCGCCGGCGACGAAATGCGCCCGCGCCATCAGTGCGTCGGCGGTACGCGCCCGCGCCACGCTCTGCGCGCGCAACGCGAACACCACCGCATCGTGGGGCTCGGTATTGAGCAGCCGCTCGGCCCGTTCGATCAGCGCGTACGGATCGATCTGGTCCGTGGCGCGACGCGCCACCGGATCGAGCGGATCCGCGTGCGGCGGGAGAGGCGCGGCCGTCATCGCTCGAGCACCCAGGTGTCCTTGGTGCCCCCGCCCTGCGACGAGTTCACCACCAGCGAGCCCTCGCGCAGCGCCACGCGGCACAGCCCGCCCGGCACGGTGACGACGTCCCGGCCGGACAGCACGTAGGGACGCAGATCGACGTGGCGGGGCGCGATGCCGGCCTCGACGTAGGTCGGGCACGTCGAGAGCGCCAGGGTCGGCTGGGCGATGTAGTTGTCCGGGTTCGCCTTCACGCGCTCGGCGAAATCCCGGCACTCCTCGCGCGACGACGCGGGCCCGACCAGCATTCCGTAGCCGCCGGCACCGTGCACTTCCTTCACGACGAGTTCGTGGATGTGCGCGAGCGTGTAATCGAGGTCCTCGCGCGTCCGGCACTTGTACGTCGGCACGTTGGAAAGGATGGGCTTTTCGCCCAGGTAGAAGTCGATCATGTCCGGGACATAGGGGTAGATCGACTTGTCGTCGGCAATGCCGGTGCCGATCGCATTGGCGAGTGTCACCCGGCCGGACCGGTAGACCGACAGCAGCCCCGGCACGCCGAGTTGCGAATCCGGGCGGAACGCGAGGGGATCGAGAAAGTCGTCGTCGATGCGGCGATAGATCACGTCCACGCGCTGCGGCCCGCGCGTCGTCCGCATGTAGACGTTGTTGTCCTCCACGAACAGGTCCTGGCCTTCGACGAGCTCGATGCCCATCTGCTGGGCGAGGAACGCGTGTTCGAAGTAGGCGGAGTTGTACATGCCGGGCGTGAGCAGCACGACGGTGGGGTCGTCGACCCCGACCGGCGCAACCGAACGCAGGTTGTCGAGCAGCAGGTCGGGATAGTGCGCCACCGGCGCGATGCGGTTACGCGCGAAAAGGTCGGGAAAGAGCCGCATCATCATCTTGCGGTTTTCCAGCATGTAGGACACCCCGCTCGGCACCCGCAGGTTGTCCTCCAGCACGTAGAACTCGCCTTGCCCGGCGCGGACGACATCAACTCCCGAAATATGCGAATAGATGCCGCCGGGCACATCCACGCCGTGCATCTCGGGGCGGTATTGCGTGTTGCGGAACACCTGCTCCGCCGAAATGCGGCCGGCGCGCACGATGTCCTGCTGGTGGTAGATGTCGTGGATGAAGCGGTTGAGCGCGCGCACGCGCTGCTTCAGTCCCGCTTCCAGCTGGCGCCATTCCGAGGCCGGAAGAATGCGGGGAACGACATCGAAGGGAATCAGCCGCTCGGTGCCGGCGTCATCGCCATACACCGCGAACGTGATGCCAACCCGCCGGAACACGAGATCGGCTTCGGCGCGCTTGAAGCGCATCGTCTCCGGGCTTTGTTCCGACAGCCAGCGTTCGAACTCGCCATAGTGCGCGCGAACGACGCTGCCCGAGTCGTACATCTCGTCGTAAGCGCTGCCCATCGACTTCCAACCCCTCCCGTGGTCGCAAGCGAGTCTAGCAACATGCGGGCCACGAACCGTGCGGCTATCCCGCGATCAGAGGCTCGATCGTGAAGGCCGGTGAGGCGTCCTCGTCGTCCTCCACTTCATCGGCGCGCAGGGGCCCGGGACGGTTGTGCCAGTAGTGCACGGCCTCGGTGCGCCATGCACTGCGGCGGACGCGGCCGTCGGTGAAAAAGCGCCATTGGAGTGCGCCGGAGTGGTCAGTGCGATGCAGTGTCACGCCATGCTCGGCATAGCGGGCGACGACGCCCGCGTCCGGGTGGCCGTACCGGTTGCGATAGCCCGCCTGTGCCACCGCCTCCCGCGCGCCCACCGCCCCGAGCAACTGCGCGCTCGATGACGACCGACTGCCGTGATGCGGGGCGGCCAGCCAGTCGACGCCGAGCGCGGGCCAGCGGGCGACGATCGCGCCCTCCTCCGCCGCACCGATATCGCCGGTGAACAGCAGGCGGTGCCGCTCGAGCCTGACGAGCACGGTGCAACTCATTGCATTCGTGGGTCGCTTCCGTGCGTAGTCCTCCGCCTGCGGATGCAGCATCGTGAAGTGCAGCGCGCCGTCGGACCAGTGTTCGCCGGCCACGCACCGCTGCACCGGTCGTCCGCCGAACATCGGACTCGATTCCGGGATCGAGCTGAGGACGCGCTTCACGGGAATGCCGCGCAGGATGGCGGCGGTCCCGCCGGAATGGTCGCTGTCGAGGTGCGACACCACCAGGCCGTCGAGTTGCGCAATGCCACGGTGGCGCAGGTAGGGCAGGACGATGCGCTCGCCGGCATCGGAGTCGCTCGAATAGCGCGGCCCGCTGTCGTAGAGCCAGACACGGTCGCGCGTTTCGAGCAGCAGCGCCGAACCCTGACCGATGTCGAGCGCGGTCAACCAGGCCTCCCCCATGCGCGGGCGCTCGGGTGGCCAGACGAACAGCGGCAGCGCGAGGACGGCCCCGAGCCAGCGCACCGGCCATCCCGGTGGCGCGAGCAGCCAGCCGACGCCGGCCAGCGTCAGCGCGGTGAGCGGCCACGGCGGCGTGGCGACCGCTCGCGACACGTGCGGCCACGCCGCCATGCGCGACAACCCCTCGGCAAGCACCGCGAAGATCGCATGGGCCGCCGACAGCAGCGCCTCGGCGATCACCGCGAACACGCCGGGCAACGCCGTCAATGCACCGGCCACCAGCGCGAGCGGCGTCACGATCCAGCTGACGACCGGAATCGCCACGGCGTTCGCGATCGGCGAGATCAGCGACAGTTGATGGAACAGGACGACCGTCGCCGGCATCAGTGCCAGCGTGACCGCGATCTGCACGCGGCTGCCGGTGACCAGCGCGCCTCGCCATGCCGGCATCCCGGGCGTGTCGATCCGGCCGTGCACCACCCAAACGATGGCGGCGACGGCTCCGAACGACAACCAGAAGCCCGCCGCAAGGACGGCCCATGGATCGACGAGGCACACCACGGCGGCCGCCGCGGCGAGCGAAGCCCCAAGGCCGATCCGCGCGCGGCTGAGCCAGGCGACGGCGACGACCGCGAGCATCAGCACGGTGCGCTGGGCGGGGATGCCCCAGCCGGCGAGCAGCGCGTAGCCGGCCGCCGACGCGAGTCCGGTGAACACACCGGCCGCCTGTGCCGGCGCCCGCGCCACCAGCACCGGGGTGCGCCGCCACACCGCCGCGACCGCCCAGCCGGCGAGGCTCGCGATCATCGTGATGTGCAGGCCGGAAATGCTGACGAGGTGCGAGATGCCGGTGCGATTGAAGAGGGTCCAGTCCTCGGCGCCGATGGCGCGCTGGTCGCCGACGATCAGCGCGAGCAGCACGCCGCCGTAGCGCCGTCCCTCGAGCATCGGCGCGAGGCGATCGCGCAGCACATGGCGCGCGCGCTCGACGAGCACCCCCGGACGACGGACCAGCGGGTCGACGAGTTGTGGCGCCGCATGCGTGCGCCCCGTGCGCACCGCACCGGTCGCGCGCAGGTTGCGTTCCAGCAGCCACGCCTCGAGGTCGAAGCCGCCGGGGTTCTGCACGCCATGCGGACGCTTCAGCCGCACGGTGAAGCGCCAGCGCTGGGCCGGCTGCACCGGGTCGGTCCCGTTGTACCAGCCGAGGAGCAGGCGGCCCGGCACGCGCACGCCCGGGGTCAGTACCTCGTCGACGTCGAACTCGAAACGCACACCGCGCTCGACCCGCGCCGGGAGCGACGCGACGACGCCTTCGACCACGATGTCCCGGCCCTCGTCGGCAAACGGAAGCTCGTCGGCGAGACGCAGGTTCGACATGGCCGCCGCATACGCAAATCCGGCCATCGCGGCGGCCATGCACGCCGTGACGGGCACCACGCGCGGATGGAGACGACGGCGGCCGAGGGACGCGCCAAGCAGGCCCGCCGCGGCGAGCACGATGAGCAGGGCGGTGCCGAGCCCGGGCAGCACCGGCTGCACCTGCAGCAGGCACACGCCCGCGACGAAGGCGACCAGCGCGGCAACGCGCATGACACCGGACAGTCAGCGGTTGGACGCGCTCAGCCAGGCACCGAGTCGCGGCAGTGCGGCCACGGCGTTGGCCCGGTTCTGCGCGGCGAGTTCGGCGAGCGTGACGCCGCGCAGGACCGCGAGTTCCTCGGCGATGCGCGGCAGGTGGAACGGTTCGTTGCGGCCGGCCTCGCCGTCCTTGCGCAGCCACTGCGGCGGGATATACGGCGCGTCGGTTTCGAGGACCCACCGGTCCTGCGGCAGTTCGCGCGCGTGGCGCCGGATGCGCTGCGATCCCCGGTACGTCATCGCCCCGCCGATCCCGAGCCGGAATCCCAGCGCGAGGAACTGCTGCGCCTGCTGCTCGCTGGCGTTGAACGCGTGAATGATCCCGCCCGGCACCTCGATCGCGCGCAGGTGCTTCAACAGCAGGTCCGCCGAGCGCCGGATATGCACGATCACCGGCAGGCCGAAGTCGCGCGCCACCTTCAACTGCTCCCGATAAAACCACTGCTGGCGCTCGGCATCGAGCTTGGGCTCGAAGAGGTCGATGCCGATCTCGCCGATGCCGACGAAGCGCGGATCGTCGAGCGCGGACGGCACCATGTCGCGCAGCCGCTCGACGTCGGACGGCTGCGCATCCGCGAGCCACAGAGGATGGATGCCGAGCGCGTACGCGAAGCCGTGCTGCGCGGCGACCTGCGCGGCCTTGTCGCGTTCGTCGATGTGCCCGGTCGGCATCACCACCATCGACACGCCCGCCGCGCGTGCACGTTCGACCACGGCCTCGCGATCAGAGTCGAACTCGTCAGCGTCGAGGTGGCAATGGGTGTCGATCCACATGCATCGAGTTTACGCAGCGGGTTCGGGTTCGCGGCACGCCGAAGGCCTGCCCCCGTCACTACAATCGGCGCATGGCACGCAAGTTCTTCCGCAAGTACATGCCGAACGTGGACAAGGTCCGCGAAGTCAAGGCGCTGGGGGTGTTCGGGGACGCCCTGTTCCACCCGGCGCTGTGGCACCTGAACCGGCGCTCGGCGGCCGGCGGTGTCGCGGTGGGCATGTTCTGCGGGCTGATCCCGGGACCGTTGCAGATGCTCGGGGCCGCCATCGTCTGCCTCATCGCCCGCGTCAATCTGCCGGTGGCATTGGTCACCACGCTCTACACGAACCCGTTCACGATCGTGCCGCTGTACCTGCTCGCCTACGAGATCGGAAGCCTGACGCTGGGGGTCAGTGGGGGCAAGGCGTCGGCGCCGCCGGCGCCCACGTGGAACTGGACCGCGATCGCGACGTCGCTCAGGGCGATGGGCGAGTGGATGCTGGGGCTCGGTGCACCGCTCGCCGTCGGCCTCGTGATGCTCGCCTGCATCCTCGCCACCGCGGGGTACTTCGCCGTGCGCGTGGCCTGGACCATCCACCTGCGGCGCGCGTGGCAACGGCGGCGCCAACGTCGCGCCACCGGCCAGGAGCACGGCACGCTTTAGAGCGGCGTGAGTTGGCCGTGCTGCAGGCGCAGGACGCGGTCGCAGCGCGCGGCCAGTTCCGGGTCGTGACTGACGATCACCACGGCGGTGCGGCGTTCGCGCGCAAGCTCCACGAACACGTCGAAGACGGCCCGCGCCGTGTCGCGATCGAGGTTGCCGGTCGGCTCATCGGCCAGCACGCAGGACGGCCGCGTGACGATGGCCCGTGCGATCGCCGTGCGCTGGCGCTCGCCGCCCGACATTTCCGCCGGGTGGTGCTGCACGCGTTCCGACAATCCGACGGCGGCCAGGGTTTCACCGGCGCGCACGCGGGCGTCGGCGAGCGGCATGCGACGGATCGCGAGCGGCATGCCGACGTTGTCGAGCGCGGTGAACTCGGGCAGCAGGTGATGGAACTGGTAGACGAAGCCGAGCCGCTCGTTGCGCAACCGGCCGCGCTCGGCCTCGCCCAGCGCCGCCAGGTTCTTCCCTTCGATCAGCACCTCGCCGCGATCCGGGGCGTCGAGCCCGCCGAGAACGTGCAGCAGCGTGCTCTTGCCCGAGCCGGAGGCGCCGACGATGGCCACCAGTTCGCCCGGCGCCACGTCGAGGTCCACTCCACGCAGCACGTCGACACCCAGCCCGCCCTCGCGGAAGGACTTGGTGACGCCGCGCGCCGACAGGACCGCCTCAGTCATAGCGCAGCGCCTCCGCCGGCTTGACGCGCGATGCGCGCCAGCTTGGGTAAAGAGTGGCCACCAGCGACAGCACGATGGAGATCACGGCGATCGGCACGATGTCGGACGCGCGCGGATCCGACGGCAGCGTACTGATGAAGTAGATGTCCTTCGGGATCAGCGGGAAGCCCGCGATCCGTTCGATGGTCGGAAAGATCTTGTCGAGATTGTTGGCGAGGAAGAGCCCGCTCGCCACGCCAAGCAGCGTGCCCAGCACGCCGATCAGCGCGCCCTGCACCATGAAGACCGCCATGATGCTCGAGGGACTTGCGCCCAGGGTGCGCAGGATGGCGATGTCGGACTGTTTCTCGGTCACCGTCATCACCAGCGTCGAGACCAGGTTGAACGCGGCCACGGCGACGATCAGCGCGAGGATGATGAACATCATCCGCTTCTCCACCTGCACGGCGGCGAACCAGGTCCGGTTCTGCCGCGTCCAGTCCCGCACGATCATCCCCGGAGGCAGCGCCTTCGCCAGTTCGGCGGCCACCTCCTGCGCGCGCTGCATGTCCTTCAGCTTCAGGCGCACGCCGGTGGGACCGTCGACGCGGAAGAGCCGCTGCGCGTCGCCCATGTGGATCAGCGCCAGGGCGCTGTCGTATTCGAAGTGCCCGGAATCGAACGTCCCCACCACCGTGAACTGCTTCAGCCGGGGCACCACGCCGGCCGGCGTCACCTGCCCCTGCGGCGCCATCAGCGTGACTTTCTCGCCCAGGGCCACGCCGAGCGCGCGCGCGAGTTCCCCGCCGAGCACGATGCCGAACTCGCCATCGGCCAGGGCCCTGAGCGGCGCGCCACGGACGAGGGTCGCGAACTCGGAGACCTCCGGTTCGGCGGCGGGATCGACACCCCGCACCAGCACGCCGCGCACGCTGTCGCCCCGCGTGAGCAGCGCCTGGGCGTTGACGTACGGCGCCACGCCCACGACCTCGGGATTCCTGCGGACCGCCGCGGCCACGCCCTGCCAATCGGCCAGCGCGCCTTCGACCGCGAACACTTCCACATGCGCGACGACGGACAGCATGCGGTCGCGCACCTGGGAAACGAAGCCGTTCATCACGGACAGCACGACGATCAGCGCCATCACGCCGAGCGCGATGCCGAGCATCGAGATGCCGGAGATGAACGAGATGAACCGGTTGCGCCGGCGCGCGCGGCGTCCCGCGCGGGTGTAGCGCAGGCCGATGCGAAGCTCGTAGGGAAGATTCAAGAGGATGGCGTCCGGCGCCGATCGGCAGGAGCGCCGAGCAAGGCGACCGATTGTAGCCAACGATGTGCCGACGGCCTCGACCGTAGAATCGCTCGATGCCTCTCACGTTGCTGTTGCCGGGCGCCCTGCTGCCGCCCGAGGTGGTCGACGCACTCGCGGAGCCGCTGGGGCAGAGCGCGCTGGCCGCGATGCTGATGCGCGCCGACCTCGTCGGCGACACCGAGACCGCAGCGCCGGCGCACCTGGCCTGGCTCGCCGAACACGTCTTTCAAAGGGAACTGCCGCTGGCCACCGCGCCCTATGCCCATGCAGCCCTCGCCGGCGGTGTGCCGACGCCCGCCGTCGTCTGGCACGCCGACCCGGTTCATGTCGAACTGGCGCGCGATCACCTGGTGGTGACGCCGCTCACCCGTCCGCCGACCGACGACGAGGCCGACGCCCTGATCGACGCCGCCAACGCGCTCACCGCCGAGATGGACGCGCGGGTCCTGCGCGTGGCCGATCGCTGGTTCCTGCACGCCGAGCGTTCGTGGGACCTGCGCGCCGAGCCCTTGTCCGCGGCCGTGGGGCAACCGCTGCCGACCGCGCTGCCCACGGGCGCCGACGCCCGCCGCTGGAATCGCCTTCTCACCGAGATCCAGATGACCTGGCACATGCATCCGGTGAACGAGGCGCGCGAGGCGCGCGGCGAGCCGACGATCAACAGCCTCTGGCTGCACGGCGGCGGCGCGTGGTCGCCCCTTGCGCGGGGTGCGTTCGCCTCGGTGCTCGCCGACGCGCCCGAGTGGCGCGGCGCCGCGCAGGCGGCGTCGATCGCCTCCGCACCCGCGGACGCCACGCCGGGCCACGATGCCCTCGTCGTCTGGGACGCCTTGCTGCTGCCGCGCCGGCTGCAGGACTGGACGGGCTGGGTCAACGCGCTGCGCGCACTGGATGAACGCGTCGCCGCGCTGTCGCGGTCGAGCGCACTCGATGTCGTACTTGCGGGAGGCGAAACAGTGCGGCGCCTCCGAAGCCGGCCGTCCGACCGATTAAAGTTCTGGCGTGCCCGCAGCCTCCGCCAGGTTCTCGCCGAATGACCCGACTTCTCGTCCGTGACGCGGATCCGCGGGTCGCGCAGCAACTGGTGACGGATGGCGTGCTGCCCGCGCTCGCCCGCGTGCTGGCCGGACGCGGCGTGCAGCGGCGCGACGAACTGCAGTTGCAGATCGACGGTCTCGTTCCGCCGGCGTCGCTGTCGCACGTGGACGATGCGGCCACACTCCTCGCCGACGCGATCGAGGCCGAGGCGCGCCTGCTGATCGTGGCCGATTACGACTGCGATGGCGCGACCGCGTGCGCCGTGGGCCTTCGCGGACTGCGCGCGCTCGGGGCCGAGGTCGACTACCTCGTGCCGAACCGCTTCGAGTACGGCTACGGGCTCACCCCCGAAATCGTCGATCTCGCCGCGCAGCGCGAGCCCGATCTCATCATCACGGTCGACAACGGCATCGCCAGCGTCGAAGGCGTTGCGCGTGCCAACGAACTCGGCATCGCCGTGCTCGTCACGGACCATCACCTGCCGGGGCCCGTGCTGCCCGACGCAGCCTGCATCGTCAATCCGAACCAGCCGGGTTGCGGATTCCCCAGCAAGAACCTGGCGGGCGTGGGCGTGATGTTCTATGTGCTGCTCGCGCTGCGGGCCGAACTGCGCGCGCGCGGCCGTTTCACGGCGGCGACGCAGCCGAAGCTCGACACGCTGCTCGACCTCGTCGCCCTCGGCACCGTGGCCGACGTGGTGCGGCTGGATAGAAACAACCGCATCCTTGTCTCCCAGGGCCTGCAGCGCATCCGCAACGGACGGCTGCATCCCGGCATGGCGGCGCTCTTCCAGGTCGCGGGCAAGGACGCCCGCACGGCGCGCGCGATGGACCTCGGCTTCGCGATCGGCCCGCGCATCAACGCCGCCGGACGACTGACCGACATGACAGTCGGCATCGAGTGCCTGACGACGGAAAGCTTCGAACGCGCGCTGGAGCTGGCGCAGCAACTCGACCAGTTGAACCGCGAGCGGCGCGACATCGAAAGCGACATGCAGATCGACGCGCTCGCGGCGCTGGACAGCGACCGGGTCGAGGCGGCGAGCACCATCTGCCTGTTCAACGAGGACTGGCACCAGGGGGTCGTCGGGCTCGTCGCCTCCCGCGTGAAGGAGAAGTTCCACCGGCCGACCATCGCGTTCGCGCGCGCCAACGCGACCGAGCTGCGCGGCTCCGGCCGCTCGATCGAAGGCGTGCACCTGCGCGACACGCTGGACCTCGTGACCAAGCAGGTGCCCGACATGGTGCGGCGCTTCGGTGGCCACGCGATGGCAGCAGGCCTGACGCTGCAGTCGGATCGCTACGAAGGGTTCGTCAAGGCCTTCGAGGACGCCACCCGCGGGTCGTGCGACCGCACCCTCTTCGCCCGGACGGTGCAGACGGACGGGCCGTTGAAGGCCGACGAGATCGGCCTGCCGCTCATCAACGCGCTGGAGGAGCACGTGTGGGGCCAGGGCTTTCCGCCGCCGCTTTTCTCCAACGTATTCACCGTACTGGAGCAGCGGCTGCTGAAGGACAAGCACCTGAAGCTCTCGCTCGACCTCGACGGGCGGCGCTTCAACGCCATCTGGTTCCGCCGGACGGAGCTGCTGCCCAAGGAAGTCCGGCTGGCGTATCGGCCCGTGGCCGACGATTACAACGGCATGCGGCGGGTGCAGCTGATCGTCGAGCACATGGGAGAGGCTTGACGTTCGGGGCGGATGCGGAGACAGTTGCCGACCGGCGCAACGGAAGCGCCAGATCCTGACTGCAACAACAACAAGCACTCTGGAGGGCTGGGATGAAACGGATCCTTCTTGCGGTACTGATCGGCGTCGGGCTGTCGGGCTGTACGTCCTTCAACCGGTTCTTCGACATCCCGTCGAACCAGACTCCCGTCGTCACGGTCGTGAATGGCGAGATCAGGCAGGTCACTCCGGACCCACTGCGCTTCAGCAACGATCGGGGCCGGTTGACCATCTACTGGCAAGCCCTTGCCGGGTACCGGTTCTCCGCGAAGAATGGGATCTCGATCGATGGCGAACGGATCGGCGGCGCGGTCGGCAGGGTCGATCCGACGCAGAACGAAATCGTCGAGTGCAGGCCCGCGCGCGAGGATCTCACCGAGTTCTCTTGCGTCAACCGGAACTCCAGGCCGGGAACCTACAAGTACACGGTGAACCTGGAGACGGTTGAAGGGAAGCCGCTGAAGCCGTTCGATCCCAGCATCATCAACGGCCGCGACTTGTAGCAATCACGGGGGGACAGTCCGATGGCAGCCCATGACAAGCCGGTGGTCCGTGTGGTCAACGGTCGACCCACTGTGGACCCCGATCCGCTGAAGTTTCCGACCCATCAGCGCAACGTCACGATCGTCTGGAGGCTCGAGGCGACCGGCTTCACCTTCACCGCGGACGGGATCCGCATCGACGGCGAGGAGACCGCCACCGGCCTGCGACCGCAGGCGGAGATTGTCGACGGACGATTGACCGCCAATGGCCAGCAATTCGTCTGGCTGAACAAGAACACCCGGCCCGGTAAGTACAAGTACACCATTCGCCTAGAGGGGCCGGGCGGCGTGGTCGAAACAGATCCAAGCATCATCAACGGCGGAAACCTGTAGACCCCCGCTCAAGCGGCGAGCGCTAATCGGGCCGCCGCCAAGGCTTCCTCGGCTCCTACCTCGCCGCGCGTCCCGTCTGGTGCACCAACGTCCAGTCGGCGCTCGACGCCTTCGAGGGCACTTTGCAGCACGGCTGCATCGGCACGTTCGCGCCGACGCCCCATCTGCCGCAGGAGCCTCTCCGAGATGCGATAGCACTTCGCCGCCGTGGCCCAGTCCTCCCTGCAAGCCGCCAGGGCGAGACAGCCGTCGAGGACGCACTGGAAGAGCGCATCGGAGCGCAGCCGCGACGCAACGTCGACTGCTTGCGAGAGTCTTTCGCGTGCCCGCTGCCGCTCGCCCGTCCGTACATCGACGACAGCACAGTTGATCAGGCAGCGTGCCGTCGACTCGTCGTCCTCCGTCGTGCTGGAGATCCGAAGCGCCTCCTCGAATCCGGAAGCCGCTGCCGCGAACGACCCCTCGACCAGATTCACCATCGCCAGCGCCGTCAGCGCGCCCACCACTTCCAGCGGGGAGTCCGCGGCTCGCGCGCGTTCCAACGCCCCGCTCAGGTGCCGACGGGCGGCGGGAAAATCCCCGGAGTCCAGAAGGACCAGGCCGAGCGGTTGCAGCACCGCCGCAAGCACGGCTTCGTCACCCGTTCGCTCGGCGATCTCCAGGCATTCGGCAAGATGGCCCTGCGCTTCAGACAGCTTGCCGAGGTAGTACTCGAACTGGCCCGCGGCGAAGAGCAGTCGGCAACGATCGGCATCTCCAGCGACCTCGCCGCCCAGGCGCAGGACGTCCAGATAGAGTTGCAGTCCGTTGCTGGGCTGGCCGCGGCTGAACCAGTAGTAACGCGTTCCGCGCGCCATCTTCATCAGCGCCGGGTAGTTGCTGCTGCTAGCACAACCAGCCCGGTGCGCCGCGAGGATGTTGTCGCGCTCCGCATCCAAGCGCCCGAACCAGTGCGCCTGTTCGGGGCCGGTTCGATGGAGCCGAGCCTCGCTCGGCGAGGTCGGCAAAGAAGGCAAGATGCTTCGTGCGCGCGCGATCCCGCTCGCCGGACTCGACGAGTTTCTCGTCGGCGTAGTGGCGCACCGTTTCCAGCATCCGGTACCGCCCTGTCTCCATTTCGATCGCCACCAGCGACTTCTCGACCAGACTGCCGAGCAGGTCGATCACTTCGATGGTTTCGATGCCATCGCCCGACGTCACCGCTTCGGCCGCCTCCAGGCTCAGGCTGCCGGCGAACAACGACAACCGGCGGAACACGGTCGCGTTCGCGCTCGTCGAGCAAGTCGAAGCTCCAGTCGATCAGTGCCCGCAGCGTGCGCTGGCGCGGCAGGACCGTCCGGTCTCCCGTCGTCAGCAGGCGGAATCGCTGATCGAGGCGCGCCGCGATGACGTCGACCGGCAACGAGCGCGTGCGGGCGGCGGCGAGTTCGAGCGCGAGGGGAATGCCGTCGAGCCGGCGGCAGATCTCAGCGACCGGACCGGCGAGCCTGTCCGTCAGGCGAAACGTCGGCTGAACCGCTATGGCGCGGTCGAGAAAAAGACGCACCGCGGCGTGCACCTCCAGTTCTTCGGCCTTCGGATTCGTCCGCGGGCACGGCCAGCGTCGGCAGGTGGTAGACGCACTCGCCGGCGATCTGCAGCGCATCACGGGACGAGGCGAGGATCCGTGATTCCTGCGCCCGCCTGCAGCAGCCGCTTCGCCAGACTCGCGGCGGCTCCGACCACGTGCTCGCAGTTGTCGAGGATCAGCAGCAGGCGACGGTCGTGGACGAAGCGCGCCAGCCCTCGATCACCCCGCCGCCCGGCTCCTCCTTGACGCCGAGCACGGCGGCCACGGCCTGTGGCACGTCGGCGGCATCGGCCACCGGCGCCAGTTCGACCAGCCAGACGCCGTCCGGAAAGTCGTCGAGGATCTCCGCGCCGAGCTGGATCGACAGGCGCGACTTGCCGACGCCTCCCATCGCGAGCAGCGTGACCAGCCGGTGCTCGCGCATCAGTTCGCGGACTTCGGCCATCTCGCGCTCGCGCCCGACGAAGCTGTTCAACTGCTGAGGGAGGTTGTTGGGCGTGCTCGCGAGCGAGCGCAGCGCCGGAAAATCCGCGCGCAGCGCCGGATGCGTCAGCTGAAAGAGGCGTTCAGGGCTGGCCAAGTCCTTGAGACGCACCAACCCCAGTTCGCGCAGTCCCGCACCCGGTGGCAACGCCCCGCGCACCCGCTCCACCAGGGCGCCGGAGAGCAGGACCTGTCCACCGTGCGCGGCATTGGAGATGCGCGCCGCGCGATTCACCGCGGGCCCATAGAAATCGTTGTCGCGACGCTGATCGTGGCCAAGGTGCAGGCCGCACCGCACCTTCAGCGCCGGCAAGCCGTCAGAGGGGTGCGCGAGTTCCGTCTGCAGGTCGATCACGGCCTGCACCGCCGCGGCCGGGTCGGCGAAGGCCGCGTGCATGCCGTCCCCGGTCATCTTCACGACGGTGCCCTGATGACGCTCGACGGCCGCCCGTGACAGCCGGTCGTGCCAGGCCAGCGCCCCGGCGGCGCCCTGGGGGTCGGTCTCCCACAGGCGCGTGCTGCCCTCGATATCCGAGAACAGGTACGTGATGGACTGCGCTTCAGGCACTTTGCACCGCCGGTTCTTGTTGAGGGAATGTTAAGGCCGCCGCTCTCAGCTTTCACGGGAGTTTGAAAGCTCCGGGCGGGCGCGAAGCACCCCTTGTGCGAGGGCCATATCCTGGATCCCCTTCCCGTCGCAGAGTGCCACCGCTCGACGTCCCGCAACAGGCGGGTACGCGGCAAGGCGCCCACCACGGCTCGTTGCCCCTTCGGACGCCCTCGCAGCGACCTGCCGCCGCACTTTCACTCCTATAATTCGCTGGTCGAGAGTGAGACATCGAGATCGAATCCGACGTCGCAACCGACCGCGGTGCACCTTGTCCAGCCCCCCTGATCTTCATCGCGGAGTGACGAAAGGGAGTGGACTTGTCTGCGGCGAGGCGATTTCCAGCAGGTGCCGCCGCGTTCCCAAGATGAACCAAGAAGAAACTGCCATGGAAAGGAAGGGGATGCGATGAAGAGAGTATTTGCGGTAACGCTGATCGCTGTGATGGTCGCCGGATGCTCCACCGTGCCACCGAACAATCAGCCCGTCGTGAAGGTCGCGAATGGAGCGGTCAGCGTGGCGCCCGATCCGATCCGCATCATGACCGGGGTGAAAGCGCCCATTACCTGGCAGATCGATGCGTCGGCTCCCGGCTACCGCTTTGCGGATGACGGCATCGTGATCGCAGGAGAACTCCAGAATGACTATGCGGGGGTGCGGATGGACGCGCCTGCCAAGCCGCAAAACGAAGTCGTGAACTGCCGGCGGACCGCGGATGGTCGTCAGTTCCAGTGCGAAAACAAGAACACGCGGATGGGCATTTACAAGTACCTCATCAAGCTGCTCGGTCCGGACGGCAAGCCCGTGGCTCCTATCGAGTCGCTCGTTGTCAACACCGACCGCGGTTGAGCGGCCGCCGGCTGCCGAAGGCCTGAAACAACCGCGCTGAAGTGCGCCGGGCCCCGGCGGCCCGGCGGCAGTCAAATTTTGTAGTTCTCCTAACGTACGGAAAGTCCATGGAAGCCGAACGCCTCAACCAGATCGAAGGCACCGTCGCGGGCCTGCGCGGCCGCCTCGCCGAACTCCGGAGGTATCTTTGACGTCGATGCCAAGGAGGCTCGACTCAAGGAAATCGGTGCCGCACTCGAGGACCCCAAAGTCTGGGACGACCCCAAGCGCGCCCAGGAACTTGGCAAGGAAAAGAAGACCGCCGACCTGATCGTCGAAAAGATGCACCGGCTGGAGGCCGGAGTACGGGACGCAGGTGAACTCTTCGAAATGGCGCGGGCGGACAACGACGACCCCACGCTGATCGCCATCGAAACCGACGTCGCCGACCTGGCGAAGCACGTCGGCGAGCTCGAGTTCCAGCGGATGTTCAACAACCCCCTGGACCCCAACAACTGCTTCATCGAGATCCAGTCCGGCGCGGGCGGGACCGAGGCGCAGGACTGGGCGTCGATGCTCGAACGCATGTACCTGCGTTACGCCGAGCGGCGCGGCTTCAAGCCCGAGCTCCTCGAGGAGACCGAAGGCGAGGTCGCGGGCATCAAGAGCGCGACGATCAAGGTCAGCGGCGACTATGCCTTCGGCATGCTGCGCACCGAGACGGGAATCCACCGGCTGGTGCGCAAGTCGCCCTTCGATTCGAACGCGCGCCGCCACACGTCGTTCGCCAGCGTGTTCGTCTATCCCGAGGTCGATGAAACGATCGAGGTCGACATCAACCCGGCCGACCTGCGCATCGACGTGTACCGGGCCTCCGGCGCAGGCGGACAGCACGTCAACAAGACCGAGTCGGCGGTTCGCATCACGCATGCGCCCAGCGGCATCGTGGTCGCCAGCCAGAACGACCGCAGCCAGCATCGCAACCGGGCAGAAGCGATGGCGATGCTGAAGTCCAAGCTCTACGAGCAGGAACTGCGCAAGCGCATGGTCGAGCAGACCAAGCTCGAGGAGTCGAAGTCGGACATCGGCTGGGGCCACCAGATCCGCTCGTACGTCCTCGACCAGTCGCGCATCAAGGACCTGCGGACCAATGTCGAGGTCGGCAACACGCAGGCGGTCCTCGACGGCGATCTCGACGACTTCATCGAGGCGAGCCTGAAGCAGGCGGTCTGAAAATGGAGCGCCCCGCCCTGTCGCAGCCCGAGTTGCTGCCGCTGCCCGAGGGCGTGGCGAGCGAGCGTGTGATCGCGCGGCGTTATCGCCCGGGCGACGGAACGGCCTTCTTCGCCGGCCTCGCTCCGCATCGCGACGAACTGATGCGCTGGATGATGTGGCCGCAGCGCCATCAGGAAGTGGCGGTTTCCGAGTCGTACGCGATGCGGATGCACGCGAAGTTCGCGCTGCGCGAGTCGATGCCGATGGGCCTCTGGAACCCGGCCGGGGAATTCCTCGGCGGCTCGGGCTTTCACGCTCCGGACTGGAACACCCCGAAGGCCGAGATCGGCTTCTTCCTCCTGCCGCCGGCACGCGGCCAGGGACTCGCCGCGGACGTCGTGCGCCTGCTGGTGCACTACGCGTTCGACCACATGGGCATGAACCGCGTGTTCGCGACATGCGACGCCGACAACGCAGCGAGTGCCGGCGTGCTGCGGCGCGCGGGTGTACCGGAAGAAGGACGGATGCGCGCCGAGAAACGCGATCACCACGGGCAGCTGCGGGACACGCTGATCTTCGGCATCGCGCTTGACGACTACCCGGTCTGGCGTGAGCGCCACGGCGTGGCCACGCTGCGCTACCTCGGAACCCCATGACGAACCGCAAACTCATCATCCTCACCGGCGCCTCGCGCGGCCTCGGCGCCGCCATGGCGCGGCAGCTCCTCGCGGCCGACACGCATCTGCTCACGCTGTCCCGCCATCCCGACCCTGCACTCGCCGACGCCGCCACTGCGCGCGGCACGACGCTCGAGCAGTGGGCGCTCGATCTCGGCCACGACGTCGGCTCGTCGGCGCGCCTCGAAGCCTGGCTGCACCAGCACCCCGCATCGGCGTTCACTTCGGCCACGCTGATCAACAATGCCGGGCTGCTCGGCCATGTCGGCCCCATCGACGCCAGCGATGCCGACACGCTGGCCGCCGTGCTGCGGGTGGGTCTGGAAGCCCCGATGCTCCTGACGGCCGCCTTCCTGCGAGCCACGCGCGCCTGGCCCGTCGACAAGCGCGTGCTGAATATCTCTTCCGGCGCCGGACGGCGCCCGATTGCCGGCTGGGCCGCGTACTGTGCGGCCAAGGCGGGCCTGGATCAATTCAGCCGGGTCACCGCACTGGACGAAAGGAACGGCCCCAACCCGGCGCGCATCGTGTCGCTTGCGCCAGGCGTGGTCGACACCGACATGCAAGAGCGGATCAGAGCCGCGGACGCGGCAGGATTTCCCGACAAGGCTCGCTTCGAGGAGCTGAAGGCGACGGGCCAGCTCGCCACGCCGGAACACGCCGCCAAGCGCGTGCTCGCGGTCCTCGCGCGCGCCGATTTCGGAACCGAACCTGTCGCGGACGCCCGCGACGCCTGAGAGAACGATGAACGACACCCCCGCCCCTGCCGGCGCCCCGACCGACGAGAACCAGATCATCGCGGAGCGGCGTGCCAAGCTCACCGCGCTGCGCGCCGCCGGCCCGGCGTTCCCGAACGACTTCGTGCGCGAACACCAGGCGGGCGAACTGCAGGCGCGCTACGGCGAGCTCGACCGCGAAGCGCTGGCGAAGGCAGGCGTCGAGGTGGTGCTGGCGGGCCGCATGATGCTCAAGCGCGTGATGGGCAAGGCGAGCTTCGCCACCGTGCAGGACAGCACCGGACGCATCCAGTTCTACGTCGCCAACGACGACACCGGCGAGGCCGCGCACGAAGCGTTCAAGCACTGGGACATCGGCGACATCGTGGCGGCCCGGGGCCTGCTCTTCAGGACGCAGAAAGGCGAACTGTCCGTCCGCTGCAAGGAACTGCGGCTGCTCGCGAAGTCGCTGCGCCCCCTGCCCGACAAGTTCCACGGGCTCGAGGACCGCGAGCAGCGCTACCGCCAGCGCTACGTCGATCTCATCGTGAACGAGGAGTCGCGCGCCGCGTTCGTGACGCGCAGCAAGGCCATGGCCGCGATGCGCCAGTTCATGGTCGACGAGGGCTTCCTCGAAGTGGAAACCCCGATGCTGCAGGTGATCCCGGGCGGTGCGGCGGCCAAGCCCTTCGTCACGCACCACAACGCGCTCGACATCGACATGTACCTGCGCATCGCGCCGGAACTGTTCCTCAAGCGCCTGGTGGTGGGCGGCTTCGACCGCGTGTTCGAAATCAACCGCAACTTCCGCAACGAGGGGCTGTCGCCACGCCACAACCCCGAGTTCACGATGATGGAGTTCTACGCCGCGTACCAGGAGTACCAGTGGCTGATGGACTTCACCGAGCGGCTGCTGCGGCACGTTGCCATCGCCGCCACCGGCACGGCGGTGCTGCAGTACCAGGGCCAGACGATCGATCTGTCGCGCCCGTTCGCGCGACTGACCACCGTGCAGGCGATCCGCCAGCACGCCCCGCACTACTCGGAGGCGCAACTGGCCGACCGCGGCTTCCTGCACCGCGAGCTGCGGTCCAAAGGCAGCACGCACTCGGAAGAGGCCGGGCTGGGCGCGCTGCAGCTGGGGCTCTTCGAAGAGGTGGCCGAGTCGAAACTGATCGAGCCCACCTACATCGTCGACTACCCGGTCGAAGTGTCACCGCTGGCACGGGCGTCCGACACGCGTCCGGAGATCACGGAACGTTTCGAACTGTTCATCGCCGGGCGCGAAACCGCGAACGGCTTTTCGGAGTTGAATGACCCCGAGGACCAGGCCGCGCGCTTCAACGAGCAGGCGAAGGCGAAGGCCGCCGGCGACGAGGAAGCGATGTTCTACGACGCCGACTATGTGCGCGCGCTCGAGTACGGCATGCCGCCCGCGGCCGGCTGCGGCGTGGGCGTGGACCGCTTCATCATGCTGCTCACGAATGCGCCCAGCATCCGCGACGTGATCCTCTTCCCTCACCTGCGCCCGGAGGCGTGACATGGCGAGCGGCGAGCGCCTGAACGATCTCGCCACCCGCCTGCTGGCGCGGGCGCGCCCGCCGTTGCCCGGCGACCTCGTGACCCTGCGGGTGGCCGGCTATCCGGTCGGGCTCGTGCGGTCCGACGTCGCGCGCTTCCTTCGCCACACCGACGATTTCGCGTGGAGGGACGGCGAGCTCGTCCTCATGGACCGTGGCATGGATGAGATTCGCCGCACGGCGTGCCTCGAACGCACGGCCATGGCGTTGCGCGATGCCGGCATGTTGACGGGCTGGCGCGACGAACTGCTGTCGGTGCGCGCCGGCCCCCGCGGCCCGGTGCTCGCGGCGATCGAGCGAAGCGCCTGCCGTCCCCTGGGCATCGCCACCACCGCGGTGCACCTGAACGCGTACTCGGAAGACGGCGACGTCGTCGTCGCGCGGCGTGCTGCGCACAAGCAGATCGATCCCGGGTGCTGGGACAACCTGGTCGGCGGCATGGTGCCCCATGGCGAGACGCTCGAGCAGGCACTCGAACGTGAAGCGTGGGAGGAAGCCGGCATCGAACTCGATCGCATCGAGGTCCATCACGGCCGCACCTTCACGCTGCTCCGACCGGTGCCCGAGGGCGTGCAGAGCGAGACGATCCACGTCTATGACGCGACGCTGACCGGCAACACCGAGCCGAAGAACCAGGACGGCGAAGTGGACGCGATCGAATCGCGGCCGATCGGGGCCGTGGTGGAGGCGATCGAGCGCGACGAGTTCACGCTCGAAGCCGCGCTGGTCATGCTCGAGTCGCTCACCCGACGCGGAAACATTGCCACGACGCCGGGCCTGTACACCTGATGCTCGATCCCGTCGTCCTGTTCTTCGTCCTCGGGGTCGCGGCGAAGCTCGCGAAGAGCGACCTGCGGCTGCCCGAGGCGCTGTACGAAGCGCTGGCGATCTACCTCCTGCTCGCCATCGGCCTGAAAGGCGGTGTCGAACTCGCGCGCCAGCCGGCGCTCGCCGTGCTGCCGCACGCCCTGGCGGCGATCGCCCTCGGCGCGATCATCCCGCTGCTGCTCTTCCCGGTGCTGCGCCGGCTCGGGCGACTGTCGACGGCCGACAGCGCTTCGATCGCCGCGCACTACGGTTCGGTGTCCGTCGTCACCTTCGCCGTGGCAAGCAGCGTGCTGCTGAGCGCCGGCATCGCGAGCGAGCCCCACATGCCGCTGCTCGTCGCGCTGATGGAGGCGCCCGGCATCATCGTGGGCATCGTGCTCGCCCGCCGGTTCGCGGTCGATGCCGGCGGAACGCGCAACGTCGTCAACTGGGGCGTGCTGGCGCACGAGGTGCTCTTCGGCAAGAGCGTCGTGCTGCTGCTCGGCGGCCTGCTGATCGGCTTCATCGCCGGGCCGGCGGGGCTGAAGCCGGTCGAGCCGCTCTTCTTCGGTCTCTTCAAGGGCGTGCTGGCGCTCTTCCTGCTGGAAATGGGCCTGGTCGCCGGCGGACGCATCGCGGATCTCCGGCGTGCCGGCGCCTTCCTGGTCGTCTTCGGCCTCGCCACCCCGCTGGCGCTCGGCGTGCTGGGGGCCGTCGTCGGGCACCTGCTCGGGCTGTCTCTCGGTGGCACCGCATTGCTGGCCACGCTCGCGGCGAGCGCGTCGTACATCGCCGCGCCGACAGCGATGCGGGTGGCGGTGCCCGAAGCGAATCCGGCGCTGTCGATCGGCGTGGCCCTCGGCGTCACCTTCCCGTTCAACATCACGCTCGGGATCCCGATCTACCTGCAGATCGCCCGCTGGCTGGGGAGTTGAGATGGAAACGCACGCCCGCAAGCTGCTCGTGATCATCGGCGAGGCCGCGCTGGAGAAGAACCTGGTGCGCGACGCCAGGCGCTTCGGCGTGCAGGGTTACACCATCACCGACGTGCGCGGGGGCGGCGGACGCGGCGAGCGCGAGTCGAGCTGGGAGAACGACCGCTCGATCGAGATGAAGATCATCACCGAGGCCGCGGTTGCGGAGCAGATCGCGCAGCACGTGCTGACGGAATACGCGCCCCACTACGCCATCGTGATGTTCACGTCCGACGTCGGCGTGTTCCGGCCGCAGAAGTTCTAGCGGTCGGGCGCTGCTGCGTCCCGGGAGTTCCTCGCGCGCCAATCGCGCTGCGGGGCGCCTCAACTCCGCGCGACGCGCGAGCACCCCACACCACGATCGACGCGCCGCGCGCTGTGGACAGAGCGGAGTGTCGCGCCCGGAGTCGAATGCAACGCCCGACGTCGGCGTGGTCCAAAGCCGTTTCGGCTCAGGGCAGTAGCAACTTGACCTTCGCGCCCACCGCCGACACGCAGGCGGCCGTCGCGGTGGCGAACTTGGCGGCCTTGCGCGACTTCCAGTCGAGGCAGCGTATCTGGTCGGACAGCGCAACGCCGGCGACCTTCCCTGAGGCAGGCACCATGGGCACTTCGAATGGATAGCCCTTGACTTGACTCGTGACCGGGCAGCACAGCATCAGATCGGTTTTTCCGTTGTAGGCCTTGGGCGAGAGCACCAGCGCGGGCCGGCGACCCGCCTGCTCATGCCCTGCCTGCGGGGTGAAGTCCAGCCACACCACGTCGCCTCGTTCTGGGGTGTAAGCCCTGGTCACCACGTCTCAGCCCCGACGGATGGCCCCTCGAGTGCCAGTCCGTGACGGTTCTCCGGCGTTACTTTCGCGAGCAGCGCATCGAGGCTTTCGGCTGCAGGCTCGAGCACCAGCCGGCCGCCTTCGACGCGCAGTTCCAGGCTCTGACCAATCTCCAACCCCGCGTCCCGGAGCGCTGGTGCCGGAACTCGCACGGCGGCGCTGTTGCCCCACTTGCATACCTCGACTCGCATGGCTACCCTCCCAAATGTTTCTACATTGTAGATACAACGACAGGAAGAGACAAGCTTCCTGCTGTAGCCCCTGCGTTTGGAGCGCACGACTCCGGCCGACTCTTGGTCGCACGTCAGCAGGCAAGCGTTTCTGCATCCAGGGGGCGCTGCTGCGCGATGCAGAGTTCCCTGCGCCTGGGCGGGTTACGGCCTGTCCACAGCGTTCGACGCGCAGTGGACTCGCCGAACAGCGCAGCGCGATCAGCGCACAAGGGAGCAGCACCCCAGCGACTTCGCCGCATGCGGCGACTCAAAAGCCGGAGCCCGGCTGCTTCAGGTACTCGATCTCCTCGGGCGTCGATGCGCGCCCGAGGATGGCGTTGCGGTGAGGGAAGCGGCCGAAGCGCTTGACGACCTCGAAGTGCCGGCGCGCCCAGTCGAGCGGCGCATCCAGGCCGTCGGCGGCCAGCCGCTCGAACAACCGGACCGACTCGTACTGGTCGAGCAGCCGCTCCGAGTGTTCCAGCGGCATGTAGACGAACCAGCGTTCGACCGGCGCGAGCGTCATGTCGCGCGAGGTGTCGACCAGCCGCATGCTCAGGGCCAGCGCCCGCGGGTCGCCGGCGAACGCGCGCGGCGTTCCGCGAAAGACGTTGCGTGTGAACTGGTCGAGCAGGATGACAAGGGCCAGCGCGCCGCGGGGCGTGGCCGCCCAGTCATCGTGCTGGCCAAGCAATGCGCGTTCGATGACCGGCCCGAACTTTTCCGAAATCAGCCGATCCGTCGCGTCGGACTTCTTGAACCACAACTCGCGCGTTTGCAGGTAGTCCGCGGAACCGGGCTCGCCAAACCAGAAGGACAGGACATCGCTCGCGCTCATGGACGCAGCGTAGCCGAGCGAAAACGCGAAGGGGAATTAAAGACGGGGCACCGCGCGCTGGGCCGGTGCCCCGTGGGACAGACGATGCGGCCGACGGGCGTCAGGCGGCCGCGTACATCGTGACGCGCTTGCGCACCACTTCAAGAAGGCCCTGGCACGCGTCCTCGACGTAGTCGAGCACCGTGTTGAAGCCTTCGGCGCCGCCGTAATACGGATCGGGCACCGTGGCGGCGTCGAACTCGCCGGCGAAGCGCATCAGCAGATGCAGCTTGTGCTTGGCGCTGCGCGGCGCCTGCTGCTGGAGCAGCGACAGGTTCTCCCAGTCCATCGCGAGGATGAGGTCGTACGCGTTGAAGTCGTCCTGCGTGACCTGGCGCGCGCGGAACTCCCCGAGGTCGTATCCACGCTTGCGGGCGGCCTGCTGGGCGCGCACGTCGGCCGGCTCACCCACGTGGTAGGCGTGCGTGCCCGCGGAGGCGATCTTCACGGTCTCGTCGAGCCCGCTGTCGGCCGCCATCTTGCGGAACACCGCTTCCGCCGTGGGAGAACGGCAGATATTTCCCATGCAAACAAAAAGTACTTTCGTCATATCCCAGTTCGCCTTTCCTTCTGTGGGTGGTGTTACCGCCCTTTGTCATCCGGGTTTCGAGCCGCTCCCGGTCTTCCCTGAACCTGTTCAACGCGCCAGCCGCACCGGCGGCGCACTTCAGTTCCCGCAGACCCCCAAAACCCGTCAAAGTTTCGCGGGTGACACATCCTTTTGCCGCGTCCTGCTAGGCGGCTCTTTCGCCCGGAACGAGCGGCACGACATTCGTCGTCCCCCCCGACCCGAATACCTGTTCCTTCAGCAGGGCGAGCTGGTCGCGCACGCGCGCGGCCTTCTCGAACTCGAGGTTCTTCGCGTGCTCGAACATCTGCTTCTCGAGACGCTTGATCTCCTTGCCGACCTGCTTCTCCGACATCGTTTCGTACTCGGCGAGGTTGGACGCGGCCTTGCGCTCCTCGCGGGCACCGGTGGCGTCGTACACGCCGTCGATCATCTCGCGCACTTCCTTCACCACCCCGCGCGGCACGATGCCGTGCAAGGTGTTGAACGCGGTCTGCTTCTCGCGGCGGCGGTTCGTCTCGTCCATCGCGCGCTTCATCGACTCGGTGACGACGTCCGCATAGAGGATCGCGGTGCCGTTCATGTTCCGCGCCGCCCGGCCGATCGTCTGGATCAGCGAACGATCGGAACGCAGGAAGCCTTCCTTGTCGGCGTCGAGAATCGCGACCAGGGACACTTCGGGCAGGTCCAGGCCCTCGCGCAGCAGGTTGATGCCGACGATGACGTCGAACACGCCGTTGCGCAGGTCGCGAATGATCTCGACGCGCTCGACGGTGTCGATGTCCGAGTGCAGATAGCGCACCTTGACGCCGTGCTCCGACAGGAACTCGGTCAGGTCCTCGGCCATGCGCTTCGTGAGCGTGGTGATCAGCACCCGCTCGCGCTTGTCCACCCGCAGCTTGATTTCGGACAGCACGTCGTCGACCTGGGTCCGGGCGGGACGCACCGTGACCTGGGGATCGATCAATCCGGTCGGACGCACCACCTGCTCGACGATCTGCGACGAGTGCTCGAGTTCGTAGCCCGACGGCGTGGCCGAACAGAAGATGCAGCGGCGCATCTTGCGTTCGAACTCGTCGAAGCGCAGGGGCCGGTTATCGAGCGCCGAGGGCAGACGGAAGCCGAACTCGACCAGGGTTTCCTTGCGGGCACGGTCGCCTCGGTACATGCCGCCCAGCTGTGGAATCGTGACGTGCGACTCGTCGACGATCATCAGCGCGTCGGGGGGCAGATAGTCCACCAGCGTCGGCGGCGGCTCCCCGGGCAGTGCGCCGGAAATGTGCCGCGTGTAGTTCTCGATGCCCTTGCAGAACCCCAGCTCGTTGAGCATCTCGATGTCGAAGCGCGTGCGCTGCTCGATGCGCTGAGCCTCGACGAGCTTGCCGCCCTTGACGAAGACGTCGATGCGCTCCTTCAGCTCGGCCTTGATGCCGTCGAGCGCGCGCAGGACGTTCTGGCGCGGCGTGACGTAATGCGACGACGGATAGAGCGTGAAGCGCGGGATCTTCTGGCGCACGCGGCCGGTGAGCGGGTCGAACAGCTGCAGCGAGTCGACTTCGTCGTCGAAGAGCTCGACGCGCACGGCCAGTTCGGCGTGTTCCGCCGGGAAGACGTCGATCGTGTCGCCGCGCACGCGGAACGTGCCGCGGGTGAAATCCATCTCGCTGCGCTTGTACTGCATCTGCGTCAGCCGCACGATGATGTCGCGCTGGCTCAGGCGGTCCTTGTGGCGCAGCGTCAGCACCATCGAGTGGTAGTCCGACGGATTGCCGATCCCGTAGATGGCCGAGACCGTGGCGACGATGACCACGTCGCGCCGCTCGAGCAGCGACTTGGTGGCGGACAGGCGCATCTGTTCGATGTGCTCGTTGATGCTGCTGTCCTTCTCGATGTACAGGTCGCGCGAGGGGACGTACGCCTCGGGCTGGTAGTAGTCGTAATACGAGACGAAGTACTCGACCGCGTTGTTCGGGAAGAACTCGCGCATCTCGGAGTACAGCTGCGCGGCGAGCGTCTTGTTCGGCGCGAGCACCAGCGTGGGGCATCCGGCCTGCGCGATGACGTTCGCCATCGTGTAGGTCTTGCCGGAACCCGTCACCCCGAGCAGCGTCTGGAACACCAGTCCGTCGGCCAACCCTTCCGACAGGCGAGCAATCGCCTCCGGCTGGTCGCCGGCCGGGGCGAATGGCTGGTGCAACTGGAACGGCGAATTGGGAAAAGTGAGCACGGCTTATTGCGACGCAATATCCGTAGGGCAACGGCCATCCTAGCATCGCGAGACCAAAAAACCTAGCATTTTTATCGGTCACGACGCCTATCTGGGGTCTTAGTTATCAAGGACTTGCGAGTCAATTGAGAATGATTCCAGAGAGCCTGCTCGGACCGGTTTGTCAAGCCCCACCGGTCACCTTGCCGCCGTTCCGACGCCCTTGAGGCAGGTCAGTGCTGCACGTGCGGCGGCCGGGGACGGTGTGATAACGTTTTGATTTTCCGCGCAAACCGTGGGGATTTGCGCACTGCAACGAAAGAAAAAACGATGGGTGCTTCCCTCTTTGCCGGCGTGGAAATGGCGCCGCGCGATCCGATCCTCGGACTGACCGAGGCGTTCCAGCACGATGCGCGCGACCACAAGGTCAACCTCGGTGTCGGCGTGTACCTCAACGAGGAAGGAAAGATTCCCGTCCTCCAGGCGGTCGCCGAGGCCGAGCGCCAGCGGGCGTCGCTGCCGTTGCCGCGGGGTTACCTGCCGATCGACGGAATTCCCGCCTACGACCTCGCTGTCCAGCAACTCCTGTTCGGCAAGGACTCGGCGCTCATCCGCGACGGCAAGGCGATCACCGCGCAGGCGCTGGGTGGCACGGGTGGACTGAAGGTCGGTGCCGACCTGCTGCGCCGGCTGCTGCCCGGTGCGAAGGTCGCCATCAGCGACCCCAGCTGGGAGAACCATCGCAGCATCTTCGAGTACGCGGGCTTCGACGTCATCACGTACCCGTACTACGACGCGTCCACGCGCGGATTGAACATCGAGGCGATGGTGGCGGGACTGAAGAAGCTTCCGGCCAAGACCGTCGTCGTGCTGCATGCGTGCTGCCACAACCCGACGGGCGTCGATCCGACACCGGAGCAGTGGCCCGCGATTCTCGACGCGGTGCGCGCAGCCGATCTCGTGCCCTTCCTCGACATCGCGTACCAGGGCTTCGGCGACGGCATCGAGCCGGACGGGCACGCGGTGCGTCTGTTCGCCGAGTCGGGCCTCACCTTCCTCGTGTCGAGTTCGTTCTCCAAGAGTTTCTCGCTCTACGGCGAGCGGGTTGGTGCGCTCACCATCGTCGATGCCAGCAAGGACGAGTCGTCGCGCGTGCTGA
Organism: uncultured beta proteobacterium; assembly: GCA_963726405.1. Lineage (GTDB taxonomy): Bacteria > Pseudomonadota > Gammaproteobacteria > Burkholderiales > Burkholderiaceae_F > JAOUJD01. The sequence goes on along the minus strand of CAVSCF010000010.1, from coordinate 11,083 downwards.
GCCAGTTGAAGCGCGTGATCCGCTCGAACTACTCCACCCCGCCGACGCACGGTGGCATGGTGGTCACCACGATCCTTGGCGAACCCACGCTCCGCGCGATGTGGGAGAAGGAACTTGGCGAGATGCGCGAGCGCATCAAGGAGATGCGCCGTGGACTGGCCGAGCGACTGAAGGCAAGTGGCATCGCGCAGGACCTGTCGTTCATGGTGAAGCAGCGCGGCATGTTCTCCTACTCAGGAATGAATGCCGCGCAAGTCGATCGGCTCCAGAAGGAGTTCGGCATCTACGCGGTGAGCAGCGGGCGCATCTGCGTGGCCGCACTGAACCACAAGAACCTGGACTACATCGCCACCGCGATCGCGACGGTGTTCAAGTAGCCGCAGGTCCGCGAAATTGCGACGGCATGAGGCCGTGGCTATAATCGCGGGCTCTTTTCCCCGATAGCTCAGTTGGTAGAGCGACGGACTGTTAATCCGCAGGTCCCTGGTTCGAGTCCAGGTCGGGGAGCCATCCAATTCAAGGGGTTGCGTCGGCGCGGCGCGGCCCCTTTTTCACATCCGGACGAATAGTCCGCGGGTCCCCGGGGTCGAGCCCGGGTCGGGGGGTCAGACATCGCGGGGGCCACTCTTCGGGGTGGCCCTTTTCGTTTCCGGGGGCGGTCAGCTGGCGGACGTTCCGCAGGCACCCGATTCGAGTCCGGTCGAGAGCCTATGTGAGCAGCGTCGGAGCTCACCTAGCTGTTCATCTGTTCGACGGCCCTTACCTGCGGAATTTCCTTCACTGCCTCGAGAATCTTCGTCAGTACCTCCCCACGCAACGTGTCAATTGACACTTCCCGCGGCCCGGAGCAGCGTCGGATTCATATCCTCATTTGCAATGAAATCCGCAGACGTTGTACCGCCAAAAACATTCTGAATTCGTTGGTTCTGACAGCGGCTATAGGTCCCTCCCACCTTTCCGCGGACAACGCTTTCCTTGCGATCAGTCCTTCCCGCTAGGGACTGCACAACGTAGCCGTAGTCGATCTCCACGCTACCGCTTACATGCTCAAAGATGTATGACGCATTCTTCGGCATCAACAGCACAGCGGCGACCATATTGACGTCGGTATATCCGTACGTGATCGTCTGTGCCCGTTCAGGACTAATCCGCTCGTCATGGCGCACTACTCTCTATGGTGAGGATCAGTTGTGCGTCATTCTCGGAGGCAACGAAAACGAGACCCTTGAGCTCAGACTGCATTGCCCGCTCGAGGTCGTCGCGCATCAGTCGGTCTCCACCTTTGAACACGAAATGCACCTTGAGCGAGACCTCCCTTTCTCGCTGTGCTGCAAACTCACTGTAGGTCTGACGCACGAGTTCAAGCTCGTTCTTCGTGATATTCATTGTTGGCAACAGAGAGCGAATTCGCACTCCCTCGGCTGACTGCAGGCCCTGCCTTGAAACATATTCCGTCAAGCCCATTAAGGACTCACGACGCTGCTCTCGGTCCTTTCCCTGCAGCCTATTGATCGTGTTATCGACCACCTGACGTTCGTTCTTTGGCGTCTGTAGATCCGGGAACCGCGAACGATCGTCGCCGAAGGTGAATCGAAGCGGTCCGGAGACATTCTCCCGAACGACTCTCTCGTTCAGCTGCTTGATCAATGGAGCAGCCACACTCGGTGGCATTACGCTGACGATCTCGTCATAAGTCGTGTTTGCAGCGCTAGGCGTACTGGCGGCCTTAATTGCGTCGTCGAACCACGACCGAATGAGCGGAGTCGCGTTGGCTTGCGTCGAGACGAATGTCTGCACCCTCTCCTTCGCATTTGGCGTCGGCCGCGCGGCAGCGGACATCAACTCGATCACGGCCGAGCCAGCCGCCGAGCGAGAGAGTTGGTCTTGAGCGCGACTGAGGTGGTAGTCAATCTGGCTGTTTGGGTCAGTGGGGTAGGACGCACAAGCCGTCACGCCGGCAACGATGAGAGTTAGCAGAGCAAGGCTTGCGACACGACGGAACAGCTCACACTTATCCATAGTCTTCCTGATCGGCTTCGCGGAGTTCAACGGGGCGTCGCCGTCAAGAGTCTTGGAGCGTGCATTGGCAATGCCCACCGAGGAGCATCGACTTCCCAGCAGAGATGCCTCTGAGAAAGCGCAAACCGTGACTCTTGTGTCTATTCAGTGCGACTTCCGCCGACAGTCGGTAGCTTTCCATTCTTTCTCGCGTCTCGAGAATTCATAGCGGACTTGTTGACATCGTGGGAACTGGGCCTCTGCATAGCCGATGCCGGCTCATCCCGTTGAGACGGACCGAATCGAGAACCTGACGATCACCGTCGCAGCCAAATCACGGGCGCTCCTCGCCTGCCTTCCCAGATTCTCATCCGCTGCGATATCCATTTAAGTGAGCGAGTGTTTGTCGAGGACCGCTTACAAGTTGAGTAACGCGCTCAACTACTTTGCGGGTGCAGATTGACCTTCAGCAATCGGTCGCCATTGCCCACGCCGACGATGGCTCAAATTCGCTGGCCATCGCGGCCGGGAGCAGAAGCAATGAAACGAGTGTTGTTGGCTCTTGCTGGCGCGATGCTCACATCCAGCGCTTACGCTGGTCTCGTAGTGACCTTCACACCGTTGGGCTTTCTACCGGGCGGTCCGTTCACCGAAAGCTATTCGCTGGACGTATCCGGTAACGGCCGAGTTGTCGTGGGTGCGAGCAGCAGTGCCAATGTCCCCGATGTAAACATGTTCGAAGCGTTCAGATGGTCACCCGATGCCGGGCTCGTTGGCTTAGGAAGCCTCGGTGGCGATCCCTTCTACAGTCGGGCGACGGCAGTCTCGGGTAATGGACAAGTCATCGTAGGCACGTCGATTAGCCCGAACGGTGAGGAAGCCTTTCGGTGGACGGCTTCGACTGGCATGGTGGGCTTGGGCGACCTTCCGGGACTTAACTTCGATTCTCATGCGACCGGCGTCTCACGCGATGGTTCTGTCGTCGTGGGGTATGGCAGCGGCGAACTGGATTACCGTGCCTTCCGCTGGACCGAATCGGGTGGAATGGTTGATATCGGAGATTTGCCCGGGGGCATTCCATTCAGCGCCGCCCAAGCAGTGTCCGGCGACGGGAATACGGTCGTCGGGTATAGCTACAGCGGAGCCGGCAAGGAAGCGTTCCGATGGACGGACGGCGCTGAAATGCAGAGCCTCGGCGATCTTGCGGGAGGCGTGGTGGAGAGCTACGCATATGGCATCTCTGATAACGGTCAGGTCATCGTTGGAATGTCGGCCTCATCAAGCGGTTGGGAGGCGTTCCGATGGACATCAGCGACCGGAATGCAGTCCATTGGCTCGTGCGACGGTCGCTTAATAAGCGCCTACAGCGCAACGCGAGACGGCGACTGGATCTTCGGCTCGTGCGTCAATGAGTTCGGCCGAAGCCAGGCACTCATCTGGGACGAGGCAAACGGCCTTCGCGATCTCTTGACGGTATTGACTACGGAGTACGGGCTGGCCGATGCACTCGCTGGATGGGAATTAGAAGGGGCCCGCGTTTCCGCGGACGGTAGAACGATCGCGGGCCATGGCATCTACGGTGGGCATCGACAAGCTTGGATGATCGAATTCCGCGGAAACGTTCCGGAGCCGAGCACGTTTGCGCTTCTTGGCGCAGGCCTCGCAAGTCTCGCCCTCACCCGCCGCCGTAGAAAGTAGTCACCACCAAACGCAAGACCAGAGAAGAGGATCGGTGATGCGCGGGCTATTCAGGGGGTTGAGCAGTTCGTCAATTGCGGCTTGCCTTGTACTGACAGCAACTTCCGTAAGCGCCGCGGCCATAACGAGTCTGATCGGAGACAAGGACGGATTTGGAATCGGCGTGCATGCCGACGAGTCCTTCTTACCTGGCTCGCTGCCTGGGATGGATGGCCCAGGTGACCCCGACGGTACCGACAAGTGGTTCTACAACCAGCAGTCAATCGTCCACAACTACACGCTGCCGGTCTATCCAATCAATACAGCTAGGCTTGAGGTGTTCACGGGCGGCCAGGGTTTCGACCCGATCAATCCAGAAGGAGCACCCACCTCGGTCTTTCTTAACGGGACATTCATCGGCTACCTAACGATCGGCGACATCTACACAGACCTCAATGCACTGAGCAACATAGCTCGGAAGGACGCTTTTTTGACTTGAGTCCGTTTCTCGGCTTGCTGACAGGGCATGACACAGTGACGTTCAGACCGTACGTCACGGGGACGATGATGGGCGACGGATGGGTACTCGACTATTCCGAACTTACGCTGCAATCGCGGGCGGTTCCAGAACCCGGCACGCTCTCGCTTCTCGGCCTCGGCCTCGCCGGCCTCGCCTTCGCCCGCCGCCACAAGCAGTAGACAACGAGTCATCGATCCGTAGGTCACCGGGTCGAGTTCAGGTCGGGGAGCCAACGAATCGCGGAGTGAACAAGCCCTCGAACTTCCTCGCAGCCATGGTCAAGCGAAGCCGGGCACGTACACACTCCGACATCGAGTGGCTCGATGCCTTCGGTGCGAAGACAAAGCTGAGCGCCTATCGACTCTGGCACTACGGCCGTGACTTTCTTGCGCATGCGGATACTGGTGGGTCTGAGCGCTTCTCACCGGCGACCTACTTTTGCGTCGTACGTTCGATAGAACTGTTTCTGAAGGCCTTTCTATCGATAAAGGGAACGCCACTCGACGAACTATCGTCGGGCAGGTTCAGCCATAAGCTCGCAGAGCTTCTTGAACGTGCGAAGCGCGACGGGCTCTTCGATGTTGCTCAACTGAGTCCCGAACAGATCGAGGTGATCCACCAGGCGGATCGGTACTACGGAGAGAAAGTCTTCGAGTACCCCGCCGTGCGCGAAGCGGTAACGGCTTACAAGCACCTCCCCGATTTCAATCTGCTAGCTTCAGCCGCGAACAATCTCTGCGAGTCGCTCAAGTCAATGGCCCAAGCGGCCTAGCAATCCCACTGCTCCCGAGGGCGTATTGCGCTCGGCCACGCAGTAGTTGTCCGATCCGACTACCGGCATCCGGGACGCGGGGCCTGCTGCGCTCCTCGCAGATCCTCCGATCCCGTTCGGCTCTGTCAGCCGGGATGCGCTCGCCTTCGCGCTTCGGGAGCGCCGCGCGGCCCGCTTGGCCGTGCATCGCAGATAATCTCCAGATTCCCCGAAGATCACCTCTTTGATCCCATGTTTGAACAGGCCTTCAAGAACATCGACGACGTCCTGTGGAAGGAAGCCGGTTGCACCACCGAGCTCGACTACACCGAACAGACCTCCTGGCTGCTCTTCCTCAAGTACCTCGACGACCTTGAGCAGGACAAGGCGATGGAGGCGAAGCTGGACGGGCGGAAGTACCAGCACATCCTCGACAAGCCGTACCGCTGGGAGACCTGGGCCGCGCCGAAGGGCAAGGACGGGAAGATCGACCACAACGTCGCGATGACGGGCGACGATCTGCGCGACTTCGTCAACCTGAAGCTGTTTCCCTACCTCCACGGCTTCAAGCAGAAGGCGACCGGGCCGAACACGATCGAATACAAGATCGGCGAGATCTTCGGGGAGATCAAGAACCGGATTCAGAGCGGCTACAACCTGCGCGAGATCATCGAGGCCATCGACGAGCTGCACTTCCGTTCGCAGACGGAGAAGCACGAGCTGTCGCACCTCTACGAAGCCAAGATCAGGAACATGGGGAACGCCGGCCGCAACGGCGGCGAGTACTACACCCCGCGCCCGCTCATTCGCGCGATCGTCAAGGTCGTCGATCCGAAGCTCGGCGAGCGCATCTACGACGGCGCGTGTGGATCGGCAGGCTTCCTCTGCGAGGCATTCGACTACCTGCAGATAACAAATCCGAAGCGCACGACCGCACAGGACAAGACGCTCCAGGAGCGCACCTTCTACGGCAAGGAGAAGAAGTCGCTCGCCTACGTCATCGCGATCATGAACATGATCCTGCATGGCATCGAGGCGCCGAACATCATCCACACCAACACGCTCGCCGAGAACCTCGCCGACATTCAGGAGAAGGACCGCTACGACGTCGTGCTGGCCAATCCGCCGTTCGGCGGAAAGGAGCGGAAGGAAGTCCAGCAGAACTTCCCGATCCGCACCGGCGAGACGGCGTTCCTGTTCCTCCAGCACTTCATCAAGATCCTGAAGGCCGGCGGCCGCGGCGGGCGTCGTCATCAAGAACACGTTCCTCTCCAACACCGACAACGCCTCGGTGAGCCTGCGCAAGCAGCTTCTGGAAAGCTGCAACCTCCACACCGTGCTCGACTGCCCCGGCGGCACGTTCCTGGGCGCGGGCGTGAAGACCGTGGTGCTGTTCTTCGAGAAGGGCGCGCCGACGCGCAAGGTCTGGTACTACCAGCTCGACCCCGGCCGCAACCTCGGCAAGACCAACCCGCTCAATGACGACGACCTCGCCGAGTTCGTGAAGCTACAGAAGACCTTCGCCGACTCGCCGAAGAGCTGGAGCGTGGACGCCAAGACCATCGACCCGGCGACCTTCGACCTCTCGGTGAAGAACCCCAACGGCGGCGAGGACGTCGCGCACCGCAGCCCGCAGGAGATCATGGACGAAATCGCCGCGCTGGACGCCGAGAGCGCGGAGGTACTGGGGAACATCAAGGCGCTGCTATGAAGAAAGGCTGCGAGCAACACGGCGCTTGGCGGGATTGCTCGATTTGGTCATGGGGCAAGCCCCGTCCATAGGGACACGCAACTTTGACGGACGGGGGACTCCCATTCGTGAAAGGCATCGAGTTCGGCGTAGTTCGACCAGTAATTGTGAATGGACCACATCCCACGAAGAATGGCAGCGTGAACTGACTTGTTGTTGTCCGAGTCCGAGCATACCTGCGGAAGATCAACTTGGGTGACGCGGCCGTCGGGCGCCAGTCGCAGCGATACGGCCGCACCCTTTGAAGCTAGATCAGTTCTACCTCTACTACTTCATGAGATTTGGTGAACGTCTTCGCTCACGGTTCAGTCGGGGCGGCGCAGACAGTTATCGAAAAGGGATGGTGGCGTATTTCGAATTCCATCCCCCGCTCTCCGAACAGCAGCGGATCGTCGGCATCCTCGACGAAGCGTTTGACGGCATCGCCACCGCCAAAGCCAACGCCGAAAAGAACCTCCAAAACACCCGTGCCATCTTTGAAAGCCACCTCCAATCCGTCTTTACCCAGCGCGGCAAGGGGTGGGTAAAGAAGTCGTTAGGGAGGTGGACTTCAACCGGTCGACGCAACGGTTTGGCTGAACATCGTAAGCTGGTGTCTCGTAGCCAAGAGTCATGCTCGGCCGTTGGTTCAATTGCCGCGCCACCGCGTTGAGTTTGGCTTCCGAGTAGCCCGAGATGTCGATGCCTTTAGGCAGGTACTGCCTTAGCAGGCCGGTCGTTGTTCTCGTTGCTGCCGCGCTGCCAAGGACTCTGTGGGTCACAGAAGTAGACCTGGACGTCGGTCGCAAGCGTGAATCGCTTGTGGTCGGCCGTCTCCTTGCCTCGATCCCACGTCAGTGATTTGTAGAGTTCCTGAGGCAGCTTGCGGGCATTCTTGATCAGCGCGGTGACGACCGTCTCCGTGTCCTTGGCGCCCACCTTCACGAGCATCAGGTACCGCGTCTGGCGCTCGACCAGCGTGGCGATCTGGCTGTTGTTGCTGCCGAACAGCAGGTCTCCCTCCCAGTAACAGGCACTGCGCGATCCTCGGCGGAGGCCGGCCGCTCGCTGATCGATACGGTGCCCAGGATCTGCCCGTGGTTGTCCGTCTTCTGCGTGTGATGCCGAGACCGACGCATGCCGCGCGTGCGTCTCAAGTACTCCAGCAGCTCCTTCTTCAGCGCACCTCGTGTCTGAATGAAGAGGCTGCGATAAATGGTCTCGTGTGACACGTGCCGGCTCTCGTCGCCCGGATAAGTATGCTTGAGCCATCCGGCGATTTGTTCCGGCGACCACAGCAGCCGAAGCTTGTCGGTCACGATGCGCGCCAGGTCGCTGTTCTCGACCACCTTGCAGCGCTTGGGGCGAAGCGCACGGTCCCAGGCAGCATCGTCTGCTTCGGTGGCCCGATAGCCCGATGAACCGCCATTGCGCTTGATCTCGCGACTCACCGTCGATGGCGCTCACCCAAGTCGCAACGCAACCGAACGGGTCGACCGGCCTTCCGCCGGCCGCGCGAGATCTCTTCTCTCTCGGCCAGCGTGAGCGACCTAGGGCACCGTCTGCGTAATGGCGGCCGGATGCCACCCGTCCTCGACAGGATCCCCCGCACCGAGTTTGGGGTCGGTGAACAGCTGCGCAATCTGGTGGAGCGTCCAGCCTTCCTTCCAGCGCTCCCACATCAATGCCTTCTGGGCGTCCGTGTAATACGTTCGTGTCCGGCGCTTCATCTGCAACACTCCTTCTGCCTACACGGCAGTCAGTGTGTTGCATCGACCAGTTGAATCCGCCGACCATTGCGGAAGTACAGAGCGGCGGGACACCCTCTGTGCCGCGAAAAGATTTCTGGGGTGGCAACATCCAGTGGTATTACGTCAGGGGAGTCAAACCAAATTACACGACAGATCCGGAAAGGACTATCACCGAAGCCGGGCTTAACAACTCAAATGCAAAGCTGTTTCCAAAGGGATCGCTGCTGATCGGTATGTATGACACGGCAGCGCTAAAGATGTCCATTCTTGATCATAACGGGTCGTTCAATCAGGCTATTGCCGGCGTAAAGCCAAACAACGCAATTGACGTCGAGTTTGTTCTCCACGCGATCAATGCCATTAAGCCAAGGCTCCTTCTTGAGCGACGAGGTGTTCGTCAAAAGAATCTCAGCCTTGGGAAGATCAAAGAGATCACGATTCCATTGCCAGCGCCGACTTGAGCAACACGCTGTTGGTGCTCGAGCCCTCAGGAAGGCCATGGCCGAGACTGAACACCTCGCGAGTCTCTGTGGGCGGGAAGCTCGCCGCGCTCGAGGCGTTGAAGAAGTCGCTGCTGCACCAAGCCTTCACCGGCGAACTGTAGGACCGCCCATGAACGAAGCCGAAACCCGAGCCGAACACATCGACCCCGCGCTTGAAAGCGGCGGGCTGGGGCGTGGTCGAGGGCAGCCGCATCCGGCGCGAGTATCCGATCACGCCGGGCCGCATCGAAGGCCACGGCAGGCGCGGCAAGCCGCTGACGGCCGACTACGTGCTGGAGTACCGCAACACCAAGCTGGCGGTGGTCGAGGCCAAGGCGTGGGACAAGCCGCTGACCGAAGGCGTGGGCCAGGCCAAGGACTACGCGGGCAAGCTGGCGGTCCGCTTCACCTATGCCACCAACGGGCAGGGCATCTACGGCATCGACATGGAGACCGGGCAGGAAGGCGAGGTTGCCGCGCTACCCGACGCCGGACGAACTCTGGAACCTGACCTTTGCCGAAGCAGAACGCCTGGCGCGACCGCTTCGCCGCCGTGCCGTTCGAGGACAAGGGCGGCTCGTATCCCGGCCGCTACTACCAGGACATCGCCATCGAGCGGGTGCTGGAGGCCATCGCCGACGGACGGCAGCGCATCCTGCTCACGCTGGCCACCGGCACGGGCAAGACGTTCATCGCCTTCCAGATCGCGTGGAAGCTGTTCCACAGCCGCTGGAACCTGAGCCGGCGAGCCGACGCGCCGCCCGCGCATCCTGTTCCTGGCCGACCGCAACATTCTGGCCGACCAGGCCTACAACGCCTTCTCCGCCTTCCCCGAGGATGCGCTGGTGCGCATCGCGCCGGAGGACATCCGCAAGAAGGGCAAGGTGCCGAAGAACGGCAGCCTCTTCTTCACCATCTTCCAGACCTTCATGAGCGGCCCGCCGAAGGATGGCAAGCCGTCGCCCTACTTCGGCGAGTATCCGCCGGACTTCTTCGACTTCATCGTCATCGACGAGTGCCATCGCGGCGGCGCGAACGACGAGAGCAACTGGCGCGGCATCCTCGATTACTTCGCCCCGGCCGTGCAGCTCGGCCTCACCGCCACGCCCAAGCGCAAGGACAACGTGGACACCTACGCCTACTTCGGCGAGCCGGTCTACATCTACTCGCTCAAGGAAGGCATCAACGACGGCTTCCTGACGCCGTTCAAGGTGAAGCAGATTGCCACGACGCTCGACGAGTACGTCTATACGCCCGACGACACGTGGTCGAAGGCGAGATCGAGGCCGGCAAGCGCTACGACGGAAGCCGACTTCAACAAGATCATCGAGATCAAGGAGCGCGAGAAGAACCGGGTGAAGATCTTCATGGAGCAGATCGACCAGAGCGAGAAGACGCTGGTGTTCTGCGCCACGCAGGATCATGCGCTGGCCGTGCGCGACCTCATCAACCAGATGAAGACGAGCACCGACCCGAACTACTGCCAGCGGGTCACGGCCAACGACGGCGCGCTCGGCGAGCAGCACCTGCGGGACTTCCAGGACAACGAGAAGACCATCCCGACGATCCTGACCACTCGCAGAAGCTCTCGACCGGCGTGGACGCCCGCAACATCCGCAACATCGTGCTGATGCGGCCGATCAACTCGATGATCGAGTTCAAGCAGATCATCGGGCGCGGCACGCGGCTCTTCGACGGCAAGGACTACTTCACGATCTACGACTTCGTGAAGGCGCACCACCACTTCAGCGATCCGGAGTGGGACGGCGAGCCGATCGAGCCGGAGACCGCAAGGTGCCGGCGGCACGCCGTGCGAAGCCGCCACGAGCCGTCCGAGTGCGGCAGCGCCGTGCGATGCCCGAAGGAGCCTGCGAGCACGGCACGCCGTGCGCAAGCAGAAGGTCAAGGTGAAGCTGGCCGACGGCAAGGAGCGCACCATCCAGCACATGATGGCGACGACCTTCTGGCATCCCGACGGCACGCCCATGTCGGCGCAGCAGTTCATGGAGATGCTGTTCGGCAAGCTGCCGGAGTTCTTCAAGGACGAGGACGAGCTGCGCGCGCTCTGGAGCGCGCCGGACACGCGGAAGAAGCTGCTGGAGGGGCTGGCGGAAAAGGGCTTCGGCCGGGAGCAGCTGGCCGAGATGCAGAAGATCATCGACGCCGAGAAGAGCG